>NZ_CP146614.1:4800000-6000000 GCF_037094685.1 Massilia sp. METH4 | reverse complement strand
CCGTGGACCAGTTTGTTACCCGAGTCCACCAGGCGGCCATTCGTCGCGAACACGTTCAGGACGAGTTCGCGGATCGGTTGAGGGTTGTTTTCACTAGACATGCAGCATCCTGGCAATTTGACAGCATGCTGTCAATTGTGTGGAAGCCCGGCCGGAGGGAAAAGCGGGACGATGGCGGGTCGCTACTTCACCTCCATCTCGAAACCGTCGGCCGGCAGATCGTCCTGGCCGAACAGGTTCACGAAGGGCGCGTCGGCCCAGGCATAGCGCACCTTCGTCACGCCGGGCGTGGCCGCGTCCTTCAGCCTGACCGTGTCGCCACTGGCGGTGGCGCGAACGTAGCGGCAGGCGTCGCGTTCGCACGCTTCGAAGCCGATGGCGCTATCGGACGCGTAGGTGCGCAACCCTCCCTCGGCGCGCGCGAAACGCACCAGCAGGTCCTTGCCGTCGCGGGTGACGGTCTCGGCGCGCGGCCCGCCCGCCGCGATAGTGTCGCCGTAAGCCACGGCGCGCGCCGCCCGCGCCAGGCGTTCGCCGACGACGGCTTTCTGGCTCGGATGGATGTCGGTACGGTCGCCGTGATCGAACGTGACGGCCAGCCCGGCGTGGGGATCGTCGCGTACCGCGATCGATTGCGCCTGGCGCAGCTCGGCCCAGCCCGAGTTGCCCGGAGCGGCCGGGACCTTGCCGAATGCCGCCAGCTGGGCGACCAGGAAGGGCAGGTCGGGCTGGCCAAATGCGCGGCGCCAGTCGGCGAACAGCATGGGCAGCAAGGTGCGGTATTCCTGCGCGGCGCCAGCGTTGGATTCTCCCTGGTACCAGGCGACGGCCTTGAAGCGGTAGCCTTGCAGCGGGGCGATCATGCCGTTGTACAGCGTGGCCAGGCTGGTCGGCGGCTGCCACGGGTCCCCGGCCTGCTTCGCGCTGAGGGCCGATCCGGCCTGGAACTTCCAGCGCGTGGGGAGGGCAATTTTCTCGCCGTCCGCCGTGCGCAGCGCGCGCGCGTCGGCCGCGCCGAGCAGGCCGCCGCCATTCTCGTCGCCCAGCACGCGCACCGCGATCACGTTGCGGCCTTCCTTCAGCGTGCCCTTCGGCAGCGCGTATTCGCGCGACATCCACCACGTATCGCCCGCGCCGACGCGCACGCCGTTGACCCACGCGGTGTCGGCCGCGGCTACCTGGCCGAGCAGCAGGTGACTTCCCGCCGCGGCCTGCCGTGCCGTCAGATCGACGGTGGTGCGGAACCAGGCGACGCCGCGGTGCTCGCGCAGCGGGCCGGCATCGGACTCGTTCCAGCGCTTGCCGAGTTCGATGTCGGCCCAGCGGCTGTCGTCGAAGCGCGGCGATGCCCAGGCGCGCTGGGCGGCGGCCTTCGGATCGGTCTTGTCCCACCAGGCTTCCTGGCGACGCTCCTCCACTTTCAGGCCCTTGCCCATGTCGGCACCGTAGGCGGCCAGCACGTCGATCGATTCGCGATAGGCGGGCAGGGTGCGCAGCGAGGCTGCGCCGATCCAGCCCTGGATCGTGGTGCCGCCCCAGCTGGCATTGATGAAGCCCACCGGTACGCCGTACTGGCGCTGCAGCGCGCGCGCCATGTAATAGCAGACCGCCGAAGCCTTGGCGGTCGTCTCCGGGCCGGTGACCTGCCACTGGGGCACCGTGGCGAAATCGTCCCGGCGCAGCGCGGAACTGTCCTTGGCGACGTTGGCGAAGCGGATATTGCGGTTGGCGGAGGTGCCGATCGTCATCTCCGCATTGGTCGCATTCGCCACGTTCAGTTCCATGTTGGACTGGCCGCTGCACAGGAAGACGTCGCCGACCATGATGTCGTTCAGCGTCGTGCTGGCGCCGTTCACCGTGGCGCGCAGCGCGTGCGGGCCGCCGGCCTGCATGGCCGGCAGGGTTGCGCGCCATGCGCCGGTGCCATCGGCCGTTGCCTGGGCGGTCGCGCCCGCGAGCTGCACGGTGACGGTGGCACGGGGAGCCGCCTTGCCCCACACGGTGATCGGCGCGTCGCGCTGCACTACCGCGTGGTCGTTGAAGATGCTTGCGAATGTCGGCGCGGTGTCCGCGGCGCGGACATATGGCGTCGCGATGGCTGCTGCGGCAAATACGGCCAGCACCATGGCCTGCGCGCGTGTACGGGACTTCCTGCTGGGATGCGGATTCGATGGCATGCTCGGTCAATCCTTGTTGGTTGAGTTATCGTCGCGCCGCTTCCCGTCGGCAGCACGCGGGCGGCAAGGCCCGCGCTGCTGTCGGTCTCCACGAGATGGCGGCGAAACCGCAGCTTACCGGGGAAATGTTGTTAGCGCTACCGCCAGCGATGGTTGTAACATGGCGCGGTTTGATCTCAATTCGCTATCGCAGCAGCGAAAATCGTGATTGGTCCCGCAGTGCCGTTTCACCTAGACTCGGCCGCATAACAATATCCGGAGACCCGAACATGAAGAACCTCTTTGCCGGCGCCGTCCTGGCCGCCGGCCTGCTGCCCCTCGCCGCGCCCGCCGCCCCGGCATCCGCCACGGTCAAGCTGACCGTCGACACCCGCGCCGAGACCGGGCCCATGACGCCGCTGTGGGCCTGGTTCGGCTACGACGAACCGAACTACACGACGACGCCGAACGGCAAGAAGCTGCTGTCCGAGCTGGCGGACCTGAGCCCCGTGCCCGTGTACGTGCGCGCGCATAACCTGATGACGTCGGGGGACGGCAGCCACGCGCTCAAGTGGGGTTCGACCGGCATGTACAGCGAGGACGCCGACGGCAAGCCGGTGTACAACTGGAAGATCGTCGATGCCATCTTCGACGCCTACGTCGAGCGCGGCATGAAACCGCTGGCGCAGATCGGCTTCATGCCCGAGGCGCTGTCGCCCAAGCCGCAGCCCTACCAGCACCAGTGGAAGCCGGGCGTGCGCTACGAGGAGATCATGACCGGGTGGGCTTATCCACCGAAGGATTACGCCAGGTGGTCGGAGCTGATCTACCAGTGGGTGCGCCATTGCGTCGAGCGGTATGGCCAGCAGGAGGTCGAGAGCTGGTACTGGGAAGTGTGGAACGAGCCGGACGGACACTACCTGATCGCGCCGGACCGCCGCCAGGCCTACTTGAAGATGTACGACCATGCCGCCGACGCGGTCAAGCGGGCCTTGCCCACCGCGCGCTTCGGAGGACCGCACACGGCCGTGGCAGCGGACTTCATGGAGGAATTCCTGCAGCATGCCCTGCACGGCACGAATTACGCCACCGGCAAACGCGGTTCGCCGCTCGACTTCGTCGCGTGGCATGCCAAGGGTGCGCCGAAGGTCGTCGATGGCGTCGTCCGCATGGGCATGGACACGCACTTCCGCAATCTCGACCGCGGCTTCGCGATGGTGGCCAGGTATCCGGAGCTGAAGGGCATCCCCGTGATCATCGGCGAGTCGGACCCGGAGGGCTGCGCGGCCTGCGGCATGCAGACCAACCCGGAGAACGCCTACCGCAACGGCACGCTGTATGCCAGCTATACCGCCGCCTCCGTGGCACGCCTGTACGACCTGGCCGACCGCCGCGGCACGAACCTGATCGGCGCCGTGAACTGGTCGTTCCTGTTCGAGGACCAGCCGTGGTTCGCCGGCTACCGCGACCTGGCGACCAACGGTGTCGACAAGCCGGTGCTGAACGTGTTCCGCATGCTGGGCATGATGCGCGGCTCAAGGCTGAAGGTCGGCGGCGACCGGGCGTACGACGCCGACCGCATCCAGCGCGAAGGCGTGCGCGGCGAGCGCACGGATATCGATGCGCTGGCCAGCCGCAGTGGACGGGAGGTCGCCGTGCTGGTCTGGAACTACCACGACGACGACATCATCGACGCCGGCTCGCCGGTCGAAGTGGCGCTGACCGGTATCCCGGCAAAGAGTGGCTCCGTGCGGCACTATCGGATCGACCAGGAGCATGGCAATTCGTACGCGGAATGGAAGCGGATGGGATCGCCGGCCAGCCCGACTGCCGCGCAGGTTGCGCAATTGCAGAAGGCGAGTGGATTGGCGCAACTGGCCGAACCGTCCACGGTGGACGTGCGGGACGGTGTCGCGACGCTGAAGATGCAGTTGCCTCGCCAGGCGGTGTCGCTGCTGGTGCTGTCCTACTGAGCGAGCCCCCGGGCGCGACCGGTGGCGCGGCGCTCGCGGTGGCTGCGCGGCGGGTAGCCGATCATGCGCACCACCGCTTCCCGTGCCGGCGCCGCCGTCAGCCGGTATTGCGCAAGCCGGCGGCCACGCCGTTGATCGACAGGTGGATGCCGCGATGCACGCGGTTGTGCCGGTCTTCCGGCGCGGCCGGGTGGGCGCGGTGGCGGCCGATCAGCTCCACCTGCAGGTGATTCAGCGGGTCGAGGTACGGGAAGCGGTTGCGGATCGAGCGCGCCAGGGCCGGGTTGTGCACCAGGCGCTCGCTGTTGCCGGTGATCTGCTCCAGGCACCGCACGGTGGCGGCATGCTCGCCGGTGATGCGCCCGTAGATGCGCTGGCGCAGCGCTTCGTCCGGCACCAGCGCGGCGTAGCGCGAGGCGATCGCCAGGTCGGTCTTGGCCAGCACCATGTCCATGTTCGACAGCAGGGTGGCGAAGAAGGGCCAGTCGCGCGCCATCGCCTGCAGCGTGGCCAGCCGCTGGGCACGATCGCCCCCGCCGAGCCAGCCGGCGACGGCGCTGCCGAAGCCATACCAGCCGGGCAGCAGCACGCGGCACTGGCCCCAGGAAAAGCCCCACGGGATCGCGCGCAGGTCTTCGATGCGCCGCGTGGCCTTGCGCGAGGCCGGGCGGGAGCCCAGGTTCAGTTCGGCGATCTCGGCGATCGGCGTGGAGGCGAAGAAGTAGTCCGTGAAGCCGGGCGTGTCATACACCAGGTCCCGGTACGCGCGGTAGGCGCGCTGCGACAGTTCCGCCATCACCGCTTCGAAATGGCCGAGCCGCGGCGCGTCCGCCGGGCCAGCGGCCGGCAGCAATCCCGCTTCCAGCGTGGCAGCCACCAGCAGTTCGAGATTGCGGCGCCCGATCTCGGCGTTCGAGAACTTCGAGGCGATGATCTCGCCCTGCTCGGTCAGGCGAATCTGGCCGTTGACGGTGCCCGGCGGTTGGGCCAGGATCGCCTCGTAGCTCGGGCCGCCACCGCGGCCGACCGTGCCGCCGCGGCCATGGAACAGGCGCAGGCGCACGCCCGCGCTCGCGAACACGTCGACGAGCTTCAGCTCCGCCTGGTACAGCTCCCAGTTCGAGGTGAGGAAGCCGCCATCCTTGTTCGAATCCGAGTACCCCAGCATGACTTCCTGCAGGCCGCCCTGGTGGGCGATGAGCCGTGCCACCGGCGCCAGCGCCATCCATTGCGCCATGATGTCGGCGGCGCGCTGCAGGTCGGGAATGGTTTCGAACAGGGGGACCACCATGACCGTGCCGTGCATGTCGTCCTGCCGCAGCAGCCCGGTCTCCTTTTGCAGCACCAGCACTTCGAGCAAGTCGGACACGGTCTCGGTGTGCGAGATGATGTAATGGCGGATGGCGCGGGTGCCATAGCGCTGGCGCAGCTCGCGGGCGGCGCGGAACACTTCCAGCTCGCCCGCCGTGGTGGCGGAGTAGTCGATGTACGGCGAGTACAGCAGGCGCGGGCGCGCCAGCTCGGCGAGCAGCAGCGCCACCTTGGCTTCCTCGTCGAGCGCCGCATAGTCGGGTGCCACGCCGCCCCTGGCGAACAGTTCGGCGAGCACGGCCTCGTGCACGTCCGACCCCTGGCGCATGTCGAGCGAAGCGAGGTGGAAGCCGAAGATGCGCACGGCCCGCAGCAAGCCGTCGAGGCGCGGTTCCGCGAGGATCGCGCCATTGTTGGCGGCGAGCGAATCGGCCAGGATGGCCAGTTCGCCGTGCAGTTCTTCCGCAGCGCGATAGGGCAGGGCAGTGCCGCCATCCTGGCCGGCGATGTCGGCAAGACCGAACGCGCGCGCCGTGGCGGCCAGCCGGGCGCCGATGCCGATCAGGGCGCGGCGGTAGGGTTCGTCGCTGCGGTGCGGCGACGCGTCGGGCGATTGCCGGGTCAGCGCCAGCAGTGCCTCGCTGGCCGGCACCAGCAGCGTGGATGCGGACAGCTCGGTGCCGAGCGCGCGCACCTCGTCGAGGTAATGGGCGATGACGGTGGCGGACTGGCGCAGCAGCGCGTGGCGCATGGTGTGCGCATCGACGTTCGGATTGCCGTCACGGTCGCCGCCGATCCAGCTGCCCATTTGCAGGAAGTCGGCATCGGCCAGGTCCGCGGCGGGATCGGGCGCGCCGCCGAACGCATGGGCGATCTCGCGTTCGACATCGTCGTACACCGCCGGCAGCTCGCGCAGGAAGGTGGTGCGGTAGTAGGACAGGGCATTCTCGATTTCGTCGGCAACCGTCAGTTTTTCATAGCGCAGCATGCGGGTCTGCCACAGCGTGGCGATGCGCGCCTGCAGCAGGCGCACGTTGCGCTCGCGCTCGTGCGGCGTGAGCGGCAGGTCGCGCTCGGCGAGCAAGCCGGCGATCGCGTGCCCGGTGTCGAGGATGCTCTTGCGCTGTGCTTCGGTCGGGTGGGCGGTCAGCACCGGAGAAATGAGTGCGCCACGCAGGAATGCAGCAATTGCGTCCCGCCCCACGCCGGCCTCCTCGAGCCGGCCCATCGCGAAGGCGACCGAGGACGGCTGTGC
The DNA here is from genome assembly GCF_037094685.1 of Massilia sp. METH4. Classification (NCBI taxonomy): domain Bacteria; kingdom Pseudomonadati; phylum Pseudomonadota; class Betaproteobacteria; order Burkholderiales; family Oxalobacteraceae; genus Massilia; species Massilia sp. METH4. The sequence goes on along the minus strand of NZ_CP146614.1, from coordinate 5,993,305 downwards.
CGGCGACCCGGCCAGCAGGTGGGCCCGGCGGCGGCGGATATGGTGCCGGTCCTCGGCGATATTGGCCAGGTGCGAGAAGTAGGAAAACGCCCGCACCACGGCATTGGTCTGCTCCGGCGCGAGGCCGGCCAGCAGTGCCGCCAGTTCGGCGGCCGCCGCGCCGTCGTCTTCGCGGCGGAAGCGCACGGCACTCTGGCGGATCGCCTCGACAACCTCGAACACGGCATCGCCCTCCTGTTCGCGGATCACGTTGCCCAGCAGGCGGCCGAGCAGGCGGATATCTTCCTTCAGCGGAGCATCCTTGTCATGGTCGGGGAGTTGTACGGGATCCGGGAAGACGGGTGAGTTGGATTCGTGGACGTCGTGGTTGAGCATGTCGATGAGGTACGAATGATGGTGAACTTGACCGCACGGTTCTGCGGCACGAGACTTTACTAAAACTACAGAGCAAATTAAGCAGTAGGCCAGCTGATGAGTGCAGCGGCACCCGCACGTCGAGCTGCCGACGACTCGTTATCTACCAAGCTGTGACAGCATTGCAAGAGCCCATCAGCTGCTTCTCTCCCTTAGCTTTGCTGATATTGCCGTACTGGCAAGCCCGGCGTCAACCGATTTGTAGCAAGTTTCACGAAAATATTCAAATTTGGGTTAATTTACTACATGTAGTGAAACTACTACGTATGATGATGGGATCGGCCTTACGTGGTAGCCTGTCCCGGGCCGGAGGCGCGGGGTCGCGGGGTGTCGTGGCAGCGTGCCGCGCCGCATATGCGGATTCTCTCGATGGCGTAGATTCCGAAACCGGCCAGCCTGAAGGCGTTCGGGATGGTGGGGGGTGACGAAGGGGAGGCGGGAGACTCCCTTCAGGTGGGAGCGGGCCGTGTCGTTTTCACGAGCGCGGCAAGGAGATGCCACCGGTTGGTCGGGGCAGGCAACGTGCAGGGCGTGCTTCTACGTCTGTTGGAACATGCGGGCGATCGTGAGAACCCAGCGCGCAGTTGCTGCGGCAGGCGGTGCCGATGCTCGTGGTGTCGGACCGAAAAAATCCCGGGCGGGGACGAGTGCGCTCGTCCTGCGCGCAAGGCGGGCCGCCTGATTGGCGGCCCGTTTTCTTACTTCAGGTTGACCGCCACCAGCCCATCCGGAGTCTGGATGTACAGCACGCCGTTCGCGCTGATCGCCAGGTGCCCCGGTGCCGGATAGCTCCACACGACCTTCTGGGACCGCAGGTCGAGCGCGTAAGTGACTTTGTTCGTGCTGAAGAACAGCATGTTCTTCGTCACGACCGGCGCGCCATGGAACTTCGTCTCGACGTTTTGCTGGGGCGTCCAGGCCCACAGCAGCGCGCCCGTCTCTTCCGAGCGCGCTTCCACACGCAACGGCGCCGTGTTCGGCGCATACAGCACGCCGTTGGCATAGGCTGGTGTCACCGGATACGCACCCGCCACGCGCCAGTCGACGTAGCCATTCACGGTATCGAAGCGCGTCAGGCTGTTGCGGCCGCCATAGCTGTTAGCGCTTGCGTACGCCGCCGCGTACACGCCCTTGGCGCCGATGACCGGGGCTCCGCCGATCGCGTACACATAGCTGCTGGATGCGTTGTCCCGGATGGTCTTGAGCTTGGCGCCCGTGCGCGGGTCGAATATCGTCAGCGCGTCGCCCGTATAGGCGTAGATGCCTTTTTCATCGCCCGCCGGCGTCCATGTCGTCGTCTGGGACAGGCTGGCGTTCATCAGGCTATCGCCCGTGAGCGTGTAGCCGAGGAGCGCGCCGTAGCCACCGGCCGTGAACACTCCGCCACTCTGGACAATTGGAGGCATGTAATCGCTCCAGTACGAAGACATCGGCGTACGGAATACGACATTGCCCGTGGCGGCCTGGAATGCGTAGAGATACGGCGAGGATTGCCCCGCCGCCATATAGACGACGCCGTTGTCCACCGCAGGCGGATTCACGGAAGGGTACGAGGTATCGCCCATGTCACGGCTCCACACGGTGCCGCCATCCTGTTCGCGGTAGGCCACGAGCTTCAGGTCGCCGCTGGCGAAGAGCAGTCCGCCCGACGTGACGAGCGGCGATGGCGGGGCGTCGCTGTCGGTCGCGCTGGTGTTGACGGAACCGCGCTTCCAGCGCAGGCGGAAGCGGTCGGGCGAGAGCTCCGCCGGAACATAGCCCGTATGGGCGTTATTGCCCTGGAACGTGGCCCAGTCCGAGGCACCGGCAAGCGGAGCCAGCGCACTCAGGTTGTCGCCCGGCCAGGCGCTGCCAGCGGACAGGACAGTCAGCTCGTACGCCACGCTGATGGACGGTACCGCCTGTGCCGTCGTGCACGCCTGGTCGGCGCACAGCTTCAGCGTGAGGGTGCCCTCGTGGCGGCCGGCCGGGAGCATGGCCGAGTCGAGCGAGAACGTGTAGGTATCGCCGGCGGCCGTCACCTGGACAGGCACTTGCAGCAAACCGGCCGGATCATTTGCAACGGCGTACAGCGTACCCTTCGGGGTAAAGTTGCTGGCGCGTGCGGTAACGTCGACATGGACACCTGTACCGCTGGCAACCACGCGTGCTACGGTACCCGACTCGACCGTCATGACGGCCGGCGCCGGTGCCGGTGCCGGGGCTGGTGCCGGCACCGACGTGGGCGGTGGCGGAGGCGCGTCGCTACCGCCACCCCCGCCGCAACCCGCCAGCAATACGCCCACCAGACCGGCTGTCCATCGAAGATTCATCTCTACCCTTTTATTGGATTTATAAAAGGGCAATTGTATGGCTGGTATGTAATTTCTTGCAAGCAGCAAGTATTGCCGTGGGTGTTGTTACCCGTCCACAAACAGTTATTGGCGGCGTGACACTCTCCATACCGTATTCGACAGGTCATCCGCGACGATCAAGGCGCCGCGCGGAGCGACCGTCACGCCCACCGGCCGCCCGCGCGTCTTGCCGTCGGGATCGCGAAAGCCGGTGACGAAGTCCACCGGCTGGCCTGCCGGACGCCCGTTGGCGAACGGCACGAAAACCACCTTGTACCCGACCGGCTGCTTGCGGTTCCAGCTGCCGTGCTCGCCGACGAATGCACCGTTGGCGAACGCGTTGCCCATCTGGGGCACGGAGAAGGACACGCCGAGCGCGGCGACGTGGGAGCCGAGCGCATAGTCCGGCTTGACGGCGGACGCCACCTTGTCCGGGTCCCCCGGCTTGACGCGCGGGTCGACGTTCTGGCCCCAGTAGCTGTACGGCCAGCCGTAGAACGCGCCCTCGCGCACCGAGGTCAGGTAGTCCGGCACGAGGTCCGGCCCCAATTCATCGCGTTCGTTGACGACCGCCCACAGCTGCCGCGTCTCCGGATGGATCGCCAGCGCCGTCGGGTTACGCAGGCCCGTCGCATACGGCTTGTAGGCGCCGGTTTCGGCATCGACCTGCCATACCATGGCCCGGTCGCGTTCCGCTTCCATGCCACGCTCCGTAATATTGCTGTTCGAGCCGATCCCCACGTACAGGAAGCGGCCGTCGGGGCTGATCGCCAGCGCTTTGGTCCAGTGGTGATTGATTTCGGCAGGCAGCTTGGCGACGCTGGTAGGCTTGCCCCCCGCCCTGGTCTGGCCCTCTTGGTAGTCGAAGCGCACCAGTTCGTCCTGGTTGGCCACGTAGAGCTTGCCGTCGTGATAGGCCAGGCCGTAGGGTGCGTTCAAGTCTTCCGCGAAGACGGTCTTGAGTTCGTAGCGGCCGTCGCCGTCGGCGTCGCGCAGCAGTGTCAGGCGATCGCCGCTCTCGACCTTCGTGGTGCCCTTGGCCTTGATATAGCCGGCGATCACGTCCTTGGGCTTGAGCTTGGGCGCGCTGCCGCCGCGGCCCTCGGCAACGAGGATATCGCCGTTCGGCAGCACGAGCGTCTGGCGCGGGATCTTCAGGTCGGTGGCGATGGCGCTGATCGTATAGCCCTGCGGGACTACCGGCTTGTTTTCGCCCCACGCGGCCGGCTCGGCGATCTTCATGCTGGGCAGCAGGCCGCCCTGCGGTTCGGGCAGCTTCGGGTCCGCGCCCAGCGCCTGCGATCCGCCGCCATCGTCGCCGCAGGCGGCCAGCATCAGGGCCGCGCACGAGGCGGCCAGTGGAGTCCAGCGTTTCATCGCGCACCTCCCGCACGGGTATCCAGTCCCCGCCACGCCGCGATGCAGGCGAGCACGGTGACGACGATCGACAGGTACAGGCCCGCCGGCATGGCGGCCCAGGCATCCTTGGCGTGTACGAAGGCGTTGATCAGGCCGACCACGAAAGTGGCCAGCAGGAGCAGCAACTGCACGGGTTCGCGCCCGGTCGTGCGCGTGGCGCGGATCAGGTGGATCACCGCGTAGAGAAGGGCCAATCCGCAGAACAGCAAGCCGCCGGCGATGAGCCAGGAGGCGAAATTGCTCCACTGGATGTGGTAAGTCTCGTAGTAGGCTAGGTCGCTCAGCAGGGCGCCCAGGAACAGGGGAACGGTTCCCGCGAGCAGGATGGCATGGAGAGGTGCCGGGGGCTGCCGGAGGGCTGGACTGGCCGTGGTCGGGGTTGACATCGCATGGTCCTCGTTGTTTCGCCAGGTTTGATCCTAGCGGTATCAGGATTGCGATGGCGCATGGTTGAGCTTGCCGGCAGCGACCACGGCCGGATCGGGGAACGCTGCGCTGCGGCGCACCCCGACCCGCGAAGTCGCCTTACACGCCCACCATCGAGATGGCCTTGGTGTTCAGGTACGACTCCAGCGCCTCCGGACCGCCTTCGGAGCCATAACCGGAATCCTTCACGCCGCCGAACGGCAGCTCGGCGCTCGGCGTGGCCGGCTGGTTAATCCACAGCATGCCGACTTCCACGCGATTCATCAGCAGCTGGGCATTCTTGATCGAGCGGGTGAAGGCGTAGCCGGCCAGACCGTAGGGCAGGCGGTTGGCCTCGCGGATCGCGTCTTCCAGGCTGTCGAAGCCGCGGATGCCGGCGACCGGGCCAAAGGGTTCGTCGTTGAAGATGCTGGCTTCCAGCGGAACGTCGGCAAGGATCGTCGGCGCGAAGAAGTTGCCCGCATCGCCGACGCGGCTGCCGCCGGTCGCGACGATGGCGCCCTTGGCCCTCGCATCTTCCACGACCTGGGCCATGGCGCTGACGCGGCGCGCGTTGGCCAGCGGGCCCAGCGTGGTGCCTTCGGCCAGGCCGTCACCGATCTTCAGGCCTTCGGCGTGCTGCACGAGCGCGCGCGTGAATTCTTCCTTGATCGCGTTGTGCACGAGGAAGCGGGTCGGCGAGATGCATACCTGGCCGGCATTGCGGAACTTGGCCGCGCCGGAAGCCTTCACGGCCAGCGCGACATCGGCGTCCTCGGCCACGATCACGGGGGCATGGCCGCCCAGCTCCATCGTCACGCGCTTCATGTGCGCGCCGGCCAGGGCGGCGAGCTGCTTGCCCACCGGCGTGGAACCGGTGAAGGTGACCTTGCGGATGACCGGATGCGGGATCAGGTAGCCGGAAATCTCGGCCGGGTTGCCGAACACCAGGCCGACCACGCCCGGCGGCAGGCCCGCGTCGACGAAGCATTGCAGCAGCGCCGCCGGCGAAGCCGGCGTTTCTTCCGGCGCCTTGCACAGGAAGGAACAGCCGGTCGTCAGCGCGGCGGACAGCTTGCGCACGATCTGGTTGATGGGGAAGTTCCAGGGCGTGAAGGCGGCCACGGGGCCGACGGGTTCCTTCAGCACGAGCTGCTGCGCGGCCGGGTTGCGCGACGGGACGATGCGGCCATACACGCGCATGCCTTCGGCGGCGAACCAGTCGATGATTTCGGCGCCGGCCAGCGCTTCGCCTTTCGCTTCGGCCAGCGGCTTGCCCTGTTCCTGGGTGAGCAGGCGGGCGATGTCGTCGGCGCGCTCGCGCAGCAGCGTGGCGGCACGGCGCATGATGGCCGCGCGTTCGGCCGCCGGCACGGCGCGCCACGTCTCGAAGCCCTGCTGGGCGGCGGCGAGCGCGCGGTCCAGGTCGGCCACGCTGGCGTGGGCCACGGTGCCGATCGGCTGGCCGGTGGCCGGATTGATCACGGGGAGGGTCTTGCCGCCGGTGGCGTCTTGCCATTCGTTGGCGATGAGAAGGCGGGTGTCGGGATAGCTTGGCGTCGTCATGATGAAGGATCTCTTTGTGGGGAAGGCAATGTTACTCCTTGCACCAAATCCTTGCAGCGCCCGTCGCGGCTCAATGACCCGTCGCCCGGTAATCGGCGAACACCCGTTCCACGAAATCGACCACGGCGCGCACCCGCGCGCTGCGGCGCAGGCCGCCATGCATCGACAGCCAGATCTCCTGGTCGAGCTGGGGAATATGGGGAATCGCGCCCACCAGGTCCGGCAGGTCGCCGGCGAGAAAGGTCGCCAGCACCCCCAGGCCGGCGCCGTGGGAAACGCCGTCGAGGATGCCCAGCCCGTAGCTGCACCGCATCCACGGCACCGGCGCGCCGGGTAGCGCGCGCAGCCAGCGGTCGGACTGGAACTCCGAGCGTGGCTCGTCGAAACCCACGAAGGGCACGCTCGCCCATTCCCCGCTCGCGATGGCGGCAGCATGGCGCGCCGCGACATCGCGCCGGCAATACAGCCCGAAGGACAGGGTGCCGATGCGGCGCGCCACGAGGTCGAGCTGCTCCGGGCGGTAAGGGCGGATCGCGATATCGGCTTCGCGCCGTGCCAGGCTGTACGGCCGGTGCGACGTCACGATCTCCACTTCGACATTCGGGTAGGCGTCGTGGAAGGGGGCGAAGCGTGTCGTGAGGAAGTAAGACAGCCATTCGTCAGTATTGATGCGCACCACGCCGGACGTGGCCTGGGCGTCCCGCTGGTCGCGCGTGCGTTCGACTTCCAGCGCGATTTCGCCCATCTGGCCGGCCAGGGCGATGACGCTGGCGCCGAAAGGCGTGGCGGTGCAGCCGCCCTGGAACCGCTCGACGAGCTTCTGGCCCATCGCGTCTTCCAGCTCGTCGAGCCGGCGCGCCAGGGTTGCCGCGCTCAAGCCAGCCTTGCGGCCGGCGCCCCGCAACGTTCCTTCCTGTGCGATGAACAGCAGCAGCCGGAGGTCATCCCAGTTCAGGTGCTTCATATCTGGAGCGTCATGTCTCGATTTTGCCTGTATGCATACATTTATCGAGTATGCGATCATGTTGCCCCTGAGTCAATGGCCGGGCCTGTGCCTGGCCGGCAAGCAAGAGAAAGAGAAACACCATGCGTACATTCGGCGACCGTGTGCGGCACGCGCTCCTGTTCGAGGCCGTGGCCCTGGCCATCTTCATTCCCGGGTCGGCGGCGATCTTCGGACACCCGGTCGGCGACATGGGTGTCATCGGCATCGCGTCGGCGACCATCGCCACGCTGTGGAACTTCGTGTTCAACGTGCTGTTCGACCGCGCCATGCTGGCCATGCGTGGCAGCGTGCACAAGACCCTGGCGCACCGGGTCGCGCACACCTTCCTGTTCGAAGCTGGCCTGGTCGTGATGCTGATCCCGCTGATCGCGTGGTATCTGGGCATCGGGCTGTGGGAGGCGCTGCTGATGGACGTGGCGATCGTGTTTTTCTACCTGGTGTACGGCTTCCTGTTCAATCTCGCCTACGACCGCCTGTTTCCCGTCGCCGCTGGCGCGGCGCGGCCGGCCTGAAGCCGGGTCTCACCGGCCGGCGGATGCGCCGGCCCCGACCGGCAACGTGAAGACCACGGTGGTGCCGGTGCCGGGCCCGCGGCTGCGGGCATGGACGGCTCCGCCGTGGGCTTCGGCCACGCACCTGGCGACCCACAAGCCCATCCCGCCAGCCGGGTTGGCCTTGCCGACCGCCGTGTCGAAGCTCTTGAAGGGCTCGAAGATCTGCCGCAGCCGGCCCGGCTCGATGCCCGCGCCATCGTCGGATACCCGCACATGGAAGTCCTTGCCGGCGAGCTGCGCATCCAGCCGGATCCGCGCGCCGTCCGGCGAGTGTTCGATCGCATTGAGCAAGGCATTGCCCAAGGCCTGGGCAATGCGCTCGGGGTCGCAGCGCAATGGTGCGGCCCGGTCCTGAACCGAGAGCGACAGGGTCTGGCCACGCGCGCGCGCGGCCGCGGCAACGACATCCACGGCCAGATCCACCACCTCGCCGACGTTGCTGTCGCGGATCACGACGGGCACTTCGGGCGCGTCGTGCAGCCGCGTCGCGCTCACCAGATCGTTGATGAAGCGGACAAGCTGGCGGGCCTGGCGATCGACGATGTCGGCCATGCGCGTAACGATGGGATCCCCGCACATCTTGCGCATGGCGCCGGCGGCACTCATGATGGGCGCGAGCGGGTTGCGCAGCTCGTGGGCGAGCATCGACAGGAAGACGACGCGGTCCTCGTCGGCCGCCCGGGCCTCGCTTTCGAGGCGGCGGCGCTCGCTCACGTCGGTGAGCGCGCACAGCGCGCCGGCGCGGCGGCCCTCGTTGTCGAGCAGCGGGCGGGCGTGGAAGACGACACGGCGCGATTCGCCGTCGAGGGATTCGGCCAGCAGTTCCGTGGGCGGTACCTCGGCGCCGCCCGCGGCCAGCGCGGCTGGCGACGCCCAGGGCTCGACGGGGGTCCCGTCGGGCAGCCACAGCGCCACGAAGCCACTCCACCGGCCGGCGTCGCCGGGCGGCTGGCCACCCCACAGCCGCTCCGCCGCGGCATTCTGGAATACGATCGCCCCCTGTTCGTCGCACCGGAAGGCAGGGCAGGGCATCTGGGCAAGTGCCCAGTCCCAGGCCGCATCCCAGTGCGGGCCCGCGGGCCATGGGCACAGCAGGGCATGTTCGAAATGGCGAGTCATTTGGGTATCTCGGGCGAGCAGGAACCGCTGTAGGTCCGATGCGGATCGATTATGGCTTGCGCGCAAAAGAAGCGGCGTAGGAATCTGTCTCCCAGGCCTGTCGGCGTCGGGCGCATTGGTGCCGCGGCCGAAAGCACCGGGCGCGAACGTGGCGCTGAACTGTCCTGGTCAGGTATCGGGGACGCAGGTCGGCTCGAATGCCGTGTACGGGCACGAGCGCGTGCGCGCCCCGGTGGACAGGACACGGTCGATCACCGCCTGCGGCAAACGTTCCGATTCCAGTACGGCAGTGGCAGTCGATGTCCCGTGGCTTCGCTGGATGGCGATTGCCGCCTGGACCATGGCGGCCTGTATGTAGTTCACCCGGCGGCACGTGACGAGGTCGTAGTGGTGCATCGCGTCTCCTCCTCGCTCTTCAATCGTAAGCGACGGGGACGTTTTGCACAGGACAATTTGGGGGTGTTTGATATGGATCAATCAGTGGTTCGGTAAGTCTTGCAAATCGTGGCAAGCGCGAGTTCCGACTACGGCAAAGGACGACCGCAGAAGCGCCCGTCGGTCCGGGAACGCGCACACGTGCATTCCGTTTGGGAATGCAACTGGACAGTTACATCACGTTACGTTATAATTGGCGGACATTCACAACAGTTAGCTCCGCAGCGCTCCTGCTGCAAGCTGTTTCCACGCCACGCGTGCGAAACGCATCCCGGGCTCCGCGCCCACATCCGACAGTCGTTCGGCACGTCGCCGGCGGCTACCCGGTGCCTGGCGCTTGCGCCGCACCCGCGTGCTCGAAAGTCCTGAAGCCCAGCCTCTTTCGATGCGCACCACTGATACGCAAAGCAATCCCGGCGCCTCGCACCGCCCGCCGGACCCGCGTATCTCGCCCTGTCCACCGCTCGTATGCGCCGTTGCGCTGCCGTAGTCCCGTGGCACAGGGTTCGCCGATTCCCGTCCAAGGCTCTTCGCCCAGGGTTTCATGTCATTCGCGAAATCGAAGGAGAACCACAACGTGGCAAAACAAATCCGCATCGAACATGTCTTCAAGGTCTTCGGCGACCAGCCCGACGAGGCGCTGGCGCTGGTCAAGCAGGGCGCCGGCAAGCAGGACATCCTGGCCCGGACCGGCTGCACCATCGGCGTGTTCGACGCCACCTTCACCATCGAGGCAGGCGAGATCTTCGTCATCATGGGCCTGTCCGGCTCGGGCAAGTCGACGCTGGTGCGCATGCTCAACCGCCTCATCGAGCCCACCGCCGGCCGCATCCTGGTCGACGGCGAAGACATCAATGCCCTGCCGGACGCGCAGCTGCGCGCCCTGCGCCGCAAGGACATCAGCATGGTGTTCCAGTCGTTCGCGCTGCTGCCGCATATCAGCGTGCTCGACAACACGGCCTTCGGCATGGAACTGGCCGGTATGCCGAAGGCCGAGCGCCATGCGCTGGCCCGGCAGGCGCTGGAGCAGGTGGGCCTCGCCGCCTATGCCGGCAGCTATCCGGACGAACTGTCCGGCGGCATGCAGCAGCGCGTGGGCCTGGCCCGGGCGCTCGCCTGCGACCCATCGATCCTGCTGATGGACGAGGCGTTTTCCGCGCTCGATCCGCTCATGCGCACGGAGATGCAGTCCGAGCTGCTGCGGCTGCAGCAGATCAAGCGCCGCACCATCGTCTTCATCTCGCACGACCTCGACGAAGCCATGCGCATCGGCGACCGCATCGCCCTCATGAAGGATGGGCACGTGGTGCAGGTGGGCACGCCGGAAGAAATCCTGCGCAAGCCCGCCAACGACTGGGTGCGCAACTTCGTGCGCGGCGTCGATACGGCGGCCGTGTTCAAGGCCGGCGACATCGCCCGCAAGAGCCAGATCGTGGTGTCGGAATCGCCGACCCGCGGCGCGCGAGCGGCGCTGTCGATGCTGGAAGAGCAGGACAGGGCGTACGCCTATGTCGTCAACCCCAAGCGCGAATTCCTCGGCGTGGTGTCGGCCGATTCGCTGCGCAGCGCGCTCGACGGCCACACGGGGCCGCTGGGCCTGCAACATGCCTATCTGCCGGAAGTGCGGTGCATCGATGCCGACGAACCCGTGGCCGGCCTGTTCGGCCAGGTGGCGCAATTGCCGTACGCGGTTCCCGTGGTGGCCGGCGACGGCAGCTTCCGCGGCGCCATCAGCAAGACCACCTTGCTGAAGTTCCTCGACCGCGACACGCCTCCCATTGCCGAGGCCCCAACACAGAAAGGACATGTATGAATCCGAGTACCATGACTCCACCGGAAATGGCGGCAGAACAGCCTGCCCAGGCCAACCCCTGGCTGCCGACGCCGCCAGGCGATACGTCCTGGCTCGACGCCGTTCCACCAACTGCCGCGCCGGCGCACGGCAGCCAATCCCTGCTGGGGCAACTCCTTGACGGCTCGCTGCCGCTGCAGGCGTGGATCAACGACGGCCTGGGCTGGGTCGTTGCGCATTGCCGGCCGTTCTTCCAGGCCGTGCGCGCCCCGATCGACGCGACCTTGACCGGCATGGGCGACGTGCTGCTGGCCGCCCCGTCGGCCGTGGTGATCGCCATCATCGGCTTGCTGGCCTGGCAATTCACCACCAGCGCCCTGGCCGCCGGCACCGTACTGGCGCTGCTGGCCGTGTCGATGCTGGGCGTCTGGCCGGAAGCGATGATCACGCTGTCGCTGGTGCTCACGTCGCTGGCCTTCTGCCTGGCAATCGGCTTGCCGCTGGGAATTTTCCTGGCCAGCAGCGACCGCGCTCAAAACTTGCTGCGCCCGCTGCTGGATGCGATGCAGACCACGCCGGCCTTCGTCTACCTGGTGCCGGTCGTCATGCTGTTCGGCATCGGCAATGCGCCCGGCGTGATCGTGACGATCATCTTCGCCCTGGCGCCGCTGGTGCGCCTCACCAACCTGGGTATCCGCCAGGTGCGGCCCGACCTCGTCGAGGCGGCGCGCGCCTATGGTGCCTCGCGCTGGCAATTGCTGACGCGCGTGCAGGTACCGCTGGCCATGCCGTCCATCATGGCCGGCATCAACCAGTCGCTGATGCTGTCGCTGTCGATGGTGGTGATCGCCTCGATGATCGCGGTCGGCGGACTGGGCCAGATGGTATTGCGCGGCATCGGCCGCCTGGACATGGGCCTGGCCACCGTGGGCGGCCTCGGCATCGTGCTGCTGGCGATCACGCTGGACCGCCTCACGCAGGCCATGGGCCAGCCGCGCCGCGGCGTGCGCCACTGGTACCAGACGGGGCCTGCCGGCTTCATCCTGCGCCTGGTGCGCGGCGCTCCCGCCCGCGGCGAAGCGGCCGCGCCGGCCGCCGCACGATAAACAGAAAGGAATCCAATGCATCACATCGAACACTTCAAGGACACGTACAAGACGCAGCGCCGCTTCCGGTGGCTGTCGGCCCTTGCGCTGGCCGCGCTGACGCTGACCACCAGTCTGGCCATGGCGCAGGCGCCGGATGCCGGCCTGCCCGGCAAGGGCAGCAAGGTGCAGGCGCTGCAAAGCCCGATCGCCGAGGAAACCTTCCAGACCATGCTGGTCGATGCGGCCCTGGAAAGACTGGGCTACGAGCCGGAACCGGTCAAGGAAGTCGACTACCCGGCCGCGCACATTGCCATCGCCAACGGCGACGCCACATTCCTCGCGGTGCACTGGGACCCCTTGCACAAGGACTATTTCGACAACGCGGGCGGCGACGCGAAGCTGCTGCGCACCGGCCACTATGCCGGGCCGGCCGCGCAGGGCTACCTGATCGACAAGGCCAGCGCCGAGAAATACCGCATCACGAATATCGCCCAGCTGCGCGACCCGGAACTGGCCAAGGTATTCGACCATGACGGCGACGGCAAGGCCGACCTGGCCGGTTGCAATCCCGGCTGGGGCTGCGAGGCGATGATCGAGAACCACCTGGACGCCTACGGGCTGCGCGCGACGGTGAAGCACGTGCAGGGCAGTTATCCGGCGCTGATCGCCGATATGATCGGCCGCTACCGGCGCGGGGAACCGGTGCTGTACTACACATGGACGCCTTACTGGGTGAGCGGGGTGCTGGTGCCGGGCAAGGACGTGGTGTGGCTGCAGGCGCCGTTCTCGTCGAACCCGAGCAAGGCCGACACCCGCCTGGCCGACGGCAGCGACTACGGCTTTTCCGTGAACACCACGCGCATCGTGGTGAACCGCGCCTGGGCCGAGAAGAACCCCGCGGCCGTGAAACTGTTCGAAGTGATGCGCCTGCCGATCGCCGATATCAACGCCCAGAACGAGCGCATGCGCCAGGGCGAGAACACGCAGGACGATATCGCGCGGCACGTGGCCGGCTGGATCCTGCACCACAAGGCGCTGTTCGACGCGTGGATCGCGCAGGCGCTGGCGGCGGCCAAGTCCTGAGTCGAGGAGAGCAAGAAGGTGCGAAAGCACTACAGGGCTTGTTTGCGCCTTGCCGCGGCCCGTATCGCCCGGCCGACTTCATGGGAAGCCTGCCGCGCCAGGCGGGCCAGGATCTGGATGCCTTCCGGGCCCAGCTTGCGCGGTTTCGTGTCGATGACGCACAGGGAGCCGAGGGCGAATCCGAAGTCGTCGCGAATCGGCGCGCCGGCGTAGTAGCGGAAATGCGGCGCGGCGGCGACCGCCGGGTTGTCGGCGAAGCGCGGGTCGGCGTCCAGTTCGGAGAATTCCTGCACGCCATCCTGCAGCAGCGTGTAATTGCAGAAGGCCCAGCTGCGCTCCGTCTCGCTCAGCTCGAGGCCCACCCGGGCCTTGAACCACTGCTTGTCCTCGCTGATGACGCTGATGAGCGCTACCGGCATGCCGAGGCTCAGCGCCGCAAGCTGGGCGATATTGTCCATCGCTTCTTCCTGGGCACTGTAGAGGAGGCCCGAGCGGTGCACGGCGGCGAGGCGGCGCGCTTCATTGGCGCCGACCGGGAATGGCGCCTGGTGCAAGGCCGGCGGCAAAGGCGGCACCGTGGCGGGCTTGATGGGGGAATGTTGCGCCAGTTGCCGCGTCAGTTGCTGCGTCAGTTGCTGCGGTAATTCCCGCGGTGCCCGTTCGGGCAGGTCTTGGAGCGGGATCACGGTGTGGTGCAGGCCGGAGCCCAGCAAGGCGTCGACCTCCACGGCCGGCAAGCTGGTCGCGATCACGATCCGTAGCCGGGCGAGCACGGGAACGCCGCGCAGCCTGGCGAGAAAGCCCGGCATGTGCTCGTCGAGGGCTTCCAGGTGCACCACCAGCATGTCCGGCACCGTGGCCCCGAGCGTCACGGCGGCGGCCACGGGGTCGTCCAGGCAGGTGACGGCGTCGACATCCATGGCCGCGAACGCCTCGAGCCAGGCTGCGTGGTGGCGCGCAGGTGCCAGCACGAGCACTTCCCACCCGGCCGGCTGGATGGTATTGCCCCGCTCCAGCGCCGCCAGCACATCGCTCTCGTACATGCGCCGGTGCCCGCCGGGCGTCTTCCAGGAAGGAATCACGCCGCTTTCGACCCAGAGTTGCGCCGTGCGCGCCGAAACACCCAGGATCTTCGCTGCCTGCGCGGTGGTGATGATGGAGCTCTTCATGGCCGGGAGTATAGCCGAAGCCCCGCGAGCGTCCGGCGCCGGGAGGCAGGCGAAGTCACGGTGGCATCGCGTCGAGCACACCTTCGCCCGCCAGCAGCGATGCCTGCTCGATCAGGGCCCGGATCTTGGACTGGTGCTGGCTGCGCATGGGGAAGTACAGGTAGAGGCCGGAGGTTCGCGGCACATGGGGCGACAGCGTGCGCACCAGGCGCCCGCTCGCCAGATCGTCTTCGATCTCGATGTCGGGCAGGTAGGCGATGCCGAGGCCCTTGCGGGCCAGCTCGGCGATCATGCCCGTGTCATTCGCGCACAGGGCCGCGTTGGTATCGAGCTGGATTGCCGCTTCGCCGTCCCGGCCCGCCGTGAAGCGCCAGGGCGGCAGCACGCCGGAGGTGGGGAAGCGGTAGCGGATGGTGGCGCGGCGCAGCAGGTCGCGCGGCGTCTCGGGCTGTCCGTGCCGCGCGAAGTAGCCGGGCGACGCCACCAGCGACCATGCCAGTGGCCGGCTGAGGGCGATCGCCACCATGTCCTGCGCGATCGACTGCCCCAGCCGCACGCCCGCGTCGAAGCCAGCGGCCACCAGGTCGACCAGTCCATCGTCGAGCGACAGGTCGAACGTGATGTCGGGGTATTTCTCCCGCATGCGCGGCACCAGGTGCCGCGCCAGCAGGAAGCCGAAGGCGCGCGGCGCGGTCACGCGCAGGTGGCCCGAAGGACGGTGCTGGAAGCGGCCCAATTCCGCGAATGCGCCGTCGATCTGGTCCACGGCCGGTTTCAGGACTTCCAGCAGGGCGGCGCCCGCATCGGTCAGCGCCACGCTGCGCGTATTACGCACGAACAGGGGAACGCCGTGCCGGCCTTCCAGCGCCCGCACGCCCTTGCTGACAGCGGTGGGACTCACATTCAGGCGCCGGGCCGCCAGCGTGAAGCTGCGCTGCTCGGCCACGGCGAGGAAAAGGCGGATCAGTTCGAGAGAGCTCATGTCGTCCATTATGAACCGTGGGTTCATGGAGCTTAGCGCTTTGATGGCTTTTTCGCCAGGGATCACGGGCCTACACTGCCGCAACACCTCAAGGAGAAAGCCATGATCGAACTACCCCAGCTGGTCGCCGCCTATGTCGCGGCGGCAAACGACGGTGACGCCGAGCGCGTCGCCCGCTGCTTCATCGCGGACGCAACCGTGCGCGACGAAGGCACCACCCGGCGCGGTACCGCCGCCATCGCCGCCTGGGCCGAGGAGGCCACGTCGCGCTACCAGGCGACCATCGTGCCGGCCGGCCTGGCCGGCACGGATGCAGGTTGCCGGCTGACGGCCACCGTCTCGGGCAATTTCCCCGGCAGTCCGGCCACGCTGCAATTCAATTTCGTACTGCGGCCCGACGGCATCGCCGCGTTGGAGATCGGGCCATGAGCACGTATCGCTTCCATGGCTTCACCGAGACCAGCGGCGCCCAGGCCTTCGTCGGGCGGATGGCCGCGCAGCGCGGCGGCGGCGAGGAGAGGCGAGGGCGGCGCTGATGGACTCGCCCGGTAGCATCCCCATCATCGGCCGGCCCGGCAAACCGGCGCATGTGGCCGAGCTGGTCGCCTTCCTGCTTTTGCCGCTTGCCGCCGCCATCCATGGCGCCGGGCTGGTGAGCGATGGTGGAACGACCCCGACCGTTTGATTGCCGTGTTGGCGAGCCGCCGCCACGGCAACGCCGGGAAGCATTCGTGACCATCGCGGCCCGAAAGAATAAATCGGCAAAATCGGCAAAAACGATATAATCGGCAATACATGCAAATAATGCATGCAACGCCAGCCGCGGGCGCGAGCGCCGCGGCAATTCATGAGAGCATGAACATGTCCAGCACGACTCCAGAAGAGCGCGACCTTGCACAGGCCGTGCCCGCCAACCAGCTTCACTTGTCCCGGAGCGAGAACACCCGCTTCGATTTCATCGTCTGTGGCGCCGGCTCCGGCGGTTCCGTCGTGGCGGCGCGGCTCGCCGAAAATCCGGCGGTCAGCGTGCTGCTGCTCGAAGCGGGCGGCAGTGACGAAGTCGCCAGCGTGATCGACCCGGCACAGTGGCCGCTCAACCTCGGTTCCGAACGCGACTGGGGATTCACGGCCGAGCCGAACGAGCACCTGAACGGGCGTGCCATTCCCATGAACATGGGCAAGGTCCTCGGTGGCGGCTCCAGCATCAATGTGATGGTGTGGGCGCGCGGACACCGCGCCGACTGGAACTATTTCGCCGCCGAGGCCGGCGACGATCGGTGGAACTATCAGTCCGTGCTCGAGCTCTATCGCCGTATCGAGGATTGGCACGGCCCGTCCGACCCCGCCCGCAGGGGCAGCGGCGGGCCGGTCTACCTAGCCCCGGCGCAGGCGCCCAAGCCCGCCGCCACCCTGATGCTGGAAGCGGCCCGCTCGCTCGGGGTCCCGACGTTCGACAGCCCGAACGGCGCCATGATGGAAGCCGCCGGCGGCGCGGCCATCAACGACCTGCGCATCCGCGACGGCAAGCGGCTGTCCATCTTCCGGTCCTATACGTATCCGCGCATGGCGCAGCCGAACCTCACGGTGCTGACCGGTGCGCTGGTGTCCCGGCTGACCTTCGACGGCACCCGGGTGACCGGTGTCGAAGTCGTGCAGGACGGCCGCGTGCGCACCTTCCAGGCCGCGCGCGAAGTCGTGCTCTCCCTCGGCGCGGTCAACACGCCGAAGGTCCTCATGCAGTCGGGCATCGGGCCGGAACGGGAATTGCGGCGCCATGGCATCCCGGTACGCCAGCACTTGCCCGGCGTGGGCCAGAACCACCAGGACCACGTGTCGTTCGGATGCATCTGGGAATATGCCGAGCCGCAGGAAGTGGGCAACGGCGGCTCGGAGGCCACGCTGTACTGGAAGAGCGATCCATCCCTCGACGCGCCGGACATGCTGCATTGCCAGGTCGAGTTTCCCGTGCCGAGCGCGGAGAATGCCGCGCTCGGCGTGCCGCAGCACGGCTGGACCATGTTCGCCGGCCTGGCGCAGCCGAAAAGCCGCGGCGAGCTGCTGCTTTCCGGGCCGGGCGTGCACGATGCGATGATCATCCGCGCCAATACGCTGGCCGATCCGGAGGATATCGAGGCGGCCCTGGCCAGCGTGCGGATGTGCCGCGAGCTGGGCAATGCAAGCGCGTTTCGCGGCCTCGTGACGGGCGAGCGCATGCCCGGCAACCTGGGCCGCGCGGACATGGAACGCTACCTGCGCAATGGCGCGGTGACCTACTGGCACCAGTCGTGCACGGCAAAGATGGGCCGCGACGCGATGTCGGTGGTGAACGGGAAGCTCGAGGTGTACGGGGTCGAGGGTTTGCGCATCGCCGACGCGTCGATCATGCCGCGCATCACGACCGGCAATACGATGGCGCCATGCGTCGTGATCGGCGAGCAGGCGGCGAGCGCGATCAGGGCGAAGCACGGCATCTGACGGCCTGCCCGTGCCGCCGCAAAGGGGCGGCGGGCGTTGCATACTTCCGACAAACACGCTGGCCGGCACGCCGTGCCGGTCGGCGCCCAGCCCGTTCGCTCCTCTGCGAACGGACTAGCGATACCGTTTGTGGTATCGATTCCAATCGAAAAGTAATTGGTTGGCCGCTGGTCGCTGTCGTACATTGGCCTCGCACCCGGCGCCGCCATGGCACCGGGCGCACGCCAGGCGCCGCAGAGCGCTTTCCACCAGAACCAATAAGTCATCGGGTACCGGCCGAACGGCCGAAGGGTACCTTCATGAACCAGCACATCCTGTGCGGGGCAGGCCGGCGTGTCGGCCTGCCCGAATACGCCATGCGGCCTTCGCTGCCGCATGCCGGCGCCGGCGCGCGCCCTGGCCGTGCGCCAGCAGTGACAGACAGAACCCACGGTGCACACCCTGGGGTCGGACCCGCCGGGTCCGCACCGGGCTTCCTCCGTTGGGGTGGAAGTCAGCACTGCTGCTTTGCGTGCGGCAAGCACCGACCGGGAAGCATCCACGACGGTACCCCCGATCCGGAATCATCCATCCGCGGCTGATACACGAAAGCCATGCCCCGCAGGCTGCGCGACGCGACGTCGTGTCCGCACAGCGCAGGCGCGGCCGGCGAGCCCCGGCATCCGGCCAACCGCACAGACGGCGCCATTCACGACAAAAACGGAGACAACATGCATTCACCATTCCAGCGCACCTTGATCAACCTCGCCGTGGCCGGCGCCTGCGGCATGCAGGCCCTTGCCGCCCATGCGCAACAGGCCCGGCCCGAAACGGCGGCCGCCCCCGCCCGCGACGACGCGCAGGCGGTCGGCCCGGCCGCCGCACCGGTCCAGGCCGAACCGGCGGGTCCGTCGGCGACCGTGGTCGTCTCCGGCTCGCGCATCGCGGCGCGCGGTTTCTCGCAGCCGATTCCCACGACGACGCTGACGGCGGCCGACCTCGACAAGGCCGCCAAGCCCAACCTGTTCGACACGCTGGTCGAGCTCCCCGCGCTGCAGGGCAGCACGGGCCGCACCACGAACACCTACAGCACGTCGAGCGGCATCCAGGGCCTGTCCTCGCTGTCGCTGCGCGGCCTGGGCACGATCCGCACGCTGACCTTGCTGGACGGCCAGCGCGTGGTGGGCGCCAATGTCACCGGCATCACCGATGTGAGCCAGTTTCCGCAACTGCTGGTCAAGCGCGTCGACGTGGTGACCGGCGGCGCCTCGGCGTCGTACGGGTCGGACGCGATCGGCGGCGTGGTCAACTTCATCACCGACAAGAAATTCACCGGCTTCAAGACCAATCTTTCCGGCGGCATGACGAAGTACGACGACGACAAGGGCGCCACCGCGCAGGCGGCATGGGGCAGGGGCTTCCTCGATGGCCGGCTGCACGTGACGCTGAGCGGCGAGTTCACGAAGCAGAACGGCATCGATTCGCCGGGCTTCGGCGAGGTGGGCGCGAACGGGCGCACCTGGTACAACAATCCCGCGCTGCAGGAATCGACGCGGGAGATGCAGGCGGCCGGCTATCCGCGCTACCGCAGCATCGTGCATGCCCAGCATATCCAGTACGCGAAGTACGGCCTGATCACGAATGGGCCGTTGCGCGGCACCGCGTTCGGCCCCGGCGGCACGCCATACCCGTTCGAGTACGGCACCGATTGCGTGGGCAATTTCTGCATCGGCGGCGACCGCTCCGGCAGCGTGGGCGCCGGCACCAACCTGGCCATGAACTTCAAGCGGCAGGTCGCCTACGGCCGCGTGTCGTGGAACCTCGATCCGGACAATGAAATCTACATGACCGCGAACTGGGCGCAGGTCAGGTCGCAGTTCTCGCCCAACCCCGGCGCGGCCAAGCAGGGCAACCTGTCGATCCGCTGCGACAACGCCTACCTGCCCGCGTCGGTGGCCGCCGGCTGCGCGGCGGGCTATCCGACGGGCGTGATGTCGGTCGGGACCGCCAATGCGCAGTTCCCGGCCAACATCAACGTGCATCCGACCCGCACCCAGCGCCGCTTCGTGCTGGGCGCGAACGGCAAGTTCGCCCTGTTCGGCAAGGACTGGTCGTACGACGCCTATGCCGAGCATGGCGAGAACACCACGGTGATCGACGTGCGCGACATCACGCTGAACCGGCGCTACAACTTCGCCATCGACGCGGTGCGGGACCCGGCCACGGGCCAGGTGGTGTGCCGCAGTCCCGAGGCGCGCGCCGCCGGCTGCCAGCCCATCAACATCTTCGGCGACGTGCCGATCAATCCGGCGGGCTGGGACTATATCGCACCGCGCAGGGGGCCGCGGCAGCACACCGATTCGAGCCAGAACGTGGCCAGCGTCAACGTCAACGGCGAGGTATGGGAAGGCTGGGCCGGTCCCGTGTCGATGGCCTTCGGCGCGGAGTACCGGCGCGAGAAATACGCCGTCGTCGGCGACCCCTATGGCGCCGGGGTGAGCGACCAGTCTCCCTACAACGACGCCTGGCCGCTGGACCCCACGCTGTCGGCAACGGGCGACAACTGGTTCGCCGGGAACTACCACAACGGCCAGGGCAGCTTCAACGTGAAGGAAGCCTACGTGGAACTGAACATTCCGTTCCTGAAGTCCGCCACGTTCGGCGAAGCGAACCTGAACATCGCCGACCGCGAGGAAAAATACAGCACCGCCGGCCACGCCAGCGCGTGGAAGATCGGCGCCACGTGGAAGACGCCGGTCGACGGCCTGCGGCTGCGCGCCGTCAGTTCGAAGGATGTGCGGGCGCCGAACCTTTCCGAGCTGTTCGCGGCCATGACGGTGACGAACCAGGCAGTCAACAATGCGCAGGGATCGTCCGTGCAGATCCAGCAGCGCAACGTGGGCAATCCGAACCTGAAGCCGGAAATCGCCCGCAACAACTCGTTCGGCGTGGTGCTGAGCCAGCCGGGCTGGGCGCGCAACTTCAACTTCTCGATCGACTACTACGACATCAAGGTGCGCAATGTGATCAGTTCCCTGAACCCGCAGCAGGAGGTCGACCTGTGCTACGCGGGGTACCAGGAAGTGTGCGCCGCCGTGTCCATCGACGGCCCGGCGGGCACGAACTACGTGCTGGCGCAGAGCTTCAATTTTGCCTCGCTGCACACGCGCGGCGTCGACTTCGAAGGGGCCTGGCGCAAGAACCTGGCCGACTGGGGCCTGCCCGGCGCGCTCACGCTGCGCGGCCTGGCCACGCGCACGATCCATTCGATCTCCGACCCCGGCGTGCCGGGCACGACGCCCAGCGAGGGCGCGGGCAATATGACCGGGGCCACGCCGAAGTGGAAGGCGCTGCTGTCGCAGTCGTGGGAAGGTGCCCGCTTCGGCCTGACGCTGACCGAGCGCTGGGTCAGCGCGGGTGTGCTCAACAACGAGTACATCGAGTGCCGCGCGAACTGCCCGCTGCCGACGGCGGCCCACCCGACGATCTACGACAACCACCTGCCGGGTGCCGTTTACCTCGACCTGGGCGGCACGTGGAACATCAACCGGCAGGTAACCGCGTACTTCAAGATCGACAACCTGGCCGACCGCGATCCCGTGCTGGTGCCGCAGACGAATCTCAGCCTGGCGCTGAATCCGGCGATCTACGACGCGGTCGGGCGTACCTGGCGGGTCGGGGTGCGCGCGACGTTCTGACTGGTGGCAAGGCAGGCGGGACGTTGAGTCCCGCCCCGTCGGCGTGCTAGAGTTGCCGTATTGACATCAAGGAATGCGAGCATGTTCGATTCGGAAACGCTGGAAGTCGGCATCGGGATGGTGTTCCTGTTCCTGATGATGTCCTTGATCTGCACCGGGATCAGGGAATTCATCGAGGGCATCCTGAAATGGCGCGCGATGAACCTGGAGCGTGCCGTGCGAACCCTGCTGGACGACAGGGATGGCAGCCTGGCTGCCTTCTTCTTCGCGCACCCGCTCATCTCGTCCCTGTACCAGGGCGGCTACGATCCGTCCAGGCTCGGTGGCAGCAGCGGGGAGGGCGGCAGGTTATTCCGCGACGCGGCCGCCCCGGCTCCGGCGCTGCCTGCCGCGAGCAATCCGCCCAGCCCGGGAAGCGACGCCCGGAACATGCCGTGGTCGGCGCGGCGCAACCTGCCTTCGTATATTCCGTCGGAACTGTTCGCCAAGGCCGTCATCGACCTCGTGGCCCGCGGCCCTGTCGATACCGGCAGTAGCGGCGCGGCGCAACCGCTGACGATGGCCCTGCTGCAGGAACGCGCCGCTTCGCTTGCCTCGCCGTTCCTGCGGCGCGCCGTGCAGAGCGCGATCGATCATTCCGGCGGCAGCCTGGAGCGGATGAAGCTCAATCTCCAGCAATGGTTCGACGGGGCGATGGACCGCGCCGCAGGCTGGTACAAGCGCCGCACCCAGGTCGTGCTCTTCGTGCTCGGCCTGGCAACCGCGATCGTGCTCAACGTCGATGCGCTGTACGTCCTGGGCCGGCTGACGACCGACAAGCTCCTGCGCGACACCGTGGTGGCCGCGGCCGGGCACATGCGCGAACCCTTGCCAGCCGGCGCCAGCGACGGCGGAGCGCGCGCGGCGGGCGGCCTCGATACCAGCGGCCTCGTGGCCGCCCGGAAAGCGCGCGACGAGCTCAATGCGATCGGCATGCCCATGGGCTGGAGCGATATCGGCGGCGGCGACCGCACGATGATCCGTCCGATCCAGGCCTGCCAGGCCCGCAACTTCGCGGCGTGCGACGGGGCCCTGAGCCCTTACCAGGGTTTCCTGATGGTGGTGGGCTGGCTGATCACGGCGATCGGCGTCATGCTGGGCGCGCCGTTTTGGTTCGATATCCTGAACAAGTTCATGGTGATCCGCGCCACCGTCAAGCCGCATGAGAAATCGCCGGAGGAGGGCAGCGAGGACCGGAAGGGGGCGCCGCCGCCGCGCGCCCCCTGACCCGTGCCGGAGGCCCCGCGGGCCATGGCAATGCGTGGACGCACAGACGCGGCTGCCCGCTACGTGCACCCTACGCGCACCCTGCCGGGTCTCCGGTCCGGAAGGCCCGCATGAACGACACCAGCCCCGACGGCGCAGCCGGCGCCGCCGCCCACGATCGAGCGCCGCCGCCGGATGGGGCGGCGCGCAAGGCGTCGCAAAAAGTCATCTACGTTCGAAGCCGCGGCGCTGCGGGCGGCGTTGCACTGACGCCGTCGCGGCATGGTCCTGGCGGCGTGGTAAAGTGGGCTCCCCACCCCTGTCAGCCGCGCCGCGATGCATGTGATCCTCCCGCGCCCCGCCCTGCGGCCGTTCATCGGCCAGCTATGGGCATCGACCGCCATGGGCCAGCAGCCGGGCACGCGCGAGCACGTGCTGCCACCGGCCAGATGCACATGGTGTTTCGCCTCGCGGGAGAGCCGTTGCGGGTGTACGACGGTGCCGGCGGCACGGCCCGGAGCCGTATCGCCGGGCCCGTGCTGGGCGGCGCCCGGTCCGCCTTCTACGCGAAGGAAGCGGCCGGTCCCGTCGAGTCGGTGGGCGTGCAGCTGCTGCCCGGCGCCGCGCTGGCGCTGTTCGGGGTAAGCGCGGCCGAGCTGGCCGGGCGGCACACGCCGCTCGCCGAGCTGTGGGGACAGGCGGCCGACAGCGTGTTGCAACAGCTGGCTGAAGAAACCGATGCGCGCCGCCGCCTGCTGCGGCTGGAGGCGCTGCTGGTCGCACGGCTGCCGGAAAGGCCCCTGCTGCATCCCGCGGTGGCGCAGGCCCTTGCCGGCTGTGCGCAAGCAGGCCGCATCGACGCGCTGGTGCGGGAAAGCCGCTACAGCCACCGCGCCTTCATCGCCCTGTTCAGGCAAGCCACCGGCATGAGCCCGAAGCGCTATGCGCGGCTGCTACGCTTCCAGGCCGTGCTCGCAGCCATGCGCGCCGATCCGGCGCTGTCGCTGGGCGAACTGGCCTACGGCGCCGGGTACGCCGACCAGGCCCACATGACGCGCGAGTTCCGCGAATGCACGGGCATCACCCCTTCGCACTATCGCCTGCTGGCGCCCGCCGCGGCCCACCACGTGGTGCTGGCCGGGCCGGCGGCAGGTCAAATTCGTTCAAGACAGGCGGGCGGGGCGCAGGCATAGTACCCGCAAGGTATCCCTTTCAACGACCGGGAGGAAGTCATGATCCATGAACTGTTTGCTTACCTGTGTGTAAACGATGCCGCGGCGGCGATCGATTTCTACGGCAAGGCATTCGGCGCCGTCGAAAAATTCCGGCTGAGCGAGCCGGGCGGCCGGATCGGCCATGCCGAGCTCGATTTCAACGGCGTCACGCTGATGCTCGCGGACGAGTATCCCGAATACGGCATCCTCGGCCCGGACCCGGCCGCGTCCACGCCCGTGACGATCCACCTGCACGTGGATGATGCGGACGAGGTGGTGGCGCGCGCCGTGGACGCCGGTGCCCGCATCGAGCGGCCGGTGCAGGACGAGTTCTACGGCGAACGCGGCGGCGTGGTGCGCGACCCGTTCGGGCACCGCTGGAACATCGGCCACAGCATCGAGGAGCTCACGGCCGAGGAGATGCAGCGCCGCTACACGGCGCTCATGGAGGGGCAATAAGCAGGGGCAATAAGCAGGGGTAACAGGGCCGGCGGGCGGGCCGGCGTTCACACCTTCGCCCGCACCATCACCCGCGCCGGCGAGCCGCTGACCCCCACGAGGCGCAAGGGCATGGCGACGATGTCGCCGGCCGCGGGCAGGGCGCCCACATCCTCCAGCGTATCTTCGGCAAGGAATTTGCCGGCCTGCGCCACGCGCCGGTGGAACCACAGCGGATCGCCGTGCGCGACCTTCAGGTTGCCGACCATGACGATCATGGGCGGCGGCAGGGCCAGCAGCGCATCGACGGCCGCGGTGGCGGCGGGGATCGGTGCGCGCGCATCGAGCAGCAGGTGCGATTCGCCGGCCCAGGCGACGCGAAAGCACGGAGCGGCCAGATTTTCCGCCGTGACCAGGCGATACGTCCCCAGGCAGTCCTCGGGAGCCAGCGCTTCCAGCGTGGCGCCGCCGTCGGCGAAGTGGCAGGGCGCGTCGATATGGGTGCCCGTCTGCGTGCCCATGGCCAGGCGCCACACCTCGAAGCCCGCAGTGTCCCGTTCTGCCCAGCGCTCGACCAGCAGCGGCGGATCGGCGTAGTCGCCGTCCTGGTAGATCCACAGGTGCTCGTCCAGCGGGCGGGTCAGGTCGATCCAGCAGCCCATCCCGCCTCAATCCCGGACGTGCTGCTCATCGGGATCATGCAGGAGCTTTTTCTTGAATTGCCCGACCGTGGACTCGTCGTGGGCATAGCTGACGATACGGTACACCTCGCGGGCGACATTGCCGCCGCCGACGTTGCAGATGATGGTGCCATTGGACGACCGGAAGTCCGGCGCGTGTTCACTGAGCCAGTCGTGGTTCTCGATCGTGGTCTCGATCCTGCAGTTGCGCGGGATGTCGATACCCAACCTCTTCAGGAAGCCGCGCGAGTCGCCCAGGAATTTCAGGTATTCGTCCGGCGTGCATTCCCAGAAGTGCACGTGGAACGGTTCGTCCCGGATGATCTCCGAGCGGGCGGACAGATCGACGATTTTGGTAGGCATGGCTTCCTCCTGACGTTGGCGAACAGGCACGCGGCTTCGGCGCTCATGGCAGTACTCCCCGGTGGGGGAATTCCCAATATAGAACATGGGCACGCCGTTGCCTACCCATGAATTCGCACCGTGATTGAACCGCCACGCCGCAGGCCGGGATTAACGGGCGTCGTCCACCACCCGGCCCGCCAAGGTCGCTGCCATGCCCCTGCTCGCCCTCCATGCCGGATCGCTCATCTGTGGCACGCAGCTGGCCGCGCCCGACACGGCCACCCTTGCCCGCCTGCTGCTGGTGGCGCCGTTGCTGGAGGAGTGGGTGATGCGCGCCGGCTTGCAGGAATGGCTGATCCGGCGCCGGCCTTGCCCGGCTGGGCCGGGTAGCCTGGCCCCGCCCGTGTGGTCGGCCGCCGCCTTCGGCCTGCTGCATCTCGGCTCGGGATGGCTCGCGGCACTGCTGGTGCTGCCACCCGGGCTGGTGCTGGCCTTGCTCTACCAGCGTACGCGCGACTGGCGGGCGTGCGCGCTGCTGCACTGCGGTTTCAACGCACTGGCCATTGGTGGCTGTGCGCCCTAGACATCGAGGAGGCATATGAACGGCTTGCATCGCAGTCTCACATCCTGGCCCGGCTGGCTGCGCATCCATCCCATCCCGCTGCTGGCATTGCTCGCATTGCCGGCATGGCTGGCCGCCGTCGTGCCCGCGCACGCGGCCGATGCGCTGAACGGCAAGAACCTGTACCTGAACGGGCCGACCGGCGGCGGCACTTCCTGCACGACCTGCCACGGTCCCTCGCCGGCGAACAATGTGAGCGGCATCCTGGCGGCGGCGAACAATCCCGGCGTGATCAGCGCGGCCATCGCCGCCAACCGGGGCGGCATGGGCACGCTGTACAACGGGCGCTTCACGGCCGCCCAGATCGAGGACCTGGCGGCGTTCATCGGCAACCCGAACGTGACGGCAAGCCCGGTGGCCTCGGTGAATCCGGCCGCGCTGAGCTTCGCGGCCACCGCGGTGGGCCAGGCCGCCAGTCCGCTTGCGGCCACGCTGTCCAATACCGGCACCGCGGCCTTGAACATCGGCACGCTGTCGCTCTCCGGCACTGCGGCGGGCGACTATGCGATCAGCGGTGGCACGTGCGCCAATGGCGCCGCGGTCGCCGCGGGGGCCAGCTGCACGATCCAGGTCGGGTTCCAGCCCTCCGCGACGGGTGCGCGCAATGCCTCGCTCGTCATCACGCACAACGCCACCGGGGGCTCCAGTTCCGTCGCACTCACCGGCACCGGCAACGCGGTGGCACAGGGTTCCATCGCGCTGTCGGCCAATGCCGTCGACTTCGGGGCGCTCGTCTCCGGTGTCGCGTCGCCCGCGCGCACGATCACCGTCACCAACACCGGCGCGGCCGCCGTGGCTTTCACCGCGATTGCGGTCGGCGGTGCCAACCCGGGCGTGTTCACCCTGGGCGGCACCTGCGGCGCGGCGTCGCCCGTGCCGGCCGGCGGCAGCTGCACGGTAACCGTCACCGCGACCGCCACGGCGGCCGGTCCCTTCAGCGGCACGCTTTCGCTTGCCTCGAACGCATCGAACGGCACCGTGTCGGTTGCCCTCGGCGGCACCGTCGCGGCACCGGCGCCGGCGATCGCCGCCAATCCTTCCGCGGTGGCGTTCGGTGCGCAAACCATCGGGGGCCCGGCCGCGCGCCAGGCCGTCACGCTGGCCAACACGGGCAATGTGACGCTCACCCTGAACAGCATCGGCGTCACCGGTGCGCCATCCGTGACCATCGCGGATCAGACCTGCGGCGCCACGCTGGCCGTGGCCGCCAGTTGCACCGTCACCCTGGCCTTCGCGCCGGCCACGGAAGGCGCGGTGGCGGCGACACTGGCCGTGGCGTCGAACGCGGCCGCGATGCAGGTGGCCGTCAGCGGCAGCGGCACGACCGCGCCGATGGCGCAACCGGCGCTCTCCGAAGCGGGACCGATCGCTTTCGCCGATACGCGGGTCGGGCAAGCTTCCGCCATCCATACCCTCACATTGGCCAACAACGGCACGGCCGCATTGAAGGTCGCCTCGCTGGTGCTCGATGGCGCCGCCGCCGACTTCGCGCTGGCCGGCAACTGCGGAGCCAACGTGACGGTCAGTCCGGGTGCCGGATGCACCATCGAGATCGCCTTCCGCCCGGCCGCGGCCGGCCAGCGCGCCGCGACCCTGATGCTCGTCACCGATGGCGGCAAGCAGTTCACCGTGGCGTTGGCGGGTACCGGGGTGGCCGTGCCGGTGCCGATGCTGACGGTGAATCCGCAAAGCCTCGAGTTCGGCGGCGCCGACGTCAACGGCACGGCCCCGACGCGCCGCATCACCGTCACGAACGGCGGCGGCAATCCCGCCGTGCTGACGGCAGCGGCCTTCACTGGCCCGTTCTCGCTGCAGCCCGACAGCGGCGCGTGCGCGGCATTCCCGTTCACCTTGCAACCCGGCGCGGCCTGCGAACTGGTGGTGCGCTTCGCGCCCGCCACCGCTGGCGACGCCGGCGGCGCCATGGAGCTGGCCGCGGAGGGCGGCACACCATTGACCGTGGCGCTCAGCGGCAGGGGCAACGTGCCCGCGGTGCCGGTGCCGGCAACGCCGCAGAACAACGGCGGCAGCGGGTGCTCCGCGGCCAGCAGCGGCAACGACCCGGTGCTGGCCCTGCTCGTCGCCCTGTCGATCGCCGTGCTCGCATGGCGCAGGTTTTCCCGCAAACAGGAGGTGCAGTCATGAGATGGATCGTGAAGTGGAAGCTGAGCGCCGCGTTGGCGCTGGGGCTGGCGAGCAGCGGCGCCTGGGCGCTGGAGCCGGGTGCCCCGGCGCCGCAATTCGAGCTGGCGGGCAAGGATGGCCCGGTGCAGCTGGGCAGGTACCGGGGCAAGGTGGTGTACGTGGATTTCTGGGCATCCTGGTGCGGTCCGTGCCGCCAGTCCTTCCCCTGGATGAACGAGATGCAGGCGCGCTACGGCGCGCGCGGCCTGCAGGTCGTCGGCGTGAACCTCGACGCGAAGGCGGACGACGCCCGGCGCTTCCTGGCCGAAAACCCGGCGCAATTCCCGATCGCGTTCGACCCGGCCGGTGCGACGCCGCGCGCCTACGGCATCAAGGGGATGCCCAGCAGCGTGCTGGTGGGGCCGGACGGCAAGGTGCTGTTCGAGCATGCCGGCTTCAAGGCGGCCGACCGCGCCGAGCTGGAAAAACGCATCGTGGCGGCGCTGGGAGAAGGCAAATGAAAGCGCCGGCCGCGCTCGCGTTGTGCGCGGGGCTCGCCGCGCTGTCCGGCTGCGGCACCGTGCAGCCGTGGGAAAAGGGCAAGCTGGCCAGGCCGGAAATGACCTTCGGCGGCGACCTGCTCGAGACCCGCTACGCCGAGCATATCTATACCAGCCGCGAAGCCGCTTCCGGCGGCAGCGGCGTGGGTGGTGGCGGCTGCGGCTGCAATTGAGGAGGGGACA
The DNA here is from genome assembly GCF_037094685.1 of Massilia sp. METH4. Taxonomy (NCBI): domain Bacteria; kingdom Pseudomonadati; phylum Pseudomonadota; class Betaproteobacteria; order Burkholderiales; family Oxalobacteraceae; genus Massilia; species Massilia sp. METH4. The sequence goes on along the minus strand of NZ_CP146614.1, from coordinate 5,964,377 downwards.
TGACGACACCTCTCCAGCCTTCCCGCGAGCCCGATTCCGTGGCCGATTCCCTGGCCACATCGCTGCTCGCCGCCGCGCTGCTGCTGCCCGGCGTGCACGCGCAGGCGCAGACGCCGCCCGAACACGGCAGCGTGAGCCTGCGCTATCTCGACTATGCGGACCGCCAGCCCGGCTTCGACCGCGTGCGCGTGCACGCGCCCTCGATCGCCGTGGTGGCACCGATCGCCGGCGACTGGTCGGTTGAAGGCACGCTGACGGCGGACGACGTCTCGGGCGCCACGCCGCGCTACCACACCGCCGTCTCGGGCGCCTCGCGCATGAGCGACTACCGCAAGGCGGGCGATGCCAGCGTCACGCGTTACTTCCGGCGCGGCACGCTGACGGCCGGCGCCGCCTATTCGACGGAGCACGACTACGTGTCGCGCGCGCTGTCGCTGAACGGCACCGTGTCCAGCGAGGATAACAACACCACGTGGGCATTCGGCCTGGCGGGCAGCCGCGACCGCATCGATCCGGTCAACCGCATCGTCGAGCGCGAGCGCAAGCGCACCGTCAGCGTGCTGGCCGGGGTGACGCGGGTGCTGACGCCGAACGACATCGGCCAGCTCACGCTCACGCGCACCAACGGCAGCGGCTACTACAGCGATCCCTATAAACTGTTCGACAACCGGCCGCGCTCGCGGCGGCAGAATACCGTGCTGCTGCGCTGGAACCACTTCCTGGACGGCACCGGCGGCACCAGCCGCCTGAGCTACCGGTACTACAGCGATTCCTTCGACATCCGCGCGCACACGCTGGGCGCCGAGTACGTGCAACCGATCGGCAGCGACTGGACGGTGGTGCCGGAACTGCGGCTGTACACGCAGCGGGCGGCGTCGTTCTACTACGACCCCGTCTACGACAGCGTGCTGGGCGAGCCGCTGCCGCCCGGTTTCGCCGCCAACCCCGGCCGCTTCTCGTCGGCCGACCAGCGCCTGGCCGGCTTTGGCGCCGTGACCGTTGGCCTGAAGGTGGCGCGCAGGATCGGCAAGCTGTGGACCGTCGACTTGAAGGTCGAGGCCTACGAACAGCGCGGCGCCTGGCGCGTGTTCGGCCACGGCAGCCCGGGCCTGGCGCCATATCGCGCCCGCACGATCCAGCTTGGAGTGACACGGCAATGGTAGCGCCGGTCTATCGCTTTCCCTTCCGCGCCATGGCCAGCCCCTGCGAGATCAGGCTGGCTGCGCCGGACGCGCATATCGCCGGGCAGGTGGCGCGCGAGGCCATCGCCGATGTGCAGGGCATCGAGGCGGACTATTCGCGCTACCGTGCCGACAGCATCGTCAGCCGCATCAACGCGGCTGCCGGCCGCGACTTCGTCGAGTGCGACGACGTGGCCTGCCAGCTGCTCGCCTATGCGGATCACCTGTACCGCACGAGCGATGGGCTGTTCGACATCACTTCGGGCGTGCTGCGGCGCGCCTGGGATTTCCGCCAGCCGCGGCTGCCCGATCCGGCGGTGCTGGCGGCCACGCGCGCGCTGGTGGACTGGCCGTCGGTGCGCCGTGTCGGCCGGCACGTGATGCTGCCGCGTGCCGGCATGGAAATCGACTTCGGCGGCTTCGGCAAGGAGTATGCGGCCGATCGCGCCGCCGCGCTGCTGCTGCGCAGGGGGATACGCCACGGCTATGTGAACCTGGGCGGCGACATGCGCTTCCTCGGCCCGCAGCCTGACGGGCAGCCCTGGCAGATCGGCATCCAGGACCCGCGCGATCCGGAAGGCATCGCCGCCAGCATCGCCGTAAGCCAGGGCGCGCTGGCGACGAGTGGCGACTACGAGCGCTACATCGAGGTCGGCGGGCGGCGCTATTGCCACATCCTGAACCCGCGCACGGGGATGCCGGTGTCACACTGGCGGTCCGTCAGCGTGCTCGCGCCGCTGGCCGTGCTGGCCGGCAGCGTGTCCACGATCGCCATGCTGAAGGAGGAGGGCGCCTTGCCCTTCCTGGCCGCCAGCGGCGCGAGCTGGTTCGCGATCGACGGCGCGGGAGCAACCTATCACCACAAGGTATCGGGAGAATATGCATGAAGCACTTGTCACGATGGCTGATGCTGGCGCTCCTGCTGCTGTGCGGCGCCTGGCGTGCGGCGACCGGCGCCGACACGTTCCTGCCGCCGGAGCAGGCATTCCGGCTCGGCGCGGAACTGCGCGCCGACCGCACCGTGCGGCTCACGTGGATCATCGCGCCGGGCTACCACCTGTACCGCGACCGTCTCGTCTTCGACAGCGAACACACGGGGCAGCCGATCCTCCCGAACGGGCAGCGCAAGTTCGACAGCAACTTCAACAAGGTGATGGAAACCTACGGCGGCCGCCTGGTGGCGGACCTGCCCTTGCGCGCGGCGCAGGCGCCATTCACGCTGCGCATCGGCTACCAGGGTTGCGCGGACAAGGGCCTGTGCTACCAGCCGGCGGAGGCGGCGTTCCGCGTCGACCCGGCGGCGCCGGGCGCATTGGCTCCCGTGGACCCTGCCCCGGCCCCCGCCATCGCGGGGGCCACCCCGGCCGATGCAGTCCAAGCCCGCGTTGTGCAAGCCTCCGCGGCGCCGGAAGACGACAGTTCGCTCGCCCAGCGCACGCTGCAAAGCGGCAGCGCGTGGCGCATCGGCCTGGCCTTCCTGGCGTTCGGCCTGCTGCTCTCGTTCACGCCCTGCGTGCTGCCGATGGTGCCCATCCTTTCATCGATCATCGTCGGCGGCGGCGATGCGGCCGGCGGCCGCATCTCGCGCGGCAGGGGATTTTCCCTGGCGCTGGCCTACAGCCTGGGCATGGCGGCCGTGTACACGGCGCTCGGCGTGGCGGCGGGCCTGGCCGGCGAAGGGCTGGCGGGCGCCTTGCAGAAGCCCTGGGTGCTGCTGCTCTTCGGCGGCCTGCTCGTGGCGCTGGCGCTATCCATGTTCGACGTGTACCAGTTGCAGCTGCCAGCGGCCTTGCAGAGCCGCTTCAGCGAGACCAGCAACCGCTTCCGGGGCGGGCGCTATGCCGGGGTGTTCGCCATGGGCGCGGTGTCGGCCCTCATCGTCGGCCCGTGCGTGGCCGGGCCGCTGGCCGGTGCGCTGCTGTACATCAGCCAGACGCGCGACGTATGGACAGGCGGCTGGGCGCTGTTCTCGATGGCCGCCGGCATGAGCGTGCCGCTGCTGCTCACCGGCCTCTCCGCCGGCAGCCTGCTGCCGCGCGCGGGCCCGTGGATGAACGCCGTCAAGCGGGTGTTCGGGCTGCTGCTGATCGCGGTGGCGATCTGGATGGTGTCGCCGGTGTTCCCGGTCACGGTCGCCATGGCGCTGTGGGGCGCCTTCGCCGTGCTGTGCGCCGTTTTCCTGCGCGTGTTCGAGCCGGTAGCCGCGGGCGCCGGCTTGCGCAGCTACCTGGGCCGCACGCTGGGGCTGGTGCTGTTCACGCTGGGACTGTTCGAGCTGCTGGGCGCCGCCAGCGCGGGACGGGACGTGCTGCAGCCGCTGGCCCACCTGCGCGGCGGGCCCGTCGCGGCAGTGGCGGCCGAGACGGGCGAGGACCAGCGCTTCCAGCGCATCCGCAGCGTGGCGGAACTGGAAGAGGTGCTGGCGGCGAATCCCGGCCCGGTGATGCTGGACTTCTATGCCGACTGGTGCGTCTCCTGCAAGGAGATGGAACGCTTTACCTTTTCGGCGCCGCAGGTCGCCGCGCGGATGCGGCAGGTGCGCCTGCTGCAGGTGGACGTGACGGCCAACAGCCAGGAGGACCGCGCCCTGATGAAGCGCTTCGGCCTGTTCGGACCGCCCGGCATCATCCTGTTCAGGGAAGGCAAGGAAGTGCCGCGGGGGCGCGTGATCGGCTTCATGGAGGCGGAGGCGTTCGCGCGGCACCTGGCGCGGCACTTTGCCTCGTAACGGCGACCCTGCCGCCTATTCCCAGGCCCGCGCCGCCGAGCGGTAGCCGGTCCAGGTAAAACCGATTCCGGCCGACAGCCCGCTGTTCTTGCGGAACAATGGGCTGTCGCGGTTCGCCGAGTGGCTGAGATTCTCATAGCGGGTGAATCCGAAGACGCGCCAGTCGGCATTGATGCGCCGCGACAGGCTCAGGCCGAAGCGCGTCATCATCAGGCCGCCATCGGCCTGGTACACCGGCCGGGTGGCGGTGGCGTATTGCGGCGCCACGCCGTAGAAGTAATCGTTCAGGCGGGCATTGCCGAACACGGCACCTGCGCTCGCATCGGCCTGCCACTTGCCCGTGCCGTCGCCGATCTCGTAGACCACGCGCGGTTCGAACACGAGGCCCTGGCGCGCGAAGCCGTTGCCCAGTTCGAGGGGCACGCGCAGCGGCAATTCCAGCCTGGCGCGGCTGGTGGCGGTGGGCTCGGCCAGCAGCACCTTCAGGCGCGGCCCGAATTCGAGCAGCGAATGCAGGTCCGGCATGCCTTCGCGCGCGGCCACGTCGTCGGAGCGGGCCGGCAGCGACAGGGCGAAGCCCAGGTCCAGCTCCACCCGGTCGCTGTTGATCAGGCGCGCCGCGATGCCGGAGCGGTCGGCGCGCACGATCTTGCCGCGATAGATCACCATCGGCAGCACGAGGGCGCGGGTGGAACGGTCGTCCGAACCCGGATAGGCGGGGGTGGTGGCGGCGCCACCGAACAGGCCAAGTTCCCACAGCGGCAGGTTGGGCGCCGGTTCCGGCGCCTTCAGCTGGGCAGTAGCCGGTACCGTCGTGGCCAGCAGGGCGATGCAGGTCCACCTGCGCGGGTTCGTCAGTGCGCTCATGGGTGCGGGAAGGGGATGGCGAAGCATGATCCTCTCTTTCGGTACGGGGCATGGTAAGTCTTGCAACCTTACCACGGCCTTCGCCCATCCCCCAAGGCTTGCTCGACGTCAGTCGTTCCCGTGCTGCACGAACACCGCCGTGGTGCGCGCGGGGATCGTGAACGCACCCGTGCCTGCGTCATAGGCCGAGGACTTCACGACCGGATCGCTGCCCGCGCGCTGGATCGGGTGCAGTTGCAGCCTGCGGCCGCGCAGTTCCGGGATGGTGACGGTGTTGGCCTTCCTGTCCACGTTGAACACCGCGATTACCGCCTTGTACTTCGCGCCGGGGTACTTGCTCGGTTCCGTTCCCGAAATGCTCATGGCGACCACGCCCGGCACCTGGGCGGGTCCCGTGTTGTGGAACTTCAGGCGGTCGATCACGTCCTGTGCGGTGCGCAGGCGGAACAGCGTGCTGTCCTGGCGGATCGCCAGCAGTTCCTCGAAGCCGGCCTTCGCCGCCAGGATCGCGCGGCGGTCCGGGTTGACCAGCGGGTTGGCCAGCACCGGCGCCATGATGGGCCAGCTTTCCTCGTTCTTCTCCGCCAGCGGCAGGCCGACGCCGAAGTTGTTCGACGCGTAGCCGTAGTCGAGCCGGTTGAACCAGTCGCCCGCGTTGTAGCTGTCGCGGTCCAGCGACTTCGAACGCAGGATCTCCTGACCGGCGTGGAAGAACGGGATGCCTTGCGCCAGCACGTTGATGGCGGTGCCCAGCGTCTGCGCGCGCACGCGGTCGGCCAGCGTGGTGCCTTGCGGGAGCTTCAGCGCGTTGACGTCGAACAGCGTCTGGTTGTCGTGCGCCTCGATGTAGTTGATGGTCTCCGCCGGCTGGCCGGCGAAGCCCGCCTGCTGGCCGAAGTAGTCGATCTCGGCGTTGCTGCGCACGTTGCCGAAACGGTCGGTGAAGCGATAGTCGCGCAGCGTGCCGGAAAGAGCGACGCGCACCAGGTCGGCCAGGCGCAGCGCGTCGTCGCGCGTCTGGCTGGACTTGCCGTTCGGATCGAACCACACGCCGTTGGCGAAGCCCTGCTGGTCCACCAGCGCGCCGCCGGTATCGCAGCAGCCGCCGCCGCGCACCGTGTCGCGGATGCGGTCGTTGAAGGAGCCGATGCCGGTGCCGGCCATATTCGCCTGGCGCGCCTGCACGAAGCGGGCGTCATTGCCCACCGCGCCGAAGTTCCATGCCTCGCCGTACAGGTAGATGTGGCGGCCCGCCGCCGCGTTGGCGGCGGCCTGCACGCGCTTCATCAGGTCGAGCGGCGTGAAGCCCATGATGTCGAAGCGGAAGCTGTCTATCTTGTACTGCTCCGTCCACAGCGCCACGGAATCGATCATCAGCTTGGCCATCATGGCGTTTTCCTGGGCCGTGTCGGCGCAGCAGCTGTCGTTCAGGATGTTGCCTTCGGCGCCCAGGCGGTAGTAATACGCGGGCACGATGCGGTCCAGCACCGACAGCGGCCCTTGCTGCGACTGGCTGGTGTGGTTGTACACCACGTCCAGCGTCACGCGCAGCCCCGCTTCGTGCAGCGACTGCACCATGGCGCGGAATTCGCGCACGCGCACCGCGCCGTCCGTCGCGTCGGTGGCGTAACTGCCTTCCGGCGTGTTGTAGTGCACCGGGTCGTAGCCCCAGTTGAAGCAGTCGCTGTCGCGGGTGCCGGCTACCGCTGCCTGCTGGGTGGTGCCATCGGCAGCGCCGTTCGGAATGGCGGGGGTCACGCAGGCCAATTCGTCGACGCTGGAAAAGTCATAGCTGGGCAGCAGGTGCACGTGCGTCATGCCGGCCTTCTGCAGCGACTTCAGGTGGCGCATCGGCGCGCTCTCGGTGTGCGTGAAGGCCAGGTACTTGCCGCGGTGGGCGGCGGGCACCGTGTCGTCCGACGCGGAAAAGTCGCGGATGTGCAGTTCGTACAGGGCGATGTCGGTGGGCGCGGCCAGGTGTGGAATGCGCTGGTCGTCCCAGCCGGCCGGCTTCAGTTGCGCGCTGTCCAGGTTGGCGATGAAGCTGCGCTTGCTGTTGGCGGAAACGCTCGGCGAATACGGGTCGGTGACCGTGTTCGTCACCACCTTGTTGTTCGCCCAGCGCGACAGGACCTGCACCGTGTAGGTGTAGTAGGAACGATTGGTCCACTCGGCGCTCGGCGCCGTGTACGACCACACGCCGCTGGCGGGATCGCGCACCATCGGCGCGGACTTGCCCTTGGCCGCGTTGGCGTCGCGGTAGATGTCCAGGTTCACGGCCTTCGCCGTCGGCGCCCAGACGCGGAAGGTGGGTACGCCCTGGCGGTCGAAGGTCACGCCGAGTTGCGCCTGGCTGGCGCGGGCGGCGAAGACGTCGTCGAGCATGCCGGCCTGTTGCAGCGAAGTGACCTGCACCAGCGTGCCGTCGGCATTGAACTGGGCGATGGCGAATTGGGCGCTGGCGAGGCTCGCCGCCCTGGCGGCGTCGGCACCCGAGAGCCGCAGCCCCGTGGCGCCGGCGAGGTGGGGGAACTTCTGGCGCAGCGCATCGGGCAGGGCGGCCGCTTGCAGTGCGAAGCTGCCGTCGGCGCCGGCCAGGCCGGTGGCCGCGTCGGCCGCCGGCGCCAGCCCGCCATTGTTCGCGTAGTACAGCTTGTAGGTGGCGCCGGCCGGCGCGCCGGGCCAGGCCAGCGCGGTGGCCGACAGCCAGTGCGCCTTGGCATTGCCCAGGTTCCCGAAGGTGAGGGCCGGTTCCTGGGCGTACACGGTGCAGTCGCCTTCCAGCATCCACACTTCCTGGCCATTGGCCATCACGTCGGCCGCCAGGTCGGCGCGCTGGTCGGCGCCGCAATTCTTGGTGCCGCTGCCGTCGGTGACGAGGAAACTGATGGCGCTCTTGCCGGCCGCGAGCGGAATGTCCACGTAGCCGCCGAACGCGTCGCGCCCCGTAAACATGAAGCGGTCCGTGATCCACGCCTGGCTGGGCTGTTGTGGGCCATCCCACGAATACACGCCCCAATTGGTTTCGTCGCCCTGGATGCGGCGGAAATGCATGCGGATATTGCCGGGGGCGACCGGGGTGGCGGCCGCAGCCGCGGATTTGATTGCGCCGGACAGCCGCACCGGTGCGAGGGAGGCCTGCTGCTGCTGCTGGCCCGTTTCGCCTTCGCCGCTGCCGCCGCAGGCTGCCAAGGTGGTGGCCAGGATCAGTCCCACGCCAAGCCGTGAAACCAAACTACTTTCTGTATTCATGGTGTCTCCACGTAGTTTTTATACTTTCCCGCGTGAATCGCGCACCGTGCGCGGGTCCGCGAGCGTGGCTGTAATAATACTACTCGCACGAGCTTGTATGTATGACATCCGATGAGCGTTGTTTTATTTTCACTACAAACGTTTCCTGAAACCGGGGTCGGACTCCAATCCCAGGAAGTCTTTCTCAAAATCGGGGTCAGACCCCGGTTTGAAGAAACATTGCTCGAACGGGGTCCGCTCCGGTTGGAAAAATAGTCCGCGCGTTACGCGCCAAAAAAAGCGCCGGCGCGCCGGGAGACCGGTGCGCCGGCGCTACATTGGCCGGCTGGCGGCCGGCGGTGCCGGCCACTCGAGGGATAACGTCAGGCGTTCTTGCCGCTGCGCGCCGCCGGTTCCTGCGCGGCTTGGGCGGCGTGGCCACCCTGCACATTGCCCTTGAACTGGGCGCCGGCATCCTGGCCGTTGCCGGCCGATTGCATGGTGCCCTGATAGCTGCCGCCGTTGCCGCGGAATGCGCCGGAGATTTCGAACGGATCGCGGAAGTTTTTCAGGGCCTCTTCCTGGTGGCGCACATTGCGGTCGGTTTCCTCGGCCGCGGCGCGGGCGACCTGATCGGCCAGCTCACGTGCGGTGCGCGAGGTTTCCTGCACGTGCTGCTCGGCGACGCGCGCGAAATCCACTTGCGCGTCGGCGGCAACGCGCGAGATGTGCTGCTGGTAGGCACGGAGCTTTTCGGTTGCTGGTTGGGCGCGCTGTGCGGCCACAGCGATCAGGTCATTGGGGCGATCGGTCGACAGGATCTGGTGGCCGGCGATCGTGCTTTCCTCGAGCAAGGTCTGGCTCAGCTGGATATTCAGCTGGCACAGGTTCTGGAAGGAACGCGACAGCGACTTCGACATATCGTTCAGGAAGGCGGCCTGGGCATTCAGGTGAGAGCGCACTGCGGGGGTGACGGCGGGGGAAAACGGGAACATGGCATACCTCGTAAAAGTGATGGGTCAATGAGATGGATCACATGCGAGAGCACGTCGGACGCCGACCGGCATCCGACGGGCCAAAGAGAGACAGCCTGTTGTGGCCGTCCCGGCGGGCCTCCGTTCAGCCCGCGAGTCCATACGGTAGAAGCCTTTTGTGACAGGCGTTTGACACGCGGTGCGCGCGGCCGGTCTGTCGGGACCGGTACAATTGCCGACGCGCGAATCCGCGGCAGCCGCGCGCCCGCTTCGCTACGATCCTGTCCACTTGAAAGTCACTCAAAGGAGAATCCGATGTCTGAACAAAACAAGGCGGTATTACGGCAAGCGAATGCGGCGGTCGCCGCCGGGGATAACGAAGGCTTCCTGTCCTTCTGTGCGGACGACATCGTGTGGTCCACGGTCGGTGGCGAAACCCTGCGCGGCAAGGAGGCCGTGCGCGCGTGGATGGTGAAGGGGTATGCGGAGCCGCCGAAGTTCAACGTGCGCGAGCTGGTCGCGGAGGGAAACATGGTCGTTGCGATTGGCGAGATCGAGAGCAGGGACGGGGAGGGCAGGCCCGTGCCGAACGCCTACTGCGATGTCTGGCGCTTTCGCGATGGGAAGATGGTGGAGCTGAGGGCGTTTGTCGTCGAGACGGGTGGTGCGCCAGAGGCATGAGGCCTGCGCTTGCAGCGCCGCGTCAATGACCCGATATCGACGCGGCGTGCGGCACGCGACCGCACAGGAAATCCGGCGCGATTGCTGAGTTGCTATTTCGCCAAACGGCTGGCTGGCGTGTTGTGAAATGCGGCAGCCGGCGTAAGCTGAAGGCATGGGCCGTACGGTGAGGGCCGCGGGGAACCGGGGCAGCCAGCCGAACAGGAAGCGGCACACCATCATGGAGGTCGACATGGCTGCCTACCCAAAGATTCCCAAGCTCGTACCGCGCGACTTCTCCCGTACGCGCGATGGCTTCGAACGCTTCATGATGCCGTACCTGCGCCGCGTGTGGCTTGCCGACTATCGCGCCCGAACGCCGGACCATGAGATCGTGCAGATCGACCTGTCCGGCTATTCCTATCTGTTCGACATTGTCCACGCGCGCCTGATCGCCGCATGGGTCGTGAGCAATGGGCCCGTCGCGCACAAACGGGACAGCTCACGGATGAAAGGTCACCCGCTCACGTCGAAGGCCGGCTATCACCGGGGCCACGTCATTCCGCACCAATTGGGCGGCCTGTGCGACATCAACCTGGTCGACCAGCGCGGCGCGCTGAACGTCGGCGAGTTCCGGCGCCTGGAGCGGCTGGCCGTGGCGTCGCCGGGCTCCCTCTACTTCACCTACTGGCAGTACGGCTCGCCCAGGGACCAGATACCGGCATTCGTCGACCAGGGGCTGCTCGTTCCCGGGCTGGCCGCCGATATCGTCACGCACAGGAATTGATCGGACGGCGCGCACCCCGACTCGCGCATCGAGGTTGACCCGTACGGGCCTGTCACCGCAATTCGAACAGATAATCCCCGCCCGCCTGGTGCCCCGCCGCCGTCACCGAACCATACTTCGGCGTTTGCGGGAATTCCTTCTTCACGCCCGCCTGCACATCGTTGAACAAGGTACTGCCGGGCTTCCAGGCCGACACCGAGCGCATCGCTTCCATCAGGTTCCAGGCGAAGATCGAGTGGCCGGCCTTGCCTTCGTCGGCCACCGGTTCGTCGCCGCCCGACGAGATCACCACGACCGAGCGCTTGGACAGCACGCCTTCGGGCGTGACGTCGCGGCCCACGGCGTCCATGCCGTCGCGCGCGAAGGCGCCGGAATAACAGCTGTCCGAGATCAGCACCATCTGGCTGGAGCGGATGCCCGACAGCAGCTTCGCCACGTCGTTGTTCGATATCCAGCGGCTGGGGTCGCTGGAGGCCGCGTCGGCCGGCAGCCAGTAGCCGGTGCCGTTCTTCTCCAGCGAGAAGCCGTGGCCGGCGTAGTAGATCACCACGCTGTCGGTACTGTTGATCTCGACCTGCAGTGCATTGAGGGTGCGGATGATGTCGGCCTTGCTCGGGTTGCGCACCACGCGCACTTCGTAGCCCAGCTTGTCGGCCAGCAGGGCCGATACCGCGTCCACGTCCGGCAAGGCGTTTTCCAGCCGCGGAATGGTCTTGTCGGCGTATTCGTTGATGCCGAACAGCACGGCGATCTTGCGTTCGATCTGCGGCACGTGCGCCGTCGCGGCGCGCTTCGCCGGCGCGAGTGCCGCCGACGGGTCCGCCGACCCGCCCGACGTCTCCACTTTCGCGCCCAGTGCAGCCAGCGCGGCCAGCCGTGTATCGGGCGTCATGCGTTCGAGCTGGTTCGGCGGGATGCGGCACGCGCCGGTGCCCGCCTCGAGGACGGTGGTGCAGGCGCGCACGTCGGCCAGGCTCGGGTCCAGCTCGAGCTTGTAGATCGCATCGGCGAACAGCTTGCGCTTGAAGTCGCGGCGCTGTTCGATCATCCGTGCCAGCTCGTTCTGCGACATCCCACCGATATTGACGGCGCCGTAGGTCCGGCCGGCGCCGGGGCCGGACATGTCCAGCACGCCGCTGCCGATGCGGGGCGGATCCATCGCCGGCAGTGCGGTCTGCACCGCCGATGCAATGGCTGCGACGCTCGATTCACGCGCCCGCTGCGGCGGCGCGGCGGGGGCGTTCCCTGGCGTCAGCTGCAGCGCCACCTCGTTGCCGGGCGCCTGGACCAGCACATAGTTCAGGGCGGACAGGCCCGAACCGATGACCGGGTACAGCCCCGGGCTCGCCGAGGTGGACGAGGTCTGCCACACCAGCACGCCGGTGGTGGCGGAGGCGAGGGTATCGGCACCCTTGAAGCCGGTCACCGTGCCCGTGAGGCCGTCGATCGGCGTGCCGGCGTCGCGCTGCGCCGGGGTGGCCGTGTAGAACAGGGTGGCCGGCGTGATGGTGCCCACGGCACCGGTGGCGGTTGCCGTGATCGTGTTGCTGGCGCTGGTGAGGTTGATGTCGCCAACCCGGTAGTTGAAGGCATCCGCTCCCGTGATCTGGAAGACGCCGGTGGCGGTGACGGTCTTGCCCTGGCCCACATTGGGCGTATCGAAATTACCCTGCACGGGGCCGCCGACGCTGACGGCATCGCCCTGGATGACGCCATCGAGTACGAACTGGCCGGCGCCAAGGCTGGCGGCCGTGGTGGCGTCGTACTCCCTGGCGACCTGGCCGGCGATGGCGATCGTCACGGGCCGGGGCGCGATGGTGGCGCGCGTGGTGGTGCCGCCTTCCAGCACGTAATTGGCGGCGTCCGCACCGGTCAAGTTGCCGCCCGCCACGCTGACTGCCTTGCCGGTGCCCACGTTCTTGTCGTCGAACTGGCCGGTCGCGCCGGTGAGCGATACGTCGTCGCCCGACAGCACTTCCGACAGGCTGCCGGACAGGGCTGCGATACGGGTGCCGTCGTAGACCTTGTCGGCCGCCGTGATCCCGCTGGCGCTGATCGCGAGGGGGAAGATGTCGGCAGTGGCGATGCCGCCGCCGATGATCGCGTAGTTATCCTTGTCGGCGCCCGCCAGCGTGCCGCCCGTGATGGTGACGGTCTTGTCGCTTCCCGCGTTCTCGTCGCTGAACTGGCCCACTGCGCCGGCGAGCGTGACATCGTCGCCTTCGACGATGCCCGCGAGCGTGCCCGTCAACGTCGCGGCAGGCGTGGTGTCATATACCTTGTCCTGGGCGAGCAGGCCCGAGAGGGTGATCTGTTTCGCGGTGATATCGGCGACATAGGAATGGGTGGCGTCGTACACCCGCGCGCCGTTCGGGGCACGGACTTCGAAGTAATCGGCCTCGCCCAGATAGCGGACCGGTTTGCCGGTGCCGACGTTCTTGTTGTCGAATTCGCCGAGGGCCACCGGGTTGCCCTCGGGCGCGGTTGCCGTGAACCCCGTCGGGGCGTTGTGCGACACGGCATTGGTGAATGCGGCCCTGGTTGTGCCGTCGTACTGGCGCGAGGCATCGACCCGGAACTGGAGGTCGAGCGGCGCCGTCATCAGCACGCCATGGGCACCAGGGACACCGTCGAACCGCGCCGCCGTGTCCTCGGGGACATTGTATTGCACGAATGTGTAGTCGAGGCCGGCCAGTGCCGCCGCGGGGAAGGTCGTCTGGCTGGGGCCGAAATACACCAGCCAGCGGCCCGCGGGTGTTGACAGCTGGCTTCCCGTGTTCTCGAGGCTCTCGGTTCCAATGTAAAGCGCGTCAAACGGTCCCGTTCCGGTCAGTTTGGCGTGATCCAGCCTGGTAGTCCTGGAGCCGATCACTACGCGGTTGGCAAGCACCTGGGTCTGGTTGCTCGGGTTCGAAATGGATGTCGAGTAGCCGGAGAAAAAGACGTCACCATATGAGTCGACATCGAGGTCGGTCGCATCGATAGTGTCGGCGTTAATGCTCATCACTCCTAGAACGCCCTGTTCATACACAGGCCGCAGCCTGACATTGCGCAGTATCGCGCTGCCGTCCCTCGCGTCCGTGCGGGCCCTCAATACCATGGAACCGAACCGGGTTCCCAGCTCTGTAGTCGCCACCTCCATCTTATCGGCCGTCAACACGATCGTGTCGGCGCCGAAGTCGCTTAGCGCTATGTCGATCAGCGGCGCCGTCAGCCTGATGTCAGAGCTTGCGCCCATTTCCGCGCCAACGAGCGCGATGTGCTCCGCGGTGCCCAGGATGGACAGGCCCGATAGTTGGACATCGCGCATTTCAATGGTGGGAGCGGAAAGGTTGATGTCCGCGTCGCTGGCAAGGCGCGAATTGCGCGCATCGAGCGCATCGCCGGTGATCGAAATCCCCGTGGCCGGCAATTCGCCGTCGGACGTGTTGCTCAGCAAGACATTGCCTAGCGCGGCCCGGCCTTCGCCTTCAGCAGTGGTGGCCCGCAACGCGATACCGCCCCCGGCGCCGATATCCACGCCTTGTAGCGTCATGTTCCCGGCGTCGAGCCGGACATTCCCGGTCGCGCGCGCGCTGGTATCCGTCATGTCCAGCTGAACGGCCGCGATATCGATGGCCTCGACTTCCTCCCGGCCGAAGCCGGCGTCCAGGCTGGCAGTGTTCAGCGAGACGATGCCGGCAGCTTCCAGGCCCCTCGACCGGATGCCGATGCTGCCCTCGGTTGCCAGCAATGTCGAGCGATCGACCGTCACGGCATCGGCGAGTATCCCCACGTCGCCGCCGGTCACGCTGCTGTTGCCGACGATATCGACGCGATTGGCCTCCAGGCCGACGGGGCCGCCCCGCGCATCGAGCGTGGCGTTATCGAGCCGGATGCCGTCGCCCGTGCGGTTGCCCAGGTTCGCCGCGGTGAGGCGGATTTCGCCGCCCAGCGTGGCGATCCCCGAGCCCGGGTTCAACACGATGCGGCCGCCGTTGTTGCCATCGCGGTCGGCGGTGAGCGTCACCGGCATCGGCACGGAGCTGGAGCCGATGCGGACGTTCGGCCCCAGGATGATATCGTTGTGTGCCTCGAGCGTCAGCCCCATGCCGTGCCCATCCGCGGACACTTCGATGCTGGATTCCACAGTGATATTGCCTTGCTGCGTGGTGTTGTCGCCGCCCCCGGTGCGGACCACGACGTTGTTCTGCTGCTGGAGCCAATTTCTGATTTGCTCGACGAGGATGTAGGAATCGTCGCGGAACGACGTGAAGGTTATGTCGAGCGAATCGTCGAACTCGTAGCCGCCGGGCGAGCAGCAGTTGCCGATCGTGATATCCCCCGGATCGAGCAGCCACGTCCCTGCCTTGCCGCCATGCGACCGGACATCGATGCCTTTCGGCCGCGCATCCAGGTAGCGTCCCGAAGTCTCCACCAGCCCGCCGTCGCCGCCGCCAGGCCCGCCGTGCGCTTCCAGCGTGCCGAAGGCGCGCGTGGCGCGGTCGCCCCACAGGATCACCTTGCCGCCATCGCCGCGCGCCGTGGCGTTGGCCCGAAGGGCCGCGTCCGGCCCCAGATAGCTCGCCTCGGCATTGCGCACGGCTGGATTGCTGCCCTGGTAATCGCCGCCGACCAGGATGTCGTCGGCGCCCGTGGCGCCGGACACATCGACCTGCGCCGCGCCGTGCACACCCACGTGCTTGCCCAGCAGGTGGATACTGCCCCCGCTGCCGGCGGCGCTGGTGGCCGCCACGTCGCCCTGCACCAGCGTGGCGCCATCGACCGATTCGGCCAGCACCTTGCCACCCGATCCTGCGCCGGCTGCGCTGGCGCTGGTCATGCTGCCGGCCGCCAGCCGCACGTCGCCCTGCGCCTTCATCACGATGCGGCCGGCCGGGTCGGTGCCGATGCTGTCGGCGCGCACGATGCCCTGCTGGTTGACGATCCCGCCATGCACGTCGATTCTGCCGCTGCCCGGCGCCAGCAGGGTGCCCAGGTTCACGGCCTCGTTTTCCGGCGCGGTGATGCGCACCGTCACGTTGGGCATGCCCGAATCGACGAGCTCGATGCTCTTGCCGGCGGCCAGCACGATCTGGCCGCCAGGGCTATGGATCAGGCCTTCGTTGCGCACCGAGTCGCCCATCAGCCACACGCGCCCGCCGAAGCTGGTGTGGATCTCGCCCTGGTTCAGCACCTGGCCGCCGGGCAGGCCGGCGCCATCGAAGCGGAAGCGGCCGGCGCGGAAATCGTCGTTCGAGATGGGCAGCGTGGTGGCGACCAGGCCCGCGACATCGATGCGGGCATTGCTGCCGAACAGCACGCCGTGCGGATTGACGAGCCATACGCCGCCGTTCGACGACAGGGTGCCCAGGATCGCCGATGGATCGTTGCCGACCACGCGGTTCAACACCTGGCTGGCGGCGCTTTGCTGGGCGAAATGCACGCCGTTGCGCGCCCCCACGGAGAACGACTGCCAGTCCAGCACCGTGCCGGGGCTGTTGGTGACCGTCATGCGCGCGCCATCGGTGGCGATGACGGCGCTGCCGTGCGCCACGGCGCCGCCGGTGGGCAGTTGGGCCCAGGCGGCAGTGCCGAATGCGGCGGCGACGGCGGTCGCGATGGCGCGCCTTGCCAGGCCGGCAGGCCGGCCCCCGGCCGCGATGGAATCGATCGGCTGCTTCATGTTGTGTCCCCCGTGAAACCGGCGGGCGCCGACGAACGGCGGCAGGCCCGTCAAAAAATCAGGTTGAGCGCAATGTGCGCGCGGACATCGCCCGGCGATGTGTTCACGCCGCGTTCCAGGGCCCGGCCGATATCGAGGCTGGCACTGGCTTTGCGGCCCAGGCTGAAGCGGGCGCCGATGCCCACGGCCGTGAGCTTGCACGACGTTTCATCGGGCCCGCGGCAGGGCAGGTCCTTGTGGTTCACGATACGGCCGTGGTCCACGAACAGGTAGGGCCGCACGCGGATATCGTGCGGCAGCTCAAGTGCCGGCCGCGATGCTTCAATGCGGACGAGGAAACCCATGTCCCCGGCCATCTCCCGCTCGGCATAGCCGCGCACGCTGTTGGCGCCGCCGATACCGAAGCGTTCGCCGGCGATCAGCGCGTGCGGGCTGTATTGCAGGTCGAGGCGGCCGTTGAGCGAGAAGCGCCCTTGCCAGGCGCGGTCGACGAAGCCGGCCGCCCGTGCGATTGCATAGCTGCGCCGCCCGCCCGGGCGCGCCGCCTCGAACGTGCGGCGCCCACTGCCGCCGGCATTGACCGACAGCCCGGCGCTGACGCCGTAGGCCAGCTGCGGGCCCTGTTTCTGGCCCGTGTACGCCACGCTGACGGGCACCGTGGTCACGTCCACCGCGACGGCGCCGCATCCTGCGGCGCCCCACTCGCCGAGCGAGCAGTCGTCCTCGTAGTCGCGCCAGTCCAGGCCGAGCGTCACGTGATGGTCGTATTCGCCGATGCGGTCGAGATTGCGGTTCACGCGCAGGCCGGCCACGGTACCGCGGCCCGTGAACGACAGCGGCCCGGCCGTCGTGCTCGTGGTGCCGTTGCTGACGCTGGAATGGGCCACGAAGGCGTCGAGCGACAGCGCGTGCGCATACAGCGGCACGCGGTAGCCGGCGCTGAATATCTTCACGCGGCCCGGATCCTCGGGCGAGGTCTGGAACTGCAACGTGCCCACATGGTCGCGGCCGAGCAGGTTCGCGTGCTGGATGCCCACGCTGACGCGGTGCCTGCCGGTGACACGGGTGCCGGTGTTGTTGTAGCCGACCAGGTATTGCAGGGGATCGCTGTCGGTCACGGCGACATCGGCATCGATCTCGCCGGGGCGCTGTCCCGCCGTCAGTGTGACTCTCACGTTCTTCGCGGGATTGTCGTTGCTCAGCTGGATGTCCCGGTCGACCTGGCCCACGCGCGGCGTGGCGCCTTCGCGCAGGCCCGGCAAGCCGGCGCGCACGTTTTGCGTGTCGAAGTAGCGGTTCCCCGTGACGCGCACATTGGCCAGCTTGCCTTCGACCACGCGCACCACGATGTCGCCGGTCGACACATCCTGCTCGGGAAGATAGGCGACCACGCCGCCATAGCCGGCGTCGCGGTACGCATCCTGCACGCGCGCGGCGGCCGCCTCCAGCTCCGCCACCGTGCGTTCGCTTCCGGCCAGGCCGGCGGTGAGCGCGCGCAGCGTGTGCTCCGGCAGCAGCGTGTTGCCCTCCACGCGCACGGCGCGCACCGGTGTCTTGCGCGGCTCCTCGGGCGCGGGGGCCTGGGCGCACGCGGCGCCCATCTGCAGGCCCAACGCGATGCAGCAGGCCGGCAGCGCCGGCGCGGCAAGGCGTGGACGTGCCAGCAGCAGTGCCAGGCGAGACAAGCGGACGACCATGACGTTTCTCCTTAGCTCGTGCCGGTTTCTCCCGGCGGCGGCCACTGCTGCATTGCGCCGGAGCGCCGATCCCACGCGTGCCTTCAATCCGCCGAGCGCTTCAATGAATGGCGCCGCGATGGCCAAACGTTTCCCCCGGCGCATTCAAATATGTTGTGCGCCGAAATAATCCGAAAAAACCGATGCCGGGTCGATGCCGATCGTTTTCTGACCGGGTAACAAAAATATCGGCTGGCGAAACGATTTAAATACGGGCGGCGGCGGTTATGCCGCCCGGTAATTCGTTTACGGAAGAGCTGATAATCTGCCGAGGCCGTCTGCCGTGAAAGCGGTAAAAAACAGTATAGTCGAAATCTCGTATATTCCATCCCGCGTGGTGCCGCCGCAACAGCTTGGGGAATGCTTGCTCCGGCCAATCCACGCGGCTATGATCGAACCGGCATTCAGATAACAATATCCGCGCTTGCGAATTCATTGTCGAGAATCTTTCCGGATTCATCGGGGCCACGCTTTGCCTCTTCCGCATTCCTTGCACAGAGTTCCTACCTTTGGGAGTCCGAAATGAACGGATATACCTTGTTTACCGCCCTCGTGCTGGCGCTGGCGCCGCCCGTATTCGGGCAGGAAAATCCTGCGGCGGGGCAGGGCGCGCCGGTGCTGGATGAAGGGCAGGTCACGGAAAAAGCCCTGGTCGACGCGCTGGCGCCGATCCGCACGCGCAGCATCGTGGTGCGTCGCGACGACGAAGCTGGCGGCCCCGCGGCCAAGCCGGCCAGCGCATCCCTGTTGATCACGTTCGAAACCAATTCCGCCAGGCTCACCGCGGCGGCCCGCCGTTCGCTCGATGTGGTGGGCAAGGCGCTGGGCTCGGAAAGGCTGGCCGCCGCCCGCTTCGCGATCGAAGGGCATGCCGATCCGCGCGGCGTGCCCGAGGCGAACCTGAAACTGTCGCAGGCGCGGGCCGAATCGGTGCGCGACTACCTGGTCGGCAGTGCGCATATCGATGCCGGCCGGCTCGATCCGGTGGGAAAGGGCGACCGCGAACCCATGAACAAGGCGAACCCGGCCGCCGCCGAAAACCGGCGCGTGACGATCGTCAACCTGTCGCGCTGAGTTTCCGGCTGACTTTGCCGCTAATTTTCCCGCTCACTTTCCCACTAACTGTGGCGGCGGGCGCCGTCACTCCACTTCCGTGATCGTGAACGCGGCGGCCCCGTAAGCCTGGGAACAGGCCGCGCCCGGGCAGTCGGCCAGGCCCGCGAACAGCGGAGCCTTGCCGGCATGGGCGCGTTGCAGCCGTGCCGCATGATCGATGGGAAACTCCGCGAAGACGTCCCCCTGGACGAGACCGGCGCCATCGAAGCGGCGCGGCACGTCCGACACCATCACGACCAGGTGATCGGTGCCTGGCGGGCCGCCGGCATCCATGCGCCAGCGGCCCGTGCCGCTGGCCGAGGCCGGCAGTTCCACGGTTTCCCCCGCCGCGATCGCATTGTCGCGGGCGATCGCATTGGGGAACAGCAGCCAGAAATTGTTGCGGTCGCTGCCGACCATGAACACGTAGACATGGCCGGCGTGCGAGGAACGCACCGAGAAGCGCAGCGCATCCTGGCCGATCCTGACCCTGGCCGTGTGTACCTGGACAGCCACGTTGCGGCCGGGGCTGGCACCGGCGACGATGTCGGCCAGCGCGGCGGTTGGCTCGAACGGATGGCTTGCAGGCAGGGCGGCCGGGGCGCGGGAGGGAGCCGTGCTTGCGGCCAACGGCTGGGCGGGCCCGGTCACCGCAGGCGCTGGAGGGGGCACGTCGTGGCCCGACAGCAGGTAGCCGATACCCGCCATGACCAGCGCGACGGCGCCGGCGCCGGCATACATCGGCGCACGCGAACGCGTCGGCACCGCGGTGGCCGGCGCCATCGGAGCCGCGGGCGCGAGCGGCGGTAAGGCTTCCAGGTCCGCGGGCGGCCGCGGCGGCATGACAGGCGGAGCTGCCGGCGGCAAAGGCGCGGGCGCATCGACACGCGGCGGCGGCGGGGCAAGCCCATCGACGGGCGGCGCGATCGACGCGGGCGCGCCGGCCGCGGGCGGCAAGGGCGCGGACCGGCTGGCGGGCGTGACCGCCGGCCACATGACCGTCGCCCCGCTGTCGTCCAGCAGGGCGCGCAGGGCCGCCACGCTTTGCGGGCGCTGTTCCGGTTTCACGGCGAGCGCCTGGTCGATGGCAGCAAGAAATGCCGCACCGTAGCGGCCGGCGTAGCGGCTTGCGAGCGGCACATACGGGTCGGCAACGACGCGGGCCACGGAAGGGGGCGGCGGGCGGCCCTCGATCGCGTAGTGCACCACGGATGCCAGCGCATACAGGTCGGTCCAGGCGCCCTGGTGCATGCCAGGAACCTCGGCATATTGCTCGATCGGCGCATAGCCCTGCTTGAGGATCACCGTGAACGCCTGCGTCAAGCCTTCGATGGCGCGCCGCGCCGCGCCAAAGTCGAGCAGCATGGGCCGCGTGTCGTCCAGCATGAGGATATTGTCGGGGGCGATATCGCGATGGAAACAGCGCTGGGCATGGATCAGCTCCAGCGCGTCCAGGAGCTGCGCCAGCAGCCTTCTCAGCCACGTTTCATCCGGTGGCGCAGTGCGTTCGCGCAACACCTGCTTGAGCGTCCTGCCATGGTAGTAGGGCATCACCATGTAGGCGGTGCCGTTTGCTTCCCAGAACTGGTACACCTTGACGAGCGCCGGGTGGTCGAAGTGGGCCAGCATGCGCGCTTCGTTGATGAAGCTGCGGAGACCAGCCTGGAACATTTCCGCATGCCGCTCCGACGTGACATGCACCCGCTCCTGCGTGCGCGAGGCCAGGGCGGAAGGCATGTATTCCTTCAAGGCAACGTCGCGGTCGAGGAAATTGTCGTGAGCGCGGTAGACGATGCCAAAGCCGCCTACCCCCAGCACCCCGGCAATCTCGAAGTCGCCCAGCCGCGTGCCGTTGGGCAGCACATTGGCGGCATGGTCCGGTTGCCCAGCCGTGGGCGGCGCGGCGCCGGGCGCGCTGATGGCCAGTTCGTTGTGCTCGTCGTCTCGGGGCTGGTTCATGCGCGCAAGGCTCCCGCCAGGCTGCCGGTGGTTATGTCGAGGGCCGCTCCTGCCAGCCGGCGCCTGGTGCCGCATCGCCAAATACGTGCGCAAGCAAGATTAACACGGCGCATTGGACAGGGCATCCATTATTAAGAGGGGATGCTTCAGGAGGGAGAGGGCGCGCAACACGCGTCGAAACTCGGCCGTAATGACCGACCGGGAAATGATTATTAATTGTTGGACATACTTCGCGCCCGCAAATGGCGCCCGCCCGCTCTGGCGACGGCGAGATAGGGATATTTGAACCAGTTATTTTAGTAATAAACGGGTTTGCGGCTGGTGGCGCTATCACCGTCGTTTCAACCGGGGCTCGTCTCATATTCCGGACAACGCTCAAAAATTTCTTATTTAGCGTCCGGCGGCGGCAGTATAGTAAACCCATCGCCGCGGTAGAAAAACGTTAAAACGAACCCTGCCATCCGCGAAATCCCTGGTCCACCGGCCGGGGTGAAAAAATACAAGAAATAACACCAAGCACACTAGGCTTTTGCTGAAAGACCGCCCGATGGTCCCAATGGGAGCGCGGCGGAATCGGATGGGGATTCAATTGACAGAGACTCGACCGTAAAAGTACGGTGACCCGAATTCACGCGGCTGCTGGCAGCCGTGCACCACTATCGCGATGAATATCCACCGGTTAATTCATTCAGGATTAGCCTGTTGAGCCGACTCGTCCGCTATTTTCGTTATTTCATATTGAACGACCTGATCGGAGTATCTGGCGCGCCATGGAAATGATCGATACAGGATTGCTGGGGCAGCCCATCGCGGGCGACGAGCCCTGCGGCCCGAACTTGGAATACGACCCTGCATTCCAGGAATTCGAGCGCAGCCTCGAAGGCAAGCCGGAGGTGCAGTACGGCGACACCATCACGCCAGCCGTGCCGCCGGACTGGAAGGTGGTGCGGCGGCAGGCCCTGGCATTGCTGGGCCGGACCCGCGACCTGCGCGTGGCGGTCCCGCTGGCGCGTGCCCTGCTGGCGCTCGACGGCCTGGCCGGTTTCGCCGGCGGCCTGCGCGCCATCGAGGACATGCTCGAGTCGCAGTGGGAGGGGGTGCATCCGCGCCTCGATCCGGACGAGGACAACGACCCCACGCTGCGCATCAACAGCCTGGCAGCGCTGGCCGATGGCGTGACCGTGCTGCGCGAGTTGAACGATACCGCGTTCGTGCAGTTGCCCGGTCTGGGACCGCTGTCCCTGCGCCAGCTGGAGTACGCGACCGGCGAGGTGCCGCTGCCGCAGGGGCAAACGGCGCTGGCGCTGTCGTCGATCGAGCAGGCCTTCCTTGCCATGCCGCCGGAAGCGCTCCAGTCGGCCATGGCGGCAGCCAGCACGGCCCATGCGAGCGTGATGAACATCGAGGCGGGGCTCGTGCGCCGGGTCGGCAATGCGCAGGCCCTGAACCTGGCGCCGCTGGCCAAGCCGCTGGCACGTATCACCGCGGCGCTGCAGCCTTATGTGAAGGCCGAAGCGGCACCGGCAGCCGAAGCAGCGCCGGCGGCCAACGGCAATGGTGCTGCGGCCCAGGAAGCCCAGGCCGCGGCGGGCATCTCCGGCGAGATCCGCGACCGCGAGGAGGTCATCAAGGCGCTCGACAAGCTGCTTGCCTACTACCAGCGGCACGAGCCGTCGTCTCCCGTGCCCCTGTTGCTCGAGCGTGCCCGGCGGCTCGTGCCCAAAACGTTCATGGAAGCCCTGGAAGACCTGGCGCCCGAGGGCGTCAACCAGTTGCTCGTCATCCGCGGGCCAGTACCCGAGTAGCCGGCCGGCATTCAACCTGAGGAGGAAATCGTGGCCAAGGAAAGCAGTCAGAAGTTCATCGCACGCAACCGCGCGCCGCGGGTGCAGATCGAGTACGACGTCGAGGTATACGGCGCGGAAAAGAAGGTCCAGCTGCCCTTCGTGATGGGCGTGCTGGCCGACCTGTCGGGCCAGCCGGCCGAGCCCTTGGCGCCGGTGGCCGACCGCAAGTTCCTCGAAATCGATGTCGACAATTTCGACGAGCGGCTCAAGGCCATGAAACCGCGCGTGGCCGTGCAGGTGCCCAACACGCTCACCGGCGAAGGCAATGTGGCAGTCGATCTCACCTTCGAGAGCATGGACGACTTCAATCCCGCGGCGATCGCGCGCAAGGTCGAACCGCTGCGCAAGCTGCTGGAAGCGCGCGGGCAGCTGGCCAACCTGATGACCTATATGGATGGCAAGACCGGCGCCGAGGAACTGATCGCGAAACTGCTGGCCGAACCGGCCCTGATGCAGTCGCTCACCGCGGCACCCAAGCCGACCGAATGATCCATAAGGGGAGAAGACCATGGCAGAAGCATCGGCAGCAATCAAGGAACAGGGCACCACCCTGGAGGCAACGGATTTCAGCGCGCTGTTGCAGAAGGAATTCAAGCCGCAGTCGGACAAGGCGCGCGAGTCGGTGGAAACGGCCGTGCGCACGCTGGCCGAACAGGCGCTCGCGGGCACCACCCTCGTTTCCGGGGACGTGCTGGGCACCATCGAGAGCCTGATCGCCGCGCTGGACAAGAAGCTTACCGAACAGGTGAACCTGATCCTGCACACGGAACAGTTCCAGGCAGTGGAAAGCGCCTGGCGGGGCCTGCATTACCTCGTCAACAATACCGAGACGGACGAGATGCTGAAGATCCGCGTGATGAATATCTCGAAGAACGACCTGGGCAAGACCCTGAAGAAGTTCAAGGGCACGGCCTGGGACCAGAGCCCGATCTTCAAGAAGATGTACGAACAGGAATTCGGCCAGTTCGGCGGCGAACCGTTCGGCTGCATCGTGGCCGACTATTACTTCGACAACAGCGCGCCGGACGTGGAACTGCTGACATCGATGGCCAAGGTGGCCGCGGCCGCGCACGCGCCCTTCATCGCGGGCGCCGCCCCGTCCGTGATGCTGATGGAATCGTGGAACGAGCTGGCCAATCCGCGCGACCTTACCAAGATCTTCCAGACGCCGGAACACGCCGCATGGCGCTCGCTGCGCGAATCCGAGGACTCGCGCTACGTGGGCCTGGCCATGCCGCGCTTCCTGGCCCGCCCGCCCTACGGCGCGAAGACCGATCCGGTGGCCGAGTTCGATTTCGAGGAAGATACCAGCGCGCCCGGCAGCAAGAACTACACATGGGCCAACGCGGCCTATGCGATGGCCGTCAATATCAACCGCTCGTTCAAGCTGTATGGCTGGTGCTCGCGCATCCGCGGCATCGAATCGGGGGGTGCCGTGGAAGGCTTGCCGGTGCATACCTTCCCGACCGACGACGGCGGGGTCGACATGCAATGCCCGACCGAGATCGCGATCTCGGACCGCCGCGAGGCGGAACTCGCGGCCAATGGCTTCATGCCGCTGGTGCACAAGAAGAACACCGACTTCGCCGCCTTCATCGGCGCGCAATCGCTGCACAAACCGGCCGAATACGACGATCCCGACGCCACCGCCAACGCCAACCTGGCCGCGCGGCTGCCCTACCTGTTCGCCACGTGCCGCTTCGCCCACTACCTGAAGTGCATCGTGCGCGACAAGATCGGCTCGTTCAAGGAACGCGACGCGATGGAGCGCTGGCTGTCGAAATGGATCATGCAATACGTCGATGGCGACCCGGTCAACTCCAGCGAGGCATACAAGGCCCGCAAGCCGCTGGCGGCCGCGGAAGTGGTGCTCGAGGATGTCGAAGGCAATCCCGGCTACTACACGTCGAAGTTCTATCTGCGCCCTCATTACCAGCTGGAGGGCTTGACCGTTTCATTGCGGCTGGTATCGAAGCTGCCTTCGGCGAAAGCCTGAGGCGCGAACACTTCACAGCGTTTGTTTGAACCACCGCCAAGGCGTTTGGCCGCGGCACAACCGGAGAATCAAAATGGCCGTAGACATGTTCATCAATATGGGCGACAGCATCAAGGGCGAAACCACCGACAAGGTGCGCAAGGAGAAGAACGATATCGACGTGCTGGCGTGGAGCTGGGGCATGAGCCAGTCGGGTACCACGCACATGGGCGGCGGGGGGGGATCGGGCAAGGCGAGCTTCCAGGACCTGTCGTTCACGAAGTATGTCGACAGCGCGAGCAATGCGCTGATGTTCGCGCTGGCGCGCGGGACCCACGTGCCCAAGGCGGAGCTGCTGGTACGCAAGGCGGGCGAGGGGCAGGCTCCCTATATCACCATCACGATGGAAGAAGTGATCGTGACCTCGATTTCGACCGGCGGCAGCGGCGGTGAAGACCGGCTGACGGAGAACGTCACGCTCAACTTCGCCAAGGTCAACTTCGTCTACAAGGCGCAGGACGAAAAAGGCAAGATGCTCGGCGACAAGGCATTTACGTGGAATATCGCTGAATCCGACGGCAACGTGACCTGACGCGCACGGCCCGCCCCGGCGGGCCTCTTCATCGAAACTGGAGGCAATATGCAGGCAGAACAACTGGTGCGCGATTGCGACCTGGCAGGCGGGCTGGAAGCGTTGCAACAGGCGATCCGGCAAGACAGCGCCGACGTCAAGCTGCGCACCTTCCTGTTCCAGCTGCTGGCCGTGCAGGGCCAGTGGCAGCGCGCCCTCACGCAGCTGAACGTGGCCGGCGAACTCGATGCCGCAACGTTACCGATGGTGCAGACCTACCGCGAGGCGATCCGCTGCGAAGCGTTTCGCAAGGCGGTCTTCTCGGGCGAGCGCGCGCCCCTGATCTTCGGCGAACCGGAGAGCTGGATCGGCCTGCTCGTCGAGGCGCTGAGGGTGGACCGCGCATCGCCGGGCGCGGCGGCGGGACTGCGCGAACAGGCGTTCGACCTCGCCACCGCGACGGCCGGCACGATCGACGGCAATCCGTTCGAATGGCTGGCGGACGCCGACCAGCGGCTCGGCCCCGTGCTCGAGGCGATCATCGATGGCCGCTATTTCTGGATGCCGTTCACGCGGCTGGCCGCCATCGAGATCGAAGCCCCGGCCGACCTGCGCGACACCGTCTGGGCCGCCGCCAGCTTCACCTTCGCGAACGGCGCGCAATCGGTGGGATTGATCCCCACGCGCTATGCGGGAACGGTGGAAGAGGGCGACGACGCGTTGAAACTGGCGCGCCGCACGCAGTGGGATGGGCCGCGCGGCCTGGGCCAGCGCATGTTCGTGAGCGACAGCGGCGACTACGCGCTGCTCGCGACGCGCAGCATCGTCTTCGACGGTCACGAGAGCCGCAATGGCTGAGCTGTCGCCCCGCGAGCGCCTGCAGCCTTCGCTGCTGGACCGCTTGACCGACCACGAACCCGATTCCGCCGTGGAGCCGCGCGAGCGGCGGGTGCTGTCGGCCAAGGCGTTGCGCGAGGGCGTGCTGCGCGACCTCGGCTGGCTGTTCAACGCCACCAACCTGCTGTCCGTGACGGATGCGCCGGCACTGCCGCACGTATCCTCCTCGGTACTCAACTACGGCATGCCCGATATTTCCGGTGCCTCGCTGGCCAATATGCAGCTGGCCGACCTGGAGCGGTCGATCCGCCAGGCGATCTGGGATTTCGAGCCGCGCCTGAACCGCTCCTCGGTCACCGTGCGCGCCGTGCCCACCGACAGCATCGCCAAGCTGGTCTTCGAGATCGAGGGCGACCTGTGGGCCCAGCCATATCCGGAACGCCTGTACCTGCGCACCGAGCTCGATCTCGACGTGGCTCACGTGACCGTGGCCGAACAGGCCGGAGGAACGCGATGACTTCGCCACGCTTCCTGCACTACTACAGCCAGGAATTGCAGCACCTGCGCGAGATGGGGGGCGAATTCGCGGCCCGCTATCCGAAGATCGCCGGGCGGCTCGGCCTGGAAGGCTTCGATTGCGCCGACCCTTACGTGGAGCGGCTGCTGGAAGGCTTTTCCTTCCTGACGGCGCGCGTGCAGATGAAGATCGACGCGGAATTCCCCCGCTTCACGCAGCACCTCGCCGAACTCGTCTATCCGGATTTCCTCGCGCCCACGCCGTCGATGGCGGTCGTGCAGTTGCAGCCCGACCCCGCCAGCCCGGCGCTGGCCGGCGGCTTCGCGGTCCCGGCCGGCACCACGATGCGCAGCCTGCTCGGCAAGGATGACCTGACGGCCTGCGAATACCGCAGCGCCCACGCGGTGACGTTGTGGCCGGTCGAGCTGGCGGAAGCGAAGTTCTTCACGCACACCGGCAGCATCGCCGGCCTGGCGGAGGGCGACCGCGCGCTGCCGCCGGGTATCAAGGCCGGCTTGCGCCTGCGCCTGAGTACCACCCACGGCGCGCCGTTCAATACGCTGGCGCTCGACACGCTCGCGCTGTACCTGCGCGGCGGCGATGCGCTGCCGGCGCAGATCTATGAGCGCGCGCTCGCCAGCGTGGCTGGCGTGCTCGTGATGCCGCCCCAGCGCGGAGGGCGGCCGCCCTGGTACCGTTTGCTGCCCCGCACCGCGTTGCGGCCGGGCGGCTTCTCCCCGGAGGAAGCGCTGCTGCCCGGCTCCCGCCGCGGCTTCCAGGGCTACCGGCTGCTGCAGGAGTATTTTGCGTTCGCGCCGCGCTTCCTGTTCCTGGAAGTGGCCGGCCTGCGCGAGGCGGTGGCCTGCTGCACCGGGCCGGAACTGGATATCGTGCTGCTGCTCGACCAGGGCGATGCGCGGCTGGAGCAGATGCTCGATGCCGGGCATTTCTCGCTGAACTGCACGCCGGTCGTCAACCTGTTCCCACGCCGCGCCGACCGCATCGACCTCTCCGGCGACCAGTTCGAACACCATGTGCTGGTCGACCGCACGCGGCCCATGGACTTCGAGGTGCACAGCATCGCCGATGTGGTGGGCTATGGCAGCGGCGCCGAGGCCGAGCAGCGCTTCACCCCCCTGTATGGCGCTGCCGACCTGGGTGGGCCGACGGGCGCCTACTACCAGGTGCGCCGCGAACCGCGCCTGCTGTCGCAGCGCCAGCGCGAGCGCGGCCCGCGCTCCTCGTACATCGGCAGCGAAACCTTCCTGAGCCTGGTCGATGCCGGCGAGGCGCCATACCGGCACACGTTGCGGCAGTTGGGCGTGACGGTGCTGTGCACCAACCGCGACTTGCCGCTGGCCATGCCCCTGGGTGTCGGCAAGACCGATTTCATCCTCGAAGGGGGCGCGCCGGTGCAAGCGGTACGCGTGGTGGCGGGCCCGAGCCGGCCCTTGCCGTCGTTCGCCGAGGGCGCGGTGGCATGGCGGTTGATCAACCAGCTGTCCCTGAATTACCTGTCGCTGGCCGATATCGATCCAACGGCCGGCCGTGGCGAGGGCGCCGTGGCGCTGCGCGAATTGCTGGCCCTGTACTGCCACCGCGACGATCCGATTGCGCTGCGCCAGGTGGAAGGGGTACGCTCGGTACAGGCCCGCCCCGTCACGCGGCGCATGCCCACCCCCGGCCCGATCACGTTCGGCCGCGGGCTGGAAGTGGCGGTCACACTGGACGAAGCGGCCTTCGAAGGTGCCGGTGCCTTCCTGCTGGGGGCCGTGCTGAGCCACTTCTTCGCGCAATACGCCAGCATCAATACCTTCTGCGAAACGCAGGTACGCACGGTGGGGCGCGGCCCCATCATGCGGTGGCCGGCACGGGAGGGCGCATGCGCGACCCTGTAGACGTGGAACGCCAGCTGGCCGAACGGGCCAGGCGCATGGATTTCGTGCAGGCCCTGCGCCTGCTGGAAAACGCTCATCCGAACCTGCCGCGCATCGGCGCGGCGCTGCGACCGCGCGACGAAGCCGCGCGGTTCGGCCAGGACCCGTCGCTCGGATTCGAACCACATGCCCTGCGGGCGTTCGCGCCGGCCGAAGGCGCGCGCAAGCCACGGCTATCCGTGAATTTCACGGGGCTGCTCGGGCCGAACGGGCCGCTGCCGCGGCACCTGACCGAATATGTGCGCGAGCGCGTCCGCAACCATGGTGATGGCACGCTGGTCGCGTTCCTCGACATCTTCCACCACCGCGTGCTGTCGCTGTTCTACCGGGCGCGGGCCTGCGCCGAGCCGGCCATCAGCCTGGACCGGCCGGCGGACGACCGCTTCGGCGACCACGTGGGCAGCCTGTGCGGCATCGGCAGCCCGGCGCTGAAGGAGCGCGACGAGATCGGCGATTTCGCCCGGCTGCATTTCGCCGGCCTGCTGGCGAACGGCCGCCGGCCGGCCAGCGGCCTGGCCACCATCCTGCACGCGTACTACGGGCTGCCCGTGCGCGTGGAGCAATTCGTCGGGCACTGGATGCCGATTCCCGCCGATGGCCAGACCCGCATCGGCGTGCGCGACCTCGGCAACCGCCTGGGCACGTCGGCCGTGCTGGGCCGGAAGGTGTGGGATTGCCAGCACCGCTTCCGCCTCGTGTTCGGCCCGCTCGACTATGCGGATTACCAGCGCCTGCTGCCCGGCGCGCCCGGCATGTGCCGGCTGCAGGCATGGGTCAGCCACTACGCCGGACTGGCGCTCGACTGGGACGTGCGGCTGGTGCTGAAGAAGGAACAGGTACCGGGCTTGCGGCTGGGCGCGCGGCGGCTGGGCTGGACGACGTACCTGGCCAGCGCGCCCGCGGCGCGCGACGCCAATCAATTGACCCTCAGGGGCGCCGCCGGCGCTGCCTGACAGAGACAGGAGAACGACATGGCCGATATCAGCCGCGTGGCATTGTTTGGCAAGCTCGATGCGCTGTGCTACCGGGCGATCGAAAGCAGCACCGTATTCTGCAAGTTGCGCGGCAACCCGTATGTGGAGCTGATCCACTGGTTGCACCAGATCCTGCAACTGCAGGATTCCGACCTGCACCGCATCGTGCGCCAGTACGAGCTCGATGGCGCCGTGCTGGCGCGCGACCTGACGGCGGCGCTGGACCGCCTGCCGCGTGGCGCCACCTCCGTCACGGACCTGTCGTCGCACGTGGAGGAACTGGTCGAACGCGCCTGGGTGTACGCCACGCTGATGTTCGGCGAGAGCGCCGTGCGCAGCGGGCACCTGGTCGTGGCCGCGCTGAAGACGGCGAACCTGCGCAACGCGCTGTTCGCCATCAGCCGGCAGTTCGAGCGCATCAAGCCCGACGACCTGTCCGACCGTTTCAGCTTCCTGCTGAAGGGGTCGCCGGAGGCGAAGATGGGCGCCAACGACGGCTTTGCCATGGCGGCGCCGGGTGAAACCAGCGGCGCGGTGGCGCCGGCGGCGATGGGCAAGCAGGAGGCGCTGAAGAAATTCACCGTCGACCTGACCGAGCAGGCACGCGGCGAAGGGCCCGGCGGCAAGGTTGCGAAGATGGACCCGATCGTGGGGCGTGACGAGGAAATCCGCCAGCTGGTCGATATCCTGATGCGGCGCCGGCAGAACAACCCGATCCTGATCGGTGAAGCTGGCGTGGGCAAGACGGCCGTGGTGGAAGGCTTCGCCCAGCGCATCGCGCGCGGCGACGTGCCACCGGCGCTGAAGGACGTACGGCTGCTGGCGCTGGACGTGGGCCTGCTGCAGGCCGGCGCCAGCATGAAGGGCGAGTTCGAGCAGCGGCTGCGTTCCGTGATCGACGAGGTACAGGCCAGCGCGCGGCCCATCATCCTGTTCATCGACGAGACCCATACGCTGGTCGGCGCGGGCGGCGCCGAGGGCACCGGCGATGCCGCCAACCTGCTGAAGCCGGCGCTGGCGCGCGGCACCCTGCGCACCATCGGCGCGACCACGTTTGCCGAATACAAGAAACACATCGAGAAGGACCCGGCGCTGACGCGGCGCTTCCAGAGCATCCAGGTCGACGAGCCGGACGAGGCGCGCGCCATCCTCATGATGCGCGGCGTGGCCGGCACGATGGAAAAGCACCACAAGGTGCAGATCCTGGACGAGGCGCTGGAAGCGGCCGTGAAGCTGTCGCATCGCTACATTCCGGGCCGGCAGCTGCCCGACAAGTCGGTCAGCCTGCTGGACACCGCGAGCGCCCGCGTGGCCGTCAGCCTGCACGCGACGCCGGCCGAGGTGGACGACAGCCGCAAGCGCATCGACGCGCTGACGACGGAGCTGGAAATCATCCGGCGCGAGGAAGCGATCGGCATCGACACCGCGCAGCGCGCCGCCGCGGCGCAGTCGGCGCTGGCCGACGAGAAGGCCAGGCTGGAAGGGCTGGAAGGCCGCTGGCGCGACGAGCGCGTGCTGGTGGACGAACTGCTGGCGCTGCGCGCCCGCCTGCGCGATGGCGGCAAGCCGGTCGACGGCTCAGCGGTCAGCGACGGCGACCACGAGCGCGCCGGCCTGAAAGAGCAGCTGAAGGGCGTGCAAGCCAGGCTCGCGGCGCGGCAGGGCGAACGGCCGCTGATCCTGCCCACGGTCGACTACCAGGCCGTTGCCGCCGTGGTCGGCGACTGGACCGGCATCCCGGTGGGCCGCATGGCGAAGAACGAGGTGGAAAACATCCTCAACATCGCCAGGGTGCTGGCGC
Source organism: Massilia sp. METH4 (assembly GCF_037094685.1). Classification (NCBI taxonomy): domain Bacteria; kingdom Pseudomonadati; phylum Pseudomonadota; class Betaproteobacteria; order Burkholderiales; family Oxalobacteraceae; genus Massilia; species Massilia sp. METH4. The sequence goes on along the minus strand of NZ_CP146614.1, from coordinate 5,933,035 downwards.
AGCGCGTGGTGGGGCAGGACCATGCGATGGACATGATCGCCAAGCGCATCCAGACCTCCCGGGCCGGGCTGGACAATCCGGGCAAGCCGGTCGGCGTGTTCCTGCTGGCCGGCACCTCGGGCGTGGGCAAGACGGAGACGGCGCTGGCGCTGGCGGAAGCGCTGTACGGCGGCGAGCAGAATCTCATCACCATCAATATGAGCGAGTACCAGGAGGCGCACACGGTTTCGACGCTGAAGGGCGCGCCGCCGGGCTATGTGGGCTATGGCGAGGGCGGCGTGCTGACGGAAGCCGTGCGCCGCAAGCCGTATTCGGTGGTGCTGCTGGACGAAGTGGAGAAGGCCCACCCGGATGTGCATGAAATCTTCTACCAGGTGTTCGACAAGGGCTTCATGGAAGACGGCGAGGGGCGCTTCATCGACTTCAAGAATACGCTGATCATCCTGACCACCAACGCGGGCACCGACCTGATCGCCGGCCTGTGCAAGGACCCGGACCTGATGCCCGACCCGGAAGGCATGGCGAAGGCGCTGCGCCCGGCGCTGCTGAAGGTATTCCCGCCCGCGCTGCTGGGCCGGCTGGTGACGATCCCGTACTACCCGCTGTCGGACCAGATGCTGGGGCAGATCGTGCGGCTGCAGCTGGACCGCATCAAGCGGCGCGTCGAGGCGCGCTACGGCATTCCGTTCGAATACGGCGAGGACGTGGTGAAGCTGGTCGTGTCGCGCTGCACCGAGAGCGAGTCGGGCGGGCGGATGATCGATGCCATTCTGACCAATACGATGTTGCCGGATATCAGCCGCGAATTTCTCTGGCGCAGCGCTCAACGGGCACAGGCTGCCGCGGTGCAGGTCGACGTGCTCGAGGGCACGTTCCACTATGTTTTCGCCTAGGCGCGCACATCGAAACAAGGAGACTTACATGACTTTCCTGCTTGCCGATGAAACGGTTATCGAAAAGCATTGCAAGGATTTCCGCAGCCGCCTGGCCAAATTCGTCAGACCCGGCGGGATTGGAGGGAAAAAGATCGTGTCCGCCGAAGATCTGCCGACCCTGGTGCTGGGAATCTGCCAAATGCTCGATGAGCATTTCCTTGTCCAGAAGCACCCGGTGCCCGTCAAGGCGTTCCTAAACCTCGGCACCGAAGGTACGATGGCCTGCTTCCAGCCCGGCCTGTGGCAGGTGAGCCTGAACGATGTCCTGGCGCTGAGCAAGGAGGACGTGCCGCAGGTGTACGCCCCTGTCATCTTCAACAGCATCTATCACGAGTACCGGCACGCGGAGCAGTTCTGTCTGATGATACGTTATGTCTGGGCTCTGCATCCAGCCTGGCTGCATTACCAGGACCTGCTGTACAACCGCGAACGCAATGCCTTCGTGCCGCCGAGCGTGCAGGTCAAGGACTCCGCGGTCCGCGCCGCGTGGGCCGACTGGCAGATGGCGGTCAAGTCGATGAGCGACGACGCGCTCGCGGCGATGATCCGGCAGTACCTGACTACCGTGGGCGGCGCCCAGGTGGCGTTGCGCGCGGTCCGGGCGCTGGCCACCCAGCCGCTAAGCTTGGCGGCTGGCTGCGCCGACCCGATAGTCAAGCATGCGGCAACGTGGTTCCAGAGCCGCTTTCGCACCTGGGCGGAAGAATACGGCGGACGCGCCCGACTGTTTGACCCGGGACGGATGTTCGATGCGGATGAAACCACGGCAGCGAATATCGCCATGGGCGACTCAAGCGTCAAGGAAGCCGTCGTCGATGCGGAACTAAAGGAATGGAACGCGCGCAAGCCGACAGCCTACCCTCACTGGCCCATTTCGGCCTCGACGCAAGAAGGGCAAACGGTGATCGACATGATGCGCCAGCGAAAACCCTTCGATATCAACGCGATGCGCGCACTGTTCGACTACTTGCGGGTTCGCCGCGAGGCCACCATGGCGATGGCTTCGCACGTGTACCGCTGGTATACCACCGTCCCGTTGGAACAGGACACGCACGATCTCGAGAAGAAGGTGACGAAGTCCCTGCGCCTCAAGGAGGGACACGTCGACTCGGTCGCCAGGTCGGCAGGCGTGTTGCAGCAGAATTTCCTTCCCAAACCGGTCGACTGGACGGTGCAGTCATGAGGACACGTCGGCCATCCCGCTGGGCCCCGGCAAATCTCGTGCAGCTGGAGTCCGCATCCCGCCACTCGAGGGGGTAATCATGCCGAACCAAGTCTCGATGGGCGCCATGATGACCTGCTCGATGGGCGTCGCTCCATCGTCGCTGGTCGTCCTGCCCAAGAACAAGGTCCTGTGCGAGGGGCCGCCCGCGGCCAACATCATGGATCACGTGCCGATGGTGAACATCCTGCCGTTCGGCATGTGCATGTCCCCCGCCAATCCCACGGTGGCCGCGGCCACGGCGGCGGCCATGGGCGTGCTCACGCCGATGCCGTGCATTCCCGCCACCGCCGCGCCGTGGGTGACGGGAGCGCCGACCGTGCTGCTGGCGAACATGCCCACGCTCGACAACGTGTCGAAGTGCATGTGCAACTGGGGCGGCGTGATCCAGTTCGCCACCTCCGGCACGGTCAAGACCCAAGTACCCTGAACAAAGGTCAGCGATGCCGATCATGCAACCCACCCAGTCCCACCGTCCCGTCACCGTCACGACCGCCCTCGGGCCGGACGTGCTGCTGTTTCGCGGCATGCAATGCAGCGAGGCGCTGGGGCGGCTGTTCGAGTTCCGCGTGCAGCTCGCCTCCACCCGCGGCGATATCGCCACGGCCGACGTGCTCGGCAAGGAGCTTGCGGTCACGCTCGACCTGGAAGCGGAGGGCAAGCGCCACTTCCACGGCATCGTCACGCGGTGGGCCAGCCTTGGCTGGAACGAAGGCATGCCCGCCTGGGAGGCGGTCGTGCACCCGGCGCTGTGGCTGCTCACGCGCTCGTCCGACTGCCGCATTTTCCAGGAAAAGACGGCCATCGAGATCGTCAAGGCCGTCTGCGCCGACGGCGCCTACGGCGGCCTGGTGAAGATCGATGCGGGTAAGCTGTCGGCCACGCCGGCGAAACGCGAGTTCTGCGTGCAGTACCGCGAATCGGACTTCGACTTCGTCAGCCGCCTGCTGGAAGAAGAGGGCATCTATTACTACTTCCGCCACGAGGCCGACGCTCACACGATGGTGCTGGCGGACGGGTATGGCGCCCACGCGGCCGCCGCCGGCTATGCCACGTTGCCGTTCTGGGACGAGCGCGAAGGCCGCCGTGCGCCGGAAAAGGCGGTCACGCGCATGTGGCCGGCCGGCGCCGTGCAGGCGGCCGAATATGCGCTCAACGACTACGACTTCGAGCAGCCCTCGGCCATCCGCAGCGGCGGCCTGCTGGTGAAATCGGCCATCGCGGCACCTTTCATCGGCCAGCGCTTCCGGCAATACGACTACCCGGGCCGCTACAAGGCCGCGTCAGGCGGCGAGTCGCTGGCGCGCGGCCGCATGGAAGCCCTCCACGGGCAGGGCGAACAGGTCGATGGCACCACGAATGCGCGCGGCCTGGGCGCCGGGGCCCTGTTCAAGCTGGCGGAGCACCCGCGCGCCGACCTGAACCGGGAGTTCCTCGTCACCGCCACGGAGATCGCGTTCTCCAGTTCCGCCTATGCCAGCGGCGACGCCAGAGGCGCCTTCGAATACGTGTGCGCCTTCGAGGCAGTGGGCAAGGAGCACTGCTACCGGCCGCCGCGCATTGCCGGCAAGCCTGTCGTGCGGGGACCGCAGACGGCGCTCGTGGTCGGCAAGGCGGGCGAGGAAGTGTGGACCGACAAGCATGGCCGCATCAAGGTGCAGTTCCACTGGGAGCGCGAGCGCAAGGATGACGAAACCAGTTCCTGCTGGGTGCGCGTGCAGCAGGGCTGGGCCGGCAAGGGCTGGGGCACGATGTTCATTCCTCGCATCGGCATGGAAGTGGTGGTCAGTTTCCTGGAGGGCGATCCGGACCAGCCGCTGGTCACGGGTTGCGTCTACAACGCCGACACCACGGTTCCCTACAAGCTGCCCGCGAACGGGACGCGCTCGACGATCAAGACCAACAGTTCGAAGGGCGGCGGCGGCTGGAACGAGCTGCGCTTCGAGGACAAAAAGGGCGCCGAGGAACTGTACATCCAGGCCGAGAAGGATTGCAACCGGGTGGTGAAGAACAACGACACGCTGAAGGTGGGCTTCGAGAAGAAGGACCCGGGCGACCAGGCCATCGACATCCACAACGACCAGCGCACCGATATCGGCAACGACCGCAACCTGCACGTGGCGAACAACGACACGGTGAAGGTGGATGCCGACCAGAAGGTCAATGTCGGCAAGACTGTCGTGATCGAAGCGGGCACCTCGATCGAACTGGTGGTGGGCGGCAGCAGCGTGAAGATCGAGCCGACGAAGATCACGATGAAGTCGGCGCAGATCGCCATCGAGGCCGATGGCATGATGTCCATCAAGGCCGGCGGCGTGCTCACCGTCGAAGGTGCGCTCGTGAAGATCAACTAGCATTCATGGGACTTGCGATGCCGATCATCCTGAACGTGCAAGCCTACCGGGGCGTCGCGCCGGAACCGCCGCTCGCGCGCCGCTTCGAACGCGGCGGCGGCGTGGTGGGGCGGGGCGCAGGCAGCGACCTGGTGCTCGACGATCCCACCAAGTACATCTCGCGCGCCCATGCCCGCGTGGAGCTGCGCGACGGCGGCTGGTTCCTTGTCGCCCTCGGCAGCAATCCCACGCTCGTCAACGGGCAGCCGCTGGGGGATGCCTGCGAGATCAGGCTGGCCGGCGGCGAACGCATCGATATCGGTGACTATACGCTGGCGGCCGCCCTGGAGCCGGAGGTCTCGCTGGCGCCGCCGCGCTTGGAACCTGTTCCGGCAGTGCAGCCGGTCCCCGCCCCGGCGGCGGCCGTGCCGTCGTTCAGCCCCGGCGGCGATTCGCTGGCCGAAGCAAGCATCCTGCACCTGGGCGGCTCCTTCGCGGCGGGCTTCGATCCGGGCGCCGATCCCCTCGGGCTCAATCTCGCGCCAGCCGCGCCGCGCGCGCCGGGCCCGGCATATCGCGGCGCGGAAAGCGACCATGCGCCGCCCGAACAGGCGGCGTTCGTGCTGCCTCCGGCGGCCGCCAGGCCGGCCCCGGCGATCCCGGACGATTACGATCCGCTGGCCGACCTGCTGCCCCCGCCCGCGTGGCCCCGGCCCGCGCCCGCGCATGCCGGGCCACCAGCGGTTGCGCGGCATCCGATGGCGCAGGAACCGGCTGCGCCACAGCCGGTCGCAGCACAGCCGCTCGCAGCACAGCCGGTCGCACCACAGCCGGTCGCAGCACAGCCGCTCGCACCACAGCCGCTCGCAGCACAGCCACCTGCAGCACGGCAGGTCAGGCCGGAACCGCCCGTGCCTCTGCCGGTCGTACCGCAGCCCGCGCCGCCAAAGGCGCCCGTGCAGGAGAGGCCGGTACCGGAGCCGGGGCAGGCACCCGACGGACACACCGTCCTGCGGCCGCAAGCGGGGCCAAAGCCATTCGCGGTGCCCGCCAGCGCACCCGCCAGCACAGCCGCGCCGGCGCTGCCGGCCGACGACAGCCGCGTGCTACAAGCGCTGTTGCGGGGCCTGCGCCTGCCCGAGTTGCACAGCCGCCTGGCGCCGGAAGAGCTGGCCGAGCTGGCCGGAGCAATGCTGCGCGAGGCCACTGCCGGCACCATCGGCGCGCTGATGGCGCGTGCGCTGACCAAGCGCGAGAGCCGCGTGGAAATGACGATGATGGCCCCGCAGGCCAACAACCCGTTGAAGTTCTTCCCCGACGCGGCGACGGCGCTGGCGCACATGCTGCAAGGGCCCGTGCCCGGCTATGTGGCCCCCGAGCGCGCGTTCGCCGGCGCCTTCGTCGACCTGCGCGCCCACGAACTGGCCGTGATGGCCGGCACGCGCGCCGCGCTGGCCGGGGTGCTGCGCCGCTTCGACCCGAAGGCGATCGAGGACCGGTTGCAGGAACCCGGCATGCTCGACAGGGTGTTCACGTCGGGCCGCAAGACGAAGCTGTGGGACCGCATGGTGGAGCTGTACGACCAGATGGCGCTGGAGGCGGACGAAGACTTCCAGCGCCTGTTCGGCGCGGCGTTCGCGGTGGCATACGAGGAACAGGTGCGGCGGCTGAAGGAAGCCGGCCATGGATGAACAACTTACCTGGCGTGGGGAATGATGTCCTGGAATCGTAAAGTGGTGTGGTCCGAAGGCATGCTGCTGCAGCCGCAGCACCTGCAACAGCATGACCGCTACCTGCACGGCGTGATCGAGGCGCGCGTGGCCGGCGTGCGCGCCTATTCCTGGGGTTTCACGGCGCTCGACATCGACGAAGCCCTGCTGACGCAGGGCAAGCTGGCGCTGCGCGGATGCAGCGCGGTACTGCCGGACGGTACCCCGCTGGTGCTGCCGCAGGACGATGCGCTCCCTGCGCCGCTGGACATTCCCGAGGATGCGCGCGACGCGCTGGTGGTGCTGGCCTTGCCGCTGCGCCGGCCGGGTATCGCGGAGACTTGCAATGGCCAGGCCGACGCGGATACTGCCCGCTACCGCACCGTGGAATACGAGGCGATGGACAGCAACGGCCTCGATAACGCGGCGCTGATGCAGGTGGGCAGCTTGCGGCTGCGGCTGGCGCTGGCGCGCGACGTGGCCAATGCCTTCACTGTGCTCGGCGTGGCGCGCGTTGTCGAACGGCGGCCCGATGGCCGCGTGGTCCTCGACGCCGCTTATTGCCCCCCTTGCCTGGACTATCGCGCGGCGGCGCGCCTGGGTGCCTTCGCCGATGAACTGGTGGGCATGCTGGGGCAGCGCGCGCAAGCGCTGGCCGCGCGCCTCTCCCAGCCCGGCACGGGTGGCGCCGCGGAGATCGCCGACTTCCTCATGCTCCAGCTGTTGAACCGCAGCCTGCCGCTGTTCACGCACCTGGCCGGCATGACGGGGCTGCATCCGGAGGCGCTGTATGCCGAACTGGCGCGGCTGGCCGGGGAACTGGCCACGTTCAGCCGGCCGGACAAGCTGGCCACCGGCTACCCCGTCTACCGGCACGACCGGCTGGCCGAGAGCTTCCAGCCGGTGCTGGACGACCTGCGGGCCGCCCTGTCGCAGGTGATCGACCCGCATGCCGTGGCGCTGAAACTGGAAGAGCGCCAGTTCGGCCTGCGCGTGGCCGTGGTGCCCGATCCCGAGCTGCTGCGCTCGGCCACCTTCGTGCTGGCGGTGAATGCGCACGTGCCACCCGAGGCCGTGCGCAGCGGCTTCCCGGCCATGGTCAAGATCGGGTCGGTCGAGAAGATCCGCGACCTGGTCAACCTGCAACTGCCCGGCATTGCACTGCGCCCGCTGCCAGTGGCGCCGCGCCAGCTGCCGTTCCACGCCGGCTACACGTATTTCGAGCTGGACCGCAACAGCGATTACTGGCGCCCCCTGTTGACGTCGGCCGGGTTCGGGTTGCACGTGCCGAACGAGTATCCGGGGCTGCAAATGGAATTCTGGGCGATCCGCAAGTAGCGGCCGCCATGACCCGACGGGAGCGAAACCGTGAGTGCCACTGATCCCGATCAACCGATGCAGGACGGCGATCGCACCATGCTGGTGCCGCGGCCCGGCAATCGTCCACCGGCGGCCCAGCCGCCGTCGCTGCTGCCGCGCGAGCCGGCGCCACCGCCACCGGCACCGGCGGCGCCCTCCGGCGACCCCGTCCACCTCCATGGCCTGGGGCTCAACCCGCTGGTGCGCGCGGCCAATCCGCTGCTGGACCTGGTGCTGCCGCTGCGGCGCATGGCCAGCCATCCCGATGTGGAGGGCTTACGCATCGGGCTCGTGCAAGCCATGCGCAACTTCGAACAGGCGGCGCGGGCGGCGCAGGTCGAGCACGACCTGATCGCGGCGGCGCGCTACGCGCTGTGCACGCTGCTCGATGAAACCATCGCCTCCACCCCTTGGGGCGGCAACACCTGGCCCAGCCGCAGCCTGCTGGTGACCTTCCATAACGAGGCGTTCGGCGGCGAAAAATTCTTCCTGATCCTGCAGAAGCTGAGCCAGAATCCGCAAGCCGGCCTGCCGGCGCTGGAACTGATGTATGTGTGCCTGGCATTGGGCTTCGAGGGGCGCTACCGCGTGATGGAAAACGGCCGCAGCCAGCTCGACACCCTACGGGACCGCTTGCTGCAACTGATCGAACGGCAGCGCGGCACGGCCGGACCGGAACTGTCGGTGCACTGGCAGGGGCAGGGCGGCAAGGGCGAACCGCTGTGGCGCGCCGTGCCCGTGTGGATCGTGGCTGCCGCCGGCGCCGTGCTGCTGCTGGCGCTGCAACTGGTGCTGTCGTACCGGCTGGGGCAGGCGTCCGATCCCGGGTTCGCCAACCTGCTGTCGCTGAAGGCGGCGCGGCCGCCTGCCGCGGCGCCCGCGCCGCCACCGGCCACCGCCAGGCCGCCGCACCTGGCCACTTTCCTTGCACCGGAAATCGCCGAGGGCCTCGTCAGCGTGGTGGACCGGGACGGGCGCTCGACGATCACGCTGCGCGGCGACGGCGTGTTCGCCTCGGGCAGCGGCGAAGTGGCACCCGCCCACCTTCCGCTGCTGGGCCGCATCGGCGCGGCGCTGGCTACGGTACCCGGCAGGGTGCTGGTAGTGGGGCATACGGACAATGTGCGGCCCGGCCTTTCGGCACGCTTCCCGTCGAATTATGAATTGTCGCGCGCCCGCGCCGCGACGGTGCGCGACCTGCTGGCACTGAAGGCCGGCCCGCCGGCGCGCTACGACGTGGAAGGCCATGGCGAGGCGGAACCGCTGGCACCGAACGACACGCCGGCCAACCGGGCACGCAACCGGCGCGTGGAAATCATCGTGGCCACGCCCACGCCCGAGGGAGGCGCGCGATGAAGAAGCTGTTCCACTGGCTGGTCAAGCCGCCCGTGCTGGCCCTGCTGGGCGTGCTGCTGCTGTCGCTCGTGATCTGGTTCGAGGCGCCGCTGCTGTCCTTCGACGGCCATGCGCCGTTCGCCGCGGAACGGGTGCGCTGGTACTGGATCGTCGCGCTGCTGCTCGCGTGGGCTCTCTGGTTCGGCGGCAGGATGCTGGCCGTGAAGCTGGCCAACCTGAAGTTGATGGAAAGCCTGGCGGCCCAGCACAAGTCGGCGGACCCGGGGGCCAGCCCCGAGAAGCAAGCGGAGATGGCCGAGCTCAATGTCCGCATGCGCGAGGCGCTGGCGATCCTGCGCAAGTCGCGCACGGGCGGGCGGGGCGGGCTTTACCAGCTGCCCTGGTACATGATCATCGGCGCGCCCGGCACGGGCAAGACGACGGCGCTCACGCGCTCCGGCCTGAAATTTCCGCTGGCAGGCAGCATGGGCAATGGCGCGATCGGCGGCATCGGCGGCACCCGATACTGCGACTGGTGGTTCACCGACGAAGCGGTGCTGCTCGATACGGCCGGCCGCTACACGACGCAGGACAGCAATGCCGACGCCGACAGCGCCGCCTGGACCGGCTTCCTGCAACTGCTGCGCCGGCACCGCCGGCGCCGCCCCATCAACGGCGTGATTGTGGCCATGTCGCTCACCGACCTGCTGCGCCACGACGGCGCGCAGCGCGCCGCGCACGTGGCCGCGCTGCGCGCGCGCCTGAAGGAATTGCACGAGCAGCTGGGGCTGCGCTTTCCCGTCTATGTGCTCGTCACCAAGTGCGATCTGCTGGCCGGTTTCGTGGAATTCTTCGACAACCTCAGTCGCGAAGAGCGGGGGCAGGTCTGGGGCGTGACCTTCCCGCCCAAGGACGTGCAGGCGGCGCTGGCCGCGTTTCCCGCGGAATTCGACCTGCTGGAGCAGCGCCTGCAATCGCGCGTGCTGGCGCGCATGCAGCAGGAGCGCGATCCCGAGCGGCGCGCGCTGGTCTACCGTTTCCCGCAGCAGTTCGCCGCCATCCGCGACGTGCTCGATACTTTCCTGAAGGAGGTGTTCGAGCCGAACCGCTACGAGCAGCAGGCGCTGCTGCGCGGCGTGTACTTCAGTAGCGGCACCCAGGAAGGCACGCCGCTGGACCGGGTGATGAGCGCGCTCGCCGCCTCGTTCGGCGTCGACCGGCAGGTGCTGGCGCCGCACGGCGCGGGCGGACCCGACGGCTTGGAAGGCCGCAGCTACTTCCTCACCCGCGTGCTGCGCGACGTGATGTTCCCCGAGGCGGAACTGGCGGGCGTGAACGCGGCGCTGGAGCGGCGGCGCCGCTGGCTGCAATGGGGCGCGCTGGCCGGCGTGGTGCTGCTGTTCCTGCTCACGGCGGCCGGCATGATTGGCAGCTACCTGCGCAACGGCGCCTACGTGAAGGAGATGGCGGCACGCACCGCGGAGCTGGCCCGGCGCGTGGCGGCCGGCGGCCCGATCCTGCCGGTGCTGGACGCGGCACGCGCGCTGCCCGGCGGCTACGCGGAGCGCGAGGCATCGCCGCCCTGGTCGATGCGCTTCGGCCTGTACCAGGGCGACAAGCTGGGCGAGGCGGCGCGCATCGCCTACCGGCGGCTGTTGCAGGAAAGCCTGCTGCCGCGCGTGCAGCAGCGCATGGAGGAACGGCTGCGCATCGGTAACGCCGGCGATGCCGACACGCTGTATGAAACGCTGCGCGTCTACCTGATGCTGGGCGATCCGGGCCACTTCGATACCGGGTCGGTGGCCGGCTGGCTGGCATGGGACAACACGCAGGCGCAGCCGGACCTGGGCGAGGAGGGCTTGCGCGCGCTGTCGGCCCACCAGGAAGCCTTGCTGGAGAGCGTGCGCGAGGGCCAGACGCAGACCCAGATCGATGGCGAGCTGGTGAACTCGACGCGCCTGGCACTGGCGCAGATGCCCCTCGAGCAGCGCGTCTATGCGGGCTTGAAGCGGCAAGTGATGGCGAGCGGCCTGCCGGAATTCTCGGCCGTCAGCGCCGGCGGCCCGGCGGCGTCCACGGTGCTGGCACGCCGCAGCGGCGCGCCCCTCACGCGCGGCGTGGACGGCATGTTCACCGTGGCAGGCTACAAGCGCTTCCTTGAGGCGAGCAAGGAGGCGCTGAACGGCGTTGCCGCCGAGCGCTGGGTGCTGGCGCGGCAGGAAGCGGCCACGGTCGATGCCGCCGCCATGCGCGCCGCGGTGCTGCGCCTGTACTACGACGATTACATCGCCGCCTGGGACGCCTTGCTGGCCGACGTGGCGGTGCGTCCATTCGGGACGATGGAGCAGGGCGCACGTGTCGCCAACCTGCTGGGTAGCGCGGATTCGCCGCTGAAGAAGTTCCTCGTCGCCGCCAGCCGCGAGACCACGCTGGGCGGCACGGACAAGCCGGCCGCGCCGCCCGCCGCCGGCGGTGTCGCGGCGAAGCTGGGCACCTACACGAAGCGCCTGCAAGGGGTGCTGGGGAGTGCGGCCGCACCGGCCGCCGCACCGGCGGTGCACCCCGTCGATGCGCATTTCGAACCGCTCCACCAGCTCACGGCGGGCACGCCGCCACCGCTGGACACCACGCTGGCACTGCTGAAGGATGTCGCGGTCTATCTCGACGCGGCCGCGGGCGCCAAGCGAACGGGCGCGCCACCGCCACCTGCCGACGCGCTGGCGCGCGTGCGGCTCGAAGCGGACGGCAAGCCCGAGCCGCTGGCCGGCGTGCTGAAAACCGTGGACAGCGCGGGCGCCGGCCTGGCGTCGGGCAGCGAGCGCGAGCGGCTGAACGCGCTGTGGCGCGCCGGGCCGGCCACGTTCTGCCGGCAGGCCGTGGCGGGGCGCTATCCGATCGTGCGCCGATCCGCGCTCGACATCCCCGCCGAGGACTTCGGCAAGCTGTTCGCGCCGGGCGGCCTGATCGACGACTTCTTCCAGAAGAACCTGGCGCAATACGTGGACATGGCCGGTGGCCAATGGCGCTGGCGGCCGACCGCCGCCAATGCGGCGCTGGGCATTTCGCAGTCGACGCTCGACGAGTTCCAGCGCGCCGCGCGCATCCGCGATGCGTGGTTCGGTGGGGGCGGGCAGCTTGCTTCCATGCGTTTTGCACTGAAACCTGTGTCGCTCGATCCGGGCATCACAAAGCTTGTGCTCGATATCGATGGACAGCAACTTTCTCTGGTACCTGGCGCAATGGCAGGTGCGACGTTCCAGGTGCCGAGCGGGAAGGGCACGGGGCAAGTAGTGCTGGATCTTGTGCCGCCGGGGCCACAGGGGACACTGCGCAAGGAGGGACCTTGGGCCTGGCTGCGCATGCTCGATACCGGAACCGTGGAAACGACCGCGCAGAGCGAACGATACCGTATAACCTTCGACGCGAACGGTAGGAAGGCCGTTTTTGAAATGACTGCCAGCAGCGTGGTCAACCCCTTCAGGCGGAGCGGGCTGGAGGGCTTCAGGTGCCTGGACGGGCTGTGAATAATCGATAGAAGTGCGTGTTCTTTTGATGTAATACCATGTTGCCGCTTACAGCAGACAAGAGGGTATTGTCAGAGGAACCGGCTGTAGTCGATTAGTTCAGCTCGCTGCTGACGCAAGGAGGCGGCGCAAGAAAATACGATGCCAATAAGCATTCCGAAAGTAAGACCATACTTGACGAGGAAGAGATGGTAACGAAAACGATAGCATTCTGGAACGTTGGAGGTATGTCTGATAGTTCGGGCAAACTAGCCGTGTTCACTGCATGGCGAAATGCGCATACGCCAGATATTCTCTTTTTAGAGGAGGCCGGTAAGAATCTTACAGTTGGGAACCTTGTAGGAGCAGGCCAGAACTCAATGACTGCTGAAATGGCTGACAAGAATGGCGGCGCAAGCACAAAGAATCTCGCAGTTATTTTTCCAAACAACCTCGGCTTAGAGGCGACCGCCAAGAGGATGTGGAGCCAACGCGCAGTGGCGAACAACCGGCTAAACTCGGGCATTTCTGCTGGAAGTCCTCAAAGGCGAGACATTCTATACCTTGTGGGCAAAATACAAGGTCAAAAACATCATATTTACGGGATGCACGCAAATGCTTCTTATAGCGGCGGAAACACAGCGTTCGATTGTGCAGAGCAGGAACTCGAAAATAACACCAGGGAGGCGGCGATCGTTGGTGGTGATTTCAATAGTGTAAAAGATAGCGATTCAAATCGGGTGCGTAAAATACTTCCTCTTGATTACAATGGTGATGAGCTGCCATTCACCCAGTGGGCCAAGACAGGAAAGCGCGCCCAGTTCATGGGGCCAGGCTTAACCAACGCGACAAACCTCCAGGACTACAATGAGTATCTTGAGTCTATCAGACTGCCGCCAAACTATGTGCCGCATGCGAATTGGCTATACGAAGTGCAACCTCATGGCCTTATCGATTTTGTTCTTTCGAATGCGGTGACAGATGCAGCGGACTTGATTGCGCTTCCCAATTGTACGGATAGCGACGAGTGGTTTAATGTACTTAAAGAATTTGACCATTGCCCGGTATTGTACGAACTGACCGTTGATTGAAGCGGGCGATGCTCGCCACCCCGAAAACCCGAATTAATCTTGGTTGCTGGCGCGAGTGGCCCTCGCTGGCGCAATGCCGTACCTTGCGCTGTACCGCGCGTGCCTGGGGCGTTGAACCGCCGGGGATGTCCCATCGGCAAGCTTTTCGCTACAATCGCCGGCTGATCGCAACGTCTCCCGCGAAGGTTCCGATGATCGACAAGCTTGCCCACATCCTCGCCCGCCATGCGGGTGCCGACGGCGCGCAACCGACCGCGCTGCCGCGCCTGCACATCCTCCGTTCGACGACGCCGACGGACCCGATCCCCGTACTGCACCAGCCGGCCGTCTGCTTCGTGGCCCAGGGCCGCAAGCAGACCATGCTGGGCGACCGTGTCCACCCCTACGCGCCCCCGCAGTTCCTGATCGTGAGCGCCGAAGTGCCGATCACGGGCCAGGTCACGCAGGCGTCCCCAGAAGAGCCTTACCTGTGCCTGCGGCTGGACCTCGACCCGGCCACGATCAACGTCGTCATTCAGGATGCTTTCCCGGACGGCCTGGCCAACGACACGCCGGCCAGTGCCGTCGACGTCAGCACGGCGCCACCGGCCTTGCTCGATGCCGTCGTCCGCATGGCGGCGCTGCTCGACGTGCCGGAGGCGGAGCAGCGCTTCCTCGCGCCGCTGGCAGAGCGCGAAATCCTGTACCGGCTGCTGGTGGGCGAGCAGGGCGACCGGCTGCGGCAGATCGCCTTCGCCGACAGCAAGCTCTCGCGCATCAGCCGGGCCATCGCCTGGATCAAGGCCAATTACGCGCAGGCCGTGAAGGTGGAGGAGATCGCGGCGCTGGTGAACATGAGTTCTTCGTCGTTCCACGAGCACTTCCGCACCGTTACCTCGATGAGCCCGCTCCAATACCAGAAGCAGATCCGCCTGCAGGAGGCGCGGCGGCTGATGCTCGCGCAGGCCGTCGACGCGGCCACGGCCGGCTTCAAGGTGGGTTACGAGAGCCCGTCGCAATTCTCGCGCGACTATTCGCGGCGCTTCGGGTTGCCGCCGAAACGGGATATCGAAAAGATCCGCGGCATGCCGGTCTTTGCCTGAAACACAACAGGGCGGTTGCCATACTGGCCTGACCAATCTAGAATAGGCCTGACCGCATTTGCTGACCCGTTTGCCATACCTTCGGCAAGTGCCGGCCGCAGCACGCAGCATGCAGAAGTACCACGCAGCACGCACGATCGACCGCCTTCGACCACGGCCCATGCGGGTCTTCCTCGAAGCGGCACGGGATACGCGAGGTGTCCCATTGCGTTCGCGCCCGCGAGCGCTTCCGACATCACAATAACCAAATCGGAGACACGCTTGACTATCAAACACCTTGCCGGTGCCCTGGCGCTTGCCGCCCTGGGGACCGCCGGCGCGCATGCCGCGCCGATATCTCTGCAACACGCCATCATCACGGCCACCTACAACGGCGAGGCGGCCGCCATGCTGGGCCTCGACCACGGCTTTGCCGCCGAACCGGGTTCGAATACCACGGCGCTCGACCCCACCGGTACGGGCGTCGAATTCCTCACCGCGGATTTCCAGTTCGGTATCGACTTCACCGCCGACGGCGCGCTGACCGTGATCGCCAACGGCGCCATTCCCACCGGCGCCTACAGCATGCGCTTCGACTTCGGGTCGAGCCTCGCCGCGCCCATCGGCGCATTCACCTTCCTTGGCAACAGCGGCAGCAGCGGCAATCCGGCGCTGTCCATCGTCGACGATCACACGATCTCGCTCGACCTCAGTGCCGTGCAGTGGACGGAGTTCGGCTCCGTGACCGCGCAGATCGGCACGGCCGCGGCGGTGCCGGAGCCGTCCAGTGTGGCGCTCCTGGTTGCCGGCCTCATGGGCCTGGCGTTCGCGTGGCGCCCGCGACGCGAACGCCACTGAGCACGTCATAGCGCAGCGGGGCACTCCCCGCGCCAATCCATTTCCACAGGAGACAGCATGCGACATCTTGCAGTCAAGGCGGCGCTGTGCGCCGCGTTTGCGCTCGCGGCGGCATTCGGCCATGCCACGGCAGCGACCGACCCGGCTCGCCAGGCGGCCCCGGCGGACGGCTGGGCCAGCCAGGCAGGCGGCACGCAGGGCGGTGCCGCCGCCCCAAGCGAGCACGTTTACACGGTGGCCAATCGCGCCCAGTTGCTGGCGGCGATCTACAACGGCGGGAACAACGCCAAGATCATCAAGCTGGCCGGCCCCATCGACATGAGCGAGGGCCAGCCCTACACGAGCAGCGCCGACCAGGCCGCGCGCGGCGCCATTCGCCTCAAGAGCAACACCACGCTGATCGGCGGCGGCGCGAATGCCGGCATCGTCAACGGCCATATCCTCGTCTCGAACGTCTCGCAGGTCATCATCCGCAATCTCAAGATGGTCAACCCGTGCGACGTCGGTCCCATGTGGGACCCGAACGACGGTTCGACCGGCAACTGGAACGCCGCGTTCGACGCCATCGGCATTTCCGGCGCCGACCACGTGTGGGTCGACCACGTGAGCTTCACGGATGCGCCGGTGACCGATGATTTCCTGCCCGTCGAGAACGGCCACGTGAAGCAATGCCACGACGGCGCGCTGGACATCACCAACGGTTCCGATTACGTGACGGTGTCCTACAACGTTTTTGAGAAGCACAACAAGAACAACCTGGTCGGCGGCAGCGACGGCGCCACCGGCGACGAGGGCAAGCTGCGCGTCACCTTCAGCAACAATGTGTTCCGCGACGTGGCCAGCCGCGCGCCGCGCGTACGCTACGGCCAGGTCCACCTGTTCAACAATTATTTCGCCGGCTCGAAGTCGCATCCGGTCTACCCGGTCAGCTACAGCGTGGGCGTGGGCCATGCGGCGAAGATCCTGTCGAACAACAACGTGTTCGAGGTAACGGGAGCGCGCGCCTGTGCCGACGTGGTGCGCGACTTCGGCGGCAGCGTGCCGGGCGCGTTCAAGGATAGCGGCTCGCTGCTGAACGCGGCCGCGCTGGGCGCCTGCGCGGTGCCGGCCAGCGTCGCCTGGACGCCGCCTTACGCCTACACCCCCCGCCCGCCCGCGCTCGTGAAGGCCAATGCGCTGGCGCAGGCCGGGGGCGGCAAGCTGTCCACGTCCGTCACCGGCACCGGCAGCACCACGGTCGACACGGGCCCGAGTCTCGCTTGCCCGGCCAGCGGCCTGTATTTCTGCGACGATTTCCAGAACGGCAGCGCGGCGAAATGGAACCTGCTGCCGGTGCCCGGCCCTAACGGCAGCTTCAGGGTGCAGGATGAAGTCTCCGGCAGCGCCAACAAGGTGCTGCAGTACACGGCCGCCACGACGGGCGGCGTGCTGGCCCTCATCAAGCCGGAAGCCCTGGCGAATGTGCCTTCAGCGGATTACTACGTCGAGGCGCGCATCCGCCCGATGACGAACGGCACCACCGGGAACAAGCAGCTGTACCTCGTCACGCGCTACGTGGATGCCAACAACTGGTACGGCGGCGGCCTGAACGTGCAGAACAGCACCGCCAGCACCCGGGTCGAAATCGCCAGGATGGCCGCGGGTTCGCTGAGCCGGCCGGTGCAGGCAGCCAAGCCGATCGCGATGGATGGCCCGTTCTACACCGTGCGTTTCGAACTGGTCGGCGGTACGCTGACGATCTACCTGGACGGCGAACGTCTCGGCTCGTTTACCGACAGCGAGTTCGCCGCCCGTGGCCTGGTGGGCCTGTACACGGCCAATAAATCGTTCCAGATCGACGATGTGCGCATCGGCGACCCGGCGCTGAAGCCCTCGCAACTATCGCTCGACCCCGGCGCGACGACGTATGCGGCCGAGGCGGGGGACGCGCCGTACCAGCTGAGGGTGACGGCGGTCGCCCCGGACGGCACCCCGGACACCTTCACGGCGGTCTCCAGCAACCCGGCGGTGGCGAGCGTCGCGCTGGACGGCGGCATCGCAACCATTACCCCCGTGGCGCAGGGGGCGGCGAACATCACGTTCAAGTCCGGCTCCGATCCGCTGTTGACGCGCACGATCGCCGCCACGATCGCGCCGCGCTTCGTCCAGCCCACGCAGACGTACCCACTCGACAACGCCGCGTATCCGGCCGCGCGCGCCGAGGCGCAGCCGGTCGACGTGTCGCTCAAGCTCGTGTTCGACAACCCGCCGGCCCTGGGCAGCGGCGGCACGATCCGCGTGTTCCGCAGGGGCGACGATGCGCTGGTCGACGTGGTGCGCCTCACGGGCGAAATGGACGCGCTGGGCTATCCCGGCCAGGCCCAGGTGCGCAAGGTGAACACCCGACCGGTCCGCATCGACGGCAACAGCGTGACGATCGACCTGCACGCGAACAAGCTCGATTACGGCACCGAGTACTACGTGGCCATTTCCGATGGCGTGTTCACCGGCGCCACGCTGGGCGGCGTGCCGTTCGCCGGCATCGGCAAGGCGGGGGACTGGTCGTTCACGACACGCACGGCGGCGCCGGCGGGCGACACGGTCACGGTCGACGACGACGGCCAGGCCGACTTCCGCACCGTGCAGGGCGCCTTGAGCCATGCGATGCAGCATTTCGGCAAGGCCGATCCCGTCACGATCAACGTGAAGAACGGCACGTACGAGGAGCTGCTGTTCCTGCGCGAAAAGGACAATGTGCGCATCGTCGGCGAAAGCCGCAACGGCGTGGTCATCCGCTACACGAACAACGACAGCCTCAATCCGGGCACGGGCGGGAGCCAGAACGCCGCGAGCACGGCCGCCCCGACCGGCGGGCGCGCGATCATGCTGGTGGAAGCTGCGGACATGCTGAGCCTCGAGACGCTCACCTTCAACAACACGACCATCCGGTCCCCGTCGATTTCCGCGCAGGCGGAAACGCTGTACTTCAACAGCGACGGCGGCCGGCTGGTGGCGAAGAACGCCGCCTTCCACAGCGAGCAGGACACGCTGAACCTGAAGGGCTATGCCTGGTTCTGGCGCACGCTGGTGGCGGGCAATGTGGACTTCATCTGGGGCAGCGCCCGCGCGGCGCTGTTCGAAGAAAGCGAGATCCGCTCGGTGGGCGACTCCAATAACGCCAGCAGCGGCGGCTACGTGCTCCAGGCGCGCGTGCCCCTCGCCACCGACAAGGGCTTCGTCTTCCTCAACAGCAGCCTGACGCATGGCCCCGGCCCCGGCCCGCTGCACGGCGACGTGCCGGCCGGCGCGACGTACCTGGCGCGCAGCCCGGGCGGCACCGCGAGCTGGGACAATATTGCCTTCATCAACTGCCGCATGGACAAGCACGTGGCGGCGGCGGGTTGGGCGGGCCTGGGCGTCAACGGCCAGCCGGCGCCCAACCCCGTCGAGCCCAACGCGACTTCCGGCTGGCGCGAGTATGGCACGACCGACCTGGCCGGCACGCCGGTCGACCTGGCGGCCCGGGTGGGCGGCTTCCAGCTGAGCGCCAGCGACGTGGAAGCGGGCTTCGCCACCCGCGCCAGGGTGTTCGCGGCCTTCGGCGGCGGCGCGGGCTGGAATCCGCAGCCCTGAAGCCGGGCCGGGCGCCAAGGCGGCGCGCCGGGGGCCGCCGCTGTGCCACCATGCCCTTTTCACTTGCGGGAGGGGGCCATGGCACATGTGGTCTTGATCGGCGATTCGGTATTCGACAACGCGCGCTATGTACCGAAAGGCACCGAGGTGGCGGCCCAGTTGCGGCAGCGCCTCGGCGCGGTGCACCGGGTGTCGCTGCTGGCCGTGGACGGCGCCGTGCTGGCCAACGTTCCGGCCCAGCTGCGGGGGATCAGGGGCCTGCCGCAGCCGCCCAGCCATATCGTGGTGAGCGCCGGCGGCAACGACGTGCTGGGACTCGTCTCGAGCATGCAGACACCCGCCCGCACCGTGCTGGCGGCGGCCGAGCTGCTCACCGCCTGGCAGGCGGAATTCCGCCGCAACTACCTCGCCATGCTCGACGCCGTGCGCGGACTCGGCACACCGTATGCCGTCTCCACGATCTATGACGGCGTGCCGAACCTGGCGCCGGGCCTGCGCGGCGCGCTGTCGTTCTTCAACGACGTCATCATCCGCGAAGCCGTCACGCGGCGCGTGCCGGTGCTGGACATGCGGCTCATCTGCAACAAGCCCGCCGATTATTCCAGTACGTCCCCGATCGAACCGTCGGCCGAAGGCGGGCGAAAGATCACGGCGGCCATCGGCGAGCTGGCGCTCGCGCACGATCCGTGCACGCTGCGCACCGTCATCTTCGGGGGTGCAGCGGCTTGACGCCATGCTGTTAATATTCGCGATAGCGTTCCAACGGCCATCCTCGGGAGTACACAAATTCTACGTTTTCTAGTCAAGGCGGTGATACGCAAGCCGAAGCTGTCGCTCGCCGTTGGGTTGTCGGTGCTGGCCGTGCTGGCCGGCACCATGACCTACACCGGTTACCTCGTCATCGGCGTCCTGGCCGATCACCTTGACACGGGCCGATTCACGGCCGGGCTCCTTCTTGGCGTGGTCTTTGCCAGATTCCCGTGGATAAGCAAAGGCAAGCTGCGCCTCGTCGGGCTATTGCCGAAGCCAGTCCGTCGACCGCTGATCGTGGGCCTGCTCGCACTGTGCTCGCTGGACTTCCTGTCGCGCGGTGACTACGTGCCCGCGGGCTTTACCGCTTTCGCAACGGCCTTCGTGCTCGGTTTTCCCTGGCTGCGACGGGCGATGTTTGACCGGATGCTGTCATCCGTCTTCAACTTCACGGGCCAGAATGCCCGCAAAGGCGCCGACGACATGGTGATCGACGGTGAGTTCAGGGAAAAGAAGGATTAGTGCTTCCTCAAGGGCTGCTCGGCAGCCGCCGTGGCAGGGACGTCCTGTTCCGGCACCTGGAACCGGGTCGAGGGCCGGCCATCGGCGTTGTGCTGCATGATGCGCACCGGCCGTCCCTGGGCGTCGAGCCATACCTGGCCGATGCCGGCGCCGTTCCACACCCGCTCGCCGCTCTTGCGCAAGTCCGGCAGGCGCGGCGTGATGGCGAGTTCGCGGCGCTGCGTAAACCAGTTCAGCGGCGAGCGTGGTGAATACAGCCAGCGATTGAGCCGGTCGAGCCAGTCGAGCAGGCGGCGCGGGAATTCGTTCTTGATGCCGCTGCTGGTGATCTGCCAGATGTGCGGTGTCTCGTCCGATTCGCGCACTTCCACATCGTAGGCGAACGAATAGTGCACGTCGCCCGACAGGATCACGTAATTGGCCGGGGTGCGCGAGTGGCGGAAGATATTGATCATGCTGCTGCCGGCGCCGCGATGCGCCATCCAGTTCTCGGCATCGACGGTCAATGCCTGGCCGACGAAGGTGGCGAGCCTTTGCACCACCTCGATCAGCTTGACCCCGAACATGGGCGTCGCCGACACGATGACGGCGGCCGTTTCGTCCAGCAGCTGGTGCTGCAGCTCGGTGAGCGATTCCCAGTCCATCAGGCCCGACGGAAAACCGGGGCGGCGCCGGTTGCGCCAGCGCCGGGTGCGGGTGTCGAGCACGATGATCGTGGGCTGCGTCCGTATCACGAAATCCCACTGGCGGAACGAAAGCAGGCGCCGGATCAGCGCGTCCTGGACCGGCGCGTCCAGCCGATTGTCGGCATCCGGCGCGGCCGTGGCGGCCAGCACGGTCATCTCGTCCAGAGCCGGCTTGAACACCTCCGGGCGGTTGCCCCAGCCCTGGCACAGCATATAGGAGATCAGCGCATTGCCGACGATGCGGCGCGAGAACGGGTTGCCGTAGGCGGCGGTTTCCCACTTGGCCGACAGGTTCCAGTCATCGGTGACGTCATGGTCGTCGAAGATCATCAGGGTCTGCACGTGGGCCAGCAGCCGCGCGGCCTGCGGCAGGGCGCCGCAAAAGCCCGCCAGAGTCTTCGACTCTCGCCGCCAGCGCTCCGCATGCCTGGGCGCCAGCGCGGGCGCCGGCGCATCCGCCACCAGTTGCCACGGAACAGGCGACCAGACCAGCAGGTACATGGCCATCATCTCGGCCAGTGTCACGAGGTGGTTATGCGCATTGGCGGTGGTGAAGATCGGCTTTTTCTTGCCGCGGAAGAAGCGGTCGCGCAACGCATCGTTGGAGTCGAACGCGGGCAGCAGTTCTTCGCGCCGGTAGTAGCTGGCCGGATGGCGGTACAGCTCCTCGCTGTCGGCGACCACGGCGCCTTCCAGGCATTCGGCATACAGGCCCAGGCGCCGGATCAGCGCGTGGATCGCCGCCAGCATCGGGCCGGCCACGTCGTCGGCATACACCTGGTCGCCGCACAGGATAAGCATGGCGGGCCGCTCGTCGGCCCGTTCCACCTGGTCGGCCAGCAAGGCGTCGGCGCGCGCCAGGCCGTCGGGCGCGGGATGATGCGGTTTGCGGCACGAGCCGAACAGGATATTGTCGCTGCGGCTGCGCAGCACCATGCTTGGGCGCGCGGCGCCGGCATGCAGCAGGTGCGGCGCCCAATCCGCGATGCCGCCCGCCTTGCCATCGCCGAGTTCGACGAGCAGGTCGTATTCGACGATCGTGTCCTGCGGCAGCGGCTCGGGCAGCGCGACATCGATCAGGTGTACGCAGGCGTGGCGGCCGACACGGACCACGCGGCAGGAATGCTCGTCCAGGGGCAAGCTTCGCGGCACGCCTGCCTTGGGCACTAGCACCAGCGTCAGGTCCAGTGGCGCGCTGCCGACCAGCCATAGCACCAGGCGCCCCGGCTCGAGGCGGCGCAGGATGGGACCGGCAAGTACGGGCGGCAGGCTCTCGGAGGCGGGACTCTGGATCAATCGGATGCGCTATCGGGTTGAAATGAACAGCGCAGTGTAGCAGACGCGCGGGCGGACCCCGGCACGCCGACGGCTCATCCTTACGCGCGCGATGGCGGCTGGCCTGGAAGAACGCCTTGTTGGCTGGATGGCTGCGTCGCCAACCCGTTGAGAGCCGCCTTCAAGGCGCGCCAGTGCCAGATCGAGTCGTCGATCGGCACTGCCGATGCGGCGTCGGCCTGAAGCCGGATGACCGTGGCAATCCCTTCGCGAAGCAGCATCGCTTGCGCATGAGAAAGCGTACTCTTCTTTCCCGTGAGCCAATCGGATGACGCCGGTGAAACGAGCATCATTGCCTGCGCCAGCGAACACTCCAGTTTCTGCCGGAGCCGGATAACTGCCATCTTGGCGTCGCGGCCGAAATCAGGCCCCAGCACGTAGTGCATATCCCCCGCGGCGGCGGCATCGTACTTATCTTCGAGGTACTGCTCGACACTCTGGCCGCTGCCGACGGTTTCGATCCGGCCCGTGGCCGTATCGACGAGATGCGCATTCGCGCCGACGTAGCAGCGCTCCCGCATGCCGCGGACGACGAAGTCTTCACTGTTGACGCGGATGACCCAGTAATCACCGCGTTCGGACAGT
The DNA here is from genome assembly GCF_037094685.1 of Massilia sp. METH4. Classification (NCBI taxonomy): domain Bacteria; kingdom Pseudomonadati; phylum Pseudomonadota; class Betaproteobacteria; order Burkholderiales; family Oxalobacteraceae; genus Massilia; species Massilia sp. METH4. The sequence goes on along the minus strand of NZ_CP146614.1, from coordinate 5,910,139 downwards.
GCGCAGGACTGAACAGTAAAGCGCTCGGTGCCTCCGTAGGAGCCTTCGGAGCGGCGAAGGATCAATGCCTTCGCCTGGTCTGCATCGATCATTGCATGCCTGAAAACGAAAAAACGTTCCGCCAGTCTAACTCAGCGGGGCAACTGCTGGGGCTTGCGTCTCACGGCGGTGCGCGAGGGAGGCAGCCCCACGCTCGCGATGGGGGGCGGCAGGGTATATCAGCCGCGCCGCCTGCGCAGCAATACCAGCACGCCCAGGCCGGCCGCGAACATGCCATACGTCGCCGGCTCGGGGATGGCCGGCGCAAACGTCGCGAAAGTGGGCGATATCGATCCGCTTTCCTCGGTCGTCAGGTCGTAGAGCCCCGTGCGGGCATACGCCGTGGCGTCTGTGTCGAGCAGCAGGAAGTAGCTGCTGGCGCCTGCTTCGAGTGCGTCGACGTCTGGCGCTTCGAACAGGAAATTTACGCCATTGGTGGGCGCGGAGAACAGGCGCGCATTATAGGCGGGCGTATCGCCAAGACCGTCCACGGCCCAGTTGGCGTCGTAGACCGATGTCAGGAAATCGCCGATGCGCAGTGCTGTGATGGCGCCCGCCGAGCCGGCATCGTTGATGACCCGCCAGTAGAAGTCGAGCGTGCCGTCGATATCCGAACGGACCACTCTCGACTGCACGGTGCCGGTGACGAGTCCACCGTAGGCGCTGAAGGAGAACTCCTGCACATCGTCCACCAGCACGACCCCGGCAAGCTCTGGTTGCTCGGCCACCGTCGTGCCGGGCAAAGGCGTGACCACATCGGGCGTGAGCACGACGGCACTGGCGGTCCCTGCCAACGCAAGCAAACATGCGGTGGCGATTGTCTTGAGCTTTCTCATGGGTGTCTCCTTTCCATGTGTGGGCAACATGTGTGGGCAACAACAGCGGAAGTATAGGCAGCCCCAGGCGATAGGCAACTAGCTTTTTGACAGCAAGGGGAGGGTGTTGGACGGGTGAGACAGACGCGCCGCGGCACTTTGTTGGACGGTGCGGCGGATACCGGCGGATGTTCCCGCCGTGTTATCGTCATCGCACGCGATCCTCGACAGGGCGGCGCCCTGCTGGCCATCCAATGGAAGAGGCACGACATGTTGCAGACCTGGCGCGTCATTCGAATGCTTACGATAACCCTCGCAGCAGCTCTTGCAGGCTGCGGCAGCGGCGACCAGGGCGAGCAGGGGCCGCCCGGCCCCCCGGGCGTCAATGCCGACGCCATCGCCACCATCGGCGAGGGCGCCATCATCATCGATGGCGCTGCGGGCGGCGATCCGCAGGAAAGCATTTATGTCCGCAAGGCTGGCCATGGCCCGAAGACCATCGTCCTCGTCCCCGGCAATAACACATCGGGGGCCGCGTTCGACGGCATGATGGGCGTCTTGCGCGCCGTCGATTCGCTCAACGACGCTTATACCGTCTACACCTTCGATTACCGCGGCAGCGGCAAGTCGAGCTACAACAGGAAGATCACGTCGCTGAAGGATTTCGCCGCGGATTTCGAAAAGGTGATGAACAAGATCGGCAATTTCCCGACCTCCGGCGTGACACTGGTGGGCTACTCGATGGGCTTCGGCGTCGCACTGGAGATGGTCATCGCCAATCCGGGGCGGTATGCCAATGTCGTCAGCCTGGCGGGCATAGGCACCCGCGGCATCCGGGTCGGTTTCAATGCGAGCCAGGCTGGCACCGATCCGGCCGGCCGCGCGTGGGCGAACGGCGACTGGGTCACCGTCGCCAACGATGCCGCCGGCATCGCCGGCACCGCGTTCCAGCAGCGTTCGTGGCAGGGCGAGCAGCGCACCTACGCCAACGTGCAGGCCACCTGGGATGCGGTGGTCTATAACGATGTCCTCAAGTACGACATCGGCAAGGCCTTCACACCGGCGGCCGTGACCGATCCCACGTTCCGCGCTTCGCCGAACTACATCAACTCGCTTCTCGACGGTTTCACGATCCAGTACATGCCCGAGTCGCTGTACTACGCGCACAAGTTCAACGTCTCGCCCGTCAGCGTGGTCAAGCCCGCGCCCAATGCCGACGGCAGCGTGGTCACCATCCGGGGCGATGGCCGCCTGGGCGCGCTGTTCAACGGCAAGCGCGCCATGCTGGTGAAGGCCACCACCGATTTCGCCACCTGGCGTGGCGACCAGGTCATCTACGACAACTACACGGCCACCTCGAAATACGACCTCAAGCGCGCAGGCGCCAATGTGACCGCCGTGATGATCAATCCAAACCAGGGCTTCGATCACGGCTTTCCGATCGCGCGGCCGCTGGAGACGGTGCGGCTGATCGATGCGTTCATCAGGGGCGAGATGTCGGCACCCAGTGCCGTGGAGGCCCTGGGCGGCGCCGGCGTGGCTGTGTATCCGAATGAAGAAACGGCATGGGAGACCGATACCTTTACCGGCTTGTGAAGCGCAGCAGGTCCCGGCGATTGCCGGCGCGTGGTTCATCGCATGCGAATCCGGCGCCGTCTTTACAAGTGGTAACGAGTGATACAGGTCAACGTATAGCCGCGGCACATCTCAACGATTAATCTACTTCTGCAGGCCAATCGATGGCCATCAGGAGAAAATCATGGAAAAGAACGCTATTACGAGCCGTATCCACCCACTGTTCGCCGCCGCGGCCGTATCGGTCATCGCCCTGAGCGCAACCGGTATCGCGGCCCTGACTGGCGTGCTGCCATCCACCAAGGCCGAACCGGCCGCGCAGGCCGTCCCTGAGAGCCTGGCGGCACAGCAACCCATCGGTGCCCTCCAGCCAGTCGAACCGCAGCAACTGGCGGCGGCGCAACTGGCCGCCCAACGGGCCGCATTGCAAGCGCCGCAGCCGGTAGCCGTGCCGACGCCGGCGCCCGCCCCGGCTGTGCAGGCTGCGCCCGAGCGCAAGGTTGTTCGCGAGATCGTGTACCGTGAACCGACACCGCGCAAGCCGGTGCGGGAAGCACCGGCCGAGAGCTACGAAGCGCGGCACCAGGCACCGGTGCAGGCCCAGGCGCCGGCCGCGCAGGAAACCAAGCCGAACTATGTGGCGATCGGTACCGGCGCTGTCATCGGCGGCTTGATCGGCAACCAGATCGGCGGTGGCAATGGCAAGAAAGTGGCAACGCTGGCCGGCATCATTGGTGGCGGCTATGTCGGCAACGAGATTGCCAATCGCGACAAGTAAAGGGGCGACCGGCACGGTGGCCAACGCCAGCCGCGCTTTCCTGTACACCTGACGGGTTTCGACAGTAGTCGAGCCTTTCGGACCGACAAAACGCCGCCCGCCGCATCTCGAATGTCCCGTCATACCTTGGTCTGGCGGGACATTTGCGTCGTGCCCCACGTATTTCAAGACCAATCTCATCCATCAGGAATGAATCGGTGCTTTCCTGGACTGCGAGCCTGAAATTTGCGCCTGGATATATTCCGCGGCATCGAGGATCGCGGCAGTGGGCTCCGGGTTTGGAGCACGGTCCTTGCATCTCGCTAGTGTTGCACCCCGGTAACAGCGCGTCGTGAATTTATTATAATAAAAATAGTATCAAAATTATAATGAACACGGCCTCGATCCGGGGCATCACTTTCACGAGACAGGAAAAAATCATGATCCTCAAGCTTATCAGCGGCGCCTTGCTGGCAGCCGTTGGAACACTGACGCACGCCGCCACAGTGGCGCCTACGCAATGGGAATTCACATGGAAGGGCTTTAGCGTCTACGAAGAATGGATTGGCGGTCACTATGAGCCGGACCTGACCATCACCGGCAGATTCGCGGGTATCGACGCGAACGGAGATGGCGTCCTGGAAAAGACCGAAGTCACATCGCTGACGATCGACCGCAGCTTTTATGACTACGCGGCATGCCCGGCGCAGTCGCCGGAATTCCGGTGCGGCCTGTGGTCATTCACTTACAGCGCAGCCGGCGGCCTGGAATTCACCGCGGGCCACACCAGCTATGATGGGGTGCCCGGCCAGGATGACTGGTGGACCGCGCACAGCGTTTCCTACGACACGTCGTCCGGTATCTATGAAAAGTCCTATGGGTACCAGTGGCCGGGCGAGGAATATTCGCTGTCCTTCACCGATTCCACCGTGAAGACCGTCAAGCAGATTTCTCCGGTTCCCGAACCGGCGACCTATGCGATGCTGGCCAGCGGCTTGCTGCTGCTGGGCGCGGCGCGGCGCCGGCGCAAGTGAATTGCGTGGGCTCGCATGATTGACTCTCCGAATACTTGACGAGCCTTTTCGACGGAAAAGCCGGGAATTTCTAAGTTGCTGATTCGCGGCTTTTTGTCGCCATGGCGAGATTGAGGACGGATTGTGTCCCGCAGTGTGGTGTATGAAGAGTTCGCCAGAATTGGCGTTAGGAAGGCGGCCTGAAGGGCGGCCATTGTGATTCTTGAGGTAATGTTGGGTTTGCGAAGACCTTAACGAAACCATACGGAGTCACAATGACCGACGCCACTATCGCATTATCCGAGCTCGCCGAAAAGGGGGCAGATGCAGATTTCATCCGTCAAACGCTGCAGCACGCCCTGCAGCGGCTCATGGAGATGGATGTCGAGGCGCTTTGCCAAGCCGCATACGGCCAGCGCAGCGACGACCGCATTAACAGCCGCAACGGCTACCGCGACCGGGCTTTCGAAACCCGAGCCGGCAAGGTGGATCTGAAGATTCCGAAGCTGCGTAGCGGCAGCTACTTCCCCGCTTCCTTAAACCACGGCGTACCGCCGAAAAAGCACTAACAGCAGTCATCCAGGAAGCCTACATTCAGGGAATTTCGACGCGCTCGGTTGATGAGCTGGTCAAGGCAATGGGCATGAGCGGCGTTTCGAAGAGCCAGGTTTCACGTCTGTGCGAGGAAATCGATGAGCGGGTGCAAACGTTCCTGAACCGGCCGATCGAAGGCGACTGGCCCTATCTGTGGATCGACGCCACGTACGTGAAATCGCGCCAGGCCGGACGAGTCGTCTCCGTGGCCGTGATAATCGCTGTGGCCGTCAATACTGATGGCGTGCGCGAGATTCTTGGTGTCGCAACCGGGCCCTCCGAGGCCGAACCGTTCTGGACCGACTTCCTGCGTGGCCTAACGCGTCGCGGCCTGCGCGGAGTAAAGCTGGTTATTTCTGACGCCCACGAAGGACTCAAGGCTGCTGCCAGCAAAGTGCTCAAGACATCGTGGCAGCGCTGCCGGGTCCACTTCATCCGCAATGCCTTGGCCCATGCAGGGAAAGGTCAGCGCCAAGCCGTTCTCGCCATGATCAACACGATCTTCGTGCAGGAAACCGCGGAAGCAGCCAGCGTCCAGTGGCGCATTGTCGCCGACCAGCTGCGGACAAAATTCCCCAAGCTCGCTGCCATGATGGACGACGCAGAGCATGAGGTGCTCACTTTCATGACCTTCCCGAAAGCCCATCGAACCCAAATCCACAGCACTAATCCACTTGAACGATTGAACGCCGAGGTGAAACGCAGAACCAACGTCATCGGCATATTCCCCAACGACGGAGCCATTATCCGGCTGGTCGGAGCTATGATGCTCGAACAGAATGACGAGTGGTCCCTGCAACGCCGCTATATGCAGCTTGAAGGATTACAGTCCTTGAGCGACAATCAGCCCGCACGGCTCTCCGCCGTGTTTAACTGATCGGGGACCCAGCCCCTCGAGAACACATCTCATACACCACGCCTGGGGACACAATCTTGAGGACGTCTTGTAAGGTCTGCTCTCGCCCTGGAGCTGACGTCGAAGGCTACCCGAGGTTATCGTGTTTGCACCACGTTCGGCTATCTGCCGCGTAAGTCAGAAACGGCGTGTGCTCAGAGTTTTCAGGTGTGATATGTGCCGGGAGTCCTAGAGCCCCAGCCAGATTCTCGACAAATGACAACACTTCCTCATGCTCCAACGGGCTAGTAATTTCACGCGGCGAAATGTCGAGTTCTAACTGCTCGGCAATGAAGAAGTGGCAGCAGATTTCAACCGGGCCGTCCAACAAAATCGACAACCCATGCACTCCTTCGCGATTTCCCAAAACGCTGTGCGATCCCGGGAAGGGGGCCGCCACTCCGTCAAAACTGTACGAGTATATGTATTGGCTGAGCAGTTGGTCGAAGCGATTCCAGTGGACAGCCGCCATATCCTGCACGTAGATGTCCCGAAGTGATCCATCGCGTTCCCATAATCCTTCTATCTCGTGGAAGTCTGGTCTCATGCTGGTAGATGATCGACTGGTAGAAATTGGCATAAAACGGCCGCTTCTGGCCGATATCAGCCGGTCGCAATGACGCAGTGTACGGTGTTGTTGCTATCAGGACAACCCCGGTTTGTCAGGCGTTCCAAAGCCCGGCTCGTGTATTACGCGGCTAACAGCGTCCTCGCCCTCGATCATCCAGCGCCAGTGCGGCGGCCAAGTTTTTGAGCACGCGTCGTCGATGAAGTCGAAAGCTCCTAATCCTCGACAACCACAATGCACCGGTCTCCGGCCTGCCCAACGCTGATATATGGAAGAATGTGCTTCATCAAGCTCCTCGATGCAGGAAGGTTCCGAATGCCGCTCCTGGCTGAACTCGGCCGTTCGCGGCAGCATGGCAGGTTCGCGAACTGCAAATTCCCGCGCTATACCGACGGGCCGCTCTCGGCCCGAAGCTGTCCTGAACTAACGTGCGCTGATCGATCCAGCTTGCTGTTCAACGCAGGACGTCCAGCACTGCGGCGCGGACAGCCCGATCGTTATTGAAATCGATGTTCAGTTCGACGTGAGGAACGAGCGCTTCGCCGTCGCCGCGTACGCGGTTACGCCAGACCTTCATCGGCATGAAAAGCACATTCCCACTCGGCAGTGGCACGGCGGCACGTTCGAGGTAGACGGTGTCCGAGGCGGTCGTACGTCCGAGGTGTAATGAGCCGGGAACAAGGCGTATCAGGTCCACAAAGTCGAGGCAGGCGCTGGCGCAGTCGCTGTCCGTGATAACGGCAACTTTACCGGCAAAACGACGAAGCCAGCCACCACGCGAAGCGACCTCGGCGCGCGTCAACCGGGGCATTCCCGCCGTGTCGACCCAAGTATTGCCCACATGCCTGCCGTCGCGCAATTTGTCCAAGAGTTTTTTTGTCTCTTGTGTGCGTGCGTGGTTGGGGCCATGGCGTTTCGACATTTCATCGACGTAGTGAGCCACTCCGGAAATGGAAATATCGGAAACCCGCCATTGGGCGAACACCACCGGCAGGCGGTCGAGTCCAGTCGTATTGAACACAAGGCCCCCTGTGGCTGCGGCGAAAATTCGCTGACCAATCACACTCTCTCCGCCGGCATTTCCGCGCGTATCGAATACGATCGAACGCACGTCACGCAGGGCCGCAATCTCCTTCAACATGACGTCCAGCTCCTTCGCCTCGTCAGGACCAGGCATGAAATTGGCGGCCCGAATCCAAAGGACGTTATCCACGACGTCATAACGGTTGCGGCGGGCAGGAGAATGAGCGCCGACACTGCGCAGGCTCTTCCACACATCCATTGTCCGCACGCTGCGATACACGACTTTCAGGGCAATCGTCTTGCCATCGGGTCGGATAAACGTGCATTGCTTCAGTTCCTGGCCACTCAGTCTCAGGGAACCAATTTCCGGAAACATGCCATTGCGCAGTGACCGTGAGTTACGCCGATCGAAGTACGGAACCTGATCCTCGGCGACGATCGCTTCGGGTGTCCGACCGTCGCAATCCTGCAAAGTCGCGCCAACCGGAGGCAAAGGGTCGCTCCACCCGGGCATGACGGCCGTGACGACTGCCTTGCCATGTTGCTCATCCACCCGCCAACCGTTGACGATTTCGTGGAAGTCGCCACTGCGAACGTTGTCCGAGTAAGCGAGATGACCATCCTGGAATCCCGAAACGTAATAGCGCACTGCCGACATCATCGTATCGTAATTGACGACCCGCGGAATCAGTGCTTGCGCTTCACGGTAGCCTTGCTCGCTCCATGCCCGCACACCGGGATTGTCGGGATCGATATAGCCGGGGTGCGCGTCGATAATGGCGGTATGGACCGCCCTCAGGTCTGCAAGCGCGATAGCCTGCCATTGCTCTGCGGGCATGTCTGGTGGAGGCGTTCGATGGGCCTCGCAACCGGCCAATGTAGCGACGCATCCAAGGGCTACGGAAAGCGTCGCCAGAACGCGACCAGAAGCAAACGATCGGCGAAATTTCCAATGCATAGGGCTCGAGCGGTGCGATCAAAGAGCATGAGCTTAGCGAAAATCCATGCGCGAATGTGCGTGCATTCCCACGCTTTTCACTTTTCCCCTGCCAGAAGGTGTATCCAGCCAGACGCGTTTTACAACAAGTCGTTCCCGATCCAGGCCCATCCCAGCCGGCCGGCAATCCCACGCTGCGCGCGTGACTTCCAGGCTTGACCAGCACACCGGTGGAACCAGCCAGCGCGGCATGCCGCGCGAGCGCGCACCAACGAAGTCCCCAGCTATCGGTTCCATGGATGCCTCCCATGGAAATAATCCATTTTTCGCCCGCGCGGTCCTTCTTTATATTGCCGCTATACCAATCAAAAGAGGGACACCAGCATGTTCAAGTACTTCCCGACCAACTATGTGTGGAACCTGTCGGTCGACCTGGCGATCGAGATGGGCGCCAGGATGGGCGAGATCGAGGAGATGTGCGCGCCGCTGCAGGAAGCGGCGCGGCAGCCCGATGCCGAGGGCACGCGCGCGTTCCGCCAGACCTGGGCGGACATGGCCGACAAGCTGTGCGGCCTCGCCGAGGAAGACGAGCGGCGTGGCCGCCTGATCTCGGCCGGCGACAAGTACGGCCGCGCCGCCACCTACTACCTGACCGCCGAGCGGCTGCAAGCCCATGGCGCGCCGGGCCGCCTGGAACTTTATAAACGCTTCCTCGACGTTTTCAAGCGCGGCATCCAGCTGGCCGGAGAGAACTGCGAGCGCGTCGAGATCCCGTACGGCGACGCGCACATTTCCGGCCTGTTTGTCCGCGCCGAAGGGGTGACCGGACCGGCCCCGATCCTCGTGCAGGTCAACGGCCTCGATTCGACGAAGGAGATGAAATACCGCGTCGGCCTTCCGCAATGGCTGGCGAAGCGCGGCGTCTCGTCGCTGATCATCGATCAGCCGGGCACCGGCGAAGCCCTGCGCCTGCATGGCATGCACGCCGTGTACGACAGCGAGCGCTGGGCCTCGAAGGTGGTCGACTGGCTGGAATCGGACCCAGAGCGGCGCGCGGACGTCGATCCGAAGCGCATCGGGCTGGAAGGCGTGTCGCTGGGCGGCTATTACTGCCCGCGCGCCGTCGCCTTCGAACCGCGCTTCGCGTGCGGCGTGGTATGGGGCGCCAATCACGACTGGCGCGACGTGCAGAAGAAACGCCTCGCAAAAGAGGGCAGCTTCCCCGTGCCGCACTACTGGGAACATGTGCGCTGGGTGTGGGGCGCCAAGGACATGGACGACTTCATGCGCATCGCCGAGAACGTTCACCTCGACGGCGTGCTCGATCGGATCAAAGTGCCGTTCCTCGTCACGCACGGCGAAAAGGATTCACAGATTCCGCTGCACTGGGCACAGCGCACCTATGACCAGCTGGTCAACAGCCCGAAACGCGAGCTGAAGATTTTTACGGCCCGCGAGGGTGGTGTGCAGCACTCCAGTTTCGACAATTCCGCCAATGCGGGCGCCTATATCGCCGACTGGGTCGCCGAGACGCTGGGCGGGCGGACCGCGCTCTAGAACGCTTGCGAGCCGAAACGCTTGCATTTACCCCGACAGCAAGGTCTGGGGTCGGACCGCCGCGTCCGACCCCGGGTTCTGCACCTGGGGTTGATCCTTTCGGAGGTGCCACCCGCACTTCCATACATCACCAGGAGACATCATGAACATCATCGGACCGGACGCGCTGGTCTTCGGCGTGGACGACGTGGCCGCCTGTGCGCAATATCTCACCGACTACGGCTTGAAGCCCGTCGGCGACGGCCGCTTCGAAGCGCTGGATGGCACGGCCATCGTGCTGGCAGCGAAGGACGATCCGTCGCTGCCGCCGCCCATGCAGACGGCCAGCATGCTGCGCAAGACCGTGTATGGCGTGGCGGACGAGAAAACTCTCGGTGCCATCGCCGAGGAGCTGGGCCGCGACCGCGAAGTGAAGCGGCTGGCCGACGGCAGCATCGAGGCGGCGGACGACATGGGCTTCGTGCTCGGCTTCCAGGTGACCGTGCGCCGCCCGCTGGACCTGCCTGCGGAAGCGGTGAACGCGCCGGGTGCGCCGCCGCAGCGCCAGCCGAACCACGTGGCCGTCGACGAAGCGGCGCCCGCGCTGCCGCGCACGCTGTCGCACGTGGTGTACTTCGTGCCCGACCTGGCGAAGGCGGAAGCGTTCTATGTCGAGCGGCTGGGCTTCAAGTGCACCGACCGCCTGGTTGGGGCCGGTCCCTTCCTGCGCCCGGCCGGCACGCTGGATCACCACACGCTGTTCCTGATCCAGACGCCGCCGTTCATGAAGGGCATCGAGCACTTCACCTTCCACATGGGCGGCCCGACCGAGGTGATGCTGGCCGGTACGCGCTTCGTGAACAAGGGCTACCAGTCGTTCTGGGGCCCCGGCCGTCACAGGTTCGGTTCGAACTGGTTCTGGTATTTCAACAGCCCGCTGGGCTGCCACGTGGAATACGACGCCGACATGGACCTGCACGACGAGGCGTGGGTGGCCCGCGAAACGCCGATGGGGGCGGACGCTTCCCAGCTGTTCCTGTTCCAGCAGCGCGACAAGTGGGCGCCGGGCGGCCCGCCGCCGGGTGCCGCCGGCGCCGCCGAGCGGCATTGATGGACAAATTCCTGTGCCGCCTGGAAGACATCCAGGACGGCGCCTCGCGCGGCTTCGACCCGTGGGGCGAGGGCAGGGACACGGTGCTGGTGGTGCGGCAGGGCGGCCGCGTGCACGGCTGGCGCGACGCCTGCCCGCATTACGGCGACACGCCGATGGCCTGGCGCAAGGACGCGTACCTGAACGCCGATGGCACGCGCATCGTGTGCGCTGCCCACGGTGCCCAGTTCGACGTCGTCACCGGCATCTGCACCCTCGGCCCCTGCCTTGGGCAGGGCTTGCAACCGGTGGCGCTGGCGGTGACTTCCGAAAACGATATTTACATTCCGTGGGAAGACGGAAGGAGACAACCATGAACAAGGCAGTCAACAAGGTGCTGGTCGTCGGCGGCGGTTTTTCCGCCATGGCCGCCGCCATCGAGCTGCGAAAGCGAACCATCGGGGTCGACCTGGTCGAGATCGACGCCGGCTGGCGCTCCTACGGGGCCGGCATCAGCCTGGGCGGCGCCACGTTGCGCGCCTTCCTCACCCTCGGCGTGCTGGATGAATTCCTGCGCCGCGGCGATGCGCACGACAACGTGGACATCCACACGGCGGGCAATCACCACCTGGCCACGCTGCCCACGCCGCGCATCGCCGCGCCCGACGTGCCGGGCGGCGGCGCCATCATGCGTCCCGTGCTGGCCGCGATCCTGGCCGAAGCCACCCGTGCCAGCGGTACCGACGTGCGCCTCGGTTGCACGTTCAAGTCCATCGTGCAGGATGCCGACTGCGTCGACGTGACCTTCACCGACGGCGACAAGGCCTGCTACGACCTGGTGATCGGCGCGGACGGCCTTTATTCGACGGTGCGCGAAGTGCTGTTCCCCGAGGCGCCCGCGCCGAGGTACACGGGCCAGGGCGTGTGGCGCGCCGTGCTGCCCAGGGCTCCGGAAATCAACACCGCCAGCATGTGGCTGGGGCCGAAGATCAAGGCTGGCGTGGCGCCCGTCTCAAGCACCGAGATGTACCTGTACGTGACCGAGGATCGCGCCGAACGCGCCTTCATCGATCCGGCCCGTTTCACCACGCTGCTGAAGGACTTGCTGGCGCCGTTCGACGTGCCGGTGCTGCAGCGCATCCGCGATCAGCTTGGCGAGCACTCGCAGGTCATCTACCGGCCGCTGGAAGGCTTGCTGCTGCCGCGACCCTGGCACAAAGGCCGCGTCGTGCTGATCGGCGACACCGTTCATGCGACGACACCGCACCTGGCCTCCGGCGCCTGCATCGGCATCGAGGACGCGATCGTGCTGGCCGAGGAAATCGGGCGGCATGCCGACGTCGATACGGCCTTGAACGCCTTCGAGGAGCGGCGCTGGGAGCGCTGCCGCATGGTCGTCGAGAATTCCGGCCGGTTGGGCGAGATCGAGATCACCGGCGGCGACAAGGCCGAGCATGGCCGCATCATGCGCGAGACGCTGGTCGCCCTCGCGAACCCGATCTGATGCAACTATCGAGGAGGAAGAATGAAATTTGCCACACTGAGATCGGATCACCCTGACGGCACGCTCGTTGTCGTCTCGCGCGATCTCGCACGGGCCACGCCCGCCGGCAGCATCGCCGCCAGCCTGCTCGATGCCGTCGAGCGTTGGGACGCGGTCCAGGCACCGCTGCAAAGCTTGTACGACCGGCTGAGCGCCGGCGAAGTGGAAAGCTTCGCCTTCGACCCCGCGGCCTGCACCGCCCCGTTGCCGCGCACCTGGCAATGGTGCGACGCCTCGGCGTTCCTGAACCACGGCCGGCTGATGGAGCGCGCGTTCAACACGGAGCCGATCCCGGATTTCGAGACGATTCCCGTGATGTACCAGGGCGCCTCCGACGATTTCCTCGGCCCGCGCGACGACGTGCCCATGCCGGACGAGGCGCTGGGCATCGACTTCGAGGGCGAGTTCGGCGTGATCACCGGGCCGGTACCGATGGGCGCCAGCCCCCAGGCCGCGCTGGCGCAGGTTCGCCTGCTGGTGCAGATCAACGACTGGAGCCTGCGCAAGCTGGGCCCGCGCGAGATGAAGACGGGCTTCGGCTTCTTCCAGTGCAAGCCGTCGACGAGCTTCGCGCCGGTGGCGGTCACGCCCGATGAACTGGGCGATGCATGGTCCGGCGGCAGGGTAAAGCTGGACCTGCACGTGCGCTGGAACGACAGCTGGTTCGGCAATCCGAACGGCCGGGAGATGAATTACGGTTTCGGCGAACTGCTGGCGCATGCGGCGCGTACACGGCGCCTGTCCGCCGGTACCGTGCTGGGTTCCGGCACCGTGTCGAACGAGGACCGTTCCGTGGGCTCGGCCTGCATCGCCGAGCGCCGCGTTATCGAGATCATCGAGCACGGCGAACCGCGCACGGAATTCATGCGATTCGGCGACCGCGTGTGGATGGCTGCGCGCGACGCCGCCGGCAATACCCCGTTCGGCGTGATCGACCAGCGCGTTGTCGCCGCGCGGCTGCCGGAGTAGAGGCGGCATGCATGAGCAGCGCGGTGCCGGCAAATAACCACGCCTCTCGCGATGCGCGTTATCGGCGCCGCCGTGCCCTGCGCCCGCGCGCCTGCCGCCGGGCCGGCTATCAATCCCGCCGATGCCTGGCATCCATGGAATCGGCTTCCCCCACACGGCGCCAGGCGCTACGCTGCGCCCACAAACCACAGGAGACCCGCATGCCGCGCCGCTTCATCGACCTTTCCATCTACCTCGAAAACGAAGTACTGTCCGACCCGCCGCCGCTGGCGCCGAAGATCACTTACCAGAAGCACACGGACACGCTGCACGAATTCATGGCCATGATCCCCGGTACGAACGCCGACGATTATCCGGATGGCGAAGCTGCCGCCGCCGAGTGGGTGACGATGACGACGCACAGCGGCACCCACCTGGACGCGCCATACCACTTCCATTCGACGATGGATGCGAAGACCGGCGAAAAGAAGCCGTCGATCACGATCGACGAGGTGCCGCTGGAATGGTGCTTCCAGCCCGGAGTAAAGCTCGATTTCCGCCATTTCCCCGATGGCTACGTGGCCACCGCGGGGGACGTGGAAGCGGAGCTGGCCCGCATCGGCCACATGTTGCAACCGCTGGACATCGTGGTCGTGAACACCCGTGCAGGCAGCCGCTACGGCCACAACGACTTCGTCTCCGCCGGTTGCGGCATGGGGTATGAAGCCACGATGTACCTGCTCGAGCGCGGCGTGCGACTGACCGGCACCGATGCCTGGAGCTGGGATGCGCCGTTCTCGTACACGGCGAAGAAGATCGCGGAAACCGGCGACAAGTCGCTGATCTGGGAAGGCCACAAGGCCGGCCGCGACATCGGCTACTGCCACCTCGAGAAGCTGCACAACCTCGAAGCGCTGCCGCCGCACGGATTCTTCATCAGCTGCTTCCCGCACAAGGTGCGGCGCGGTTCGGCCGGCTGGACGCGGGCCGTGGCGATCGTCGACGACGGGCTGCTGGCGTTGCCGCGCTGAAGCGCCCGGCTGCCAGGTTGCCCGGCTGAGAACGGCCGGGCCATTCCCGAAGGCTTGTCCTTATGATAAGATCATTTGATAATGATTCTCATTCACTAGGGAGCCCATGGAAGCAACGTTCAGTCAAGTCATCGCCTTCGCGGCGCTGGCGGCGGGGAGTGGGGCTTATGCCCAGCCCGCCACGCCGGCCGAGGAAACCCTGCCGCAGGTCACGGTCAGCGCCGCGCGCGAGGACAGCCATGCCGGCGGCCAGCTGGCGCGCACCGCGCGGGCCGGCATGCTCGGCGACGTGGACGTGGCGATGGCGCCCTTCAGCGTCACCAGCTACACCGCGCAGGCCATCGCCGACCAGCAGGCCGTCGCGGTGGCCGACGTGCTGGCGCGCGATCCCTCGGTGCGCGCCACCGGCCAGGCCGGCGGCATCCTCGATGCCTTCTTCATCCGCGGCTTCGCGATCGGCGAGGGCAATGTGGGCGAGATCGCGCTGGACGGGCAATACGGCGTGGCGCCGAATTACCGCGTGTTCGCCGACTACGCGGAGCGCATCGAAGTCATCAAGGGCCCGGCGGCGCTGCTGTACGGCATGTCGCCGAACAGCGGCATCGGCGGCGTTGTCAATATCGTGCCCAAGCGGGCGGGCGAGCGTGACCTGGCGCGCGTAAGCTTCGAATATGCCTCCGACACGCAGGCCGGCGTGCACGCCGATGTGGGCAAGCGCTTCGGTGCCGCGCGCCAGTTCGGCGTGCGCGTAAACGGCAGCCACCGCCAGGGCGACACGCCGCTCGACCGCCAGCACCGCAATGCCGACGTTGGCGCGCTGGCGCTCGACTACCAGGGCGAGCGGCTGCGGGTGACGCTCGACGCGCTGGCGCAGACGGAGCGCTTCGACGCGCCTTCGCGCCCCTTCCTGGCCGCGGCCGGCGTGGCCGTGCCGGCCGCGCCGGCAGGGCGGCGCAACGTCACCCAGGCCTGGGAGTGGTCGCGGATCGAAGACCGCTCCGTGCTGCTGCGGGGAGAGTACCGCGTCGCCGACCATCTCACCGTGTTTGCCAGCGCGGGCGGCGCACGCACCCGCGTAGCGCGCCTGTTCGGCACGCCGACCATCCTCGACGCGGCGGGCAATACGCGTGTCACGCCCGATAACTTCCGGTTGCGCGTGGAGCGCTCGACCGTCGACGGCGGCCTGCGCACCGCCTTCGCCACCGGTACCGTGCGGCATGCGGTGACGCTGCAGGCCAGCCGCTACGACGACGAGCTGGATCGTGCCTCCGTCAGCGGCACGCCGATGTTCTCCAACCTGTACTCGCCGCGCGAGCAGCCGGCGCAAGCCGTGGCCGCACCCGCGACCGTGCCCAGGATTTCGGCGACGACGCTGTCCGGCGCGGCGCTGGCCGACACGATGACGGCGCTGGACGGCCGCCTGCTCGTGATGCTCGGCGTGCGCCGCCAGCAGGTCGAGTCGGAAAACTTCAGCGCGGCAGGGGCCACGACCGCGCGCTACGACCGCCGTGCCACCACGCCGATGGCCGGCGCCGCGTTCCGGGCCTTGCCCTGGCTGTCCGTCTACGCCAACCGTATCGAGGGCTTGAGCAAGGGCGATACGGCGCCGCCGACCGCGAGCAACGCGGGCGAGATGTTCGCGCCGTACCGGTCGCGGCAGAACGAAGTCGGCGTGAAGCTGGAGCGTGGCGGCCTGGCCGGCACGGTGAGCGCCTTCCGCATCGAGAAGCCCAGCGGGCAATTGACCGGTACCGTCTATGGCGTGGATGGCGAACAGCGTAACCGGGGCCTGGAGCTGGCGCTGTTCGGCGAAGGCGCGGCGGGCCTGCGCCTCACGGGCGGCGCCACCTTCATCGACGCCGAGCTGACGCGCACCAATAGCGCGGCGACGCGCGGCAAGCGGCCCGTCGGCGTACCGGCCGCGCAAGCCAATCTGGGCGTCGAGTGGGATGCCGGCGTGCCGGCGCTGACGTTGACGGGCAGCGTGGCGCGAACCGGCCGGCAGTACGTGAACCAGGCCAACACGAAAGACATTCCGGCCTGGACCCGCATCGACCTGGGGGCGCGTTACCGCACCGCGTTTGCCGGCAGGAACATGACGCTGCGCGCCGCGATGCTCAATGTGGCGGACCGGCGCTTCTGGTCGGGCGTGGCGTCGTACGGGGCCATCGTGCAGGGCGCGCCGCGCACTGTCATGCTGTCGGCTGCTGTCGACCTGTGAGCACAGGCGCCGGGCGGCGCTTGTGTTCCCGATATAAAGTTGTTATCCTTCGCGTCCCACCAACCACTGACCCACGAAAGGAGGCAAACATGCAGTTCGCACCCAAGCACCAAGCCTTTGCACTCCGGGTCGGTGTCGTCGCGCACTAAGAGCGCCTAACAAAACCCCCATGGCTGCGTTGCAGCGTCTCGCCGTACAGGTGTACTGTCTTCGACGCCGCGCCTTGCCCTGCGGGTTTTGTTAGGCGCTCTAAGTCGCCAACAGCACTTTCGCGTTCGTCCCGCTCCCGGTATTCCGATATGAATACGGGAAATCCATGGTAAATAACATCTCGACGGTTGCCGAGCGCGCAACCGTCATCGCCTCTCCACGCCTCTGGCTGGAAGGGGCGGCCATCCAGCAACTGATCAAGACTACGCAACTGCCCGGCATGGTCCGCGCGGTCGGCATGCCCGACCTGCATCCGGGCCGCGGCTATCCGGTCGGCGCGGCGTTCTTCAGCGCCGGGCACTTCTATCCCGCGCTGGTGGGTAACGATATCGGCTGCGGCGTGTCCGTGTGGAGCACGGACCTGCCAACCGCGAAAATCAAGCTGGACAAGCTGGATCGCCAGATCGGCAACCTCGACGGCGTGGTCGACGATGCCGAACATGCCAGGATCGCCGACGCGTTCCCGGCCATCGCCGCGCAGCGCGATGCCGTCGAGGCGGCCCTTGCCGCCGCCGGGCTCGATACGCGGCACATGCGCTCGGCCGGCACGATCGGCCGGGGTAACCACTTCGCCGAATTGCAGCGCGTGGAGCGCGTGGTGGACGGTGACGCGCCCGCCGCGCTGGCCGACCCGAAGCGCCTCAACCTCGTCGTGCACAGCGGGTCACGCGGGCTGGGCGAAAGCATCCTGCGCGAACACGTCGACGCCTTTGGCCATGCCGGGCTGGCGGAAGGCAGCCCCGCCGCGCAAGCCTACCTGGCCCGCCATGCGGCAGCGGTGGCGTTCGCGGAACTGAACCGTTGCCTCATCGCGGCGCGCATCTGCGTGCGGCTCGGAGCGAGCGCCGTCCGCGAGCTGGACGTCAATCACAATACGGTCACCTTCGAATCCTTCGACGGTACGGCCGGCTGGACCCACCGGAAAGGGGCGACGCCGATGGCCGGTGCGGCGATCCTGATCCCCGGCTCGCGCGATGCGCTGAGCTACCTCGTCGCCCCCGTCGCCGGGGCGGCCGCTGCGAGCCTCGGTTCGCTGGCGCATGGCGCGGGGCGCAAGTGGCAGCGCGCCGATTGCCGCGGGCGCCTGGAAAAGACGGGCATGCTGAAGGACCCCGCGAAGGGGGCGCTCGGCAGCCGCGTCATCTGCCGGGACAAGGAGCTGGTCTTCGAGGAAGCGGGAGCGGCCTACAAACCGATCGATACCGTCATCGACAGCCTGGCGGGCGCCGGCCTCGTGCGCGTGCTTGCCGAGTATCGGCCGGTGCTCACCTACAAGACGCGCGGGGAGTGCTGCTGATGGCCATGCTGATCCAGATTTCCGCCAATACGGGCCCCGCCGAATGCTGCCTCGGCGTCGTCAAGATGCTGGCCCATGTCGATGCGGCGGCCCGGCACGCGGGTCTTTCGACCGCCGTCGTCGACGAAGTGGCTGGGGAGGGCGGCACGCTGAAGTCGTTGCTGCAGTCGGTGCTGCTGTCGGTTGATGGCGACGACGCGGCGGTGCGCCGCTTCGCCGAGGCCCAGGCCGGCACCGTGCTGTGGGTGTGCGCCTGTCCCTTCCGGCCACGCCACCCTCGCAAGAACTGGTTTCTCGACGTGGCCGTGTTCGCGCCTCCCGCCGGCGAATTCGAGCGCGAAGTCGTTTTCGACACGATGCGCGCTTCCGGGCCTGGTGGGCAGCACGTGAACAAGACGGAAACGGCGGTGCGCGCGACGCACGTGGCGAGCGGCCTGTCGGTGAAGGTGGGCGAGTCGCGCAGCCAGCGCGCCAACAAGGCCGCCGCGCTGGCGCTGCTGTACGCGAAGCTGCAGGAACAGCTGGAAGGCGGCGTGGCGCGCGACCGGGCCGAACGCCGTGCGCGGCACGCGGTGCGGCCCGGCGGGGAAGCGATCCAGCGTTTCGTCGGACCACGGTTCATCGAGGAGGCGTATGCGCGATCTTCAGTGGCTCCTTCGTGAGCCGCTGTCCGTCAGGATCACGATATCGCGGGTGAGCCAGGCGCCCTGCGCGCCGGAGAGGTCGGGCAGCATGCTGTCTTGGCCCGCGACGGGCACGGCGCGCATGTCGGTGACGATGGGGGCGCCGGAAACATGGGCGGTCATGCTGTTTCCCGTGATGAGTAGTGCATGGTTCAGAAGGTGTGGCGGATGCCGAGGTTCCAGCCCGTATGGCCGGAGCCCGGCTCGGTGTTGTTGGCCACCGTGTAGCCGGCGCCGTTGCGGTTGTCGATGTGTGCGTAGGCCGCATACAGGCCGGTGCGCCTGGACAGCGCATACAGGTAGCCGACGCCCCAGGAGTTCGCATCCTGGTTGAAGGCGGTGCGGTCATCCTTGTGCATGGCCGAGAACATCAGCGTGCCGCCGGCCAGCGGCGCGGAGAAGCCGAGCAGGGCCGAGCGGCCGTCGGTGGATGGAGTGGGGCGCACGCCGCTGTAAGGGTTGTTGGCATTGCCGAGCGGGGTGCTGTTGTCGCCCTTGTCGATGCCGTAGGCGCCGTATAGCTTGGCCCAGCCCAGGTCGTAGTTCGCCGCGAGCAGCGTGTTGCGGCCCAGGCCGCGGTTGACCGCGGCCGCGGTCGCGGTGGCCGCCGTGTCGGTGTTCTTGTTGTTGTACGCCAGCCGCACGGTGAGCGGGCCTCGTGCGTAGCCCACGGCGCCGCCGAACTGGCGGCCGGTCGACGAATCGCTCTGCTCGCCGGCGCTGTAGGCCAGCTCGAAGTCGAAGCCGCGGCTCGCGGGGGCGGCGTAGGTGAGCGTGTTGCTGGTGCGGATATTGGCGCCGAAGTCCGGGAACAGGTTCTTCGCCGTGCCCGCGTAGCCGGTGCCGAACGGGTCGCCGATCCTTGCCAGCGTGTTGTGCCATGGGGTGTACTGGCGGCCGAGGGCGACCGAGCCGAACATGCCCTTCAGGCCCACGAACGCCTGGCGGTTGAAGATCGTGCCGGCCGAGTCGATGTCGCCGGTGTCGATCTTCGACCCCGTTTCGAGCGTGAAGAAGGCCGACAGGCCGTTTCCCAGGTCTTCGGTGCCGCGAAAGCCGATGCGCGAGGCGGAGGCAGCGCCGCTCGTCACCTTCGTGACGTTCCCCGCCGCGCCGCCCCGTTCGCCGACGATGGCGGCATCGACGATGCCGTAGATGGATACCGAGCTTTGGGCGTGGGCGGCGGTGGCGCCGGCGAGGGCAAAAATGAATGCTGCCGAGTGTTTCAATGTCGTCTCCGGTGAGTTGTGTCGTTATGGAGACGATCATAGGTGCTGATCAATTCACGAACAAACCAAAGTGTGACTTGATCTATTCACGATCAGTATAGATAGAAGGCGGGACCGATCCGCTGATGTGATTGGGCGGGCGCACGTGAATGCGCTGGTGTCGGACACCCTTCGGGTGTCGGACACCGGTTTTCTTGTGCGCTGGCCCAGGCGGGGGAAAACCGGTGTCGCACACTTTTTTCGGAAGAAGCGCCCGAAAAAAATGTTCGACACCTGGGCTGCGCCGCCGACTGGGTTCCTGTCTGCCTCAGCGCGCGAGCCGCTGCATGAACTCGCCGAGCCGCCGGATGGCTTCCTGCAGCTGCGCGGCGCTGGCCGCATACGACAGGCGCACATAGGTATCGGCCCCGCAATCGCCGAAATCCTTCCCCGGCGTGAGGGCGACGTGCGCCTCCTGCAGCACCCGTTCGCAGAACTGCCACGACGTCATTCCCGTCCCGCTCACGTCGAAGTAGACGTAGAAGGCGCCATCCGGCGGCACCGGTACCGGCAGGCCGATGCCGGCCAGGCCTTCGAGCACCAGCCGGCGGCGCCGGCCGAACTCCTGCCGCCGCTCCTCGCACACGGCCAGCGACTCGGGCGTGAAGCAGGCCAGCCCGGCCTGCTGGGCGATCGTGGACGGGCAGATATAGTAGTTCTGCGCCAGCCGTTCCAGCGTCGGCACCAGCTCCTCGGGCACCACGCACCAGCCGAGGCGCCAGCCTGTCATGCCGAAGTATTTCGAGAAGCTGTTGATGACGATCGCGCTGTTGTCCACCGCCAGCACCGTCTGCGGCGGCCGGCCTTCGGCGTCGCGGTCGCCCAGGTTCAGGTAGATCTCGTCGACGATGCGCCAGGCGCCGTGGCTGCGCGCCCAGTCGCAGATGGCGGCCAGTTCGGCCGGCGGCACCGAGGTGCCCGTGGGGTTCGACGGCGTGGCGATCATCACCCCGCGCGTCGCGCCGGTCCAGTTGGCGCGCACGCTGGCCGCGTCCAGCTGGAAGCGGCTCTCGGGGCCGGTCGCCACCAGTTTGACATCGGCGCCGAAGCTATCGAGGAAGCGGCGGTTGCACGGGTACGAAGGGTCGCCGACGATCACCTCGTCGCCAGCGTCGACCAGGGCCGCCGTCACCAGCAACAGGGCGGCCGAGGCGCCGGCCGTGATGACGATGCGCTCCGGCGAGATGGCGATGCCGTGCTCGCTCTGGTAGAACCCGGCCACCGCCTCGCGCAGCGCGGGCAGGCCAAGCGCCGCCGTGTAGGGCAGGGGACCTCGCGCCGCGGCGGCGGCGGCTTCCAGCACGGCGGGCGGCGCGCCGAAGTCGGGCTCGCCCAGGCTGAGGCGGATCACGTCGTGACCTTCGCCGGCCAGGGCGGCGGCGCGCTTGCCGAATTCCATGGCGAAGAACGGGGCGATCGATCGGGCGCGTTGGGAGATTTTCATGTGCAGTCGAATATGGGAAAAGCGGGCCGCGCTCAGGCGGTTGCGGCGGCCGGGGCCCGGCCGAGCGTGACACGGAATTCGCTGCCCCGCTCCGGGCCGTCGCTATGGGCGCTGATGGTGCCGCCGTGCGCCTCGACGACGCGCCGCGCGAGTGTCAGGCCGATGCCAAGGCCGCCGTCGGACCTGGCGAGCGAGCGGGGCAATTGGCGGAACAGCTCGAAGATGTGGTCCAGCTGGTCGGCGGGAATGCCGGAACCATTGTCCCTGACCGAAATCACCACGTTGCCGCCATCGCCGTCGGCACGGATGGCCACGTGGCCGCCCTCCGCCGTGTATTTTGCGGCGTTGTGCAGCAGGTTGCCAAGTACCTGGGCAAGGCGGGTCGGGTCGACATTCACGATCAGCTCAGGCGCGGGCAGCGCCGCGTCGAAACGGTGGCGGCGTTGTTCGATAAATGGCTGCACCTGCTCGATCGCCATCTGCATCACCTCGGCAAGCGCGACGTCGCGTGTGGCAATCTGGACATGACCTTGCGTGATGCGCGCCACGTCGAGCAGATCGTCCACCAGGCGCGACAGGTGCGAGACCTGCCGCGCCAGGATCGTCGAGCTCCGGTGCACTGGTGAGTCGGCCGGCATGATGCGATGAATGTACTCCGTGGCCGTGCGGATCGGCGCCAGCGGATTGCGCAACTCATGGCCCAGCATGGCCAGGAATTCGTCGCGCGCGCGCACTGCCGCGGCAAGTTCCGAGGTGCGCTCGGCCACCCGCTGCTCGAGTTCAACGTTCGCCCGCACCAGGGCCTCCTTCGCCATCTTGAGCGAGGAGCTTTCCATCAGATGCCATCGGCCTTCGCGCCGCGCCAGCGCAAACTCGTGGTGGCTGCAGACGTCCATCGCATCGCTGGCCGTGCAACTGCCGGCATGGTAGGTGCACAGGGCCACCAGCCGCAGGCTGCGGAAGGCGCCGTTGACCTTGCGCTCGTAATCCATGAAATCGTTCCAGCCGGAGCGCTCCACCCAGATCGTGTCGCCGGTCAGCCGCAAGCCTTCGAAGCCGCGCTCGCGCGCCAGGCGCTCGCGTGCGATCCAGCCCGCCAGCACGGCGTCGGCGTCGAACACATCGCCCGGAGCGTACCACTGGCTGATCGGCACGATCTCCAGCTGGCCGCTGGCCAGGCGCCGGGCGAGATCGGGCACGGCGCCCTGCAACAGCGCCCGCGCCCGGCTGGCGTCCAGGGAGTCGGAGGTGATCCACAGGCAGGCTTCGTTCGCCTCCAACCCCGCCTTGAAGAATGGGATCAGCGTTTCCGCCAGATCGTCTTCGTCCTCGTAGAACTGGCAGAAGTGGGCGCCCCAGGGGATGCTGCCGACCGCCGGAATGCCCGAATCCCTGTGTGTGTAGTGCATGGCTTTCTTTCATGAATGGCCGCTTGTCATGCGGCACCAGCAGTCATTTTAATGTTCAGAACGCAATTTGTCGCGAAGCGTGCCCATCCCGGGGCGCCTGCGTTCGATTTGTTGCAGGCAAGTCGCACTGCGCCAACAAATGCATGAGCATAAGTTCACGATTCGGCTTTCCCGCCGCAATCCGCCAGTATGATTGCTGCACGGATACATTTCTTGCGGCATTCGTCGCCACCACCATCATGATCAACGCCCATCGTTCGCGCCACCCCGTGCTCCTGTCTTGCCTCGTCCTTTGCGCCAGCGCAGCCTCCGTCCAGGCGGCCGAACCCGCCGTGCCCGCGCAGGAGCCGGCCGCCGCGGCACCCGTGGCGCAGTGGACCGCCAACGCCGGCGTCGTCTCGCAATACGTTTCGCGCGGTATCCGCAACAGCTGGGGCAAGCCGGCCGTGCAGGGCGGCGTCGACTACGTGCACCCGAGCGGCTGGTCGGCCGGCACCTGGGCTTCCACGGTCAGCGACCGCTTCATTGAACAGGGCAAGGTCGAGTGGGACCTGTACGGCGGCTACAGCGGCAGCACCGGCGACTTCGGCTATAGCGTGATGGCCTATGTCTACCGCTACCCGGGCGCGGTGATGAGCGCCACGGATACGAAATTCGACTACAGCGAGGTGGCCCTTGGCGTGACGTGGCGCACCGCGTCGGCGAAGTACTACCGCACCGTGAGCAGCATGTTCTTCGGCATTCCCGATTCGCGCGGCACGGGCTACCTGGACTTTACCTTCAACCCGGAGCTGGGCAATGGCTGGACGCTGAACCTGCATGCCGGCGACGGCCGCGTGGCCGGAAATGGCAACGACATCTGGGACTGGCGCGACGCGAAAGCGGGCGTCACGAAGAGCCTGGGCGGCGGCTGGAGCGCTTCGTTCGCCGTAACGCGCGCCTGGGGCCGCACCGGCATCTACAAAACCTACACGACGGGCGTGCCGGATGCTTCCGGCAGGCTGCACTTCGCCGACGTGGCGAAGGCCACCGTGATCGTCGGCGTGAACCGCACTTTCTAAGGAAACCGCATGCAATTTTTGCGTAATCGATCCCTGAATGCCCGCATCGGCATCGCCGCGACCACGCTCGTGATCCTGAGCCTGGCGCTGACGGCGGCCGTCACGGGTATCCGCAATCGCGACAGCGCCGCAAGCGCGGCCATGGAACTGGCCCGCACGTCCGCCGCCGTGGCCGCCGCCGAGCTGACTGGCCGTATCGAAGCCAATTTCGCGCCGGTCGAAACGCTGGCCCGCTCGCTCGCCGCGACCATCGCCGCGGGCCGGCCGATCAGCCGCGACCAGGCCGACGATGCCTCGGTGGCGGTGCTGCGCGGCTCGAACGACCTGCTGGGCGTTTCGGTGACGATGGAGCCGAACGCGCTCGACGGCCGCGATGCCGAATTCGCCGGCAAGGGGCCGCGCCACGACGCGGCGGGCCGTTACCTGCCGTATTTCACGCGCAAGCCCGATGGCGGCGTCCTTGTCGAACCGATCCAGTTCACCACCACGCCGGGCGCCAACGACTGGTACGACATCCCGGTGAAGACGGGCAAGCGCCTGTTCACCGAACCGACCGTCTACCCCGTGAACGGCAAGGACGTGCAGATGGCCTCGATGGTCGCGCCGATCATGGTGGGCGGCCAGGTGAAAGGCGTGATCAGCGGCGACTTCATGCTCACCAAGCTGGGCGACATCCTGGCCGGCATGACGACTGTCGAACAGGGCAAGCTTGCACTGGTGTCGAACCTGGGCCTGTACGCCAGCCACCCGGACGCCGCGCGCAATATGAAGAAGGCCGAAGACATGCCGGCCGCCGCGCTCGAAGCGGTCCGCTCCGGCCAGCCGTTCCAGTACGAGGCCGAGGGTGTCGTGCACGTGCTCCGACCAGTGCAGCTCCAGGGCGAAGCGGCGCCGTGGGCGGTTCGCCTGTCGTTCCCGAAAGACGTGGCGACCGCGCCGGCGCGCGAACTGCTGATGTACACGGCCCTGGCCTCCGCCATCTGCGCGCTGGTCGCCGCCTTCGCGATGGTCTTTGCGCTGCGCCGCCTGATGCGGCCCGTGCGCAAGCTGGCCGACACGATGACCCAGCTCGCAAGCGGCAACGCGGACCTGACGCAGCGCCTGACGGTGAAAGGCAGCGACGAGCTGGCCGTGATCGGCCAGGGCTTCAATACCTTCGTGGCCAAGATCGAGAACGTGCTCTCGCGCGTGCGCGACAGCTCGGCCAGCGTGGCCACGGCCAGCGGCGAGATCAGCCAGGGCAATGCCGACCTGTCGGCCCGCACCGAGCAGCAGGCCAGCGCCCTGGAAGAGACCGCGGCGTCGATGGAAGAGCTGTCCAGCACCGTGAAACAGAACTCGGACAACGCGGCGCAGGCACGCCAGCTGGCCGCCAACGCCTCGGAAGTCGCCGTGCGTGGCGGCGCCGTGGTGGCCGAGGTGGTGGACACGATGGCGGCCATCGACGCCTCGTCGCACAAGGTCGCCGACATCATCACGGTGATCGACGGCATCGCCTTCCAGACCAATATCCTGGCGTTGAACGCGGCCGTGGAAGCGGCGCGCGCCGGCGAGCAGGGCCGCGGCTTTGCCGTGGTGGCCAGCGAGGTGCGCAACCTGGCGCAGCGCAGCGCAAGCGCGGCGAAGGAAATCAAGGCGCTGATCGGCGACTCCACCGCCCAGGTCGAGCGCGGCAGCGTGCTGGTGAAGGATGCCGGCGCGACGATGCGGGAAGTCGTGGACAGCGTGCGCGGCGTGGCCGACATCGTTGCGGCGATTGCCGCCGCCAGCGTCGAGCAGAGCGCCGGCATCGGCCAGATCACGCAGGCGGTTGGCCAGATGGATGGCGTCACGCAGCAGAACGCCGCGCTCGTGGAAGAAGCGGCCGCCGCGGCCGAGAGCCTGAAGCACCAGGCGGCCGTGCTGGTCGCCCTGGTCAACGAATTCCGCATCGCCGACGCGGCGTAAGCGCGGCGCCGGCGGCCGTGCCACGCCGGCGTTTGTCTCCTTGAGTTATTGGATCACGTCTGTTAGGGTGATCCGACATCGTACAACTAAGGTTGAGCGGTGTCCGAACAATAAGACAGGGAGACACACCAGGCATGGCACGTCGCGTATCACTGCGCGGGACCCCGCGCGCGCCCCGAATATCCCGTATTCCGCTCAACGGGCTGATTATTTTCCTGCTCGCCTTCCTCGCCGCCGCGGTTGGCGCGTGCGGTTCGGCCGCAGCCCGGGAACATGCAGAAAAGTATGGGTTGTACGAAGTCATGCTGAAAGGCAAGGACGCCGGCAACCCCTTCATCGACCTTGAACTGACCGCCACCTTCACCCAGGGCGCGCAGCGTTACACGCCGGACGGCTTCTACGACGGGGACGGCACATACCGCGTACGCTTCATGCCGCCGACGGCTGGCGAGTGGACGTACACGACGCACAGCAACCACCCCGACCTCGATGGAAAAACGGGCTCCTTCACCGCCGTCGAGGGCGGCAACAGGGGACCGGTACGCGTTGCCAACGTCCATCATTTCGCCCATGCGGACGGTACGCCGTTCTACCCGTTCGGCACCACGATCTACGAGTGGGCGTTCCAGCCGGAGGCAAGGAAGCTCGAAACCCTGGCCACGCTGAAGAAGGGACCGTTCAACAAGGCGCGCATGCTGGCCGTGCCGCCCTACAAGCCGAACTACATCGACGGGCCGGGCAAGCTGACCGACTTCCCGTTCGTCGGCACGTCGCGCGACGACTTCGACTTCTCGCGCTTCAATCCCGCATACTTCAGGAGCCTGGAGCGGGACGTAAAGCGCCTGTCCGACCTGGGCATCCAGGTCGACCTGATCCTGTTCCGGCCCTACGACAAGGGCAAGTGGGGCTTCGACACGACGAGCGACGCCGTCAACCAGCGCTTCGTGCGCTACATGGTGGCGCGCTTCGCGGCGTTCCAGAACATCTGGTGGAGCCTGGCCAACGAGAACAGCTACATCAGGCATCTCTCGGACGAAGACTTCGACCGCTACTTCCAGATCGTGCAGCAGTACGACCCCTACAACCATCTGCGCTCGATCCACAACGCCGACCGCATCTACGACTACAACAAGCCGTGGGTCACGCATGTGAGCCTGCAGTACTACAACGCGGTGAAGGTGTTCGGCGTGTCGCCGCTGCTGCGCGACATCTACCGCAAGCCCATCGTGCACGACGAGATCAACTACGAAGGCAATTCGGCGAGCCGCTGGGGCCAGCTGTCCGGCGAGGAATTGTCGCACCGGTTCTGGATCGCGCTCGTCGGGGGCGCCTATGCCACGCATGGCGAAGTGTTGGAGAATGGCTGGATCAGCGGCGGCGGCCACCTGGCCGGTACCAGCCCCGCACGCATCGGCTTCCTGCGCCAGATCGTCGAGGCGGGGCCGGAAGGCGGCCTGAAACCGATCGACCAGCTGTTCGTGATGAACGCCGCCGGCAAGGCGGGCGATTATTACCTGTACTACTTCGGCGAGGATAGGCCCACCGAGTGGCCGTTCGTGCTGCCGGTGGCCGGGCTGCGCAAGGGCATGCGGTTCAGGGCCGACATCATCGACACGTGGAACATGACGGTCGTGCCCGTGCCCGGCACGTTCGAGATCGGCGAACTGCCGCGCTACCGCGCGGCGGACGTGAAGAACCGTTCCATCAAGCTGCCCGGCAAGCCGTACATGGCGCTGCGCATCCAGCGCGTGGGCGAAATTCCACATGGCCCGACGGCGGCTACGCCGGGTGCGGCGGCGGACGACTGATCAACCGTGTATCACCGGCGCCGCCGCCACGCGACGAGGCGGCGCCGTGGCCGTGCCTGCCGGCACGGCATCCGTCGCACCAACCCATCCGGAGCACCTATGAAAAGTGGCAGCAGAAAAATGGGAAACAAAAGACGCGCAACACTGAAACTGATCACGATGTCCGCCATGCTGGCCGCGCTCGGCCCGGGCGGCACGGGCCTGGCCCGCGCCGCCTCGACGCGCTCGGTCATTCTCGACCAGGCGAGCAACCCGGTGTATGGATTGCTGAACAATTACAGGAGCTGGCTGAGCAAGCTGGCCGACCCTGCCGCCGCGCTGGCCGCCGACCGCGCCAAGGCCGACAATATCGTCACGTGGCAGATGCCGCACGGCGGCTTCTACAAGGACCCGTCGTGGTATGCCGCACCGTGGAACGGCTCGGCGAAGCGCTCCGGCTGGACGGGCGCGAACGGCGTGGAACTGGGCACGATCGACAACCAGGCCACCGTGAGCGAGATCATGTTCCTGGCCGACGTGTATCGCCGCAGCGGCGCCACGAAGTATCGGGACAGTGCCCGCAAGGCGCTCGACTTCCTGCTGACGATGCAGTACGCGTCCGGCGGCTTCCCGCAGGTCCATCCCGCGCGCACGGGCACCACGTATTCGAACCACGTGACGTTCAACGACGACGCGATGGTGCGCGTGCTGGTGCTGTTCGACCAGGCGAACAAGCGCAAGGCGCCGCTCGACGGCAGCGTGTTCAGCAGCACGCAGCTGACGAAGCTGGAACCGGCGATCGAAAAGGCGGTGGGCTTCATCCTGAAGGCGCAGATCGTGCAGGGCGGCCTGCCCACCGTGTGGTGCGCGCAGCATGACCCGGTCAGCTACGTGCCGCGCGGCGCCCGCTCCTATGAGCTGCCTTCCAAGAGCGGCTCCGAGTCGGCGCGCATCGTGCAGTTCCTGATGACCCGTCCGCAGACTCCCGCCGTGGAAACGGCCGTGCGGGCCGCGCTCGACTGGTACCGCAATCCCCGCACGCAGATCTTCGACACGATCTACGACCGGAGCGGGGCGCAGGCCACCAACACGTCGCCGTTCGTGCAGAAGATCGGCGCGCCGCCGCTCTGGTACCGCTTCTACGACCTCGATGTTGACCGTGGCTTCTTCAGCGGCCGCCTGCCCACCGACAATCCGCCGGGTACCGGCAAGCAGTACGACATCATGCTGGTCGAGCCGGAACGGCGCTACGGCTACCAGTGGGCCGGCGAGTATGGCAAGGCGCTGCTCGCCTATGCCGCCCAGGTAGGGTACTGACGCTTCAATGAGCGGCGCCGGCCGGCACCGGCGCCCCTTGCGCTTTCGACGGAGTACACCATGACGTATCGCCTGAAAAACCTGCTCATGTTCCTGTGCGCGGCTGCCGCGCTGCTGCACGCGGCGCCGCCTGCCACGGCGCAGGAAACGCGGCACCGCATCATCGTCTCGACCGATATCGGCGGAACCGATCCGGACGACGACCAGTCGATGGTGCATCTGCTGGCCTATGCCGACCTGTTCGACATCGAGGCGCTGGTTTCCTCGCCGTTCGAATCCGATGGCGGCCGCGCCAGCGACATCCTGGAGGTGATCGCCGAGTATGAAAAGGATTATCCGCGGTTCAAGCGCCACTCGCCGCGCTACCCCGCGCCGGCCGCGCTGCACGCGATCACGAAGCAGGGCGAGACCGGCTCGACGGGCCTGCGCGGCTGGGGCGTACCGACCGCAGGATCGCAGGCCATCGTGGCGGCGGCGCGGCGCGACGATCCGCGGCCCCTCTGGGTACTCGCCTGGGGCAATATCAGCGACGTGGCGCAGGCCCTGCACGACGCGCCCGACATCAAGGCAAGATTGCGCGTGCACTGGATCGGCGGCCCGAACAAGAAGTGGGGCCCGGCCGCCTACGACTACATCGCGCGCGAACACCCGGACCTGTGGATCATCGAATCGAATTCCACATACCGCGGCTGGTTCGTGGGCGGCAACCAGCAGGGCGACCTGGGCAACACGGCCTTCGTCGCGCGCCACCTGAAGGGCCATGGCGCGCTGGGCGACTACTTTGCCGGCCACCTCGAGGGCACGATCAAGATGGGCGACACGCCTTCCGTGACCTACCTGCTGGGCGACGCTCCGCTCGATCCCGGCCGCGATTCCTGGGGCGGGCGCTACGTGCGCGCCTGGGAACGCCAGCGCACCACGTTCGACCGTCCCACGAGCGCGGCGGACAAGGTGGAAGCGTTTTCCGTCGTGGAATTCAAGCTGGCCAGGGACGCGCTGCCGGTGGCCACGAGCAAGCTCTTCATCGACGGGCAGTCGTTTCCCGGTCACCGCCACGAGGATGGCACGTGGCGCTTCCTGTTCTCGCCGAAGGAGGCGAAGACGTTCGTCTACGAGATCCGCAGCGACAAGCCCGGCGTGGCGCCCATTGCCGGGGCGTTCACGGCGGTGATGCCGGCTGCGGGCAGGGCGCCGTCGCCGAAGTACCCGAACTGGTGGACGGACGATCCCGACCCGCGCGTGGCCGAAGGCGTGCACCAGGGGGCGAAGACGGTGAGCCGCTGGCGCGAGGCGTACCTGGCCGACTTTGCCAGGCGGATCGCCCGTGCCGGCGAGCGGCGGTGACTACAAAAATGTAGGAACACGTGTAGCTGATCGATGTATTAATATTGTCGGTCTGCTCCTGAACCGGATAACACGATGACCGAAACGAACTCGACTGCCCAGAACAAGCAAGCCAGCAACCAGGCCGGTAACCAGGCCAACAACCAGGCCAACAGCCAGGCCAACAATACGCCCCTCGACATGATCATCTTCGGCGGGATGGGCGACCTGGCCATGCGCAAGCTGCTGCCGGCGCTGTACATGGCCCATCTGCACGGCAACCTGCCGCCCGCCACCCGCATCATCTCGACCGGGCGCCAGAGCTTCGACCGCGCCGCCTACCTGAACTTCGTCGAGGAACACTCGCGGTCCTTCATCAGCGGCGGCAACTTCACGGAAGAGGCATGGCGCGGTTTCCTGCAGCTGCTCGAGTTCGTTCGTGTCGACGTGCAGCAGGATGACCTGTCCGCCCTGGCCGCCGCCTCGCGCGCCGGCGCCGAGCGCGTGTTCTACCTGTCCACCGCGCCGTCGCTGTTCACGACCATCTGCGAAAAGCTGGCCGCCGCCGGCCTCGTTGACAGCCAGGCGCGCGTGGTGCTGGAAAAGCCGCTGGGCAGCGACCTGGCCTCGGCCGTGGAGATCAACGAAGCGGTGGGCAAGTACTTCGCCGAATCGCAGATCTACCGCATCGACCATTACCTGGGCAAGGAAACCGTGCAGAACCTGATGGTGCTGCGCTTCGGTAACTCGATCCTGGAACCGCTGTGGCGCGCGCCGAACATTTCCAGCGTGCAGATCACGGTGGCGGAGGAAGTGGGCGTGGGCAGCCGCGCCGGCTTCTACGACGGCACCGGCGCGATGCGCGACATGGTGCAGAACCACCTGCTGCAACTGCTGTGCATCGTAGCGATGGAACCGCCGGCCTCGCTGGCGCCGGACGCGGTACGCGATGAAAAGCTGAAAGTGCTGCGCTCGCTGCGCCGCTTCAACCTTGCCACGATCGCGCGCGACACCGTGCGCGGCCAGTACATCCGGGGCGCCAGCGGCAACCAGGAAGTGCCCGGCTACCTGGAGGAGAAGAACGTGCCGCCGGACAGCAGTACGGAAACCTTCGTGGCGCTGCGCACCTATGTCGACACGTGGCGCTGGTCCAAGGTGCCCTTCTACCTGCGCACCGGCAAGCGCATGGAGCGCCGCTCGTCGAAGATCGTGGTGGAATTCGCCAACCCGCCGTTCCCGCTGTTCCCGGAAACTACCGGCGGCGTGGCCAACCGGCTCGTGATCGAGCTGCAGCCGGAAGAGGCGATCAAGCTGCAGGTGATGGCCAAGCAGCCCGGCAGCGGCATGAACATGCAGCAGGTGGCGCTGAACCTCGACCTGCACTCGGCCTTCACGGAGCGCCGCGCGGAAGCCTACGAGCGCCTGCTGATCGACGTGGTGCGCGGCCGCCTCACCCACTTCATGCGCCGCGACGAGCTGGAAGCGGCCTGGGAATGGGCCGACCCGATCATCGACGGCTGGGCCACGCTGGCCGAGAAGCCGCGGCCGTACGCTGCCGGCACGATGGGCCCGGCGGAATCGTTCGCGCTGCTGGCGCGGGATGGGTTCTCCTGGGTGGCATGACCCGACGGTGCCCGCCGGCGTAGTCGTCGGTGTCGGACACCATTTCCGCGGGAAATGGTGTCCGACACCGGTTTTCCTCTGCGCTTGCCGACTTCGGCCGGGAAAACCGGTGTCAGACATCAGGAAACGGTGTCCGACACCAGCGCGCTGGCGCCGCTGACTCTTTCGTACTCACCGCGCCAGCAGGTGCGGCCCCACTTCGCGCAGCGACTTCACGCCGGTCAGCACCATATTGGTCCGGATATCCTTCTCCATGATGGCCAGCAGCTTCGCGATGCCGGCTTCGCCCTGCACCGCCAGCGCGTAAACGAAGGCGCGTCCCAGCAGCACGCCGTCCGCCCCCAGCGCGAGCAGCCGGAACACGTCGGTGCCGGTGCGCGCGCCGCCGTCGGCGAAGATCGTCATTTTCCCCTTTACCGCCTCGGCGATGGCCGGCAGTGCCCTGGCCGTCGACAGCGCGCCGTCGAGCTGGCGGCCGCCGTGGTTCGACACCACCACGCCATCGGCACCGAAGGCCAGCGCGTCGCGCGCGTCGTCCGGCTCCAGGATGCCCTTGATGATCATCGGGCCTTCCCACTCGTCGCGGATCCATTGCAGGTCCTGCCAGCCGATCGCCGGGTCGAAGTTGGCACCCAGCCAGCCGATATAGTCCGCCAGCCCGGTCGGATTGCCCCGGTAGGCGGAGATATTGCCCAGGTCGTGGGGGCGGCCGAACAGGCCCACGTCCCAGGCCCAGCGCGGGTGCGTGATGGCCTGCAGCATGCGGCGCAGCGGGCCGTTCGGGCCGCTCATGCCGCTGTGGGCGTCGCGGTAGCGCGCGCCCGGTACCGGCATGTCCACGGTGAATACGAGGGTCGAGGCGCCGAGCGCCTTGGCGCGCTGCAGAACGTCGCGCATGAATGCGCGGTCCTTCAGCACGTACAGCTGGAACCAGATCGGCTTGTCGGCGGCGGCCGCCACCTCCGCGAGCGGGCAGACGGACACGGTGGACTGGATGAACGGGATATGCCGCTTGCACGCGGCGCGCGCCGCCTGCACCTCGCCGCGCCGCGCATACATGCCGGTCAAGCCCACCGGGGCGAGGGCGATCGGCAGCCCATAGCGCTTGCCGAACCATTCCGTGGACAGGTCGAGCTCCTCGGAACCCTTCAGCACGCGCTGGCGCAATTTCACCTGCTGGAGGTCGGCCACGTTGGCCGCCAGCGTCTGCTCGGCGCCGGCGCCGCCATCGAGGTAGTGGAACAGGAAGGGCGGCAGGCGGCGGCGCGCCGCCTCGCGGAAATCGGTTGCTGAAGAGATGATCATGTGGTCTGCGATTGTGGATGGCGGTGGCGAGCGGACGCGGCGCGCCGTTTCACCGAACCGTCAATTGTAGTGCTGCAGCGGGAGAAGAGCGGTCAAAAAGATGATCGTTGCGGCAGCCTGGCCGCCCCGGCGCGGCACGTGTGAAACGGTCATGCGGCCGGCCGGCGCGCCGCCGCGGTCAGCCCGCGCGCGGCGGGTCCTCGATGAACAGCGCCGTCGTCGCGCCCACGGCGCACAGCATCATCACGTACCACGCCGGCGCCAGCGGCTGCGTCTTCAGCAGCAGCGTGACCATCACGGGCGTAAGGCCGCCGAAGACGGCGTACGACAGGTTGTACGAGAACGACAGGCCGGAAAACCGCACGGCGGCCGGGAAGGCGCGCACCATCACGGCCGGCACGGCGCCGACCACGCCGACGGCAAAGCCCAGCAGCGCATACAGCGGCAGCAGCAGTTCGGGGCTGGCGCGCAGCGTGGTGTAGAACGCGTAGGTGCAGGCGGCCAGCAGCGCCGCGCCGCCGAGCAGCACGCGGCGCGCACCCAGCCGGTCCGCCAGCGCGCCGGCCACCACGCAGCCCAGCGCCAGGCACAGCGTGGCCACCGTGTTGGCGGACAGCGCGGTGGGCGCGTCGAAGCCGTAGACCTTCTGCAGCAGGGCAGGGGTCATCAGGATCACGACCACGATGCCGGCCGAGAGCATCCACGTCAGCAGCATCGAGACCGCCACGGCGCGGCGGTGGCCGCGCAGCACGGCTTTCAACGGCAGCTCGGCGGCCAGCGCCTTGCGCCGCTGCAGCTCCGTGAACACGGGCGTCTCATGCAGCCAGCGGCGCAGGAACATCGCGCCCAGGCCGAACACGCCGCCCAGCAGGAAGGGGATGCGCCAGGCGAACTGCGTTACCTGCTCGGGCGTGAAGGCGCTGTTGATGGCGGTGGCCATCAGGGAGCCGAGCAGGATGCCACACGTGAGGCCCGCGGTCAGCGTGCCGCAGGCGAAGCCGATGCGCCGTTCCGGCACGTGCTCGGAGACGAATACCCAGGCGCCGGGCACCTCACCGCCCACGGCCGCGCCCTGCAGCACGCGCATCAGGAGGAGCAGCAGCGGCGCGGCCAGGCCGGCGGCGGCATAGGTGGGCAGCAGGCCGATGGCCAGCGTGGGCAGGGCCATCAGCAGGATCGACAGGTTGAACATCTTCTTGCGGCCCAGCAGGTCGCCGAAGTGCGCCATGACCATGCCGCCCAGCGGGCGCACGATGTAGCCGGCGGCGAAGATGCCGAAGGTCTGGAACAGCCGCAGCCAGTCCGGCATGGCGGGCGGGAAGAACAGCGCGCCGATGGTGGTGGCGAAGAAGACGAAGATGATGAAATCGTAGAATTCCAGCGCGCCGCCCAGGGCGGCCAGGGACAGGGTCTTGTAGTCCTGGCGTGTCAGTGAGCGGCTGGCCGGGCTTGCGGTGCCGATTGGCGCGGCGGCCGTTTCATGTGCTTGCATCGTTGCTGGTCTCGTGGTGTCGGACCCGGCATATTATAGGGGCAAGGTATAGGGGAAAGGCAGGGCGGCCGGCGTCAGGGCCGCGGGGCCATCCCTTCGGTGGGATATTTCTCCAGAAAATCGCGGAAGCGGCGGCCCGCGAACGCCGCGCCGGCCACGCGGTCGAAGCGGGCGATAGTGTCCCGGTCGGCTTTCGCCGAATACAGCATGAAGAACGAACGCGGCGGCATCGGCAGGCGCAGTACGCGCATGGGCAGGCCCATGGTCTGGACGTAGTAGCGCGGCGAGTAGCCGTTCTCGAAGTAGGCCGCGTCGATGGCGCCGGTCTGCACCAGCCGCAGGGCGTGCACCTGCCAGTTCGCCCCTTCGATCCGGCGCCAGCGCGCGCCTGACCTGAGCAAGCCGCCGGAGATGGCCGGACCGGCGATCCAGGCGATTTCGAGGCCGGCGAGCTGGTCGAGCGAGCGCACGGCCCGCAGTGGCGCGTCGTCGCGCAGTGCGAGATGAGGCTGGGAGTGCAGGTAGGTCCAGGTGGACGCCCTCGTGCCCGGTTCGCGCAGGGCGTCGCCGCTGGCCACGAGCATCACGTCGAGCGAACCGTTACGCAGGCCGCCCACCGCCTCGTGTACCGACATTGCGGGCATCCACCGCAGCGGCACGCCGGCCGGCACGACTTCCCGCTCCAGGTAGTCGCGCAGGGCGCCGCGTATCGGCCGGTCCCGGTCGCCCAGTACCAGCGGCGCCACGACGAAGCCGCCGACGCGCAGCGGCGCGGCGGCGAGGCTGGCGCAGGCGGCGGCCAGCAGGACAACGATGCAGCTCGAGAGCGGGCGGAACATTGTCGCATTGTAGTCCTGCCCGGCCCATGGACCGGCGCCCGATTGATGGTAGCGCTACGGCCCAGCATGGCGGGATGCGCCGGCTTGACTGCGAAATTTGCAACTAACCGAATGTCCTCGACGAAGCGGCTCACGGCAACGGTCAACGAAGGATCGCGCGCCCGGCTTGCAGGGCAGGGCGCGCGGCCTGCAAGGAAACACTTCCGCCCGTCCTTGCCTTTGGGTTAAGATGCGCGCCTGGGTGCGTTCTTCCCCCCTCGGGGAAGACGTTAAACGGGAAACCGGTGACACCGCGACAAGCGGTCATTCCGGTGCAGCCCCCGCTGCTGTAAGCCTGACGGACTCCGCCAACAATGCCACTGCGATGTCGCCATCGCGGGAAGGCGCGGACGAAGAATGACGGCGAGCCAGAATACCGGCCCGGAAATGCCAGCATCGTTCCCCGGGGTGACGGGAAGCCGCTGTCGAAGCGGCGTGCCGTCCCCGGCCCCGTCTCGACCGTCCATCCATCCCCCGCCGATGCTCTTATCGACCATTCGACGGGAGGATTCGAATGCACATCATGGAAGGATTCCTGCCGCCCGCGCACGCGCTGGGCTGGACGGCGGTTTCCGCGACTTTCCTGGCCTGGGGCCTGCGCGCGATGGCGCGCGACCTGCGCGCTTACCCGCAGCGCCGCATGCTGTTCGGCGTGGCCGCCGCCTTTGCCTTCCTGCTGTCCGCGCTCAAGCTGCCATCGGTCACGGGCAGCTGTTCGCACCCCACCGGCGTGGGGCTGGGCGCGCTGCTGTTCGGGCCCGCCGCGATGGTGCCGGTCGGCTTCGTGGTGCTGCTGTTCCAGGCGCTGTTGCTGGCCCATGGCGGCTTGACGACGCTGGGCGCCAACGTATTTTCGATGGCCGTCGTCGGCCCCTTCGCGGCGTATGCCGTGTTCCGCGTGGCCGCCACCCTGGGCCTGTCGCGCTCGATCGCCGTGTTCGCGGCGGCTTGCCTGGGCGACCTCGCCACCTATGCCACCACGTCGCTGCAACTGGCGTGGGCTTTTCCCGATCCGGTCGGCGGCATCGGCGCGTCGTTGGCGCGCTTTGCCGGCATCTTCGCGCTGACACAGGTGCCGATCGCCATCAGCGAAGGCTTGCTGACGGTGCTCGTGGTGAACGCGATCGCCCGCTTCGAAGGCGATGAGCTGCGTGCCGCGCCGGTGTTCGCGCATGGTACGAAGGAGGCCGCATGAAAGCGCGCACCGCGGTGCTGTGGCTGGCGATCGTGCTGCTGACGGTGCTGCCACTGTGGCTGGCCGGCGGCGCCGCGTTCGGCGGTGCCGACGACCTGGCGCGCCAGGCGGTCGGCGCGCTGGCGCCCGGCTACGAGCCGTGGTTCGCGCCCGTGTTCGAGCCGGCCAGCGGCGAGATCGCCTCGCTGCTGTTCGCCCTGCAGGCCGCGCTGGGCGCGGGCGTGATCGGCTACTGGCTCGGGCTGTCGGTGGGCCGCGAGCGCGCCGGCGCGCAGCGGCGGATCGATGTTGGTAGCGATGTTGGTAGCGATGTGGATGGCGATGCGGATTGAAATGGCGGCCTACGCCAGCCGTTGGCGCGCTGTCGCGCCGTCGGCCAAGGCACTGTTCGCGCTGGCCGCCATCGTCGCTGCCGGGCTGGCGCGCACGCCGGTAGTGCTGGCCATGCTGGTCGCGGTGCCTGTCCTCGCCGCGCTGCTGGGTGCGCGCATACCGCCGCGCGCATTCCTCGCCGCGGCGGCGGCGCCGCTCGGCTTCCTCGTGCTCGCCTGCGCCACGACGCCGCTCGGCCCCGATGCCCATGGCCGCTGGCAGTGGAACGCCGCCATGCTGCCGGCGGTCGGCCACGTGGCGCTGCGTTCGCTGGCCGCGCTGGCGGCCTCCCTCGGCTTCGTCATGGCCACGCCGCTGCCGGACCTGCTGGCACTGCTGCGCCGCCTGCACACCCCCGAACTGCTGCTCGACCTGATGGCGCTGTGCTACCGCATGCTGTTCGTGCTGCGCCAGGCCTGGAGCGAGGGCGTGGCCGCGCAAGCCGCACGGCTGGGTCACCACGGCTGGCGCCAGGCCTGGCGCTCGACAGCGATGCTGGCGGGCCACATGGCGCAGCAGTCGTGGCAGCGCGCGGCGGCGCTGCAGGCGGCGGCGGACTCCCGCTCGTACACGGGCACGCTGCGTTTCCTGCCGGCCGCGTTCCCCCATGAGCGCCGCCAGAACGCGCTGGCCCTGCTGGCGGGCGCCGCGATGGTCGCGCTGGCCTTGGGAGACCGCTGGTGAGCGGGGTTCCGATCCTCGCGCTGGCTGGCGTCGACCATGTCTACCCGGGTGGCGGCGGGCTGCGCGAATGCAGCCTGGCCTTCGCGCGCGGCCGCCGGCATGCACTGCTGGGCGCCAACGGCGCGGGGAAATCCACCGTGTTGCGGCACCTGAACGGCCTGCTGCGGCCGACCGCCGGCGAGTTGCGCCTGGATGGCAGGGCCGTCGCCCACGATCGCGCCGGGCTGGCCGCGCTGCGCCGCCGGGTCGGCCTCGTGTTCCAGGACCCCGACCGCCAGCTGTTCGCCGCCCATGTCGGGGAAGACGTGTCGTTCGGCCCCCTCAACCTGGGCCTGGACGAGGCCACGGTGCGCGCCCGCGTGGAGGCGGCGCTCGACGCGGTCGGCATGCGCGAACACGCCGACCGTGCCGTGCACCACCTGAGTTTCGGCCAGAAGAAGCGCGTGTGCATCGCCGGCGTGCTGGCGATGGAGCCGGGCGTGCTGCTGCTGGATGAGCCGATGGCCGGGCTGGACGCGGCCATGCAGGCTGGCCTGGCCGCGCTGCTCGACCGGCTGGCGGCGCGCGAGGTGACGGTGGTGCTGTCCACCCACGACGTCGATTTTGCTTTCGGCTGGGCCGACGAGATCCACCTGCTGGCCGGGGGCCGCTGCATCGTCTCCGGCGCCGCGGCGGAGCTGGCCGCGCGTGCCGACCTGCTCGAAGCGGCCGGCCACCGCCCACCGCTGGCGGCCGCCTTGCACGCCGAACTGGCGGCGCGTGGCCTGCTTGCCGCCCACCCGCTGTCCAGGACCGTGCCGGCGCTGCTTGCGGCACTGCGCGCACCGCAGGGACCAACTACGCGGGGAGCAACGACGCAGGGAGCAACGAGGCAGGGAGCAACCACGCAGGGAGCAGCTACGCAAGGACCAAATACGCAAGGAGTAACAACGACATGACGAACGCCGAATCGGGCAACAACATGGGCAAGGTCTGGTTCGTGGGCGCCGGCCCCGGCGACCCCGAACTCATCACGGTCAAGGGCCGCCGGCTGCTGGCGGAGGCGGGCGCCGTGCTGTTTGCCGGCTCGCTGGTCGACCGCGCGGTCACCCTGTACGCGCCGCCCGGCTGCGCGATCCGTGACTCGAAGGACATGACGCTGGAAGAAATGACGGCCTGGCTGGTCGAGCAGGCGGCCAGGCACGGCACCGTGGTGCGCCTGCAGACGGGCGACCCCGGCCTGTATGGCGCGCTGATCGAGCTGGCGCGGCCGCTGGCCGCCGCCGGCATCGGCTGGGCGGTGGTGCCGGGCGTGTCGTCGGCGATGGCGTCCATGGCCGCGGCTGGCGAATCGCTCACGCTGCCCGAGGTGACGCAGAGCGTGATCTTCACCCGCGTGGAAGGGCGCACGCCGATGCCGGAGGGCGAAGACCTGGCCAGCCTGGCGGCGCACCGCACCACGCTGTGCATCTTCCTGTCGATCACGCTGCTGCACAAGGTCGAGACGGCGCTGCGCGCGGCCGGCTGGCCGGAGGACGCGCCGATGCTGGTGGTGCACAAGGCCAGCTGGCCCGGCGAGGAAAAGATCCTGCGCGGCACGCTGGCCGACATCAAGGCGCGCTGCCGCGCCGCCGGCGTCGCCAGCCAGGCCATGATCGTGGCCAGCCCCACGCTGGGCGCGCTGCACTGGGAAACGCTGGCCCGCTCGAAACTGTACGACCCCACCTTCACCCATCGATTCAGAAAGGCAAGCGCATGAACGCACCCATCCCGATCCAGCCGGCCACGAGCCCGGCGGA
The DNA here is from genome assembly GCF_037094685.1 of Massilia sp. METH4. Classification (NCBI taxonomy): domain Bacteria; kingdom Pseudomonadati; phylum Pseudomonadota; class Betaproteobacteria; order Burkholderiales; family Oxalobacteraceae; genus Massilia; species Massilia sp. METH4. Next base: position 5,870,481 of record NZ_CP146614.1, on the reverse strand, counting down.
CGACATCATCCTCATCGTGGGCCACGGCTCGCGCGAGGAATCGGGCAACCGCGAGATCCGCGAGTTCGCCGACCAGTGGCGTGTCCGCCAGCCGGGCTGGCGCATCGAGCTGTGCTTCATCGAATTCGCGCCGCCCGAGCTGAACGCCGCGCTGCTGGCCGCCGCCCGCCAGGCGCGCCGCGTGCTGGTCGTGCCCCTGGTCCTGAACGCCGCCGGCCATGTGAAGATGGAAATCCCCGAGGCGATCGAAGGCGCGCGCGCTGCCTGCCCGCAGGCCGAAATCCTGCTCGCGCCGCACCTGGGCGCCAGCGACCCGGTGCTGGCCGTGCTGAAGCGGCGCCTGCGCGGCGCCATGAAGGCGCTGGACATGCCCGACCCCACCACGACCGGCGTCGTGCTGCTGGGCCGTGGCTCCTCGGACCGCGCGGCGAACGGCGAGATGGCGAAGATGGCGCGCTGGCTGCTGGAAGAGGGCGACCATGAACTGGTCGACCTGGCGTTCACCGGCATCACCTGGCCACGGCTGGAAAAGGCCGTGCAGCGGCAGGTGCTGCTGGGCATGCGGCAGGTCGTCGTGCTGCCGTATTACCTGTACACGGGCACCCTGATGCAGCGCATCCACCGGCAGGTGGAGCACCTGCGCGCGCAATATCCCCAGGTGCGCTTCGCCTGCACCGAGCATTTCGGCTTCGAACCGGAAATCTTCGCGCTGATGGAACAGCGCGTGGCGGACCTGCGCGCGGGCCGGCCGGACAGCCGCCTGCCGTGCGACGGTTGCAGCTACCGCGAGATCGCCCACGACCTCGGCCACGGCCACTCGCATGCGCACACGCACGAGCATCACCACGATCACGCTCACGCTCACGACCACGATCACAATCACGACCACAATCACGCTCACGCTCACGCTCACGCTCACGCTCACGGGCACGCGGAGGTGCCGGCATGAGCACGGTGAACACCGTCACCGAGCAGCTCACGCGTGCCGGCCAGGTCATCGAGCACGACAGCTTCGCCATCATCGACGCGGAGGCGGGCGAGCATGCGTACACGGCCGCCCAGTGGCCCATCGTGCGCCGCATGATCCATGCGAACGCCGACTTCGACTTCAACGGCTTGACCCACTTTCATCCGGACGCGGTGGAGGCGGGCATCCGCGCCATGCTGGCCGGCGGCACGCCCGTGGTGGCCGATGTCGAGATGATCTGCTCGGGCCTGTCCCGCCCGCGCCTGGCGCACTTCGGCATGCACACGTACCAGTTCATCAGCGATGCCGACGTGATCGACGCGGCCAGGCGGGAAGACACCACGCGAGCGGTGCAGGCGATGCGCAAGGCGCACCGCCTGGGCCTGATGGACCGCGCGATCGTCGGCATCGGCAACGCGCCCACGGCGCTCATCGAACTGGTGCGGCTGATCCGCGAGGAGGGCGTGCGGCCGGCCCTGGTCGTCGGCATGCCGGTCGGCTTCGTATCCGCGGCCGAGTCGAAGGATCTCATGGCCGAGGTCAATGAGGTGCCGTGGATCGTCATCCTCGGCCGGAAGGGCGGGTCCACGCTCGTGGTCGCGGCGCTGCACGCGCTGCTGGCACTGGCCGAGGCGCGGCAGAAGTCGCAGGAGCTGGCGTGAAAGACAAGGCCGCGGAACGGGGCACGCGCACGGGATTCACCACCGGGGCATGTACCGCCGCGGCCGCGCGCGCCGCCGTGCTCGGCCTGGTGACTGGCCGCGTTCCCGAACAGGTGGAAGCGCTGCTGCCCAACGGCAGCCGCGTCGTCTTCACCGTGCACGACGGACGTTGCGGCGACGGCCGCGCCCATGCGATGGTAATCAAGTTCGCCGGCGACGATCCGGATTGCACCGATGGCGCCCATCTCACCGTCGACCTGCGGCTGCTGCCCGGCGAGGCCGGCGCCGTCACCTACATGGCGGGCGACGGCGTGGGCACCGTCACGATGAAGGGCCTGGGCCTGGAAGTGGGCGGTCCCGCGATCAATCCGGTGCCGCGCACGAATATCGCCGACAACCTGCGCGAGGCGGCACCCGCGCTGCTGGCCGCGCACGGCGTCGAAGTCACGGTCAGCGTGCCGGACGGGCAAACGATGGCGAAGAAGACGACCAATGCGCGGCTGGGCATCCTGGGCGGCATCAGCATCCTGGGTACCACCGGCATCGTCAAGCCTTATTCGACGGCCGCCTGGCGCGCCAGCGTCGTGCAGGGCGTGCAGGTGGCGGCCACCGCCGGCCATGGGCTGGTGGCGCTGACCACCGGCGGCCGCACCGAAACGTTCGCCATGGCGACCCTGCGCGGCGAGCGCCCCGAACTGCCGTCGGCCTCCTTCGTGCAGATGGGCGATTTCCTGCGCTACGCCCTTGATGAGGCGGTCGCGCAGGGCATCGGCCTCGTGGTGCTGGCCGTCATGGTCGGCAAGCTCACCAAGATCGCCCAGGGCGAGACGATCACCCATGCGAACCGCAGCGAAGTCGATACCGACCTGGTGGCCGAGATCGGCCGGCGCATCGGTGCCAGCGCGGAGGATTGCGCTGCCATGGCCGCTGCCGAGACGGCGCGCTTCGGCGCCGAGCTGATGGTCGAGCGCGGCCTCGGCGACGCCTTCCACCGCGCGCTGGCGCAGGCGGCCATCGATACCCTGACCGCGCCGGACCGCTATGGCCACGCTTTTCAATTGCGCGTGCTGGTCTGCGATTTCGCCGGCCAGCTGGTGGCCGACGTCTGGTCCGACCCGGCGCTGCCCCGCGAACGCCCGGCCAGTGCCGGCCGCACCGGCGTGGCCCACATCGCCGACACCTGATCACTATGAGTCCCCGAATGGATACTGTTACCAAAGACCCGAACCCCTGCCGTGTCATCGGCGTGCTCGACGACGGCGCGGCCAGCCTCAGCCCGGCAGCGCTGGCGCACGTGCGCAGCGCCGACGTGGTGATCGGCGGCGCCCGCACACTGGCGCTGCTGGAGGCGGAATTGAAAAGCGCCAGCGTGCGGCACGACCTGACGGGGCGCCTGAAGCAGGTGCCCGACTGGGTGCGCGCCGCGCGCGCCGACCACCTGCACTGCGTGGTGCTGGCCACCGGCGACCCGCTGTGCCACGGCATCGCTCCCTACCTGGCGCAGCACCTGTGCGTGCAGGCGTTGGACATCCTGCCCAACCTGTCGACCCTGCAACTGGCCTGTGCCCGCATCGGCCTGGCCTGGCACGATGCGCGCATCGTCTCCGTGCATGCGAAGGATGCCGGCGAGTGGCGGCGCGGCGCCGCGCCCGGCCACGGCCTGTACGGCCTGGCGCAGGCGCTTCGCGCCGAAGCGCGGCTGCTGGTGCTGACGAGCCCAGACAACAGCCCCGATCGCATCGCCCGCCTGCTGCTGGCCGAGGGCCTCGGCGAGGAGTTCCTGATGGCGGTGGCGGAGAACCTGCTGCAGCCGGAAGAGCGCGTGCTGGCCGAACTGACGCCGCAGGAGGCGGCGGGCATGCGCTTCGCCGCGCTGAACGTCGTGCTGCTGTGGCGCGTGGCGCCGGTTGCGCGCCCGGTGCGCTTCGGCCTGGCCGACAGCGCCTTCGCGCAACGCCAGCCCGAGAAGGGCTTGATCACCAAGCAGGAAGTGCGCGCCGTGAGCCTGGCGCGCCTCCAGCTGCGCGACGACAGCGTGGTTTGGGATATCGGCGCCGGCTCCGGCTCCGTGGGGCTGGAAGCGGCGCGCCTGTGCCCGCGCGGCCACGTCTTCGCGATCGAGAAGAACGAGGCGGACCACGCGATCGCCGCGCACAACCACGCCGCCTTCGGCGTCAGCAACTACACGCTCATCCACGGCAAGGCGCCGGATGGACTGGATGCCTGGCCCGACCCGGACGCCGTGTTCATCGGCGGCTCCGGCGGCGAACTGGCCGCGCTGATCGCCCAGGTGCTGGACCGCCTGCGGCCCGGCGGCAACCTGGTGATGAATTTCGTGACCTTGGAAAACCTGGCCACGGCCACCGCCGCCTTGCAGGCACTCAAAGCGTCGCCAGAAAACGAGAACGGCTCAGCTTGTGTCTCGTGGGGTCAGACCCCAGGGACACGAGCTCAACAGGAGGTGACTTGGGACGTGCTGCAACTGCAGGCGGCCCGCAGCAAGCCGATCCTGCACATGCACCGCATGGCGGCCGAGAATCCCGTCTGGATCGTCTGCGCGCGGAGGGTGGCATGAGTGTGGACAAGAGCGCGGACAAGAACGCGGGCACCCTGTGGGGCATCTCGCTGGGCCCCGGCGATCCCGGCCTGATCACCCGCGCCGCCTGGGCGGCGCTGGAGCGGCGCGATGCCGTGTGGGTCTACCCGGCCCGCAGCGGCAAGACGCCCAGCTACGCGCTCGACATCGTGACCCGTGCCGGGCTGGCGCCGCCGGAAGAGCACGCGCTGCTGCTGTTCCCGATGACGCATGACGGCGAAAAGCTGGCGCGCGCCTGGTTGCGCGCCGCCGAGACCGTGCTGCCGTGGCTGCGTGCCGGGCGCGACGTGCTGTTCCTCGTCGAAGGCGACGCCAGCACCTATGCCACGTTCGGCCACCTGGCGCGCACCGTGCGCGCCCTCGACCCGGCCATCCCCATGCAGGTGATCGCCGGCGTGAACGCGTTCACGGCCGCCTGCGCCGCGGCGGACACGCCGTTCGCCGAGCAGGACGACACGGTGGCCATCGTGCCGGCCGCCTACGGCGTGAGCGCCGTCGACCGCCTGCTGCCCGACTTCGACACGCTCGTGCTGATGAAGGTAAAACCCATCCTGGACGAGTTGATCGACTGGCTGGAACGGCGCGGCCTGCTGGCCGGCGCCCATTTCATCGAGCGCGTGGGCGCGCCGGACGAGCGGCGCATCGGCGGCGAGGGCATCCTCGCGCTGCGCGGCGCGAAGGTCAGCTACCTGTCGCTGCTGCTGGTGCGCCACCCGCACCGCATCCGCGGCGAACGCATCAAGGGTTGCCTGCGCAAGGGCAGCCCGTTCCCATCAACCACGGAGGAAGCATGACCAAGGAGGAAACATGAACCAATGCGCCGACACCACCCCGCGCCTGTGCCTGGTGGCGATCACGAAACACGGCGCCGCGCAGGCCGCGCGCCTGGCTGCCGAGCTGCCCGAAGCCGATATCTGCGCGGCCGCGAAGTTCGCCGCCGCGTTCGACGGCCTGCCGAACCGGCTGCGCAGCTATGACGGCGCGATGCGCGACGAGATCGGCCCGCTGTTCGCCGGCTATGACCAGATCGTATTCTTCGTTTCGCTGGGCGCCGTCGTGCGCCTGATCGCACCGCACTTGCGCAGCAAGGATGAAGACCCGGGCGTGATCGTGGTTGACGATGCGGGCCAATACGTGATCCCGGTGCTGTCGGGCCACGTGGGCGGCGCGAACGAATGGAGCGAGCGCGTGGCCGCATTGCTCGGCGCGGCACCGGTGCTGACCACCGCGTCCGACGTGGGCCGTACCATCCCCGTCGACATCCTGGGCCGCCACCTGGGCTGGAGGGTGGAGGCGCCGAAGATCAACGTCACCCGCGTGTCGGCGCACGTGGTGAACGGCGAGCCGATCGCCTTCGTGCAGGAAGCGGGCAGCCCCGACTGGTGGACCCGCCCGACGCCGCTGCCGGACAACATCCACCGCTACAGCCGCCTGACCGACGTGCCGCTGGATCGCTATGCGGCCTTGCTGTGGGTCACGCATGCCGACGTGCCGGCAGAGCGCTGGCAGGCGCTGCATGAGCGGCTCGTGGTCTACCGCCCGCCGGTGGAGGGCACGCAGTGAAGCTGTACACCGTGGGCCTGGGTTGCGACCGCGGCGCGGCCCTGGAAACCGTGCGCGAAGCCGTGCACGCCGCGCTGGCCGAAGCGGGCGCCACGCCCGGCCAAGTGCTGGCCGCGGCCACCATCGTCATCAAGCAGGACGAGGCGGCGCTGCTGGCCATCGCCCGCGAACTTGACTGGCCGCTGCGCTTCTACGCGGCCCACGAGCTGGCCGCCGTGCCCGTGCCGCATCCGTCGGAGACCGTGCTGCGCCATACGGGCACGCCGTCGGTCAGCGAGGCGGCCGCGCTGCTGGCCGCCGGGCCGGGCACACCGATGTCGGCGCTCGTCGTCGAAAAATACAAATACCGGGGCGCGGATGGCCGTCATGCCACCGTCTCGATCGCCAGGAAGGAACCATGAACGATTCATTGCAGACAGCAGCGCAGGCACCAGCGCAGGCACAAACACAAGCCGGCAAGATCATGCTGGTCGGCATAGGCCCCGGCAGCGTGGACCACATGACCGCCCGCGCCCGCGCCGCCATTGCCGAAGCGGACGTCGTGATCGGCTACGTCACCTACATCAAGCTGGTGGTCGATCTCCTCGAAGGCAAGGAAATCATCCGCAAGTCGATGACCGAGGAACTCGACCGCGCCGTCAGCGCCCTGGAAGCGGCGCGCGCGGGCAAGAAGGTGGCACTGATCTCGTCGGGCGACGCGGGCGTGTACGGCATGGCCGGCCCCACCTACGAGGTCCTGTTCCAGTCGGGGTGGACGCCGGACGACCCGGTGCAGGTGGAAATCGTGCCCGGCGCCTCGGCGCTGAACAGCTGCGCGGCCCTCGTCGGCGCGCCGCTGACGCACGACTTCTGCGCCATTTCCCTGTCCGACCTGCTGACGCCGTGGCCGACGATCGCGCGCCGGCTGGACGCCGTGGCGATGGCCGACTTCGTGGTGGCACTGTACAACCCGAAGAGCGGCCGGCGCACGCGCCAGATCGTCGAGGCGCAGCGCCTGTTCCTGCGCCACCGCCGGGCGGACACGCCGGTGGCGATCGTGAAAAGCGCCTACCGGCGCCGCGAGAACATCGTCTTCACCACGCTGGACAGCATGGCCGATGCCGATATCGGCATGCTCAGCACCGTCCTGATCGGCAACAGCAATACCTTCGTGCGCAATGGCCTGATGGTCACGCCGCGCGGCTATGCCAATAAATACGACATGGAAGAGGGCGGCACCACCCGCGAAGGCGAGAAGGCGGGGCGTTCGCTGTCCACCGGCCTGCTGGGCTGGCTGGACACGCTGCAAGCCGAGCACGCGGCCGGCGCCAGCGTGGAAGCGCTGGCGCAAAGCCACCGCCTGCCCGCCGACTACATCCGCGCCACGCTCGCCGAACCGTGGCAGGACGAGGCCACCGATACCGTGGAGGGCGAAGCATGAGCGAGGCAGTCGTGAAACCGAAGATCGGCAGCTACCACCGCCACCTGCTGGTGTGCACCGGCCCCCGCTGCAGCGCCGACGGTGCCTCGCAGGCGCTGTTCGACAGCCTGGGCGAGAAGTTGAAGGCCGCCGGGCTGGCGGCCGGCGACCTGCGCGTCAAGCGCAGCCGCGTCAGCTGCTTTGCCGCCTGCAAGGGCGGCCCCATCGTCTGCGTCCAGCCGGATGGCACGTGGTACTACAATGTCACGGAACAGAACATGGACCGTATCATCGAGGAACACCTGTGCCAGGGAAGGAAGGTCGGGGAGCTGGTGTTTCATCAGCACGGCCAGCCATGCGCGGATTCATGATCGCAACGGTCAATTATCGTTGAGTGCAAGGCCAAGCCTACGGGGGAGAAAAGAATGCCAAAGAAAACCGGGAAGACGGCCGCCGGGGGCGTGAGCTGGCATCGGCTGGCATGGTGGCTGATCGGCGCGCTGGTTGTCATCGTGCTGGGCATCTTTGCGCTGTCGCGCGGCGGCAAGGTCAGCCTGACGCCGAAGAAGGTCGAGATCACCACGACCGCACCGAAGGCGACAGCGACGCCTGAGCCGGACGTGGCGCAGACGGCGCGGGCGACAGGCGACAAGGCGCGTGCCGCAAATGCAGCAGGGAACATCAATGAAGGCCAGTCCGCGGCACGCACCGCCGGGGACAAAGCGGACAGCAAACCGGCGAATGGAAAGGTTCGCCAGGAAGCGGTCGCCAGCGGCACCGGCAGTGAAGCCCTCAATGCCGGCGGCAACATCAACCTTGAATAAGATGCGCCTGCGCACTGCCTTCGCCGCAATTCTTGGCCTGCATGGCGCCGTCGCGCTTGCCCAGCAGGCGCCACCTCAACCGTCGCAATCGGCAATTGCCAGTGGCGCTCGATCCCAGGCCTACAATGCAGGGCGCGACATTACGTTCAACAATGTGTATTTGAACGAGCCTCGGAAATCCTCGCTCGAGGTCGTTGGGTCGAAAGTGGCGATCACTTCCGCTTACCTTGTCCCTTCGATGCATTTCTATGGACAGTTGGAAACGGTGCAGGGCAGGCCGACGGCGCCAGATTTTCGCGACGGTGCTTTTCTTTGCGTCGAGGTAGCAAATATCAGTTCGCAGCCTTTGCTCGTGACCGCGGTGAAGCTGGACGTGATTTCGCCGCAGCAGGTGCGCAGCAAGCTGCGTCACTGGGGGAGCTGCCCTGGTGAGGACGTCAATTCGGTATCTCCTGAATGCATGCTGCAGCCGGGCCAGCGCAAGAAGTGGTTGCTTGAGAAAGGCATCACGATTCCCGGCATGACGGAATTTCTGAAGCGGCAGGGCGACGAGTTTATTTTTGACCACTTTAGACCCCGGCTTACCAGCAATGACTTCGTCATCGAGCGCTTCAACCAATTCCTGCGGACGGTTGGAGAAAAAACCACACTGAAGGTAAGTATCTTCGAGCTCAACTATAAGCCAATCCTGCTTGGCCACTTTCAACTTGCCAGCGGCAAGGATCTTTTCCATTCGGCGCCGACACTGAAAAAGGGTGGCAGGCACGGCGACATGCTTGTCTACCCGCTGCAGCACGACGCGTTTCTCGGTGAAGCACTCAGCCAGCTGAAAGCGGACAAGACAGAGACGCCAAGCACATCGTGCACGACTTCGACGGAAACGGCATCCGGAACGCGCGAACAATAGGTATCAACGACCGCAGAGGCAAGTGGCGGGCCAGGTCACCGCGTGCCCCAGGCATTCTCATACACGATCTCCCCCAGCTCGCGCCGGCGGTCCCACCGCTCCATCTGCAGCATCGGCTCCGGATAAAACTCCTCCACATGCCCCACGCACAGCAGCGCGATGGGGCGGCTCCCCTCCGGCATGCCGCACAGCGTGCGCACGTGCTCCGGATCGAACAGCGACACCCACCCCGCGCCGATCCCCTCCGCGCGGGCGGCGAGCCAGAAGTTCTGGATCGCGCACGCGGCCGAGGCCAGGTCCATTTCCGGCATCGTGCGGCGCCCGAACACGTAGCGCTCGCGACCGTCAACGAGGCCGACCACGAGCAGCTCGCCGCAGGACAGGATGCCTTCCACCTTGAGCCGCATGAATTCGTCGGCCCGCTCGCCCATCGCCTCGGCCGTCAGCGCGCGCTCGGCGTCGACGTGGGCGTGCAGGGCGCCGCGCAGCGCCGTGTCGGTGATGCGCAGGAAGCGCCATGGCTGCATGTAGCCGACGCTGGGCGCGCAGTGGGCGGCCTCGATGAAGCGCGCCAGTTGCGCGGGCTCGATCGGGTCGGGGCGGAAGTGGCGCATGTCGCGGCGTTCGCGGATCGCGCGGTAGACGCCGTCGATGGCGGCCTGGTCGTATCGGTGCGGATGGGTCATCTGTCACATGGAACAAGTGGTGGGCGGCGGGCTGTACCGTGCTGGCGCAACTGTAACGGAAACGGCGCAGTTCCGCCTCCCTGATCCACGCAAGCAGCATGGCACGCGATTTGCTATGAAGAATTGTTCGGTACTCTTCACAGCGAGGCGATCTTGAATACATTCCGTGCCCGATCCGTGGCCTTTCATCTCGCATGGCCGCGCACACCGATCGCGGCGGCCGCCATGGTGCTCGCCCCGGCGGCATGGGCCGGCGCGCCGGACTTCCCGCTGGGGCCGCTGCCAGTCGTGGAAATCGTCGGCATCGCCCCACAGTCGGCCGCGGCGATCTCGCGCGACCGCCTGCCGTATGCCATCCAGCGCGCCACCGACCGGGATGTCACCCAGGCGCGCGCGGACACGCTGCCCGACTACCTCGCGCGCCACGCGGCCGGCATCAACGTGAACGACATTTCGGGCAGCCCGTTCCAGACCGACGTCACGTTCCGCGGCTACCGCGCCTCGCCGGTGCTGGGCTCCAGCCAGGGCTTGTCGGTGTACCTGGACGGAGTGCGCGTCAACGAACCCTTCGGCGACGTGATCAACTGGGACATGGTGCCGGAAGCGGCCATCGGCGGCGTGCTGCTGGTGCCGGGCTCGAACCCGCTGTACGGCTTGAACACGCTGGGCGGGGCGCTGGCGCTGACGACGAAGTCGGGCCGCAGCCACCCCGGCCTGATGGCCGAAGCCAGCATCGGCAGCGGCGCGCGGCGCCGGTTCGACCTGTCGTATGGCGCCGTGGCCGGCGAATGGCACACGCTGCTGGCCGCCACGGCCTTCGACGAGGATGGCTGGCGCGACCATTCGGAAGGACGCCTCGGCAATGTGTTCCTGAAGGTGGGCCGCACCGCCGGCGGCACCGACTGGAACGTGGCACTGCTGGGCGGCCGCAGCCGGCTGCTGGGCAATGGCCTGCTGCCGGGCGGCATCGAGGACGCGCCCGGCCTGTACGACCTGGACCGTCGCGCCGTCTACACCTACCCGGACCGGACCCGCAACCGGCTGGGGCAGGCGACGTTCAATCTGCGCAGCGAGCTGTCGGGCGGCGTCGAGCTGACGGCCACCGCCTATGTGCGGCACAGCCGTCGCGATACGGTCAACGGCGACGTGAACGACGATGCCGGGGAACCTTGCGAGGACGACGACGAGTGCGCGGCGGCCGTGCATCCCGCGGTGCTCAATACCACCAGCTCGCGGCAGCACGGCGAAGGCGGCAGCGTGCAACTGGCCGTCGCGCGCGGCGATCACCAGCTGAGCGCAGGGCTGTCGTTCGACCGCAACCGCATCCGCTTCGCGCAGTTCGAGCAGGAGGGCTTCTTCACGGAAGACCGCGGCGTGCTGGGCGACCCGGAGGAGGAGCGGGAGCCGTCGTCCTCGGTCACCGGGCGGGCGCGCACGGCGGGGCTGTACGCGAGCGACACGTGGCAGCTGGCGCCCGGCACCTGGGCCACGCTCTCGGCGCGCTACAACCATGCGAAGGTGGCGAACACGCTCACCACCGAGCGCGGGGTGCAGCCGCGCGAAGCCTTCAGCTATCGCAAGCTCAATCCCTCGCTGGGCCTGGCCCGGCAGGTGAACGCCGCGTGGACGGTGTTTGCCAACGTGGCGCAGAGCAACCGCGTGCCCACCGTGATCGAACTGGGGTGCGCCGACCCCGAGCAGCCTTGCCGCCTGCCGGTCGGCTTGCAAGCCGATCCCTGGCTGGCGCAGGTCGTGTCGCGCACCGTCGAGGCGGGAGCGCGCTGGCACGCGGAAGCGGGCGAGGCGACCCTGTCGCTGTACCGCACGGTCAACCGCGACGACATCCTGTTCCACAGCGCCGGCACCAGCCAGCAGGGCTACTTCGCGAACTTCGACCGCACGCGCCATGCGGGCATCGATGCCGCCGGCCGCCTGCGGACCGGCAACGTCACGCTACGCGCCAGCTACAGCTACCTGGCGGCCGTCTACGCCGCCGACGGCGAACTGTTCACTGGCGCCCGCAATGTGCGGGTGACGAAGGGCACGCGCCTGCCCGGCCTGCCGCGCCACACGCTCAAGCTGGGTGCCGACTGGGAGCCCGCTCCGGGCTGGAGCGTCGGGGCCGACGCCGTCGCCGTCTCGAACCTGGCCACGCAGGGCAACGAGGATGGCCTGGTCGAGGACCCCGAGGACGGCGAGCCGGAGCGCCGGGCCGACTGGCGCATCCGCGGCCACGCCTTGCTGCACCTGCGCGCCTCCTGGCACCCGGCGCCCGGCTGGGAAGTGTTCGCCCGCGTGAACAATGTGTTCGACCGCCGCTACGAGAGCTATGGCACGGTGGCGGAAGACGTCTTCCCCGGCGGGCGGCCGCTGGCGCCCGGTGCCGACGATGAACCGGCACGCTTCGTCGCGCCCGGCGCGCCGCGCACCTTCGTGGCGGGACTGCGCTACCGTTTCTGAGCGCTCCGGAATCGGAACAGCCCTGGGCAGCGGTGATCCAATCCTGCACAACGGCGGCACCGTACCGCCCTGCGCAGCCCCGGCGAGCCGATGGCACGCGATTTGCGATGACCGATCATGCGGCCGCCCTGGTGCCGCGCCAAGGCTGGGAGACGAGATGAAGACGAAAGCTGCGATTGCATGGAAGGCGGGCGAACCGCTGACGATCGAGACGGTGGACCTGGCGCCGCCGCGCGCCGGCGAGGTGCTGGTCGAGGTGAAGGCCACCGGCATCTGCCACACGGATTACTACACCTTGTCCGGTGCCGACCCGGAAGGCCTGTTCCCCGCGATCCTCGGCCACGAGGGCGCCGGCGTGGTGCTGGAAACCGGCGCGGGCGTGACTTCCGTGCGGGCCGGCGACCATGTGATCCCGCTGTACACGCCGGAATGCCGGCAATGCAAGTTCTGCCTGTCCCGCAAGACCAACCTGTGCCAGTCGATCCGCGCCACGCAGGGCCGCGGGCTGATGCCCGACGGGACCAGCCGCTTCTCGCTCGACGGCAAGCCCATCCTGCACTACATGGGCACCTCGACCTTTGCAAACCATATCGTGGTGCCCGAGATCGCCCTGGCGAAGATTCGCGCCGATGCGCCGTTCGACAAGGCGTGCTACATCGGCTGCGGCGTCACGACCGGCGTGGGCGCGGTATTGTTCTCGGCCAAGGTCGAAGCGGGCGCCAACGTGGCCGTGTTCGGCCTGGGCGGCATCGGGCTGAACGTCATCCAGGCCGCGAAGATGGTGGGGGCCGACAAGATCATCGGCATCGATATCAACCCGGCGCGCCAGGACATCGCCCGCAAGTTCGGCATGACCCACTTCATCAACCCGAAGGAAGTCGACAACGTGGTCGATGCGATCGTGCAGCTGACCGACGGCGGCGCCGACTACAGCTTCGAGTGCGTCGGCAACACCGGCCTGATGCGCCAGGCGCTCGAGTGCACGCACAAGGGATGGGGCAAGAGCTTCATCATCGGCGTGGCGGCGGCGGGCCAGGAAATCTCCACCCGGCCGTTCCAGCTGGTGACGGGCCGCGAATGGAAGGGTTCCGCGTTCGGCGGCGCGCGCGGCCGCACCGACGTGCCGAAGATCGTCGACTGGTACATGGACGGCAAGATCAATATCGACGACCTGATCACGCACACCCTGCCGCTCGAGCGCATCAACGAAGGCTTCGACCTGATGAAGCGGGGCGAATCGATCCGCTCCGTGGTGCTGTACTAAGCCACCATACCAACCATACCAACCAAAGGAGACAGGCATGGCCATGCATATCCACCCCGCCGTCGACGCGGGCATCCCGCCGGAACAGGCCGGCTTTGCGGGCGGAACGCTCACGTGCCGCTGCGCGACCGATCCGGTCACCGTGCGCGTCGGTGCCCAGGTCTCCCACAACCATGTGTGCGGCTGCACGAAGTGCTGGAAGCCCGAGGGCGCGCTGTTCTCGCAGATCGCCGTGGTCGGCCGCGACAAGGTGGAGGTCACCGCCAACGGCCGCAAGCTGAAGGTGGTCGATCCCACGGCCACCATCCAGCGCTACGCCTGCACGGGTTGCGGCGTGCACCTGTACGGCCGCATCGAGAACGACAGGCACGCCTTCCACGGGCTCGATTTCGTGCATACGGAACTGTCGGGCGAGCCGGGCTGGGCGCCGCCCACGTTCGCCGCCTTCGTGTCGTCCATCATCGAGTCGGGGGCCGACCCGGCGCGCATGGGCGAGGTGCGGGGCCGGCTCGAGGAACTGGGCCTGCCACCCTACGACGCCCTGTCGCCGCCACTGATGGATGCACTGGCCGTCCAGGCCGCGAAGCTGGCCGGCACGTTGTACAAGGGTTCGTAAGGAGGCGGCATGGCACGCTTGCCGCCGACACTGGCCCTGCTGCTGATGGCAGTGGCGCTGGCCGCGCCACTTTCCGGTCCTGCGCTGGCCGCGCCACTGACCGGTCCTGCGCTGGCCGCGCCGGCCAGCGGTTTCCCCACCGTCGCCCGGGTCGAATACGTGCTCGAGTGCATGAACAGCCACGGCGGCAAGCAGGAAAGCCTCTACAAATGCGCTTGCGTGATCGACCGGATCGGCGCCGCGCTGGCCTACGACGATTACGTGACCATGTCCACGGCGCTGCGCTACCAGACGCTGGAAGGGGAGCGCGGCGCGGAATTTCGCGACCCGCCCGGCGTGAAGGCCATGGCGGCGAAGTACAAGGCGCTCCGCGAGGAAGCGGAACGGGCATGCATGCTGCGCTAGCGCGGCATTGACCAACAGGAGTGCGATGTGAGCAAACCGAATTTCCTTCGTTTCAGTATTTCCGCCGCGCGCTGCGCCGCCCTGGCGCTGTGCATGGTCGGCCCGGCCGCGCTGGCCGACGCCACCCCCTACCAGGTGGTGGAAGGCAACAAGGTCGACGCCGGCACCCTGAGCGGCTGGCGCACGTGGCGCGCGCTGGCGTGCGAGCGCTGCCATGGCGCCCAGCAGGAAGGGGCGGTCGGCCCGGCGCTGACCAGCAGCCTGAAGGCGCTGTCCAAGGACGAGTTCAAGAACGTGGTGCTGCATGGCCGCATCGACAAGGGCATGCCGAACTTCGACGGCAGCAAGATGGTCGTCGACAATATCGACAACCTGTACGCCTACCTGAAGGGCCGCGCCGACGGGGCCATTGCGCCCGGTAAGCTCCAGGAGGCAGGCAAATGAAGGCCGCGGTGCTGCTGGGGGCCGCCGTGCTGGCACTCGCGGCGCCGGTCCAGGCCGAAGAGAGCGGCGCGCGGCCCGTGCTGCGCGTGTGCCAGGACCCGAACAACCTGCCGTTCTCGCGCCGCGACCTGGATGGCTTCGAGAACCGCATCGCCGCGCTGTTCGCCCAGGAACTGGGCTGGGACATCGCCTACACCTGGTTCCCGCAGCGCATGGGCTTCGTGCGCAATACGCTGCGCGCGAAGGAACCGGGCACCGACCGCTACAAGTGCGACCTGATCACGGGCGTGGCGAAGGGGTTCGACCTGGGCGCCACCACCCAGCCGTACTATCACTCGACGTACGCGATGGCGTACGTCAGGGGCAGCGGCCTCGACGGGGTGCGCACGCTGGACGACCTGCTGGCGCTGCCGGCGCAGCAGCGCGCGCGCCTGAAGCTGGGCGTGTTCGGCGGCTCGCCGGTGGCGGACTGGCTGCTCGCGCATGGCCTGATGGGGCAGATCGTCTCCTACCAGGCGCAATCGGGCGATGCGGAAGAGTATCCCGGCCAGATCGTCGAGCGCGACCTGGCGCGTGGCGCCATCGACATCGCCTTCGTCTGGGGACCGATCGCCGGTTACTTCGCCAGCCGGGCGCCGGACCACCGCATCGTGGCCATGCCGCTGGCCTCGCAGCCGGGGGTGCGCCTCGACTTCGAGATCGCCATGGCGGTGCGTTTCGGCGACCGAGAACTGAAGGAGAAGATCGACGCGCTGATCGCACGCAACCGGCCCCGCATCGACGCCATCCTGCGCGAGTACGGCGTGCCGCTGGTGGATGAACAGGGCCGGCTTGCCGGTACGGGCCCGGCGCGGTGATGCGCGCCGGGCAGCGGGCTACGGAGGCGGGCGATGGACATGCTGAAAGTCTTCGCATTCGACCATGGCGGGACCGGGCGCGCCAGTGGTGCGCGGCCGCCGGCCGCCCGGCGCCAGGACGATGCGCTGATGCTGCGCGCGCTATGCGCCGACCTGCGCCTGCTGCCCGGAGTGGAATTGCTCACCCTCGACGGGGCCGTGGCGGGTGAGACACGCCAGCCGTTCCATATTCGCTTCGGCGCCTGCGTGCATGCCGCCGACGCCGTGTGGCCGCTGGCGCCGGTGGGCGGCGGCACGCTCGAATGGCTGTCGCGCGAAGTCCTGCGCCACGGTCGCATCCTGCTGGGCAGCGCCCCGGATGCCGTGCAGGTCGCCGCGAGCAAGACGAAGACCTGCGCCGCCCTGGCGCGTGCCGCGCTGCCCACCGTCGCCACGTTCGGCGCCGGGGATGTCTTGCCTGCCGGCCCCGGCGCCTGGGTGGTGAAGCCCGACGATGGCGCCGGCAGCCATGGCACCCGGCTGTTCCAGGACAGCGCGGCGGCACAAGCCTGGGCCGCCGCGCAGCATGGTTCGGGCCTCGTGCTGCAGCCGTTCGTCGCCGGCCGCGTCGGCAGCCTCTCGCTGCTGTGCCGCGACGGCAGGGCGCGCCTGCTGGCCTGCAACGAGCAGCGCATGGCCGTGGAAGACAACCGGTTCCGATGCCTCGGCGCGACCGTCAACGGGCTGGCCGACCTGGCGCAGCGGCTGGAACCGCTGGGCCAGGCCGTGGCCGCCGCGCTGCCGGGCCTGTGGGGGTATGCCGCCGTGGATTTCATCCTTGCCGCCGAGGGGCCCGTGCTGCTGGGCGTACATCCGCGGCTGACGATTTCCTATGCAGGCCTGCGCACGTCGACGGGAGTGAACCCGGCCGAAGCGGTGCTGGCGCTGTTGCAGGGCGCCTTGCCCGGCGCGCCGGCGCCGCGCACCCCGGCCAGGGTGGACGTGGCGGCGTTCGGGCCCAGGTAGCCGGGGAATTATCTTGTCATCGCCATCCCGGCGGTGACTTCACCAAGGAGGTAAGACAATGATCCAGGACTGGAATGCCTATCGCAGCGCGCTCGTGGGGCGCGTGGGAGATCTCGCAAAGCTGAGCCCCGACGCGATCCGCGGCTGGCAAACGCTCGACGGCGCCGCCGCCACCACCGGCAAGCTCGAACCGAAGACCCATGAACTGATCGCGCTGGCGGTCGCGGTGACCACCCGCTGCGACGGCTGCATTACCGTGCATGCGAAGGCCGCGCTCGAAGCCGGCGCCACGCGCGAGGAAATCGCCGAGGCGCTGAGCGTGGCGATCGCGATGAATGCCGGCGCCGCGGTCGTGTACTCGGCCCGGGTGCTGGACGCCGTAGACGGGCTGTAGCGGCCGGGCCTTCCAACTTGCCCAAAGAGGCTCAGGAACAGGTTCGTGGACTGGTTGCCGCGAGGTAGACCAGTCAGGCGCTGTGGCACTGTCCGCTGGCCCGGCATGGCCCTACCTTCGAAAGCGTTTGGCCACTGCCCCCGCCAGTTTTTTTGTCAACGCTACCAGCTCACCGAACTCGTCGTCACCTCTCTGCTGCCTAGCTCCAAGAAATGTCGAGTAATCTTTGAACAGGCCGCGCAAACTCGCGATTGGCAATATCAGGCCTTGCGCCGTGGCGATGGCGCATTTGACGGGGGCATCGTCTCCAGTGCCGACGGCATTGTTCAGGACTTGGATGTACGCACATATCTCGACAAAGGAAGCGCCTTGGTCGCTGGTCGTCCACACTGCACGCAATGAGGTGCCCACGCGGGAGAAAGGAAAAGCGTCCTGAAAGTAAGTCTTGTGTTGCTCTACTGCATTCTTCGCCGCGTTCTTCGCTGCGGATTTTTTCTTCTCCAAACAGTCCCGGTCCGCCTCATATTCCGCCAACCTTGCCTTATAGCCGGGGGCGGATGAATCCAGCTCATTGACGAGCTTGGTCAACTCTCCGTCCTTGGTCACCAACCCCTGCCATTCGTTGCAAAACTGAACATGCTTGACGATATCGTAGTAAGGCAGGGATTCCATCGTTAGAGTGCGAGCTTGCGCCTGCTCGGCGCGATCCATGTTCGCATACAAGAATCGGTGGCAGCGTCGCGACAGGGTCAAGAAACTCTGATGTTCGGTATTGGCATAATCGAATTCTTCGATGAAGGCCCACATCGGTTTAGTTCTGTCCTTGATAGCCGCCCCTAAGTCACGCTTGAACTCGAACAGAAAAAACCGGTCCTCATGGGATGTCAGCGCATCCCCCGTCCGGGTTTCGGCAATGTCGTCGAATTTGAGCAAGGGTGGGGGAAGCGACATCGCAGGGCTGGCGCTTCCTGCCTGCTTTTGCCTTTCCTGCAGCAGCTGCCATTGCATGTCGCGTACCGCAATGATGAGCGTATCTTCCCACGGGGAATAAGGACTTTTCTGTGGTTCCTGCGAGGTCATAGCGGTATCGGCAAAGATGATTGGAAGGACAAGTGCAGGAGGACGAGACGGCCCGGCTGCGCTTGTGCACCATGCGGGACGGCGCCTTGCCGCTATGCTAAACCGGCAGTCAGCGCACCACCACGCCCCACGGCAGCTTGCCGACGGTGATATCGCGCAGCTTCTCGTTGCGCGCCGTGTCGATCACGGACACGGTGCCCGAGCGGCCGTTGGCCACGTACAGCTTGGCGCCGTCCGGCGTCAGCGCCATGTTCCACGGGCGCTGGCCGACCGGCACGGTCGCCACGACCGTATTGGTCTTCGTGTCGATGACCGACACGCTGGCCGCGCCGCCATTGGACACGTAGACCCGGCTGCCGTCCGGGTGCACGGCCACGCCGTTGGCGCGCAATCCCGCCGGGATGCGCGCGACGGTGGCGTGCCTGGCCGTGTCGATGACGAAGACTTCGTTGGCATTCTCGGCCGCGACATAGGCGCGGCTGCCGTCGGGCAGGAAGCCGATGCCGCGCGGCCGGGCGCCCACTTTTACCTGGGCGACCTGCTTGCGCGCGGCCATGTCGATGATGTCCACCGCGTCGCCGTTCTCGGCGCTCACGAAGAGCTGCCTGCCGTCCGGACTGAACACGGCATGTTCGGGATTCTCGCCCTTTACCGGAATGGCAAAGGCGCGCTGCTTGCTGCGCGTGTCGACGACGACGATCTCGTGATTTTCCTCGACGGCCGCGACCACCCAGCGGCCGTCCGGCGACAGGGCCACCCCTTCGGGCGACTTGCCCAGCGCCACCGAGCCGGCCGGCGCGCGGCGTTCCAGGTCGACGATCCGCAGGCTGCTGTCCGGCTGGTCGCTGACGTACAGCCAGCGCGCATCGCCGCTGACGGCCAGTCCGCGCGGCTTGCCGCCGCCAGGCATCTCGGCAACCACTTGGTCAGTGGCCGTATCGATCACGGAAATGGTGCCCGACCCTTCGTTGGGGACGTAGGCGAACGGCGCGGCTTCGGCCACCAGGGCCGAGGTGAGGAGAACGGCGGCGATGGCGGACAGCAGGAGACGGCGTTGCAGCGGCGTCATAACGTTCCTTTCAGTGAAGTCGGATAGCGCTCACACGGCGGACGTTCAATTGCCCGCCCGGGCGGGATGGCGGATATGCAGGCGCTGCACCTTGCGGTACAGCGTGTTGCGGCTCATGCCCAGCTGGCGCGCCACGGTCGAGATGTTCCAGTGATGGCGTTCGAGTTCGCGCAGCAGCGCGTCGCGCTCGGCGTTTTCGAGCGGATTGAGCGCTTCGTCCTGCGGCGCTTCCGCCGCTTCGCCGTCGTCGGCCACCGCTTCTTCCGCCGCGGGGATGCCCGTGCAGTATTCGGGCGGCAGGTCGTGCACCGTCAGGTGGTCCGATTCGCGCAGCGCGATCATGGCGCGCAGCAGGTGCCGCAATTGGCGCAGGTTGCCCGGCCAGCGCTGGCGCTCCAGCGCCGCCAGCAGCGTCTCGTCCAGCGACAGCGGCGCCTCGTCCTCGCTTTCCTCGGCCACGATGTGGCGGATGAGGGCGCGCACGTCGCCCCGTTCGCGCAGTGGCGGCAGGCGCAGCGTGATTCCCTGCAGGCGGTAGAACAGGTCTTCGCGGAACGTGCCGTCGGCGATCTTCTGTTGCAGGTCGCAGTGCGTGGCGCTCGTCACGTGGATGTCGAGCGCCACGGGCGTGCCGCCGCCGAGCGGCACGATGGTGCGCTCTTCCAGCACGCGCAGCAGCCGCGCCTGCAGGGGAAAGGGCATGTCGCCGATCTCGTCGAGGAACAGCGTGCCGCCGTTTGCCTGCACCAGCTTGCCGTGCTGGCCTTCCTTGCTGGCGCCCGTGAAGGCGCCGGCCCGGTAGCCGAACAGCTCGCTCTCGATCAGGGTTTCCGGGATCGCCGCGCAGTTGATCGCCACGAAGGGCTTGCCGGCGCGGCTGCCCGAGCGGTGCAGGGCACGCGCGAACACTTCCTTGCCGGTGCCGGTCTCGCCCAGCAGCATGATCGCCACATTGCGTTCGACGACGCGGCTGGCGATGCTGACGTTGCGGGCCATCGCCGGGTCGCCGAAGTGCACGCTGTCCAGCAACGTGCCTGCCAGGGGCGCGGCGGCATCGCGCACCACCGGTAGCGCGGCGCGCACCGGCGGCAGCATCACGCCGAAGAAGCGCGCGCCGTGGCGGATGCCGAAGATCGGCACGGCGTGGAAGGCCTTGCGCAGCGTGCTGTCCACCAGGCCGGGGAAGGTGCTGTTGAAGAGTTCCGTGATGTCGCGCCCAGTGATCTCGGCCGGGCTCGTGAAGCCCAGCTGGTACAGCGCGCAGCGCGTGGCCGCCAGCACCTTGCCGGTCGGGTCCAGCGCGATCGCGCCTTCGCTCAGCGTGCCGATGAATTCCGGGCGGTTGTGGAAGCGCAGGATGTAGTCGTGCCGGAACCGGTCGAGGAAGACGCGGTTCTCGATCATCTGCACGGACATCGTCACCAGCGCCAGGGTGTGCTGCTGGGCCAGGCGCGATTCGCCGGAAGCGTCGAGCGCGGCCACGATATTGCCCTCGTGGTCGAAGATCGGCGCGCCGGCGCAGCTCAGGCCCACGTGCCGCACCAGGTAGTGCTCGTCCTGGTGCACGCTGACGGGGCGCCGCTCCACCAGGCAGGTGCCGATGCCGTTGGTGCCCTGCGCCCGCTCGCTCCACACGGCGCCGGGCATCAGGCCCGAGCGCGATGCGGCGTGCGTGAAGCCGGGGTCGCCGAAATAATCGAGCAGCACGCCGTCGGCATCGGTGAGCACGATGGCGTAGCCCGAGCCGGCCAGTTGCTGGTACAGGTTGGCCATCTCGACCTTGGCGACGGCCTGCACGCCGGCCACGGCTTCGCGGCGCGCGGCCAGGTCGGCGACCACGTCGGGCTCCTCGCGGCGGCCGGGGTCGAGCTGGTAGTCATGCAGGCAGCGGACCCATGAGCGGGTAATGGGGTTGCCCGTCTCGGCCGCTTCGGCGGGATCGTGGTTGCGCACGATCGAACGTACGCGCCTCGCATGGGCGAAGGCATGGTCGATGCATTGGCCACTGAGTTGACTACCAAGTGATCCATTGAGCTGACCACCGAGCTGGTCGCCAGCATGGACGACGGCAAAATCGGACATTCTGTCTCCTCCGCCGCTGGTGGTGGCCTGGCCGGCCATCCTGCCGCGGCTTATCGTGAACACGCGGTGCATGTTGTTCCAGATAGTACGCTGCTGAACAACACAATTGGTAAAAAAATATGGGGTGCGGCAAGCATGCGACATTTTTCGGTGCGATTGCCACGGAAGCGGCACAGCGGCCACGCGCGGCTGTACCGGGAGTTGAACATCAACTGTCGGTTGCGTCCTTGCACGCCACGGGGGCGGCCCTGGCACGGTCCATGCAGTTTGCCTCCGGTGCAATGACCGTCATTGCCGGCGCCGGCCAAATGCAGCCACCTGCGGCCGCGCCCGGCCACACAACAAGGAGACCGACATGTACCTGTATGAGAGTGTCACCCACCGCGGCGCGCGCCGCTGGTTGCCGTGCCTGGCACTGGCCGCCCTGCCGCTGATCGCGCAAGCCGCTTCCGATGTCGAACAGCTGACCAAGGACCCGAAGAACTGGGCCATGCAGGCCGGTAACCTGGCGAACCACCGCTACAGCGAACTGAAACAGATCAACGCCGGCAATGCCAACCAGCTGACCGTGGCATGGACCTTCTCGACCGGCGTGCTGCGCGGCCACGAGGGCGGGCCGCTCGTCATCGGCGACACCCTGTACGTGCACAGCCCGTTCCCGAACAAGGTCTACGCGCTGTCGCTGGAAGACCAGAGCATCAAGTGGAAGTACGAGCCCAAGCAGGACCCGGCCGTGATTCCCGTGATGTGCTGCGACGTCGTCAACCGCGGCGTGGCCTATGCGAACGGCAAGATCTTCCTGCAGCAGGCCGACACCACGCTGGTGGCGCTCGACGCGAAGACGGGCCAGGAAATCTGGAAGGTCAAGACGGGCGACCCGAAGAAGGGCGAGACGACGACCAATACGCCGCACGTGTTCAAGGACAAGGTGCTGACGGGCGTCTCCGGCGGCGAATTCGGC
The DNA here is from genome assembly GCF_037094685.1 of Massilia sp. METH4. Lineage (NCBI taxonomy): Bacteria > Pseudomonadati > Pseudomonadota > Betaproteobacteria > Burkholderiales > Oxalobacteraceae > Massilia > Massilia sp. METH4. The sequence goes on along the minus strand of NZ_CP146614.1, from coordinate 5,848,240 downwards.
GTGCGCGGCCGTATCACCGCCTACGACCTCGAGACCGGCAAGGAAGTGTGGAAGGCCTACAGCACCGGCCCGGACAATGAAATGCTGATCGATCCGGCGAAGACGATGGCGTGGGCCGACGGCAAGATGCGCCCGGTCGGCAAGGACTCGTCGCTCAAGAGCTGGAAGGGCGACCAGTGGAAGCTGGGCGGCGGCACCACGTGGGGCTGGTACAGCTACGATCCGGAACTGAACCTCGTGTACTACGGCACCGGCAACCCGAGCACGTGGAACCCCAGCCAGCGCCCCGGCGACAACAAATGGTCGATGACGATCTTCGCGCGCGACCTCGACACGGGCGTGGCGAAGTGGGCGTTCCAGATGACGCCGCACGACGAATGGGACTACGACGGCGTGAACGAGATGATCCTGGCCGACATCAAGGTGAAGGGCAAGATGCGCAAGGCCCTCGTGCACCTGGACCGCAATGGCTTCGGCTACACGATGGATCGCGTGACCGGCGAGCTGCTGCTGGCCGAGAAATTCGACCCGGCCGTCAACTGGGCCACCCACGTGGACATGAAGACGGGGCGACCGCAAGTGGTGGCGAAATACAGCACCAGCAAGAACGGCGAGGACTTCAACACGAAGGGCGTGTGCCCGGCCGCGCTGGGCTCGAAGGACCAGCAGCCGGCCACCTATTCGCCCAAGACGGGCCTGTTCTATGTGCCCACCAACCACGTGTGCATGGATTATGAACCGTTCAAGGTCGAGTACACGGCCGGCCAGCCGTATGTCGGCGCGACGCTGGAAATGTATCCGGCGCCGAACAGCCATGGCGGCCTGGGCAACTTCATCGCCTGGGATGCCGGCACGGGCAAGATCGTCTGGTCGATCCCGGAAAAATTCTCGGTGTGGAGCGGCGCCCTGGCGACCGCGGGCGACGTGGTGTTCTACGGCACGCTGGAGGGTTACCTGAAGGCCATCGACCACAACGGCAAGGAACTCTGGAAGTTCAAGACCCCGTCCGGCATCATCGGCAACATCAACACGTGGGAAAACAAGGGCCGGCAGTACGTGGGCGTGTTGTCGGGCATCGGCGGCTGGGCCGGCATCGGCCTGGCGGCCGGGCTGACGAAGAGCACGGACGGCCTGGGCGCGGCCGGCGGCTACAAGGACCTGGCCAAGTACACGGAGCTGGGCGGCGTGCTGACGGTGTTCGCCTTGCCCAACACGGCACCGCCGGCCGGCGAGCGGACGGCCGCGGCGGACAAGTAGCGGGGAGCCGGGCGGGGCCGGGCAGGGCCGGGCAGCAGCGCGCCGCCCGGCATTCACGCCTTCTTGCCCTTGGCCCTGTTCTCGGCGGCGAACAGCTCGATCTTCTTCGTCGGCCCCGACACGATCAGCAGGTCGGCGGGCAGGATGCGCGTCTCGGGGCGCGCGTGCTGGAAGTCTTCGTTGGCGCGCTTGACGCCGACGATCGTGACGCCGAAGCGGGTGCGCACATGGGATTCGGCCAGCGTGAGGTGGTGCGTCTCGGCGGGCGCGTGGATCTTGGCGATCGCGAAGCCATCCTCGAACTCGATGAAGTCCATCATGCGGCCCGTGATCAGGTGCGCCACGCGCTCGCCCATGTCCGCCTCGGGATAGACCACGTGGTGCGCGCCGATCCGGGTGGCGATCTGGCCGTGCTCGGGCGTCAGGGCCTTCACCCAGATATCCTTGATGCCCAGTTCCGTCAGCACCATCAGGGTCATCAGGCTGGCGGCGAGATCGGACCCGATCGCCACGATGGCATGCGAAAAATCGGCGACACCCAGTTGCAGCATCACGTTCTCGTTCGTCGAATCGGCCTGCACCGCATGCGTAAGGCGGTCGCCCCACAGCTGCACCAGGTCTTCCTTCTTGTCCACGCCCATCACGTCGTGGCCCAGGTGCATCAGCGACTGCGCCACGGCGCCGCCGAAGCGCCCCAGGCCGATGACGATGACGCTGTCGCTGGCCGAAAACGCGAACTGCTCGGTGAAAATCCTACCCCACAATTGGATGCTCCTCAGGATAACGGTAAGGCATGCGCCGCTCGCCGATGATCAGCGAGGTCGCAAGCGTGATGGTGCCGACCCGCCCGAAGAACATCAGGAGGGCCAGCACGAATTGCCCGGCCGGCGGCAGGTCGTCCGTGATGCCGGTGGACAGGCCGGCGCTGCCGAAGGCGGCGATGACTTCGAAGATCACCTGGTCGGTCGGGAAGTGCGACACGCGCAGCAGCGCCACGGTGCCGATCGCCACGATGGCGCTGCCGACGACCAGCACGGTGATGGCCTGCCGCTGGGCGGAAATGCCGACGCGGCGGCCGAATGCCTCGGTGTCGGCATGGCCGCGCGCCTCGGCCAGCACGAGCAGCACGAGGATCATCACCGTGCCCACCTTCACGCCGCCGGCAGTGCCGGCGCTGCCCGCGCCGATGAACATCAGCAGGTAGTGCAGGGCCCAGGTTTCCGGCGCGAGCGCGGCGATGTCGACGGTATTGAACCCGACGGTGCGCGACGCCACCGACATGAACAGGCCGTTCAGCAGCTTGTCCGCCACCGTCATCGGGCCGAAGGTTTTCGCGTTGTCCCACTCCAGCGCCAGGATGGCAAGGCAGCCGCCGACGACGAGGGCCAGCGAGCCGATGAGCGTGAGCTTGGTGTGCAGCGACCAATGGCGCGGATCGCGGCAGCGGTGGCGCAGGTCGTTGATGACGGGGAAGCCGATGCCGCCGACCAACGCCGCGACCATGGCCGGCAGCAGGATCAGTGCATCGCCGGCAAAGCGCATGAAACTGTCGGGGTGGATCGAGAAGCCGGCATTGTTGAACGCCGACACCGCGTGGAAGAAGCCGCTCCAGGTGGCGTCGCCCCACGCCATGTCGTAGCCGTAGCGCAGCCGCAGCGTGAGGATGGCGGCAATGACGAGTTGCGAGAACACGGTCACGCCCAGCACCAGCTTGGCCACGCTGGAGATATCGCCGACCCACAGCGAGCGGGTTTCGGTCTGCGTGACCAGCAGCGTGCGCAGGCGCGGCGAGCGGTTGACCATCAGGCCGAGCAGCGTGGCCGCCGTCATCATGCCGAAGCCGCCCAGCTGGAACAGCACCATGATCGCCGACTGCCCGAACGTGGACCAGTAGCTGCCCGTGTCGACGATGACCAGGCCGGTCACGCACACGGCCGACACGGCGGTGAAGAACGCCACCATCGGCGGTGCCGGCTCGCCGGTGGCGCTCGCCACCGGCAACATCAGCAGCAGCGTGCCGATGGCGATCGCCAGGGCGAAGCCCAGGATGACGGTGCGCGCGGGGTGGAGGACTTTCTTTTTCAAGGCAAGGCGGCGGCGGGTGGCGGGATCGACATGTTAACCGATGCCGGCCGGCTGGGACCAGTTGGCGCCCGAGTCCCCGGTGTCGGACGTTTTTTCCCGGGCTTTATCGGGAAAAAGTGTGCGACACCGGTGTTCGGTGGCGTACACCTTACCGGGTGCCTCATGGGAGAGCCGGTGTCGGCACCCGGAGCCTGTGCGCCTGAGTGTTGGTGTCGGACATTTTTTCCCGGGCTTTATCGGGAAAAAGTGTGCGACACCGGTGTTTGGTGGCGTACACCTTACTGGGTGCCTCATGGGAAAACCAATGGGATGGACGCCCCCACCCTGAGACGGCATCGATGTGCCAAAGTGGAGCTGTCGAAGTTTCACTTAACCAGAGAGGGGCGTCACCATGAAGATTACGACATGCAGTATGGATCTGGCAAAGGAAGTTTTCCAATTCCATGGCGTTAATGCGAGCGGCAAGGTCGAGATGCGATGCCAGCTCCGGCGTGGCAAGGTGATGAGGTTTTTCTCCAACATGCCGCCGTGTCTAATTGGGATGGAGGCGTGTGGCAGCGCGCATTACTGGGCACGGCAGTTGCAGAGCCTGGGCCACACGGTCAAGCTGATAGCTCCGCAGTTCGTCAAGCCATACGTGAAGACCAACAAGCACGATGCAGCCGATGCCGAGGCAATCTGCGAGGCAGTGCAAAGGCCAAACATGCGCTTTGTGCCGATCAAGACTATTGAGCAGCAGGCGATTATCGCTGTTCACACGGCGCGTAGTGGGTTCGTCAAGCAGCGTACTGCTCAGGCCAACCAGATTCGCGGCCTGCTGGCGGAGTTTGGCCTCGTTGTCCCGAAGGGTTTGGCCGTGCTCAGGGAGCGAGTACCGGCACTGCTCGACGAAGCGAAGGATGAGTTGCCCGGCATTTTTCGCCAGACCATTCTGGAACTTCTCGATCACTTAAAGGTGCTGGATAGAAGAGTCAACGAATTCGAGCTGGAAATTCTGAAATGGCACCGCTCGAACCCGATGTCCAAACGGTTGGAGAAGATACCCGGCATAGGACCGATCACAGCCAGCGCTTTGGTCGCGGCGATCGGTAACGCGAGGAACTTCGCCAATGGCAGGCAACTCGCAGCGTGGATCGGCCTAGTACCCAAGCAGCATTCGACAGGCGGTCGCACGAATCTTCTGGGCATCAGCAAAAGGGGCGATACGTACCTGCGTACTTTGCTCATTCATGGAGCCCGAGCGGTGATCCAGCATGCAGTCAAAAAGGATCCAAGCAAGAGCGGCTGGCTTCACTCACTGCTTGGGCGACGGCACAAGAACGTTGCGGCAGTAGCATTGGCCAACAAGAATGCAAGGACTGTCTGGGCCCTATTGGCTCATGACAGAGAGTTCCGAGCCGATTACGCTGCCGCGTAATCGGCTCGGCTGAGGGCCTTCGCGGAGGGTAGCGGACAGTTTTTTGGAAGCGGAGCAGTACATTCCACCGATTGCACAAGCGATCAAGAAGTGATGGCAAACCAGGTAAGACCGTGGTCGGCTTAGCCCGCGCGACACCAAGCACCTTGAGTGCGTTAAACCGAGGGGGCGTCGACCAGCAAATCCCATCAGGGACAGTGGCATCAGCCACATCAAAGTCCGAATGTACGGGTGCAATCTTTACCTACAAACCATCACGAAAAGAAAGCTTGGCATACCGGGGGCGTCCATGTACGGTGTCGCACACCATTTCCGGAAAAACCCGGAAATGATGTCCGACACCAGGCAAGCGCAGATGGTTGCTTCGCCTTACGCCGCCTGCGCCACACCCTCCGGCGCCCAGCACTTGCCCGCCCGGCTCACCAGCAGCCGCTCGGCGCGCGCCACGCGGGCGTCGGCCACGACGATGTTCAGCATCGCGGCCAGCAGCTTGCGCTGCAGCGCCGGGTCGGTGATCTCGGCCAGCAGCTCGTCCTGCAGGTCGGGGCCGATTTCGATCGCGCCGTCGCGCACGGTACCGCCCAGCATGTCCTCGCACAGTTCGTCGAGCACGGCGGTGAACAGGGTCCAGTCGATGCCCAGCTCGCGCAGCGCCGGCACGTCGTCCAGCACCTGCAGTTCGGACGGCGCCAGGTGGCCATCGACCACCATCGCCAGTGCCAGCAGGCGGGCGCTGGCTTCGGGGCTGTTGGTGTCATACGTACGCATCATCGATTCCTTTTGAATTAGGTTGAAAAACCGCGCGGTACCCGGGTCAAGGCAGGGGCCAAGGCACGGGCCGCGCGGCAAGCTTACTTCTCTTCGGTCTTCTTCGGCGGCAGCAGCAGGCTGGCCACCACACTGGCGCCGATCAGGAAGGCCACCACCGTCAGCGAAGCCTGCACTGGCATGTGGTACCACGGCATGATCAGCATCTTGGTACCGATGAACGCCAGCACCAGGGCCAGGCCGTACTTGAGCAGGTGGAAGCGGTCGGCAATGTCGGCCAGCAGGAAATACAGCGCCCGCAAGCCCAGGATCGCGAACAGGTTCGACGTGAACACGATGAACGGGTCGGTCGTGATCGCGAAGATCGCCGGGATCGAGTCCACCGCGAAGATCAGGTCCGTCACCTCGATCAGGATCAGCACCAGGAACAGCGGCGTCACGTACAGCAGGTTGTTACGGCGCACGAAGAACTTCTCGCCATGCTCGTCCTCGGCCACGCGCAGGTGGCGCTTGGCGAACTTCAGCACCGGGTTCTGCGTCACGTCCGGCTCCTGCTCGGAAGCCATCAGCATCTTGATACCCGTGAACAGCAGGAACGCGCCGAACAGGTACAGCACCCAGCTGAACTCCTTCACGACCCAGGCACCGGCCAGGATCATGATCGCGCGCATCACGATCGCGCCCAGCACGCCGTAGATCAGCACGCGGCGTTGGTACTGCGGCGGAATCTGGAAGGCACCGAAGATCAGCAGGAACACGAACACGTTGTCGACGGACAGCGCCTTCTCGATCAGGTAGCCGGACAGGAATTCCAGCGCCTTCTGGTCGGCCACCGCTTCGCCCATGCTGCCCTTCAGGTACCACCACAGGCCGAAGTTGAACAGCAGCGCCAGCGTTACCCACAGCGCGGACCAGCCGGCCGCTTCCTTGACGCTGACCTTGTGGGCCTTGTTGCCGCCAAAGACAAACAGGTCCAGTGCCAGCATCACCAGCACGAAACCCACGAAGCCAGCCCACATTCCGGGCGTGGCGATGTTTTCAAGTCCAGTCATCTCGACCACCCTTTAAGCAATATCAATACGCGCAGCTTAATGGCGTACGATTGAAAGGACAAATCGAATATACTTGCCCAATAGATCGAAAAAACCGAGGTATCTCGTCCATGAGCCTGAACTACAAGCATTTACGCTACTTCTGGATGGTCGCGCGCACGGGCACCATCGCCCGCGCGGCCGAACAATTGCACCTCACGCCCCAGTCGATTTCCGGCCAGCTGACGGAATTCGCCGAAGCGCTGGGCGTGGAACTGTTCCGCAAGTCCGGCCGCACGCTGGAGCTGACCGAGGCTGGCACGCGCGTGCTCGGTTATGCCGACACGATCTTCCGCACCGGCGATGAATTGCTCGAAGCGTTGCACGACGAATCCGCGCATGCCACGCGCTTCCTCGTCGGTTGCGCCGACTCGGTCTCGAAGATGGTGGCCAGCCAGGTGCTGGCGCCGGCGCTGGCCTTGCCGCAGCCGGTGCGCCTGGTGTGCCGGGAAGGGCGGCTGGCCGCGCTGCTCGGCGAGCTGGCCGTGCACCGGCTGGACCTGATCATCGCCGACCGGCCCATGCCGCCGCATCTTTCCGTGCGCGGTTTCTCGCACCTGCTGGGGGAAAGCGCGCTGAAGGTGTTCGGCGCGCCCGCATTGCGCGCGCGGCTGCACGGGCCGTTCCCGCAATGCCTGGACAAGATGCCGATGCTGCTGCCGGGCGAGGATTTCGCCACCCGGCCGCGCGTGCTCAAGTGGCTCGAAGACCACCACGTGCGGCCGCGCATCGTGGGCGAATTCGACGACAGCGCCATGATGAAGGCGTTCGGCCGCGCCGGGGCGGGGCTATTCTTCGCACCCGGCTTCCTGGCCGGCTACATCATGGCGCAGTACGAGGTGGAAGTGTTCGGCGAGGCGGCGGAGGTGATGGATCAGGTATATGCAATCACCACCGAGCGCCGGCTCAGCCACCCCGCCACCGTGGCGATCAGCCAGGAGGCGAGGAAGCAGCTGTTCGCGGGCTAGCGGTGATGCATCCGCGCCACGGCCGATGTTTCCATGTGGAATTTTATTCGGGACGCTGCTATCCTTCGTGAAGCCAGTGCCGCCCAATCCCGCGCCTGGTCCGATCCGGCCGCACCCCCGCCTCACGACTCAAGCCATCACGGGGGAACCATGGCCCACAAGCATCCACTCAACAGCATCCATACCGTCGCCGACCGGATCATGCTCGGCATCGTCTGGGCCTTGATGGCCTACGCGCTGGCGCTTGCGGGTATCCGCGGCACGTTCGGCATCGCCATGGCCGTCGGCTTGCCCGCCGCGCTGGCGGCAACGGCCCTGGTGGCCCTCGCCCCCGGCGCGTGGCTCACGCGCCTGCTCATCGCCGTCATCACGATGGTGTTCGCGGCCCTGCACATCCACCAGATGGCAGGCCAGAACGAATACCATTTCGGCGTCTTCGTGCTGCTGGCCTTCCTGCTGTGCTACCGCGACTGGACCGTTATCGTCGCTGCGGCCGCCACGATCGCCGTCCACCACGTGACCTTCAACTACCTGCAGCAGCTGGGCGTGAACGCCCTGTGCCTGACCGAGCCTTCGTGGCCGGAGGTGTTCCTCCATGCCGGCTACGTGGTCGCCGAAACGGCGGTGCTGTGCTTTCTGGCGGCGATGCTGTACCGTGACGCAATGCGCACGGTCGAACTGAAGGAGATCGTGACCCGCTTCACGGAGGGGCCGGCCGGTACGCTCGACCTGCGCGCCGGCGAAGCGCCGGCCATCAGCGGGTCCGCCAGGGCACTGAACGGCGGCATCGGCGCCTTGCATGGCGCGGTCGTGGCCGTGATGGACGGCGTCGGACGCATGGCGGCCGCCACCGGCGAGATCGCCCGGGCGAACCGTACCGCAGTGGCACGCACGGAAGCCCAGGCCGATGCGCTGCAACGCACGGCGCAGGCGCTCGATGACCTGACGGTCACGGTGAACACGAATCACGAGCGGGCGGCTGGCGCCAATGAGCTGGCCGCCGCTGCCGCCAGCGTGGCCGGGCGCGGCGGCGCCGTCGTCACGGAAATGGTGTCGACGATGGACCGCATCAACGGTTCCTCGCGGCAGATCGTCGAGATCATCGGCGCGATCGACGGCATCGCGTTCCAGACCAATATCCTGGCACTGAACGCCGCCGTCGAGGCGGCGCGGGCGGGCGAACAGGGCCGGGGCTTTGCGGTGGTCGCCTCGGAAGTGCGCACGCTCGCCCAGCGGTCCGCCGCCGCGGCGCGCGAGATTAAGGCGCTGATCGAAGCGTCGGTCGGCGAGATCGGCGCCGGCCACCGCCTGGCGGGCGAGGTGGGCGGCACGATGGCCGAGATCGTCCAGCGCATCGACGCGGTGCACGGCATCATGGCTGGCATCGTCGAGGTGTCGCGTGCCCAGGCGGGCCAGATCGGTACCGTGCACGAGGCCCAGGCGCAGTTGCGGCAAGTGACCGAGGACTGCATGACGCTGATCGGCGGTGCCGCCAGCGTGGCCGATGGTTTGCAGCACGAAACGGCGACGCTGGCCGGCACCGTCACGCGGTTCACCGTCGCGCGCGAATCCTAGCCACGCACACCGGGCGGTGCGCGCAACCCGACGCCGCGCGGCCGGGCGCTGTCAATCCGCGCTGGCCGCCGGCTGGGCCGCCACGGCCAGCGCCCCCAGCAGCTCTTCAGGCGACACGGGCTTGACGAAATGCCGGTCGAAACCCGCTTCCGCGGCCATGGCCTGGTCTTCGGCCCGGCCATAGCCGCTCAGCGCGAACAGCACGACGTCCGGCCCGGCGATCGCACGGATTTCGCGGGCCAGCATGTAGCCATCCATGCCGGGCAGCCCGATGTCGAGGATGCAGGCGTCGGGCACGGCCTCGCGCACCGCGCGCAGGGCCGCTTCGGCGTCGTACACGGCGGAGCAAGCGTGGCCGGCGCCGCGCAGCAGGATGGCCAGCGTGTCGGCCGCATCGCGGTTGTCGTCGACCACCAGCAGCGCCAGCGCGGCGCGCGGTACCTCGGCGCGCCGCGGCGGCGCCGGTGCTTCGCCGAGTTCGGCAGCGGGCAGCGTGACGGTGAAGCAGGCGCCCGTGCCGGGGCCATCGCTGCTGGCCTCCACGGTGCCGCCGTGCAGCGCGACGAGGCCGGAGACGATCGCCAGGCCGATGCCGAGCCCGCCCTGCGAGCGGTCGGCGCCCCGTTCGCCCTGCGTGAACAGGCCGAAGACATGGGGCAGCAGGTCGGCGGCGATGCCACAGCCATTGTCGCTGACGGTCAGCCGGTGGCTGGCGCCGGATGGCGCCAGCATGACGGCGATATCGCCGCCGGCGGGCGAGAAGCGGGCGGCATTGCTGAGCAGGTTGGCGACCACCTGCGTCAGCCGGGCCCGGTCGCCATGCACGCCGGCCGCCGCCGCCGGCAGCGACAGTTGCAGGCGATGCCCCTTCGACTCCAGCATCGGCTGCACCTGTTCGAGCGCGTCGCGCACCGCGTCGCGCAGGTCGAAGGGCTGGCGCACCAGTTCGATCTTGCCGCGGCTGATGCGGGCGGCGTCCAGCAGGTCGTCCACCAGGCGCGACAGGTGGGCCGCCTGCCGTGCCACGATCGCCGCCGCCATCGACACCTGGGCCGGCTGCGCGATGCCGCGCTGCAGCAGCGTGGCCGCCGCGCTGATCGGCGCCAGCGGGTTGCGCAGCTCATGGGCCAGCATGGCCAGGAATTCGTCCTTGCGCCGCTCGGCGGCGCGCAGCGCCTGCTCGGCCACTTCGCGTGCCGTCACGTCCAGTGTCACCCCGCGCAGCTTGTGCACCACGCCGTCGGGGCCGACGATGCAGCGTCCGCGCAGGTCGAGCCACAGCAACGCGCCATCGTCGGCGCGGCGGGCGCGCACGATGCGCTGGTAATCGCCGCGCCGGGCGATGGCGGCCGCGCGCGCCTCCAGCAGGCCCGGCAGATCGTCCGGGTGGACCAGGTGCCAGGGCGAGCGCAGCGTTTCCAGCGAAGCGCCGAACAGGACCACGGCGCTGTCCGAGAACGTCACTTCGTTGCGCGCCAGGTCGAATTCCCACACGGCCATGCGCGCCGCCATCAAGCCTTCCTTCAGCCGTTCCTCGTTGAGCAGCAGCGCGTCGCGGGCGCGCCGCGCCTCGCTCACGTCCACGCCCGACAGGAACACGCCGGTCGGGCGGCCATCGTTGACGATGGGCTGCAGCGCAAAGTCGATGTAGTGGAGCGTGTCCGCGGGGCTGGCGCCGCCGCCCACGTGAACCGGCGTCTCGCGCGCCGCGTACGAGGCGCCGCTGCTGTAGGCCGCGTCGAGCTGGGCGACCAGGTGCGGCGAAGCCAGTTCCGGCACGGCGGTGGCGAATGGCGTGCCGACCAGCCCGCCGCGCCCCACCAGCTCGTCGAAATCGTTGTTGGTGAGCTCGATCAAGTGGCCAGGGCCGCGCAGGATCGCCACGAAGCCTGGAGCTTGCAGCAGCAGTCGGTACAGGTGGTCGCGCTGCGCTTCGCTGAGCGCCACGCGCTCGTCGGCCAGCGCTTGCTCGGCGCGCAGCGCGCGCCCCGCGTAGATGCGGCCCAGCCCGCCCAGGTAGATCGACAGGAAGCCCAGCAGCGCGAAGGAGGCGATGGTGGCAGGCTCGCTGCCTTCCCAGCCGGGCAGCGCGCCGTTGTTAATCAGCATCCACGAGCCGGCGGCGAGCCCGGTGAAGAACACGAGCAGGGCCGGCCCGCGGTCGAACGCGGCGGCAGCGAACACGAGGCAAGGGCTGAATACGAGGAAGGGCGTGCGGCCGCCGTCGAAGCGCCACTGCAGGGCCTGCAGCGTCACGGCGAGCACGGCCAGCAGGGCGGCACCGCCCCAACGCGCACCCGCGCTGAGCGAGGCCATCCTGCGTACAACGCGAACGTCTCCGAACATTGTGGTCTTATCGATAGAGCGCGAAAGGGCGGCAAGCCATCGGCGCAACGGGAAAGTTGGGTCAACTCTGCCAGTCGCCAGTGTAGCAACGCCTGCGGCCGGATCGCGCACGTCACGCAGGCAACGCCAGGGCGCTCAGTGCCGGAACACCGATTCCGCCGGCCCGGGGCGGCCGAACAGGTAACCCTGCATTTCGCGGCAGCCTGCCGCCTTGAGGACATCGGCCTGCGCCTCGGTTTCCACGCCCTCGGCAATGGTGCCGATGCCAAGGTCCTCGGCGATGCCGACGATGCCGCGCAGGATCGCGCGGGCGGCCGGACTGCCTGCCAGGTCGGTCACGAACGCCTTGTCGATCTTGAGCTTGTCGACCGGCAGCCGCTTCAGCCAGGCGAGGCTGGAGTAGCCGGTGCCGAAGTCGTCGATGCTGAGCGTGACGCCGATCTCCTTCAGCCGGCGCATGGTGGCGATGGCGCCTTCGAGGTCGTGCACGGCCACCGACTCCGTCAATTCCAGCTCCAGCATCGCGGCCGGCACGCCATAGCGCGACAGCATGTCGTCCACCACGGTCGCGATATCGCCGTGCAGGAACTGGCGTGGCGAAATGTTCACCGCCACGGTGGGTCCGTCGCGCCCGCTCTGCCGCCAGCGCGATGCCTGCCGGCATGCCTGTTCCAGCGTCCATTCGCCGAGCTGCACGATGATTGCGCTCTCTTCGGCGACGGGAATGAACTCGGCCGGGCCCACCAGGCCGAGCTGCGGGTGGCGCCAGCGCACCAGCGCCTCCACCCCGGTGGGAATGCCCGTGCGCGCATCGATCTTGGCCTGGTATGCCATGAACAGCTGGTTGCCGCGCAACGCGGCGCGCAGCTCGTGTTCCAGGGCCCGGCCGTTCAGGCGCGAAGGCGGGCGGTCGAACACGCGCATCATCCCGTGCCCGCGCAGCTTGGCCGCCCCGACCGCCTCGATGGCGTGGTTCAGCAGCGCCCCGGGGCCGGGCCAGTCCCGGCCCGCCAGCACATAGCCGGTGGTCACGCTGCCGTGCAGATCCCCATGGTCGAGCGCCAGTACCCGGTTCAGGTCGCGGTGGATCGCCGCGATGCGGGCAGTGCCGGCCGCTTCCTCCCCGAACGGCCCAAGCAGCAGGGCGAACATGTCGCCGCCGATGCGCGCAATCGTGTCGCCGGGCTGCGCCAGCTGGCGCAGCCGGTTCGCCATTTCCCTGAGGAAGCGGTCGCCCACGCCGTGGCCGGCGCGCTCATTGATGGCGGCGAGATTGTCGATGTCGACCACGGCCAGCAGCGCGTGCCCGCCGGCCCGCACCCAGCCCGGGACGTGGTCGGCCAGCGCCGATTCGATTGCCTGGCGCGTCGGCAGGCCGGTGAGCAGGTCGCGCGTGACCATATTGCGCAACACCTGCACCTCGCGGCTTTCCCGCGCGCTGGCCTGGGCGCTCCAGGTATTGAGCAGGTTCACCGAGCGCATGGCTGCTTCGCGCACGTAGATCAGGTCTTCCACCGTACGGGCCAGCGTGGCGAGCAATTGCAGGTCGTCGGCCGACAGGGCGCGCGGCTGCGTGTCGATCACGCACAAGGTGCCGATGTTCCTGTTCGCGGCGCGTATCGGCATGCCGGCATAAAAACGGATGTGGGGATCGCCCGTGACGAGCGGATTGCCAGCGAAACGGCCGTCATCGAGTGCATTTTCGACAATGAATGCTTCGTCGTTCAGGATCGCATGGCCGCAAAACGAAATATCGCGGTCCGTTTCCTTCGCGGCAAGCCCGCAGCTGGCCTTGAACCACTGGCGCGACTCGTCGACGAGCGAAACGAGGCTGATGGGCACGTTCAGCGAGGCGCAGGCGACACGCGTGATGCGGTCGAATAATTCCTCGGGCTGGGAATCGAGCAGTTGCGTGGCCCGCAGTGCATCGAGCCGGGCTTGCTCGTCCGCCGGACGAGCCGGCACTGCATATCGTTCCATGATTACCGGGCAATCGCCAGAAAAAAGAATGACACGATCGAATCTCGAAACCGAAATGAATCCGCATCATACTTCGATTGGAGGCGCCGGGCGTTTTGTGGTGTCGATAAAACGAATTGTCCTGGGCAATTATCCGGTGCTGACCCACCGGTAAATCAGGGTGGAATAAAACCGCAGGAAATGCCGGTATGTTTCGATTGGAACCGAGCCATGTCGGCTCCCCGGAAGTGCCGTGAAATCCGCCGGGCCCACCGCCAGGGCCGGATATGCACGAAGTACCTCAACAGGAAGCAAGACAGGCTTGCCGGCGGAAATTCACCCGGTTTGCGCGAACAGCGCCATACATTTTCCGGTGGCACCGTTTTCCTGTCGCACCTCGTGCTAGAATTGACGCACGGAAATCCAGATTGTCGCTTTCCGCCATTCCCCGGCCGAGCCAACGCCGCAACGATGCCGTTCTTACGGCGCCGCAAAGGACGATTGGCCATGACGCTTTCACCACCACGCATTTTCGTTGTCGACGACAACCACGACTCGGCGGATATTCTTGCCGAGATTCTCCGATTCAAGGGTTTCGACGTGCATGTCGCCTACGACGGCACGCAGGCCATCGCCATGGCGAACGGCATACCGCCCGATGTCGTGTTCCTCGACCTCGGCATGCCGGGGTTGGACGGCTACGCGGTCGCCCGTGCGCTGCGTGCACGGCACGGGCCGTACGTCCACATCGTCGCACTGACGGCCTGGAGCGATGCGGCCACGCTGGCGAAGGTGGATGAAGCGGGCTTCGACAGGCACCTGGCCAAGCCCTCGAACCTCGACACGATCGTCGCCATCATCGCCGCGAGCATGCCGGCCCGGCGCGCCTGAGCGCAAATCAGACGAGTTGGCCCGTGGTGGCCACCGGCGCCACGTCGACCCGGTCCCGGCCGCCGTGCTTGGCACGATACATGGCCGCATCGGCTGCCTGCAGCAGCGCTTCGGCACTGTCGCCATGGTGAGGATAGGCCGCCACGCCGAACGAGGCCGAGGCGCTCAGCACGTCCTTGTTCACGGTGAGGTTCAGGTTGCGGATCGCCTGCCGCATGCGTTCGGCACGGGCGATGGCGGTTTCCAGCGAACAGTCGGGCAGCAGGACGACCAGTTCCTCGCCGCCGTAGCGGCAGGCCACGTCGCTGCCGCGTATCGACTGCAGCAGCACGCGGCCGACGTTGCGCAGCAGCAGGTCGCCCGCTTCATGGCCGAACGTGTCGTTCACGCGCTTGAAATGGTCGAGGTCGAGCATGATCACGGCCAGCGGCGTGCCGCGCCGCGCGGCGCGGGAGAGTTCGCGCTTCAGGGTCTCGTCGAGGTAGCGGCGGTTGTAGAGCTGGGTCAGCGGATCGATCACCGACTGGTGGCGCAGCGACACGCGCAGCTGCACGTTCGCCAGCGCCAACGCCACCTGTTCGCCCAGTTGCATGATCCAGGTGCGTTCGATTGACCCGTCTCCCTGCGCCAGTTGCGCACCCTCGACGGTGATAAAGCCGATCACGTTGCCCTGCGTCACGAGCGGCAGGCAAATGCGCGGAATCCGCGCGTCCTCCGCGCTGGTATGGCGGCAGGCGAGGGCGCTCTCGCGGCCGTCCGTGAAATGCTGGGCGCCCTTGCGCAATGCCCAGCAATCGAGCGGTTCCACCACCTCGGGGTCGTGCGCGCCGCCCCAGGTGGCCTTGCGTTCGAGGATGTCGCGCGAATGCCGGTACAGGTACATCGAGCCGGACAGGCCAGGCAGCAGCTGCCCGAAATACAGCGCGACGATGTGCGCGCCTTCATCCAGCGTTTCGGCCAGTTCCAGCGCGTGCAGCATCTCGCCGCCGCTTTGCAGCTGCACATTGCGCCGCTCGGCCAGGCTGGCGGTCTGGCGCAGCTCGCGCGAGACGTCGTTCGCGCGCTGCTCGGCCTTGCGGCGCTGCGCCAGCGTCTTGTTGCCCGCCAGTCCCATGCCGATCAGCAGCAGGATGTTGAGCGCGGTGGCCACGCTCGACACATTGGCGGCCAGGCTCGAGCGCTCGGCCAGTTCCTCGCGCAGTGTGGCCCGGTAGCGCGCCAGCGATTCCGCCTGCGTGCCGATGCGCTGCCGCAGCTGGTCCATGTAGTGCTTGCCCCGCCCCGTATCGACGAGGGCGCGCGCCGCGTCGGCTCCCTGTTCCGAACGCACCCGCACGACTTCGCGCATGTAGTTGACCTTGGCTTCGGTCAACCGGGCGATATCGTCGAGGGCCTGGTGTTCGGCGACCGGAATGCCCTCGGCCGTCAGCGACCGGCGCAGCGCGGGCAGGGCCTTCAGCGCTTCGTAGTACGGCTCGAGGAATTCCTGACGGCCCGTGATCACGTAGCCGCGCTGCGCGGCTTCCGCGTCGGTCAGGTAACGGAGCAGGTTGCCGTACTCGCGCTCCCGGGTCGCCGTGTCGTCCAGCCGCGTCATCGCACCGCTCACGTCGGCTTCCAGCGCGTGGGGCACGAGCGCGACTGCCGACATGACGACGATGATGCAGGCGGCGGCGTATTGAAGCTTGGTCTCTACTTTCATGTAACGAGTGGTCGAGGCTCGCCCGAGGCGCAAGCCGACACTCTAGCAGCTCGCCCGCCTAGGCGGCGATCCGGAACTCGGCCACCAGCGCCACCAGCATGGCTGCCTGGTCCTTCAGGCTCTCGGCCGCCGCCGCCGCTTCCTCGACGAGGGCGGCGTTCTGCTGGGTTACGCCATCCATCTGCCCGATGGCGCCGTTCACCTGGCCGATGCCGGCACTCTGTTCGGCGCCCGCCGCCGCGATCTCGGCGATGATGCCGGCCACCTGCTGCACGCTGGCCACCACCTCGTCCATCGTGCTGCCGGCGTCCTTCACCAGCGCGCTGCCGCGCTGCACTTGCGCCGCCGAGTCGCCGATCAGGGCCTTGATCTCCTTCGCCGCCGAGGCGCTGCGCTGCGCCAGCGTCCGCACTTCGGAGGCCACCACGGCGAAGCCGCGGCCCTGCTCGCCGGCCCGTGCCGCTTCCACGGCCGCGTTCAGTGCCAGGATATTGGTCTGGAAGGCAATCCCGTCGATCACCGAGATGATGTCGACGACTTTCGTGGACGAGGCATCGATGGCCGCCATCGTATCGACCACCTGCGCCACCACGACGCCGCCGCGGCGCGCCACATCCGAGGCGCCGGCCGCCAGCCGCTGCGCCTGGGCCGCGTTGTCGGAATTGTTGCGCACGCTGCCGGTGAGCTGTTCCATCGACGCGGCCGTTTCCTCCAGCGCGCTGGCCTGCTGCTCGGTGCGGGCCGACAGGTCGGCATTGCCCTGGCTGATTTCGGAGCTTGCCTGCGCCACGCTGGCCGAGCTGTCGCGCACCCTGGCCAGCACGTGCTCGATCTTGGCCACGAAGTCGTTGAAGCCGCGCGCGATCACGGCCAGTTCGTCGCTGCCCTGTGCCTTCAGGCGGGCCGACAGGTCGGCGTTGCCGCCGGCCAGCTGCGTCATCGTGCGGGCCAGTTCGCGCAACGGCCGCGTGAGGCGCCGCAGCACGGCCACCATGGCAACGGCGGCGACGACGGCGCACAGGAACGAGACCAGCAGCGTGTACTTCAACTGGCTTCGGGCCGCCGCGGTCGCCACGTCCTCGGGGAACGACAGGCGCACGGCCCATGGCGCGATATCGTCGTGCAGGCGCAGCGGGTACAGCAGGTGCACGGCACCGTCCGCCGTGTATTCATGAGTCTTGCCGGCACGCACGGCAGCCAGCGCCTCGGCCGGCATGTCGTCGGCCGGCTTGCCGTTGCGCGCGGCCACCGGGTGGCTGGCGTACAGGCCGCCGTTCGACACCAGCGAGAGCCGGCCGCCGTCCAGCGTGGGCAAGTCGGCCAGGATGGTGCTCAGCTTGGTCAGCATGAAGTCGCCGGTCACCACGCCGCGCACCTGGCCGTTCACGGCGATCGGCACCACGAGCGACGCCATCAGCACGTCCTTGCCGTTGACGGGATAGGTGTACGGTTCGGTAAAGAAGCGCTTGCCGGTCTTCTTCGGCACGTCGTACCAGTCGTTCGCGCCGGGCGCGGTACCGAACACGATCGGCTCCACGTGCAGGCCACCGCTCGCCGCGCGAGAAAAATACGGCATGTGGCGGCCGGTCGCGTCGAAACGCGGGGCCTTGCCGGCATACTCCGCATCCTTGCCGTCCAGCGCGTCCGGCTCCATCGTGGTGGAGACGCCCACCAGGTCCTCGGTGCCGAGCAGCACGGCCTTGCTGAGGTTGTCGACCTGTTCGCGGCTCATGGCGGGGCCGTCCGCGAGCGTGTGGCGCACGGCGCCCGCGGCCGTCGCCACGGCGGCAAGGTTCGACACGATCCGGCCCTGCAGCGCATCGGCCGCCTCGGCCGTCACCGTGCGCGCCAGCCGCATCGAAGCGTCCTGCGCCATATCGCGGTTGCGGATGCCGGTCACCGTGGCGGTGATGGCCAGGCTGACGACGACGAGCGCCGTGGCCGCGAGGGTGATGCGGGCGTTCAGCGACAGGCCGCGCGGGATGGATTTGAAGGTTGCCAGGTTCATCGGGAGCTCCGGTCGGCCGGATGGAATGTAGTCACGCGGCAATGGTAGCGCCGGACGTACCCGGATTCCACGGGCGCACGATACCGCCACATGCATTTCGATAGCGAGTGCGTCGCCGCCGCAACAGATCCGGCCCCTGGCGTTGATGCGGCAACAAGGTCTTGTCAGGTGGTCAGCAAGGCCCGGCCCGGGCCGCGCAGGGCAATTTCGTTCAATACACGCGGGGGCGGGCCGCCTATCCTGTGCGCGTCCACCTAGACAGGAGCACCTTGCATGACCTTGTACTTGTCGATGGCCGCCTTCGCGCTGGCCTCTTCCATTTCCCCCGGCCCCGTCAACATCGTCGCCCTGGGCGCGGGCGCCCGCCACGGCCTGGCCGCCAGCGTGCGCCACGTGAGCGGGGCCACGCTCGGCTTCACCCTGCTGTTGCTGCTCACCGGCCTGGGCCTTTACGAGGCGCTGGAACGCTGGCCGCAGCTGGTGGGCCTGGTGCGCTGGGCCGGCATCGGCTTCCTGCTGTACCTGGCCTGGAAGCTGGCGGCCGACAACGGCGAGCTGCCGCTGGACACCGAGGGCGCCGCCGCCGGGCCATCCCTGCTGACCGGCGCGGCGATGCAGTGGCTCAACCCAAAGGCGTGGCTGGCCGCCGTCTCGGGCATGGGCGCCTTCGCCGCCGATGGCGATACCCGGATTGTCTGGGAATTCGCCGCGATCTACTTCGTGGTGTGCTGGCTGTCGATCTTCTGCTGGGCGTGGGCGGGTGCCGCCCTGCGCGGCTACCTGTCGGACCCCGCGCGCATGCGCGTGTTCAACCGCGCGATGGCGCTGCTGCTGGCGGTCAGCGCCGCCTGGCTGCTGATGGGCTAGGGAAGCACTGATTTATTGCTGGTGGATGAGATTGGTCCTGAAAAACGAGTCCAGCAAGACGCAAAAGGCTCGTCATACCGGGGTATGGCGGGCCTTTTGTGCCGCAGCTGGGCACGTTTTTCGGGGCCAAGATCGCCGCCATGAATAAATCAGTGCTTCCCTAGGTCTTGCGGTACTGGCCCGGCGTGGCGGCCACGTGCCGCTTGAAGGCGCGTTGCAGGTGCGCCTGGTCGGCGAAGCCGGCCGCCTGCGCCACGTCGGCGATGGCCCGGCCGCGGCGCAGCAGTTCGCGGCAGTACTGGATGCGGCAGTTGACGAGCCAGGCGTGCGGCGTCATGCCGTAGCGGGCCTTGAAGGCGCGGATCAGGTACGACGGCGACAGGCCGCAGGCGGCGCACAGCTCGTCGAGCTTCACGGCGGCGGGGAGGTTGTCGCGCAGGTATTCGGCCGCGCGGCGCACCTGGTGGTCCGGCAGCGTGGCAGCGGATGCCGGCTGCAGCGTATCGTGCATGAAGGTGAAGAAGTCGATGGCGGCAACCTGCTTTTGCAGCGCATCGGCTGCCGGGTCGACGCAGGTGGCGTACAGCGCTTCGAGCCGCGCGAACAGGCCGGGCGCGCGGCTGGCGACCGGCACATAGGGCCGCATCTCGCCCCCCTCGCCCTGGACGCCGGCCAGCCAGCCGCTATCCACGTGGAACATGCGGTACGACCACGGTTCCTCGCCCAGCGGGTTGCAGGCATGAACGTCGCCGGGGTTCATCAGCACCACGGCGCCGGCCCGCACGTGCTCGCGCGCGCGGCCGTTCAGGTACTCGCTGGCGCCGCCGGTGATGGACCCGATCGAGAAGGTTTCGTGCGAGTGCTTCGCGTAGCACACGCCGCGGCCGTCGGCGATCGAACGGGCTTCGAGGAAGGGCAGGGCGGCGTCGCGCCAGAACGTGGGGGTGCTCATGGCGTCAGTCTATCACCGCCAGTGCCCGCAGCACGCCGAGGCGGCGTTGCAGGAAGGCCGTGGCCTGCCGCTCGACCACCGCCGCCTCCGTCCCGCCGCCGCGGGCCAGCGCGAACGCCACGAGCTCGCCCACGTTCTGGTGGCCGCGCGCGAGGCCGAGCAGGAACAGCTGGTGCACGTGGGGTACCGGAATGCCCCCGCCGGTGACCGGCGAGGCCAGGTAATGGATGCCGGGTCCATGTTCGGCCAGGCCGACCAGGTGCGCGTTCAGCCGCCCGCAGGCGGCGCGGGCGCGGCCGGCGACGGTTTCGTCCTGCGCCGGCTGCACCTGCTGCGTGCCGGCCAGCAGGAAGACGGCCTGCAGCACTTGCACCGAGGAGAGCCCGGCGGCCGCGCAGCTGTCCTGCAACTCGCCGATCGTACGCGGCCGATGGTCGGCCAGCGCCTCGACCACGGGCCGGTGCAGCGCTTCGTTCAAGCCCACCTCGATCTGCCCGGCCTTGACGGTATAGGCCACGTCTTCGGGCGACATCGCCAGCACCACGCGCTGCTGCCGCAGCAATCGGGCGCGTTCGAGCGGCGCGAGGCGGCGCGCGCCGCGCACCCAGTAATCGCGGCGGAACTGCTGGTTGATCATGAAGTCGAACGCCATCTGCCGCAGGCACGGGTCCGTTACCTCCTTCAGGAAAGCGGCCTGTTCGGGTGTAACGACGGCGCTGTCGATGTGCTCGATATACGTGGCGGGGCAGGCGAATTCCACCTTCGCGGGGGCGAGCCATTCGGCCACGGCGGGGAACGACATCGGCTGCCAGTCGCGGTTGAAATACTCGTGCGCGAGATAGGCGCTGTCGGCCTCCTTCAGCAAGGCCATGCGGGCGGGTACCGTGGGGTTGGCTTGCACGAAGCCCGGATTGGTGCCCAGCAGCCGGTCGGCGAAATCGACGGCCTCGGCGATCCTCTGGCCGGTGCCCGCGCTGGGTACCGTCATCGTCGCGAAATGCCGCGTCATCAGCTCGCGCACGGGGCACAGTGCCGCCCAGCCGGGCTGCGTGTTGTAGCTCACGTACAGCACGCCGCCCACCTTCAGCTTGCGGCGCACGAAATCGACGAGCAGGCGCCGGTTCTCGTCCGACACCCAGCTCCACACGCCATGCATGCCGATGAAGTCGAAGTCGGGCAGGTCGGGGCGCGCGCAGAACTCGGCGAACGATGCATCCGACAGCCGGGCGTCGGCACCGGATGCCGCCGCCAGTTCGCGGGCAAAGCCGGCCTGAGCGGGATTGAAGTCGGTGCCGTGCCATTCGCTGCCCGTCGCCGCGGCGTGCACGTTCACGCTGACACCCTGGCCGAAACCGAGCTCGCACGCGCACCCGCCTTCGGGTGGCACCAGGCCGGCGTTGAGGAAGGCCAGGCGCATGCGCACGGGACCCAGTTCCGCGTAGACGCCGTAGGTATAGCCGATGTCGGAAACGTAGCCTGCGGACCAGTCGGGCATGATGGGCTTTCGGGGTGGCGACAGGCGACAGTGTAAGGCAAGCGGGCTGCATTGCCTGTTTGTTACCAGTCGCCCGGCCCATGCCGTCCGCCGCGACGTGGCGGTGGCATGGATGAGAGGGCGTCAGGCGGTAGCCGAGCGCGCCGGCGCTCCCGACTCGGCTGTCGTGCTGCCCTGGGCGCAGAACACGCCGATCAAGATCAGCGCGACACCAACGACGCGGTGCAGCGACACCGGTTTCGCTTCCAGCCCCATCAGGCCGAAATGGTCGACGATCAGCGCCGTCACCATCTGCCCGGCCACCACCCAGGCGAGGAAGCCGCCGGCGCCGAGCTTGGGCGTGACCGCCGCCGCGCTGCCCAGGTACAGCGCACCCAGCAAGCCGCCCAGCCACAGCCACCAGGGGCCTGCCATGGCCCGGCCCAGTGCGGGCCCCGGCACCCGCAGCAGCAGCGCGACTGCGAGCGTGATGATGACGCTGACGGTCAGCGAGGCAAGCGCGCCCCATGCCGGGTGGCCGAGCTCGCGGCCGAGGGCGGCGTTACCGGCGGCCTGGAACGGCAGCGCGGCGCCGGCCAGCACGGCGACGCCGGTGGGAAGGATGGCCAGGAGTGCGGTCTTGCTGAACATGATGAGCCTTTCGGATGGGATGGTCCCATCATCGTTCATTCGACGCTTCAATGGAAATCGTCATTGCGCACGTGTATTATTCGTGACATGGATAAACATCATGGATAGTCGAGATGGATGAGCTGCGGCGTATCGACCTGAACCTGCTGCTCACGCTGCACGCGCTGCTGGCGGAAAAGCACGTGACCCGCGCCGCCCTGCGGCTGCACAAGAGCCAGCCGGCAGTGAGCCACGCGCTGGCGCAGCTGCGCGACCATTTCGACGATCCGCTGCTGGTGCGCCGCGAGGGCCGCATGGCGCTCACTGGCCGTGCGCAGGCGCTGATCGACCCGCTCGCCGAGGCGCTGGGCACCCTGAACGGCCTGCTGAGCGCCCGGCAGTTCGATCCGGCGGCGGAGCGCCGTCGCTTCCGGCTCACGCTGTCGGACTATTCGTCGCGCATCATCCTGCCCCCGCTCGTGCGTTACGTGCGCCGCCATGCGCCGGGCATCGACCTGGCGATCAGCCAGGCCAGCCGCGACGCCATGCTGGCCCAGCTGGTCGACGGCGAGGTGGACGTGGCGCTCGGCATCTTCCCGGACCGGCCGGAAACCATTCACGTGCAAGACCTGTTTTCCGAGGAATTCGTGAGCCTGGCCGACCGGGCCACGCTGCCGGCCAAGGGCGGCCTGACGCTGGAGCAATTCCTGGCGCGGCCGCACGTGAAGCTGGCCCTGCGCCCCGACTCCTACGACGAGATCGAGAAGGCACTGGGGGAGCTGGGCCTGCAGCGGCATATCGCCGTGGCACTGCCGCACTGGAGCGCGGCGGTGGAGCTCATCGCCGGGACCGACCTGATTCTCACCGCCGCCAGCCGCACCACGGGAGCGATGCAGCCGCACAAGGCGCTGCGGCGCTTCAAGCCGCCGTTCGCGCTGCCCAGTTTTTCTTACCAGCAAGCTTGGCATGCACGGCGCGAGGACGATCCCGGCCACCGGTGGTTGCGCGGCGTGATCCGCGCCTGCAGCGAGCCCGGCGCGTAGCCGGCGCGAGGAACTGTTGCTGCTCGGTTCGCTTTTTCACATTGCCGCGACGGGCCTCGTGATATAACGGCCATTTTCATCCCAACAGCCGCCGGCCCGTGCCATGGCCCGAGAAGCAACGATGTCGACCCAAGCACCGTCAACCCTGCTCGCCCCCGCGCTGGGCTGGCAATTGTTCGAAAGCAGCCCGGATTGCATGAAGCTGCTCGATGCCGCGGGCTGCGTGCTGGCCATGAACGGCAACGGCCTGCGGGCGATGGAGATCGGCGATTTCTCCAGCGTGGCCGGGCTGGCGTGGAAGTCCCTGTGGCCCGCGGCCAGCCATGCCGATATCGACGCGGCCATCGCCACGGCGCGCGATGGCGGCACCGGCCAGTTCCAGGGCATGTGCCCGACCGCCGCGGGCACGCCGAAGTGGTGGGACGTGCGGATCGCGCCCGTCGTGAATCCCGGCGACGGCGGCCATTGCCTGCTCGTCATTTCCCGCAACATCACCGAGACGCGGCAAGCCGAGCGCGAGCTGCGCGCGGCCAACGCGCGCATGAACGAGATCTTCCGCCAGGCGCCGGCCGTGATCTGCGTGCTGGGCGGTCCCGAGCACGTGGTGGAACTGGTCAACGACCGCTACCTGCGGCTGGTCGGCAACCGCGACCCGGTCGGGCAGCCGATCCGTCGGGCGCTGCCGGAAATCGAAGGCCAAGGGTATTTCGAACTGCTCGACACCGTGTATCGCACCGGCGAACCGTTCGCCGGTGCCGACATGCCGGTGTTGCTGCAACGGCACCCCGGCATGCCCCTCGAGAGGCGCTACGTCGACATCGTCTATACCCCGCTGCGCGACGCCGACGGGCAGGTGACCGGCATCCTGGCCAATGCGGTCGACGTCACGCCGCGCAAGCAAGCCGAGCTGGCGCTGTACGAAAGCCGCGAGCGGTTCGAGAAGATCGTCAGCCAGGCCGCCACCGGGGTCGTCGAGATGGATGTGATGGGCAATATCGTGTTCGTCAACCGCAAGTATCGCGACATGCTGGGTTACGAGGGCGATGAGCTCATCGGCCGCAACGTGGTCGAAGTGACGGCGCCCGGTTCGCTGGAAGCCACGCTCGACGCCATGTCCCGCCTGCTGCACGACGGCGTGGGCGTGGTGATCGACAAGCACTACCGGCGCAGGGATGGCACGCTGATGCCCGCCACCAGCAGCGTGAACGCCTTGCGCGATCAGAACGGCAAGATCCATGGCCTGGTGGCGATCGTGCTCGATACCACCGAGCGCGAGCGGGTCGCGCAGGAACTGCGCGCGAGCGAGGAGCGCTACCGCACGCTGTTCGAATCGATGGACCAGGGCTTCTGCATCATCGAGATGATCGCCGGGCCCGATGGCCGCTACGCCGATTACCGCTTCCTCGAGATGAACCGCATGTTCGAGGAACACACGGGGCTGAAGGGCGCGGCCGGGTGCACGGCGAAGCAATTGGTGCCCGGCCTGGACGAGTTCTGGGTCGACACCTACGGCCAGGTGGCGCGCACCGGCAAGCCGGTGCGCTTCGAAAGCGAGGCGGCGGCGATGCAGCGGTGGTTCGACGTGTACGCCACCCCCAGCGGCGGGCCCGGCAGCGGCCGCGTGGCGCTGCTGTTCACCGACATCACGGCGCGCAAGGCGGCCGACGAACACCTGCGCCGGCTGGCGGCCGACCTCTCCGAGGCGGACCGCCACAAGACCGAATTCCTGGCCACGCTGGCGCACGAGCTGCGCAATCCGCTGGCGCCGATCCGCAGCGGCCTGGGCGTGATGCGCCTGTCGAACGACAGCGGCCCGGCCGTGCGGAAGGTGCGCGAGATGATGGAGCGCCAGGTGGAGCACATGGTGCACCTGATCGACGACCTGCTCGACGTGGCGCGCATCAGCGGTGGCAAGCTGAAGTTGAAGAAGACCCGCGCCGACCTGCGCCAGGTGCTGGCCGGCGCGGTGGAGACGAGCCTTCCGGCCATCGAGGCGGGCCGCCATGCGTTGACGGTGGACATGGCCGAGGAGCCGCTGGAAGCGGAGGTCGACGTGGTTCGCATCGCCCAGGTCGTGGCCAACCTGCTCAACAACGCCGCCAAGTACACGCCGCCAGGCGGCGCGATCCGACTATCGGCGGTGCGCGACGGCGGCATGGCCGTGATCACGGTGGCCGACAGCGGGGTGGGCCTGGCGCCCGAATCGATCGGCAAGCTGTTTGAGATGTTCAGCCAGATCGGCCGCAACCTCGACCTGGCGCAGGGCGGCCTGGGCATCGGCTTGTCGCTGGTGCGGCGGCTGGTGGAAAAGCACGGCGGCCAGGTGAGCGCCAGCAGCGCCGGAATTGGCGCCGGCAGCCAGTTCGTGGTGCGCCTGCCGCTGCTGGGCGGCGCCGGGACCGCCGCGCCGGCGGAGGACGTGCCCGCCGACGGCGCGATGCCCGACGCGTCGACACTGAACGTGCTGGTGGTGGACGACAACGTCGATGCCGCCACCGCGCTGGCGATGCTGCTGGAGCTCGACGGCCACGCCGTCCGCATCGCCCACGGCGGGCTGGCCGCGATGGAGACCGTGCGCGGCTTCACGCCGGACATCGCCTTCCTCGATATCGGCATGCCGGGCATGAACGGCTACGAGACGGCGCGGGCGATGCGCGCGCTGCCGCGCCTCGCGGGCATCCGTCTCGTCGCGCTCACCGGCTGGGGCACCGAGACCGACCGCGGCCGGTCGAGCGAGGCGGGCTTCGACCATCATCTCACCAAGCCGGCGCAGATCGCCGAGGTGCGGGCAATCCTGGCCGGCATGGCGCGCAATCGGCGTGCCTAGTGTGCTGAATCAGAAATTCGTTGAATAAATTCGACGAAAATCGCCTCAACACTGCGTTGAAAATGCACGGAAAGGCCCCGGCCTTACCGCGCATTTCCGTCTTGTCTTGAGACGATTTCGTCAAATTTATTAGTCAACGACTCTCTGTTTCACCACACTAGCGCGGCGCCACCAGCCGCGCGTGCAGCGCCTCGCGCTCGGCCGGCGCGGGCGAACCGAGGTAGTGGAACTTGCCCGCGACGAGCGTGGCCACCGGCGTTCCGTCGCGGTACAGCAAGCGGTTGCCGGCCAGCGCGGGCACTTTTTCGCCCGGCAGCACGATGCCGGCGAGGTTCAGCGGATCGACGCCGGAGACCAGTACCAGGCTGGCGTCGTGCGGCCGCTTGCGCATGTCGCGCAGGAGCGGGATCGCCTCGGGCAGTGCGAACTGTTCGCCCGACAGGCCAGCCACGAAGCGCCCGCCGCGGATCTCGCCGCGCGCCTCCAGGCGGTGATAGACCGGCAGCAGCTCGCGCCAGGCGGGCATCCAGGCCGCTTCCCGCTCCAGCAGGTGCCAGAACATCACGCCGTAGCGGCGCAGCAAGGTCATGGCGATGTGTTCCAGGGTGGCCGGTTCGGTGCGCGGCCGGCGGCCGGACGCGGGACGGCTGGCGATATCGCCGGGCGCCTGCGCGCCGCGCTCGGTGATGGTCACGCCCTCGGCGCGGCGCACCAGCGCCCAGCGGCCCGCTTCCTCCATCGTCGGCCCGGCGCCGCGGCGGCGCTTGCGGTCCATCGCATTGCGTTTGTTCGCCGGCACCAGCATGGCGCGCAGGCCGGCGAAGCTGTCCGCGTTCACGAGACCCGTGGCCACCAGTTCGCCCAGCGTGTCTTCCAGTTCGGCCGGTAGCAGGCGCGCTTCCATCGTCAGCTCGTCGAAGAACATGGCGCCGTGGGCGCGCAAGGCATCGAGCACGCGCGCGCCGCGCGATGAGACCTGCACCTCGCTGGCCACCGCCGGCAGCGCATGCCACAGCGCGAGCTGCCGGCGCGGCAGCAGCACCAGCGGGGTGGCGCGCACCGGGCCGCCGCTGGCGCTGGGCGGCGCGCCCACGCGCGTCCACACGATGCGGCCGGACCGGCACAGCTCGTCGAGCCACAGCATCGAGTATTCCTTCACCCGTGCGGCAAGCAGGTCGCTTTCCCAGGCGCCCGCTGCCGCCTCGTACCCTTCCAGCTGCGCCAGCGCCTGCGGCAGCGCGTCGGCGCCTTGCAGCCGCGTCTCCTCGCCGACGTGCTGCCAGTCGAACAGGAAGCGCATGAAATCCTGCCGCTCCACCGGTTCGATCTCGCGCCGCAGGTGGCGGATCGTGTAGCGATGGATGCGCGCCAGCAGGTGCCTTTCGCACCACTCCTCGCCGGCCGCGCCGGGCGTGAAGCGGCCGCGCATCACATAGCCTTCGCTTTCCAGCCCGGCAAGCGCGATAGTGACCGTGCTTTCCGGCAGGGCGAGCGCCGCGGCGATGGCGGCCACGCCCTGCGGGCCGAAGCCGGACAGGCGCGCGCGCAGCAGTTCCACCAGTGCCGCGTCGCGCGTCCATGGCTCGTCGGTCTCCAGCCGCGCTGGAATCGCCAGCGCCGGCTGCGCCACCGCATCGGGATAGGCGGCCCGCAGGCAGGCCAGCCGTTCCAGCGCCACCCACGCGTCGAACCCGCCGCCGGAGAGCCGCGTGGCGCGGCCGCTTTTCACGAGGGCGGCCAGCCAGTCGTTCCAGCCATCGTTGGCCGCCGCCTCGCCGCGCGTTACGCACGCGAGCGCGACGAGCGCCTCGTGCATTTCATCGGCGTTGCGCACGCGCGGCCAGGCTTCCTCCGCCACCGCCTCGATTGCGCCGGAATCGAGGGCGCCCATGTCGTCCGTCGATGCCGGATCGGTCCAGCGCCGGTTCAGCACCGCCTGCGTGCGGCGCTCTTCCAGGGGCGCATCGTCGAGGAAGGCGTAGGGGCGGGCATTGAGGATTTCCATGGCCAGCGGCGAGGGCGCGGGCAGGTCGCGCGCCAGCAGCCGGACCTCGCCCGCCTCCATGCGGCGCAGCAGCGCCAGCCAGCCTTCCGCATCCATCGCCTCGTGCAGGCAGTCGTCCAGCGTCTGGTCCGCCAGCGGGTGGTCGGGCAATTCCCGCTCGCCCACGATGTTTTCCAGGCACGCCGCCTGGTCGGGGAACACGGAGGCCAGCATGTCGTCGCTCTTCATGCGCATCAGCTGCGGCGCCACCTTGCGCCCGCCGGCGAAGCGGGGCAGGGCCAGGGCGGTCGTTGCGTTCCAGCGCCAGCGCACGTTGAACAGCGGTGCGTCGAGCAGCGCCTGGACCAGGATGTGCTCGGCGCTGGTGGAGCGCAGGTAGCGCCACACTTCGTCCAGCGGGAAGCTGTGGCTTTCGGACAGCGACAGCACGATCGCATCCTCGGTGGCCGCCGCCTGCAGCTCGAAGTTGAAGGTGCGGCAGAAGCGCTTGCGCAGGGCCAGACCCCAGGCCCGGTTGACGCGGCTGCCGTAGGGCGCGTGCAGCACGAGCTGCATGCCGCCCGATTCGTCGAAGAAGCGCTCCATCACCAGCGTATCGCGCGTGGGCAGGGCGGCGAGCGCGGCGCGCGCCCGCGCCAGGTACTCGACGATCTGCCGCGCCGCCTCGTCGGCCAGGCCTAGGTGCTCGAACAGCCAGTCGATCGCATGCTCGATGGCCGCCGCGCCGTCGTCGCGTTCGCCCAGCAGGCGGTCGATCTCGCCGCGCAGCCGCGCGACACCAAAGGACAGCTCGTCGCTGCGGCCCGGCGCTTCGCCCAGCCAGAACGGGATGTTCGGCGCCGCGCCGTGCGCATCCTCCACGCGCACCTTGCCCGCCTCCACACGCATGATGCGGTACGACGTGTTCCCGAGCTGGAACACGTCGCCGGCCAGGCTCTCCACGGCGAAGTCCTCGTGCACGGTGCCCACGTTCTGCCCGCCCGGTTCGAGCACCACGGTGAAGTCGGCGTTATCGGGAATCGCGCCGCCCGAGGTGACGGCCGTCAGCCGCCCGCCGCGCCGGCCGCGCACCGTGCCGCTGACGGCGTCGCGGTGCAGGTAGGCGCCGCGCACGCCTTGGCGGCTGTTGAAGCCTTCCGTCAGCATGCGCAGCACGGCATCGAAGCGCTCGCGCGGCAATGCCGCGTAGGGCATCGCCTGCCGCACCAGCGCGAACAGCGCATCCTCGTGCCATTCGCGGCTTCCCACTTCGGCCACGATCTGCTGGGCCAGCACGTCGAGCGGGGCGTTCGGGATGTGCAGCGTGTCCAGCTCGTCGCGCCGCACGCAGTCGAGCAGCGCGGCGCATTCCACGAGGTCGTCGCGCGAGGTGGGGAACAGCCGGCCCTTCGGCATGCCGCCCACCTGGTGGCCGGAGCGGCCCACCCGCTGCAGGAAGGCGGCGATGCTGCGCGGTGAACCGATCTGGCACACGAGGTCCACGTCGCCGATATCGATGCCCAGTTCCAGCGAGGCGGTGGCGATCAGCATGCGCAGCTCGCCCCGTTTCAGGCGCTGCTCCGCGTCGAGCCGGAATTCCTTGGCGAGGCTGCCGTGGTGGGCCGCCACGTGCCCGGCGCCGAGGCGGTCGGCCAGATGGCGCGCCATGCGTTCGGCCATGCGCCGTGTGTTGACGAACACCAGCGTGGTCTTGTGCAGGGCCGCCAGCTCGGCCAGCCGGTCGTACACCCGTTCCCACACCTCGTTCGGCATCACCGCCTCCAGCGGCACGGGCGGCAGTTCCAGGCCCAGGTCGCGGGCGCGCACGTGGCCGACGTCGACGATCGCGCAGTCGCGGCCGGCCCCCGCCAGGAATTGCGCGACCAGCGAGATCGGCTTTTGCGTGGCCGACAGGCCGACGCGCACCGGGGCTGACTTGCACAGCGCCTCCAGCCGCTCCAGGCTCAGGGCCAGGTGGCTGCCGCGCTTGCTGCCGGCCACCGCGTGGATCTCGTCGACGATCACCGTGCGCACGGTCGACAGCATGGCACGGCCACTGTCCGAGCCGAGCAGCACGTACAGCGATTCCGGCGTGGAGACGAGGATGTGCGGCGGGCGCTTGCGCGCCGCATTGCGCTCGGCCTGCGGCGTGTCGCCGGTGCGCACGGCGCTGCGGATGCCGTGCGGCGGCAGGCCGAGCGCCACCAGTTCACGGTCGATGCCTTCGAGCGGTGCCAGCAGGTTGACGCGGATATCGTTCGACAGCGCCTTCAGCGGCGACACGTACAGCACCCGCGTTTCGTCCGGCAGCGGCGACGCCACGCTTTCGCGCACCAGGGCGTCGATGGCGGCCAGGAAGGCCGTCAAGGTCTTGCCCGAGCCGGTCGGCGCGGCGACCAGCACCGCCCTGCCGGCCTGGATCAGTGGCCAGGCGCGGCGCTGCGCCTCGGTGGCCGACGGGAAGCTGGCGGCGAACCAGGCCGCCACGGCAGGATGGAAATCGTGCCCTGGGCGGGAACGGATGTCCATCGCCGCGCGGCCCTTACTCGCCGTGGAACTCGTCCGCGTTCGAGAACAGGTCCCACGCGGCGATGAAGAGGGCGGCGATCACCGGCCCGATCACGAAGCCGTTCAGCCCGAACAGGGCCATGCCGCCGATGGTCGACAGCAGCACGATGTAGTCGGGCAGCTTGGTGTCCTTGCCCACCAGGACGGGGCGCAGCAGGTTGTCGACCAGGCCGATCACCAGCACGCCGTATGCCGCAAGTACCACGCCCTGCCACACCGATCCCGTGACGAGGAAATAGATCGCCACCGGTCCCCAGATGATCGCGGCGCCCACGGCGGGCAGCAGCGACAGGAAGGCCATGATCACGGCCCACAGCAGCGGACCGGGCACGTCCAGCAGCCAGAAGATCAGGCCGCCCAGCGCGCCCTGAGCCATGGCCACCAGCACATTGCCCTTCACGGTGGCGCGGATCACGGTCGTGAAATTGTCGAACAGCGGCTTCTTGTAGCGCGAGGCCAGCGGCACGGCGCGCTTGATGCGCGCCGCCAGCGTGCGGCCGTCGCGGAACAGGAAGAACAGCAGGTACAGCATGACGGTGGTGCTGACGAGGAAGTCGAACGCGTTGCGGCCGAAGTCGATCGCATAGCGCGCCGTGGTCTGGCTGATCTGCGCGGCGGCCGCGGTCAGCTTGGCTTGCAGCGACGCCATATTGGTCAGCTCGAAGCGGTCCAGCAGGGTCACGGCCCAGCCGGGGAGGCCATTGATCACCTGCTGGAACATGCGGCCGAAGTCGATCTGGCCGGACTCGATCATCAGGTAGACGCCGCTCGCCTGATCGACGAGCGAGGCCGTGATCATCGCCAGCGGCATGAGCACCATCAGGATGATGACGAGCAGCGACAGCAGGGCGGCGGAGTTCGGCCGGTTGCCCACGGCATTGAGGATCTGCGCATACAGCGGCGCGAACACGATCGAGAACACGACGCCCCAGAACACGGCGCCGGAGAACGGCAGCAGGATCCAGAAAAAGGCCAGCGTGACGAGGCCGAGCAGGAACAGGAACGAGGATTGCGGCAGGGTATAGCGCTTCATTATTGGTATTGTTCAAGTGAGCTCACGATGTGAGCCATCATAGCCGAACGGGCAATGTTTCCGCCAAACGGAGTCGTGCGGCATGCGCCGCGTTGCCGCTTGCCAGCCAATCGTGCGCATCCGCACGGTATCATCTGGCCATAATGACAAGTCCGCCGTCCGCGCCACCATCCGGGAACCGATGCCGCTCCGTTTCGCCGACCACGATCCTTTCATGCCCGCCCGTGCCGCCGGCCCGGCGGCGGGGAGGCGCGCGTGACCGAGGGCGAACCGATCGGCTGCCACGACTGCGGCGCGCTGCACCGCTGGCATGCGCTGTCGGACGGGCAGCGGGCGCGCTGCACGCGCTGCGCCAGCGTGCTGTACAAATGGTATGCCACCGGCCCCGCGCCGACGCCGGCCTCGATGGTGGCCATCACGCTGGGCGCCGTGCTCACCTACCTGATCGCCCAGTGCTTTCCCATCGTGGAGCTGGAATTGAACGGCCTGACGTCCGGCGTGACGCTGCTGCAAGCCGTGGGCGTGCTGTGGAACGAGCGCATGGAGGTGATCGCGGCCATGGTGTTCTTCTTCGCCATCGCCTTCCCGGCGCTGGAGCTGGGGGCCTTGCTGTACGTGTCGCTCGGCTTGCTGAAGGGGCGGCTCGTGCCGGGGTTCCACCTGCTGCTGCGGGTGGTGCAGGGCGCGCGGCACTGGGCGATGACGGAAGTGCTCATGGTCGGCATTCTCATCACCGCCATCAAGATGACGGGCCTGGCGCGCGTGATTCCCCATCCGGGCCTGTTCGCCTTCGCCGCGCTGACGATCCTGGGCGCGGTGGTGCTGCGCTACGAGCCGCGCGCGCTGTGGACGCTGGGCGACCGGTTCATGCCGCCGCGCCCTCCGGTCACGTTGGCGGCGGACGCGCACCCGCTCGAATGCCGCAGCTGCGGCCTCGTCAACCAGGATCGCCCCGAAGGCGGGCATTGCTGCCGCTGCGGCGCCGTGCTGCACCACCGCGTGCCGAACAGCATCACCTGGACGTGGGCGTTGCTCGCCGCGGCGACGCTGCTCTACGTGCCGGCCAATATCCTGCCTGTGATGTACACGGAATCGATCGGCGGCACGGAAGGCGACACGATCACGAGCGGGGTGCTGCTGTTCTGGAACACCGGCTCGCCGGGGCTGGCGATCGTGATCTTCGTGGCGAGCGTGCTGGTGCCCGTGTCGAAGCTGGTGGCCCTGGCCGTGCTGGCCGGAACGGCGCAGTGGCGCTCGCGCTGGGCGCCGGCCGGGCGCACGCGCGTCTATCGCATGGTGGAATTCATCGGGCGCTGGTCGATGCTCGATATCTTCGTGGTCACGCTGACCGTGGCGCTGGTGCGCTTCCAGGCCCTGGCCGTGATCACCGCCGGCCCCGGCGCGCTCGCCTTCGGCTGCGTGGTGATCCTGACGATGATCGCCTCCGCGCTGTTCGACCCGCGCCTGATCTGGGACCCCATCGATAATGAAGCAATGAGCGGAGCAAAGCATGACTGACCTTCCACCTCCCGCCGTCGATCGGCCCAGCCGGTGGCTGCCATCGCTGATCTGGCTGATTCCCGTGGTTGCCGCGATCATCGGCGCCACGCAGGTCGTGAACTGGATGACCAGCCGCGGCCCCACGGTCACCGTCAGCTTCGCCACCGGCGAAGGGCTGGAGGCGGGCAAGACCAAGGTGAAGTACAAGGATGTCGACATCGGCGAAGTGGTCGCCGTCACCCTGGCCGAGGATGGCGACCGGGTGCTGGCGAAGATCCAGATGGCGCGCGAAGCCCGGCGCTTCGCGGCCGAGGATACGCGCTTCTGGGTGGTGCGGCCGCAGATCGGCGCGAGCGGCGTGTCCGGCCTGGGCACGCTGCTGTCCGGCCCCTACATCGGCGCCGCGCCGGGCACGAAGGACGCGACGGCGACCGATTTCGTCGGCCTGGACCGGCCCCCGGCCGTGCCCCCGGGCCTGAAGGGGCGCGAATACCGGCTGCATGCGGACAGCCTGGGGTCGGTGAGCATCGGCTCGCCCGTGTATTACCGGCGCGTGCGCGTGGGGCAGGTGGCCGCCTTCGAGCTCGATCGCGAAGGCGACGGCATCGACATGTCGGTATTCATCGAGGATCGCTACGTGGGCTTCGTGGGCGTCGACACGCGCTGGTGGCATGCCAGCGGCGTCGACCTGCGGCTCGACGCGGCCGGCTTCAAACTGAACACCCAGTCGCTGGCGGCACTGGCCACCGGCGGCATCGCCTTCGAATCCGGCAACGGCCGCAAGCCGGCGCAGGCGGCACCGGCGGGCACGCGCTTCATCCTGGCCGACGACCGCGCGGCGGCGCTGCGGGCACCGGACGGCCCGGCCGTGGCGGCGGTGCTGTACTTCGACCAGTCGCTGCGCGGCCTGGTGCCGGGCGCGCCGGTCGACTTCCGCGGCATCGTGCTGGGCGAGGTGCGCGCAGTGGGCGTGGAATTCGACCGCAAGCGCCGGGCATTCCGCATGCCGGTGACGATCGACCTGTATCCAGGCCGCCTCGGCAAGCGCTTCCTGGACGCCTATTCCGGCGACATGCAGGCCGGGCACGACACGATGGCGCGCATGATCGGCCGCGGCCTGCGCGGCCAGCTGCGCACCGGCAGCCTGCTGACGAACCAGCTCTACGTCGCGCTGGACTTCTTCCCGGATGCGCCGAAGGCGGAGCTGGTGGTGGAACCGGACCGCCTGGTGCTGCCCACGGTCCCGGGCTCGCTGGACGAGCTGCAAAGCCAGCTGCAGAGCATCGCCCGCAAGCTCGACAAGGTGCCGTTCGACGAGATCGGCACGAACCTGAACCGCACGCTGGTGCAGGCCAACGGCACGCTGGCCGAACTCACCACCACGCTGGAGCGGGTCGATGGCGAAGTGCTGCCGGAAGTGAAGGACACGCTGGCGGCCGCCCGCAAGACCTTCGCGAGCGCGGAAAACCTGCTGGCGCAGGATGCGCCGCTGCAATCGGACCTGCGGCAAGCCTTGCAGGAAGTGACGCGCACCATGCAGTCGGTGGAAGCGCTGGCCGACTACCTCGAGCGGCACCCGGAATCGCTGATCCGCGGCAAACCCCAGGAGAAGAAGAAATGAATCGATGCCTCATGCTCGCTGCCGCCGTGCTGCTGGCCGGTTGCGCCGCGCCGCCCACCGAGCGTTTCTATACGCTGGCGGCCGGCGCCGCGCCGGCTGCACCGGCTGCACCTGCGCCGCTGTACATCGAAATGCTGGCGGTGAGCGTGCCGGCCCAGGTGCGCCGCGAACAGCTCGTGGTCGGTGCCGGCGCAGGGCGCGTCGAGGTGCTGGACCAGCACCGCTGGGCCGGTCCGCTGGCCGACGAGATCGGCACTGCGCTGTCGCAGGGTGTCACCGCACGGCTGGGCGCGATCGACGTCTACCGCTCGCCCGTACCCGAGGGCGCGACCGTGTACCGGATCAGTACGAATGTGCAGCGCTTCGAGTCCGTGCCCGGTTCCCATGCACTCGTCGACGCGGTGTGGAGCGTGCGGCGGGTCGGAGAAAGTACAGTGCTCACTTGCCGCAGTGTGCAGCGGGAAGATGTGGGAATGGGCTACGAGGCGCTGGTGGCCGGCCACCGGGCCGCGCTGGGCCAGTTGGCGAAGGAAATTGCGCGGGCCGTCGGCGATCGCCAGGCGGGGAAAGCGGGAGCGTGCTGACCGTCTGCCATCAAGGCAGGGTCATCATGACGCCCAGGCCGAACGTCTTCATCAGGAAGAAGGTGAAGAGCCCCAGGCCCACGAGCGACAACGTGAAGATGGCGGCAACCTTGCCGCCCGCGATGAGCACCGCGCGCGTGCCTTTCTCGTGCTGCTTGTTCTTCTTCTTCCCCTGGTCGTAGTGCCATTTGACGGCGAAGAACATGCCGATGGCCAGCACGAGGATTTTGAATGTGAAGGCGACTGTGGGGAACCATTCCATGATTTCGGGTATTTCCGGCTGTTGATGGGCATTGTGTGGCGTTGAGAGCAGTGCGAAGAACTCGCCGTCTTGATCCGCCGGAGCTTCGGTGCAAT
Source organism: Massilia sp. METH4 (assembly GCF_037094685.1). NCBI lineage: Bacteria > Pseudomonadati > Pseudomonadota > Betaproteobacteria > Burkholderiales > Oxalobacteraceae > Massilia > Massilia sp. METH4. The sequence continues at coordinate 5,812,733 of NZ_CP146614.1, read as the reverse complement.
GCTCTGCAAGTATGGTCGTGCTGCACGTCTTGTCGCATACTACGTGAAAGCAATCTCCATACATTGAGACATAATGTCCCAGTTGAAATCCATACAAGATGACGATTTGCCAGCCTGGCTGCCGCGCTTGACGGCGCGTGGCGGGCCGCGTTTCCTGCAAATTGCCGATGCGCTCCAGGCGGCCGTCGCGGCCGGAGCGCTGAAAGCGGGCGACCGCCTGCCTCCGCAGCGCCAGCTGGCCGCGCACCTGCATGTCGACCTGACGACGGTCACCCGCGCCTATGACGAGGCCCGGCGCCGCAACCTGCTGGAGGGCCGCGGCGCGCGCGGCACATATGTTGCCGCGCCGAAAGTCGAGTTGACGTCCGTTCTCGACTTGAGCATGAATACCCCGCCGCCGCCGGAGGGCCTGGACTTCGACGACATGCTGAAACAGGGACTGTCGCAGGTCCTGATGGGGGCAGACAATGGTTTGCTGATGACCTACCACCTGGGCGGAGGCAGCGATTCCGACCGCAAGGCGGGTGCCACGTGGCTCGAACCGATGTTCGGGCGACTGGATCATGGGCAGCTCGTCGTCTGCCCTGGCGCGCAGGCAGCGATTGCCGCATTGATGCTTGCGCTGACCGAGCCCGGCGGCGTCATCCTTGCCGAGCCAATGAGTTATCCCGGCTTGCGCGCCGCGGCGACGCAGTTCGGCCGGCACATCGTTGCGGTGGGAGCGGACAGGCACGGAATGGTGCCCGAGTTGCTCGAGGAAGCCTGCCGCGCACACAAGCCGGAGCTGGTCTACCTCAATCCGACCTTGCAGAACCCGACCGCAATGACCGTTCCGGAGCGCCGTCGAAAGGAACTCGCCGCCATTGCGAAGCGCTGCAACGTGCGCATCGTCGAAGACGATCCGTACTGGCTTCTTGCCGAAGGCCCGCCGCCGCCCATCGCCACCCTGGCCCCGGACCATGTCTATTACATCTCGACGCTGGCGAAATGCCTGACGCCCGGCTTGCGGGTCGCCTTCGTGCTGGTGCGCGATGCACAGGTACGGGAGCGTTTCCTGGCCGCGCTGCGATCGTTCGCCCTGATGACCGCTCCGCTGACGGCCGCGCTGGCCACGCAATGGATACTCGACGGTTCGGCATTCAGATTGATGGAGGGCGTGCGCAGCGAGGTGCGCCTGCGCCATCGGATGGCGCGCGATGTTCTTGCCGGGCGCTGCACCGGCGCTGGCGACGGGCTGCACGTATGGATCGAGTTGCCGGCGTATTGGAACTCCTCCCAGCTTGCGCGGGCGGCCGGCAGCGAGGGCGTGGCGGTCACGGCGGCGGAGGCATTCGCCATTGACGGTGGTTCCGTGAATGCGATCAGGATTTCCTTGGGCAGCATCAAGGATCGTGGGCAATTGCGGGCAGGGCTCCAGCGGCTTTCCCAGCTGCTGGCGCGACGGCCGGACGCATTCAGTGGTGCCGTGGTGTAGCTGATGAGGCTGTTTGGATCGCGGCCTTACTGGAGTCTACTCTGGACACCGGGCAGCTGAAGATTGCAAGCATGTCATCACGCTGATATCGTTAGGCCATCAATTCTTCGAGGGACAGATATGCAGGCAAACGAGCACACCCGGGTGATCCAGAAATACATCGCTGCCTACAATGCGTTCGACGTCGAGGGCATGCTGGCGCTGCTGTCGCCGGACGTGCGCTTCGAAAACTGGTCAGGCAATCAGCTCACTGCCGAGGCTTCGGGCATCGACGAGTTCAGACAGCTCGCGGAACAGGCCAGGGCGATGTTCTCCGAACGCGAACAGCGCATCACTGCCGTCAAGGAAAGCCAGGCCGCCGTCATCGTGAGCATTGCCTACCGCGGCATGCTTGCCGTGGATATACCGGACGGGCCATGTGCTGGAACAGTGCTTGACCTGGCCGGCGAATCCGAATTCGCCTTCGATGGCGGCCGGATATCCAGGATCGTCGACCGGAGCTGAGGCGGACAGTCGGCCGAAACCGGTCTGCCGGACCTCATGCTCGCCCCTCGGTACGGGCAGTTGCTGTGTTGCGCACTGCTGCGTCGGCATGAAACTGAATGGCAACTCCCTCCTCTGATCGAGCGGTGTTGTAAGCTGAGCGCAACACTAGCAATGTGCAAGCGCCGTGGATGACGGATTGAACGCTCCTGCCGCGAACTGTCAGGAGGGCTGGACTACCATCTGCCTCTCACCAAGCAGAAGGAGGCGCTATGTTTGTCATCATGGGAGCATCTGGCCACGTGGGTGCGGAAGTGGCCAATGTCCTGACCGGACAGGGTCACGACATCATCGCTGTCACGCACGATCCGCAACAGGCCGGGCGCTGGCGATCCGCCGGAAGAAACGCGGCCGTGGCGGACGTCAACGATCCGGAGAGCTTGCGGGCAGTGTTCCGGCAGGGCCGGCGCGCATTCCTGCTGAACCCGCCGGCGCCGGTCGGCCAGGATACGGATACGGCCGAACGAGAGAGTGTGGCGTGCATCCTGAATGCGCTCGCCTTGTGCGGCCTTGAAAAAGTGGTTGCCGCGTCCACGGGAGGTGCCCGGCCCGGCGAACGGCTCGGCGACCTGAACGTTCTGTGGGAGCTGGAGGAAGGGCTGCGCCGCGGTCCGATCCCGGCGGCCTTCAATCGTGCCGGCTTCTACATGAGCAATTGGGACGGCCAGCTGGAAGCGATCCGCGAAACCGGTACGCTGACATCGTTTTTCCCGGCCGACTTGCGTTTGCCGATGGTTGCGCCCCGCGACCTCGGCGAGGCCGCCGCGCGGCGCCTGCTGTCGTCGGTCGACGATACCGGGGTGATGTACGTCGAGGGCCCCGAGCGCTACAGTGCAAACGACGTGGCGGCCGCCTTTGCCGAGGCGCTGCAACGCCAGGTTCGCGTAGAGGTGGTGCCGCGCGACCAATGGGTGGATACGTTCCGCTCGCTCGGCTTCTCGCGGCCTGCCGCCGAATCGTACGCCCGCATGACCGGCATCTCGCTGGACAGCCTCGACATGCCCGACGACGCGATCCGTGGCCGCATCACGATCGACGCCTACATTCGCGAACTGGTGGACCGCGAGATGCCAGCGGCCCCGTGATCCCAACGCGGCGCCGCAAACGTTTTCGCAAGCTTACACTTGGTAGCTGTCCATCGCCAGCCGGTCACAAACCGGTCCTTTCCACGCCTTTCAAAAGGATATGCCGATGTCAGCCACCATCACCATCAATGGCGCCCCGGTGCCATTGCCTGCCGACCCGCGCGTGTCGCTGCTCGACATGCTGCGGGAGACCCTGCACCTTTCCGGTACCAAGAAGGGCTGCAACCAGGGCGCCTGCGGCGCCTGCACCGTGCTCGTCGATGGCGAGCAGCGCATTCTCTCCTGCCTCGCGCTCGCCGTGCAGTACGAAGGCCGGGCGATCACGTCGATCGAGGGGCTGGCCGCCGATGGCGCGCTGCACCCGTTGCAGCAGGCGTTCATCGCGCACGACGGCTTCCAGTGCGGCTATTGCACGCCCGGCCAGATCTGCTCGGCGCTGGGCATGGCGGCCGAGCTGCGGCGTGGCGTGCCCAGCTACGTGACCGAGGACCTGGCCGCCGAAACGGTCGAGCTCAACCATGACGAGGTGCGCGAGCGCATGAGCGGCAACCTGTGCCGCTGCGGCGCCTACAACGGCATCGTCGATGCCGTCACCGAACACCACGGCAAGGAGGCGCCATGACGCCCTTTACCTTTGCGCGCGCCGCCACGCCCGGCGACGCCGTACTGCGCGGGACGGCGCCGGGCACCAAATACCTGGGCGGCGGCACCAACCTGATCGACCTGATGCGCGAGACCGTCGAGCATCCCGTCGCGCTGGTCGACGTGACGGGCCTGTCCGCCGCGATCGAGGAACGGCCGGACGGCGGCCTGCTCATCGGTGCCGCGGCGAAGAACACGGCGGTGGCCGAGCACCGGGCCGTGCGCACCTGCTTCCCGCTGCTGACGCGGGCGATCACGGCCGGCGCCTCCGCGCAGATCCGCAATATGGCGACGGTGGGCGGCAACCTGCTGCAGCGCACCCGCTGCGGCTATTTCTATGACAACGACGGTTCCCGCTGCAACAAGCGCGAACCGGGGCAGGGCTGCGACGCGCTGCACGGCTTCAACCGCATGCATGCGATCCTCGGAGCCTCCGGGCATTGCGTGGCCACGCATCCGTCCGACATGGCGGTGGCGCTGGCGGCGCTCGATGCAACCGTCCACTTGCAGGGCACCGGCGGCGCGCGCACCGTCGCGCTGAACGATTTCCACCTGCTGCCGGAAGACCACCCTGAACGCGAAACGGTCCTGCAACCAGGGGAACTGATTACCGCCATCGAGATTCCGCCGCTGGCCTTCGCCGCGCGCTCGGCCTACCGCAAGGTGCGCGACCGGGCCAGCTATGCATTCGCCCTGGTGTCCGTGGCCGCCGCGCTCGACGTGCATGATGGCGTGGTGCGCGACGTGCGCGTGGCGCTGGGGGGCGTGGCGCACAAGCCGTGGCGCGCCTGGACGGCCGAGCGGATGCTCAAGGGCCGGCCCGCCACCGAAGACCTGTTCAACGCCGCCGCCGCCGCCGAGCTGGCGGACGCCCGCCCGCTGCGCGACAACGCCTTCAAGGTCGACCTGGCGCAGCGCAGCATCGTGGCCGTGCTGAGCGGCCTGGTCGATACCCGTTCCTGAAGGAGCCGCCGATGAATATCGTGCAGAAAGCCGTGCAGACGGCGATGCAGAAGGCCGTCGAACTCGCGCCGGATGCGTTGATTCCCGGCGGCACGCCAGACCCGCTGATCGATGCGGGGCATGAACTGATCGGCGCGCCCGTGCCGCGCGTCGATGGCACCGTGAAAGTGCGCGGCGCCGCCCCGTTCGCCGCGGAGTTCGCCCTCGACCGCATGGCCTACGCGGCCCTCGTCTACAGCACCATCGCCAAAGGGCGCATTGCCACGCTCGACACCGCCGCGGCGCAAGCGGCGCCCGGCGTCGTGCTCGTGATGACGTACAAGAACGCGCCGCGCATGAACCCGGTGCCGATGATCTTCACGAAGCCCAAGGCGGCGCATCCCGACGACCTGCCCGTCTTCCAGGACGATGGCGTGCACTGGAACGGCCAGCCTGTGGCGCTGGTGCTGGCGGAAACGCAGGAGCAGGCCGACCATGCCAAGTCGCTGGTGCGCGTCACGTACCACGAGGAGCCGGGCGTCACCTCGCTCGCCGAGGCGAAGGCGAACGGGCTCGAGGACACGTCTTTCCAGGGCGAGCCCCAGCACGTGGAGATTGGCGATGCCGAAGCCGCGCTCGCCGCGTCGGCATATCGAACCGACGCCGTCTACCACACGCCCCGCCTGAACCATAACGCAATCGAACTGCACGGCGTGACGGTGGCATGGCATGGCGACGAACTGCGCCTGCACGACGCTTCGCAGGCGGTAACGAATACCGCCTGGTCGCTGGCGCAGGCGTTCGGCATCGAGGAAAAGCAGGTGCATGTGACGTCGCCCTTCGTCGGCGGCGGCTTCGGCGGCAAGCTGCTGTGGCAGCACCAGGTGCTGGCCGCGGCGGCGGCGAAGCTGGCCGGCCGGCCGGTGCGCCTGGCGCTGTCGCGCGAGGGCGTGTACCGCATCGTGGGCGGCCGCACGCTGACGGAACAGCGCGTGGCCATCGGTGCCGATGCGGACGGACGCTTCACGGCGCTGATCCAGGAAGGCGTGGTGGCGATGACGCCGCATAACGGCATGGCCGAACCGTTCATCATGCCGGCCAGGTCGCTGTACGCGGCGGGCAGCTTCCGGCTGAACGTGCAGGCCGTGCGCATGAACATGGTGGCCAACACCTTCATGCGCGCACCCGGCGAGGCGCCCGGCTCGTTCGCGCTGGAATGCGCGATCGACGAGCTGGCCGAAAAGCTCGATATCGACCCGGTGGAGCTGCGCCGCCGCAACGACCCCGAAAAAGACCCCACCACGGGCATGCCGTTCTCCTCGCACCACCTGGTGGAAGCCTACCGGATGGGCGCCGAGCGCTTCGGCTGGGCGCAACGGCACGCGCGCCCGCGCATGCGCCGCGAGGGGGAATGGCTGGTGGGCCTGGGCTGCGCCACGGCCACGTATCCGTACTACCGCATGTCCGGCGGGGCGGCCCGCATCACGATCACGCGCGAGGCGAAAGTGCGCGTGGAGGTGGCGGCGCACGAGATGGGCATGGGAACGGCCACCGTGCAGGCCCAGGTGGTGGCCGCACGGCTCGGCGTACCGCTGCCGAACGTGACGGTGGCCTACGGCGATTCGGCCTTTCCCGGCACCATCCTGGCCGGCGGATCGCAGCAGACGGCGTCCATCGGCCGCGGCGTCGTGGCGGCACTGCGCGGCCTGCTGACGGACCTGCTGCGGCTGGGCGGCAAGGGTACCCTGATCGAAGGCCTGTACTTCGACCAGGTGCGCGGTGTGAACGGCGGCTTGTGCAAGGCCGACGACCCGGCGCGCTTCGCCAGCTATGCCGAGCTGCTCGCGCGCGCGGGCGTGGACGAGCTGCAGGTCGAAGGCCAGGCGCCGCCGCCGCTGGAACTGCGCCACTGGTCGATGCACTCGACGGGGGCGATCTTCTGCGAGGCGCGCGTGAACGCGGTGACGGGCGAGCCGCGCGTGGCCCGCCTGCTGGGGTCGTTCGACTGCGGCCGCATCCTGAACGCGAAGACGGCAGCGAGCCAGTTCCGCGGCGGCATGATCATGGGCATGGGCATGGCGCTGATGGAAGAAACGCAGTTCGACGAGCGCAATGGCCGCGTGATGAACCCGAACCTGTCGGACTACCACGTGCCTGTCCACCTGGACGTGCCCCCGATCGACGTGATGTGGACGGATATTCCCGATCCGCACGCGCCGGCCGGCGCGCGCGGCATCGGCGAGATCGGCATCACCGGTACGGCGGCGGCGGTCGCGAATGCGATCTACAACGCCTGCGGGGTGCGGGTGCGCGACCTGCCGATCACGCTCGACAAGCTGCTGCGGTAGGCTTTACTTCCGCGTGTACCGCGCCGTTTCGGCCAGCTCGTCGATGGCGCGTACCAGCTGGCGCAACTGGCGGTCGAAAATCGCCACGAAGCGGGCCGCCGGGTGTTCCGGCGGCAGCGTGGCTTTCATGAGGTCGACCCCGCTGCGCATCGGGGCCAGCGGATTGCGCAGGTCGTGGCAGAGCGTGAGCAGGAAGTCGGCGCGGCGCTGTTCCGCCGTCGACAGCTCGCGGATCGCCGTGCGCAGCTTTTCCTCGACATCTTCCCTGGCGGCCAGTGCCGCGTGGGCTTCGGCCCGCACGCGCTGCAATTCGCGTTCGTACGCGCGCCGGTCGCCGGCCACGAAGATCGCCACCTGGTCGAGCAACCCCGCTTCGAAACGTTGCCGGGCCACGTTGAGCAGGGCCGGCACGCGGGTGCCGTCGCGCCGCACCAGGTCGATCTGTACCTCGCTGACCGACTGCTGCAGCTGCAGCAGCGGCAGGCAGTGACTCTGGTAATACACGCCGCCGCCGATGCTGAACAGCTCCAGCAGGTCCATGCCGCCCACCAGCTCCCGCTCGGAATAGCCGAGCCAGGCCACGGCCGTGGCGTTGACGCGCAGGATCGCGCCTTCCGTGTCCGTGAGCAGCAAGGCGCACGGCGCGTGGACGAACAGGTCGCCCGAGGCGGGCAGCGTCAGGGGTTCGGGAGTGTCGGACATGGTTCAGCCGATCGCGTGCCGCAGGAAAACCCCGATGGCGTCGGCACTCGCACGTGGCGCGCTCATGTGAGGACAATGGCCGATATTGTCGATCATGCGCAGCACGCTTCCCGCCAGCGCCCCGTGCATGTACTGGCCAACCGAGGGCGGCGCGATCAGGTCTTCGGTGCATTGGAGGATCAGGGAGGGCGTGGCCGAACGCGGCAGGTCGGCCCGGTGATCCGACAGGAAGGTGACGCGGGCGAAATGCGCGGCGATGGTCGGGTCGGCGCGGCAGAAGCTGTCGGCCAGTTCGCTGCCCAGTTCAGGGTGATCCGGCGCGCCCATGATGGCCGGCGCCGCGGCGCGGGCCCAGGCAACGTAATTGTCGGTGATCGTCTGCAGCATGTCTTCGATGTCGAGCAGCGAAAAGCCACCGTGGTAGTCGCCATCGTTGAGGTAGCAGGGTGAAGGGCTCACCATCACCTGGCCCGCGAAACGGTCGGGCCGCTCGATCGTGGCCAGCAAGCCGATCATCGATGCCACCGAGTGGCCAACGAACACGACAGGGCCAGCAGCGAATGCGTCGGCGATTTCCAGCACGTCCCGGGCGTAGCCGTGCAGCGAACCGTACTTGTGCCGGTCATAGGCGCTCCAGTCCGAGCCTCCGCAGCCGACCGCGTCGAACAGCACGATGCGGTAGCGGTCCTGGAAGGCGGGCACGAGGAAGCGCCACATCGACTGGTCGCAGCCGAAACCGTGTGCGAAGAGCAGTGTGGCGGGGCCGCTGCCCCATGCCTTTATATTGTTGCGTTGCTGTACGCTCGTCTCCATATTCCACCACCTTCCGATGAGGTTGCGGAGAATCCGGGCAATGCCAGCCCGGATGGTATAGATGTGAGTGTAGCAGGGTTGCGCTCGCGCCGCGTGGCCGGGCGCGCGCTTTCAGCGGGCTGGCAACACCGTGCCGGCCGCCTCGCCGAAGCCGATGCGCGGCAGGCCCGGGCGCACGGCGCGGCCGCGCAGCACGACCGTGTCGCCGTCTTCCAGGAAGGTGCGCTGTTCGCCGTTCGGCAGCGTCAGCGCGGCCTTGCCACCGCCGGACAGTTCGAGCAGCGAGCCGGCAGCTTCGGGCTCGGGCCCGGACTGGGTGCCCGAACCCAGCAGGTCGCCCGGCCGCAGGCCGCAACCGTTCACCGTGTGGTGCGCCACCATCTGCGCCACGCTCCAGTAGGAATCGCGGAAGTTCGAGCGCGAGATGGAGACTGCCGGCTGGCCATTTTCTCGCATGGCCGCGGTACGCAGCAGCACCTCGAGCTCGATGTCGAAGGCACCCGAGTCGCGCAGTGCCGGATAGTCGAGGTAGGGCAGCGGCTGGGGATCGGCCGCGTCGCGCTTCCAGGCTGCGCGGTAAGGGGCGAGCGCCTCGGTCGTCACGATCCACGGCGAGATGGTCGTCGCAAAATTCTTGGCCAGGAAAGGTCCCAGCGGCTGGTATTCCCAGGCCTGCAGGTCGCGCGCCGACCAGTCGTTCAGCAGGCACAGGCCGAACACGTGCGCGTCGGCGTCCGCCACGGCGATCGGCTCGCCATCGGCATTGCCGCTGCCGATGAAGATGCCGACTTCCAGCTCGTAGTCGAGCCGGCGGCTGGGCCCGAAGTGGGGCTCGCTGCCGCCCGTGGTCGGGCGCGTCTGGCCTTTCGGGCGCGGGAAGGCCTGGCCGGATACGCCGATCGACGAGGCTCGGCCGTGGTAGCCGATCGGTACCCACTTGTAGTTCGGCAGCAGTGGCTCATCGGGGCGGAACAGGCGGCCGACGGCGGTGGCATGGTGGATCGACGTGTAGAAGTCCGTGTAGTCGCCGATGCGCGCCGGTAACGTGAACTCCGCGCCCGCCTGGGGCACCAGCGCCTGCGGCAGCTCGGACGCGCCGCTGCGCAACAGCCGCGACAGCGCCAGGCGCAGCGCCGACCACGCCGCCGGGCCGGCCGCCATGAAGTCGTTCAGCGTGTCGCGGGCGGCCAGTGCCAGGGCGGCGCGGGCTTCCTCGCCAAAGGCCAAAGCCGCGTCGCCGAGCGCCGCCAGGTCCAGCACCTGGTCGCCGATCGCCACGCCGCCACGAAAGGCTTCGTTGCTGCCGGCGCGCCGGAACACGGCGAAGGGCAGGTTCTGGATCGGGAAGTCGCCGGCGGGATCGTTCGCCGATGCAACCCAGCTGGTCAGCGACGGGTCGTGGGTCTCGTTCAAGGTCATGGTCATGTGCGTCATGCTTTCGATGCGTTGAAGTGTTTGCGGATGCCGGCCCAGCATTCATGGTAGTTCGATTGCAGCTGCGGCGACGCCAGCGCGTACGCGGTAGGGCGGATCACGTCGCGCGTCTCGAACATGAACGCCATCGTGGCATCGACCTTGTGGGGCTTGCTCGTATCGGCCGCGCTGGCTTTCTCGAACGTGGCGGCGTCCGGCCCGTGACCGCTCATGCAGTTGTGCAGGCTGGCGCCGCCGGGGCGGAAACCCTCGGCCTTGGCGTCGTATTCGCCGGCGATCAGGCCCATGAATTCACTGGCCACGTTGCGGTGGAACCAGGGCGGGCGGAAAGTGTTCTCGGCGGCCAGCCAGCGGGGCGGGAAAATCACGAAGTCCAGCGTATCGACGCCCGGCGTGTCGCTCGGCGCCTGCAGCACGAGGAAGATCGACGGGTCGGGGTGGTCGTAGCTGATCGAGCCGATCGTGTTGAAGTGGCGCAAGTCGTATTTGTAGGGCGCGTAGTTGCCGTGCCAAGCGACCACGTCGAGCGGCGAGTGCTTGACGTCGGCACGCCACAGGTTGCCCGCGAACTTGGCGACCAGCTCGAAGTCGCCCTCGCGGTCTTCATAGGCGGCCTGGGGCGTCAGGAAATCGCGCGGATTGGCCAGGCCGTTTGAACCGATCGGACCCAGGTCGGGCAATTGGAGCAGGGCGCCGAAGTTCTCGCAGAGGTAGCCGCGCGCCGCGCCGTCGGGCAAGGTGACCTGGAAGCGCACGCCGCGCGGGATCACGGCGATTTCCTGCGGTTCCACGTCGACGATGCCGAATTCGGTGGCGATGCGCAGCCGGCCTTCCTGGGGCACGATCAGCAATTCGCCGTCGGCATCGTAGAAGTAGCGGCCTTCCATCGGCTTGTTCGCCGCGTAGAGGTGGATCGCCACGCCGGCATTGCCGGCCATCGTCACCCAGCCGTCGATGAAGTCGGTGGGCGCGACGGGCGGCGGCAGCGGGTCCCAGCGCAGCTGGTTCGGCGGCACGGGCACTTCGTCGAACCGGCTCACGATGCGGCCGTTGTCGGTGCGGGTGAAGGGTTGATGGACGGCGGCCGGGCGGATGCGATACAGCCAGCTGCGGCGGTTGTGCGCGCGCGGAGCCGTGAAGGCCGTGCCCGACAATTGCTCGGCATACAGGCCGTAGGCGGCGCGCTGGGGCGAGTTGCGGTGGGGCGGCAGGGCACCGGGTAGCGCCTCGGTGGCGAATTCGTTGCCAAAGCCGGACAGGTAACCGGGGTGCAGGTCGGTCGTGTTCACGTCGTCTCCTGGGATTGGAATGCGTGAACGGCACTGTAGACCATTTGCGCGGTGAATGAGAAAATGCGCTTTATTTACGATATCAATAGAGCGGCAACCCCACGATGGAATTGCGCGAGCTGGACCTGAACCTGCTGCTGGTGTTCCAGGAAGTGTTCCGCGAGCGGCAGATCTCGGCCGCGGCGCGGCGACTGCGCCTGACGCAATCGGCGGTCAGCAATGCACTGGCGCGCCTGCGCCGCGCCACCGGCGACGAACTGTTCGTGCGCACCGCGACCGGCATGCAGCCGACCCCCTATGCCGAACGCATGGCCGAACCGGTGGCCGCGGCCCTGTCGCACCTGGAACAGGCGCTGGCACCGGCGCAGGCCTTCGACCCGGCGGGCAGCCGCCGCCGCTTCACGATCGCGATGACGGACGTGGGCGAGGTGTACTTCATGCCCCGCCTCATCGAGTTGTGCGGCGCTGTCGCGCCGGGCGTGCAGATCGCCTCCGTGCGGGTGGGCACGGCGGTCTTGCGTGCCGAGATGGAGGCGGGCCGCATCGACCTGGCCATCGGCGCCTTCGACGACGCGCCCGGCGCGCTGTATCAGCGCCGCCTGTTCCGGCAGGAGTACGTGAGCCTGTTCCGGACCGGCCACCCGCTGGCGGCGGAACCGCTGACGATGAAGCGTTTCACCGCCGCGCGGCATCTGGTCGTGGCGGCGCTGGAAAGCCCTTACGACCGCATCAACACCGCATTGCAAAAGGCGGGCATCCTCGCCTCCGCCAGCTTTTCGGTGCCGCATTTCTCGGCCGCGCCCTATATCGTGAGCACCACGGACCTGGTGGTGACGGTGCCGCAGAAACTGGCCGAGCGGGCCGCCGCCCCGTTCGGCCTCGTGTACGTGAAGTCGCCGCTGCGGCTGGCGGCGCTGCAAACGAACGTGTTCTGGCACCGGCGCTACAACCAGGACGAAGGCAACCGCTGGCTGCGCACGCTGGTGGCGGACGCGTTCGGCGAATAGATTTTGCTACGCTCGTCATACTTGAGATCTGGAAGGAAGACCAATGCTCGTCAGTTTCACCATCCTGCTGCTGTTCCAGTGCCTGGGGGAGGGCATCGTCTATGTGCTGCACCTGCCCATTCCCGGCCCGGTGGCCGGCATGCTGCTGCTGTTCGGGGCGCTGGTGGCCTCGCCGGCCCTGCTGGAGCGCATCGAGAGGGATGCCAACGAATTGCTGCGCCACCTGTCGCTGCTGTTCGTGCCGGCCGGCGTGGGCATCGTGGCGGCGGCATCGTCCAGCAGCGGCCACTGGCTGGCACTGCTGGCGGGCCTGGCGGGCAGCACGCTGCTGACGCTGGCCGTAACGGCCCTCGTGCTGCGCGCGCTGATGCCGAAGGACCGCGATGTTTGAGCTGGCCGAACTGCGTTCCTTCTGGGTCTACCTCAGCGCCTCGCCGCTGCTGGGGCTTACGCTGACCTTGTGCGCCTACGCGGTGGCGCAAGCCATCTACGCGCGCTGCAAGTTCTCGCCGCTGGCAAACCCCGTGGCGATCGCCATCGCCTTCGTTTGCGCGGCCCTGTGGCTGTCCGGCATGTCGTACGAGCGCTACTTTGCCGGCGCCCAGTTCGTGCACTTCCTGCTCGGCCCCGCCACCGTGGCGCTGGCCGTGCCGCTGGTGCGCCAGTTGCCGCGCCTGCGGCGCGCCTTCGCGCCGCTGTCGGTGGCACTGCTGTGCGGTTCCGTCACGGCCATCGCATCGGCCGTGTGCATCACCGTGGCGCTGGGCGGCTCCGCGCAACTGGCCCGCTCGATCGGCCCGAAGTCGGCCACCACGCCGATCGCCATGGCCGTCTCGGAACGGCTGGGCGGCCTGCCGTCGCTGACGGCCGTGCTGGTGATCGGCACGGGCATCTTCGGCGCGGTCACGGCGCGCTTCCTGTTCGGCTGGATGAAGATCGCCTCGCACGAGGTGCGCGGCTTCGCGCTGGGCGTGGCGTCGCACGGCATCGGCACCGCGAGAGCCTTCCAGGTCAGTGCGGAGATGGGCGCGTTTGCCGGGCTGGGGATGGGGTTGAACGGGGTGGTGACGGCCTTGCTGGCACCGGGCTTGATCCCGCTGCTGCTGCGATGGCTGGGCGTTTAGCGCGAGGGCGTCGCCAGGGCACCGTTTTGAGAAGTTCTGCTGGGCAGTATATGATCGACAACAATCCCATCGGAAGGAGAAATTTCTTGCTCGACCTGATTCTGCAAATCGCCGGTCCACTGGTGATGAAACGATACCGCGCCATGCGCATGGCCGCTGGCGCGCTCCTCGTTGCCGGCATTGCCATCGTCGCGTTCGCGGTGGTCGGCCGATGACTTCCCCACCCAGCCGGACCGACCGGTTCTTCAACTTCATCAGGCGTTTGAACAGCGTTGTCCTGTCGCTGCTGTTATTGGCCGGCGCGGGTTTCATGGCGTTCTTGTGGTGGGAAAGTCGCCCGAGCGCGCCGACCGGTCCCACCGCGCCGCCCCAGGTCGTGGATACTGCGGCCGGAGAGAGCGAGACGGTGGACCTGGACTTCACCGACGCCGAGCGCATCGAATCGGCGCGGACCGACATGCTCCGGCTGATCACCAGCACAGGTTCGGTGGGCAGCTATGGCAGCCGGCGAAAGGACGTTGCACGCAACGTTCTGTTTATCAGCGATGGTGAGACCACGGGCCGGTGGCTGTTCAAGGACCACAAGAACATCGTGCATGCACTGCATGAACTGCCGGAAGCGAGCCGCGATGCCAACGACTCGGAAACGCTGGCGATCTATGTCGAATTCAACGCCATTCGGGCCGGCAGCCAATCGGCAACGCATGGCGGCCCGGTCGACGTGGGGCTGGCCCGGCCCGACGGCAAGGAGCTGACGACCGTGCTGCGCGGCGTGCGCGTACTGTCCCGCCGCGTTGCCGACGGGCGGCTGCACATCACGTTCCAGCGCGACGCCGCGGTATGGCAAGCGGAAATCGCGCTTGCCGATTTCCGGGAGAGCGGGAAACGGCAAGTCGCCAAGGTCCCCCAGAGCCTCTGAGGCTTCGTCATGCCAGGCCGGCAACGGATGTCCGGTTGTTGGTGTTGCCAATGGGATACAATGGTTTCCTGCCGCATTGCCGCGCCCGGCAGCCATGCTATCCTGCCGGCTGGACGGCCGAAAAAACGCCGAAATCATCGTTCAGCCTTTATTTCGCCGCCGTGTCCCACTCGATCAGCTTGCCTGCCAAGTCCCATGCCGTTCCTGCCGCCGCCCTGGGCTACGCTCCGAAGCCGAGCTCCGCGGCGGCACGGGCGACCGTGTCGATCCTGTGTGCGGTCACGTTCTTCTTCACTGTCATCGAAACCTGGAGCCGCTACACGGCATGGAAAAGCCAGCTGGGCCAGAGCGCGGTGGCCGTGGAAAACATCGCGCTGGCGGCCGACGAGCATGCCGAAGGTACCCTGAACACCGTTTCGTGGCTGATCGACGGCCTCGTCGAACGCGTCGAGACAGATGGCATTGCCGAAGCGGCGGAGCGGATCCGGCTTCGCGACTACATGCGGACCCGGCTGGGGAAGAAGAACTCGGCGCTGCACGGCATGTTCGTGTACGGCGCGCGTGGGGAACTGCTGATTTCTTCCGACAAGCGCCCGGCGTGGCACGTCACCATCGGCGACCGGCCCTATTTCGCCCATCACCGCGAGCACGCGACTCGCGAGGTGCACGTCGGGCCGCCGATCGTCAGCCGGACCGACGGCGAATGGGAGGTCACGCTGTCGCGCCGCTTCGATGACCGTAACGGCAACTTCGCGGGGATCGTACTGGCCACCATTCCGGTGAGTTACTTCGAGCGCTATTTCCGCCGCTTCGCCGTCGGCAAACAAGGCGCCATGCTCCTGGCGATGAAGGACGGCACGGTGGTGATCGGGAGCCGCTCCGGGAAGGACCGCGTGGGCACTTCCGTGGCGAACTCGCCGCTGTTCGAGCACATGCGGCAGACCGGCAGCGCGCGCGATACGGTGATGCTGGCGACAGACTTCGACGGCGCCGAACGCATGATCAGCTATCGCCGCCTGGCCGATTACCCGGTCGTCGTGGTGGCCGCGCTGGCCAAGGATGAGATCCTGGCCGACTGGTGGACGGTCACGCGGCAGGAAGCGGCCGCCATCGTCTTCATGCTGGCCACGTTGTACGCACTGGGTGGCTGGCTGCTGGCGCACATCCGCCACAAGCAGCAACTGGAAATGCGCTTGCGGCTCGCCCAGGCGGACCTGGAAGCCAAGAATGCGGCGCTGGACCGCATGGCCCACAGCGACGCCCTGACGGGCCTGGCGAACCGCCGCAGCCTGGACGAGCGCCTGGCGTCCGAGGTGGGGCGCGCGGCGCGGGAAGGCGGCAGCGTCGCCCTCGTGATGATCGACGTGGATTTCTTCAAGCGCTACAACGACTCGCTCGGCCACGCGGCTGGTGACGATTGCCTGCGCCGGGTCGCGGCCGCGATCGCGACGGCCGTCCACCGGCCGGCCGACCTCGCCGCGCGGTTCGGGGGCGAGGAGTTCGCGATCGTGCTGCCGGACACCGACAGGGCGGGTGCCCGGCAGGTCGCCGAGGCAGCCCGCGCCGCCGTCGGCGCGCTGGCGCTGCCGCATCCGGCGAACGGCAAGGGCATCGTCACGATCAGCGCCGGCGTGGCATCGTTCCGGCCCGGGCCGGCCGAATCGGCGCGACTGCTGGTCGAAGCCGCCGATGCAGCGCTGTATCGGGCGAAGGAAGAGGGGCGGGACAGGGTCGCGGACTGAAGGCAGCCTGCCTGGCTACCGCCGCACTGCCGCCAGCCAAAGTAGCGGCAGCGCCGCCTAACACTGCATCCCACCAGCCGGGCTGACCGCCACCTGCAAGGTGGCACGCAAGCCCGGCCGGTTATCGGCCAGCAGCAGCGCGCCGCCATGCAGCCGGGCGACGGCCGAAACCACGCTCAGGCCCAGTCCGACGCCCGGCGTGCCCCGGCTCACATCGCCGCGATAGAAGCGCTCGACTACGCGGGGCCGCTCGTCTTCCTGGATGCCGGGGCCATTGTCGGCCACCACGATCTCCAACACGTCGCGCTGCGCCTTGTGCGCCGAGACGCCGATCGTGCCCCCTTCGGGTGCGAACTTCAGCGCATTTTCGACCAGGTTGCCCAGTGCCTGCGCGAGGAGGACCGGGTCGCCCACGGCCTGCAACGGCTTGCCCGGCGCGAAGCCCAGCGTGATGTTCTTCAGCTCCGCGACCGGCGTGTAGAACTCGACCACTTCGGCCGCCAGGCTCGTCACGTCCACCTGCTTGAACCCGTTGCGCCGGCTGCCGCTGTCGATTTCGGCCAGGCGCAGCAGTGCGTTGAAGATGTTCATCACGCGGTCGACGTCGTCGATCGCGGCATCGATCTCGGCGAACGTCTCCTCTTCGTTCGGGCGCGTGACGGCCAGTTCCTCGAGCCGGGCACGCAGCTCCGACAGGGGCGTGCGCAGGTCGTGCGCGATGGCGTTCGACACGTCCTGCACGCCCGTCACGAGGTGCTCGATCTGGTCCAGCATGCGGTTCACGGTGCGCGTGAGCAATTGCAGCTCGTCGCCATCGTGCGGCTCGGCGAGCCGGCGCGACAGCTTGCCTTCGATGATGGCGGCCGTCGTCTGGCTGATGCCCTGCACGCGCGCGAGCAGGGCGCGGCGGATCATCACGCCCCCCAGCGCTGCCCCGGCCAGCACGGTGAACGCGCACGCCAGCAGGCCAAACACGAACAGGCGCTCCAGCTCGTCGAAGCGGTTCAGGTTGCTGGCGATGAGCAGGCGGTGGCCGCTGGCGAAGGTCACCCGTACCAGCTCGATGCGGCGCGGCACGCCGTCGAGGTGGATCGTGGCCGAGCCGGCGCCGTCGCGTTCCGGCAAGCCGTCCGGCCAGCCGGGCAGGTTGCCGGCCAGTTTCACGCCGTTCGGCGCCGTGAACAGCATGATCTTGCGTACACCGTCGTTGACGCCCACCACCTGGCTCTCGATGGCGGCGGCCAGCGCCAACGGGCCGTTGCGGTTGAACAGGTTGGCCAGGCGCTGCGCATCGGAGTTCAGCAACCCGGTGCGCACTTCCTGGATATTCGTATGCCACGCGTGCCACAGCGGGCCGGCGAACATGGCCAGCACCAGCAGGCTCACGAGCGCGTAGCCGATCGCGATCGTGCGGGCGGAAAAGCCGGGCAGCCTCAGCATCGCGGCAAGCTCACGGCTGGTCGGTCAGCATGTAGCCGGCATTGCGCACGGTGCGCAGCAGCGGCTTGTCGAAGCCCGCGTCGATCTTCTGGCGCAGCTTGCTGATGTGGACGTCGATCACATTGGTCTGCGGGTCGAAGTGGTAGTCCCACACATTCTCCAGCAGCATGGTGCGCGTGACGACCTGGTTGGCGTGGCGGATCAGGTATTCGAGCAGCTTGAATTCGCGCGGCTGCAGGGCGACCGGCTTGCCGGCGCGCGTGACCTTGTGGGCGAGCATGTCGACGGTAAGGTCGTCCACGGTGATCGACGTTTCCACCGCCTGGTGCTGCGACCGGCGCAGCAGCGCGTCCAGGCGGGCGAGCAGCTCGCCGAACGCGAACGGTTTCACCAGGTAGTCGTCGCCGCCGCTTTTCAGGCCGAGGATGCGGTCATCGACGCCGTCGAGCGCCGAAAGGATCAGGATCGGCACACGGTTGCCCTGCTGGCGCAGCGCTTCCACGATGGCCAGGCCGTCGATCCCGCCTGGCAGCATGCGGTCCATCACGATCGCATCATAGGGTTCGCTCACGGCGTGGTACATGCCATCGCGGCCGTTATCGGCGTGGTCGACCGTGTGGCCGGCTTCGGCCAGGCCTTTCTTGACGAAGCGGGCGACGCGCTCGTTGTCTTCGACGAGGAGGAGTTTCATCTTGTTCGGGGTTCTTCAGGGGAAAACCGGTGTCGTACACCTTTTCCGGATGAAGCCCCGGAAAAGGTGTACGACACCAAAGCAGCCGCCCCTGGTGTCGCACACCATTTCGCTCTGGCGAAATGGTGTGCGACACCGGTTTTCGGTGGATGTCTCAGCTGGCGGGAATGACTACGCCGGCATCCGCCCGCGCCGGCGTCTCGCCGGTGCGTTCGAGCCACCCGCCGCCCAGTGCGCGGTACAGGCCCACGAGGGCCGCGAGCTGGTTCTGCCGCGCGGCGATCAGCGCAATGCGCGCATTGTACAGGTCCGTCTTCGCCGTCAGCACGCCGAGGTAGTCGCCGGTGCCGCTCGAATACAGCAGCTCGGCCAGTTCCAGCCGGCGCTGCTGGGCGGCCACGTCGCGGCGGCGGGCTTCTAGCTCGGTGCCGTAGGTGCCGCGCGCCGCCAGGCCGTCCGCCACTTCGCGGAACGCGACCTGTACCGACTGCCGGTACTGGGCCACGCCGATGTCGCGCGCGAGGCGGGCATTTTCCAGGTTCGCCTGCCGCGCGCCGCCGTCGAACAGAGGCAGCACCAGGCTGGGCGCGAACGACCATACGCCGGTGCCCGCGTCGAACAGCCTGCTCAAGGCGGCGCTGGCGGTGCCCGCGCTGGCCGTCAGTTGGATGGACGGGAAGAACGCCGCGCGCGCCGCGCCAATGTTCGCGTACCCGGCGCGCAGCAGCGCCTCGGCTTGCAGCACGTCCGGCCGGCGCAGCAGCAGGTCGGAGGGCAGGCCGGCCGGCACGTCGGCCAGCAGCGGCAGCCGGTCCAGCGGCGTCGCGGGGCCGCTGGCCGGCGGCAGCGGCTGGCCCAGCAACTGCACCAGCGCGTTTTCCGCCTGGGCGCGCAGCCGCTGCTGCGCCGCGTGGTTCGCGAGCGCCTGTTCCACCGTGCCGCGCGCCAGCGTCTCATCGAGCTCCGAGACGGTGCCGGTATCGAATTGCAGCTTGACGATGCGGTACGACTCGCGCGCCGTCGCCAGCGTTTCGCCGGTCACGGCCAGCTGTTCCTCGTAGGCCAGCATGGCCAGGTATTGCTCGGCCACCTGCGCCACGAGCAGGATGTGCGCGGCTTGCCGGCCGTAGGCCGTGGCCAGGTACTGTTCGCGCGCCGCATCGGTGAGGCTTTGCAGCCGGCCGAACAGGTCGACTTCCCACGCCGCACCCAGGCCGGCGAAATTGCCGTGGGTCGCGTTGCCCGTGGTTGCGCTCTTGCCGCGGGTGCCGGAAGCTTCCACGTCCACCTGGGGCAGGGCGGCGCTGCGCTGCAATTGCAGCTGCGTGCGCGCCTGGCCGACGCGCACCAGGGCAATTTGCAAGTCCTGGTTGTTGGCCAGCGCGATGCCCACCAGCTGGCGCAGGCGTTCATCGACGAGGAAATCGCGCCAGCCCGTGTCGGCGGCAGCCGTCGTGTTGGCCGTGTTGGCCGAAGCATAGGCCGGTCCCGTCGGGTAGGCGGCGGGTGCCGCGTCGGCGGGCCGCTCGTAGGCCGGTTGCAGTGCGCAGCCGGAGGCAAGCGCGGCGGTGACGGCGATGCACGTCAGTTTCGTCATGCGGATCATCAATTCACCTCCTGGCCGATGGTCGCGGTCACGGCCGGTTGGTGCGTGCGCCGCCTTTCCCTGAACTTGCCGGCGATGAGCACGAAGAACAGCGGGATCATGAAGGTGGCCAGGAAGGTGGCCGTGAGCATGCCGCCGATCACGCCGATGCCCAGCGCGTTCTGGCTGCCGGCGCCGGCGCCGCTGGCGAGCGCCAGCGGCAGCACGCCGAGCATGAAGGCCATCGACGTCATCAGGATTGGCCGCAGGCGCAGCTTGGCCGCTTCCATCGCCGCTTCCATCACGCCTTTTCCTTCCATCTGCAGTTCGCGGGCGAATTCCACGATCAGGATCGCGTTCTTGGCCGACAGGCCGATGGTCGTCAGCAGGCCGACCTGGAAGAACACATCGTTTTCCAGCCCGAACAGCGTGGCCGCGCCGAGCGCGCCCAGCACGCCGATCGGCACCACCATGATGACCGAGATGGGGATCGCCCAGCTTTCATACAGCGCCGCAAGGCACAGGAACACGACGAGGATCGACAAGCCGTACAGCAGCGGTGCCTGCGCGCCGGCCTGCGATTCCTGCAGCGAGATGCCGCTCCATTCGTAGCCGATCCCCTCCGGCAGTTCTCCCATCAGGCGTTCCATGATCTTCATCGCCTCGCCCGTGCTGTGGCCGGGCGCCGGCTGGCCGAGGATCTCGGCCGAGGCGATGCCGTTGTAGCGCTGCACGGCCGGCGCGCCCCAGGTCCAGCGCGCGCTGGCGAAGGCGGAGAAGGGCACCATGGTGCCGGCCGCGTTGCGCACGTGCAGGTAGCGGATATCTTCCGGGTTCATGCGGTACTGCGCATCGGCCATCACGTACACGCGCTTGATGCGGTTGTCGGTATCGAGGAAGTTGTTGATGTAGCGCGAGCCCCAGGCCGTGGAGAAGGTCTGGTCCACGTCCGTCAGCGAAACGCCCAGTGCCGCGGCCTTTTCGCGGTCGATGTCGATCTTGTACGTCGCGTTGTCGGCCTGGCCGGAGAAGCGCACGCGGGCCAGCGCCGGCTCGTTCTTCGCCAGCTCCAGCAGCTGGTCGCGGGCCTTGGCCAGCGCCTCGTGGCCGAGGCCGCCGCGGTCCTGCATCTGCAGCGAAAACCCGGTGGCCGAACCCAGGCCGCGGATCGGCGGCGGCTCCACTGCCGTCACCTGGGCGCCCTGGTAATCGCCGTAGCGCGCCGAGATGCGCGCGGAGAGGGCGCCCACCGAAAGGTCGTCGGCCGTGCGCTCGTCCCAGGGCTTGAGCCGCACGAACAGGCGGCCCTGGTTCTGGCCCCGGTTCGGCTGGCTGGCGCCGATGGTGGCGAAGGTGGAATCGACCATCGCCTTTTCCTCGTTCAGCAGGTACTGGTTGATTTCCTCCAGCACCTTGCCGGTGGTTTCCAGCGTGTTGCCCGGCTGGGTCTGCACCTGCACGAACATATAACCTTGGTCTTCCTTCGGCAGGAAGCCGCCGGGCAGGCGCAGGAACAGGAAGGCGACCGCGCCGATCAGCACGGCGTACAGCGCCATCCACAGCCAGCGCCGGCGCACGACGGCGGCAACGCCGCCCAGGTAGCGGTCGCGGCTCGCATCGAAGCCGCGGTTGAACCAGCCGAAGAAGCCGCCTTTCTCGTAGTGATCCGGGTCCGGGCGCTTGAGCAGCGTGGCGCACAGCGCGGGGGTGAGCGTCAGCGCGATGAATACGGACAGCAGCATGGAGGCCACGACGGTGAGCGAGAATTCGCGGTAGATCGCGCCCACGGTGCCGCTGGAGAAGGCCACCGGCACGAACACCGCCGAGATCACGAGAGCCACGCCCACCAGCGCGCTGGTGATCTGGCTCATCGCCTTTTCCGTGGCTTCATACGGCTCCAGGCCTTCCTCGTGCATCACGCGCTCGACATTCTCGACGACCACGATTGCATCGTCGACCAGCAGGCCGATGGCCAGCACGAGGCCGAACATCGACAGCGTGTTCACGGTGAAGCCCAGCGCCGACATGATGCCGAAGGTACCGAGCAGCACGACCGGCACGGTGATCGACGGGATCAGCGTGGCGCGCAAATTCTGCAGGAACAGGTACATCACGAGGAACACCAGCGCGATGCCCTCGAACAGCGTCACCACCACTTCATGGATCGACACTTCGATGAACGGCGTCACGTCGTTCGGGTACACGACCTTCAGGCCGTGCGGGAAGAATTCCGAGAGCTCGGCAAGACGCGCGCGTACGGCGTCGGCCGTCGTCAGCGCATTCGCGTTGGGACCCAGCTGGATGCCGATGCCCGAAGCGGGCTTGCCGCTGTAGCGCACGTCCACGTTGTAGTTCTCCGGCCCCAGGGCCACGCGCGCCACGTCGCCGATACGCACCGCCGAACCATCCGGCTGCACCTTCAGCAGGATGCGGCGGAATTCCTCGGGCGTGCGCAGCAGGCTGGCCTGGTTGATCGTGGCGGACAGCGTCTGGCCGGCCACCGCGGGCGAGCCGCCCAGCTGGCCGCCGGAAATCTGCACGTTCTGGGCCTGGATCGCGCGGTTCACGTCCAGCGGCGTAAGCGCGTAGCTCGTCAACTTGACGGGATCGAGCCAGATGCGCATCGCGTACTGCGTGCCGAACACGTTCATGCTGCCCACGCCGGGAATGCGCGACAGCGGGTCCTGGATGTTCGAGGCCACGTAGTTGGCGATATCGAACTTGGTCATGCTGTTGTCTTCGGAAACGAAGGCGGCCACCATCAGGAAGTCGCTCGTCGATTTCGTCACGCGCAGGCCCGACTGCTGCACCTCGCTGGGCAGGCGCGGTTCGGCCGAGCGCAGCTTGTTCTGCACCTGCACCTGGGCGATGTCCGGATCGGTGCCGGGCGCGAACGTGAGGGTGGTAGTGGACTGGCCCGTGTCGTCGGTGGTCGAGGTCATGTACAGCAGGTTGTCGATCGCCGTCATCTGCTGCTCGATCACCTGCACCACGGTGTTGGCCATCGTCTCGGCCGAGGCGCCGGGGAAGGTGGCCTGGATCTGCACCGCGGGCGGCGAGACGGGCGGATACTGCTCGACCGGCATCTTGTACAGCGCGATGCCGCCCACCAGCATGATCAGCAGCGAAATCACGATCGCGAAGATCGGCCGCTGGATGAAGAATTTAGCCATGCGTCGTCACCTCAGCGCGCTGGAGCGGGGCTGGTGGCCGCGGGTGCCGCGGCCATGCTCGAGGCCGGCACGGTGCGCGGCATGACGACGATGCCCGGTTTCAGCTTCTGCACCCCGCTCACGATCAGCCGTTCGCCATCCTTCAGGCCATGCTCCACGAGCCAGTGGCCGTCGACCAGGGAACTCGCCTGCACGGTGCGCACCTGCGTCCTGTTGTCGGCGCCGACCAGCATCACGGTCGCCTCGCCCTGCGGGGTGCGCGTCACGGCCGGCGCGGGCACGCGCACCACGCCCTGCCGCACCCCCTGGTCCACGCTGGCGCGCACGAACATGCCGGGCAGCAGCAGCTTGTCCGGGTTCGGGAAGCGGGCCCGAAGGGTCACCGAGCCCGTGTCCCGGTCCACCGTGACGCCGCTGTACTCCAGCACGCCGGGGTGTTCGTAGGTGCTGCCGTCTTCCAGCTTCAGGCGCACCCGGGCCTTGCCGGTCCCTTCCAGCTTCAGGCTGCCGTTGGCGATGTCGCGCCGCAGCGCCAGGCCTTCGGCGCTCGACTGCTGCAAGTCCACGTACATGGGATCGAGCTGCTGGATCGTCGTCAGCAGCGTGGCCGAGCCGCCCTGCACGTAGGCGCCCTGCGTGACCTGCGATACGCTGCTGCGCCCGCTGATCGGCGCCGTGACGCTGGTATAGCCCAGGTTGATGCGGGCCGTGGTCACGGCCGCCTCGGCGGCGGCCACGTCGGCGGCCGCCTGCAATTGCGCCGCCTGGGCATTGTCGAACGCCTGCTTGCTGACGGCATTGCCGCCCACCAGCACCTTGTAGCGCTCCAGTTGAGCGGTGGTACTGACCACGTTCGCCTTGGCGCGCTGCAGCGTGGCCTGGGCGCTCGCCAGTTCCGCGCGGTACGGGGCTGGATCGATCAGGTACAGCGGATCGCCCTTGCGCACATCCGCGCCCTCGACGAAGCGGCGATCCTGCACGATGCCGTCGACCCGCGCGCGCACCTCGGCCAGAAGGAACGGCGCGGTGCGGCCGGGCAGTTCGAGCGCGAGCGGCACGCTGCTGCGCTCGACGGTGACGGTGGAAACGACGGGCGCGGCGGACGCCTTCTTGGGCGGCGAGTCGGCGCCGCAGCCGGACAGGGCGGCCGCGACGAACGTAATGGACGTAACAAGCGCGCCCGTGGCAACCAGGCCGGCGGGGCGCAGCAGGGATGGAAATGGCATAACGGTCCAGGTGACAAATTAACGATGGATCCTCGAAGCCTGCACTATGCCCGGCGGCGGCTAAACGGAGGATGTCTGAATCATTAATTATCGTTAATCTTCGGCGCAGGCGTGTTTTCCTTGGCGGGCGAGGCATTGCGGAGATTCCTGCGCCGCTGCGCCTCGCCGGCCAGCACCCGCGCGATCACCGCCTCGGGCAGCGCTTCGCGGCGCAGCAGGCGTTCGGCGCGGCATGTGCCGACCTGGTCGGCGATGGCGATGGCGGCCTGCACCATGACCGCCTTGGTCACCGTCGACGGCGCGATAAATTGTGGCGAAATCGAGACGCGAATGACTACTCAATCGCTAGTGACGTGCGCTGCTCGGCGGTTAAAACAAGGCAGGCATAGCGATGTGATTGCGCAACCAATGCTGGCATCGTTTGCAGGCGCGCCGCGTGACTACTCGGCCGAAACACCCCGGAAACTGCAGGGTTGACCATTTGATATGCGCTAACGCCGCAGACCCTGCAGGGCCCCTCAGGCGGAAGCAAACGATGCGGATGCTGATGTCGATTTTGATATCGAAAACGGGAAAAATTTGATTGGATGCGTAATTTCCCGAAGCTAATATGGGTTCGCAGCATCACAAAATCGTTGCCAAAGGCGACGAACAAAAAAATGACAGACAACTGGAGACGCAGCATGAAATCAACTGAAACCGCTTCGGTTCGCCCATCCGTTCGCCCAATGAAAATGAAGATGTCGGTTGCCGTGCTGGCCGGCGCGGGCATCCTGTCCGGTGCGTCGGTATGGGCGCAGGACGCGCAGGTGGCGGCCGAACAGCAGGCCGCCAACGCCACCACGGTGGTCGTGACCGGCGTGCGCCGCGCGGCCCAGAGCGCGCAGGCCATCAAGCGCAATTCCGACGAGGTGGTCGACTCGATCGTCGCCGAGGAAGCCGGCAAGTTCCCCGACAAGAACGTGGCCGAGATCCTTGGCCGCGTGTCGGGCGTGCAGATCCGCCGCGAGTATGGCGAGGCATCGAACGTGGTCATTCGCGGCCTGACGGGGCTCGTCACGCTGCTGAACGGCCGCGAAGTCTACACCTCGCGCGATCGCAGCCTGTACCTGGCCGATATCCCGACCACGATGCTGCAGCGCGTGGACGTGTACAAGACGCAGGGCGCCGAGATGGTGGAGGGCGGCACGGCCGGCGTGATCGACGTGCGCACCGCGCGGCCCTTCGACTTCGCCGGTTTCAACGCCAACGTGCAGGCACGCGTGGAAAACCGCGACAAGTCCAAGACCAACGACCCGCAGGCATCCGGCACGATCAGCAACCGCTGGAAAGGCGAGTTCGGCGAGTTCGGCGCGCTGCTGGGCCTGTCCTACCAGAAGGGGAACTATCACGACGAGGTGACGTGGAATTCGCCGCCGGCCGCGGTGCTGGGCGCCGGTTCGCCGGTGACCGGCCCGTTCGACCTGGGCCACGTGCTGTACCAGGGCAAGCGCGAGCGCACGGCCGCCAACTGGGCCTTCCAGTGGCGCCCGAACCGCGCCCTCGAGATGTTCGCCGAAGGCTGGTCTACCCGCATCGACCACGATGCCCAGCGCCAGTTCTTCGTGGCCAACCAGGGCTGGGGCCCGACTTCGCAATACACGCTGATCCCGGGTACCAATCAGGTGGCCACCGTGACGAGCCCGAATTCCAATCCTTTCACGCTGTCCTCCACGCAGGCGCCGAACGACGATTCGGAAACCCACCAGGGCGCCATCGGCGCACGCTGGAAAGTGAACGACGACTGGACCATCACTACCGAGCTGGCACGCACGAACAGCAAGTGGAAGCAGGACTACCCGATTCTCGACCTGCTGACATCGCCGCCAACCGTGTCCGGCGAGACCTACCGCAACGGCGGCGGCTACTTCACGTATCCGGGCTACGACATGGCGAATGCGGCGAACTATCGCCTGCACACACTCTTCGACAACTGGAGCAATGCGCGCGGCCAGTCGAACGACTGGCGCGTGGATGCCACCTGGAATCCCGGCACGGACGGCTTCCTGAAGGAGATCAGCTTCGGCGTGCGCCTGGCCGAGCGCAAGGCGCAGTACCAGCACGAGAGCAATGGCCAGATCGGCGCTCCGGCGGGACTGCCTTCGCCGACTTCGCTGCAGGGCTTCGCCTGCCAGTCGATGGAGATGGCGAACGACTACGGCCTGGCCAGCTGGATCACGCCGTGCGCCAGCTTCATGCACTCGAACATCGACCAGTTGCGCCAACTGTACGGCCGCCCTGCCGGCAAGGGCGCGCCCGACCCGTATTCGCTGTACACGAACCAGGAAGACACCAGCGCCGTCTACGCCAAGACGAAGTTCGGCTTCACCGTCGCCGGCATGCCCGTCGAAGGCACGGCCGGCGTGCGCGTGGTGCGCACGGAGCTGGACGTGAACGGCTTCAACGGCATCTGGACGAACGGCGTGCTGAACCCGGTGGCCGTCAACAAGAAGACCACCAGCACCGACGCGCTGCCGAACCTGACCTTGAAGGCCCACGCCACGGACGAAGTCATCCTGCGCCTGAACGCCGGCAAGGCGATCCAGCGTCCGGCCTTCGCCGACTTCAACCCGGGCACCACGTACAACGCGGGCGGCGGCGGCACGGTGGACCCGAACGGCAACGGCGGCAACCCGGACCTGAAGCCAATCGAAGGCACCAATGTCGACGTGGCGGCCGAATGGTATTTCGCCCCGACTGGCAGCGTGACGGCCACCGTGTTCAACCACGATTTCAAGAACTACGTGATCCGCCGCCAGGACTTCGAATCGGTGAATGGTGTGCGCTATCTAGTGGAACGGCCGCGCAATATGGAAGGGGGCAGGCTGAAGGGCATCGAACTGTCCTACCGACAGTTCTACGACTTCCTGCCCGGGTGGCTGGGCGGGTTCGGGCTGGAGGCGAACTACACGTACATGGAAGGGCACCTGGAAGACCGCGGCGTGCAAAGCCCGTTCGTGAACATGTCCAAGAACGCCTACAACATCGTGGCACTGTACGAGCGCGGCCCGTGGTCCGGCCGCCTCGCCTACAACTGGCGCTCGAAGTTCGTCGACACGTACAACTACCGCGGCCTGGGCTTCGACCTGATCGTCGATCCGATCAAGACCGCCGACGCGTCGATCACCTACAAGGTGAACGACAAGGTCGGTATCACGCTGGACGTGGAAAACCTGAATGACCGCAAGTACCACGACTACCACGGCATCGCCAGCAATCCGCGCGATATCCGGCGTTATGACCGGGTGATTGGCCTGTCGATGCGCTGGAAGCTGTAAGGTTTTTTGTCGTTGGGGGATTTGGCGCGTTGCCGGCTTGCCGGCGACGCGTTTTTTTTTACAGAGTCCGCGGCGCGCGCTGGTGGCTGCGGCGCATGCTGGTGTCGAACATTTTTGCCGGGCGGGTTTCCCGGGAAAAGTGTGCGACACCGGTTTTCCTCGGAGGTTGCGACCGGTATTCCTCGCAGGTCGCGGCAGGTGCATGAGAACACCGGTGTCGCACACGATTTTCGGGCAAACGGCTCCCGAAAATCATGTCCGACACCAGGCGCGCTGGCAGCTGGATCAGAACCGGTACCGCAGCACGGCCGACACGCTGCGCGGCGCCTGGTAGGTGATGGCGTTGAAGGCGGCAAACATGGCGTAATGCTTCTTGTCGAAGGCGTTGTCGATGTTCAGCTGGGCCGACAGGCGGTCGTTGATGTCGTAGCGGGCCATCAGGTTGACGAGGGCGAAGGAATCCTGCTCGATCCGGCCGTTCGTGTTGGCGGGAGCGGTCGGATCGGCCGTCCACGTGCTGCCTTCCCAGTTGGCGCCGCCGCCCACCGTCAGCTTGCTCCACGCGGCCGGGAAGCGATACGTGGTGAACACGCGAAGCGTCTTGCGCGGGTAGATGCTGTTGAACTCCTTGCCGTTGGCTTCTTCGGCCTTGAACCAGGCAAATCCCGCGGTGGCATTCCAACCGCGTGCAAGCTCGCCGGACAGTTCAGCCTCGAACCCCTTGCTTTCCGCGCCTTCCGCGGCGCGGTAGTAGGGCTGGGGCAGGGCGGCGGTGCCGCGCGTGCCCGCTTCCACGCCCAGCTTGTCCTGCTGGATGCGGAACACCGAGAATTGTGCGTTCAGGCGATTGTCCAGGAAGGCGCCCTTGATGCCCGCTTCGTAGCTCTTGCCGACGATCGGGTCCAGCAGGTTGCCGTTGACATCCTTCAGGTTCTGCGGCTGGAAGATGTCGGTGTAGCTGGCGTAGGCCGACCAGTTGCGGTCGATGTCGTACACGATGCCGGCGTAGGGCGTCACCTCGCGGTCGACCTTGATCGCGTAGGGAGCGTCTCCGACACTGTCGCCAACTTTCTCGTAGTTGCTGACACGTGCGCCAACGATCACCTTCAGTGGATCGGCCAGCGAGAAGCGCATCACGCCATACAAGCCTTCCTGCTTCGTTTCGTTGTTTTCATACCAGGTGCGTGGACCCCAGCTCGGCTCCGGATAGGCGCCGGGATTGAAGTTGTTGAAGTCACCCACGGCGGAGCTCACACCGCCGAAGTTCGCCGCGCGGTTGTCGGACCTGAATACCTGCTTGGAGTGCAGGTAGCCGAACGCCGCTTCGTGCTGGCGGCCGCCGAGCGCGAACGAGCCGCTGGCGTGCAGGCTGAGGTCGTCCTGCTTCACGCGGGTGTTGTATGAACCGGAAAAATCATTCATGCCAAGACCGGTTGCGCGGTTCGGCGTGCCCCACAAATACAGCAGGTAAGTGTCGCCACGGCGGTCGCCGCTGCTATACGAGCCGCGCACCGTCCAGCCATTGGCGAACTGGTGCTCGAGGTTGATGAAGGCGTTGTTGTAGCTGCTGCTCCACGTCGTCCAGTCGGCTGCGGTGGTCTTCGACACATCCCAGTCGGTGCGCGTGCCATCGGTATAGTAGAACGGCAGGCCGCCCCACATCGACCCTTTCGGATCGGTTTCCTGGCGGCTGATGCCCGCCGACAGCAGCGTGCCGGGCGCCAGGTCGGCCTCCACGGTGGCGTACAACGTCTTGTCCTTGTTCTTCAGGTAGTCCACCCAGCTGTCGGCCTTGCGGTATTCGCCGACCACACGGGCGCGCACGCTGCCCGAGGCGTTCAGTCCCGTCGACACGTCCACCATGGCGCGGCGCTCGTTCCAGCGGCCGATCTCCAGCTCCGCCGTGCCGGTGAGTTCCTTGCTGGTGGCGCGCTTGCGGATCAGGTTGATCGCAGCCGATGGATTGCCGGCACCCGTCATCAGGCCGGTGGCGCCGCGCACGATTTCCACGCGCTCGTACAAGGCAAGGCTGCCCAGCGTTTCGCCGGCGCTCCACGACTGTTCCCAGGTGGTCGGAATGCCATCGATCTGCAGGTTCGTGATGTCGAAGCCGCGCGCCGTGAAGCCCGCCCGGTGGGTTTCATACTGGTTGACCGAGACGCCGGTGGCGTTGTTCACCACGTCCGTGATCGTGGCCAGGCCCTGGTCTTGAATGCGCTCGCGGGTGATCACGGAAACGGCTTGCGGGGTTTCGCGGATCGACATGTTCAGCGGCGTGGCCGTGCCGGTGACGCGGGTCGTGTAGCCGGCGTCGGTTTCGCGCTGCGCCTGCACCTCGACCGTCTGCATCACGGCTTGCGGTTCCTCGGCGGGCTGGGCCAGGGCGGCCAGCGGCATGGCCAGGCCGGCGGCGATCGCCAGCTTGCGCCCCGGGGTGCGCCCGGCGGCGGGGCGGGTGTTCTTCTTCATGTTGTTGTCCAATCGGTGATCAAGGCCCGCCGTGCGGGGCGCAGGCAGGGCCCAGTGTAAAGAGAACATGAATGATAACGATTCGCATTTAATTGTCAATGCAAAGCTTGTAACAGGACAATATGGCGACGGCGAAAGCGGAGGGGGGCGGCGGGAGAAAGGGGACCGGGACGGCACCGCTCGTCCCGGAAGAAATGCGCGAGGTCAGCCGGCGGCGCGCTCCAGCGCGTCGACATCGCCGCCCCGGATCAGGCCGAGGTGCGCGGTGACCCAGTCCGCCGGCCGGTCCCACCACGCGATGGCGGCAAGCCTGCGCACGGTGGCGGCATCGAAGCGCTCGCGGACCACGCGTGCCGGATTGCCGCCGACGATTGCGTACGGCGGCACATCCGACGTCACGACGGAGCGGGCTGCCACGATGGCGCCGTCGCCGATCCTCACCCCGGGCATGATCAGCGCATCGTAGCCGATCCACACATCGTTGCCGATCACGGTGTCGCCCTTGTACGGCAGGTCGCCCGGTGCCGGCATTGCCGATTCCCAGCCATTGGCGAAGATGAAGAAAGGATAGGTGGAGATGCCGTTCATCTGGTGGTTGGCGCCGTTCATGATGAACCGCACGCCCCGCGCTAGCGCACAGAACTTGCCGATCCTTAGCTTGTCGCCAACGAAAGGGTAGTGGTACAGCACATTGCGCTTGAACTGCTCGGGGCCGTCCGGGTCGTCGTAGTACGTGTAGTCGCCGATCTCGATGTGCGGGTCGTCGATCACGTTCTTCAGGTAGCAGACTTGCGGAAAGCCCGGCATCGGGAACGGGTTGGCGGGATCGGGGCCGTGCATCGTGTCTTCTCCTGTTCGGCGAAAACGGCAAGCTTACCCGATCCGCCCGACCCGCTCCATCAGCCGGCCAGCCCGGTCCAGCGCGATCCCGCCTTGTGGCTTGCCAGCACCGCATCGATGAAGCGCATGCCGGCCACGCCATCTTCCACGGTCGGCAGGGCCGTGGTCTCGGCCGGCAGCGGCCGGCCGGCGTTCACCGCGTGGATGCGCGCCGCGGCATCGCGGTACAACTGCGCGAACGCTTCCAGGTAGCCCTCCGGGTGCCCGGACGGGATGCGCGTCGCATATTCCGCCGCCGTGCCCCGTACCCGGCCACGCGTCAGCCGCTGGGCGCTGCCGCCCTGCGGCGTGAGCCAAAGCTCGTTCGGGTTTTCCTGGTCGAATGCCAGGGCGGCCTTCGTGCCGAACACGCGCAGCTTCAGCGCATTCTCGCAGCCGGTCGCCATCTGGCTCGACCACAGCATGCCGCGCGCGCCGTTCGGGTAGCGCAGCATTACCTGCACGTGGTCGTCCAGCACGCGGTTCGGCGTGAACGCGTGCAGCTCGGCCAGCAGTTCATTGGGCTGGATGCCGCTGACGAAACCGGCGAGATGGAACGCGTGCGTGCCGATATCGCTGGTGCAGCCGGTGGGGCCGGCGCGCTCCGGGTCGTTGTGCCAGTTGGTGCGCTGGAATTGCTCGCTCTGCGGGCCCGCCTCGGCCATCCAGTCCTGCGCGTACTCCACCTGGATCAGCCGAACATCGCCGATCGCGCCGGAGGCAACCAGTTCGCGGGCGTGGCGCACCATCGGGTAGCCGGTGTACGTATGCGTCAAGGCGAAGACGCGGTTTTTCTCGCGCGCCAGGGCGGCCAGCGCCTCGCCCTCGGCGGTCGAGATGCCCAGCGGCTTGTCGCAGATCACGTGGATGCCCGCTTCGAGGAAGTCGGTGGCCACCGGCGCGTGCAGGTGGTTCGGCGTGACGATGGCGACGGCATCGATACCGTCGTCGCGCGCCGCCTCGGCGCGCGCCATTTCGCGGAAATCGGTGTAGCAGCGCGCCGGGTCGAGGCGGATCGCCGCGCCGCTGGCCAGCGCGCGTTCCCGATTGCTGGACAACGCGCCGGCCACCACTTCATAGCAGTCGTCCAGCCGGGCCGCGATGCGGTGCACGGCGCCGATGAAGGCGCCATCGCCGCCACCCACCATGCCCAGGCGAAGTTTGCGAGGTACCGTGTTCGTCATGCTCCAATCCCCATCAGGTTGCGCAGCGCGCCGCGATCGGCGCCGCTGCCGGCGAAATCGTCGAAGGCCCGTTCGGCCACGCGGATGATATGGCGGCGGATGAACTCGGCGCCTTCGCGCGCGCCATCCTCCGGGTGCTTCAGGCAGCACTCCCACTCGAGCACGGCCCAGCCGGCGTAGTCGTACTGCGCCAGCTTGGAGAAGATCGACGTGAAATCGATCTGCCCGTCACCGAGCGAGCGGAAGCGGCCGGCCCGTTCCACCCAGCCGTTGTAGCCGCCGTACACGCCTTGCCGCCCGTCGGGCCGGAACTCGGCATCCTTCACGTGGAATGCCTTGATGCGCTCATGATAGATGTCGATGAAGGCCAGATAGTCGAGCTGCTGGAGCATGAAATGGCTAGGGTCGTACAGGATGTTGGCGCGCGGGTGGTTGCCCACGGCGGCCAGGAAGCGCTCGAAGGTCACGCCGTCGTGCAGGTCTTCGCCAGGGTGGAGCTCGTAGCACACGTCCACGCCGGCATCGTCGAACACGTCGAGGATCGGCTTCCAGCGCTTCGCCAGCTCGCCGAACGCTTCCTCGACGAGGCCGGCCGGGCGCTGCGGCCACGGGTACAGGTAGGGCCAGGCCAGCGCGCCGGAAAAGCTCGCGTGTGTATTCAAGCCCAAGCGGCGCGACGCCTGCGCGGCCGCCTTCACCTGGCCGACGGCCCATTCCTGCCGTGCCTGCGCATTGCCGCGCACGTGCGGCGCGGCGAAACCGTCGAACAACTGGTCATACGCCGGGTGCACGGCCACCAGCTGGCCTTGCAGGTGGGTGGACAGCTCCGTGATCTTCAAACCGTGCTCGGCTAGCACGCCGGTGATCTCGTCGCAATACGTCTGGCTGTCGGCGGCCTTGTCCAGGTCGATCAGGCGCGGGTCGGTCGGCAGCTGCACGGCTTCGTAGCCCAGGCTTTTCGCCCAGCCGGCCAGGCCGGCCAGCGTGTCGAACGGCGCTTCGCTGCCCATGAACTGGGCCAGGAAGATCGCCGGTCCCTTGATGGTCTTCATGCTGGTCCTCTTAATAGGGAGAGTTCGGGTAGTAGAACTGGCTGGCGTTCTCTTTCGTGATGAGCACCGAGGGAATGATCGTCTTGGCCGGCAGCGCTTCGCCCTTCAGCCGGGCGGTGGCCGTCATCTTGATGGCGTCGTAGATGAACTTCGGCGAATACGACACATTGGCCTGCACCAGCTTGTCGCCGTCGATCACTTTCTTGACGGCGAACTTGGCGCCGGCGCCGCCGAACACTTCCTTGATGTCGGTCCGTTTTGCCTGCTCGATCGCCTTCAGCGCGCCGATGGCCATGTCGTCGTCGGCCGCCCACACGGCGTCGATCCCCTTGAATCGTGTCAGGTAGTCCTGCATGACCTTGAAGGCATCGTCGCGGTTCCAGTTGCCGTATTTCGCATCGAGCACCTTGATGCCGGGGTGTTTCTTGATCTCGGCATTGAAGGCATTTACGCGCTCGTTGTCGATCGTGCTCGGCATGCCGCGCAGCACCACGATATTGCCCTTGCCGTTCAGTTTTTTCGCCAGGTACTCGGCCGGCAGGCGGCCGAAGGCCGTGTTGTCGCCGGCTACGTAGGCGTTCTGCGCGTTGGGGCTGGTGAGCCCGCGGTCGACGACCGTCACGTACACGCCCTTGTTCTTCACCTGCGCCACGGGCTGGGTGAGCGAGGCCGATTCCAGCGGCAGGATCACCAGCGCGTTCATCTTGTTCACCACCAGCAGGTCCTGCACCTGGTTGGCCTGTTCCGGCGTGCTGCCGGCCGTCTTGACGATCACCTTCAGGTTCGGGTTGGCCGCTTCCAGTTCCTTCTTGGCCTGGTTGGCCCACCACACGATGCCGCCCGTGAAACCGTGCGTGGCGGTAGGGATGGCGACGCCGATCGTGACGTTCTGTGCCGCGATGGCGTGGCCGGCGCCGGCCAGCAGGCAGGCGACGGTGATGTTCTTCAGCAGATGCATATTGTCCTCTTTCTGGAAACTAGCGGCGGCCGCGCTGCAGGTAGGCCACGGTAATGATCACCACACCCTGCACGGCGGCGTTCAGGTACACGCTGATGATGCTGGTGAGGTTCAGGATATTGCCGATCACGGACAGCAGAATGGCGCCCACGACGGTGCCCATGATGCGCCCGGCGCCGCCTTTCAGCGACGTGCCGCCCACCACGACGGCGGCGATCGCCTCCAGCTCCCACAGGATGCCGGTGGTCGGCGTGGCCGAGCCCAGGCGCGGCACGTACAGGATGGTGGCAATCGCCACGCAGACGCCCAGCAGCAGGTAAGTCAGTGTCTTGACGCGGTCGACGCGGATCGATGCGTAGCGTGCCACCTGCTCGTTCGAGCCGATGGCCTGCACGTGCTGCCCGAACGGTGTGCGGTTCAGGATCACCACGCCGGCGACGGCGACCAGGGCGAAGATCCAGACGGGAATCGGCACGCCCAGCACGCTCTGGTAATACACTGGGCCATAGCTCTCGGAGAGGTTGTAGTCGAGCGTGATCGCACCGCCGTCGGACAGCCAGGTGAGCACCGCGCGGAAGATGCCCAGCGTGCCCAGCGTGACGATGAATGGCTCGATGCGGCCGTGCGTGACGAGGAAGCCGTGCGCGAAGCCCGCCGATGCGCCGAACGCGAGCGCCAGGGCGATGCCGAGGACGACGGTGGCCACGGGAGAGGGCGGTGACGGCCCGAGGGCGAGGGCGTTCATCGCCACGATCATCACGCCGGCGATCAGGGCCGCCATGGAGCCGACCGACAGGTCGATGCCGCCGGAAGCGATCACGAACGTCATGCCTACGGCGATGATGCCGATGAAGGCGGTGCGGGTCAGCACGTTCATCAGGTTGTCGAACGTGGCGAATTCCGGATTGAGCAAGGCGCCGGCGATGCACAGCAGGACCAGGGCGACGACGGGCCCCGCGCCCTTCAGGCGCAAAGCCGGGAAACCCGTGCCCGCAGCGCGGGTGGACGTGGGCGGGGACGGGGGGGAGAGCTCGCCCCGATCAGTGGTGGGTGTTGGTTGCATGGGAGATCAGGTTTTCTTCGGT
This sequence comes from Massilia sp. METH4, assembly GCF_037094685.1. Lineage (NCBI taxonomy): Bacteria > Pseudomonadati > Pseudomonadota > Betaproteobacteria > Burkholderiales > Oxalobacteraceae > Massilia > Massilia sp. METH4. The sequence goes on along the minus strand of NZ_CP146614.1, from coordinate 5,777,610 downwards.
GAGTTGGTCGGCGCCGAGCACGGCGTTCAGGCGCCCGCCGTGCAGCACGGCCACGCGGTGGCACAGGCCGATCAGTTCGATCAGCTCGGAAGAGATGACAACCACGGCGCGCCCCTCGGCGGCCAGGCGGTGGATCAGCGCATAGATGTCGCGCTTGGCGCCCACGTCCACCCCGCGCGTGGGTTCGTCCAGCACGATCACGCGCGGGCCGGGGCGCAGGTATTTCGCCAGCGCCAGCTTTTGCTGGTTGCCGCCCGAGAGCGAGCGGGCGGCGCATTCGGGGTCGCGCAGGCGGATGCCGAAATCGGCGATCGCCTCATCCAGCGCCGCGCGGCCGGCCTTCGGATCGACCCAGGGTTTCGCATCGCGCTCCAGCGTCATCATCGTCAGGTTCTCGCGCAGGCCCAGGTCCATGTGCAGGCCCTTGCCCTTGCGGTCTTCGCTCAGGTAGGTGAGGCCATGGTGCATGGCGTCGCGCGGGCTGCGGATCTTCACTTCCTTGCCGGCGATGGCGATGGTGCCGCCGCTCCTGGCGCGCAGGCCGACGATGGCTTCGAACGCCTCCGTGCGCCCGGCGCCCACCAGCCCGGCGAAGCCGAGGATTTCGCCGGCGCGCACGTCGAAGCCGAGGTTCTCGACCCAGCCCGGCACGGTGAGCCCATGCACGCCCAGCAGCACCGGGGCATTGGCCGCCGCCGGTTCCTTGGCCAGGAACATGTCCGACACGTCGCGCCCGACCATCAGGTTGGCCATCTGCTGCCGGTTCACGTCGGCCGTATTGGCGCGGGTGACGAATTTACCGTCGCGCATGATCACCACTTCATCGGTATGCGCTTCCATCTCGTCGAGCTTGTGCGAGATGTAGACGATGGTCACGCCTTCGCTCTTCAGGCGCGCCATCAGCGCGAACAGTTTTTCCGTTTCGCCCGGCGACAGCGTGGCGGTCGGCTCGTCCATGATCAGGAGGCGCGCCTTGCGCGACAGCGCCTTGGCGATTTCGACGAGCTGCTTCTCGGCGACGATCAGCTCGGAAACGGGCGTTTCCGGATCGGCCTTCAAGCCCACCTGGGCGAGATAGTGCGCGGCTTCGGCCGCCATGGCGCGGCGGTCCAGCAGCCAGCCGCGCGTCTTTTCGTGGCCAAGGAAGATGTTCTGGGCGATCGTCAGGTGCTCGGCCAGGTTGAATTCCTGGTGGATCAGCGCGATGCCCAGGGCCTCCGCCTCGCGGGCGCTGGCGAAGCGGCGTTCCTCGCCATCGACGACCAATTGCCCGGCGGTAGGGCGCTCGTAGCCGGCGAGGATTTTCATCAGGGTCGACTTGCCGGCGCCATTCTCGCCGAGAAGGCCCACCACGCGGCCCGCCTCGAGCGCGAAGTCGACGCCGTGCAGCACCCGCACGGGGCCGAATTCCTTGACGACGTGGTGGAAGCGAACGGCCAGGCTCATGGCTTGGGCAGCTTGGCGAGCACGGCCTGCAAGCCCTTCAGCGATGCGGCGACCGATTCCAGCTGGCCCATGCCGTTCGGGTATTCCTCCTGCTCGATGATGATCCAGTCGGTGCCGCCCACCTGCCCGACGGCGCGCGCCAGGCCCGCCCAGTCGGTCTTGTCCTGCCCGATGATGGGCGTGCCGGCCGTGCCTTCGGCCAGCTTGGCCTTGAAGTGCGTGCTGACGGTGCGGCCCGGATAGGCCTTCACGTACGCAACCGGGTCCTTGCCGGCATACGTCGTCCAGCCCACGTCCTGCTGCATGATCGAGGCTTTCGGCGTGTTCTTCGCGATGACGTCCCATGGCGTGCTGCCCACCGCGCCGGCAAATTCCTCCGCGTGGTTGTGGTAGCCGATGCGCATGCCCTTGCCGGCCAGCTTGCCGGAAAGGGCGGTCAGCTGCTTGCTCATCTCCGTGCTGCCCTCGACGGTCTTGCCGCGCGCATCCATCGAGATCACGAGGTTCGAGCAGCCCAGCACCTTGTAGAAGGCGGTGGTGGCTTCGAAGCGCTCGTCGGCCAGCGCGTCGAAATGCATGTGGGCGCCCGCGCATTGCAGCTTGTTCTTGTCCAGGAACGCTTTCAGGCCGCCAGGATCGTTCTTGTAAGGGCCGAACTCGCCGGCGAATTCCACGCCCTGGAAGCCCAGCTTGCCGATCTTCGCGAGCGTGCCTTCGAAGTCCTGCTTGATCTCGTCCTTGACGGACCACAATTGCACACCCAGCTTCGGTTGCGCCGCCTGCGCGAGCGAGGCTGCGCCGAGGAGGGCCAGCAGTGCCGTGAGTTTGATCGTTTTCATCTCGTCTCCTGTTGGTTGGTCAGATGCGGCCGGCCTTCAGCTCGTTCACCGCGTAGGCACATGCCCGCGCCGTCATCGCCATGAACGTCAGCGACGGGTTTTGCCAGGCGCACGACGCCATGGCGGCACCGTCCGTCACGAACAGGTTCGGCACGTCGTGCGCCTGGTTGAACCCGTTCAGGACGGACGTCTTGGGGTCGCGCCCCATGCGTGCCGTGCCCATTTCGTGGATCGACAGGCCGGGCGGCCAGTCTTCCGGCGAAGAGACATGCTTCTTCACATCCTTCAGGCCCAGGTCTTCGAGGATATTGGCCGCCGTATCGGCGATATCCTGCAGCATCCGCCGGTCGTTGTCCGAATAGGTGCAGTCGATGTGCAGCAGCGGCATGCCCCACTTGTCCTTTTTCGTCGGGTGCAGGCTCACCATGTTCTCGTAGCGGGGCAGCATCTCCCCCTGGCCGCCCAGGCCGAAGCGCCAGGGCCCGGGCTTCCTGATCATGGCCTTGAAGTCCTTGCCGAAGCCGGGCTTGTAGGCGGCCGACGTCCAGCCCTCGCGTCCGGCGCCGCCCGACAGCGCATAGCCGCGCAGGAACTGCGGATGCTTCTCCAGCACGTTGCGAAAGCGCGGAATGTACGGCCCCGTCGGGCGGCGGCCCTGGTAGTAATCGTTCTCGAATCCTTCCACGCGGCCGTTGGCGCCCGCCCCGAACAGGTGGTCCATCAGGTAGTGCCCCAGCACGCCTGACGAGTTGGCCAGGCCGTTCGGGAAGGTTTCCGACGTGGAGTTCAGCAGGATCGCCGTCGATGCCAGCGTGGATGCGCACAGCACCACGACCTTGGCATGGAATTCGCGCATCTCCAGCGTGTGGGCATCGATGATGCGCACACCGGTCGCGCGGTTCGTCTTCGGATCGTGGATCACGCTGTGGACGATGCTGTCGGTGGCGATGCGCAGGCGGCCGGTCGCCGCCGCTGCCGGCAGCGTGGAACTCTGCGTCGAGAAATACGCGCCGAACGAGCAGCCGCGGTGGCACTGGCTGCGCGCCTGGCACTGGCCGCGGCCTTGCGCGAGCTGCGTTTCGCCGGGCGTGCGCAGGTTCGCCGTGCGGCCCATGATCATGCGGGCCGGCGCGTACTTCGCATCGAACTTCCGCTTGAGCGCCGCTTCCACCGTGTTGAAATCGAAGGCGGGCAGGAATTCGCTGTCCGGCAGCACCGCGAGGCCTTCCTTGCTGCCGCTGATGCCGACGTGGCGTTCCACGTGGCTGTACCACGGCGCCAGGTCGGCATAGCGGATCGGCCAGTCGACCCCGTGGCCATCCTTCAGGTTTGCCTCGAAGTCGAGGTCGCTCCAGCGGTAGGATTGGCGCGCCCACATCAGCGACTTGCCGCCGAGCTGGTTGCCTCGTATCCAGCTGAACGGCCGTCCCTCGGGTGTGGAGTACGGCATGTCGCGGTCGTTGTTGAAGAATTGCTGCGTGTGCTCGTCGAAGGCGTAGCACATCTTCTGGTTGAAGTACTGTTCCTCGGCCACTTTCGCGTCGACCTTGCCGCGGTTCGGCATCTCCCACGGGGCCTTGTTTTCGCCGATGTAGTCGACACCGTGTTCGACCGGGCGGCCGCGCTCGACCATCAGCGTCTTCAGGCCGCGTTCGGTGAGTTCCTTGGCGGCCCAGCCGCCCGTGATGCCGGAGCCGACGACGATCGCGTCGAACGTTTCCGGGCTGGTCTTGATGTAAAACGACGAGACAGGTTCCATGTTCACAGTGCCCAGGTACGCGTGGAGCGGTTGATTTTGACGTTGCCGGTGAAGCCGCCCGGGACGGGCAGGTAGGCCAGTTCCTTCGAGGCGCCCGCTTCGGACGTGTAGTAGGCGAACGCCACATAGCCCTTCAGCTGGCGGAAGAAGCGCTGGTCTTCGCCGTTGAACGGCGCGGCGCCATTGTCGAGGTTCGTGAGCAGGGCGACCTGGCGCGCATGGGGCAGGGCGGTGAAACGCTTGCCGGCGCTGGACCGGGCCACGTCGTCGATGCGCGCCAGCCCCGCGCGGAACGCCGCCTGCTCGGGCTCGAGCACGCAAGCTTTCAGCAGGTGGTCGATGGTGCGGTGCGCGCCAACGGCCAGGGCGCCCGGCGTATCCGTCTGCGGGATGATCAGCTCGGCCAGCACGCCCGTCAGCGCCAGTTCGTCGGCGCTCAGCAGTTCCAGCTTCGCGCCTTTCGGCGCGGCGACGGCGGCCAGGATATCGCCCGACAGGGCGAGCCCGCACAGCGCTCCCAATGCTCCGATATGCAGCAGGGCGGAGCGGCGTGCGCCGTCGGGCTCTCGCGGCCCTTCGTCTCCACGGTTCAACATGGGTCTCCTCCAAAAAGACAAACGAATGAATCAAGACAACAAATCAAGACAACGATTTCAAGCCAGTCTTGCAGGCCGCTCGGGCGGCTCTTGGGTAATCGGCGGTCAGGCGGGGGCGGGGCGGGGCCGGCGCGCATTGGCGCCGCGGCCGGCCAGCGACAGCTGGTATTGCTTGGGCGTGATGCCCACCACGGTGCGGAACTGCTTCGTGAAATAGCTTTGCCCGCCAAAACCCGTTTCCGCCGCCACGCGGGCGATATTGTTCATCTGCGGCAGCAGGCGGCAGGCTTCGTGCACCTTCAGGTGCAGGATGTACTGTTTCGGCGTGAGGGAAAAGTGCTGCTTGAACTTGCGCTCGAACGTGGACAGCGACATGCACGACAGCCGCGCCAGGTGCTCGATATTGATGTTTTCCATCAGGTGCGCCTGCACGTATTCGATGCAGGCGCGGAATTCATGGAAGGGCGCGATCACGTCCTGCGAGCGCTTGGCGTCGCGCGAGAAGCCTTCGATGCCCACGATCTCGCCATGGCGATCGCGGATCGGCGCCTTGGTGGTGAACAGCCAGGTGAGTTCGCCGCTGGCGCTGCCCAGCACCTCGAGCTTGTTCTTGACGGTGACGCCCCGTTCCATCACGGAGAGGTCGTCGGCGCGAATACGGTCGGCGATGTCGCGCCGGAAGAAATCGTGGTCCGTCTTGCCGAGGATGTCGTTCACGTTCCCCAGGTCATGCTGGTCCTGGAGCAGGCGGTTGCCCCATACGAACTGGCCGGCCCGGTTCTTGGCGAAGTAGTGCATGTCCGGCAGCGTGTCGAACAGCGCGCTGGGCGTGGAGATGCCGTGATCGGCAAAAAAATTGGCACATTCCGCCTGCGTGGCGATGCCCGTGCGGGCCGGCCCCTGGCGCTCGTTGCGCTCCTCGCGGCCCCCCTGGGATACGACTACCCCCCTGCCAATGACAATGGTGCTCATCGTGGCTGTCTCCGTTTTGTTATGTCGGGAATAGTAGCATTCGGTAAATTCCGGGAGTGGTAGAAAATCGGAAAAATTTATAACGAAATCGGCAGGCATGCGCTGGCGCGGCCCGCGCGGAAAGATGCCGATTCCGTGATAGCCAGCGCGCTTCCGCCACGGTAGGATTGCGCTACCATCCCATCATAGCCGACGACATGACCATCCTTCGTAACGCCCGCCTGGGCCTGCTCACCGCCGCCATCGCCCTCGGTGCCTCCGCCTCCGCCTTCGCCGCCGACGGCGAATGGAAATCCCTCTTCAATGGCAAGGACCTGGGTGGCTGGACGACGTGGGTCAGCATGCAGCCGACGTCCGACAACATGAAGGTGCCGACCTCGGTGCGCGGCGCGAACAACGACCCGAAGAAGGTGTTTTCGGTCGTCGATGGCATGCTGCGCGTATCGGGCGAGGAGTGGGGCGCCGTCTCTACCACCGGCGAGTACGACAACTTTCATCTCAAATTCGACGTGAAGTGGGGCGAGAAAAAATGGTCGCCGCGGCTGCAGGCGCCGCGCGACAGCGGCTTGCTGTACTACGCCGTGGGCCCGGAGGGCGCGCAGAGCGGGCACTGGATGCGCAGCCATGAATTCCAGATCCAGGAAGGCGATTGCGGCGACTACCACAGTCTCGATGGCGTAACGGTCGACGCGCGCGTGGGCGACGCGAACCAGGGGGACTGGAAGTTCTTCCGGTATGAGCCCTCGCTGCCCTTGCGCACGGGCTTGGCGGCCCGCATCCTGAAGAAGGGGAATCACGAGAAGCCGACCGGGGAGTGGAACACGATGGAAGTGATCGCCGACGGGAAGACGCTCATTCACATCGTCAATGGGCACGAGGTGTTCCGGGGCGAGAATTCCTTGCAGAAGGTGGATGGGAAGGCGGTGCCGCTCGCGCGCGGGAAGTTTTCGATCCAGTCGGAGGGAGCCGAGACGTTTTATCGGAATATCGTCGTGAAGCGGCTGGAGGGGCCGGCGGCTGTCGCGAAGTTTTGATATGTGGCGAGCTCTAGAGAAAACCGGTGTCGGACACTTTTTCGCTGCGCGAAAAAATGTGCGACACCACTCCTCACGCGGCGCGGAAGTATCGGTGTCTGACATCATTTCCTCCGGAAATGGTGTCAGACACCGGTTTTCCCGAAGCCTGGTCCGCGACCACAGCGTTCCATCCTCCCAAGCCCCGGTCCGCGACCATCCACGTCACCCCTTCCGCGCCTTCTCCCAATACCCCGGCGCGTTATACACCTGCTTCAGGTGATCGATGAAATGCCGTATCTTCGCCGGCAGATACCGCTGCTGCGGATATACCGCCTGGATCGGATAGCTCGGCACCGCATATTCATCCAATACGGTCACCAGTTCCCCCCGTTTCAGCTCGGCCTGGATTTCCCACGTGGAGCGCCAGCCGATGCCCAGCCCCTGCTTGACCCAGTCGAACAGCAGTTCGCCATCGTTGCATGACAGGTCGCCGTCCACGCGCACGGCGAATGGCTTGCCTTCGTTCTGAAAGGTCCAGCCGCGCTGCTGGCCACCCTGCAGGTTGAACGCCAGGCAGTTGTGGCGCACCAGGTCTTCGGGCGTGCGCGGAATGCCGTGGCGTTCGAAATATTGCGTGGTGCCGCAGACCACGCGGCGGTTCGGGAACAGCGGCACCGCCACGTAGTTAGGATCGGTGACTTCGCCGATGCGGATACCCATGTCGTAGCCCTCGCGCACCAGGTCGACCACGCTGTCGGTCAGGTTGAACGACATCTTGAGCTCCGGGTGGCTGGCCTGGAAGCCAGGCGCGTGCGGCGCCACGTGCGAGCGGCCGAAGGCCGCGGGCGCGGAAACCACCAGGTGGCCCCGCACGGTGGCGCGGCCGGCGCTGATGCTGTTCTCGGCGATGTCGAAATCGCGCAACAGTTGCCGGCAGGGTTCGATGAATTGCTCGCCCAGCGCGGTGAGCGTGAGGCCGCGCGTGGAGCGGTGCATCAGGCGCACGCCGAGGCGGCGTTCGAGGGCGTCCAGGCGGCGCCCCATCACGACGGGTGTGACTCCCTCGGCCACGGCGGCGGCGGCGAAGCTGCCTTTTTCGGTCACGAGGATAAAGCTGCGAATTTCAGTATAGCGGTCCATCCAGTACTCCAAGTATCGACTGATCGAATACTAGCAGCAATTCAATACCTGTGGGCATCTCCGTATGCTGGACCCATTGACATGAACCCCAGGAGACGAGCATGGCCCGCATGAGAGCGATCGATGCAGCAGCAGCAGTGTTGCGCAAGGAAGGTGTATCCACGGTGTTTGGTGTGCCGGGAGCGGCAATCAACCCATTCTACTCGGCGATGAAGAAGGACGGCGGCTTCAAGCACGTGCTGGCACGGCACGTGGAAGGCGCCTCGCACATGGCCGAGGGCTACACCCGCGCCAAGGCCGGCAATATCGGCGTGTGCATCGGCACCTCCGGCCCGGCCGGTACCGACATGATCACCGGCCTGTATTCCGCATCGGCCGATTCGATACCTATCCTCTGTATTACCGGCCAGGCTCCTCGGTCTCGCCTGTACAAGGAAGACTTCCAGGCAGTCGATATCGAATCGATCGCAAAACCGGTCACCAAGTGGGCCGTGACGGTGCGCGAGCCGGCGCTGGTGCCGCGCGTGTTCCAGCAAGCCTTCCACATCATGCGTTCCGGCCGCCCTGGCCCGGTGCTGATCGACCTGCCGTTCGACGTGCAGATGGCCGAGATCGAATTCGATATCGAGACCTACGAAAGCCTGCCGCTGTACAAGCCGGCGGCGACCCGCGCCCAGGCTGAAAAGGCGCTGGAAATGCTGAACGCGGCCAAGCGCCCGGTCATCGTGTGCGGCGGCGGCGTGATCAATGCCGACGCGGCGGCCAAGCTGCAGGAATTCGCCGAAATCGTCAACGTGCCGGTCATCCCCACGCTGATGGGGTGGGGCGCGCTGCCGGACGACCACCCGCTGATGGCGGGCATGGCCGGCTTGCAGACCTCGCACCGCTACGGCAATGCGACGATCCTGGAATCGGACTTCGTGATCGGCATCGGCAACCGCTGGGCCAACCGCCACACCGGCTCGGTGGACGTGTACACGGAAGGCCGCAAGTTCGTGCACATCGACATCGAACCGACACAGATCGGCCGCGTGTTCGGCCCGGACTACGGCATCGTCTCCGACGCGGGCGCCGCGCTGGACCAGCTGATCAACGTGGCCTGCGGCCTGGACGCGCTGGGCGCGCTGCCGGACCGTTCGCAGTGGGTTTCCGAGTGCCAGGAGCGCAAGCGCACCATGCTGCGCAAGACGCACTTCGACAACGAGCCGATCAAGCCGCAGCGCGTGTATGAAGAGATGAACAAGGCATTCGGCCACGATACCTGCTACGTCAGCACGATCGGCCTGTCGCAGATCGCCGCCGCGCAGTTCCTGCACGTGTACAAGCCGCGCAACTGGATCAACTGCGGCCAGGCCGGCCCGCTGGGCTGGACTATCTCGGCTGCCCTGGGCGTGTGCGCCGCCGATCCGGAACGCCAGGTCGTGGCGATCTCGGGCGACTACGACTTCCAGTTCATGATCGAGGAACTGGCCGTGGGCGCGCAATTCAACCTGCCGTACCTGCACGTCGTGGTCAACAACGCCTACCTGGGCCTGATCCGCCAGGCGCAACGCAACTTCGACATCGACTACTGCGTGCAACTGGCGTTCGAGAACGTCAACGCGCCGGAACTGGGCGTGTACGGCGTGGACCACGTGGCCGTCGTCGAAGGCCTGGGCTGCAAGGCGATCCGCGTTCGCGAAATCGCCGAGATCCAGCCGGCCTTCGAAAAGGCCCGTGCCCTGATGCGCGAATTCCGCGTGCCGGTGGTCGTCGAAATCATCCTGGAGCGCGTGACGAATATCGCGATGGGCACGGAGATCAACGCCATCAACGAATTCGAGGCGCTGGCCACCGAAGAAGGCGACGCACCGACCGCCGTTGCCAAGCGCAACCTGAAATAAGAGGAGAAAGTTATGCCACGTTTCGCAGCCAACCTGACCATGCTCTTCAACGAGCTGCCCTTCCTGGAACGCTTCAAGGCCGCGGCCGACGCGGGCTTCAAGGGAGTGGAGTACCTGTTCCCTTACCCGTTCGCCAAGGAAGAACTGGCGGCGCAGCTGGAACAGCACGGCCTCACGCAGGTGTTGCACAACCTGCCGGCCGGTAATTGGGAAAAAGGCGAGCGTGGCATCGCTTGCCACCCGGACCGCGTGCAGGAATTCCGCGAAGGCGTGGACCGCGCGATCGAATACGCCACCGCGCTGCGCTGCCGCACCGTGAACTGCCTGGTCGGCATCGCGCCGGCCGGCGTTTCGGAGGAAGTCCTGCGCCGGACCGTGGTGGACAACCTGTCGTACGCCGCCGCGAAACTGAAGGAAGCGGGCATCCGCCTGCTGGTCGAGCCGATCAACACCTACGACATCCCCGGCTTCTACCTGAACCGCACGGAGCAGGCGCTGCGCCTGCTGGATGAAGTGGGTTCCGACAACCTGTTCGTGCAGTACGACGTGTACCACGCCCAGCGCACGGAAGGGGAGCTGGGTGCCACGCTGGCACGGCACCTGGGCCGCATCGGCCACATCCAGGTGGCGGACAACCCGGGCCGCAACGAACCGGGTACGGGCGAGATCAACTACGCCTGGCTGTTCCGCCACATCGACAAGATCGGCTACGACGGCTGGATCGGCTGCGAGTACAAGCCTGCCGGCGATACCCGCGAGGGCCTGGCCTGGCTGGAAAACGTTAAGTAATTCACACGACTGAAGAGAACACAGAGGAGAACATCATGGCAAATATCGGTTTCATCGGCCTGGGCATCATGGGCGCCCCGATGGCGAAACACCTGGCGGACAACGGCCATAAACTGTTCACGTACTCGCAGACCCCGACCCCGTCGAACCTGATCGAAGCCGGCGCCAGCGTGGCAGCCTGCAGCACCGACGTGGCCAAGGCCGCCGACATCATCTTCGTCATGGTGCCGGATACCCCGCACGTGGAAGACGTGCTGTTCGGCGAACACGGCGTGGCGAAGGGCCTGACCGCCGGCAAGATCGTGGTCGACATGAGCTCGATCTCGCCGGTCGCCACGAAGGATTTCGCCAGGCGCATCAACGCGCTGGGCTGCGAATACCTGGATGCGCCCGTGTCCGGCGGCGAAGTGGGCGCGAAAGCCGCTTCGCTGACGATCATGGTGGGCGGCAGCGAGAAGGCGTTCGAAACCGTCAAGCCGCTGTTCCAGCTGATGGGCAAGAACATCACGCTGGTGGGCGGCAACGGCGACGGCCAGATCACCAAGGTGGCGAACCAGATCATCGTGGCGCTGACCATCGAAGCCGTGGGCGAGGCGCTGCTGCTGGCCGCCAAGGCCGGCGCCGATCCGGCACGCGTGCGTGAAGCCCTGATGGGCGGCTTCGCTTCCTCGCGCATCCTGGAAGTGCATGGCGAACGCATGATCAAGCGCACCTTCGATCCGGGCTTCCGCATCGACCTGCACCGCAAGGACCTGAACCTGGCCCTGACCACCGCGCGCCAGCTGAACATGTCGCTGCCGAACACCGCGACCGCGCAGGAACTGTTCAACGCCTGCGCAGCGCGCGACGGCGGCGCCTGGGACCACTCCGCCATGGTGCGGGCCCTGGAAGTGATGGCGAACTTCGAGATCGGCCAGCAGGCAGGGAACTCGAAATGATCAGCGCGCCGCGTGAACTGCTGCAGGCCATGTTTACCGCCGCGGTGAACGCGGCGCAGCCATCGCTGACCATCGGTCGCTACCTGCCTCCCGCGCCGAAGGGCCGCACGATCGTCATCGGCGCCGGCAAGGCGTCGGCGGCCATGGCCCAGGCGCTGGAACAGCACTGGAAGGGGCCGATCGAGGGCGTCGTCGTCACGCGCTACGGCTATGCCGTGCCATGTGAGCGCATCGAGATCCTCGAGGCGGCGCATCCGGTGCCGGACGCCGCCGGCCGCCAGGCCGCCGAACGCATCCTGCAAACCGTGCAGGGGCTCACGAGCGACGACCTGGTGATCTGCCTGATCTCCGGCGGCGGCTCTTCGCTGCTTCCGCTTCCGGGCGAGGGCGTGACGCTGGAGGACAAGCAGGCGATCAACCGCGCGCTGCTGGCCTCGGGCGCCACGATCACCGAAATGAACTGCGTGCGCCGTCACCTGTCCGCCATCAAGGGCGGCCGGCTGGCCGCGGCCTGCTATCCGGCGCGCGTGGTCAACCTCTTGATTTCCGACGTGCCGGGCGACCACCCGGCCGACATCGCCTCCGGCCCGACCGTGGCCGACGCGACGACCTGCGCCGATGCGCTGGCCATCGTCAAGCGCTACGGCATCGAGCTGCCGGCCGGCGCGCGCCGCCTGCTGGAGTCCGGCGACGGCGAAACGGTCAAGCCGGGCGACCGCCGCCTGGAAAACGTCACCACCCACATGATCGCCTCGCCGCAGCAGGCACTGGAAGCGGCAGCCGCCGTGGCGCTGGACGCCGGCGTGACGCCGATGATCCTGGGCGACAGCATCGAGGGCGAGGCGCGAGAAGTGGCGCGCGTGATGGCCGGTATCGCCTTGCAGGTCCAGCGTCATGGCCAGCCGATCAAGCCGCCGTGCGTGCTGCTGTCCGGCGGTGAAACCACCGTGACCGTGCGCGGCAAAGGCCGGGGAGGGCGCAATGTCGAATTCCTGCTGGCCCTCGCCGTTGCGCTCGATGGCGCGCCGGACCTGCATGCCGTGGCGGCCGACACCGACGGCGTCGACGGCGCCGAGGAAGTGGCCGGTGCCTTCATCGGCCCGGACACGCTGGCACGGGCATGGGCGCACGGCATCCGCCCGCGCGACAGCCTGGACAACAACGACGGGCACGGTTTCTTCGGCGCGCTGGGCGACGCACTGATCACCGGACCCACACTCACCAATGTGAACGATTTCCGGGCGATCCTGCTGCTCTGATCTCTGCCGCATCAAAACTAGAACATTTGGAGAACGCATGCTGCGCAAGCGCCGCTCACGGATCCTGGCGACCCTCGGGCCGTCCAGCTCCACGTATCAATCGATTCACGCGCTGGCCAAGGCCGGCGCCGACGTGTTCCGCCTGAACTTCAGCCACGGCAGCCATGCCGACCACGCGGAGCGTTACCGCACGATCCGCGAGGTGGAAAAGGAAGTCGGCCGCCCGATCGGCATCCTGATGGACCTGCAAGGGCCGAAGCTGCGCATCGGCCGGCTCGCCGGCGGCAAGGTGCAGCTCGTCGAGGGAAAGAAATTCCGCCTCGACCTGAATCCGGCCGAAGGCGATGCGGCGCGGGCCTGCCTGCCGCACCCGGAAATCTTCGCCGCCCTGGTGCCGGGCACCGACCTGCTGCTGGACGACGGCAAGCTGCGCCTGCGCGTGGATGCGTGCAGCCCCGAACACGCGGATACGACCGTGCTGACGGGCGGCGTGCTGTCCGACCGCAAGGGCGTGAACGTGCCGGGCGTGGTGCTGCCCATTTCTCCCCTCACGGAGAAAGACCGCGCCGACCTGGCCTTCGGCCTGGAACTGGGCGTGGACTGGGTGGCGCTGTCGTTCGTGCAGCGTCCCGAAGACCTGGTGGAAGCCCGCGCGCTGGTCGGCGACAAGGCATGGATCATGGCCAAGCTGGAAAAGCCGGCCGCGATCGACGCGCTGGAAGGGATTGTGGCCCAGTCCGACGGCATCATGGTGGCACGGGGCGACCTGGGCGTGGAACTCCCGGCGCACCAGGTGCCGGTGCTGCAGCGCCGCATCGTGCATGCTGCCCGGGCTGCCGGCAAACCGGTGGTGGTGGCGACGCAGATGCTGGAATCGATGATTGCCTCGCCGGTGCCGACGCGCGCCGAAGTCTCCGACGTGGCGACCGCGATCTACCAGGGCGCCGACGCGGTGATGCTGTCCGCCGAATCCGCGTCCGGCCAGTTCCCGACCGAGGCGGTGGCCGTGATGGACAATGTGATCACGGAAGTGGAGCAGGACCCGCTGTGGCGCAGCGGCCTCGATGCGAGCCACTCGCCCGCGACCGCGACGACCGCCGATGCGATCTGCTGCGCGCTGCGCCGCGTCGACCGCTTGCTGAACCCGGCCGCCACGGTGACGTACACGATGTCCGGTGCGAGCTGCCTGCGCGCCAGCCGCGAGCGGCCGAACACGCCGATCCTGGCGCTGACGCCGCACGTGACGATCGCCCGCCGGCTGGCCATGGCCTGGGGCGTGCATCCGATGCAGTTCGACGAAGCGACGACGCTGGGCGGCATGATCGCCGACGCGCCGAACGTCGCGATCAAACGTGGGCTTGCCACGCTTGGCGACGACGTGGTGGTGATCGCCGGCTATCCGTCCGGATCGGCCGGAAAGACCAACCTGCTGCACGTGGTGCGCGTGGAGTGAGGAGTTTTTTGCTGTAGATGGGGGAGAAAGGACAGGCGTGGGGCCTGTCCTTTTTTTTCGGCGCTGTTCGCCAATGCTTGGGGAACTTCCACCGCGAAACCCTGTCTGATCTCCTGTTGAGCTACTTCATGCATATCAGGAGGCCGAAATGGGGACTGCGGATTTCCGGGTGGTGTTTAAGGCGTTGTCCCAGCTCCAGCTGGCAGCGGGAGAAGTAGCGACCTTGCGGGAATTCCTGGCCACCGTCACACACCCTGGCCAGTGCGTCGCCCTGATCGAGGCGGCGGCGGGGAGACCCCCTTGCCCGCATTGCGCCTGCTCTCATTGCCATCGCAGCGGCAAGGCCAACGGCCTGCAACGCTATCGGTGCATGGGATGCCGGAGCAGTTATAACGCGTTGACCGGCACGCCCCTGGCCCACCTCAAGCGGCGCGACAAATGGCTGGCGTACCTGCAATGCCTGATCGAATCAACGACAGTGCGCACGGCGGCCAAACGCGTGGCGGTGGCGAAGTCGACCAGTTTTCGATGGCGGCACCGGTTCATTGCCGCCGTCCGGCGGGAGCGGCGCCCCGAATTGTCAACGGTCGTGGAGACCGATGAAACTTATCATTTGGAATCGCAGAAGGGATCGCGCCACTTGGACCGCCCGGCCCGCAAGCGCGGCGGCAAGGCGACCCGGCGCGGCACCAGCCGCGAGCTCGACTGCATTCTCGTCGCCCGCGACCGCAACAAGCTCACGTACGACTTCGTGACCGGGCGCGGACCGGTCAGCGCGGGGCAACTGGCCAAGCACCTGTTGCCCGTAATGGCGCGGGACGTCATTCTCATCAGCGATGGCGCCATTGCCTACCAGGCGTTCGCGCGGCAGGCCGGCATCACGCACGAATCAGTCAACGTGCAGCGCGGCGAGAGGGTTCGAGAGGCCATCCACATTCAAAATGTTAACGGCTGGCATAGCCGCTTTAAGACATGGCTGCGCCGGTTCAACGGTGTAGCCAGCCGCTACCTGGCCAATTACACCGGCTGGCAACGCGTGCTGGACGCTGGCGCGCCCACCACGCCGTCGCACTGGCTGGCCGTCGGGGTGGCGCCGGGCAAGCAAGGCTCAGGCCGCTACTGACAGCGACCGGATTCAGAAGTTCCGTGATTACGGGAAAGCCTAGCGTCCGCGAACAGCGCCTTTTTTTTCGCCGGCGATCAGCCCCGGCGGCGCTTCAGGGCGGCGAGGATGCCCAAGCCGGCGATCAGCATGCCGAACGTCTCGGGTTCCGGTACCGGCGAGGTGACGCCCGACAGCGTCGTCGTGCCGAGGCGCACGGTGCAGCAGTCGGTCTGCTCGGTGGTGAGGACCACCTGGCCGTCGGCGAAGATGTCCAGTTCCGCGCCCGTGAATTCATAGCTCCAGGCTTCCGGGCCCGTCGTCCAGCAGAACGCGGTCTTGTCGGAGCAGCTGGCGACCAGGATGCCGTCCGCGAACACGGAGTGCACCGACGTGGAGCTGACGAGGCTGTTCCCGAACGTGCCATCGATGCGCGCGGAAGTGACGGCCTGGCCGGCGAGGTCGAAGGTGAACACGCCGACGGTTTGCACGGTGTTCGCGCCGGAGCCGGAAAACTGCGGCAACGTGTCGGAGAAAGTGCCCGCATGGCTTGCCGAGGCCACGACGCAGCCGGCAAGGGCGGCCGCGATCCGGCCGACCAGTTTCTGTTGTTTGGTCATTTCCATTCCTGGTTTGTTTTGGTTTCGAGGGAAAGTCAGGTTGCGGCCACACCCAGCAGGTGTGCCTGGCAGTCCACGGGAGAGCAGGCAGCACCGTCGGCCGCGCTTGCTGTCGATTCGACATGCAAACTCGACAATATTAACGGGCTTTTAACGGCTTATCAAACAGTTATTGTGCCTGTCGGTTTCATCCCCCCTGGGCGCCGGTGCGACCCTTCCGCGCAACCAGCATGGCAGGGTAAGCCTGCGGCCGCTTCGTTCTCGTTTAGAATCCACGGCCCAGCTATAAGAATCCGGACTGACAACCTTCGCCCTGTCGATATCGTCCGGTCCCGAGCCGTATGCGCAATGCCACTATCTTTTGTCCCGCGACCGAGGCGCCGCGCATGCTTCGGCGCGACGACCTGCCGGCCCTGCTGCACATCCAGAGAGCCTGCTACGACGCCGCTTTCATCGAAAGCGGGGAGGTCTACGCGCGCCGCCTGGCCAGCCCGGCCAATTGTTCGCTCGTGATCGAGCGCGATGGCCGGGTGTGCGGCTACCTGGCTGCATACCGGTCGTCGCTCGGCAAGGTGACCCCGCTGCACGGCGATTTCGAGCGTACCGACGGGGTGCCCGATACGCTCTACCTGCACGACATGGCGGTGCTGCCGGCGTTTGCCGGCCAGGGACTGGCGCGGGCATTGCTCGAAGCGCTATGGGAGGGAGGAAGAGCGTGGGGATTGCGCCATACCGCGCTGGTTTCCGTGCAGGATTCCAGCGACTACTGGGCCAGGCACGGGTATGCGCCGCGGCCGGTGCCTGATGCACGGCAGCTTTCCCGGCTGGCCAGCTATGGCGATCGTGCGGTCTACATGGTGCGCGCGCTGGATCATTGCTGACACCCGGTTTTCGCCGGCCATCGTTCACGCCGCTATCCAGCGCAATCGCTGCCGGGCCACGGGCCGGTCATTCGTCGGCGTGGAAGAACGCGCAGATCGAACGGAACCCGGCCCAGCCACCCATCAGGATGACGAATGTCAGCAGCAACGTCCCCAGCAGCCCGATGCGATGGTCCCCGACCCCAGCCGGCGGCATGAGGTAACGCAATGGCAGCCAGAGCAGGCAGGCAATGCAGACGGCCCAGGCAACCACCGCCAGGACGTGAAATGTTCGACACCGCGCGTTCACGCACCTTCTCCCCGATCCATCGATGCGCCAAGCATAGTGCAAGGCGCGTTAAGGAGGCGTTATGCAGGCGGGCCGGCGGGGCGTCGCGCCGGGCCAACGGTATCGCATGTTTCTCCCACGCGCCGATCTGAAGTGAGATATATTCCACACGGAAACAATTTTGCTCCTAACTTCAGCACCCTTCATCATGTCACTGCACCAACTCGTCTACCTCAGCCAGTCGAACGGCAAGATGCCCAAAGAAGAATTGGCCGCCATCTGGAAGCAGGCCAAGGCCAACAACGCCACGAAGGACGTCACGGGCAGCCTGTTCTACAACGGCGGCTGGTTCATGCAAGTCCTCGAAGGTCCCGCGTCGACGCTCGATGCGCTGTACGCCAGGATCGCGAAGGACCCGCGCCACCATGACCTGCGTCTGCTCTACAACCAGCCGGCGGCGGCCCGTACCTTCGTGCGCTGGACAATGAACATGACGAACCTGGAAGAGCGGCAGGCGGACAAGTACGAGGAACTGGTCGAGATCATCGAGGCGGCCAAGGTTGGGCGGAAGATCCACGCGCTTGCCCCGGCCGTGATGCTGTTGAAGATCTTCAGCAGCTGAAGCATCCGGCAACGCGGCTAGCGCCGCCGCGCGTGATGTTCACTTGATGGCTGCGGCCAGCTTCGCCCACACGGCGTCGCCTACGTCCTGCCGCCCATCCGGAGCACGGAAGGCGAGGTAGAACACTTCGTTCTTCCTGCCGGTCGCCATGTACATGAAGTAGGCCGGCTGGCCGGTCGTCCGGCTGACCATCGATACCAGCACGGCGGGATGCTTCGCGTCCTTGAACGGCTTGACCTGGATATTGGTGGCGGCCGATTTCATCTTGGTCAGCGAACCCGGATCGTCGATGCCGTAGAACACG
The DNA here is from genome assembly GCF_037094685.1 of Massilia sp. METH4. Classification (NCBI taxonomy): domain Bacteria; kingdom Pseudomonadati; phylum Pseudomonadota; class Betaproteobacteria; order Burkholderiales; family Oxalobacteraceae; genus Massilia; species Massilia sp. METH4. The sequence continues at coordinate 5,759,723 of NZ_CP146614.1, read as the reverse complement.
CGGTGGCGCGCGTCATACGTGACAGCGGTGGCCATCGAGCCATACATGTAGCCGTTCCGGCTTGGGAGGTTGTCGGCGCTCGCCGTCGCGGCGTCCGCCGGGCGCATCCAGTAGGAATAGCCGATCTTCTGGATCTTCGCCGGCCCGTATTCGACCGGCACGGGAACATTCAGCGCGATCGGCAGGGGCAGGCGGTTGCCCATGAACTGGTTGACCGGCACGTCGCGCGTCTGCACGGGGGCTGCCGGCGCGGCCATTGCGGGCACGCCGATCGCTGCCGCCGCTGCGAGGAAGATCATTTTCATCTGGGACCCTGTTTCCTTGTCGGTTTCGGGAAGGCCCTGTGCCTTCCTGCCGCCGGCAATTGTAGCCGGTCCCCCAGCGACTCAGCCACCGACGCGTTTCGGCTGGTGGCCAAGCTTCTTCAGCGCCTCGATCACCGTGTCGCAGTGGTCGCCTTGCACCTCGATCACGCCATCCTTGACGGTGCCGCCGGAACCGCACGCGGTGCGCAACTGCTTGCCCAGCACGGCCAGCGCGGTGGCGTCGAGCGCCAATCCCTTGACGACGGTTACCGTCTTGCCGCCCCGGCCCTTCGTCAGGCGCGAGACCTTGACCACGCCGTCGCCCAGGATGGCGGGCATGGCCTTGCAGGCGCACGCCGCCACGGGTTGCCGGCAATCGGGGCACATGCGCCCGGTTTCGGTGGAGTAGACGAGGCCGCTGTTCGAACTGCTTTTCATGGTCTTGCTCAGGTGATTCGCGATGAGGTCCGCAAGTGTATCAGTAGCGGGCTGCGCGGACGCCCGCGATCAGCAGCGCGCTTCATCCATCAGGCCGATCATCGCGGCGGCGGTGCCTTCGGCGCGCATGCCTTCGATCACGCCCATGCGGTCCGCGGGCGTTCGGTTCTGGCTGAGCTTGTACTTGCCTTCGATCGCCTCGATTGGGATCTCGATGCCGGCAAGTCCCCCGATCAGGGCCGTGGTGAAGGCCGCCGGCGCATCGGCAACCGTCCAGGGGTGCTCGCGAGCGTTTTCGTGATTGCCCGTCAGCTCTTCCAGCTGCGTGCGAATCCACGCCGGGTCGTCGATGACCCGCGCTTTGCCGCGCACCTGCACCATGGTGAAATTCCAGGTTGGCACGACCTTGCCATGTTCCGCCTTCGATGCATACCACGCCGGCGATACATAGGATTCGGGGCCCTGGAAGATGACCAGCACCGCGGCGCCCTCGCGCAACGCCTCGACCTGGCGGTTGCTCCAGCCGAGGTGGGCCCGCAGGGTACCGTGCTCGCCGCCGGCGTGCAGCGAGAACGGAACGAGATTCGCCATCAGGCCGCCGCTGCCGGAGGTCACCAAGGTCGCGAGCGGATGGGCGCGGATCAGGCCGTGGAGGATTTCCAGGCGCTCTTCGCGGAAGTGGCTGGGGCAGTGCACGGTGTTCCTTTCCGGTTGCGGGAAGGCCCATTGTTGCCCGATCGCGCCATGGGTTGAAGAGCCAGTGGGGCGGGAAAGGGGGGAGCCACCAGCCGGTCGCGGTGGCCCTTCCCGGACGGTTCAGTTGTGGATGTATTTCGCGAACACATCGCTGAAATCGCGCTTCGTATGCGTATCGAGCACCGCGGTATTGAGCGCCGCCAGCAGCGCGTTGAACTGGCTGGTGAGCGTGCCGCCATCGGGGGCGATATTGAGCTTGTGCACCGACGCGGTCGCCTCCAGCGCCTGCAAGGCGTTTTCGCGGCACACCTCGTCGCGCCGTTGCTGCTTGCCGATCGTGACCAGGGCCTTGTAGACATCCTTGAGCTGTTCGATGAAGCTCTTCTTCACGTCGATGGAGAACTCCAGGTCGTCCACACTGAACTTCAGCTCGATATCCATGTCGATCGTGCCGGCGGTCTCGATGGTGACGTCCGAAATGCGGTGCGACGCGTACTCGTAGCGCTTGATCGAACGCTTCGACGACACGGCCGAGTCGCCGTCCACGTGGATCAGCGCCAGGTTCGTGAAGCAGTATTCATCCTTCTTGCTCTTGATGAGGAAGAAGATCTTTTCGCCATCCTCGGTGAACAGGTAATCGTCCGCGTCGACCTTGTTGTAGTCGGCGGGCCCGACGATGACGCCGATATCGCTGATGCCGAGGGCTTCGGCGGCAAATTTCTTGAACATGGTGGCTCCCACGTGGTGAAAAGTGCAACATTAACACCAATCCTCAACGAAGAACACGTCTCCGTACCGCCTGCGCGTGCTTGCAAATCGCATCTCACCAACTCACATCGGGGCGAGCCGCATGAAAAAAGCCCGCCCTCTCGCGAGGCCGGGCTTTCCATCATCACGCTAACTGAAAGAAGCTCAGTCCAGCAGATCGAACAGCGAGCGCGCCACGACCTTGGTCGCGCGGCGCAGGTCTTCCAGCACGATGTGCTCGTCGCCGCGCTTGGCGTTCGATTCCGAGACGGTGCGCGGGCCGGCGCCGTACAGCACGGCCGGCACGCCGGCTTCGCCGAACAGGCGGGCATCCGTGTACAGCGGGGTGCCGGCGGCGCCGATTTCCTCGTCGAACACGGCGGTGGCGTGGCGCGACAGGGCGTCCACCAGCGGCACGTTGCCGTCCAGCGGTTTCAGCGCATTGGCCAGCAGCATGCGGCGGATCTCGATCGTCACGCCCTGGCAGTCCGCCACGGCTTCCTTCATCACCTTGTGCAGCGCCGCTTCGACTTCCAGCGGGTTCTCTTCCGGGATCATGCGGCGGTCGACCTTCATGACGACCTTGCCCGGCACCACGTTGGTGTTCGTGCCGCCTTCGATCAGGCCGATGTTCACGTAAGGGTGGTTGATGCCCTTCACGTTGCTGCGCACTTCCTTGTACTGGCGATTCTGGTCGTACAGCGCGTTCAGCACCCTGGTGGCGGCTTGCAGCGCATCGACGCCCGTTTCCGGCACGGCCGCGTGGCCGGACTTGCCGTGGATCGTGACTTCCATCTGCAGGCAGCCGTTATGGGCCGTGACGACCTGGTAGCTGAAGCCGGCGGCGATCAGCAGGTCGGGCTTGACCAGCTTGTTCTCGAGCAGGAAGCCCGGGCCCAGTTCGCCGCCGAATTCCTCGTCGTACGTGAAGTACAGTTCCACGCCGCCCCTGAGCGGCTTGCCCAGCGATTCCAGCGCGCGGGTGGCGAACGTGAAGGTGGCGAAGTCGCACTTGGACACGGCGGCGGCGCGGCCATACAGCTTGCCGTCGACGACGTTGCCGCCGTACGGGTCCTGCGTCCAGCCTTCGCCCGGCGGCACCACGTCGCCGTGGGCGTTGAGGCCCACGGTGCGGCCCTCACCGTATTTGCGGCGCACGACCAGGTTGGTGATCGTTTCCAGGCCGGCGGCGCGGGTGCGCTCTGCCGGCACGGCGTGCTGCTCGGCCTCGAAGCCGAAGGCCTTCAGCAGCTCGGCGGTGCGCTCGGCGTGCGGCGCGTTGTTGCCCGGCGGGGTGTCGGTCGGCACGCGCACCAGCTCCTGCAGGAAGCGCACTTCCTCGTCGAAATGGGCGTCGATCCAGGCGTCGAGCGAAGCGTAGGGATTGGAAGTGGTCATGTCAGGTCCGTTGCGAGTTGATTGAGAAGGTTCTGGAATGCGCGCACGCACAGTTCCGTGTCGTCATTCGTGATGGATTCCAGCGGGTTGTGGCTGATGCCGGCGTTCAGGCCGCGCAGGAACAGCATGGCTTGCGGCATCACGCGGTGCAGCATCATGGCGTCGTGGCCCGCACCGCTCGGCATGCGGAAGACCGGCAGGCCCAGCGCCTCGACGGCGCTTTCCCAGCGCGCGCGCCAGTCGGGTGCGCACGGCGCGGCATCGGCCTGCATCGTTTCTTCCAGCGTGTATTGCAGGCCGCGGCGGTCGCAGATGGCCTTCAGTTCGTTGCGGATGTCTTCCGCGGCCGCGTCGCGCACCTCGTTCGTGGTGGCGCGCACGTCCAGGCTGAAGCGGCAGCGGCCCGGCACCACGTTGATCGAGCCGTTCGGCACTTCCAGCATGCCCACCGTTGCCACCAGGTCTTCCACGGCACCGCCGCGCTTCTCCGTGTACAGCACCAGCTCGGCTGCGGCGGCCGCGGCATCGCGGCGCATCGTCATCGGCGTGGTGCCCGCATGGCTAGCCATGCCGGTGATCTGGCCCACGTAGCGCACGCTGCCGTTGATCGACGTGACGATGCCCAGCGGCAGGTCGAGGGCGTTCAGCACCGGGCCCTGCTCGATGTGCACTTCCACGAAGCCCAGGTAGCGCGACACGTCGCGCTGCAGCGCATCGATGGCGGAGATGTCGAGGTCCGCGTTCGCGATAGCGTCGCGCATCGGCACGCCGGCGGCATCGACCTGGTCGAGCCAGGTCTTGTCGAACTGGCCGCACAGGGCGCCGGAACCGAGGAAGGTGGCCTTGTAGCGCTGGCCTTCCTCTTCGGCGAAGCCCACCACCTCGATGCCGTAGGGCAGGCGGCGGCCGGCGCGGTGCAGTTCGCGCACGCAGGCCATCGGCACGAAGATGCCCAGGCGGCCGTCGTACTTGCCGCCGTTGCGCACGGTATCGTAGTGAGAGCCGGTCAGCAGGCGCTTCGCCTGCGGGTCGCTGCCATGGTAGACGCCGACCACGTTGCCCACGGCATCGATCGACACTTCATCGAAGCCGCATTCCTCGCGCATGCGGGTCGCCAGCTCGCGGGCGGCGGCGCGGTGCGCATCGGTCAGATACGTCACGCACAGTTCGCCGCGCTCGGCATAGCCGGGTTCCGTGTGCCTGGCCAGTTCCTCGTGCCAGTCCCACACCAGGTTGCCCAAGGTCGGCTCGGTGGCGAACTTGTCGTTCAGGCGGATTTCGGCGATGCGGTGGATGTTGCGCAACGCTTCGTCGAATTCGAATTCCGGTCCGTTATTCAGGCGGCGCGCGAAGGTGGCGATGATCTCGTGGCGGTCCAGGCCCAGGCCGCGCGGACCCCGCACGGCGAGGATGAAGGGGAAGCCGAACTTGGCGTTGTAGTCGGCATTCAGCTGCTGGATGCGCTGGAACTCCTCCGGCGTGCAATCGGTCAGGCCGGCCTTGCTTTGTTCATTCGTGGACTCCGCGGTCAGCGATTTCGTGACCATCGCCTTGCCGGCCAGCTCCGGGTGGGCCTTGATCAGGCCCAGGCGGGCTTCGCGCGGCGCGTTGCGCAGCGTTTCGATCAGCGCGCGCTTCAGGCCGGCGAGGCTGGCGAACGGGCGGGCGTGCCACGTGTGCTCGGCGATCCACGGCGAGTGTTCATAGACGCCGTCGAGCAGGGCCGTGAATTCGGCCTGCGAGGCATCGTTCAATTGTTCCAGGGTCAGCATATCAGTCCCAAGCGAAAGCGGTATCAGGGTTGAATGGGTGCGCCTCTTTCCAGTGGCGCGCGATGTCGACGCGGCGGGCGACCCACACGTGGTCATGCTGGCCGATATAGTCGAGGAAGCGTTGCAGCGACTTCAGGCGGCCCGGCCGGCCCAGCAGGCGGCAGTGCATGCCGATGCTCATCATCGTCGGTGTCTCGGCCCCTTCCTCGTAGTGCACGTCGAACGCGTCCTTCAGGTAGTGGAAGAACGGGTCGCCGTGCGAGAAGCCCTGGGGCAGGGCAAAGCGCATGTCGTTGCAGTCGAGCGTGTAGGGCACCACCAGTTGCGGCGCGCGCGTGCCGTCGGTCTTGCGCACGTTCAGCCAGAACGGCAGGTCGTCGCCGTAGTAATCGCTGTCGTATTCGAAGCCGCCATAGTCGGCGACCAGGCGGCGCGTGTTCGGGCTGTCGCGGCCCGTGTACCAGCCGAGCGGACGCTCGCCGGTCAGGCGCTTGATCGCTTCCATGCCGAGCGCCATGTGTTCGCGCTCGGTGGCTTCGTCCACGTTCTGGTAGCTGATCCAGCGCCAGCCGTGGCAGGCGATCTCATGGCCCAGCTCCACGAAGGCGGCCGTCACCTCGGGGCAGCGTTCGAGCGCCATGCCCACGCCGAAGATCGTCAGCGGCAGGCCGCGCTTCTCGAACTCGCGCAGGATGCGCCACACGCCCACGCGCGAACCGTATTCGTAGATGCCTTCCATCGACAGGTGGCGGGCCGGGAAGGCGGCCGGATTGAACATCTCGGAGAGGAATTGCTCGCTGCCGGCATCGCCGTGCAGGATGGAATTCTCGCCGCCTTCTTCATAGTTCAGCACGAACTGCACGGCCACGCGGGCGCCGCCCGGCCAGTTCGCCTGCGGCCGGTCGCGGCCATACCCTTTCAGGTCGCGCGGGTAAATGGGATTCGTCATTGTTGTTTTACCGCTTTCTCTTACCGATTGAGGATTTCCGCCAAGTCCACCTGCTGCGGATCCAGGTTCAGATTGTGTTGCACGTTGACGAGGTGCTTGCCTACCAGCCGCACGGCCGCCTTCACGTCGCGCCGCTCGAACGCGTCCACGATCGCCACGTGTTCGCTGTGCGACTCGCCGGCCGAATGGGAAGACTGGTGCATCAGCGCGATCAGCGACGAGCGGGTGAGCAGTTCGCTCAGCATCTGCGTCAGTACCTCGTTGCCGAGCATGCGCGCCAGCACGAGGTGGAAGTCGGCCAGCAGGCGCGTGCGCCCCGGCACCGCGGCATCGTTCACTGCCGCTTCCTCGAGCGCGAGGTGCTCGCGCAGCTGGCGGATCTGCTCGTCCGTGATGGTGGCGCACAGCCGCTTCGTGACGGCCGTCTCGAGGATGCTGCGCATTTCGAATACATCGCGCGCTTCCTCGGCGGTGGGGGTGGCGACGAACGCGCCGCGCGCCGGTTCCAGCACCACGAGCCGATCCCGGCTCAGCTGGTTGAAGGCTTGCCGGACGACGGTGCGCGACACCTCGAAGATGTCGCCGATCTTCTGTTCCGACAGCTTGGTGCCCGGCATCAGCCGGCGCTCGGCGATCGCGGCGGTGATGGAATCGACGATGCGCTGGGTGGCGCCCGCCGCCGGCGCGTGCGCATCCGGTGCCAGCGTGGCGGGAACGATTTTCAGTTGGGTGCGGGTTCTAGCCATGAATCGTAGTGATCAGAACATAAACTGGTTGACATCGGAAACAGAGTGTATACACTTTTCAAAAAAAGGAAAGTATAAAAACGCAAAAAGTGTATGCAATCCTGCTTGTACAATATTGCATATGCAATCACCTCGGCAATCCCGCCGACCATTCTTGAGAAAAGGAGCCCCATGGGACACTTGAGTACCCACGTTCTGGACACGATGCACGGCTGCCCGGCCGCCGGCATGCGTGTGCAGCTGCAACGGATCGATGGCGACACCGTCACCACGATCAAGAGCCTGACGCTGAACGCCGACGGCCGCAACGACGGCGGACCGCTGCTCAACGCCGAAACGATGGCCGTCGGCCGCTACCGCCTGGTGTTCTCGGTGGCCGAATACTTCCGCGGCCGCGACGTGCGCCTGCCGGAACCGGCCTTCCTCGACGAAGTGCCGCTGGACTTCGGCATCGCCGACGCCGCCGGCCACTACCACGTGCCGCTGCTGGTCAGCCCGTGGTCGTATTCGACTTACCGTGGCTCGTGAGCCACAAGCACAAATAAGTTAGACGACGTATATCCAGCAAAGACTGGATCGTATACAGTTGTTAGTGTCGCCGCGGAGCACACCGGTACCGCCCAACAGCAGTGCCGATGGTTGCGATGATTTGCCCCACACAGAGCCCGCTGTGGTGAGGGGACAGTACGGTGAATTCCGTGCTTCTCTGTTTGTTTGAGGCTCTATGGATATGTATCTGATGGACTGGGTCAACCTGCTTCTGCGCTGGACCCACGTCATTACCGCGATCGCCTGGATCGGCGCTTCGTTCTACTTTGTCTTCCTCGATAACAGCCTGACCAAGCCCACCGCGCCGGATCTCGTCGCCAAGGGCGTCGACGGCGAGCTGTGGGCCGTCCACGGCGGCGGTTTCTACCACCCGCAAAAGTACCTGGTCGCTCCCAAGTCCATGCCGGATCACCTGCACTGGTTCTACTGGGAGAGCTATGCCACCTGGCTGTCCGGCTTCGGGCTGTTCACGGTGCTGTACCTGTTCAACGCCGGTACCTTCATGGTCGACAAGACCGTGTACGACTGGCCCGCGCAGTCGGCAGTGATCGGCGCGCTGGCCTTCCTGGTCGTGTTCTGGCTAATCTACGATACCATCTGCCGTTCCCTGGGCCGCACCAAGAACGGCGACCTGAAGGTCGGCCTGATCGTGTTCGGCTTCGTGGTGTTCGCTTCCTGGCTGGCTTGCCAGCTGTTCGCCGGCCGTGCCGCCTTCCTGCTGGTGGGCGCGATGATGGCGACCGCGATGAGCGCCAACGTGTTCTTCTGGATCATTCCTGGCCAGCGCAAGGTCGTCAAGCAGCTGAAGGCCGGTGAACCGGTCGACCCGATCTACGGCTGGCGCGCCAAGCAGCGTTCGGTGCACAACACCTACTTCACGCTGCCCGTGCTGTTCGCGATGCTGTCGAACCACTACGGCTTCCTGTACTCGGGTGAGCACAACTGGATCGTGCTGGTCCTGATGATGATGACCGGCGCCCTGATCCGCCACAGCTTCGTGGCCCGCCACAAGGCCCTGGTGCATGGCAAGCGCGTTCCCTGGGAACACGCCTTCGGCGGTACCGCCGCGATGGTTGCCCTGATCATCTGGCTGGTACCCGCACCGCAGGCCGACGTGCCGGCCGTGGCGGAAGCCCCCGCGGCCGCCGCCGGTGCCACCGCAGGTGCCGAGCAAAGCCCGTTCGCCAAGGTGAAGGCCGTGGTCGACCAGCGCTGCGTGATGTGCCACTCGGCTGCGATGGCGAGCAAGGGCATCCGCCTCGATTCCACCGACGAGATCAAGCGCCATGCCCAGGCCCTGTACCAGCAGTCCGTGGTCATGAAGCTGATGCCCCTCAATAACGCCACCAACATCACGCAGGGCGAACGCGACCTGCTGAAGAAGTGGTACGAGGACGGCGCCAAGGTCGAGTAAGCCCTCATGAAGTAACAGCCAGGCAGTAACAGGTGCCGGGTCCGGCCCATCGGCAGCATGCATTCTGAAGTTAAATAAAACAACCAGGAGACAAGCATGAAGCAACAGATGTTGGACCCGGCCCGGCCGGGATTGGAAGCGCACGTCGATCCCGTCGACGAACGCCTGCCGCTGGGGCGGCTCTCCGCCCTCGGCCTGCAGCATGTGCTGGTGATGTATGCCGGCGCGATCGCCGTGCCGCTGATCGTGGGCCGCGCCCTGCAACTGTCGCCTGAACAGGTGACGATGCTGATCTCGGCCGACCTGTTCTGCTGCGGGCTGGTGACCCTGATCCAGTCCCTCGGCCTGACCAGGCACTTCGGCATCCGGCTGCCCGTGATGATGGGAGTCACGTTCGCCGCCGTCGGCCCGATGGTGGCGATCGCCAACGGGCTGCCGGGTGTCGATGGTGCCCGGGCCATCTTCGGCGCCGGCATCGGCGCCGGCATACTCTCGCTGCTGCTGGCTCCGCTGATGAGCCGGATGCTGCGCTTCTTCCCGCCGGTCGTCACCGGCACCATCATCCTCGTCATCGGCATTACCCTGATGCGCGTGGGCGTGGGCTGGGCAATGGGCGGCCCCGAATCCGCCGCCCGTGCCGTCGACGTGCCCACCCTGGTGACGATGGTCGACCAGATGAAGGCCGACGCGGCGGCCTCCGCCGCGCCGCTGGCCAGCAAGCTGCCTGGCCCGGTTCCCACGGTCGCCAACCCGAACTACGGGGCACTCGACAATCTCGCGATCGCCACCTTCGTCCTGCTGTTCATCGTGGTGACGGTGCGCTACGCGAAAGGCTTCCTCTGCAATATTTCCGTCCTGCTCGGCATCGTTGCCGGCTGCGCCGTCGCTTACTCGATGGGCAAGATGAACTTCAGTAAAGTGGCCAACGCGAGCTGGTTCGAGCTCGTCACGCCGTTCGCCTTCGGCATGCCGACCTTCGACATCGTGATGATTGCCACGCTTACCGTGGTGATGATCGTGGTGATGATCGAGTCAGCCGGCATGTTCCTCGCGCTGGCGGAAATGACGGGCTCGAAAGTCGACCAGAAGAAGCTGGCGGCGGGCCTGCGCACCGACGGCCTGGGCACGCTGATCGGCGGCATCTTCAACACCTTCCCGCACACGAGCTTCTCGCAGAACGTGGGGCTGGTGGCGGTAACGGGCGTCAAGAGCCGCTGGGTATGCGTGGCCGGCGGCGTGATCATGATCGTGCTGGGCATGCTGCCCAAGCTGGCCGCGCTGGTCGAGGCGATCCCCCAGTTCGTGCTGGGCGGCGCCGGCCTCGTGATGTTCGGCATGGTGGCCGCGGCCGGCATCCGCATCCTGAACCGCGTGGACTTCCGCACCAACCGCTTCAACCTCTACATCGTGGCGCTGTCGATCGGCTTCGGCCTGATCCCGCTGGTCGCCCCGCACTGGGCGCAGCAGATGGCGCACAGCCTGCATCCGCTGCTGGAATCGGGGATCCTGCTGACGGCCGTGGCGGCCGTGGTGCTGAACCTGTTCTTCAATGGCTCCGGCGTCAAGGATGCCGAGGGGCAGGAGGAGGGGCATTTGTCGCACGCGTGATGAGGTGTTGGCGCATGCGACCTGGTGTCGGACACCCTTGGGTGTCCGACACCGGTTTTCCTCCGCGCTTGCCGACTCCGGTGAAGAAAACCGGTGTCCGACACCCGATGGGTGTCCGACACCAGTCCTCAAGCACCGGCTGTGTGCTAAAACCGATGCTGCATCCCCACCGTCACGCTCTTCTGGTTCGACCCGCTCCCCACCTCATCCCGCGCCAGGCTGACCAGCGCCCCATGCTTCGCCTTCGCATACGCGGCCGTGACGTACAAATCGGTGCGCTTCGACAGCGCATACCGTACGCGCCCGACCACCATCACCGGATCGGCTTCGACCGCCCCGTGCCGCACGTCCTGGTAGTACACGACGCCGGCGACAGTGACGGCCGGCGTGGCCAGCACGGTCGTCCCCGCCCAATACAGCCGGCCGCGCGTTTCGGCAGCACCGCCAGCCTCCTGCCGGTAATCGCGCATCGCTGCCTGCAACTTCACCTTGCCGACCGTGTACAGCGCACCGAGGTGCCATGACGTCGTGTCCCCGCGCGTGCCGGTGGTGGCATCGGGCATGCCATTGACCCGCTCGTACGTGGCCACGGCGGACCATGGCCCCACGGCATAGTTGACGGCCAGCGCCCCCTTGGCGCCATCGCCCGAGGAAGCGCCTTCGCCCGCGCCGTAGCTGGCCCCGTAGCTCCAGTTCCCGGTCTTGCCGGCATACTTGATCATATTGTCGAACGCGAACGTCATGCCGTACTTGCTGGCGCCGCTCGCATTGCCGGCCGGCGCCCACGAGTACTGCGGCGCATAGCCCATCGGGTCGTAGGGCAGCACGAAGTCGTAGACGGTGGTGAAGGCGCGGCCCAGCAGCAGGGTGCCGTAGCGGCCTTCGAGGCCGACGGTGGCCTGGCGCTTGAACAGCGGCGTGTCGGCCACGCCGGTATCGGCGGCGATGCCCATCTCCAGCTGGAACAGGGCTTTCAGGCCGCCGCCCAGGTCCTCGCTGCCGAGGAAGCCGAGGCGCGAGGTGTTCATGCCGCCGGAATTCACGCGCCACGTGGTGCCGCGGTCGGCGCCGGCATTCGTGGTGGCGCCGACGTTCATGTCGACCAGACCATACATGGTCAAATGCGAGGCCACGTTGGATTGGGCCGCGGCACTGCCGCAGGCGAGGACGCCGATGGCCCAGGCGAGCTTGCGTTTCATGGTGTCTCCGTTTTACAGGGGTGCGCAGGGTCCTTGCCGGCCCGGCGTCATGGTGGAACTTGGGGGAAGGGCGGCTTGCGGAGAGCCCCGCAAGCCGCGGGTGGATCAGCGGTCGACCGCCGCCTTCGGCACGAGGGCGATCAGCAGGGCGCCCAGCAGAAGCATGCCGGAGGTGAGGAACAGGCCGGCACCCTGCTTGCCCGTGAAGTCGTTCAGCCAGCCGACGAGCGAGGGCGAGAAGAAGCCGGCCAGGTTGGCGATGCAATTGATGGTGGCGATGCCCGCCGCCGCCGTCATGCCGCCCAGGAAGGCCGTGGGCAGTGCCCAGAACTGCGAGGTGCCGCACAGGGCGCCGGCCGCCGCCACGCTGAGCAGGGCCAGCGCGGTGCCCACGCCATCGGTGAACGGCAGGGCGAACAGGGCGGCGGCCGCGAACAGCATGGGCACGCCGCAGTGCAGGCGCCGGGCGCGGGTGCGGTCCGAGTTCCGGCCGACCAGCGGCAGGCAGACCAGGGCCACGGCATACGGGATGGCCGCCAGCAGGCCCACCATCTCCACGCCGTTCACGCCGGCGTTCTTCACGATCGTGGGCAGCCAGAACGTGAGGCCGTACTGGCCCATCACGATGCAGAAGTAGATCGCCGTCAGCAGCCACAGGCGCTTGTCGGCCAGGAAGTCCCACAGCGTGCTGTGGGCCACCTTGCCGCTGTTCTCCGCCGCGATATCGCGTTGGACGACCGCCTTTTCCTCGGCCGTCAGCCACTTCGCGCCGTCCACGCTGTCGTCCAGGTAGAACAGGATCGCCAGGCCCAGTACCAGCGAGGGCAGCGCCTCGAGGGCGAACAGCCATTGCCAGCCACGCAGGCCGTGCACGCCGGCGAAGGTTTCCATGATCCAGCCCGACAGTGGCGCGCCCACGATGGAAGCGAGCGGGATCGCCATGAAGAACAGGCCCATCACCTTGGCCCGCCGCGCCGACGGGAACCAGTACGTGATGTAGAGGATCACGCCCGGCGCGAAGCCCGCCTCCGCCACGCCGAGCAGGAAACGCAGCACGTAGAACATCGTGGGTGAGCTGACAAAGGCGAAGCTGGCCGAAATCATCGCCCAGGTGATCATGATGCGGGCCAGCCAGCGGCGGGCGCCGAAGCGGTGCAGGATCATATTGCTGGGCACTTCGAACAGGAAGTAGCCGATGAAGAACACGCCGGCGCCCAGGCCGTAGACGGTGTCGCTCCAGCGCAGGTCGGACAGCATCTGCAGCTTGGCGAAGCCCACGTTGACGCGGTCCAGGTAGGCGCCGAGGTAGCACAGCATGAGGAAGGGAACCAGCCGGCGCGTAACCTTGGCGTAGGCGCGCGTCTCGACATCGCTGGCTGAGGACTGCAAGGCGGCACCTGCCGCGGGTGTGACAGTGGTACTTTTCATGGTTGTCTCCAAATTGTCATCGCGCCGGAGGTCTTGCCGCCTCCTCGCGCGCCGGTATCCGTAAAGAGGCGTTCAGCGCAGCCAGGCTCAGTGCAGCCACGCCCTGATGCTGGCCACCATCGCCTCCGTCGAGATGCCGTAGCGATCGTGCAGCGTGGGCAGGGCGCCCGCGTCCAGGAAGGCGTCCGGCAGCGCGATCTGGCGGAAGGCCGGCGCCACGCCGGCGCGCAGCAGCGTGCCCGCGACCGCCTCGCCCAGCCCGCCGACGACGGAATGGTTCTCCGCCACCACCACCAGCCGGCCGCTGCGCGACGCTTCGCGCACGATCGTTTCCGTGTCGAGCGGCTTGATGGTGGGGGCGTGCAGCACGGCGACGCCCACATTATCCGCTGCCAGGGCGTTCGCCACCTCCAGCGCCCGCATCGTCATGATGCCGCTGGAAATCACCAGCACGTCGCGCCCGTCGCGCAGCAGCTTGGCCTTGCCCAGTTCGAACTTGTAGTCGTATTCGTCGAGCACGAGCGGCACCTTGCCGCGCAGCAGGCGCATGTAGACGGGACCCTTGTGCTCGGCCATTGCAGCCACCGCCTGTTCCGTGTCCAGCGCATCGCAGGGATCGACGATCGTCAGGCCCGGCACGCCGCGGAAGATGGCCACGTCCTCGGTGGCCTGGTGGCTGGGGCCGTAGCCGGTGGTCAGACCCGGCAGCGCGCAGCAGATCTTCACGTTCAGGTTTTCCTCGGCGATCACCTGGTGGATGAAGTCGTAGGCGCGGCGCGATGCGAACACGGCATACGTGGTCACGAACGGCGTAAAGCCTTCCTTGGCCATGCCGCCGGCGGCGCCCATCAGCAGCTGTTCGGCCATGCCCATCTGGAAGAAGCGCTCCGGGTACTCCTTTGCGAACAGGTGCAGGTCCGTGTATTTTGCCAGGTCGGCGCTCATGCCCACGATATCGGGGCGGTTGCGGGCCAGTTCCACGAGGGCGGTGCCGAACGGCGCGGCCTGCGTGCGCTGGCCCTCGGCGGCGATCGAGGCGATCATGGCCGACGTGGTCAGGCGGGGCTTGGTCATCGGGGCGTTCATCAGTTGTTTCCTTGCTGCTTGTTCTGTTCGTCCAGGATCGCGATGGCCTGCTGCCATTCGTCGGCCTCGACGCGGATGAAATGATTCTTGTCGCGCTGCTCGAGGAACGGTACGCCGGAACCCATCAGCGTGTCGAACAGGATCACCCGCGGCTGCGGGGCCGGGTGATGGCGGGCGGCGTCGAAGGCGGCCAGCACGGCGGCAATGTCGTTGCCTTTCACGCGCTGCACATGCCAGCCGAACGCTTCCCATTTTTGCGCCAGCGGTTCGAAGCCGAGGATCTTCGTGGACGGACCGTCGGCCTGCTGGTTGTTGATGTCCACCAGCGTGATCAGGTTGCCCAGCCCGAAGTGGGCGGCCGACAGCGCCGCTTCCCACGTGGAGCCTTCATCGAGCTCGCCATCGGACATCGAGTTGTAGACGAAAGCCGGATTGTTCTTCTGGCGCAGGCCCAAGGCCATGCCGACGGCGATGGTGAGGCCCTGGCCGAGCGAGCCGCCGGAGATCTCCATGCCCGGGGTGTAGGTGGCCATGCCGGACATCGGCAGGCGGGAATCGTCGCTGCCATAGGTTTCCAGCTCTTCCTCGGGCAGGATGCCCGCTTCGAGCAGCGCGGCATACAGGGCGATGGCGTAATGGCCGTGCGACAGCAGGAAACGGTCGCGGCCTTCCCATTCCGGCTCATCGGCACGATAATGCAGCGCGTGGCGGTAGGCGACGGCGAGAATGTCGGCCATGCCGAGCGCCTGGCCCACGTAGCCCTGGCCCTGCACCTCGCCCATCCGTAGCGCGTAGCGGCGGATGCGGTAGGCAGCGTGTTTCAATGCGCTCAACTGGTCGGGTAAATCGAGTTTCATTGGTGTCTCCGGTGGCGAATCATTGGTCTTGTCACGAAAGCAGTGTAAGAATCGGCAGACGGACCGTATAGCGAGTAATACTTGGCAATACATGAAACCAGTTCAGCGATACCGCGCCCTGCGCAAGGCATCCCTCAAGGGCTTGCAGGCTTTCGAGGCCGCCTACATGCACCGTTCCTTCGCCGCCGCGGCCCAGGAACTGTCGATCACGGCATCGGCCGTCAGCCATTCGATCCAGACGCTGGAAGAAGCCCTGGGCACGCTGCTGTTCGAGCGCGCGCGCCGTGGCGTCGTGCCGACGGAAGAGGGCGCCCGGCTGTATGACGTGATCCGCCGCTCGTTCAACGACATCGACGACGAGCTGCGTACCATCCTCGACCGGGGAAGCAAGCAGCAGGTGGTGACGATCCAATGCGCGCCGAGCTTCGCGGCGATCTGGGTCATGCCGCAGCTGCCGGCCTTCCTGCGCGCCCATCCGGACATCGACGTGCGGTTGTGGGCGGTGCACCAGCCGCCCGATTTTTCCAGCAGCGGCGTGGATGTTGCCGTGCTGTACGGCCGGCCCACCGCCTCGGCGGGCGTGCACGTGGAACCGATCTCCGAGCACGAGCGCTATGTGCCCGTGTGCAGCCCAAAGCTGGTCGATGGCTGGACCTTGCCGCTGCCGCCGGGCGACATCGAGAATTTCTACCTGATCCAGAACGATGTGTCGCTCACGTCATGGGACGAATGGATCGAGCGCTTCGCGCCCGAGTGCCGGCACCCGATCCGCGGGCTGCGGCTGGACCGCGCGTTCATGACTCTGAGCGCGGCCGAGAACGGGCTCGGCATGTGCATCGAGAGCACGGTGCTGGTGCAGGATTACCTGAAGGAGGGGCGCCTCGTTTGCCCGTTCGGCGAACTGGCGATCGAGGCGCGGGGGCACTACCTGGCCGTGCCGAAGAGCCGGGAAGGCTTGCAGGCCGTGCGCACGGTGGCGGACTGGATACGGGGATTTGTCGACGATGGCGACGCGGCGCCACCGTCCGGCAAGGCTTAGAGCGCCTAACACAACCCCCATGGCTGCGTTGCAGCGTCTCGCCGTACAGGTGTACTGTCTTCGACGCCGCGCCTTGCCCTGCGGGTTTTGTCAGGCGCTCTTAGTGGATCAGCATGCCGCCGTTGACGTCCAGGGTCACGCCGGTGCAGTAGGCCGACAGGTCGCTGGCCAGGAACACGACAGCGCCGGCGATATCGTCGGCCTTGCCCAGCCGCGCCAGCGGGATGTCGTTGGCGATCTCGCCCTTGCGCTCTTCGGTGAGCTTGCCCTTGATGATGTCGGTGGCGATCAGGCCCGGCGTGATGGCGTTCACGCGAATGCCCTCTGGTCCGAACTCGCGCGCCATCGCCCGCATCAGGCCCAGCACGCCCGCCTTGGCGGCCGAGTAATGCGGCCCGCCCAGGATGCCGCCGCCGCGCTGCGCGGAAACGGACGAGGTGCAGACGATGCTGCCGCTCTTCTGCCGCTGCATGGCTGGCAGCACGGCCTGCGCCATCAGCAGCGTGCCGCGCAGGCTCACGTCCAGCACCGCGTCGTAGTCGGCGGCGGAAATGTCCAGCGTCTTGCGCGGCTGCGTGATGCCGGCATTGGCGAACAGCACGTCGATGCGGCCGTAGCGCTCCAGCACGGCCTGCGCGGCCGCGTCGCACTGTTCCTTGTCCGTCACGTCCGCCACCAGACCCAGGTGGCCCTCGCCCAGCTCGGCCGCCGCGCCCGCCGGGTTCGCGCCCGCCAGGTCGGTAATGACCACCTTGGCGCCGTGCGCCGCCAGCATGCGCGCCGTCGCGAAGCCCAGGCCATTGATGCCGGCACCGCCGGTCACGATTGCCACACGATCTTTCAGTAACATTTGCGTCTCCTCGTTGATGGGTACATGATATGGCGCCATGTTCGCCGACGGCCGGCACGAGCACAAACGAGGAAAACTCAGGGGAGGGCGAATTGGATTCAGCCCTGGTGCTATCTCGCGTGCAGCGGCACCTGCCGGATCCTCCCATCCGACTCATACTCCAGTGGCGCGATCGCGATCGACCGCCGATGGCTGCCCCCGCCCGGCAGCAGGCTGTCGTGATAGAACAGCCAGCTCTTGCCACCGTGCTCGACGATCGCCTGGTGATTCGTCGAAATCTTCAGGTAATCGAGCACCACCCCCCGATAAGCGAACGGCCCGAGCGGCGACGAGCCGGTGGCGTACACGATCTGCCCCGGCCAGCCGGTGGAAAACGTGAAGTAGTACGTGCCCTTGCGCTCGTGCAGGAATGGCGCCTCGCCGTATTTCTTCTTCGGGTCGGAGGGCGGCAAGTCCTCGAGCGCGACATCGAGGATCGGCCCGTCGAGCGAGATCATGTCGGCCTTCAGCTTCACCACCTTCGGCACGCGCGTGCCGAAGTACAGGTAAGCCTGGCCATCCTTGTCGACGAACACGGCGGGGTCGATCGGCTCGTCGCCCGCGTTGGCGTCGCGCGCCTTGTCGACCAGCGGCGTGCCTCGCGCATCCGCGAAGCCGCCATCCGGGCGATCGGAGATGGCCACGCCGATCTTGTCGCCGCCCACCGGCGCGTAGAAGTAATACCTGCCATTGCGCTGGACGGCTTCCGGCGCCCACGCTTTCGCATCGGCGCGGGCCCACTTGAACACGGTCACGTCCAGCGGAATGCCGGTGTCCGTCCACGTCTTCATGTCCGGCGACGTGTACAGGCGCCAGCTCGTGGAATCCCAGTATTTCCCGGAGTTGCTGGCGTCGTCGGTTGCATACAGGTAGAACTTGCCGCCGTGCTGCGTCGTGAAGTAGTGGGGCGAGGGATCGGCATTGAAGCGTTGCGCGATCGGCTGGCCGGCCTGGGTAGCAGCGGGGAGGGCGAGCGCGAGCAGCGCCGCGGCGAGATAGTGCATGAGGTCTCCGGAAATATGGCTCCGGCAGATGATTGCGGCTGTTTTATACTTGTGTCAACATGACGGCAATCAGCTTGCCGAGTAATTGATGCCCCATGAATAAGGAGACCCCAGTGCGCAAGACCCTGCTGTTCATCACCCTCGCGTTCGGCCTGGCCGGCTGCAAAAACCTGCCGCGCGACGATACCCGTTCCTGCGACAAGCTGATGGACTGGAACGACCGCAAGGCGTGCAAGGAAAAGGTGGCGGCCGAACAAAGGGATTGGGAGAAGCGCGACAAGAAATAAGCCTTGCGAAGGCGATCGTTGTGTGTCGTACAATCACGGGCCGACCCGGATCGGCCCCAACAACCACACATCGAGACGCATGACCACTTTCCGCAACCTCGCATTTTGCTCCCCCAATTTCGCCCCGCGCCACCTGGCGCGCACGACGCTGGCCACGACGTTGGCAATCACGCTGGCGCTCGCAGCCAATGCCCACGCCGCCACCGCCAGCCTGAACGACGCCTGGCAGTTTTATCGCGACGAAGCCAGGACCATCGCCGGCGCCGAGCAGGTGCCGGCCGGCGCCTGGTCCACCGTGAATCTGCCGCACGCCGCCAAGATCGAGCCGCGCGTGCCCACGGCGCCGTGGCAGGGTACCGTCTTCTACAAGAAAACCTTCGACGCGGCGCTGCAGCCGGGCGAGCGGGCGATCCTGCGGTTCGAGGCGGTCATGAACGTGGCCGACGTCTGGCTGAACGGCAAGCACCTGGGCCAACACCTGGGCGGCTACCTGCCCTTCGCGTTCGACGTGACCGAGTTGTTGAAGGCGGGCGAAAAGAACGAAGTCATCGTTCGCGCGAACAACGAAGATAACGCTATCACCGGCCCCAAGCCGCTGAAGGACCTCGACTACATCCAGCATGGCGGCATGTACCGCGGCGTGAGCCTGATCACCAAGCCGGCCGTGCACATCACCGATGAAATGCTGGCGGCCACGCCGGCCGGCGGCGGCGTGTTCGTCACCTTCCCGCAGGTGGACAAGGCGCAGGCCACGGTTCAGGTGAAGAGCGAAGTCAGGAACACGTCAAAGACTGCGCGTACTGTCACGGTGCGCAACACGCTGGCGTGGCAGGGCAAGGAAATCGCCCGGTCCGAACAGAAGGTCACCCTGAAGGCGGACGAACGCCGCCACGTGACGATGCCGCTGAAGGTGGCCCAGCCGAACCTGTGGTCGCCGCAGGCGCCGAACCTGCACGAGCTCGTAACCGCTGTCGTCGGGGAAGGCGCCGGCGACGCCGTGAAAACCCGCATCGGCATCCGCCGTTTGGCCTTCGACAGGAACCACAAGCTGCTGCTGAACGGCGAGCCGCTGCAGCTGCGCGGCGTGAATCGCCACCAGGAATACCCGCACGTCGGCTACGCGCTGTCCCCGCAGGCCGAGTACCGCGACGCGCTGTTGATCAAGAAGTACGGCTTCGACTACATCCGTCTTTCGCACTACCCGCAGTCGCCCGCGTTCATGGACGCGGCCGATGAACTGGGCCTGCTGGTCATCCCGGGGGTGCCGGGCTGGCAGTTCTTCAACAAGGACCCGGCATTCGCGAAGCAGGTGATCAAGACCTGCGAGGACATGATCCGCCGCGACCGCAACCACGCCAGCGTGCTGGCCTGGGAATGCTCGCTGAACGAAACGGCCATGCCGGACGCCTTCGTCGACACGCTGCACAAGACCGTGCACAAGGAATATCCGGGCGAGGGCGTGTATTCGGTGGGCTGGCTGCCCCGTGCCTACGACATCTACATGCAGGCGCGCCAGCACCGGATCGGCGACAAGCATCCGCTGCCACGCAAGCCGCTGATCGTCTCCGAATACGGCGACTGGGAATACTACGCGATGAACGCGGGCTTCAACCAGGGCGCCTGGGCCGACCTGAAGCCGGCCGACCGATCCAGCCGCCAGCTGCTGGGGCAGGGCGAAAAGCACCTGCTGCAGCAGGCCACCAACGTGGCCGAGGCGCACGACGACAATTTCAACACCCCGGCCTTCGCCGACGGCTACTGGGTGATGTTCGACTACACGCGCGGCTATGCGCCGGACCTGGAAGCTTCGGGCGTGATGAGCATCGACCGCCTCCCGAAGTTCGCGGCCGAGTTCTTCCGTTCTCAACGCGACGCGAACCAGGCTTCCGCGCCATGGGGCGGCGGCCCGATGGTCTTCATCGCCAGTTACTGGACGCCCGAATCGTCGCCACGCGTGCGCGTGTACACGAACGCCGAGGAAGTGGAACTGCGCCTGAACGGCAAGACGGTGGCGCGGCAAAAGGCTGCGCCGTCGCGCACGCATCCGAACCTGAAGCACCCGCCGGTGGAATTCGATACCGGCCGCTTCGAGGCCGGCGAACTGGCCGCCATCGCCTACACGGGCGGCAAGCCCGTGGCCGAGCACAAGGTGCGCACGCCGGGCGAGCCGGTGAAGCTGGACGTGGCGCTGGACGACATGGGCGTGCCCCCAACCGTGGGCGACCTGCTGTTCGCGCGCGCCCGCTTCGTGGACGCCAACGGCACCACGGTGCCCACCAACGGCCAGGCCGTCACCTTCACGGCCGATCCGGGCTATGAAGTGATTCACAGTCCGCAGGCCACGTCCGAAGCGGGCATCGCCAGCGTGCTGGTGCGCGTGGTGCAGCCGAACGGTACGCTGTCGGCCGGCGCCGGCAAGTTGCAGGGCGCGCTGGCGCCCCGTTGAGCGTCGGTGAAGCGCCGGTCGGGTCGGCGCTTCACCGCGCTAGGCCGCGAAACCGCCGTCGATCAGCAGGTCGGCGCCGGTGACGAAGGCCGCTTCCGGGCCGGCCAGCCATGCGATCAGCGCGGCCACCTCGTCCGGCTGGCCGTGCCGCTGCAGCGCCATCATGCCGTGCAGCGTTTCCGCAAAAGCGCTGGTGGCGGGATTCATGTCGGTATCGATCGGCCCCGGCTGCACATTGTTGACGGTAATGCCGCGCGGCCCCAGGTCGCGCGCCAGGCCCTTGGCCAGGCCGGTCAACGCCGACTTGCTCATCGCGTAGGGCGCGAAACCGGCGAACGGCACGCGCAGCGCGACGTTGCTGCTGACGTTGATGATGCGTCCGCCCTCGCGCATGTGCCGCGCCGCGGCCTTCGCGGCGACGAATACGGCGCGCACATTGACCGCTAGTGTCCGGTCGAAATCCTCGAGCGTGAATTCCTCCACGCCGGCCGCCTGGAACACGCCGGCGCTGTTGACCAGGATATCGAGGCGCCCGAACCTTTCGGCCACGGCATCGACCGCGCGTGCCAGCGCTGCCGCATCGGTGGCATCCGCATGGATCGCCAGCGCGGTGCCGCCGGCGCCCTCGATGTCGGCGGCCAATGCCCCGGCGGCCGCCTCGGACGCTGCATAGCCGATCGCCACGCGCGCCCCGTCCCGCGCCAGCCGGCGTGCGGTGGCGGCGCCGATGCCGCGCGAACCGCCGTTGATGAAGGCAATTTTCCCCTGTAATACCTTGTGCATGGTGCTGTCCTTTCGTCAATGGGATGGGCACAGTATCGCAACGGCGATTCGGTAGCGGTAGCCAAAGAATGCGCAGTCCAGTTTCAACCGGCGGTATAAAATAGTTGCGTGGATACCGAACTGAGCAGCTACCTGGACGCCTTCCTGGCCGCCGCCGACGAGCGCGGCTTTTCCGCCGCCGCGCGGCGCCTCGGGGTCACGCCGGCGGCGGTAAGCAAGAGCGTGGCGCGCCTGGAAGCGCGGCTCGGGGTGCGCCTGTTCCAGCGCAGCACGCGCAGCCTTGCGCTGACCACCGATGGCGCGCGCCTGTATGACCAGGTGCGCCAGCCGTGGAGCGAGATCGGCGATGCGCTCGCCGGGCTGCGCCAGGGGGCCGGCAAGCCGGCCGGCACGCTGAAGGTGTCGCTCGCCTACGGGGTGGGGCACCGCTACTTCGTGCCCCTAATCGATGAATTCGTGCGGCGTTTTCCCGCCGTGCTGCCCGACCTGCACTTCGACAACCGCCAGGTCGACCTGGTGGCCGAAGGCTACGATGTGGCGATCGGTGGCGGCATCGAGCTGAGCGAGGCGGTGATCGCGCGCGAACTGGCGCAGGTGGCCATTGTGCTGGCCGCCGCGCCAGCCTATCTGCGCGACTATCCGGCACCAGCCACGCCCGCCGACCTGGCCCGGCACCGTGGCGTGTTGCGACGTGCGCTGGGGTCGGGCCGGCTCCTTCCCTGGCGCCTGCGCAACGCCGCCGGCGATGAAGCGATGGCCGCCGTGCGCGCGACGGCCGTGCTGGACGATCCGGATGCCATGGCGCGTGCCGCCGCGTACGGCATGGGCATCGCGCTGCTGCCGCTGCCGCACGCGCTGCCGCTGCTCGATAGCGGCGACCTGGTGCGCGTGCTGCCGGACTGGCACGCGCCGCCACGCCCCCTGTCCATCTATTACTCGAGCCGCCGGCTGGTGCCGGCAAAGGTGCGCGCGTTCGTCGACTTCATCGTCGCGCAGTTCCGCACCGGACCTCTCCGAGGCCGCTTCGAAAGCGCCTGACGTAGCGCTTCCTGGGCGGTTAGCTGGCCGGCAGGCGTCAGGTCTGATAACATACCCCCTTACCCTATATCGAAAGTATCCGTTGTCCCACACCGCGAAAGAAAAAGCGAAGCTGCTGGCCCGCGTGCGGCGCCTGCGCGGCCAGGTCGAGGCCGTCGAGCGCGCCCTCGAGGCGGAAGCCGGCTGCGCCGAGGTGCTGCACCTCCTGGCCGCCAGCCGCGGCGCGATGAACGGGCTGGTGGCCGAGATCATCGGCGACCACGTGCGCGAGCACGTCGCGGCACACGACCTGTCCGAGACCGCCCGTGCCGAGGGCGCCGGGCAATTGCTGGAAGTGATCCGCACGTATATGAAGTAGGCATCATGGCTGTGAAATCCCCCTGCATCGAACTGTGCCGCTTCGACGGCAAGACCGGCTTCTGCACCGGCTGCATGCGCACCCTTGCCGAGGCGCGCGAGTGGAAGAAGATGACCGACCACCGCAAGCACCAGGTCATCAACGACCGCGCCCGGCGCGAACGCAAGCTGGCCACGCCCTGACGCCGCGCACGACAACACCCTGGAACCGCCATGCAAGACCTGACCCATCACCCGCGCGGCCACAAGCTGGCGCACGACCACGTTTACGATTCCAGCAGCCATGCGGCGGAACGGGGCACCCGGCTCGTCATGTGGATCACCGCCGCCATGATGGTCGTCGAGATCGCCGCGGGCTGGTGGTTCAACTCGATGGCGCTGCTGGCCGACGGCTGGCACATGAGTTCCCACGCGCTGGCGATCGGCCTTTCCGCCTTCGCCTACGCGGCGGCGCGCAAGTATGCGCGCGATCCGCGGTTCGCCTTCGGCACGTGGAAGATCGAGATCCTGGCCGGCCACACGAGCGCGGTGTTCCTGCTGGGGATCGCGGCGCTGATGGCGATCGGTTCGGTCGAGCGCATCTTCGCGCCGGAACCGATCCATTACCAGGAGGCGATCGTGATCGCCGCGATCGGCCTCGTCGTCAACATCGTGTGTGCCGTCATCCTGGGCGGCGCCCACCATCACCACGGCCATGACCACGGCCACCATCATCATGGGCACGATCACGGCCATCACCATCACCACGACCTGAACCTGAAGGCCGCCTATGTGCACGTGATCGCGGATGCCGCGACCTCCGCGCTGGCAATCGGCGCGCTGGCAGGCGGTTGGGCCTTCGGCTGGTCGTGGCTCGACCCGGCCATGGGCATCGTGGGCGCCGTGCTGGTGGCCGTGTGGGCGAAGAACCTGATCGTCGAGACGGGCAAGGTATTGCTCGACCGGGAGATGGATGCGCCCGTGGTTCAGGAGATCCGCGAAGTGGTGGCCGAAGCGGGGCGTGCGCAGCTTACCGACCTGCACGTCTGGCGCGTTGGCAAGGAGTTCTATTCATGCGCGCTGACGGTGGTGACCGACGACCCGGCGCTCACGCCTGCCCGGCTGCGGGAAATGTTGAGCATTCATGAAGAGATCGTGCACTCCACGATCGAAGTGCACCACGGCCGATAGGCTGGCCGTTGCTCGGGCTACTTTTCAATGATCGCTTCCGGCCGCTTCCGGCCGGTCGAGCTGGCATACGATACGCTACGGTGAAACCGCGGGCGCACCGAAAAGTGTAATTTCGGTTGCTCTTGGGCGATCTCGGCCGTTGGCTGGAGCATAGCAGGTTGCCACGCTGGAAAGGTCGCGGCATGTCACAAAGGCAGCTTCCGCCCCATTGCGGTCATTCAGCGTCCAGTTCGAACGTTCCGGCGAACTCGGCGAACGAGTGAGCAATTTTGATGGCCTGCTCCGCTTCCATGCCGATCAACGAGATCATGTAGACAGCACCATTTGCATCGAAGGCGAATACCTCACCACCACCATTTCCTGCAAAGGCAAGGAAACCAGGCGCGTAGACGTCCATTTCGATTGCTTTGTTTTCCTGGGGGATGTCCATAATGGCCCAAAGTTCGACATAGCCTGGACTATCGTTACGGGTGAACCCTTCGAACAATCCGTACTCGGCAATGAAGTGTTTCAAATCGTCTGGGAGGGTGACAGTCATAGTTAGCGGAAAAATTTGAACGGCCGCTTCTGGCCGAAAGCAGCCAGTCGGATTGCCAAAGTGTACGAGAATGTTGCTCCATGGACAAGCGCGAGGTCGTGGAACGCGTTCGAAGCCACATGCACCTTCGCGGTGTGGCTCGCCCCCGCCTGGGGAGCAGTCCTCCCTTTGCATGACGCCACCATTGCGCTAATCTTGCCATTCGACACTCGGGGGAGCACGCGATGGCTGATAAACGATCTGCAAGGCCGCCAGCGCCGGCCACCGATCCGGCGCAGCCCGTGTTGCTTTCCGGTGGCAATCCACAGATCCCGAAGGGCGACGGCGACGGCCCCGTGCAAGCCTACATCGCCGCGATGCCCGGCTGGAAAAGCGCGGTCGGCAAGCAACTCGATACGCTGATCGAGCGCACCGTGCCCGGCGTGCGCAAGGCGGTGAAATGGAACTCGCCGCTGTATGGCGTCGACGGCCGCAGTTTCTTCCTCGGGTATCACTGCTTCGCGCGCTATATCAAGGTGTCGTTCTTCCAGGGGGCGTCGCTGGACCCGCTGCCGCCGGTGGCGTCGAAGAGCCCGGGCGTGCGGTATTACCACATCCACGAGGACGATGCGCTGGACGAAGCCTTGCTGGCCGCGTGGATACGCCAGGCAGCGGCCTTGCCGGGCTGGGTGCCATAGAAGCAAGGGGTGGGTGTCACACGGTTGTCATTTTGGTAGTTTAACTTTGACAACTATTATTTTCCGGAGCCCACCGATGTCCCCTTCCTCGAAACTTTGCAGCCGTACCGGCCTGCCGTTCAACGCCATGATGCTGGCCGTCGCGCTGGCGAGCCCCGCGCTGGCGAGCGCCGCCTCGTTTACCATCGCAACGGGCAGCACCACGGCGCAGACACTGGGCCCCGGCAGCGGCCAGGTGGGCGTGGTGGGAGCGGCGGGCTCGCTGACGGTCGGCGGCTCCGCAGTGGCCTTGGCCGTGACCGGCGATAGCGCCACGCTGAACAACCTGGGCACGATCGCGCAAACCGGTAGCGGCCGTGCCGTGCGCGCCAGCGGCGCCGTGCAGGAGTTCGTGATCAACAACGGCAGCGCGACGAATGCCACGGCGCTGATCCGTACCGCGGATGCGGACGTAGTGCAGCTCAATGCGCCCGCTTCCTCCGTTACGCTGAACAATTACGGCTCGCTGGTCTCGCTGAACGCCTCGGCGGGCGGCGCGCAGGCCGTCGACTTCAACGCCGTCACGGGCGCGAACACGATCAACAACTACGCGGGCGGCCTGCTGCTGGCCAACGAGGCCGATGCCGTGCGCCCCGGTGCAAATGGCGTGGTGTTCAACGCCGGCACGATCCGCTCGGTGACGGCGACGGGAGCCAGCAGCGACGGCATCGATGGCCAGGAGCACAGCGGCATCCGCGTCACCAATGCGGCGACGGGGCTGATCGATGCGGGCCGGCATGGCATCACGTTCGAGCAGAAGAACGCCAACACCGCTTCGACGCTGGACCTGACGAACCTGGCCGGCGGCATCGTGCGCGGCAACGACGGCTCGGGCATCAATGTGGACGGCTTCAACGGCCGGCAAGTGGTCACGATCGTCAACGCCGGGCTGATTTCCGGGAATGGCGTGACTGGTGACGGCGACGGCGTCGACGTCGACGGCCTGGTGAACATCGTCAACAGCGGCACGATCCGTTCCCTGAACGCGGTGGAAGCGTCCGGCACGGCCTTCAGCGAGGGTATCTCGGCGGGCGGTGGCACCATCGTCAACACGGGCACCATCGAAGGGCTGGTCGCTGCCGGCAACGCGAACGCGGTGGGCCGCGGCATCACGCTGGCCGGCAACGATATCGAGAACGGCCCGCTGGCCGGCACGCGCGAAGGCCTGTATGGCAACGCGGCGATCGTCAATCACGCCGGCGGCGTGATCCGCGGGCAAGGCGATTCGGCCATCGCTGTCACCGGCGGCGCGGCCAGCGGCTACACGGTCGCCATCGACAACCGGGCCGGCGGCACGATCCGCGGCGGCGGTTCGGCGAGCGCGGCAATCGTCACCAATGCCGACGACGCCTTCATCACGAATGCCGGCACCATCGACGGGGCCAGCAGCGGCCGCGCCATCGCCTTCGGCGGCGGCGACGACACGCTGTTGATCAGTGGCGGCAATGCCGTGGTGCTGGGGAGCGTCGATGGCGGCGGCGGCACCAATGCGTTCGTGACCGATGCGGGCGCCGGCAACGCCTTTGCCTACGCCGGCGCGATCGCGAACTTTGCGCGCGTCGAACTCAAGAGCGGAACGCTGACCCTGAGTGGCGCGGGCGTGACCGGCGCGAATACGGCGCTGGTGCTGGCCGGCGGCACGCTGGACTTGACCGGCGCGGCCGCGCAGACCTTCGCCAGCCTGTCGCTGGCCGACAGCTCGGCCATCGTGCTCGGCGGCGGCGCCCTGACGTTCAATGGGCTGGGCGCGATTGCCGGCGGCGAGACGCTGGCCATCACGCACGAAGGCGGCGGCTATACGCTGCGCTTCCTGGGTGACTACGTGGGAGATGCGGCCTTCATGCAATTGATGGGCGCGACGACGATCGACAGCCTGGCGGTCACGTACGGCTTCGATGGCACGTACACGAATGTGAGCGCGGTGCCGGAGCCGGGGATGGCGGGGATGATGCTGGGCGGGCTGGGGATCCTGGCCGCGGTGGCGCGGCGGAGGAAATCCCTGGTGGCTTGATTTTGCCACCGACGCATGAGAAAACCTGTGTCTGACACCATTTTCCGCAGGAAAATGGTGCCAGACACAGATGCTCAGCGGCTGGCGGCCGCCGAGCTCGACGTGCCGAGGACCCGTCAGGCGATATCGACGTCCTGGTTCGCTTCCCCATACGGATACAGCGTGACGATCTTCCCTTCGTCGTCATAGCGCAGCTCCGCTACCTTCACCGAGCGCAGGTGCGTGACCCCGCCGGACAGGCTGCTGTCGTGGTAGAACAGGAACCAGCGGCCATCGACTTCCACGATCGAGTGGTGCGTGGTCCAGCCGATCACCGGCGTGAGGATCTTGCCCTGGTACGTGAACGGGCCATAGGGATTGTCGGCGGTTGCGTAGCACAGGAAGTGCGTGTCGCCGGTGGAGTACGAGAAGTAGTACTTGCCGTCGTACTTGTGCATCCACGGCCCTTCGAAGTAGCGGCGGTCGTGGTCGCCGGCCAGCAGTTCCTTGCCGTCTTCGTCGAGGATGACGACGGGGCGGGGCGCTTCGGCGAACTGCTTCATGTCCGCCGAGAGGCGCGCCACGCGCGCGGTCAGCGCCGGTTCATGGTCGGCCGGTTCCTCATTGCCCGCGTCGAAGCGGTTGTCGCGGTACTTCTGCAACTGGCCGCCCCAGATGCCGCCGAAGTACATATAGTGTTCGCCCCCATCCTCGAACACGCACGGGTCGATCGAGTAGGAACCCTCGATCGGCGCTGCTTCCGGCGTGAACGGGCCGGTCGGGCTGCCTGATACCGCCACGCCGATCTGGAAGATGCCGTCGGCGCGCTTGGCGGGGAAGTACAGGTAGTACTTGCCGTCCTTGCGGGCAGCGTCCGGCGCCCACATCTGGCGCGCCGCCCACGGCACGTCCTTCACGTGCAGCGCCACGCCGTGGTCCGTCACCTCGCCATCGGGCCGGTCCATCGAGAAGACGTGGTAGTCCTCCATGGCGAAATGGTCGCCGTTGTCGTTGAAGGGAATGCCCGCCTCGATATCGTGCGACGGGTAGATATAGATGCGGCCGTCGAACACGTGGGCCGACGGGTCGGCCGTGTAGAGGTGCGTGACGAGCGGTTGCGAGATCGCGCTGCCTTTCAGCTGTTCCACGCGGTCCAGGGTTTCCTTATTGTCTGCCATGTCGTTCTTGTGTGATGGTGATAGTTATTGCTGGGCGGCGGCGCGGCGCAGGCCCAGTTCCTGTTCGATCGTGCGCTCGGTCGATTTCCTGATTTCGTAGAATGCCAGGCTGCCGACCGCGATCAGGAAGGGAATCGCGGCGTACAGGCTGACGGACAGGCGGATGCCGTCGGCCACAGCCGGCGCCTGTGCCGCCTGGGTCGCGTCGTAGCCGACCACCGACAGCAGGGCGGCCACCAGCGCGCCGCCGATCGACAGGCCCGCCTTCAGGCCGAAGATCATGGCCGAGAACAGCAGCGCGGTGGCGCGGCGGTTGTTCTTCCATTCCGAGTAGTCGGCCACGTCGGCGATCATGGCCCACAGCAGCGGGATCGTGATGCCGTAGAAGAAGCCGTGCAGCAGCTGCGACACGAATACCAGGCCGATCGACGTGGGCGCGTAGAAGTAGAACGCCAGCATGAACAGCGTGGAGATGAACAGGGCGACGCCGAACACCTCGCGCTTGCCGAACCGGTCGGCGAGCGGGCGCGAGAAGCCGATACCGACGATCATCATCACGATGCCGATCGCATTGAACACGCTGAAGGCGGAGGTGGGCGCGTCTTCGGGCCACTGGAAGGCAGTGAGTCCCATGCCGGCCAGCACGGCGTTCAGGCCGGCGATGAAGCCGTTGAAGCCCACATCCTGCAGGAAGGTGGCCAGGTGCGCGCTCGAAAGGTAGCTGCGGAAGTAATAGATGTACATGCCGCCCTTCAGGGCCAGCGTGATGAATACGAGGATCGTCACCGTCAGCATCACCATCCAGGGGCGATTGCGCAGCAGGTCCGTGATGTCCTGGCCGATGCTGGAACGCTGCGCCGCCGTCGGCACGATACGCTCGCGCGTCGTGAAGAACGTGATGAGGAAGCAGATGGTGCCGGCGATCGCGAAGATCACCATGGTGTTGCGGAAGCCGACGACCTTGTCGCCGTCGCCCAGGATCAGCACCAGCGGCAGCAGCAGCACCTGGATGATGAACTGCGCCACCATCACGGCCACGAAGCGATAGGCCGACAGGCTGTTACGCTCCGACATGCTGCCGGTGAGGACGCCGGACAGCGCCGAGTAGGGCAGGTTGTTGGCCGAGTACACCAGCATCAGCAGCACGTAGGTGAGGGAGGCGTAGATGATCTTGCCGTCCGGGCCCAGGTCGGGCGTGCTGAACGCGAGGATGGCGATCAGGCCGAACGGGATCGACGTCCACAGGATCCACGGGCGGAACTTGCCCCAGCGGGTCACCGTGCGGTCGGCGATCAGCCCCATCAGCGGATTGAAGCAGGCGCCCACGATGCCGCCGGCGAAGATGATCGTGGCAGCGGCGTTGGCCGATACCTTGAACACGTCGGTATAGAAGAAGGCGATGAAGGTGAGCAGGGTCTGGAAGATCAGGTTCGCGGCCAGGTCGCCCAGGCAGTAACCGACCTTTTCCACCACCGAGAGGCGGCCGGCGACAGGGTGTTGCACGTTGGTCATGATGTCTCGCTTTATCGTTATGAGGTTGTAACACTCGCGTTATCGCAAATGAATAGCGCAACCATTACTCTATGTTAGCCGATAAAAACTTATCGTTGGAATATTTTTGGTTGCGCTACCGATCACGCGTCTGTTAAAAGCAGGACAGTTATTCACGGAACTTATCTGTGTCATGCGGGAAATAAAGTGGCGGGATGGCTTGGGGCATGGGAAGATGCACCCGTCTCCTCCAATCTCTCCGAGAATTGGAATTCGCCGGCCCCGAGCCGGCATTTTTTTTGCCTGAATGTTGCCTTGAAAATGGGGACGTACCCCATTTTCCGGGAAAGATTGCCGCGAAAATGGGGGCTGTCCCCATTTTTCCGGCAACATTGCGGGTTGCGGCGGCGGGCGCGCCAGACGAGAATGGCGGCTTCGCAGCGCTCCCCTACATCGATATGTTCGAAATTAGCCAGCTCCGCTGCTTTGTCGCCGTGGCCGAAGAATTGCACTTCAGCCGGGCCGCCGAGCGCCTGAACATGACGCAGCCGCCGCTGTCGCGCCAGATCCGCCTGCTCGAGCACCACGTGGGCGCGCAACTGCTGGAGCGGAACAGCCGCACCGTGCGGCTGACGGCGGCGGGCCGGGCGTTCTTTCCCGAGGCGGCGCGCATCCTGCGCATGGCCGAGGAGGCCGCGTTCACCGCGCGGCGCGCGGCGAAGGGCGACCAGGGCACCCTGGCGGTCGGCTTCACGTCCGCGTCCGGCTACAACCTGCTGCCGGAAGTGGTGCGCCGCCTGCGCGACCGGGCGCCCGGCATCTCGCTGACGCTGAAGGAACTGGTCAGCACCACGCAGGTGGAGATGCTGAACGCGGGCCAGCTCGACCTGGGCCTGATGCGCCCCCACCCGATCAATGCGGAACTGACCAGCAAGCGCATCGCCACCGAATCGCTGATGCTGGCGATCCCCGAAGCCGAGGCGGCGCTGTGGCCGGAGCACCCCACGCTGGCCGACCTGCACGGCAAGCCGTTCATCATGTATTCCCCCTACGAGGCGCGGCCGTTCCACCAGATGCTGACCGAGCGCTTCGCGCGCGAAGGCGTGGTGCCCGACATCGTGGAGCACATCGGCCAGGTGCACACGATGCTGGCGCTGGTGCGCGCCGGCATGGGCGTGGCGCTGATCGCGGCCGGCGCCGCGCGGCTCCATTTCGAAAGCATCGTGCTGCGCGAGGTGGCGACCGAACCCGTCGAGATGGTGTGCACCTACCGGCGCAGCAACGACAACCCGGTGCTGCAACTGTTCCTGCACGACGTGCTGCCCACCTTCGCCGACGCATGAGACAGCGATGCCTGTCCTGACTCGATCACGCACGCGATCGACGTGCCGTACGGGTTTTCACGTAGGGAAAGCGTAAATATCCCGGCTGACGGGCAGTACCCTGGCCGGGATCAGTAATACAAAATGTGAATAGGTGTCATCACACATTGGTTTGTTGGCCGGGCCCGGCGCGCATATGATCGTGCGGTGCAATCAGACCAACCATAGGAGACACCATGGATCACGCACCAACCGCGACCGTTGCCGCCGCGACCCAGACCCGCACCCGCACGCGCTGGACCATCCTGGCGATGCTGTTCGCCGTCACCACCATCAACTATGCCGACCGCGCGACGATCTCGATCGCCGGCCCGAACCTGAAGGCCGATCTCGGCCTGTCGGCCGTGGAGATGGGCTATGTCTTCTCGGCGTTCGCGTGGTCCTATGTGCTGGCCCAGCTGCCGGGCGGCTGGCTGCTGGACCGCTTCGGTTCGCGCATCACGTATTTCTTCAGTATCTTCCTGTGGTCGCTGTTCACGATGCTGACGGGTGCCGTCGGCTTCTTCACGGGCGGTGCCGCCGTGGCGCTGCTGTTCGCGCTGCGCCTGCTCGTCGGCGCTGCCGAGGCGCCTTCGTTCCCCGGCAACAGCCGCATCGCCTCGTCGTGGTTTCCCACCAATGAACGGGCCCTGGCCGCCGCCATCTTCAACTCGGCGCAGTATTTCGCCACCGTGCTGTTCGCCCCGATCATGGGCTGGCTGGTGCACACGTATGACTGGCACAGCGTGTTCTATGTGATGGGCGCGCTGGGTATCGGCCTGTCGTTCGTCTGGCTGAAGGTCATCCACGGCCCGCGCCAGCACCCTTCGATCAACGCGGCGGAGCTCCAGTACATCAAGGAAGGCGGCGCGCTGGTCGACCTGGAAACGGGCAAGCATGGCGCCGAGCCGAGCAAGGTCGACGTGTTCGCCGCCATCAAGGAATTGCTGGGCAACCGCATGCTGCTGGGCGTCTACGTGGCGCAGTACTGCATCACGACGCTGACCTACTTCTTCCTCACCTGGTTCCCCGTCTACCTCGTGCAGGAACGCGGCATGACGATCCTGAAGGCGGGCTTCGTGGCCTCGATGCCGGCGATCGCCGGTTTCCTGGGCGGCATCGTCGGCGGCTGGATGTCCGACCGCCTGGCCAGGTCGGGCTGCTCGCTGTCCGTCTCGCGCAAGGTGCCGATCGTGCTGGGCATGCTGCTGTCGATGAGCATGATCGGCTGTAACTACATCGAGACCGACATGCTGGTGGTGGCCGTGATGTCGCTGGCCTTCTTCGGCAAGGGCATCGGCGCGCTGGGCTGGGCCGTGGTGTCCGACACGTCGCCAAAGGAGGCGGGTGGCCTGTCCGGCGCGCTGTTCAACACCTTCGGCAATACCGCCGGCATCACCACGCCGATCGTCATCGGCTACATTGTGCAGAACACGGGTTCGTTCGCCGGCGCGCTGGTTTTCGTCGGCGCCAATGCCGCGGTCGCGATCTTCAGCTACCTGTTCATCGTGGGCGATATCAAGCGCGTCACGCTGACCAAATCCCTCGTCAAATAACCGTCCAATCAAGAGTACCAATATGACTACCTACATTTCCGGCGCCCCCATCGTCACCGACATGCGCGTGGTGCCCGTCGCGGGCCAGGACAGCATGCTGCTCAACCTCTCCGGCGCGCACGGCGCCTGGTTCACCCGCAATATCGTGATCCTGACGGACAGCGCGGGTAACACGGGCCTCGGCGAAGTGCCGGGCGGCGAGAAGATCCGCCAGACGCTGGAAGATGCCCGCGCGCTGGTGATCGGCAAGAGCCTGGGCGAATACAACAACATCCTGAACACGATGCGAAGCGTGTTCGCCGAGCGCGACTCCGCGGGCCGCGGCCTGCAGACCTTCGACCTGCGCATCACGATCCACGCCGTGACGGCGATGGAATCGGCGCTGCTCGACCTGCTGGGCCAGTTCATGAACGTGCCCGTGGCGGCGCTGCTGGGCGAAGGCCAGCAGCGCGACAAGGTCGAGATGCTCGGCTACCTTTTCTATGTCGGCGACCGCCGGAAGACGACGCTCGACTACCGCGCCGAACCCGATGCGGACGACGCCTGGTTCCGCGTGCGCAACGAAGAAGCACTCACGCCGGAAACGGTGGTGCGGCTGGCCGAGGCGGCACGCGAACGCTACGGCTTCAACGATTTCAAGCTGAAGGGCGGCGTGCTGAGCGCGGACGCCGAGATGGAAGCGATCGTCGCGTTGCACGAGCGCTTCCCGCAGGCGCGCGTGACCCTGGACCCGAATGGCGCCTGGTCGCTCCAGGAAGCGATCCGCGTGTGCCGCGACAAGCACGGCATCCTGGCCTACGCGGAAGACCCGTGCGGCGCCGAGAACGGTTTCTCCGGCCGCGAAGTGATGGCGGAATTCCGCCGCGCCACCGGGCTGCCGACGGCGACCAATATGATCGCCACCGACTGGCGTCAGATGGCCCACTCGATCCAGCTGCAATCGGTGGACATTCCGCTGGCCGACCCGCACTTCTGGACGATGCAGGGTTCCGTGCGCGTGGCCCAGTTGTGCCAGATGTTCGGCCTGACCTGGGGTTCGCACTCGAACAACCACTTCGACATTTCGCTGGCGATGTTCACGCACGTGGGCGCCGCGGCGCCGGGCAAGGTGACGGCAATCGACACGCACTGGATCTGGCAGGATGGCCAGCGCCTGACGAAGGAGCCCATGAAAATCGAGGGCGGTTTCGTCGCCATCCCGCAAAAGCCGGGCCTGGGCATCGAGCTCGATCCGGTGGAGCTGGAAAAGGCCCACCAGGCGTATAAGAACATGGGCCTGGGCGCGCGCGACGACGCGGCCGCCATGCAGTTCCTCGTGCCGGGCTGGAAATTCGATAACAAGAAGCCTTGCCTGGTGCGGTGATTGCGCCGGGCCATTATTCATGAGATTGATGGGCGCTATGCGGGAAATAAAGTGGCGCGATATCGCGCCGGATGAGATGATGTTTCCGTCTCCTCCAATCTCTACTTGAATTGGAATTTGCCGGCCTTGAGCCGGCATTTTTTTTGCGCTGCCCGCCAATCATTCACTGGCCTGATGGGAGGTATGCGGGAAATAAAGTAGCGCGATACCCGTTCGGATGAGATGATTCACCTGTCTCCTCCAATCTCTCTCCGAGAATTGGAATTTGCCGGCCCCGCGCCGGCATTTTTTTTGCCCGCGCGGCTTATTTGCTCACTTATCCGCTCACTTATCCGCTCACTTCAGCGCCGGATAGGTCAGCAGCACGAAGCGCCCCGCGTTCACGGCGAAATGCGTGAGGACCGCCGCTTCGATGCCGCCGCGGCGCCATGCGAGACCGTAGCCGATGCCGGCCAGCGTCGCGAGCGCGGCGAGTACCGGACCGCCGCCCAGGTGGGCGATCCCGAACAGCACCGAAGCCAGCGCCAGTGCGAGGGTGGCGCCATGCCGCCGGTCGCGCAGTGCATGTTCGAGGCGCCCCTGCACCAGCGCGCGGAAGAAGGCTTCCTCGGCCAGGCAGGTGACGAACAGGTTAAGCACCAGGAAGACGGGCGCTTCGGCCAGCCACTTCGGCTCGACAGCCGTGAAGCCGACGGCGACGCCGGTGCCGAGCACCACGACGGGTGTCAGCACGATCACGGGCCACGCGGTGCCGACGCGGCGCCAGGCGAGGGCTTCGCGCGCCGGCGCCGCGAAGGTGGCGCACAGCAGGATGCCGGCGGCCGCCTTGTCCAGGTTCAGGTACAGCGACACCGGCGCCGCGCCGGGGCTTACCTGCACGTCCTTGAACAGCAGGGGATTGGCGAAGCCCGGCACCGCGTGCAGGGCGAGGGCGAGCGAGAGAACGGCTATCGCCACCAGCAACACGCCCTGGACCACCCCTCCGTGCTGGCGCTGCCAGCCGAGGCACAGCGCCGCCAGTACCAGCACGGTTGCCGCACCAGCGGGGAGCAGGGCACCAACGACGAGCCCGACGAGGCAGGCGAGGAAAAGGCAGGGTGCCCAGGCTGGCCACCTTGCGGCGGGCGAGGGGAGCCACAGGGAGAGCGCGGCAAGCAGCCAGGCGGCGGCCAGGAAACAGGTCGGGGCAGGAATCGCGGTCATCTTGTCGGAATCACAATGGCGGGAGCGCCATGGTAGCCGGGAAGACCGCCTCGGTCCAGGCAAGCCCGGGCGTCGACCGAGGGTCGGGTTCGTGTCTCTGCCGCCCCGTCAATCCACCTGCGCGATGCGCATCAGGTTCGTCGTGCCCGGCACCGCGAACGGCACGCCGGCGGAGATGACGATCGTATCGCCCGGCTGCGCCACGTCCTCGCGCCGCACCACCTCGCAGGCGCGCTCGCTCATCTCGGTCACGTCGTTCACCTCCGGGCACAGCACCGGGTGCACGCCCCAGGCGAGGGCGAGGCGCCGCGCCGTCGCGACGGAAGGCGTCATGCCCACGATCGGCGCGCGCGGCCGCTCGCGCGCCATGCGCAGCGCCGAGTAGCCGGAGCAGGTGTAGGCGACGACGGCGGCCACGCGCAGCGCCTCGGTAACGCTGCGCACGGCGATGCCGATGCCGTCGGAAGCCAGCGTGGCCGCCGCGCCGCCGGCGATTGCCAGTTCCTCGCGGTAGTACGGGTCCGCCTCCGTCTGCGCGATGATCGAGTTCATGATGCGCACCGCGTCGCGCGGGTACTGGCCGGATGCCGATTCGGCCGACAGCATCACGGCGTCGGCGCCGTCGTAGATGGCGGTGGCCACGTCCGACGCTTCGGCCCGGGTGGGAACCGGTGCCGACACCATCGATTCGAGCATCTGCGTGGCCACGATCACGGGCGTGCCCACCTTGCGGCAGGCACGCACGATGCGCTTCTGGATCGCCGGCACCTGTTCCGGCGGCATCTCCACGCCCAGGTCGCCGCGCGCGACCATCACCGCGTCGGCCTCCCCCACGATGGCATCGAGGCTGTGGATCGCGGCGGGCTTTTCCAGCTTGGCGACGATGCCCGCGTGGTGGCCGACGATCGCGCGGATCTCGGCGATGTCCTCGGGGCGCTGCACGAATGACAGGGCCACCCAGTCGATACCCAGCTTCAGGCCGAAGTCCAGGTCCTGCCGGTCCTTCTCGGTGAGGGCGGAGAGCGGCAGTACCACGCCCGGCACGTTGACGCCCTTGCGGTCGGACACGCGCCCGCCGGTCACCACCGTCGTTTCGGCGAAATCCGCCCCGCAGCGCTCGACCCGCAGCCGCACGCGCCCGTCGTCGATCAGCAGGTCGGTGCCGGGCACCAGCGCGGCGAAGATTTCCGGATGCGGCAGCGGCGCGCGTAGCTGGTCGCCCGGCCTGTCGCGGTCCAGGTCGAGGCGAAATGGCGCGCCCGCCTCGAGCACGACGGCGCCATCGGCGAAGGTGCCGAGGCGCAGCTTCGGTCCCTGCAGGTCGAGCAGCACGCCGATCGGGCGGCCCGTCTCCGCCTCGATGGCGCGGATCGTCTCCAGGCGCTGCCGGTGATCGGCATGACTGCCGTGGCTGAAGTTCAGGCGGAACACGTCCGCCCCGGCGGCGAACAGGGCGCGTATGGTCACCGGATCGGAGCTGGCCGGGCCGAGCGTGGCGACGATCTTGGCGTTGCGGTTGCGATGCATGCTTACTCCTGTTCTTTGTGCTGTCCCGTGCGCGCCGGCAGGACCAGCAGCGCGCGAAAATCGTTGACATTGGTGAGGGTGGGGCCGGTGACGACGCTGTCGCCCAGCGCGCCGAAGAAGCCGTGGCCGTCGTTGTCGTCCAGGCTGTCGTTCGGGCGCAGGCCGGCGGCCCAGGCCCGTTCCAGCGTGTCCGGGCCGATGACGGCACCGGCGATTTCCTCCTGGCCGTCCACGCCGTCCGTGTCGGCCGCCAGGCCGTACACGCCGGGTTCGCCGCGCAGCGCGAGCGCGCAGGACAGCAAGAATTCCACATTGCGCCCGCCGCGGCCCTTGCCGCGCACGGTCACCGTCGTTTCCCCACCGGACAGCAGCACGCACGGCGGGGCGAACGGCTGGCCGCGCCGCGCCGCCTGCAACGCGATGCCGGCCAGCACCTTGCCGACGTCGCGCGCTTCGCCTTCCAGGCTGTCGCCGAGGATGTGGGGGGCGATGCCGGCATCCCGCGCCACGCGGGCCGCCGCTTCCAGCGCCATCTGCGGCGTGGCGATCATGCGCACCTCGGCGCGCGCCAGCCGCGGGTCGCCCGGCTTGACCGATTCGCCGCGGCCGCTGCGCAGCACGTCCATCACGCGCTCGGGCAGCGCGATGCCGTAGCGGCGGACGATGGCCAGCGCATCCTCGCAGGTGCCGGGATCGGCCACGGTCGGGCCGGAAGCGATGTCGCGCGGGTCGTCGCCGGGTACGTCCGAGATCAGGAGCGTCACCACCTTCGCCGGGTGGCAGGCGGCACCCAGCCTGCCTCCCTTGATGGCCGAGAGGTGCTGCCGCACGCAGTTCATTTCACTGATCGTGGCGCCGGACTTGAGCAGAGCCGCATTGACCTGCTGCTTGTCTTCCAGCGTGATGCCCTCGAGCGGCAGCGGCAGCAGCGAGGAGCCGCCGCCCGAGATCAGGCACAGTACCGTGTCGTCTTCCGACAGGCCCCGCACCAGGTCCAGCATGCGCCGGGCCGCCCCGTGGCCGGCGGCGTCCGGCACCGGGTGCGCGGCTTCGACGATCTCGATCCGCTCGCACGGCACCGCATAGCCGTAGCGCGTGACGACCAGGCCTTCCAGCGGGCCGCTCCAGTTGCGCTCGACGGCCCGGGCCATCTCGGCCGACGCCTTGCCGGCGCCGATCACGATCGTCCGGCCCTTCGGCGGTTCCGGCAGCAGGCCGGGAATGCACAATGCCGGCTGGGAGGCGGCAATCGCCGCGTCGAGCATGCGCCGCAGCAGCGCGCGCGCGTCGGTGTCCTTCATCCGCGTCTCCATGGTTCTCTTTATATGGATAGTATAGGGGCATACTACCGGTCAGGCCGATGCCTTGTGAACCTGCACGAGCTCCGGTGCGCTCCCTTGCGCATGGTCGTCCTGCTCGTACAGCGCGCGCAGCTCTTCGGCGGACGATTTGCCGTCCAGCACGCGGTCCATCTGCTTGCGGTCCAGCGCACCCACCCACTGGGCGATGGCCATCGTGCCCACGGCATTGCCGATCGTGTTCGTGATGGCGCGCGCCTCGGACATGAAGCGGTCCACGCCCAGCAGCAGCACCATGCCCTCGACGGGAATCTTGCCCATCGAGGCCAGCGTGGCCGCCAGCGTGATGAAGCCGGAACCGGTCACGCCCGCCGAACCTTTCGAGGTGACCATGAGCACGCCCAGCACCACCAGCTGGTCCGTCAGGGACAACGGCGTGTTGGTGGCCTGGGCGATGAAGATCGCCGCCATCGTGTAGTAGATGCACTGGCCGTCGGGGTTGAACGTGACGCCGGAGGGTATCACCAGGCCCACGACGGGCTTGGACACGCCCACGTGCTCCAGCTTGCGCATCAGCTGGGGCACCACGGACTCGGAAGAGCTGGTGCCCAGCACCGTGAACAGCTCTTCCTTGATATAGCGGAGAAACTTCCACAGGCTGAAGCCGGCCAGGCGCGCCACCAGGCCCAGCACCGCCACCACGAAGGCCACGCAGGTCAGGTACATGCAGGCCATCAGGTAGCCCAGCGAGACCAGCGAACCGAGCCCGTACTTGCCGACCGTGAAGCCGATCGCGCCGAACGCGGCCAACGGCGCCACGCGCATGATCATGCCGACCACGATGAACATGCTGTTGCTGAACGCTTCCAGGAAGTCGACGACCGGTTTCGCGCGCTGGCCCATGTGCGACAGCGCCACGCCGAACATCGTGGCAAAGACGAGGATCTGCAGGATATCGTTCTTGGCCAGCGCGTCGATCACGCTGGTGGGGATCATGTGCAGCAGGAAATCGACGAAGCCGCCGGAGTGGCCAGCGGCGGCGGTGTAGTTCTTGATGCCGGAAGTGTCCAGTGCGGCGACGTCGACGTTCATGCCCACGCCCGGCTTGGCAAGGTTGACCACGACGAGACCGAGCGCCAGCGCGAAGGTGGACATGATCTCGAAGTAGATGAGCGCGCGGGCGCCCACGCGCCCCAGTTCCTTCATATTGTCCATCTTGGCGATGCCCAATACCACCATCGCGAAGATCACGGGCGCGAACACCATCTTGATCAGCCGGATGAACGCATCGCCCAGCGGCTTCAGGTCGGCCGCGAAGTGCGGGTACAGCACGCCGAGGATGCCGCCGGCAAGCACGCCGATCAGGACCTGGAGGTACAGCTTTCCAAAGAATCGTTTTGACATGGGTGTCTCCTATTGTGGGGTGCTGCGACGCGCTGTTCCCGCCGTGCTCTTGGCGGCCGGTCGGGAACTGCGGACTTAGAGCGCCTAACAAAACCCCCATGGCTGCGTTGCAGCGTCTCGCCGTACAGGTGTACTGTCTTCGACGCCGCGCCTTGCCCTGCGGGTTTTGTTAGGCGCTCTTAGGCAAGCTTAGGCAAGCTTAGGCAGCCTTGCGGTCCTCATCCTGCGACAGGAACGCGCACACCGCCCGCGTCACGTCCGCCGTCGTGGCCTTGCCACCCAGGTCGCCCGTGTGCAAGGCCCCGTTGGCGGTGACGTGCTCGATGGCGGCCATCACCCGTGCCGCGGCTTCGTGCTCGCCCAGGTGTTCGAGCAGCATGACCACCGACCAGAACGTGGCCACCGGATTGGCGAGGCCCTTGCCCATGATGTCGAAGGCGGAGCCGTGGATCGGTTCGAACATCGACGGGTAGCGGCGTTCCGGGTCGATGTTGCCGGTGGGGGCGATCCCCAGGCTGCCGGCCAGCGCGGCCGCCAGGTCCGACAGGATGTCGGCGTGCAGGTTGGTGGCCACGATCGTGTCCAGCGTGGCGGGGCGGTTCACCATGCGGGCGGTGGCGGCATCGACCAGTTCCTTGTCCCATTTCACGTCCGGGAATTCCTTCGATACCTGGAGCGCGATCTCGTCCCACATCACCATGGCATGGCGCTGCGCGTTGCTCTTCGTGATCACGGTCAGCTGCTTGCGGGGGCGCGACTGGGCCAGCCGGAACGCGAAGCGCAGGATGCGCTCGACGCCCACGCGGGTCATCACCGACACGTCGGTCGCGGCTTCGATCGGGTGGCCCTGGTGCACGCGGCCACCGACGCCCGAGTACTCGCCCTCGGAGTTTTCACGCACGATCACCCAGTTCAGGTCTTCCGGGGCGCAGCGCTTGAGCGGCGCGTCGATGCCCGGCAGGATGCGCGTCGGGCGCACGTTGGCGTACTGGTCGAAGCCCTGGCAGATCTTCAGGCGCAGGCCCCACAGCGTGATGTGGTCGGGAATATCCGGGTCGCCGGCGGAACCGAACAGGATCGCATCCTTGCCGCGCAGCGCGTCGAGGCCGTTCCCCGGCATCATCACGCCGTGCTGGCGGTAATAGTCGCCGCCCCAGTCGAAGTCCTCGAATTCGAACTTGAACGAGCCCGAGCCGGCCGCCAGCGTGGCCAGCACTTCGCGGCCGGCCGGCACGACTTCCTTGCCGATGCCGTCGCCGGGAATGGTTGCGATCTGGTACGTCTTCATGGTGTCTCCTGGTGAATGGATTGAAAGTGAGGCTACTGTAGCGGGTGGACCGGCGCGAAAATCGCGGCTAAACTCAATCCGTTGTTAACCTGGAGGTTGAGAATGGAAGTGGGATTGCAGCCGGCGGAATTGACGTTCGTGGTGACCCTGGCCACCAGCGGCAGCCTGAGCGCGGCCGCGCGCGAGATGGGCATCACCACCTCGGCAGTCAGCAAGCGGCTGGCGCTGCTGGAGGGGCGCATCGGCGTGCCGCTGGTGAACCGCACCACGCGGCGCATGAGTCTCACGCCGGAAGGGGAAGTGCTGCTGGAGCATGCCCAGCGCATCCTGCAGGAGATCGCCGACCTGGAGCAGATGCTCACGAAGTCGAAGGGCACGCCGAAAGGGCAGTTGCGCGTGAATGCCACGCTGGGCTTCGGCAGGCTGCACATCGCCCCGGCAATCTCGCAGTACGTGCTGCGCTACCCGGAGGTGGACGTGCAGCTGCAACTGTCGGTCGACCCGCCCCCGCTGGCCGACGACCAGTTCGATGTCTGCATCCGCTTCGGGGCGCCGGCCGATACGCGCGTGATCGCCCGGCGTCTGGCGGCCAACCGCCGCCTGCTGTGCGCCTCGCCGAAATACCTGGCACGGCATGGGGAACCGAAGACGCCGGCGGAGCTGGGGCGGCACAACTGCATCGCCATCCGGCAGGGCGACGAGGCCTACGGTGTGTGGAGGCTGTTCAGCGGCAGGGATGCCGAACGCGATGCGACCGCCGTGAAAGTACGCGGCAACCTGACGACGAACGATGGCGAGATCGCCGTGAACTGGGCGCTGGACGGGCACGGCATCCTGATGCGCGCCGAGTGGGATATCGAACGTTACCTGCACAGCGGGCGGCTGGTGCAGGTGCTGCCGGGCTACCGCACGCCGGATGCGGACGTGTATGCGGTGTATCCGCACCGGCATCAGCTGTCGGCGCGGATCAGGACGTTCGTGGATTTCCTGGTGGGGAGGTTTGAACGGTTCGACGCGCAGTGAAACTTACGCGCGGCGCCAGCGCTTCGTCATCGCGAGCGCGGCCAGGCCGAGGCCCAGCATGGCGTAGGTGGAGGGCTCGGGCACCGGGGGCGGCAGGTCGGACAGCGTCA
The DNA here is from genome assembly GCF_037094685.1 of Massilia sp. METH4. Classification (NCBI taxonomy): domain Bacteria; kingdom Pseudomonadati; phylum Pseudomonadota; class Betaproteobacteria; order Burkholderiales; family Oxalobacteraceae; genus Massilia; species Massilia sp. METH4. The sequence goes on along the minus strand of NZ_CP146614.1, from coordinate 5,717,472 downwards.
GCGACGTGATCGTGGCCTCGGCATTCACGGAGTCGAAATCGGCGCCGCGCAGGAAGTTGTACGAGACCGACGCATACTCGAAGGCGTTCAAGTCCAGGCTCGCCGGCAGCGCGGTGCCGGACAGCGCCGTGCCATCGAAGTCGCTGAAGTAGAAGCTGCCGGTTTCCAGGTCGGCATCGGCATCGTAGGTGACGAGCTGCACCGAATCGCTGCCTGCGCCAGGCTGGGAATCCAGCACAAAGACCTGTGGCAGGGGCTCGACCAGCTTCGAGTCGAACAGCAGGCCGGTGCTCGTGTCCTGGATGAACGAGGCGACATAGCCGAACGACTGATCGGTGTCGTAGAAGAAGGCACCGGTCCACGTATCGCCGAGCGAGATCGTGGGACCGGCCAGGCTGCTGGAGTCGACGTCCTCGTAGGTGACGGCTCCCCTGACTTCGTGCATCCGGGTGACAGTGGCGGTGAATTGATACTGGACGATGGCGGCGTGGGCGGGGACCGCCGCGACAGCGGCCAGGACGAGTGCAGCAAATACGCGCATGGTGCAGCTCCCGAGGTTGAAAATTGCATTATTTGCATCGGTCGCACCCGGCGTCAACGATTTCATGCGTGGCAATCCGATCGTCGGACCGGCCCGGTAATTCCGCCGTGTGCGTATCGGGTGCAGATGCCTCGCCACATTACTGTGGCGTCCAAGCATCACCCCCCGGCCACGACCTGGCGCGCCAGCCAGTCCCGGAACGCGGCCAGCGGCGGATAGTCCGCCTTGCGCTCCGGGTACAACAGCCGGTACGACCGGTCGCTGCGGTAGCTGTGTGCCGTGACCGTGGCGAGCACGCCGCGCGCCAGCTCATCCTCGACCAGCATGCGCGGCACCAGCCCGATTCCCATGCCGTGCACGGCCGCCTCCGCCACCATCGAGAACAGTTCGAAGCGCGGGCCGGCCATGTCGCGTTCCACGATCAAGCCGAGGGAGCGGAACCACTCGCGCCACAGGTAGGGACGTGTCCCGATCTGAAGCAGTCGCTGCGCCTGCCACTCATGCGCATTGCGCAGCGTCGGGCTGCACACGGCAACGAGGTCCTCATGCATGAGCAGGATGCCTTCGGTGCCGGGCCAGAACGCCTCGCCGGCATGGATGGCCGCATCGAACGGCGTTTCGTCGAACAGGAAGGGGCGGGCACGGGCGGACAGGTTGACCGTGATGCCCGGATGGCGCGAGAGGAAATCCGGCAGCCGCGGCAGCAGCCACTTGGTGGCGAAGGTGGGCACCACCCCCAACTCGAGCGTGCCGCCGCTACTACCGCCGGCCATCAGTTCCACCGTGTCGCGTTCCACGTCGTCCAGCCGCGCCGTCACCTTGCGGCTGTAGGCCAGGCCGGCCTCGGTGAGCGCGACGCCGCGTCGCCCCCTGCGGAACAGTTTCACGCCGAGGAAATCCTCGAGGGCGCCAATCTGGCGGCAGATGGCGCTTTGCGTGACGGCCAGCTCGTCGGCCGCTTTCGTGAAGCTCTGGTGGCGCGCCGCCGATTCGAAGGCGGCGAGGGCGAGCGTGGAGGGGATTTTTCGGCGCATATCATCAAAAAAAGCGTCAATCAAAAGCGTCCCGGAGTGCGTAAAGCGCACAGTTCAGTGCGAATAAAACGTTTGCCGCACGATTGGCGCGATTGTACATTGCAGGAATGTCCAACCTGCCCGAGATGATGAAATGAATTCCAAGCACAAGACTGCCTTCCATTGGGACGATCCGTTGCTGCTCAACCAGCAGCTCACCGACGAGGAGCGCATGGTGCGCGATTCCGCCGCCACTTATTGCCAGGACCGGCTGGCGCCGCGCGTGCTGGAAGCGTTCCGCAACGAGAAGACCGATGTCGAGATCTTCCGCGAAATGGGCGAGCTGGGCCTGCTGGGCGTGACGATTCCGGAGACCTATGGCGGTGCCGGCCTGAACTACGTCAGCTATGGGCTGGTGGCGCGCGAGGTGGAGCGCGTCGATTCCGGCTACCGCTCGATGATGAGCGTGCAATCCTCGCTGGTGATGGTGCCGATCTTCGAATTCGGCAATGAGCCGACGAAGCTGAAATACCTGCCGAAGCTGGCCAGCGGCGAGTGGATCGGGTGCTTCGGCCTGACGGAGCCGAACCACGGGTCCGACCCGGGCAGCATGATCACCCGCGCGAAGAAGGTCGACGGCGGCTACCGGCTCACCGGCAGCAAGATGTGGATCACCAACAGCCCGGTCGCCGACGTGTTCGTGGTATGGGCCAAGGACGACGAGGGCGCGATCCGCGGCTTCGTGCTGGAGAAGGGCTGGCAGGGCCTGTCCGCGCCGGCGATCCACGGCAAGGTGGGCTTGCGTGCCTCGATCACGGGCGAGATCGTGATGGACGAGGTGTTCTGCCCCGAGGAAAACGCATTCCCCGAGGTGCGCGGCCTGAAGGGCCCGTTCACCTGCCTGAACAGCGCCCGCTACGGCATCGCCTGGGGCGCGCTGGGGGCCGCCGAGGATTGCTGGCACCGCGCCCGCCAGTACGTACTGGACCGCAAGCAGTTCGGCAAGCCGCTCGCGGCGAACCAGCTGGTGCAGAAGAAGCTGGCCGACATGCAGACGGAAATCACGCTGGGCCTGCAAGGCTGCCTGCGCCTGGGCCGCATGAAGGACGAGGGCACCGCCGCCGTCGAGATCACCTCGATCATGAAGCGCAATTCCTGCGGCAAGGCGTTGGACATCGCGCGCCTGGCGCGCGACATGATGGGCGGAAACGGCATCAGCGACGAATTCGGCGTCGCGCGCCACCTCGTCAACCTGGAGGTGGTGAATACCTACGAAGGCACGCACGACATCCACGCGCTGATCCTCGGCCGCGCGATGACGGGCATCGCGGCCTTCTGACGCCATGGCGGGCACTGTGAACAAGGGCGCGCTGGCGGGCCTGAAGGTGCTCGACCTGTCGCGCGTGCTGGCCGGGCCGTGGGCCGGCCAGCTGCTGGCGGACCTGGGCGCCGACGTGGTGAAGGTCGAACGGCCCGGCAGCGGCGACGATACGCGGGCCTGGGGGCCGCCGTGGCTGGCCGACGGGGAAGGCCAGCCCACCGGCGAGTCGGCCTACTACCTGAGCGCCAACCGCAACAAGCGGTCGGTGGCGATCGATATCGCCACGCCGGAAGGCCAGGCGCTCGTGCGCCGCCTGGCGGAGCGGGCCGATGTGGTGCTGGAAAACTTCAAGGTCGGCGGGCTGAAACAATACGGGCTCGATTACGCGAGCCTGCAGCCGGTCAATCCGCGGCTGATCTACTGTTCCATCACGGGCTTCGGGCAGGACGGCCCCTACGCGCAGCGCGCCGGCTACGACTTCCTGATCCAGGGCATGGGCGGGCTGATGAGCCTGACCGGGCGCCCGGACGGCGAGCCGGGCGGCGGCCCGATGAAAGTGGGCGTGGCGCTGACCGATGTGATGACGGGGCTGTACGCGTCGAACGCCGTGCTGGCCGCGCTGGCGTACCGCGAACGCACCGGCGAAGGTCAGCATATCGACCTGGCGCTGCTGGACGTGCAGGTCGCGGTGCTGGCGAACCAGGCGTCGAACTACCTGGTCGGCGGCAAGGCGCCAGGCCGGATGGGCAACGCGCACCCGAACATCGTGCCCTACCAGGAGTTCGCCACGGCCGATGGCTACATGATCGTCGCCGTCGGCAACGATGGGCAATTCCGCAAGCTGTGCGAGGTGCTGGGCCGGCCCGAGTGGGGCAGCGACGAACGGTTCGCCACGAACCCCCAGCGCGTGCGGCACCGCGCGGAACTGGTCGGGGACATGCACCGCATCACCGTCACGCGCACGACAGCCGAGTGGGTGGCGCTGATGGAGGGCGCCGGCGTGCCCTGCGGCCCGATCAACACCGTGGACAAGGTGTTCGACGACCCGCAGGTGCAGGCGCGCGGCCTGCGCATCGAGATGCCGCACCCCGTCGCCGGCACCGTGCCGCTGGTGGCGAACCCGATCCGCCTGTCCGCCACCCCCGTCGCCTACCACCGGCCGCCACCGCTGCTGGGCGAGCATACCGAGGAGGTATTGGCCGACTGGCTGGAGAACCGGTGACTGGAGAACCGGTGACTGGAGAACCGGTGACAGGCACCGGTTTCCGCTTCGCCTCCGACCCGTCTGGTGTCGGACATTTTTTCCGGGGCATCATCCCCGTCTGGTGTACGACACCGATCCCGGGTGCTTCATAAGTAAAATACCGCTTGAACTTCAGATACCGGTCAGTATAATTGATGCCTTTCATCAATTCCTGACCGCCAATGCCCGACTGGCACCCCTCCGACGAATTCGAGCTGCCCCTGTGGGTATGCGATCTCGACGACGCGATCTACAGCGTGGCGCACCGCCGCCTGTGCGTCTGGCCGGACGAGTTCGACGGCCGCTGGCACTGGGAAATCCAGACCTATGAGACAGGCGGCGTAGCCGACAGCGGCATCTGCGCCACGCTGGAGGAGGCCAGGCACGCCGCGGTCGCGGCCGCACGCCGGCTGGCCGTCGACGCGAAGCGGACGGATCGACGATGACCGCGCAACTGTCCGCGGCGGCCCCGGCATCCCCGGCGGCGCCCGTTTCCGCCCCCGCCGTCCATCCGTTCGGCCCGCGCCTGCTGACCGGTGTCGTCGGCGTTTTCGTGGCCGCGATGATGTCCGGCCTGAACAGCCGCATCGGCACCCTGGCGCTGGGCGATATCCGCGCCGTGTACGGCATGGGCGTCGATGACGGCAGCTGGATCTCGAGCCTGTATGCCGCCTTCGAGCTGGCGGCGATGCCGTTCTCGGCATGGTTCGCCATCACGTTCTCGTTCCGCCGCTACCACATGGCCGTGGTGGCGATCTTTACCTCGCTGGGCTTGCTCACGCCGCTGGCGCCCGATACCACCACGCTGTTGCTGTTGCGCTGCCTGCAAGGCTTTTTCGGCGGCCTGCTGATCCCGGTGCTGATGGCCGCGGCGCTGCGCTTCTTTCCCACCCCGATCCGGCTGTACGGCCTGGCGCTGTATGCGATGACGGCGACGTTCGCGCCGAACGTCGCCACCTGGCTGTCCGCCACGTGGACCGATGGCGTGATGGACTGGCGCCTGATGTTCTGGCAGACCGTGCCGATGGCGCTGTTTTCGCTGGCCGCGGTCGGGTGGGGCATCCCGCAGGACCCGGTGCGGCTGGAGCGCTTCAGGCAGATCGACCTGCCCGGCCTCGTGACGGGCCTGGCGGGCCTCGTCATGATCGGCATCGGCCTGACGCAGGGCGAGCGGCTGGACTGGTTCAACAGCGCTCTGGTGTGCCGGCTGTTCGGCGGCGGCCTGGCGCTGCTGGCGATCTTCCTGGTCTGCGAGTGGTTTCACCCCATGCCCTTCATCAAGCTGCAACTGCTGCACCGGCGCAACCTCGGCCTGGGCTTCACGGTCTTCGTCGGCATGCTGGTCGTGCTGCTTTCCGGCTCCCTGCTGCCGGCCGACTACCTGGGCCACGCCTGGCATTTCCGCACGCCGCAGCTGGCCGTGATCGGCTTGCAGGTAGGCCTGCCGCAGTTCATCCTGGGCCCGATGGTGTCGTGGCTGCTATACAAGAAATGGATCGATGCGCGCCACGTGTTCGTGGTGGGCCTGCTGCTGATCGCCTGCGCCTGCTGGGTGGCCTCGCGCGTGACGCCCGAATGGATGGCGGCCGAATTCGCGTTGGCGCAGGCGCTGCACGCGTTCGGCCAGCCCATGGCGGTCATTGCGCTGCTGTTCCTGGCCACCAGCGTGGTCCAGCCGATGGAGGGGCCGCAGGTCTCCGGCATCGTCAACACGCTGCGCGCCTTCGGCACCATGTTCGGCAGCGCGCTCGTCGGCCGCCTGCTGGCCGTGCGCGAAGCCACCCATGCCAATGTGCTGCTCGACGGCGCGGCCAATATGCGGCGCAGCGCCGGGGCGGTGCAGCCAGGCGAGCTGGCCGGCCTGGCCGACCGCGTCTCGCACCAGGCCTTCGTGCTGTCGATCGCCGACGGCTACCTCGTGCTGGGCGGGCTGGCGCTGGCCTTGATTCCGCTGGTGCTGTCGCTGCAATACATTGCGCCGCCGGCGCTGGCGCCCAAAAAACAATAGCTTTTCGAGGATACGATGTCCCTTCCCAACTCCGCAAAGATCGTGATCGGCCTGCTGGTGGCCGCCCTGGCGGCCGGCAGCGCCTGGTCGTTGACCCATACCGAAGGCGGCGCGACCCGCCAGAGCACGGATGACGCCTACGTGACGGCCGACTTCACGCTGGTGGCGCCGCAGGTGGCCGGCAAGGTGGTCGACGTGCTGGTCGAGGATCACCAGGCCGTGCGCAAGGGCCAGCTGCTGGCCCGCATCGACGACCGCGACTTCGTGGCGGCCGTGGACATGGCGCGCGCCGACCTGGCGAAGGCCGAGGCCGACCTCGTGCGCGCCCGCGCCGCCATCGCGCAGCAGGGCAGCACGATCAGGCGCGCCGCCGCCGCGATCGACGCCGGGGCGGCCACGCTGAAGTATGCCAAGGCCAACGCGCAGCGCTACCGCGACCTGGCGTCGGACGGTTCCGCGTCGGTGCAGGACCGCCAGCAGGCCGAGTCGCAGACCGATGCCGCCGCCGCCAACCACGCGGCCGACGTCGCCGCGCTGGCCGCCGCGAAGCAGGAACTGGCCGTGCTGGGCGCCCAGGTGGAACAGGCCGACGCCCAGGTGGCGCGCGCCCGGGCCGCGCTGGCGGCGGCGGAGCTGAACCTGTCGTACACGCGCATCGAGGCGCCGATCGACGGCGTGGTGGGCCAGCGCGCCGTGCGCGTGGGGGCCTATGCACAGGTGGGCGCCGCGCTGCTCGCGATCGTGCCGCTGCAGCAGGCGTATATCGAAGCAAACTTCCGCGAAACCCAGCTGGCCCACGTGCGCGCCGGCCAGCGCGTTACAATCGCGGTCGACATGCTGCCGGGCACCACGCTGACCGGCCATGTCGCCAGCCTCGCCCCCGCCAGCAGCGTGTCGTTCTCGCCGATCGCGCCGGACAATGCCACCGGCAACTTCACGAAGGTGGTGCAGCGGCTGCCCGTGAAGATCGTCATCGATCCGGGCCAGCGTGCCGCGCAACTGCTGAAGGTGGGCATGTCCGTCACGCCGACCGTGCTGGTCGACGCGGGCTGAGGCAGCTCACGAAACGAGGACCATGACCGACAGCATCGACAACGCCATCACGGCCCCGCGGCCCGCGCGCCTCACGCGCGAACAAAGCCGCGCCCGCACCCGCGAGCGCCTGCTGGCCTCGGCCGCGGTGGTGTTTACACGCGAGGGCTATGCCGGCGCGTCGATCGACCGCATCGCCGAGGAAGCCGGATATTCGAAGGGCGCCATGTATTCGAACTTCGCGTCGAAGGATGAGCTGTTCTTCGCCATGTTCGACTTCTACGCGCTGCGGGCGGCCAATGAGCTGTGCCAGCGCCTGGACGCGGTGGATGGCCCGGATGCCGTCATCGACACGGTCTGCGCCTGGGCCGACGGCTTGCGCCACGAGCCCGACCTGCGCCTGCTTGTGGTCGACATGGCCCGGCTGGCCCGTGCCGACGCGAGGGTGGCCGCGCGCCACACGAAGATGTTCGACGACGAGTGGCGCCAGGTGGGTTCGCGGCTCGTGAAGATATTCCCCGGCGGGCAGTCGCCCGTGCCGGTGCTGCGGCTCGGGGCGCTGGTGATGGATATCGCCTACGGGAACGCGACCCAGCTGCATGCCGGGTTGACGGCCGGTGACCTGATCGGGCTGGCGTTGCGGGCCCTGCGCGACGCTTACGGGCGAGGAAACTAGCAGCGCTCGCGTACTCGGTGTCGGACACCGGCTTTTCGCTGCCGGAGTTCGTTGCCTCGCGAGAAAACCGGTGTCGGACAGCATTTCCCCTCGGGAAATGCTGTCCGACACCTGGAGTAGTAGCGGCGCGTGCCGCCTTGCTTACTTGTCGCGGCTCTCCAGCGTCACCTGCGCGCTTTGCAACCCGTCGGCAGTCGCCGTCAACACCATCTTCCCGGCCTGTCCGGCCCTGGTGCGCACGATGGCGAGGGCCAGCCCGTTGAATGCCTTGCGCTCGGGCGACTGGAACGACTCGAAGCTCGTGGGATCGCCGTTGTCGGTCGCGACGATTTCGCCGGGGCCCGACAGCGTGAAGCTGATACGGTTCGACGTGCGCGGCACCGGCCGGCCATCCTTGTCGGCGATCGTCACGGTGACGAAGGACAGGTCGTCGCCATCGGCGCGCAGCGTGGCGCGGTCCGCCGACAGTTGCAGCCGTGCCGCCGGCCCGGCGGTGTGCACGGTATCCTCCGCCCAGCGCTTGCCATCCTTGTACGTCACCGCCTGCAAGGTGCCGGGCTGGTACACCACGTCGTCCCAGCGCAGCCGGTAGTCGCGCGGGCCGCGCTTCTTGCGGCCCAGGGAACGGCCGTTGAGGAACAGCTCGGCCTCGTCGCCGGACGTGTACAGGTGCACCGGCGTCACCTGGCCCACGCGCTCCGGCCAGGTCCAGTGGGGCAGCAGGTGCGCCATCGGCAGCTCCGGGCGCCAGCGCGCCTGGTAGATGTAGAAGCGGTCCTTCTTGAAGCCGGCGAGGTCGACGATGCCGAAGTAGGAGCTGCGCGACGGCACGGCAATCTTCTTCAGGTCCTGCAATTGCTGCGCCATGCGCTGCTGTTGCGCCGGGTCCGTGAAATTGAGCAGGTTCGTCGTGTCGCTGTTGTAGGGCGTGGGTTCGCCCAGGTAGTCGAAGCCCGTCCACACGAATTCGCCGGCCACGAACGCGTTGTCGTCCTGCCCGCGGAACTCGGCGTCTGGCGGGGTGGCCCAGGGCGGCGCGGAGAGGTCGTAGCTGCTGACGTGGAAGTTGGCCAGCCCCTTGGACTTGTCGTCGCTGACGGGGAAGAAGTACTCGCCGCGCGAACTGACCGTCGATGCCGTCTCGCTGCCCAGCAGCGGAACGTGCGGCGCGTGCTCGTGGAACTTGCCGTATTCCTGCGGCTTGTAGTTGTAGCCGAACACGTCGACGGCGTTCTGGAAGCCGTTGTAGGCCGAGCCGACATGGTTGAACGCGGCCGTGGTCGGGCGGGTGCGGTCCTCGCCGCGGGCAATCTCCGAGAGGTGCGCCGCCACCTTCCAGCCTTCGCGCGCCCCCTGTTCGACGATCTCGTTGCCGATGCTCCAGGCGATCACGCTGGGGTGGTTGCGGTCGCGCCGGATCATGCCGCGCAAGTCCTTTTCGTGCCACTCCTTGTAGTGCAGGTGGTAGTCGTTCGGGTTCTTCTTCTCGCCCCAAATGTCGAATGCCTCGGCCACCACCACGAAGCCCACGCGGTCGGCCAGGTCGAGCAGCTCCGGCGCCGGCGGGTTATGGCTGGTGCGGATGGCGTTCACGCCCATCTCGCGCAGGATCTCGAGCTGGCGTTCCAGCGCGCGCACATTGATGGCCGCGCCCAGCGCGCCCAGGTCGTGGTGCTGGCACACGCCGTTGATCGGCAGGCGGGTGCCGTTCAGCAGGAAGCCGCGCCTGGCGTCGAAGGCGATGGTGCGGATGCCGAACGGCGTCTCGACCACGTCGACCACGCGGCCCCTGGCCGTGACCGTGGTGACGGCCACGTAGCGCCGCGGCGTGGCGGGGCTCCACAGGCGCGGATTGGGCACGATCAGGGCCTGGCTCGCCTGGGCCTGGCGGTCGGCCGGCGCCCAGACGGGCGACGACGCTTCCTTGCGCGCCACCGGCGTGCCGGTGCGGCGCCCGGTCTCGTCCAGCAAGTAGATGTCGGTCGCGATGCGCACGTCGGTCTGCGGGCCGTGGTTGTCGACAGTGACCTCGACATTCACGGTGGCCGATTCCTTCGTCACCTGCGGCGTGGTCACGAAGGTGCCGTACTGCGCCACGTGCACGGGCGCCGTCTTCACCAGCCACACATTGCGGTAGATGCCGCCGCCCGGATACCAGCGCGACGAGGCTTCCGGATTGTCCAGGCGGATGGCGAGCACGTTGTCGCCGCCCGGTTTCACGTATGGCGTGAGGTCCACGCGCCAGGAGGCATACCCATACGGCCAGCCGCCGACATTGCGGCCATTGATCCATACCTGCGCGTTCGACATCGCCCCGTCGACATCGAGGTAGATGCGGCGCCCCGCGTCGGCGGCCGGCAGCGTGAAGTGCTTGCGGTACCACGCCTTGCCCCACCATGGCAGCTTGCCCGTGTCGTTCGGGTACTCCTGCCGGAACGGGCCCTCGATGCCCCAGTCGTGCGGCAGGCGGAGCGGGCGCCACGTCTTGTCGTCGAAGTCCGGCTGCGCGAAGGTCTCGCCGGGTTCCCACGTGCCCGCGGCGAGCTTGTGGAAGCGCCAGTCTGTGTTGAAGGAGATCCGTTCCCGGACCGGGGTTTCGGCGGCGTGGGCGGAAAGGGCGACTACGCCGCAGGCGAGGAGGGGAAGGAGGTGTCTCGGCATTGCACGTTGTTCTTATGATGGGGAAGCAAAAAGTCTAGCCGGGAATGCAACGCCGTTGTTATTCCAATTATGGTCCGCGCTATCCGGAAGTGGCATAGCGCCAGGGCTGGGCACCAGCCCGGCTGTCCCGGACAAGAGGCCGACGTCTTGTCGGACGGCATGGTATCGTTGCGCCATCCTGTCCCCCGTCCATTGCCGTTCCCGCCCATGCCACATCTTCACCCTTCCGCAGTTTCGGCCATCCCCCCATTCGACTGGGGGGCGACGCCGTTCGGCGATGCCGCCACGTGGCCGCGGGCGCTGCGCACGGCGGCCGGCATGGTGCTGCATTCGCTGCAGCCGATGAGCGTGATGTGGGGGAGCGAGCTGCGCCTGCTGTTCAACGACGGCTACCGCACCTTGCTGGGCGGGCGCGCCAACGAGGCCGGCGGCATGATGGGCCAGCCGTTCCGCGCCGTGTGGCCGGAGCTGGCCGACGTGGTCGGCCCCGTGTTCGACGCGGCCCTGCGCGGCCACGCCACCGGCGCCCTGGAAGACCAGCCCTTCACCGTGCTGCGCAACGGCTACCCGGAGCAGGTCCATGTCTCGTTCTTCACGAGTCCCATCCATGACGACGCGGGCGCCATCGCCGGACTGCTGCTGACCTGCGTGGAAACGACCGCCAGGGTCGCCTCGCGCCATGAGCGCGACGCGGCGATGGAGCGGCTGCGCCTGCTGGACGAGATCGGCGAGGCCACCCGGGTGGCCAGCGATCCGCGCGCCATCATGAGCGAAGCCACGCGGCTGCTGGGCGAGCACCTGCGCGTCACGCGGGTTGCCTATGCCGACCTGGAGCCGGACAACGACCGGTTCACGATCCGGCACGACTGGCGCGTGCCCGGCGCGATCAGCACGGTGGGCGTGTATTCGCTCGACCTGTTCGGCTCGCAGGCCACGTCGAACCTGCGCGTGGGCCGCACGCTCGTCATCAACGATGTGGACGGGGAGCTGGCCCCGGGCGATGGCGACGGCATGTTCAACAGCATCGGCATCAAGGCCATCATCTGCTGCCCGCTGGTGAAGGGCGGCCACCTGGTGGCGATGATGGCCGTGCACCAGGAGCACCCGCGCCGCTGGACGTCGCAGGAGCTGGCGCTGGTCGAAGCCGTGGTGGAACGCTGCTGGGCGCACATCGAGCGCGTGCGGTCGGTGGATGCGCTGCGCGAGGCGGACCGGCACAAGTCCGAGTTCCTGGCCGTGCTGGCCCACGAACTGCGCAATCCGCTGGCGCCGATCCGCAACGGCCTGGAGCTGCTGCGCCTCTCCGCCGGCAGCCCGGAGGCGGTGGCAAAAGTGAGCGGCATGATGGACCGCCAGCTGAGTCACATGACGCACCTGATCAACGACCTGCTCGACATTGCCCGCGTATCGAGCGGGAAGATCGTGCTGCATCGGGAAGTGGCGGACCTGAACGGCATCGTGGCCACGGCCATCGAGGCGAGCATGCCCGCGCTCGAGGCGGCGGGCCACGACCTGGCGGTCGACCTGCCCGAGGGTCCGCTGCCGGTGGAGGCCGATCCCGTCCGCATCGCCCAGGTGATCGGCAACCTGTTGACGAACGCGGCGAAGTACACGCCGCGGCACGGCAAGATCCGCGTCACCGCGTGGGCGGAGGAGGGCATGGCTGTCGTCGCCGTGGCGGACAACGGTATCGGCATCGCCGCCGAGTCCCTCGATGCCGTGTTCGACATGTTCACGCAGGTGGCGCGGCACGTGGAGCGCTCCAACGGCGGCCTGGGCATCGGTCTTTCGCTGGTGCGGCGGTTGCTTGACCTGCACGGCGGCAGCGTGACGGCCGCGAGCGCCGGTCCGGGGCAGGGCAGCACGTTCACGGTCCGCCTGCCGCTGGCGGCGGCCGTGCGGCAGTCCGGCCCGGCACGCGCGGCATCGGCGCCAGCCCCCAGCCGGCGCCTGCGCGTGTTGATCGCGGACGACAACGTCGATGCCGCCCATTCGCTGGCCGACCTGCTGGCACTGGAAGGGCACGATACGCGCGTGGCGGCCGACGGGCCGGGCGCGCTCGCGCTCGCCGAGGCCTTCCGGCCGGAAGTGGTGTTCCTCGATATCGGCATGCCCGGGATGGATGGCTACGAGACCGCGCGGCGCCTGCGCCAGCTGCCGGGCCTTGCCGCCGTGCCGCTGGCCGCGCTCACCGGCTGGGGCGCGGCGGAAGACCGCGCGCGCACGCGCGCCGCAGGCTTCGATCACCACCTGCTCAAGCCCGCCGTGCCGGCCGAGGTGGATGCGGTGCTGGCCACCGCCTGAATCCGCCGGTTCGGCGGCGGGCGGCGACCGCCGCGCGCATGCAATTTCGTCACTTACCCTCTATTAATGATAATGACTTATCATTATAATCTGTGGCCTGTGCCGCCGGCATGCCCGGTGGCGCGCATGACACCACTACAGAGAGGATTGCATTCATGTCTTACACACGCACCCCGCTGGCGCTGGCCATCGCGCTGGCCTTTGCGCAGTTCACCGGTTTTGCATCGACCGCCCAAGCCCAGGGGCAGGGGCCCCGCCACGGCGGCGATCCGGACAGCATTCCCACCGTGCTGGTGTCCGCCAGCGCGCTGGGTATTCTGTCGGACGACATGATCACGCCGGCCACCACGCTCTCCGGCGACGAACTCGTGCGGGTGCGCGAATCGACACTGGGCGAGACGCTGGGCCGCCTGCCGGGCATCACGTCCAGCCACTTCGGCGCCGGTGCCAGCCGGCCCGTGATCCGCGGCATGGATGGCCCGCGCGTGAAGATCCTGGCCGACGGCGCGGAAGTACAGGATGCGTCGACGATCAGTCCCGATCACGCGGTGGGCTTCGAGCCGCTGCTGGCCGAGCGCATCGAAGTGCTGCGTGGGCCGTCGGCGCTGGCCTATGGCGGCGGCGCCGTGGGCGGCGTGGTCAATATCATCGACCGCAAGATTCCCACCAGCCTGCCGGGCAAGCAGGTGGAAGGCAGCGCCGAGGTGCGGGCCAGCTCGGCCGCGCGGGAAAAGGCGGGAGCCTTCGAGATGACGGCAAAGGCGGGCAGCGTGGCCTTCCATGCCGAAGGCGTGAAGCGCGACGCCAACGATTACCGCGTCGGCGAGGACTGGAGCGAGGGCCGCCGCGTGGGCGGCAGCTACAAGGACACGGAATCGGGCACCGTGGGCTTGTCGTGGATCGGTGCGCGCGGCTACCTGGGCGCGGCGTACACGAAGGAACGTACCGAGTACGGCATTCCCGGCCACAACCACGAATTCGAGGGCTGCCACCCGCACGGCGATCACCTGCACTGCGGCAGCCACGAGGAAGAAGAAGGCGACGAGCACGACCACGGCCACGAGCACGAGGAAGGCGCCATCCCCTACGTGAAGCTGGACAGCGACCGCTGGGACGTGCGCGGCGAATACCGCGACCCGTTTGCCGGCTTCTCGAAGGTGCGCCTGCGTGCCTCGTACACGGACTACCGCCACGACGAGATCGAGGGCGCCGAAGTCGCCACCACGTTCACCAGCAAGGCGCACGATGCGCGCCTGGAATTCGAACACCAGCCGGTGGGCGGCTGGCGCGGCGTGGTCGGTCTGCAAACCACGCGGCGCGACTTCGCGGCCCTGGGCGAGGAAGCCTATGTGCCGGCCACGGTGACGAAGAAGCACGCCGCCTTCGCGACGGAGGAATACCGGATCGCCGACTGGCGCTTCGAGGCTGGCCTGCGCCATGAATGGCAGGACATCGAAGTCGACGGCGCGCGCGACCGCGATCGCGACGCTCGCGGCACCTCGTTCGCGCTCGGCGCTGTGTGGAAATTCGCGCCGCAGTACTCGCTGCGCGCCGCCGTGTCGCGCAGCCACCGGCTGCCCAGCGCGGAAGAGCTGTATGCCGACGGCATCCACCTCGCCACCAGCACCTGGGAAGTCGGCAACGAGAACCTGACGAAGGAAACCTCGAACAATGTCGACATCACGCTGCGCAAGTTCGCCGGCCCCACCACGTTCTCCGTGAGCGCGTTCCGCAACCGCATCGACAACTATATCTACGCGCGCACGCTGGACAACCACGAAGGCTTCCAGCTGGTGGACTATGCGCAGCAGGACGCCACCTTCACCGGCATCGAGGGCGAGGTGCGGCAGGAACTGACGGCGAACCTGGAAGCCACGCTGTTCGGCGACTACGTGCGCGCCAGACTGCGCGACGGCGGCGGCAATATTCCCCGCATCCCGGCGGGGCGCATCGGCGTGAAGCTCGATGGCGAATGGCGCGGCTGGCACGGCATGGTCGAGGCCTACCGCGTCGCCACGCAGGACGACCTGGCATCGTACGAGTCGCGCACGGACGGCTACAACATGCTGAACCTGGGTACGCACTACAACACCCGGATCGCCGGCCAGCCTGTGCAATTCTATGCGCGGTTGAACAATGTGACGGACGAACTGGCGTTCAGCCACACCTCGTTCATCAAGGCAGCCGCGCCGCTGCCGGGGCGGAACCTGACGGCGGGGGTGCGGGTGACGTTCTGACCTGACCCACGGGCTACGCCTTCGGGCTGATCGCCGTCACGAGGTATTCAATGCTTGTGCGGGCGCGCGGGCCGCTTGGCGGCCGGCGCGCCCTTGCGCTTGGCGGCGCACTCGGCGCATTCGCCGTACAGCGTGAGCTCGTGGCGGTCGATCGTGAAGCCTTCCGGCGCCAGGTCGTCCATCTGGCCCGGGCAGCCTTCCACCTCGAACACGCGGTCGCAGGGGATGCAGTGGAAGTGGTGGTGGTGATGGTGGGCCAGATGCGCCGTTTCGTAGCGCGGGTTCTCGCCCGGCAGCGTGACGGTCTGGATCTCGCCTTCGCCCAGCAGCAGCTTCAGGTTGCGGTAGATGGTCGCGATGCCGATTTCAGGAACGGTCACGCGCACGGCGTCGTGGATTTCCTGGGGGCTGAGCGGTCGCGCGGCGGCTTCGATCGCCGCGCGAATCGCGGTGCGCTGGCGGGTTGAGCGTTCCATGGCGATGCGTTTCGGGTAAAGCGTCATTATCCCACAACCGCGGCTGCAATAGCGCGAGGGCGCGGCGCCGCACTGGCGGGCGTGTCCCCGGCCATATTGTCGGCTATAGTTGGCGTTCCGGCACCATGCCGCCACCGGGAGACCCGCTTGAAATCCACGTTCGCCCTATGCGCGCTCGCCGCCGCGCTGTCCTGCCCTGTCGCCGCGCTGGCCCAGCCGGCCGCCCCGCTGAAGGGCGATGTGCGCGCGCGCGTCGACGCCATGTATCCCTGGCTCGACGGCATCTACAAGGACCTGCATGCCCACCCGGAGCTGGCGTTCCAGGAAGTGCGCACCGCCGGCAAGCTGGCCGCCGAGATGCGCAAGCTGGGTTTCGAGGTGACGGAAAAGGTGGGCAGGACGGGCATCGTGGCCGTGCTGCGCAATGGCGCCGGCCCCACGGTACTGGTGCGCACGGACCTCGACGGCTTGCCGATGGAAGAGAAGACGGGGCTGCCGTACGCCAGCCGCGCCAGGGCGCAGAGCGACGGGCGCGAAACCTACGTCATGCACAGCTGCGGGCACGACGTGCACATGGCCAGCTGGCTGGGGACGGCGCGCACGCTGGTGGAGCTGAAGCAGCGCTGGCAGGGTACCCTGGTCTTCATCGGCCAGCCGGCCGAGGAAATCACGTCCGGCGCGAAGGCGATGCTGGACGACGGCCTGTTCAAGCGCTTCCCCCGGCCCGACCACGCGTTCGCGCTGCATACCTGGCCGCTGGCGCACGGCACGGTGGGCTTCGAGGAGGGACCGGTGTCCTCCAATTCCGACGGACTGGACATCGTGTTCAAGGGCCGCGGCGGCCACGGCTCGGCGCCGGACAAGACCGTGGACCCCGTCACCATCGCCGCCCGCTTCGTGGTCGACGTGCAGACCGTCATCAGCCGCGAGAAGGATCCCAAGGAATTCGGCGTGGTGACGATCGGCGCGATCAATGGCGGCACGGTCGGCAATATCATCCCGGACAGCGTGGAAGTGCACGGCACCATCCGTTCCTACAGCCCCCAGGTGCGCGAAAAATTGCTGGACGGCGTGCGCCGCGTGGCCAACGCCTCGGCCGCCATGGCCGGCGCGCCGGCGCCCGACGTGAAGCTGAGAGCCGGCGGCCAGGCCATCGTCAACAACGCGGCGCTGGTGCGCAGCACGGAAGCCGTGTTCAAGGACGCGTTCGGCGACGCGAATGCGCAGCGCATGCCGGCGATGACGGCCAGCGAGGATTTCTCGCTGTTCGTCAACCAGGGCATCCCGTCGATGTTCTTCTTCACGGGCGTGTACGATCCGAAGGACGTGGCCGAGGCGCAGCGGCCGGGCGGCAAGCCGGTGGCGTTCAACCATTCGCCGTTCTATGCGCCGGTGCCGGAGCCGTCGATCAAGACGGCGGCGGTGGCGATGAGTCTCGCGGTGCTGGGGGTGGTGGGCAGATAGGAAAGGCAGAGCAGCTGGTGTCGGACATTTTTTCCGGGTGCTTCATCCGGAAAAAGTGTGCGGAAGGAGTGATGGCATGCATGCCATCACCGCTTGGCAGGCGCGGAGCATGCTCCGCGAAATCCCTGCCAAGCCACCGGTTTTCCCTTGAGGTCGCGACTGGCGGTAAGGAAAACCGGTGTCGTACACCATTTCCGATGGAAATGGTGTACGACACCAACGCTCAATGGCTAACGCTCAATGGCCAACGCTCAATGGTCAACGCTCAATGGCCAAGGCTCAGTACGGCCCGCGAATATGGTCGCGCACCTGCTGCACGTACACCTCGGCCAGCGCGGCGCGCAGCGTGGCGGGCAGCGGCGGGACGCCGGCGGCGGCCACGTTGGCGGTGACCTGCGCGGGCGAGCTGGCGCCGGGAATCACCACGGAGACGGCGTCGTGGTCGAGGATCCAGCGCAGCGCCATCTGCGCCATCGTCATGCCCGGCGGGACGAGGGCGGCCACCTGTTCGGCGGCGGCGATGCCGCGCTCCAGCTCCAGGCCCGCGAAGGTTTCGCCCACGTTGAAATGCTGGCCGTCGCGGTTGAAGTGGCGGTGGTCGTCCTGGCGGAACACGGTCTCCCGCGTGATCTTCCCGCCCAGCAGGCCGCTGGCCAGCGGCAGGCGCACGATGATGCCCACGTTTTGCGCCTTCGCGCGCGGCAGCAATTGTTCCGCCGGCTTCTGGCGGAAGATGTTGAAGATCACCTGCAGCGAGGCCAGGCCATCCTGCTCCAGGCAGATCATGCCTTCCTCGACCGATTCCACGCTGGCGCCCCAGCGGCGGATCAGCCCTTCCTGCTGCAGCTCGCGCAGCCAGTCGAAGACGTGGCCCTGGCGAAGCACGTCGGTGGGCACGCAGTGCAGCTGCGTGAGGTCCAGCGCTTGCACGCCGAGCCGCTCGATCGAGCGCAGCGTGGCTTCGCGCAGCGATGTGCGCGTGTAGCCGTCCGGATAGATGCCGGCGCGGCCGAGCTTCGTGGCCACGACGAGGGAAGGGTCCTGGTGGGTCGCGAGGAAGCTGCCGATCGAGCGCTCGCTGGCGCCGTCGCCGTAGACGTCGGCCGTGTCGATGAAGCGCACGCCGGCGTCGTACGCGGTGGCCAGCGTCTGCTGCGCTACCGCGTCATCCCAGTCGTCGCGCCAGCCGCCCCCCAGCTGCCAGCAGCCGAGACCGATTTCGGGGACGGTGAAGTTGGCGAGTTGTCGTGTTTGCATGGAGTTCCTTGTTGATGAATCGGGTGAGATGATAGTGAAAAGCTGCCTGCTTGTCCGCGCGCTTGCCGTGGCCGCCGGCACAAAAGAACCGGTGCCAGGCACCATTTCCCAGGGGAAATGGCGTCTGACACCGGTGTTCGGCGGCCAATCGCCAGCGCATCTCGCGAGGTGCGCTGGCGAGAAACTGCCGTCAGAAGTTGTAGCTCGCCTGAACCGCGTACCGCGGCCCCGTCACGAACCATGCATGCCCGAACGTGCCGGCATGTTGCTGCATCGTCTGCTTCGAGCGCGCGTCGTTCAGGTTCTGCCCTTCCAGGCCGATGCGCAGCTTGTCCGTGACGTTCCAGAAGATCGACGCGTCCACCTGGCCGTAGTCTTCCTGCCACAGCGGCAGGCCCCAGGCCACGTTGTTCTGGCCGAAGGTCGGGCTGGCCGGGTTGGTGTCCTTGCCGTTCGTGTCGCGCGTGCCCCACTGGTTCACGCCGGCCAGGTAGCGCGAGCGCCAGTTGTAGGCCACCCGTGCCGAGATCGGGCCGCGTTCGTACATCAGGGCGAAGTTCACGGTGCGCTTCGACAGGCCCTGCATCGGCAGGTTGCCGAAGGTGCGGCCGTCGGTGTCGCAGCCGTTGATGTACAGGTTCAGGTTGGAGGCGCCGTCGCCGCCCGAGCAATATTCGGCGCTCACCGGGTTATCCAGCTTGCGCTCGCTGTCCACGTAGGTGAAGCTGGCCTGCACGCCCAGGCCTTTCAGGTAGCCCGGCAGCCAGTCGTAGTACTGCTGGTAGGCCAGCTCAAAGCCGCGCGCGAAGCCGTGCGCGCCGTTGACCGGGCCCGTTACCGCGAAGTTCTGCACGCGGCCGTTCACGTCCGTGACTTCGTAGTTGTACAGCTGGTTGACGATCACGTTCTTCAGGTCCTTGTTGAACACCGCGGCGGTCAGCGAGCCGGCCTTGGCGAAGTACCATTCGGCCGTCACGTCCACCGAGGTGGCGGTAATGGGGCGCAGGTTCGGGTTGCCATCGGCGGTGCCGGTCAGCGAGGCGTTGGTGACAGTCGTCGCGCCGTTGGTCGTGATGGTGGTCGCCGTCTGCGACAGTGGCGTGTAGGCCTTCATCTGCGAGAAGTCCGGGCGCGACATCGCCCGCGCGACCGCCATCCTGAATTGCAGCTCGTCGCTGTACTTCAAGCGCAGGTTGAGGCTTGGCAGCCAGTGGCCGTAGTCGTTTTCGTAGTCGCGGCGCTCAGCGATCGGAGCGATGTTGGCGATCTTGTCCCGGCCCGCGGCGTTGGGGTTGTTCTGGAGGTCGCGAATGCTCACGCTCGGGGTATAGGTCGTGTAGCCGTAGGCGGTGGACTTCGTCTTCACGTAGCGCATGCCGATATTGCCGTCCACCGGGTAGCGCAGGTTGTCCCAGCCGAAGCGCAGCTGCGTGTAGAGCGCGCGCGTCTTCTCTTCCTGGTAGTTGGTGCCGGCCGGCTCCTCGTTGAACGTCGCCCTCGGCCATGGCGTGCACGTGGAACCCTTCTCTGCGCACAGGATCTCGCGGTAGGTGTGCAGCTTGGCATAGCTGTCCGGATAGCCGCGTGCCATCGCGTCGTCCGGGAACATGATCGCCGGCACCTGCGCGTCGCCGCCGAAGAAGTTGTCGAAGGTGCGCAGCGTGGCGCCGCCGGCGAACTTCGGATCGTCCAGCGTGGCCAGGCGATCGATCTGGTTGCCCAGCATCCAGGGCTGGCTGACGGCCTGCCAGTTGTAGCTGGGGTTCGTGTTCTGGTTGCGTGAGTTGCGGTTCTGCAGGCGCACGCCAAAGCGCAGGTCGCGCAGTACCGCATGGTCGAAGTCGTACTTGACGTCCGTCTTCCAGGCCTTGCTCTCGGCCTTCGAACGGTCCTTGTGCTCCATCGTGTAGCCCCAGTAGTAATTCGCCGGGTTCGACAGGTAGGCCAGGTCGGCGGCATCGAAGGTGATGCGCGGAATGTCGCCGGACAGGTCCAGCGTTTCCTTCTGCATGCGGATGCCGGTCGCCACGTCGGAATCGAGTGCCTCGGTGCTGGCACGGATGACCTGGAAGTCGGTCGTCGCACTCCAGGCCGGCGCGATGCGCCATTTCAGGTTCAGGCCCAGATCGCGCGTGGCGGAGCGGCGGTCGGAGACACGGCGGTCCGAATTCAGGTTGATGCCGCCGTTGGCCGGGTTCGAGATCACGCCGGAGATGAAGGCACCGTTCTTGTCGAACACGCCGTTCGTCACCTGGATGCCGTAGGGTCGGTCGCCGGTCTCCTGCGAGATAAGCGCCTGTTCCGACCAGCCTTCCTTGTACTTCGACTGGAAGTAGGTGAGCGATGCCGTCAGGTCGCGGTTCGGCCGCCACTGGAACGCCGCGTACTGGCCCTTGCGGTCGCGTTCCCAGTTCATCGAGCGCCACTGCGCGCCGCGCGGCACCCACACCGTGCGGCCCGGTTCCACGTTCGCGTTCGGGTAGTAGGCTTCGATGAACAGCTCGTCGGTGCGGGTATGGCTGACCGAGGAAGCCAGGTCGACGAGGGCACCGAACTCGCCGAAACGCGTGTTCCAGCGGTCCGACAGCAGCAACGAGCCGGTCGGCTTGGGCTGCCCCTTGCGCAGTTCGGACCACGCATACGAGCCCGAGATGGAGCCCTTGAACCCCTTGAAGTCGAACGGCATGGCCGTGCGCAGATTGACGAGGCCGGAGATGCCGCCCTCGATCTGCTCGGCGGACGGGTTCTTGTAGACGTCCACCCCAGCCATCAGTTCCGGCGGCACGTCGGTGAAGCTGAGCGAGCGGCCGCCGTTGGCGGAGAACGATTCGCGCCCGTTCATTTCCGAGCGCACGTAGGTCAGGCCACGGATCGCGATGCCGGAGCCTTCCACTGCGTAGTGCTGCGGGTCACCCGCCATGCTGCGGTCCATGGTCACGCCCACCACGCGGCTCAGTACTTCCGTGATGGACCGGTCCGGCAGCTTGCCGATATCCTCGGCCACGACCGAGTCGACGACTTCGTCGGCATCCTGTTTCAGCTTTTGCGCCGACTGCAGGGCGGACCGCTGCCCACTGACGACGACGACGGCGCCGTTGCCGGCTGCGGGGGCGTTCGTGTTAGCGCTAACTTCCTGACCCGACGCTGCGCCATGGGTCCAGAATGAAAGTTGAGCGATGGCAACGGCGAGCGCCGTTTTCTGAAGGTGTCTCACTTTTGTCTCCTGTGTTTTTTATATATTCCGGCCGGTCTGCCCTCTGGCGCATGCTGTCCCGAAGCCGCGGCAGGTGGTCTGGGTCTACTGGTTATGAAACCGTTTTCACCTGTCCAGGCCCGACTTTAGTCGAACTCGGCAATACCGGCAATCGTTCGCTTGCGACGCGTTGTTGTTCCGTCAGTACACTGAACCACAAGCTTGCCAACTCGGAGTTTTGGTGATCTAACATTTTTTGGTTGCGCAACCATACGTCCGGCCCGCATCATATCGTAGCCAGACGGAATCAGGTTGTGCACTGCACCATTGGGACGCGCATTTGCAGCCTGGGGCGAACTCGGCAACCATGTCCGCACTGTCCCGTCATTTGATCCGAAAGGCATCCATGAAACCGATCGAAGAACAAGTTGTGGTGATCACCGGCGCATCGAGCGGCATCGGCCGCGCGGTTGCGCTGGGCTTCGCGCGCCGCCGCGCCTCCCTCGTGCTGGCCGCGCGCAACGAAGCCGCGCTGGACGAGGTCGTGCGCGAAGTGGAGCGGCTCGGCGGCCGCGCGCTAGCCGTGCGCACCGACGTCTCCGAGTGGCAGCAGGTGAAGCGGCTGGCCGACGCGGCCGAGGCCCGCTTCGGCCGCATCGATACCTGGATCAACAATGCCGGCATCAACGAGCACGCCACGGTGGCGGACATGACGATCGAGGAAATCGAGCGCATCATCCAGGTCGACCTGATGGGCTATATCTACGGCATGAAGGCGGCGCTCGAACCGATGCGGCGGCGGCGGCAGGGGGCCATCATCAATGTGGCGTCGATCGTTTCGCTACGCGCCGCGCCGCTGCATGCGCCCTATGTCGCGTCCAAGCACGGTATCGCCGGGTTCACCGAGGCGCTGCGCATGGAACTAGTGCACGAAAAGATGCCGATCCGGCTGACGATGGTGATGCCGAGCTTCATCGATACGCCGCTGTTCCTGAACTCGCGCTCCCGCCTGGGCGTGCAGCCACGCCCGGTACCGCCCGTGTACTCGCCGGAAACGGTGGTGGAGTCCGTGCTGTTCGCCGCCGAGCACCCGCGGCGCGACATCATCGTGGGCGGGCAGGGCGCGCTGGTCGCCTTGTTGCAGCGCATCAGCCCCGCCTTGCTGGACCGCCTGATGGTTGCCGGCGGCCTGATGTTCCGCACCCAGAAAACGGACAAGCCGGACAACGGTTACGACAATCTGTACCAGCCGACGCCGGGCACCGGGTCCGTAACGGGCGCGTGGACCGACGAATCGCTGTCGTACAGTTGGTACACCCGGCACATCGAGCACTATCCGCACCGCAAGCTGTTGCTGCTGGGTGCGCTTGGCGCCGCCGCCTGCCTGGCACTGCGGCCACGCCCGGCGAGGCTTGATGGTTTGTAACAATCGATTCTGCCCATAAAGTTGCGTCAAGTCCGGTTCCGACATGCTGCCGGGATACTGTCCTACAAGTTTCCTGATGATAAGGAGTAATGTCTCGGACGGGAGCGTGACGGGGCATGGGCGACGGATGATGAGTTTGAAGAGCGAAAGTGGCGCCGGGCGGCGCATTTTGATAGTCGATGACAACTGCGATGCGGCGGAATTGCTCGCCGAACTCGTGCGCCTTTCCGGTCACGAAGTGTCGGTGGCGTTCAGCGGCAGGACGGCATTGCAGGAGGCGGACGTGTTCCATCCCGACGTGGTTCTGCTCGACATCGGCATGCCCGGCATGAATGGCTACGAGGTGGCCGCAGCCCTGCGCGCCCGGCCGGAATACGCCGCCCTGCGCATCATCGCGCTCACCGCCTGGGGCGACGCCGAGGCGCGCGCCCGCACGGCCGCCTCGGGGTTCAACCTGCATCTGACGAAGCCGGCGCCGCTGCCGGCGCTGCTGGGCGCGCTGGAGGCGGGGTAACGTCCAAAGGGCGTCCGCCGATGCCCTGATTTCGGGTCGCCATCCGAACATATACTACGGTTCCGAGCACGAGCGATGCACCGTGCCAGGCCCTCCGTCGGCAAACCGCGCATCCGCGCCATGCGGCGTGTGCCCGGTGCGCGCCTGATTTTGCACCCCTTGACAAACAGTTCCAATCGAGAGCGACTGGATTGCCACGCGCATCGCTTGAGAATCACCAGTTGCCGTAGTAATTTTTCATGCCGACGCGCTTACCCAACCAACCAAAGCGCTTTCGACTACATCTTTTGACTCTGCAATGTAGTTGCACATGGTATAGTTAGCGCTATCGCAACATGAGCCGAAACGCATCACGGTAATCAACCTGCTGAGCGTTTCCGGTGGCGATCGCCGATGGGGCACCGCCTGGTGCATCCTGTCGCGGCATGGGGACGAGTCCCGGACATGGCCATAAGCGGAGGCCGGGCCGGGACTTCCTACAAAAAAGAAAGAAAAGAAGCAGAAGAAACAGAAGCAGGGCGGCCAACCGCCTATTACAGAGACACACTCAATCACATTCCGATGAATCAATTTTCCACGCTAGACACGCTTGTCTTCCTGTTTTACTTCATCGTCATCACCGGCTACGGCATCTGGATTTACCGCCGCAAGAAAAGCACATCCGGCCAGGCATCGCATGACTATTTCCTGGCCGAAGGGTCGCTGACCTGGTGGGCCATCGGCGCCTCGCTGATCGCTTCCAATATCTCGGCCGAGCAGTTCATCGGCATGAGCGGTTCCGGTTTCAAGATCGGCATGGCCATCGCCGTGTATGAACTGATGGCCGCCGCCACCTTGATCATCGTGGCGGTGTTCTTCATGCCCGTGTACCTGAAGAACCGCATCTACACGATGCCTCAGTTCCTCGAACAGCGCTACGGCAAGGCCGTGGCCACGACGATGGCGCTGTTCTGGCTGGGCCTGTACGTGGTGGTGAACCTGACGTCCATCCTGTACCTCGGCGCGCTGGCCATTTCCTCGGTGGCGGGCATCAATGTGTTCGCCTGCATGATCTTCCTGGCCGTGTTCGCCGCCGTGATCACGCTGGGCGGCATGAAGGTGATCGGTTATACCGACGTGATCCAGGTGCTGTGCCTGGTCGTCGGTGGCCTGGTCACCACGTGGATTGCGTTGGACCTGGTGGCCGCGCTGGGCGGCAAGAGCGGCTCGATGGCGGGCGCCAGCGAACTGTTCGTGCGTGCCGGCGAGCACTTCGACATGGTGCTCGACCGCGGCAACCCGAACTACATGGACTTGCCGGGCTTGACCACGCTGATCGGCGGCATGTGGATCGTGAACCTGAACTACTGGGGCTGCAACCAGTACATCACGCAGCGCGCACTGGGCGCCGACCTGAAGACCGCCCGCAAGGGCCTGCTGTTCGCGGCCTTCCTGAAGCTGTTGATGCCGGTGATCGTGGTACTGCCGGGTATCGCCGCCTTCGCGCTGGACAAGTCCGGCATGCTGGGCGACTCGATGCGGGTGGGCGGTGAACTGAACCCCGACCGCGCCTACCCGACCCTGCTGGCCATGCTGCCGGCCGGTATCAAGGGCATTGCCTTCGCCGCGCTGACCGCGGCCGTGGTGGCGTCGCTGGCCGGCAAGGCCAACAGTATCGCCACGATCTTCACGCTGGACATCTACAAGCAGCACTTCAACAAGACCGCCACCGAACAGAAGCAGGTATGGGTCGGCCGCCTGACGGTGGTGGTCTCGATCGCGGCTGCCGCGCTGATCGCGCCGTTCCTGGGCATCGACAAGAAGGGCGGCTTCGCCTTCATCCAGGAATACACGGGCTTCGTGTCGCCGGGCATCCTGGCGATGTTCCTGCTGGGCTTCTTCTGGAAGAAGACCACGCACGCCGCGGCCATGTTCGCCACCATCGGCGGCCTGGTACTGTCGATCATCCTGAAGTTCCTGCCCGGCATGATGGACCTGTCCTTCCTGGCCCCGATCGGCTTCGCCGTCGACAATGGCACGGGCGTCTACGAGATCCCGTTCCTGGACCGCATGTTCATCGTGTTCTGGGTCGTCGTCGCCGGCATGGTCCTGATCAGCAAGACGGCCGCTGTCTCGGGCGAGGCCAAGCGCATGATCGTCGATACCCACATGTTCCGCGTCGAGAAGAGCTTCGCGGTCGGTTCGGCCGTCATCTGCGCACTGCTGATCGCCGTCTACGGGGCATGGTGGTAAGCCCGGTGGTAAGCTAAACCCCGCGCACGCATCGCGCGGCCCGGCTTCACGATCGCGCGCAAGGCGCTATCATGCCGGGTCGCGCCCGGTTTTCCGGATGGGCTCCTCTGGCCCGCCTGACGGCGGGCGGGGCGGCGCACGCCGGTTGACCGCCAGTCAATAAATAGAGGAGCCGTATGTTCAATCCCACAGACCATCCCCATCGTCGTTTCAACCCCCTCATCGGCGAGTGGGTGCTGGTTTCGCCGCACCGCGCCAAGCGTCCCTGGCAAGGCCAGCAGGAAGCCGTCGACAATTCCCCGAAACCGTCGCACGACCCGCACTGCTACCTGTGCGCCGGCAATACGCGTGTCAACGGTGAAAAGAATCCCGACTACAAGGGCACGTTTGTCTTCGACAACGACTTCGCCGCGCTGATGGCGGATACGCCGGACGCCCCGGCCAGCAGCGACCCGCTGTTCCAGAACACCACGGCGCGCGGCACCAGCCGCGTGATCTGCTTCTCGCCGGACCACGGCAAGTCGCTGCCGGAAATGACCTTGCCGGCGCTGGAGCAGGTGGTCGACACCTGGTGCGCGCAGGCCGAGGAACTGGGCAAGACCTACCCGTGGGTGCAGGTGTTCGAGAACAAGGGCCAGGCCATGGGTTGCTCGAATCCGCACCCGCACGGCCAGGTGTGGGCCAACAGCTTCATCCCGAATTCCCCGGCCAAGGAAGACGTGCAGCAGCGCGCCTACCTGGCCGAACATGGCCGCCCGATGCTGCTCGACTATGTGGAACGCGAAGCGGCCGCCGGCGAGCGCGTGGTGGTGCAGACCGAATACTGGCTGGCCGTGGTGCCGTACTGGGCCAGCTGGCCGTTCGAGACGCTGCTGCTGCCGCGCTTCGCGGTGAAGCGCCTGGAAGAGCTGACGAAGGAGCAGCGTGCCGACCTGGCCGCCATCCTGAAGGCGCTCACGATCAAGTACGACAACCTGTTCCAGACCTCGTTCCCCTATTCGATGGGCTGGCACGGCGCGCCCTACAATGCCGACGACACGGCCGCGTGGCAGCTGCATGCCCACTTCTACCCGCCGCTGCTGCGCTCGGCCTCGGTGCGCAAATTCATGGTCGGCTACGAAATGCTGGCCGAGGCGCAACGCGACCTGACGCCGGAACAGGCGGCCGCGCGCCTGCGCGAACTGCCGGATGTACACTACCTGCAACGCCAATAATCGATTTACGCCAAGAAGAAGAGATCCTGATGAGCGATACGCTGATTAACCATACCCGCACCGCGTTCGAGAACAAGTTCGGTGCAGCGCCCGAAGTGGTGGTGCAGGCCCCCGGCCGCGTCAACCTGATCGGCGAGCACACCGACTACAACGACGGCTTCGTGCTGCCGGCCGCGATCGACTACATGACCGTGATCGCGGCACGCCGCCGTGGCGACCGCGTCATCCATATCGTGGCCGCCGACTATGCCGGCGCGGAAGACCAGTTCGCGCTGGACGCGCCGATCGAGCGCCGCGACGAGCCGATGTGGGCGAACTACGTGCGCGGCGTGATCCGCGACATGGTGGAACGGGGCCTGCCGCTGCAGGGCTTCGACATGGTGGTGTCCGGCAACGTGCCGCAGGGCGCCGGCCTGTCCTCGTCGGCGTCGCTGACGGTGGCCATCGGCCGCCTGTTCGCCACGCTGCCGGGCTTCGAGGACTTCTCGCCGATCGACATCGCCCTGACGGCGCAGCGCGCCGAGAACAACTTCGTGGGCACCAAGTGCGGCAACATGGACCAGATCATTTCCGCCTCCGGCGTGGAAGGTCACGCACTGATGATCGATTGCCGCTCGCTGGAAACCCAGCCCGTGCCGATCCCGGCCGGCGCGGCGATCATGATCTTCAACTCGAACGTGCAGCGCGGCCTGGTGGACAGCGAGTACAACACGCGCCGCAAGCAGTGCGAGGAAGTGGCGCGCCACTTCGGCGTGAAGGCATTGCGCGACGTGGACCAGGCCATGCTCGATGCGCGCGGCGGCGAGCTCGATGCCGTGGCGCTGAAGCGCGCCCGCCACGTGGTGACCGAGGATGCCCGCGTGCTGGCCGCCAACGAGGCGCTGGGCAAGGGCGACCTGCGCCGCATGGGCGAGCTGATGGCCGCCTCGCACGCCTCGATGCGCGACGACTTCGAGATCACCGTGCCGCTGATCGACCAGCTGGTGGACATCGTGAAGAACGTCATCGGCGAGCAGGGTGGCGTGCGAATGACCGGTGGCGGCTTCGGCGGCTGCGTGGTGGCGCTGGTGCCGGAGGCGCTGGTCGCGCCGGTGCGCGCGGCGGTGGAAAAGGAGTACCCGGGCCCGAACGGCCAGGGCGCCACGATCTACGTGTGCAAGGCGTCGGCCGGCGCGGGTGTCGTGTCGGCCTGAATCGTCCGTTCGCTCAGAAGAGCCGCGCAGGCTGCCAGGGCCCGCGCGGCTCTTTTTTTGTGCAACGCAAAAGCGGCCGGTCATGCCCGGCGCGAAACGCCCGAT
The DNA here is from genome assembly GCF_037094685.1 of Massilia sp. METH4. Lineage (NCBI taxonomy): Bacteria > Pseudomonadati > Pseudomonadota > Betaproteobacteria > Burkholderiales > Oxalobacteraceae > Massilia > Massilia sp. METH4. The sequence goes on along the minus strand of NZ_CP146614.1, from coordinate 5,689,362 downwards.
GCCGGCATTGCCGCCCGCCGGCGGCGCTGCGCACCGGAGTCGAGGTCCAGCACACGGCGTATCGCATTCGGCGAAAGGCCGATTTGCACGAGATGCGACCACGCTTTCAGCGTGCCTTCCAGGTGTTCGATCGAGATGGCGCGGTCGATCTCCCGCGCCATGTCGCTGTCGCGTCGGCGGTCGAGCGGTTGCATGGGTTTTCTCCGTCTGACATGGTGCATGGCAGCATGGAAGATTATTAATCAAAAGTCAATGACGAATTGGTATTATTGGTGTTCCGGGTAACCGAGGCGGGAAGGCGGATCGCCGAGACGAAGCCGGCGCCCCTGCTCGCGCGGCTGCGCGACAATGGAGACCCTTCCAGTCACGTTATTGTCGCGGCATGCAACCGGTCTTCACCATTGGCCATTCGACCCGGCCCGTCGAGGAATTCATCGCGCTCCTGAAGGAGCATGGCGTGCAGCGCCTGCTCGACATCCGCACCGTGCCGAAATCGCGGCACAACCCGCAGTTCGGGCAGGACCAGCTGCCCGCCTCGCTGGCCGCGGCCGGCATCGCCTACCAGTACATCGCCGCGCTGGGCGGGCTGCGGCACCCGCGCAAGGATTCCCCTAACGCCGGATGGCACAACAAGTCCTTCCGCGGCTATGCGGACTACATGCAGGGCGAGGAATTCGGGCGCGGCGTGGACGAGGTGGCGCGGCTGGCCGCCGGCGAGCGCTGCGCACTGATGTGCGCGGAAGCGGTGCCGTGGCGCTGCCACCGCTCGATGGTGGCCGACGCGCTCACGGTGCGCGGCATTCCCGTCGAGCACATCATCAATCCGGGCAAGACGCGCCCGCATACGCTCACGCGCTTCGCGCACGTGGAAGGCACGCGCATCCTTTATCCGCCCGAGGAAGCCGGCCCCGCCTGACGGCGAGGTGCTGCCCCCACAGCCAGTTGGCGAGCGACTCGGCACCGCGGGCGTGGCCGCGCTTCACTTCGGTGCACGCGTCACCAGCCGGATGCCGGCGCACACCAGCGCCAGCGCCGCCAGGTTCTTCCACTCGAGGATGCTTTCGTGCAGGAACAGCGCCGACAGCGCGGCGCCGAACACGGGAATCAGGAAGGCATACATGCTGATCGTGCCGACCGGGTTGTGCTTCAGGAGCAGGCTCCACAGCGTGAAGGCGGCGGCCGACAGCAGCGAGAGATAGCCGAGCAGCAGCGCCGGCGCGAACGACATATTGCCCACCGTGCCGCCCGTGGCATAGCCGCCCGCCAGCAGGGCCAGGCCGCCGATGGCCAGCTGCCAGCCCGTCATGACCATCGCATCCATGCCGTTCGACACCTGCTTGCCGTAGATCGAGGCGGCCGACAGTACCAGGGCGGCGATGACGATGAAGCCTTCGCCATGCAGCGTGAAGGCGAAGTCCAGCGTTGCCCCGCCCAGGTTCACGGCCAGCACGCCGGCAAAGCCGAGCAGGCAGCCGGCCGCCTTGCGCGGCGACAGCCGGTCATTGCGGTAAATGAAGTGCGCCAGCAGTACGGAAAAGAACGTGGTGGTGGCGTTCAGGATCGAGGCGCGCACGCCGGTCGTGTACGCGAGGCCGATGTAGAAGAACACGTACTGCAGGCCTGTCTGCGCCAGTCCCAGCACGGTCAGCTGGCGCAACTGGCGGCCCGTCAGCGCCAGGGCTGGCCTCTTCAGCAGCAGGGCCAGCACGACGAGGCACAGGCCTGCGATCAGGAAGCGGTAGCCGGCGAAGATCAGCTTCGACGGCACGTCGTGCTGGGCAATACCCAGCAGTGCATAGCCGGTCTTGATCGAGGGATAGGAGCTGCCCCACAGCAGGCAGCACAGCGTGGCCACCGCCAGCACGGCGCGGGGTCGGGCGAAGAACGGGCGGGAGTCGGGTATGGGTACGGACATCTGGGCTGCGGTGGCAAGGCGACAAAAGGCGCGATGATACGGGAGATTGCGCTATCGCGCCGGGACAGCCCGCTGCTGGGCAGGGATGGATGTGTATAATCCGGCACGAACGCCAATCCGCGGGCGCCAATCCCATGCCGACCACGATTCGATCACGTCACTGCCTGTGCCATGGTTCGTCCCTGAACAAGGGAGGCGCCATGCCTTCCGCGGCCTGTCCGCGGTGCGCGCGCGTGCCCGTCTCGATACCGGACGCGCCCCTCGTTTCGCGCAGCCTCGCCCGGCTTTTCACTGCTCGGTGAGGAGCGCAAGGCCGGCCGCCCGCCGAGCCATCCTCCCGAGCTTCTCCGCTGTCTACCCGTTCTTTGACCGTTCTTGCCCGCTTTCGCCGCGCCGGCGAATCCCATTGAATCCGCCCGGCCGCCGGCCGGGCCAACATTGCAGAGGTTGATCATGAAACCGCAAATCGTCGTATCGTCGCTGGACCTGGAACGCCTGGAAGCCTTGCTGGACTCCTTGCCCGACGCCCAGGCGCGCGCGCAGGATGCGCTGTTCGAGGAACTGTCGCGCGCCGACGTCGTGGAGCCGGCCGACATGCCGCCAAACGTGGTGACGATGAACTCGCGCGTGCGCTTCGTCATCGGCGACACCGCCGAGGAATTCGACATGGCGCTGGCCTACCCGAAGGACATCGATGGCGGCGCCGCCAAGCTGTCGATCCTCACGCCGGTCGGCAGCGCCTTGCTGGGCCTGAAGGTGGGCGACAGCATCGACTGGACGCGGCCCGACGGCGCCACGTTCGCCGTCACCGTGCGCGATGTCGTCTACCAGCCGGAGCGGGCAGGAGAGCTGCACCGCTGAAGCGGCGGGCGGCTGCCAGCGCCGGCTCCGGTGCGCGCAGCAGGACGGGTGGAATCGTTCGCCGTCCAACGGCAGCGTGCCGTGCGCCGGGCGCGAGGATGGCCGCTGCGCGGTGGCGCAGCCGCGTGCCGGCCTTTCAGTGCGGGGGCGCGCCGTAGTGCTCGGCCGCCCCATCGAACACGATCTCGATCCGGTCCAGCACGAAGCCCGGATCGAGGGCATGCACGCGCAGCCGGTGCGCGCCGGGCTTCAGGTCCGGCAGCGCCAGCGTGCGCAAGGCGGTGTTCGACAGCACATTGCGCTTCCATTCGTCGCTGCGGCCCACGGTGCCGAAGTCCAGCGTGACGGGCGGCGCGCCGTCGAGGGACACGGCAATGCGCAGGCGGTTGGCGGAGGTGAGCGCGTGCACCGGCACGGCCACGATGTTCAAGCGCGCGGCGGCCTTCGTGTGGCTGTGGAAGGCATAGTCCAGCGCGGGAGCGCCTGCCGCGTCGTCGCGCGACGGCAGCGCCAGGTCGGCGCGCTGCGCGGTGCCCAGGCTGCCCATGTCGACGGTGCTCCAGCCGGCCCCCGAGGCCGCGCTGGCCGGCAGCGTGATGATGCGTTCGCGCTCGGTCGGCAACGGCGCGCCGGGCGCGATCCCTACCCGCACCGCCAGGCGCTTGTCGCCGCAACCGACCTCCAGGCCGCCCGTCGCGCCATCGCCGTCATAGTGCACGGCGATGCGCTGCTCGTAGCCGTTGCCGGCATCGAGCGTGCCGTCCGCAGGCGACAGGCGCAGGCCGGCCGGCACCTTGCCCGCCGACCAGCGCAGCGGCGTGGCGCCATGCTGGACGACGGTCAGCGTCTTCGTCTCCGGCACGCCGCGCGTGAACCACAGTGCGCCGGCCTGAGACGACAGCGGGGCGGGATAGGCCAGCGCGCAGTCGCCGCCCGCCGGCATGCCGTATGACGGGTACACGGGCTCGATGAACACGGGCAGGCGCCGTGGCGCCGCGTCCATCATGCCGCGCCACTTGCCGCCGGCCAGCGCGTTGTAGCGCGCGGTGTCGGCGGCGATCGCCTGCTGCGCGGCTTTCGCCTGTTGCGCATGCCGTTGCGCGGAAGGCCGTCCCATGCGCGCGTACTGCGCCGCCAGGTCCAGCTTCAGGATGCGCGTGTTCAGGTTGGCGCTCGCGCGCACCGGGTACAGCACGAGCTGGAAGAAGGCGTCCTTGCGGTCGGCCGGCAAGGCGTCGCCGATGGCCTCGGCGCGCCCGGCCAGTGCGGCGTAGCGCGCGAGGCGCCGTTCGGCTTCCTCGCCGCCCGATCGCAGGTAGTCGGTCTGGCGCGTGGGCGTCGTCGGCTCGGTTTGCGAAAAGCCCATGTACTCGGGCTTGCGTTCCCATGCCAGCGCGTAGTATTCGCGCATGATGTCCGCGATGGCGGGCGCATGCTGTTCCCCGAACTGTTCCGCGTACCAGGCGCGCATGTGCTCCCGCGCCGGGCGCTCGAGCTGGCGCTTGTCGAACGCGGCGTCCAGGAAGTACTGGGTCAGGTACTCGGCCGGTTTGATATCGCCCACGTTGGCCACCCACACGCGGTCGGTGCCGGTGGCGATGGCCCGTTGCAGCTGGTCGCGCACAAGGCCGGGCGCGGTGGTCGCCAGCCACAGGTAGTCGTGCGGCCGGCCCCAGTAGGACAGGTGGTAGTACAGGCCCGTGCCGCCACCGCGCGCGGCTTCCTTCGGGGTGCTGAGCTGGTGCAGGTAGCCGTAGTTATCGTCGGGCCAGACGAGCGTGACGTCGTCCGGCACATCCAGACCGCTGTTGTAGATGTCGAGCACTTCCTTGTACACGGTCAGCGCCTGGGGGATTTGCGCCAGCGGCTTGCGGTGGACATCGGCCAGCAGCGTGCGCTGCGCGCCGACCGCCGCGGCGACGCCGGCGCGGGCTTCGTCGATCGTGTTCGCGCCTTCCATGGCCGAATCGTGCACGCCGCGGATGCCCATCGAATAGAAGGCTTCGGTGCCGCGGGTTTCCTCGACCCGGCTTTTCCAGTAGCGCATGATGGCGTCGCGGTTCGTGAAGAAGTTGAACGGACCGTCGCTCTTCTTCCATTCGCGCACGTTATTGCGCATCATCGGTTCGGCGTGCGAGGTGCCCACGATAATGGCGTAGTCCTTCGCCACCTGCGCGTTGCCGGGCATCGCGTAGAACGGCTGCGTGGAATCGTGCATGGCCGGCCAGATCAGGTTTGCCTTCAGGCGCCACAGCAGCTCGAAGATGCGCGCATACGTGGCCGGGCCGATGTCCCGCGCCGGGTCGAAGGTCTTCGCGGCCCACGGTTGCAGGCCCCAGTCCTCGTCGTTCAGGAAGATGCCGCGGTAGCGCACCGATGGGGCCGCGGAGACGATCCGTTCGCCGCGCACGGCGACGCGTTCGCGCACGGCAGGGTGCACGTCCGCCCACCATTCCCAGGCGGAGACGCCCAGCTCGCGCGTCAGGTCGACGGCGCCGTAGACGGCACCGCGCGCGTCGGATCCCGCGATCACCAGCAGCCGCGTGCCGGGCCGCGCGCGCGAAACGATCCCGACGCGCTGGTATCTTTCCCATTGGCCGGCCAGCGCGGCAAAGTCGAGTCCTTCGGTACTGGCGATCTCGCGCAGCAGCGGCGAATCGTGGCGGCCGATGACGATGCAGACATCGCGGCAATCGGCCAGCCTGCCGGCGCGCGGCACCTCGGCGCCGCCGACGGCGCGCAGGTCGCGCCGCACCAGGTCCGCGGCCAGGCGCATCGTGGGCTGGTCCTCGGCCAGCACGGCGGCGTTCTTCAGGTCGAAGTCGCCGGCGTGGGCGGCGCTGGCACTCGGCGGCGAAAACGCGAGGGAAAAGACGAGGGAGAAGGCGAGGGAGAAGGCGAGGGCGAGTCGGCGGGTTGTCATGTGCGGCGGCGGAGGTTGGCGGAGCGCTGATATATTACTTGCCGGGGCGCGCTGTAAAACACGCGTTTCGCTCATCATGGTGAGCGTTCGTCGATCACATCGGGAGGTGGTTCATGTCAATCGGATTGCGCAGGGTGGCGATCGGCCTGCTGGCCGCGTCGGCCTTTCAAGGCTCGTCCGCGCTGGCCGACGAAGCCGGGCTGTGGAACCGGCTCGCGGCCGGCGGGCATGTCGTGCTGCTGCGTCACGCGCAGACCACGCCGGGCGTCGGCGACCCGCCCGGCTTCAGGCTGGGCGATTGCAAGACCCAGCGGAACCTGTCGCCGGAGGGCCGGGCCGATGCAAAGGCGATCGGCGCCGCCTTCGAACGGCGCAAGGTGCCCGTGGGCCGCGTGCTGACGAGCCGCTATTGCCGCTGCCGGGACACCGTCGAACTCGCGTTCGGCCGCGCCGAGCCGGCCGAGATGGTCGACTCGAACTGGCGGCAGGACGACGCGACGATCGCCCGCAAGCTGGCCGCCGTGCGCACGCTCGCCGCCACGTACCGCGAGCCCGGCAACCTCGTGCTGGTGACGCACGACGTCAACATCCGCGCGCTGTCCGGCCGCAGCGTGTCGCAGGGCGAGATGGTCGTGGCGCAAGCAAGACCCGACGGCACGCTGGAAGTCGTCGGCACGCTGGACGTGCCCGAAAACCAGTGACAGGCACCGCCTTTTCCGAAACATTGTTGGCAACTCGTTGTTTTGCAACCAGCTCAGCCACGGCGCCCCAGGTCATAACTCTCTGATTTTGCTGGCTGTTGCTAAAAATCGGGGACAGTCCCCTTCCTTGACTGTTGCTAAAAATTGGGGACAGTCCCCTTCCTTGCAGCAGCAATAGTTGAGAGGCGGAGCCTGTCACCGGTTCTGGTTACTGGTGCTGAAGGGACGTGGGTGGCGGGCATGCCAGCGACGTATCGGCCGGTGTGAAGGCTTCGCGCCGGACGGCGACGCCGCGTGCCGACGAGCCGTCGATGAAGGCGAGCGCGCGACGCCATTCGCGGGCCAGCAGCTCGCGCGGGTCGGAAGGGCCGTTCCCGCACAGCACGGTGGCCATGCGCGTGCGGCTTGCCGCGCTCAGGAACCAGCTCATGGGAGGATCATCGTCCAGCAGGCCGGCGGCGGGATGGCCGGACCGGTTGCGGTCCGCCTCCGGGTAGCGCAGCTCGACCACCTTGCCGGCCGCGCAGCCGCCCAGCAGGCGGATCGTTTCCGCTTCCATGGCATGCGCGCGGGCGCTCCGCGTCTGGTAGAGCGCATAGGGCGGCGCGCTGACCTCCATCGCGACGGGGAGGCGGCGCGAACGCGGCTGCGGCTTCGGGTCGCAGATCCATTGCGCGCTGCCGGCCGGGTCGTTCTCGATGACGATGACGACGATCTGCCGCGCCAGCGCCCGCTGCGCCGGGCTGCCATCCTGCAGCGTGCCGATCATCGCGTTCAGCGCGGCCACGCCGGAATTCTCGAAATAGCCGCCGTCGACCACGTAGTCCCACATGCGGTCGCTGCCCGCGTGCCGGATTGCCGCCGCCGGGCTCACATAGGTGAAACGCGCGGAATTGTGCACGGCACCGGCCCGGGTCAGCCGCGCCGTGCCCAGCGCGGCGTCGAAGATGTCGTAGGCATCGGTGGGCACGAAGCGCACGTCCGATTGCACGACGAGGCGGCCGTCGCCGACCGTGGTGGTATTGAAGATCATGCGCGGCACCGCGCTCGGCCCCGGCGTGGCCGCGCGCAGCGGTTGCGTGAACCAGTGCGGCTGCGCACGGCTGTGGTGTTCCCAGTCGCGCGCCCAGGCTTCCTCGAGCCCGCGCGAGCGGTCGCAGGCCAGGCATGGCCACGGCAGGAAGCGGGCGATCGTGTCGCTGTACAGCATCTGGCCGACGGCCGGGGCAAGGAAGTCGCGTGCCAGGAAGTCCGTCGGGCGCGGGGCGAGCGGGCCCCTGCCGTCGGCCGCCGTTTCGCGCTCCGCCGCCAGCGCGGCCACGAAGCCCGCCAGCCCGAGGCTGCCGCCGGAGACGCCGCTCACCGCATAGATATTGCCGGCGAACTCGCGGCCCCGCAGGCGCGCCTGGTTTTCCAGGTTCGTCAGCACCACGCCGGTCCAGTAGGCGGCGCGCGACGCGCCGCCGGCGGCCGCCACCAGGTAGATCGGATCGCCGGCGCGCGCGCCACGGGCGGCGTTCCAGGCTTCCAGGTCGCCTGGGAATGCGGACCGCTGCCCGGCGCCGGCCGCGGCACCGTGCCCGGCCACGAAGTGGTTCTCGTTGAAGAAGGACAGGACGAGGGCCGCGCCGAACGGCAGCAGCGCCAGCGACGGCCAGCGGGCACTGCGCGGCCAGTAGGTGAGCACGACGCTGCCGAACAGCGTCCAGGAGCCGAGCGCGATCAGCACGAGGGCCGGCGAGCCGATCGCGCGCGCGGCCGCCTCTCGCCCGAACAGCGTGGCCAGCAGCACGCCGAATGAAATGACGAACATGGCCAGCACGGTGGCGATGGCGCCGCGGCTGAGGACGTCGAAGCGGGGGAAGGGGTCGTAGTCCCGCCGGCTCCAGCCTACGTGCGCGGCGGGCAACTGGCGCCGGAACACCACGAAGGCGAGGAAGGCGATGGCCACGGCAGCCAGCGCGGCCCAGTAGCGCGGCGATGGGGTGGCCAGCATGAAGAACACCGTGATCGGCACCACGCCCAGCAGGCCGAGGATGCGCGGCAGCCAGCGCGCCGCGAGGTCGGCGAAGCGGTCGTCGATGCAGGGCAGCAGCCGGTCGCGCGGGAAGCGCTTGCCCAGCATGATACGGGCGCAGTACCAGCTGGCGAAGGCCCAGTAGGCCAGCGCCGTGACGAACAGCGCATAGCCGGGCGATTGCAGCGGGTCGGCGCTGCCGGTGCCTTCGTCGCCAAAGGCCATCAGCGTTTCACGCGCCTGTTCGAGGCCGAGCAGGATGCCGTTGCCGGCCAGCGTCATCAGCACCGGGTACAGGCACAGGTTCAGCGCGCCGGCCAGGAAGGCCGTGCGGGTCAGTCGGGTGGTGGTGGTGGCGTCGTCTGTCATGAGGTTCCCGGCGGCGGGCGAGGGCGCCGCGGGAACAGCATGACAAAACGTGGCGGAAAATACAACGGTGTGGAGGTCTCAGCGCCCCGTACCGCGCAGCGCGACACTCGTACCCTGCAAGCCTTCGGCCGATACGCGCACCGTGATCGGTCCTTTCGCGCCCGCCTTCGCGCGCACGATGCCCAGCACCAGGCCGTTGAACGCGGCGCGCTCGGGCGACTGAAACGATTCGAAGCTGGTCGGGTCGCCGTTGTCGGTGGCCACCAGCTCCGCCGGCCCGTCGATGGCGAAACGCACGCGGTTGTTCGCGCGCGGTGCCGTGAGCCCGGCCTTGTCCGTCACGCGCACCGTGATGAACGACAGGTCGCGGCCGTCGCCGGCGATCGTGGCGCGGTCGGCCGCTGCGTGCACGGCGGCGGGCGCGCCGGCCGTCTTCACGGACGAGCGGGCCCATTCCTTGCCATCCTTGTACGCCACCACCTCGACCGTACCGGGTTCATAGGTGACGAAGTCCCAGCGCAGGCGATAGGCGTAGGGCGCCTTCTTCAACCGCCCCTGCGACTTGCCGTTGACGAACAGCTCGGCCTCGTCGCCGGAGGTGAACACGTGCACGGGCGTGACCTCGCCGACGCGCTCCGGCCATGTCCAGTGCGGCAGGATGTGCGCCATCGGCAGGCCGGGACGCCAGCGCGCCTGGTACAGGTAGAAGCGGTCCTTCCTGAAGCCGGCCAGGTCGACGATGCCGGAATAGGAGCTGCGCGCGCCGTAGTACGGTGTCGGTTCGCCCAGGTAGTCGAAGCCGGTCCAGACGAATTCGCCGGCCGTGTAGGGGTTCTGGTCCAGCGAGGCGAAGGCGCGGTCGGCCGAGCTGCCGAAGTCCGCCGCGAACAGTTCATAGGCCGACACCTGCTGCGTCTTCGGGTCGCCGCCGGCGCCGGGCCGCACGGAAGCGCTCAGCACACCCGGCACCGGGAACTGGTATTCGCCGCGGGAGGACAGGGCCGAGGCGCTTTCCGTGTGCAGGATCGCCTTGTCGGGGAATTTCTCGTGGAATGCGGGGAACTGCCCCGGCAGCGTGCGGATGCCCGCGCCCTGGTAGTTCAGGCTGATCACGTCCATCGTGCCCGGCAGCGGCATGTCGGGCTTGGCCCAGTTCATCGCCGTGGTCGCGGGCCGGCCCGGGTCTTCCTCGTGCACGATGCCCACCAGCTTGCGGCCGATGGCGGCGCCGTGCTCGCCCGTGTACTGCTCGCCCACCTCGTTCCCCACGCTCCACATCACGATGGATGGATGATTGCGGTCGCGGCGCAGCATGGCACGCAGGTCCTGCTCGTGCCAATCCGGGAAGATCAGGTGGAAGTCGAGCGGCGTCTTCTTGCGCTCCCAGGAGTCGAACACCTCGTTCTGCACCATCAGGCCCAGGCGGTCCGTCAGTTCCAGCAATTGCGGATCGGGCGGATTGTGGCTCATGCGCACCGCGTTGATGCCCATCTCCATCAGGATCTCGAGCTGGCGTTCGGCCGCGCGAACGTTGAAGGCGGCGCCCAGCGCGCCCAGGTCGTGGTGGTTGTTCACGCCGCGGATCGGCACGTGCTCGCCGTTGACGAACAAGCCCTTGTTACCGTCGAAGCGCACGTCGCGGATGCCGAACGGCGTTTCATAACGGTCGACCACGCGGCCATCCTGGCGCACCGTCGTCACGGCCGTGTAGCGGTGCGGCTTCTGCGTCGGCACCGGGCCCCACAAGCGGGGGTTCTGCACGGTAGCCGACCCGCTCACGACGGCGCTGGCGCCCGGCGCGATCGCGGTCCGCGGCGATACGACGGTGGCAACCGCCTTGCCCGCGATGCCGCCCCTGTCATCGAGCGCATACAGCTGCGTGGTCACTTCGGCGGTGGCGGGCGCGCTGCCGGCATTGTCCAGTGTGACATTCCACGCCACCTCGGCCGACTCCTTCGACACCCGCGGCGTGCGCACCTGCACGCCCCACTGGCCCACGTGCAGGGGCGCGACCTTGGTCAGCCATACGTTGCGGTACAGGCCCGCGCCCGGATACCAGCGCGCCGATTCGGGCGTGTTGTCCAGGCGGATCGCCAGCTGGTTCTCGCCCGGCTCCAGGTACTTCGTCAGGTCGACGCGGTAGGAGTTGTAGCCGTAGGGCCAGCCGCCGGCGAGCCGGCCGTTGATCCATACGGACGAGTAGGCCATCGCGCCGTCGATGTCGAGGAAGATGGACTTCCCCGCGTCGCCGGGCGTCACGCTGATCTTGTTGCGATACCAGGCCGGGCCCCACGTCTTCAGCCTTCCCATGCCGCCGTACGGACCGGTCTCGAGGAACGGGCCTTCGATGGCCCAGTCGTGCGGCAGCGTGACCGCGCGCCAGGCAGTGTCGTTGAAATCCGCCTTGGTGAAGGGCGCATCGAGCGCCGGTTCCCGCGCGGGCCGCGGGTGGCGCTTTGCCGGGTCCTTGATGAAGGCATTACCGGTCGGGAGGATCCACGGCTTCAGGACGGGCACGTTGCCGCGGGCGATGCGCGCGGCCTCCTCGGGCATGGCATCGGCCACCTTCCCGTCGGCCGACTCTTTCACTTCGGGGCGGATATCGTACAGATAGGGCGCCGAGTTGCCATCCGGGTCGCCGAGGTGGAAGCGCCACCCCTCGTTGAAGGCAATCCGCTGGCGAGCCGATTGCTGCCCGGCCGCCTGTGCCTTGGCGGGCAGGAGCGTCGTGGCCACCATGGCCGGCGCCATCGCCGCGATGAGTGCCGCCAGCAACGGCCGTGCCAACACTGCGGCCACCGGCCGCGCCTGATGCGTTTGCTTCACGTCTCCTCCAAGGTCTGGGTGCGCGCGGCTGCGTGGTAGCGTATATCAACACTGTCGACCACCGCTTCTGTGGGGCGCCGGTGCCATGTTTTCGCTTCCTCCGGCCTGGTATTTGTTAGCGCAACCACAAGGAGTGTAGGGAAATCACGGCGCCGAGTCAATCAGGCAACATCGTTAATCGCATTTCCTGCTTTGCTTATGACGCCGGCCCGCATGAGCAAATGCGAATTCGTTCGTTTCGATCCGCCAGCCGCACTGTTACGCTGCCTCGTGGCTGGGCGCTGGGTCCGGCCACGGATGAGTCGGAGAAGACATTGACGAAGCAGATCCGCCTGAACGCGTTCAACATGAATTGCGTGGGCCATATCCACCACGGCCTGTGGAAGCACCCGCGCGACAATTCCGTCGACTACAAGAAGCCCGAATACTGGATCGAGCTGGCGAAACTGCTGGAGAAGGGCTTGTTCGATGCCGTGTTCCTGGCCGATATCGTGGGTGTGTACGACGTGCTGGGCGACGGGATCGAGGTGACGGCGCGCGAGGCCGTGCAACTGCCGGTCAACGATCCGGGCTACGTGGTGCCGCTGATGGCGCAGGCGACGACCCACCTGGGGTTCGGCGTGACGGCCAACCTCACGTATGAACACCCGTACCTGTTCGCGCGGCGCTTCGCCACGCTCGACCACCTGACGAACGGCCGCATCGGCTGGAACATCGTCACCGGTTACCTCGACAGCGCGGCGCGCGGCGTGGGCCTGAAGCAGCAGATCGACCACGATGACCGCTACGACCGCGGCGACGACTTCATGGACGCGTTCTACAAGCTGCTCGAAGGCAGCTGGGAAGACGATGCCGTCGTCAACGACCGCGAGCGGGGCATCTACGCCGACCCGGCGAAGATCCACCGGGTCAACCACGCGGGCCCGTTCTACCGGATCGACAACGTCTACAACCTCACCGAGCCTTCGCCGCAGCGCACGCCGGTGCTGTACCAGGCCGGCGCCTCGCAGCGGGGCAACCGGTTCGCCGGCCGGCACGCGGAATGCGTGTTCACGGGCGGGCCGGACCGGGCGGCGCTGGCCAAGATCGTCGCGACGATCCGTGGCCAGGCCGTGGAGGCCGGGCGCGCATCCGGCGACATAAAGATCCTGTCCGGCCTGTCGGTCGTCGTCGACACGAACGAGAAGGCGGCGCGCGAAAAATACGAGGAGTACCGCCGCCATGCCAGCCCGGCAGGCGCGCTGGCGCACATGGTCAGCGGCACCGGCGTCGACCTGGAGCGTTTCGGGCTGGACGAAGAGATCACCGAAGACAAGCTGGCCGCCCTGTATCCCGACCGGCTGCGCCGCGTCGGCGAAGCCCGCGCGGGGCGCTTCCCGGAAGGCACCACGCGCCGCAAGCTGCTCGAGGCCCGCCGTTTCGGTGCGCAGCAGGCGCCGCTGGTCGGCACGCCTTCGCAGGTCGCCGACGAGATCGAACGGCTCATCGCCGAGACCGATCTGGATGGCTTCAACCTCACGCGCACCGTGGCGCCGGAAAGCTACCGCGATTTCATCGAGCTGGTGATTCCGGAATTGCAGACGCGCGGCCTGTACAAGACGGCATACGCGGAAGGCACGCTGCGCGAAAAACTGTTTGGTGCTGGCCGCGCGCGGCTGCCCGCCAATCACCCTGGCGCGAGGTTCCGCACATGGAAATGACGGCACCCTGGCCCCCGGCCGCGCCGCTGCTGCAAGTGAAACAGCTGGACGTGTGGTACCCGAACGGTGCGGCGGTGCAAGGCTTCGACCTGGATGTGCGGCGCAACGAGGTGGTGGCGCTGGTCGGCGAATCCGGTTGCGGCAAGTCGACGGTGGCCGGTGCGATCGCCGCCCTGCTGCCGCCCAAGGCACGCGTCGACGGCAGCGTCCTGTTCGAGGGCCGGGATTTGCTGGCCGCGCCGGAGAGCGCCCTGCGCGACCTGCGCGGCAATGCCATCGGCATGATTTTCCAGGAACCGATGACGTCGCTGAACCCGGTGCTGACCGTCGGCACGCAGATCGGCGAAGTGCTGCGCCGCCACCGCGGCCTGGGTGCCGCGGCGGCGCGCGCCCGTGCCATCGAGCTGCTGGACCTGGTGCGCATCCCCGAGCCGCAGCGCCGTGTCGACGATTATCCGCACCACCTTTCCGGCGGCCAGCGCCAGCGCGTGATGATCGCCATCGCCGTGGCATGCGAACCGCGCCTGCTGATCGCCGATGAACCGACCACCGCGCTGGATGTGACGATCCAGGCCCAGGTGCTTGAATTGCTCGCCAGCCTGCGGCGCGAACTGTCGATGTCGCTGCTGTTGATCACGCACGACCTGGCCGTGGTCGGCCAGTGGGCCGACCGGGTGGCCGTGATGCAGGACGGGCGCAAGGTGGAGGAGGGCACGCGCGACGAGCTGTTCTTCGCGCCGCGCCACCGGTACAGCCAGGGCCTGCTGGCGTCGTCCCTGCATGTCGATGCCGCTTGCCATTACAGCCGCGTGAAGCTGGCCGAGATCCGCAATGGCGTCGATGACGCGGGCCGGCGCAGCTTCAGCTTCACGCGGCAGGAGCGCCGCGACCCGGAACCGTGCCATGCCACGGTCAACCAGCCGGCCGCGCCCGTGCTCGACGTGCGCCACCTGGTGGCGCAGTACTCTTCGCGCTACGGCACGATTTCCGCCGTGAAGGATGTGTCGTTCCACATCGGCCGGGGCGAGACACTGGGCCTTGTGGGCGAATCCGGATGCGGCAAGTCCACGCTGTCGAAGACCATCGTGGGCCTGAACCGGGCGGTGGCGGGACAGGTGATACTCGACGGTACCGATATTGCCCCGCTGTCGGGCCGCGCCCTGCGCCCTCACCGCGCCAACGTGCAAATGGTGTTCCAGGACCCCTATGCCTCGCTCGACCCGCGCCAGCGCATCGGCGACGCGCTGGAAGAAGTGCTGGTCGTCCAGAAGGTGCGCGACCGCGCCGAGCGGGCGCGCCGCGTGGCGAAGATGCTCGACGCGGTGGGCCTGCCCGCGGCGGCCGCGCGCCGCTATCCGCACGAATTCTCCGGGGGGCAGCGGCAGCGTATCGGCATTGCCCGGGCGCTGATCCTGCGGCCCAAGCTGCTCATCTGCGACGAGCCGGTTTCGGCGCTGGATATGTCGGTGCGGGCGCAGATCCTGAACCTGTTCGTCGACCTGAAGGCCGAATTCGGGCTTTCCTACCTGTTCATCTCGCACGACCTGTCGGTGATCAACTACATCGCCGACCGCGTGATGGTGATGCAGAAGGGCGAGGTGGTCGAGACGCTGCCGCGCGACGAACTCTTCGCGAACGCGCGCCATCCCTACACGCGCGCGCTGCTGGCCGCCACCCCGGCGTGGCCGGCGGCGCCCGCCCATCTCGCCGACGAACGCCGGCAGGTGGCGCGATGAAAGGCTACCTGAAACGGCGGCTGCTGCAGTTCGTGCCCATCATCCTAGGCATCTGCGTACTGAACTTCGCCCTGCTGCAACTGGTGCCCGGCGACCTGGCCGAAGTGATGGCCAGCGAGTCGGCGGCCGACACGGTCGACGGCGGCGAGGAAAAGCTGGCCCACCTGAGGCAGGCGTTCGGGCTGGACGCACCGCTGCACGTGCGGCTGCTCGATTACGTGAAACGGCTGCTGACGTTCGACCTGGGCTACTCGCACCGTTACAGCGCACCCGTGGCGGAACTGATCGCGGAACGGATCGGCGCCACGGCACTGCTCGGCCTGACGAGCCTCGCCCTGTCGGTCTCGGTCGGCGTGCTGCTGGGCGTGCTGTGCGCGCGCCGGCGCGGCGGCAGGCTCGATCGCGCCGTTTCCGCACTGATGGCGCTGTGCTATTCGGTACCCGTGTTCTGGCTGGCGCTGATGATGGTGGTGCTGTTCGGCGTCACGCTGCAATGGTTCCCGATCGGCGGCATGCGCGAGGTGGGCAGCGAAGGCTGGGCCGGCGTGCGCGACGTGCTGTGGCACCTGGTGCTGCCGGTCGCCACGCTCTCCGTGTACTCGACCGCCGTGTATGCCCGCTTCACCCGCGCCTCCATGATCGATGCATTGCAGGAGGACTACATCCGCACCGCCCGCTCGAAGGGGCTGTCCGGGCGCGTGGTGGTGTTCCGGCACGCGCTGCGCAATGCGATCCTGCCGGTGCTGACCCTGGTCGCGGCGAACTTCGGCGAGCTGCTGGCCGGCAGCATCGTCATCGAAACCGTGTTTTCCTGGCCCGGCATCGGCCGGCTGATCTTCAACGCCGTCGTCGCCCGCGATACGAGCCTGCTGCTATCCATCCTCTTCCTCAGCTCCCTGCTGGTGATGGCCACCAGCCTGCTGCTGGACGTCGTCTACGCCAGGCTCGACCCCCGTATCGAACTCGCCGCATGATGACATCACTGCCCGTACGCCTCAGCGCCGTCATCCTCGCGCTGGTCATCCTGGTCGCCCTGCTGGCGCCGTTACTGTATCCCGCCGACCCGTTCGACATGGTCGCCGCGCCTTACCTGTGGCCCGGCCAGGACTGGGCCCATCCGCTGGGCTCCGACCTGATGGGCCGCGACATCGCCGCGGGCGTGGCGCACGGCGCCCGCGTCTCGCTGCTGGTCGGCTTCAGCGCGGCCGGCCTGACACTGCTGATCGGCGTGGCCGTCGGCACGCTGGCCGGTTATTGCGGCGGCTGGGCGGACAACCTGCTGATGCGCGTGACGGATTTCTTCCAGATCGTGCCGCGCTTCCTGCTGGTGATGATCCTGGTGGCCGTGCTGGAACCTTCGGTCGAGGTCGTGGTGCTGGCCCTGGGCCTGACGTCGTGGACGCATCCGGCACGCGTGGTGCGCGGCCAGGTCCTGGCGCTCCGTCAGCGCGAGTACGTGCAAGCCGGCCTGGCAGCAGGCATGGGCCACGGCCGCGTCATCGTGCGGCACATCCTGCCGAATGCGTTGACGCCCATCCTCGTCAGCGTGTCGGTCGTGGTGACCGGCTGCATCCTGGCCGAATCCAGCCTGGCCTTCCTGGGCCTGGGCGATCCGAACGCCATCAGCTGGGGCGCCATGATCGGCACGGGCCGCGAGGCCATCCGCACCGGCTGGTACATGATCGCCATCCCCGGCGTGGCCGTGATGGCCACCGTGTGGGCGCTGAACGTGCTGGGCGACTCGCTGAACGAATACTTCAACCCGAAACTGAGGAACTGAAAGAGCGACCATGAGCAATGATGCAGCACATTCCGCCATTACCCCGATCGGCCAGGGCCGCGTGCACGTGATCCGCGACGATGCCGAGGCACTGGCCGTCGCGGCGGCGCTGGCCGCCGACTTCGCGCCGGGCGCCCAGGTGCGCGACCGCGAACGCCGCCTGCCCGTCGCCGAGCTGCGGCAGGTGCGCCAGAGCGGCCTGTGGGGTATCACCGTGCCGCGCGAGTACGGCGGCGCCGGCGTGTCGTACGCCACGCTGGCCAGGGTATTCGCGATCCTGTCGGCGGCGGATGCGTCGATCGGCCAGATCCCGCAAAACCATTATTTCATCCTCGAGATCATCCGCCACGAGGGCAGCGAGGAACAGAAGCGGTTCTTCTTCGAGCGCGTGCTGGCCGGCGACCATTTCGGCAACGCGCTCGTGGAACCGGACGTGCGCAAGCCCGAAGACCGCAAGGCCAGCCTGGCGCCGGATGGCGAAGGCTACCGCGTCAATGTGCGCAAGTACTATTCGACCGGGGCGCTGTTCGCCGACTGGGTGCCGGTTGCCGTGGCCGACGGGGCGAAGCGCCACTTCCTGGCGATCTACCCGCGCACGGCCCAGGGCTTGCGCATCGTCGACGACTGGGCCTCGTTCGGCCAGCGCACCACGGCCAGCGGTACCGTCATCGTCGAGAATGCGTACCTGAAGCCGGAGTGGCTGGTGCCGCACCCGATCGATGCGGACCACGTGAAACCGGTCGGGCCGGTCGGGCAGGTGATGCACGCGGCCATCGACACGGGCATCGCCCGCGCGGCCTTCGAGGCGACGATCGCTTTCATCCGCAAGCGCAATCCGAAGGCCGATGACGACGCGGTGTGGGAAGAAGACCAGCTGAGCGTGCGCGAGATCGGCGACCTGGCGGTGGCGTTGCACGGCACCGAGGCGCTGCTGGAGCGTGCCGGCCTGGCGATCGACAAGGCGTCTGCGAGCGGGCTTGCCGACGACTGGACCCGCGCCGCGGTGGCCGTGTCGGAGGTGCGCGCGGCCAGCACGCACAGTGCGCTGCTGGCCACCAACAAGCTGTTCGAGCTGGCCGGGACCCGCGCGACGGCGCCGGAGCACGGCCTCGACCGGCTGTGGCGCGACGCACGCACGCACACGCTGCACGACCCGGTGCGCTGGCGCCTGTTCGATGTCGGCAATTACTACGTGAACGACAAGGTGCCGTTGCGCCGGCCGAAATGGGCCGAGCAGGCGCCGAAGGCGAAGGCGATGCCGGAAGGCCCCGAACCGCTGGCCGGCGAGCCGCCGCAACCGCGGCTGGCGGCAGGGCTGTGAGGGCGGGCATGGCATTCACGAATCCCGTTTTCGATGCCTTGCCCGATCCCGGGCGGCGCCGGCTGTTGCGCCTGGGCGGCGCGGCGCTGGCCGGAGGCTCGCTGCCGCTTCTGGCCGGCGCGGCGGACACGCCGGTGCGCGGCGGCACGCTGGTGGCGATTGCCCACCCGGAACCATCCACGCTGGCCACGCACGTGAACGGCGCGAATCCGATTTCCATCGTGACCTCGAAGATCTACGATCGCCTGTTCACCGAAGGGAACGACTACGCGCTCCTGCCTCGGCTGGGCCTGGGCATCGAGACGTCGGCCGATGGCCTGGACTGGACCATCCGGCTGCGCAAGGGCGTGCGCTGGCACGACGGCCACCCGTTCGATGCGGGCGACGTGAAGTTTTCCATCGAGCAGATCTGGCCGACCTACCACAGCGCGGTCACGAACGTGATCGCCAAGGTCAGTACGCCCGATGCGCACACCGTGGTATTGCGGCTGAAGGAGAAGTGGCCGATTCTCGTGCGGCACCTCGGCGTCAGCGCCGGGCAGATCCTGCCGCAACACCTGTTCGAGGGCACCGACATCCTCACGAACCCGTACAACAACAAGCCGGTGGGAACGGGGCCGTTCCGGTTCAAGGAATGGCAGCGGGGCAGCCATATCGTCCTGGAGCGCAACCCCGACTACTACCTGCCCGGCCTGCCGCACCTGGACCGCATCGTGTGGAAAGTGATCAACGACTCGGCCAGCCGCGCCGCCGCGCTGGAGACGGGCGCCGCGCACTATGCGGCGCGCAACCCGATCACGTTCAGCGACGCGGCCCGGCTGAAGGGCAACCCGAACCTGGCGATCGACACGCAGCAGTACGAGCCGAACAGCTACTGGCTCGAATTCAACCTGCGCGATCCCGTCATCGGCAAGCTGGCCGTGCGCCAGGCGATCGCCCATGCGATCGACCGCGCGGCGCTGGTGAAGACCGTGTGGGGTGGCTACGGGGCGCCGCTCGATGCGCCCGTGCCGTCCGGCGTGCCCGAGTATTTCACGAAAGATGTGCCGACCTACCCGTTCGACCCGAAACGCGCCGAACAGTTGCTCGATGCGGCGGGCTTGCCGCGCAAGGCCGGCGGGTGGCGCTTCAGGCTGACGCACGACTTCATCCCCTTCGGCGACGATTACCGCCGCACCGGCGAGTTCGTGCGGCAGGCGCTGCGCCGCGTGGGCATCGACGTGTCGCTGGGCGCGAAGGACCTGTCGACCTGGACGCGCGACGTGTTCACGAAACGCGACTTCCAGGTCATCAGCACCTGGGGTGGCTGGACGCGCGACCCGCAGAACAACCTCGAGATCCGCTTCGGCGCCCGCGGCGACAAGCGCGGCGTGCCGTGGTACAAGGTATCCGGTTATGCGAACCGGGAAGTGGAGGCATTGCTGGCACCGACGCGCTCCGGCGCCGACCCGGCGCTGCGCAAGACGAATTACCGGCGCGTCCAGCAGCTCGTGCAGGCCGAATTGCCCGTGCTGCCGCTGCTGGAAGTGTATTTCTTTTCCGTTTTCAACAAGCGGGTCCGCAACGTGAACGAACTTCCGTACCAGACCCGCAACAACTGGGCCAACGTCTGGCTGGCCAAGGCATAAGGAGCAGCATGAGCAACTACCAACTTCTCGGGCGCAGCGGGCTGCGCGTATCGCCGCTGTGCCTGGGCACGATGATGTTCGGCGGCGTGACGGACGAGGCCGACGCGCGCGCCATCATCGACGATGCGCACGAACACGGCATCAACTTCATCGACACGGCCGACGTGTACAACGGCGGCGAGTCCGAGCGTGTCGTGGGCCGCGCCATTGCCGCGCGGCGCGACAAGTGGATCCTGGCGACCAAGGTCGGCAACAAGACGGGCGACTGGCCGAACGAGGCCGGCCTGTCGCGGCGGCGCGTGCTGCAGGCGGCCGAGCAAAGCCTGGCGCGGCTGGGAACCGACCATATCGACATCTATTACCTGCACCGGCCCGACCCGCTGACGCCGCTGGAGGAAACGCTGCGCGCGCTGGGCGATCTGCTCGCCCAGGGCAAGATCCGCTATTACGGCCTGTCGAACTTCCCGGCCTGGCAGATCGCCGAGGTGGCGCACCTGGCGCGCCAGCTGGGCATCGCGCCGCCGGTCGTCACGCAGCCTTACTACAACGCGGCCAATCGCATGCCGGAAGTCGAACACCTGCCCGCGGCCGCGCACCACGGCCTGGGCGTGGTGCCCTACAGCCCGCTGGCCCGGGGCGTTTTGACCGGCAAGTACCGCCCCGGCGCCGCGCCGGAGGAGGGCAGCCGCATCGCCCGCAACGATGCCCGCGCGCTGCAGACGGAATGGCGCCCGGAATCGCTGGCGCTGGCGCAGGCCATCGGCGAGGAGGCGCGGGCACGCGGCATCTCGACCGCCGAATTCGCCTTCGCCTGGGTGCTGAACAACCGGCACGTCTCGTCGGTGATCGGCGGCCCGCGCACGCTCGCGCAGTGGCGCAACTACCGCGCCGCGCTGGACTACCGCTTCACCGCCGAGGATGAGGCGCTGTTCGACCGCCTGGTGTCGCCGGGGCACCCGAGCACGCCCGGGTACACGGACCCCGCGTATCCGGTCACGGGGCGCGTGCCGCGCGGGTGACCTGCCCAGCCGGCGACACCGGTTTTCCTGCGAGGTCTCGACTGCGGTAGGAAAAACCGGTGGCTCGGAAAATGTGTGCGACACCGGTATTCCCATCCGCAGCCGAGACCTCGAAAGAACACCGGTGTCGTACACTTTTTCCGGATAAAGCGCCCGGAAAAAATGTCCGACACCTTAGCGTCCTACTGCGGCGCCACCTTCAGCCCCGGCGCGAACATCTCGATGAAGCGGTAGGCGAAGCTGGGCAGGAACACGCCGTTGCGCACGCCCAGCATCGTCGTGCACGTGCCGAACAGTTCGCCGTCCGTTTCCAGCACCCGCAGGCCGCGTGCCTCGCTGTCCTCCAGCGCCATCTCGGCCACGATGCCCACGCCCAGGCCGCGCCGCACATAGGTCTTGATCACGTCGGCATCCATCGCCGTCAGCCGCAGGTCGGGCACCAGGCCGGCCTGGCTGAACGCGGCATCCACGCACTTGCGGCCGGTGAACTGCTCGTTGTAGGTCACCAGCGGATGGGCGGCGATGTCGGCCAGCGTGACCGGTGCCTTGCCCAGCAGCGCATGGCCTTCCGGCACCACCACGCGGTGGCTCCATGTAAAACAGGGATAAGCTTGCACGTCGGCCGCGCCGTCCAGCGCCTCGGTGGCGATGCCGATGTCCGCCTCGCCATCGCTGACCATGGCGGCGATCTGGCGCGGCGTGCCCTGGTGCAGCTCCAGCGTGACCTTCGGGTAGGCGCGGTTGAATTCCTCCACCACCCTGGGCAGCGTGTAGCGCGCCTGCGTGTGCGTGGCCGCGATGACGAGGCGGCCGCTGTCCACGCCCGCGTACTGGCTCGCGTAGCGGCGCAGGTTCTCCGTCTCCTGCAGGATGCGGCCGACGATCTGCACGGCGCCGTCGCCGGCGCGCGTGAGCGCCGTCAGGCGCTTGCCGGAACGGACGAACAGCTCGATGCCCAGTTCATCCTCGAGGTCCTTGATCTGCTTGCTCACGCCCGATTGCGACGTGTACAGCACGGCCGCCACCTCGGTCAGGTTCAGGTTGTTGCGCACCGCTTCGCGCACGAAGCGCAGCTGCTGGAAATTCATTGTCGCTCCATGTCAGTCACACGCGACCATGATAGTTATCCATGGCGCTTTGACAACGAAGGGTTTTGAATATGGATATCGAAAACGTGCGCGAGCGCTTTTGCAAAGGGCCGCCGGCCGCGCATGGCTTCCACGGCGCGCGGCACATCCATATATCGATTCCGGTCATATCGTTTCCACTTTTGATTGTTTGTGCAATGCGGCATGGTTCGGTAACTTGCCGCTCACTATTCCCATCGCAAACACCGAAAGAGAGAACGGCACGTGTATCCCCAGTTCGAGCAGCAACCGATCTTCCCAGTTCATCGCCGGCGCGCCATGACGGCAACCGCGGCGGCGGCCGCGCTGCTGTGCGCGACGGCGGCCCATGCCGCCTCGATCGCCGCCGCCGTCGCCGCCATCGAGGCGACACCGGCGCTGGCCGTGGCCGCGGCCGGCCAGGCCGAAGTGGCCGGCGCGGCCGCCACCACGAGCGCCGTCGATGCCGGCAGCAGCATCACGATGGCGGGCACCGTGCATGTGACGGGCAGGTTCAACGGCGTGGACCGTGCCAGGCTGCGCCTGGAAGAAGTGCCGGGCGGCGTGAGCGTCGTCAGCCAGGAACAGGTGGAAAAAGGGCGCGTGTTCACCAATGAAGACGTGCTGGCCTTCCAGCCCGGGGTGTACGCGCAGGCGGCCGGCGGCACGGACGGTATCAAGATCTCGATCCGCGGCTCGGCCATCAACCGCGGCACCAACTTCTTCCGCTCCGGCACGCTGTTCCTGTTCGACGGACTGCCCGTCACGGGGCCGGGCGGCACGCCATATGAGTTGTTCGAGCCCCTCGGCCTGTCGCGCACGGAAATCCTGCGCGGTGCCAATGCGTTCGACGCCGGCGCGCTGATGCTGGGCGGCGCCATCAATTACGTGACGCGCACCGGTCGCGACGCCGCACCGTTCGAAGTGCGCGTGGAAGGCGGCAGCTACGGCTACAAGAAGGTGGCGGCCAGTTCCGGCCAGGTGATCGGCAACTGGGATTACTACGTGGCCACGATCGGCTCCGAGCGGGACGGCTACCAGGCGCTGTCGCAGGGCAAGTCGCGCGCCTTCATCGGCAACCTGGGCTACCGCTTCGATCCGAAGCTGGAGACGCGTTTTTACTTCCGCTACCGGAAAACCGACAATTACCAACCCGGCGCGCTGACTGTGGCGCAGATCGAGCAGGACCCTCGCCAGGCCAACCCGGTCGCCGTGTCGCAGAACGCGCACCGCAACCAGCCGGGTTCGCGCTGGCTGGCCAACAAGACCACCTGGATTATCGACGATGACTCGTCGCTGGAACTGGGCGTGGTGGTGCACGATTATCCGATCGACCAGCAGCTGGCCGTGAACGTGGGCAGCTGGGGATTCTCCGACGCGTCGTACTCGCTGCAGTACGCGCGGCGCGGCACGCTGTTCGGCAGGCGCAGCGAAACGAAGGTGGGCGTGCTGTCGACGAACCACCTGAACCATGCCTGGCTCGATACCCGCGTGCGCATCCCCGCCGCCGCCACGGCCCAACTGCCGGTGGGTACGCTGATCCGCCGCGCCGAGTACGATGGCGAAGACCACGTGCTGCACGCCGGGAGCGACCTGGAGGTGGCGACGAACCTGTGGCTGACGACCGGGGTATCCGCCATCAAGACCAGGCGCTACACGGAAGTCGTGTATCCCGTCACGAACGAGCCCTATCGGCGCAGCACCACGGCGCTGGCGCCGCGGGCCGGCCTGCGCTACACGTTCGACAACGAGATCCAGGTGTTCGGCAACATCAGCCGCTCGGTGGAACCGCCGAATACCTGGGCCTTCCTGACGATTCCCCCCACCTTCACGTCCGGCCCGGCCACCGGGCTGTCGCGGCGCGGCCTCGATTTGAAGGACCAGAAGGCCAACACGGTGGAGATTGGCACGCGGGGCAGGGCGTTCGACTCGAACTGGAGCCTGTCCGTCTACCGGGCCCTGGTGAAGAACGAGCTCCTGTCCGTGGAAGTGATTCCCGCATCGGCCACGTCGGCCGCCATCACGGCTGAATCGAATGCCACGCCGACCGTCCACCAGGGCATCGAGGCGGGTCTGGAATCGCAGCTGTGGGACGGCGGCGCGGCCGGCAAGGTCTCGGCGCGCCAGTCGTTTACGCTGAACGACTTCTACTTCCGCAACGATCGCCGCTTCGGCCGCAACACGCTGCCGGGTATTCCGAAGCGCTTCTACCAGGGCGAGCTGCAATACGAGCATCCGGGCGGGTTCTACGCCGGCCTGTCGGTGCAGGCCGCGTCGCCGATCGATGTCGACTATGCCAATTCGTTCCGCACCCACGGCTATGGCCTCGTCAACGCCAGCTTCGGCTACGATCACCCGACGGCCGGCTGGAAGCTGTTCCTCGACCTGCGCAACCTGGCCAACAAGCACTATGTGTCCAGCGTGGCGCCGGCATACGACGACGCCGGGACCGACCAGCGGCGCTCGGCGCCGGGGGAGGGCTTCGGCGTGTACGCCGGCATCCAGTACGCATTCCGTTGAAGGGGAGGAGCGATGAGCGATATCCACGCCACGCCGGATGCCGGGCCGGCTTTCACGGACGAGCAGTTGCGCGCGCGCTTCCAGCCGATCTTCGACCGCATCGCCGCCGGCGCGGTCGAGCGGGAGCGGGAGCGCCGGTTGCCGTTCGACGAAGTGAGGCAATTGCGCGAGGCCGGCTTCGGCGCGCTGCGCGTGCCGCGCCGCTACGGCGGCCTGGGCGCCACGCTGCCGCAATTTTTCGCCCTGCTGCTGGAGCTGGCGACCGCCGATTCGAACATCTCGCATCTGTTGCGCGGGCATTTCTCCTTCCTGGAGAGCCGCCTGACCCATGAGGACGAGGCAACCCGCGTTTTCTGGTTCCCGAAGGTCGTCGACGGCGCCCTGATCGGCTACGCGATGGCCGAGCAGGCCGCCAGCACGACGATCGGTACCACGATCGCCCGGGTCAGTGACGCCGCGGGGGAGGGCTGGCTGTTGAACGGCAAGAAGTTCTACAGCACGGGCACCATCTACGCCGACTGGATCGTGGCGACGGCCCTGGATGGGGAACAGCTGGCCAGCCTGGCTTTCCCCGCCAGCCTGCCGGGCATCACGCGGCTCGACGACTGGGACGGCTTCGGCCAGCGCATGACGGGTAGCGGCACCACCGTGTTCGACAATGTGCGCCTGTCCGAGGTGCACGTGGTGCGCCGCTTCGACGGCGCCGTGCCGGCGTCGTACAACAAGGCCTTCCTGCAACTGGTCCTGCTTGCCAGCATGGCCGGCGCGGCCCGCGCCGGGCTGCGCGAGGCGATCGCCTTTGTCCAGGGCAAGACCCGGGCCTTCGATGTGCCGGGCGAATCGAGCCCGCGCCACGACCCGCTGGTGCAGCGCGTGGTGGGGCGGCTGGCCAGCCTGTCGTACGCGGCCGACAGCCTGGTCGACAATGTGGCGCGTGCGCTGGAAGATACGTGGCAGCGCGCCCGGGCGGGTACGGCGGACGACGCCCTGTATGCCGCGACCGACATCCGCGCATTCCAGGCCCAGCAGGTGGTGATCGACCTGGTGCTGCAGGCGAGCACGCTGCTGTTCGAGGTGGGGGGCGCCTCGGCCACCAGCGAGGCGCGCCGGCTCGACCGGCACTGGCGCAACGCCCGCACGGCCGCGTCGCACAACCCGGCCATCTTGCGCGAGCGGATGATCGGCGACTACCACCTGAACGGCACGATACCGCCGCGCACGCCCGCGGCCGAACCGGCCCGCCATTGAGCCAGGTCCAAAAGCGTGCAGTAACGGTTACAATCAGTGACAGTTTTTTATCTGCCAGACGCTACCATGTTGGACACATCCCGGCGGTCGCCTTCGCGCCCGCCGGCGAACGGCGTAACCAGCCGTCCTTGGGTAGTTCAACAAACCACATAGGCGCGCAGATGACTCCCTTCCTGTTCATGTACCTGGCCCCGCAGTTCCATTTTCCCTTCAGCGGCGCCGTTTCCCAGGCCATCGATCCCGATGTGACCTGGTTCCAGAACCTGATACGGCCCGGTGCCGGCAATGCGCGCATCGAACGACGCGCGTTCGAGGAAGTGGCGTCCTATGGCAAGCAACTGGGAGTGATCACCGAGGTATTGCTGCAGCAGGTGGCGCAGACGGCGGGGCCGGATTCCGAGGCCTTGCGCAAGCTGCGTGCCATCCAGCTTCAGATCGAGGGAATCAAGGCCCAGGAGTACGGGCTCGCGGACCAGGCCCTGGTCGCGCGGGTGATCCAGGCCTTGCAGGACGGCGGCCCCGAGCTGGCCGTGCTGGCAAGGCAGACGATTCCGGCCATCGAACCGGAATCCCAACAACAGGTGGAGCGATGAAGCGTCAAATGAGAAAAAACAGCGAGTTGGAAGCCGTGGTGCGCCAGGGACTGGTGGTGGATGCCCAGCGCGGCGCGGCGAATGCCTGGGTGTATATGGCGGCGCAGGGCGTGCCGCGCAACGTGATCACGCGAGTGCTGTCGACGCCGGGCCACCGGCGCGACGGCGACCGCTTCGCCGTCGAATCGACGCGCTATCCCGCACCGGCGGTGCGGACGAGAGCCCCAAGGCACGCGCACTGACGGCGGCTGCCCTTTCTTCCCCATCAACAAAAAAGCCTCCTTGCGGAGGCTTTTGCATGTAGGGTGCCCTGATTTACAGCGGCGGCAGCGGGCCGTTCACGTAGGGCGCGCCGGCCAGCTCGAGGGCGCGGCGCAGTTCCCGCTTGAAGGTGGCGAGGAAGCGGCCGAAGGCCGAGGTTTCGGTGCGCGCTTCGTAGCGTGGTGCGGTCGTGGTCGTCATGGTCAGCTCCTGAATTCGTCTTGCGTTGTGCGATGGTTGAATCGTACGCGTCACCAAGATATAAAGCCAATTCTCATTTCCCATGCCGGCGATTAGCCTTGTGTATATCTGCGTCCAGGTCTCATCACGGCTGGTTTGCCTTGCCATGCGCCGAGCTTATTTCTCTTCGACATCGGAGTTTCCTGAGCGGAAAAAGTGGCCGTGGGCGGGTTGCGCGCGGGTACACATCCGTTGCGGCGGCTGAGTGAACGCTCCGACCCGGCCGTGGGGCACACTCCTACGCTACCGTAAGGACTGGACTTATAAAAAAACCATGGGTGCCGGCCTACCATGGCGACTCCTTCACGTGACTTGGCAACCCCAGTCGCATAAAGGATGTGCAGTGTTCAACTTAAATTTTAAGGAGATCGTCATGGCATCGAACCGTTCGAACAACAACAACCCGCAAGGCAACAACCAGTTCACCAAAGGTAACAGCCAGTCGGGCAACCGCGGCAACAGCCAATCCGCCAACAACGGCGGCACCAGCAACCGCGGCTTCGCATCGATGGACCCGGAACGCCAGCGCGAAATCGCCTCCGAAGGCGGCCGCGCCGCCCACGCTTCGGGCAATGCCCACGAGTTCACGTCCGAAGAAGCACGCCGCGCCGGCTCGATGAGCCACAAGAACGACGGCAACCGCCAGAGCTCGTCCTCGGGCAACAGCCAGTCGGGCAACCGCGGCAACAGCCAGTCGGGTAACTCCACCCGCGGCGGCACGCCGGAGCAGCACGCCAACGCCGGCCGCCAGAGCCACAAGAACGACCGCTGATCGGCAGTAGCCGCGGACGATGAAAGCCACCTTCGGGTGGCTTTTTTGCAAGTCGTTGATGTTCGAGGGGCGTCAGCCGGTCGCGCCGCGCACCGGGCCGCAGATGGTGCTTGTAGCGTTACCAATTGAAGCGCATGATCTTTTGGCACCACTTCGATTCCACCTACAACGACGGAGACCGCCATGCCACGCACTTCGATTCGCCCGTTGTACCAGCTCGCTCTCGCCACGGCACTTGCCACCCTTCCCGCCGCCGCGCTGGCCCAGAACGTACCGCTTCCCGACCCCATCCCCGGCATACTGCCGACGAGTACGGTCAATGTTTCGCTGCGCCCGCTCCTGGCGCAGCTGACGGCGCCGGTCGCCGGTGCCGTGGCGCCGGGCGAACCGAACCGCCTGTACATCGTCGACCAGGTCGGCAAGATCTGGAAGGCGGCCGTGCGCGGCCCCGGCCGGAAGGGAGGCGCCGCGTTGTTCCTGGACGTGGCCGACCGCCTCGTTCCGCTGAACGAGCGCGACGAGCGGGGCTTGCTGGGCCTGGCCTTCCACCCGGACTATGCGGCCAACGGCCGCCTCTACCTGTTCACCTCCGAGCCCGCGCAGGGCGCCGCCGACTTCTCGACCCAGCCGCCGGGCGTGGCTGCCGTGAACCACAGCGTGATCTCGGAATGGCGCGTCGCGAACCCCGGCAGCGCCGACCCGGTCGTCGACCCGGCCAGCGTGCGTGTGCTGATGCGCGTCGACAAGCCGCAGGCCAACCACAACGGCGGCGCGCTCGCGTTCGGCCCCGACCGCATGCTGTACATCGCGCTGGGCGACGGCGGCGCCGGCGACGACCAGGGGCCCGGCCATGCGCTGGAGGGCAATGCCCAGAGCCTGGCGCCGGCCAATGTGCTCGGCAAGATCCTGCGCATCGACCCGCTGGGCGGCAACGCGGCCAACGGTGCCTACGGCATCCCGGCCGACAACCCCTTCGTGGGCAGGGAGGGCGCCGACGAGATCTTCGCCTATGGCTTGCGCAACCCGTTCCGCATGGCCTTCGACAGCGCCGGCAACCTGTGGGCCGGCGACGTGGGGCAGGGGGCCATCGAGGAAGTGAACCTCATCGTCGCCGGAGGCAACTATGGCTGGCGCGTCAAGGAGGGCAGCTTCCTGTTCGATGCCAACGGCACCAATCCCGGCTTCGTCCATGCGGCCAGCCCAGGCGTGCCGGCCGGCCTGGTCGATCCCATCGCCGAATACGACCATCGCGACGCCGCCGGCGAACCGCCGGTCAGGCAGGCGGTGATCGGCGGCTATGTGTACACGGGCACGGCCATCCCGGCGCTGCGCGGCCAGTACGTGTTCGCCGACTATGTGGGCAGGGACGGTACCGGCAAGCTGCTGACCCTGGGCGTGCGCAACCGGGTGGAGCGCCTGGTCGCGCCGAGGCGCGAGCCGCTCGGCATCCCGGTGCTGGGCATGGCGCAGGACGCGGCCGGCGAGATCTACGTGCTGGGCAATGCGGACGGCACCACGCGCGGCAACACCGGCCTGGTGCTGCGCCTCGGCCCGGCGCGCTGACCACGGGCCCCGGGCGTTTGCTACACTGCGGCCTTTTGCTTGCAAAGGTCCGCCATGGCTTCAACGCCCGAACTGCGCGCATGGGCGCAACGCTGCCTGAAGGGTACCGATCCCGTGGCGAAGACGGACGAGGTGGCGCGCATGGCCGCCGCCCATGCGGCTGGCGCGTGCACGCTCGACGCCGGCGCCGCGCTGCCCGATTCGGCCGCCATCCCCGGCCGGCCGGCGCGCCCGGAGCTGGTGTCGCCGAAACGCGTCGGCCGCCGGTCGATGGTCACGCCGGAAGGGCGGGCGATGCTGATCCACGCGCTCGCCCATATCGAATTCAATGCGGTCAACCTGGCGCTGGACGCGCTGTGGCGTTTCCCCGGCATGCCGCCGCAATACTATGCCGACTGGCTGCGCGTGGCGAACGAGGAAGCGACGCACTTCCGCCTGCTGGCGGCCCACCTGGCCACGCTGGGCCATGCCTACGGCGACTTCCCGGGCCACGACAGCCTGTGGGAAATGGTGCACAAGACGCGCGGCGACGTGACCGCGCGCATGGCCCTCGTGCCGCGCACGCTGGAAGCGCGCGGCCTGGACGCGGTGCCGCCGCTGCGCGCCAAGCTGGCCCAGGCCGGCGACCTGGCGGCGGCGGCCATCCTCGACATCATCCTGCGCGACGAGGTGGGCCACGTGGAGATCGGTAACCGCTGGTACCGCTGGCTGTGCGAGCGGCAGGGGCTGGAACCGTACGCGACCTACGACGAACTCGTGGTGCGCTACGAGGCGCCGCAGTCGAAGGGGCCGTTCAACCTCGCTGCCCGGCGGCTGGCGGGCTTCACCGAGCAAGAACTGGCGCGCCTGGCCGGGCCGGGCACGCCGCCTGCCGGCGCGTAGGAAGGGCCGGCGCCGCGTGGGACCAGCGGTTCACGCCGCCTGCCGGCGCATGATTTCCCGCTGCACCGAGGCCGCGTCGAGCGGCGTGGCGATGTAATAGCCCTGCAGCTCGTCGCACTGCAGGCGCGACAGCGCAACGGCCTGCTCGGGCCGTTCCACGCCCTCGGCCACCACCTTCATGCCCAGCGCGTGGGCCATCGTGATGATGGCCGTGAACAGGATCTCGCCCTGGCCGTCGTGCCCCAGCCGCTGCGTGAACGACTTGTCGACCTTCAGCAGGTCGAAGTCGAGCTGCTGCAGCATCGACAGCGAGGAATAGCCGGTGCCGAAGTCGTCGACGAGAAAGCGGATGCCCAGCGCGTGCATCGCGTGCAGGTGCTCGGACGTGCGCTCGGGATCGCGGATCATGGTCGATTCCGTCAGCTCGATTTCCACGCGGTCGGCCGGAATGCCGTGGCGTTCCAGCGAGTGCAGGAAGAGCGCGTGCATGTCGCGCTCGTTGAACTGGCGGCTCGACACGTTCACCGAAACCGGCAGCGGCGGGCGGCCTTCGCGCGACCAGGCGGCGATCTGGGCGCACACATTGTCCACCACCAGTTCGCCGAGCGGGACGATCATGCCGGTTTCCTCGGCCAGCGGAATGAATTCGTCCGGATACAGCAGGCCGGCGGTGGGGTGGTTCCAGCGCACCAGGGCCTCCAGGCTCACCACCTGCTGGGTGGCGGCGGCCACGCGCACCTGGTAATGCAGCACGAACTGGTTGCCGGCGATGGCGCTCTGCAGCTCGCGCTCGCGCAGCTTGCGCTGGAGCATGGCGCCGTAGAAGGCCGGGTCGAAGAACTGGTAGCCGTTCTTGCCGCTCGTCTTGACCTCGTACATGGCGATATCGGCGTGGCGCAGCAACGTGTCGACATCGTCCGCGTCGCCGGGGCACATGCTGATGCCGATCGACGCCCCCACGCTGGCCGTGCCGGCGCCGATCGCCACGCTGGCGTGGAAGGCCTGCAGCACGCGGGCCGCCACCTGGGCCGCCTCGCCGGTGCCGTTCAGGTGTTCGAGGATCACGATGAACTCGTCGCCGCCGAGCCGGGCCACGCGGTCACCGGGGCGCACGGCCACCTTCAGCCGGCGCGCCACGATCTGCAGCAACTCGTCGCCGGCCGCATGGCCGAAGGTGTCGTTGACGGCCTTGAAGCCGTCGAGGTCGATGAACAGCACGGCAAGCAGCTTGCCGCCCGCCTGGGCGCGCTCGACGGCTTCCGGCAGGCACTTGCCGACCCAGGCGCGGTTCGGCAGGCCGGTCAGCGCATCCTCGTAGTTCTTGCGTTCCAGGTTCGACAGGTGGGCGCGTTCCATCGTCACGTCGCGCAGGGTAACGGCCAGCACATCGCCCGAACGGCGTATCTTCACGCGCACATGCAGCATCTCGCCGGCGTGCGCCCATTCGAGGTCGCCTTCGGCGCTGCCCTGGGCCATGGCCTGGGCAAGCAGGGTGACGCCCGGTCCGGTGGGCAGGTCCTCCGCCAGTTCCGACACGCGCTTGCCGATCAGCTGCTCGCGGGTCCTGTTCGCCAGTGCCGCACCCTGCTCGTTGCAGTCGACCGTCATGTAGTCGACGGTCCCGCCGCCGGCGCTGAACACCGGTGCCACGATGAAGAAACCCTCGGTGCTGGCCTCGGTGGCCTTGCGGTAGGCATCTTGCGCCACGGTCAGGCGGTAGCGCTGCATGGCCAGCCGGCCGGACAGGC
The DNA here is from genome assembly GCF_037094685.1 of Massilia sp. METH4. Classification (NCBI taxonomy): domain Bacteria; kingdom Pseudomonadati; phylum Pseudomonadota; class Betaproteobacteria; order Burkholderiales; family Oxalobacteraceae; genus Massilia; species Massilia sp. METH4. Next base: position 5,657,633 of record NZ_CP146614.1, on the reverse strand, counting down.
CCATGCCGGCAAGCACGAAGATCAGCAGGGCGATCGAGGCGCCGACGGCGGTCTGGCGCGAGGCCCGTTCGCGTTCGCGGACCACGGCCAGTGCATGCGGCTGGTCCGCGCCGGCCAGCACCATGAGCGGAAAACCCTCGACGGTCTGCCAGCTGACATAGCGCGCCACGCCATCGCCGAATTCCGTGCCGGCGATGAAGCTGCTGCCGCTGTTGTTCGCCAGGGCCAGTCGCAGCGAGGGGGGCAGCAATTCGATCTGCCGGAACGCCTTGCCGAGCTTGAAGCCGCGCACCATGCCGTCGCTGCCGACGGCGGCCAGGAAACCTTGCGGGCCGAGCCTGGCCTGGTCGTACTGGGCGATCAGGTTGTCCGGGTCGACCGAAATCACGGCGACGCCGGCGAAGTCGCCGTGCTCGTCGAGCAACTTGCGGGAAAAGCGCACGATGTAGCCGGAGCGCGACGCGCCGGCGAGCGGCATGCCGATGAACATGTCGTCCGCGGCGCGCAGGCGCTGGGAGGCGAAGAAGGCCAGTTCCTCCACCTTGTCCAGTTCCTCGCGCGTCCACAGGCCATTGGAATTGGTCATGCGCAGCCGGCCTGCTCCATCGAATACGCTGATGCGCAGCGGCACGCCGGCCGGGTCCGTCATCTTCGCGAATTGCTTCAGCTTGACAGCCCCGCCCAGCGCCTGCCACTGGACCCGGATCACGGTCAGCAGCTGGTCGATCATGGCCAGGTTCGCGCGGGTTTGCATGGCGCCGTCCTCGGCGATGTTCAGGGTGGCGGCCAGTGCCTGGCGCTCGGCCGCGTCACGCTCGCGGTGGAAATTCCCTATGAGAAAAAGCCAGGACGCGCCGGCGATCAACAACCCGGCGACCGGCCAGAGCAGGATGAAGACCAGGTAAGGGCGCAGCGCCGCCAAGGGGGGCGGACGCAGGCTGGCGAGCGAAAAGCGCATGGCAGAGTACGCTGTGTCGGGCGCCGCCACGGTTGGCTGGCGCGATGGTAGTGAGCATACTCCCGACGGGCGGCCGCACGGCAGGCTGGCAGGACGGGACGCAACAGCCGGAGCGCGGCGTATTGTGTGACATCGTTGCCGCGTGGGAGAGATATCATTTTTTGATATAGCTGACATCGTTTTCGGAATTGGTCATTTGGCAAGCCCGGCTCTACGATGAGCGTTTCATTTCCGACAAAGGATCAATCGTGGCCGGGCCAATCATTTCCACAGGCGCCACGCTGGACACGCGCGCACAGTCGCCTGCCAGCTACAAGTCGGCGCTCTCGCTGCTGGCGAGCCTGTTCTTCATCTGGGGCTTCATTACCGTCATCAACAACACGCTGCTGCCGCACCTGCGCAGCGTGTTCGAACTGAGCTATACGCAGACGACGCTGATCGAATCGGTCTGGTTCATTGCGTATTTCGTCGCGTCGATCCCGTCGGCCCGGCTGATCGAGCGGGTCGGCTACAAGAAAGCGATGGTGATCGGCCTGTGCATCATGGCCGCTGGCGCGCTGGGCATGATTCCGGCCGCGCGCCTGCCGTCCTATGCCGTCACACTGGTCGCGCTGTTCGTGATCGCCTGCGGCATCACGCTGCTGCAGGTGGCCGCCAATCCCTACGTCGCCGTGGTCGGCCCGCCGCAAACGGCCTCGGCACGCCTGAACCTGGTGCAGGCGTTCAATTCGCTGGGCACCACGTTCGCGCCGCTGTTCGGCGGCTACCTGATCCTGGGCCGTTCCACCAGCGGCACCGCCGAGGCGGGCCAGGTGCTGAGCCAGGCCGAGCGCCTGGCCGATGCGCAGGCCGTGCAGCTGCCCTACCTGATCGTGGCCGCCGTGCTGGTGCTGCTGGCCGTGATCATCGCCCGCTACCCGCTGCCGGCGATCGGTTCGCGCCGCGTGTCGAAGGACGAGCGGGGCTCCCATTCGCTGTGGCGTCACCGCAACCTGGTCTTCGGCATTCCCGCCATCTTCATCTACCTGATCGCGGAGATCGGCGTGGCGAACCTGTTCATCAACTTCGTGTCGCAGCCGGACATCGGCAACGTCACGCACGAGCAGGCCTCGCACTACCTGTTCCTGCTGTGGGGCGGCATGATGGTGGGGCGCTTCGTGGGCAGCATGCTGATGCGCTCGATCTCCGCCGAGCGCGTGCTGGGCGGTGCGGCGATCGGCGCCTTCGCCGTGATGCTGGTGGCCACGTTCGCCGGCGGCCCGACGGCCATGTGGGCGCTGATCGCCGTCGGCGTGTTCCACTCGGTGATGTTCCCCACCATCTTCACGCTGGGCATTCGCGGCCTGGGCCCGCTGACCGAGGAGGGTGCCGGCCTGCTGATCATGGCGATCGCGGGCGGCGCGCTGGTGGTGGTGCAGGGCTGGCTGGCCGATATCTACGGCCTGCAGACGTCGTTCCTGCTGACCGTGGTGTGCGAGCTGTACATCCTGTTCTACGCGGCATGGGGGGCGAAGCCGACCAATGCGTTCCCGGACCAGCAGGCTTGACAAAGCTGCCCCGGCCAGCTGGGGCGACGGGCGGCCGGATCTCAGCCGTTCGCTCCCGCAGACTTCGCGATCGCCTTGACGACGAGCTTGTGCAGTGCACGTGTGCTGAAAAGCCTTGCATAAGCTTGTGCCATGTCAGAAGTATTTCACCCACGCCTTGCCGCTGGTGCGCTTGTACCGGCCGAACCACCGCGTCGGCCAGTACAGCGCGGCGGCCAGCAGCAACGTGATCAGCCAGACCTGCCACACGTGGTTGACATCGGCACGCGGTACCCCGAGCGCGAAACCGGCGATCCGTTGCAGGGCCAGCAGCGCGTACAGATGCAGCAGGTAATAGAACATCGGCGCGCCGCCGAACACGGCCGGGATCGCCGTCCACCGCATCGGGCGCTCGACGAGGGCCAGCACGATCAATCCGGCACCCAGCGTCAGCAGGATGAAATCGAGCGAGGGCGGGTACTTCGTGAAGTTCAGGAATGACATCGCGGTTCGCAGCGCATCGTCGTGCACTGCCCAGGAAACCGGCTCGCCATACACGTTCGTACCGCGCAGCACCGCCAGCAGCGCCAGGCTGGCGATGCCGATGCGCAGCAGCCAGCGGCGGCGCAGCGCCGGCGAGGTGGCGCGCGCGTACAGCGGCCCGGCGGCATAGCCGAGCAGGATCACGCCGATCCACGCCAGCAGCGGATAGCTGATCTTCACGCGCAGCGGGTCTTCCAGCAGGAAGCCGCGCTGCTCGAGGATCGTCCATGCGGCCGCCGCGAAGGTGCCCGGTTCGGGATGAAACTGCAAGGCATTGTGACCGGCCACGATCGCCGTGCCCAGCACCCCCAGCAAGGGCAGCGGCAGCTTGTGCAGCAGGGCCAGCGCCAGCATGGACAGCCCGATCGCCCAGATTACCTGCAGGTAGAGCGTCGAGGGTGTGAAGCTACCGGTCCAGGCGAAGTTGACGAGCGTGAGTTCCAGGCCGACCAGCAGGAGGCCGCGCCTGGCGAGAAAGCCTGTCGCATCGCGCGGGCCGTTGGCCGGGTGCGCGTACAGCCAGGCCGACAAGCCCGTGAGGAAGACGAACATGGGCGCGCAGAAGTGGGCGGCCAGCCGCGAGAAGAACAGCGCCGGCTCGGTGGCCGCGACGGCCATTGGATCGCTGACCTGGTGTTGCAGGTAGAAGGTCTCGCGCACGTGGTCGACGGTCATCAGGAGCATGACGAGGCCGCGCGCGATGTCGATCGATGCGATCCGGTTGGCGAGGTGCAGGGCGGCGGGTGCCGAGGGCAGTCGGGACATAATAATGAGAAGCTATTATCAAGAAGCCCGGATTGTAGCCGATGGCCCGCTCATCCCGCAACGAAGCCACCGATGCGGCGCAGGGTGTTACTGCCGGGTTCGTGTTTCGTGGAACGGACCTCGATCGCGCTTGCCCTGACCCACCGTGCAAGATCCGTGGTGGAAAACCGGTGACAGGCACCGGCTTTCGGGAAACATTTCAAAAAGCCGGGTGCCTGTCACCGCTTTTGATGGATGCCCATGGTCGCGTATCGGGGACGCTGGCTCGACAGCAGCAGCTGTCGCCGGGGCTGCTCAGTGGACGATATCGACGATGCCGCGCCGCACCGCTTCGCGCAGCACCTCGGTGCGGCATGAGGCGTTCAGCTTGGCCATGATGTTCTTCACGTGGTACTTCACGGTGCCGGGCGCGATGCCGGCGGCGCGGGCGATCAGCTTGTTCGACAGGCCCTGGGAGAGGAAGCGCAGCACATCGAGTTCGCGCCCCGTCAGCGCATCGTTGTCGAGACGGGCCGCGAGGCGCGAGGCCACGTCGGGCGGCACGTAGCGGCGGCCGGCCGCCACGGCGTGCAGGCATTCGGCCAGCTGCGCTTCCGGCGCATCCTTGAGCAGGTAGGCGCGGGCGCCGGCGTGCAGGGCGCGGTAGACGTGTTCCTCGCCGTCCGAGCCGGAGACGATCACCACCCGCGCGTCGGGATGGAATTCGCGGATCGCGGCCAGCGCCTCCAGGCCGCCGACGCGCGGCATCATCAGGTCCATCAGCACCACGTCGGGCCGCACGCGGCGGTACTGTTCGACCGCGTCGAACCCGTCGGCCGCCTCCGCGGTGACGGTGTAGCCGGGCTGGCGGGCCACGACGCCGGCCATGCCGAGGCGCACGAGGGGATGGTCGTCGACGAGCATCACGGATATGGACATGTCATTCTCCTGCATCGAGTGGAAGGGAAAGGAAGACGGTCGTGCCGCGCCCCAGGGCGCTGTCGACCTGCAGGGCCGCGCCGGCCAGCGCGGCCCGTTCGTGCATGCCGCCCACGCCGAAGCCGGCGCGCGGCTGGTGGGGATCGAAACCGGTGCCGTCGTCGCGCACCTGCACCTGCACCCGGCCGGCGCGCACGCGCAGGCGGCAGCCGATGGTGCGCGCCCGCGCATGCTTGGCGGCGTTGCCGACGGCTTCGCGCACGATCATCGCCACCTGCTCGCAGGCGAAGTGGGGCAGCGCCGCATCGTCGTCCAGTTGCAGGCGTAGTTTCGTGCCGGTGGCCAGCGGCTGGTGATCGAGCGCCGCCCGAATCGCATCGGCCATGCTCGCGGTGGCTGGCCTGGCGGGCGCCGCGTCGCGCAGCCGGCGCACGAAGTCGCGCGCACTGGCCAGGCCCTGTTCGGCCGCCTGCGTGGCGACGGCGAGGCAGGCCGCCACCTGGGCGGGATCGGCGCTGCCGCTCGCCGCGCGCAGTTGCAGCAGCACGGCGGTCATGTCCTGCAGCACGATGTCGTGCACGTCGCGGGCGCAGCGCAGGCGCTCGGCGCGGCGGGCTTCATCGACGTCGGGGCCGGACTCGGTGGTCTCGTGCATCGGTCCCTGGGGGAATGCGGGACGCGGGATCGTCAGCTGTCTCATGGTCACTCGGGGTTTCGGAGTTGATCGGCGATGCCGGCAGCATCATGTTCGTGCCGCCGTTCATCGTGAGGAAAGCATAAGGCGCCGCGCGGGCGCCGCAAATCATACGTGCGTATGACCGGACCCCAGCGCGCGCTCGATGCAGCCGACGAGGGCGTCTGCATGGAAAGGCTTGCCGAGCACGCAGGCGGCGCCGGCCTGAATGGCGCGGCCCTTCACGCCGTCCTGCAGGAAGGCAGTGACGACGATGAAGGGGACGCGGTCGGCCCGCCCGCGCAGCAGCTCGAGCAGGTCGATGCCGCTCATGCCGGGCATCTGGAGATCGGAGATCACCAGGTCCGGCGCGCCGCCGGCGGCGAGAAATTCTTCCGCCGACGCGAACAGCCGGGCGCGCAAGCCCAGCGACCGTACCAGGCTGCCGACAGCGGTACGCACGGACGCATCGTCGTCGACGATGCAGACTTCCTGATCTGTAAGGGACACTGTGGCTCCTCGTGGTGCAATCGCCAGGAGCTTACCGGCCAGCGCTTGGGGCGGCCATCATACGTCGGTATAGGCAAGATTTCCCGGCGGTGCTTGCGGCTCTGGTGTCGGACACCTTCAGGTGTCGGACACCGGTTCTCCCGCCCGGAGTCGGTTGCCTCTGGGGAAAACCGGTGTCGGACACCGAAAAGCCGGTGTCCGACACCAGCACGCAGGACCGGTGGGCCGCCGCGATCCTCGGCTCTGGTGTCGGACACCTTCAGGTGTCGGACACCGGTTCTCCCGCCCGGAGTCGGTTGCCTCTGGGGAAGACCGGTGTCGGACACCGAAAAGCCGGTGTCCGACACCAGCACGCAGGATCGGTGGCCGCCGCGATCGTCGCAAGAAAAACGGAGCCTGTCACCGGTTTTCGAGGGCCTCGGCCATGCGCACGAGGTCGGCGAAGGTCTTGGCCTGCATTTTCTTCATGGCCTGGCCGCGGTGGATCTTGACGGTGATTTCGCTGGTGCCGACTTCGGCGGCGATCTGCTTGTTCATCAGGCCGCGGGCGGCCAGGGCCATGATCTCGCGTTCGCGCGGGGTCAGCGTGGCGTAGCGGCGGCGCAGGTCGGCGCGCGCGGCGTCCTCGCTGCGGCTCGCCGCGTCGCGGGCCAGCGCCTGGCCGACCGCTTCCAGCAGCTCTTCCACGCGCACGGGCTTGGCGAGGAAATCGACGGCGCCGGCCTTCATCGCCCGTACCGACATGGGAATATCGCCGAAGCCCGTCATGAACACCACCGGCAGGTGGCAACCCTGCGCCTTCAGGTCGGCGTGCAAGTCCATGCCGCTGTGGCCGCCCAGGCGCACGTCCAGCAGCAGGCAGCTGTTGCGGTCGTCGCGGCAGTGGGCGGCGAAGTCGGCCACGCTGCCGAACGTCGCCACGTCCATGTCCGCCGAGCGCAGCAGGCTGGCCAGCGCATCGCGCAGCGCCGCGTCGTCGTCGACGATATAGACCAGCGGCTTCATGCCGCCTCCCGGCTGGCCGGCAGTGTGATCTCGATGGTGGCGCCGCGGCGGTCGGGCCGGGACGGCAGGGCGGCGATGCGGCCGCCGTGGGCGTCGACGATCGAGCGGCAGATCGGCAGGCCCATGCCCATGCCGTCGGGCTTGGTGCTGTAGAAGGGCTCGAACAGGCGGCCGGCCTGGTCATCCGGGATGCCAGGCCCTTCGTCGCTGACGGCGATGCGCAGGCCGTCTCCCTGCCGTCCCGCCGCGAGGGTGAGCGTGCCGCCGCGCGGCGCCATCGCCTGCATCCCGTTCATCAGCAGGTTGATCAGCACCTGCTGCAATTGCACCCGGTCGCCGCCGACCGGCGGCAAGCCATCGGCGATGTCCAGCACGAGGGTCGCGCCGTGGCTGGCCAGCTCGCGCTGCAGCAGCGCGGCGCAATCGCGCACCATGTCCGTCACGTCGACCGGTGCGAAGCTGGCGTCGCCCTTGCGGGCCAGCGCGCGGATGCGGCGGATCACCTCGCTGGCGCGGCACGTGTCCGACAGCATCCGCTGCAGCGCGTGTTCCACTTCCCGCGGCTCGGGCTGCGGCCGGCGCAGCCAGCGCAGCGCCGCCTCGCCATTGGCGGAGATCGCGGCGAGCGGCTGGTTCACCTCGTGCGCGATCGAGGCGGCCAGTTCGCCCAGCGTCGTCACGCGCGTCACGTGCGCCAGCTGCTGGCGCGACAGGCGCAGCGACTCCTCGCGTTGCAGCAACCGGGCCGTGGCCCGCGCGCCCACGTGCGCGAGATAGCCGCTGGTGCCGATCGCCGCCAGGCTGACGGCGCAACGCGCCAGCGAGGAATTGACGACCCCGAACCAGCCGGTGATGAAGTGCGCCGCCAGCGTGAGGCCCAGGCACAGTCCGGTCACCGCCAGGATGTGGCGGGGCCACAGGTGGGCAGTGGCCAGCACGACGGTGACGTACATGACGGCGATGGCGCTGTCGAGCGGGGTGAAGGCATCGATCGCGAAGATGGCGACCGTCAGCAGCACGATCACTGTCTTTTGCAGTGTGGCGCGCAGGGAACCGGGCATGGCGGAATCATCACTGGTTATTGGTTGCCCGGAGTATATGACGGAGAGTCGGCCAGGCAGCACATCCGCCCCGGCGCTTCCCTCCAAAGAGGGAGGGTGCGCTAGCGGCATGGGGGCAGCCGGCCCACGCGGCGGCGTCATCGGTGCTATCCTCGCGCACCATGGACACGCTCACCGATCCCCACATTCTTCCCGTCGAGCTCACCAAGGCCTATCGGCTGTTGAACCATGGCCCCACCGTGCTCGTCTCCGCCCGCCACGGCGGCGTCGACAACGTCATGGCCGCGGCCTGGGCCTGCGCGCTCGATTTCAATCCACCGAAAGTCACCGTGGTGCTGGACAAGGCCGTGAAGACCCGCGCCCTCGTCGAGGCGAGCGGCATGTTCGTGCTGCAGGTGCCGAACGCTGCCCAGGTCGACCTCGTGCACGCCGTGGGCACGCACAGTCTGGCCGACGAGCCGGACAAGCTGGCCCGCTTCGGCGTGCAACTGTTCGACGCGCCGGAAATCGACGCGCCGCTGGTCGCCGGCTGCTCGGCATGGCTGGCGTGCCGCAGGGTGGCCGAGCCACACAACGAGCAGGCCTACGACCTGTTCATCGGCGAAGTCGTCGCCGCCTGGGCCGACAGCCGCGTGTTCCGTGACGGCCACTGGCATTTCGAGGACGCCGACCCGCGCTGGCGCAGCCTGCACTACATCGCGGGCGGGCAGTTCTATGCCATCGGCGAATCGCTGCGCGCGGCTGACTGATCGACAGGGAAGGTAGTTCCGCCCAAGCCGGCGACCGGCGGCCGAGGCGCTGTCCACGAGGCCAGCGCCGGCTCGATGGCGCTGTTCGTCGATGTCCGCGAACGGCGCCGGTTCAATAGACGTCGCGGCGGATGCGGCCCTCGGCCGCCAGCAGGTCCACCGTGTCGCGGCCCAGCAGGTCCGCCAGCGCCGCGTCGACGCCGCCGGCCATGCCGTGCAGGCTGCCGCAGACAAAGACCACGGCGCCGTCGGCGATCCAGGCCCGCAGCAGTTCGCCCCGTGCGCGCAGCCGGTCCTGCACATAGCCGTCCCCATCGCGCGAGAACACGAGATCGCATTCCGGCAGCCAGCCGGTGTCGGCCCAGGCTTGCAGCTCGGCGGCGCACACGCTGTCGAAAGCGCGCTGGCGTTCGCCGAACAGCAGCCAGTTGCGGCGGCGGCCGGCCGCCACCCGCGCGCGCAGGTGGCCGCGCAAGCCGGCCAGGCCGGAGCCGTTGCCGATGAAGAGGCACGGCACATCTTCCTCCACGGGGGCGAAGCCGGGATTGGGCAGCAGGCGAGCGCGCACCGCGGTGCCAAGCGGCGCGTGCGCCGTGAGCCAGCCCGAGGCGAGACCCAGCCCCTGTTCATGGCGTACCTGGCGCACCAGCATTTCCACCGCGCCGTCGGCCGACAGCGAAGCGATCGAATAGCGGCGCGGCGCCAGCGGTTTCAGGGCGGCGGCGCAATCGCGCGCCGAAGCGAAGCGGTGGCTTGCATCGGGCAGTTCGCTCGCGGCCAGCAGCTCGGCCAGCGTGGCCTCGCCGACGGCAGCCTTGCCATCCAGGCCGGTCGCGCGCAGCCAATCGGCCACTACCGCGTCCGCATGGCGCGCCTCGATCTCGATGAGTGCACCGGGCAGCCAGCCGTCGGAACGGCCTTCCAGCCGCACTTCGACCAGCGGCGCGCCCAGGCTGCCGGGGTTGAGCAGGGTGCGCCCGGCGAGCGTCCACGTTTCCCATGGCGCTTCGTCGGTCACCGGGGCGGCCGCCAGCGGCGTGGCGCCCAGGCAGGCCAGGGCGGCCGACCAGCGCGCCACCGCCGCCTCGTCGCCGCTGTCCACTTCGATGGGCGCGAACAGCCGGGTGGCGCCGAGTCCGCCGAGGCGCTCGTCGAGCGCGCGGCCGAACCCGCAGAAGTGCGCATAGTGCCGGTCGCCCAGCGCCAGCACGGCGTAGCGCAATTCCGGCAGGCGTGGGCCGCCCTCCATCAGCAGGCGGGCGAAGCGCCGCGCGCCATCGGGCGGTTCGCCTTCGCCGTAGCTGCTCGCCACGAACAGCGCGTCGCGGTAGCGCAACAGGTCGTCCGGCGCCAGCGTGGCGACGGCGCGCACATCGGCCGGGGTACCGGCCGCCTGCAAGGCCGCCGCGGTGCGCAGCGCCAGCCGTTCGGCCTGGCCCGTCTGGCTGGCGTAGGCAACCAGCACCGGATCGACGCCGGTCGCCGCCATCGAATCGCCCGGCGCAAGCAGGGCGCGCTCGGCGCGCGCCGCCCGCGCCAGCCGCCGGCGCTTCAGGTACAGCATCCAGCCGGTGACGGCAAAGCCGGGCAGGGCCAGGCTGGCCAGCAGCATGGCGATCTGGCCCGGCAAGCCGAAGTAGGTGCCGATGTGCAGCGGATAGAAGGTGGTCAGCGCGCGGGCGGCGACCGACTTGGCGGCGTACGGCTCGTTCTTCGTGAGTGTGCCGTCGGGCGCGATCGTCATCGCGCTGCGGGCGCGCGGGTGGGATGCGTCGGCCGGCAGCCAGGCGACCTGGATCGGGGCGTTCGGCTTGTCCGTGAAGCGCAGGAAGGCCATCTGCCAGCCCGGCGCGTTGTGCGTGAAGGTGTTCCACGCCGGCGTGAGGTCGACCGGGGTGGGGCGGGCGCCCTTGCTGCCCTGCGCCGCCGGTTTTGCGGGCGCCTCGCGCGGCGGCCGTTTCACGCCGGCCCAGCCGTCGACCGTGTCGCGCAGCGCGTCGAACGCCCAGTAAGCGCCCGTCAGCGTGAAGATCACATAGGCGACCAGGGCCCAGGTGCCCGCCACCGCATGCAGGGCATACAGGAAGGAGCGGTCCCTGAGCCGCGTGTCGAAGGTCAGCCAGGTGCGCCAGTTGCCGGCGTTCCGCGGCCAGCGCAGGTACAGGCCGGACAGCGCAAGGCCCAGCAGGCACAGGGCCAGCGTGCCGGTGACGGGCTTGCCCGCTTCGCGCCCTAGCAGGAGCCAGCGGTGCAGGTGCTCGATCCATTCGAAGGCCGCCTCGCCGGCCAGTTCCGGCTGCATGGTGCCGTTATACGGGTGCACATACACGGTTTCGCCGCGCGGCTGGCCCGGCAGCGCGGCCAGGCCTACGCGCGCCGCCGCCCCCGGGGCGGCGTATACGGTGACCGAGGCCACGCGGCGGTCCGGGTGCGCGGCGCGCGCCACCGCGGCGACCTGCTGCGGCGTGAGCAGGGGCGCGTTCTGCACCGGCACGTTGCGCACGCCGGGGTTGACGAGGTCCAGCATCTCGTCCTTGAACACCAGCAGGGCGCCCGACAGCCCGATCACGACGAGCACGGTGCCGGCGGTGATACCGAAGAACCAGTGCAGCCGGAACCACGCCTGTTTCAGGGTCGGCAGGACGGGGCGGCGCGGCGCCGGGGTAACGCTGGCGGGAAGGGGATCGCGTTTCATGGAGCGCGGCTTTCTACAGTTCGGTCTTGACGGAGAGCTTGATCACGCGCGGCATGCCGGCCGACAGCCGCGTGCCGGCGCCGGCCCAGTAGCGCTTGTCCGCAGCGTTGTCCACGTTCAGCTGCCACGTGGTGCGGCGGCCGAACAGCGGCGCCACGAAGCGCGCGCCGGCGGAAAACAGCGTGGTGCCGCCCAGGAAGGCCTGGTTCAGGTCGTTGACCGGGCGGCGGCCCGTGAAGTACGCGCCGGCATTGACGGACAGGCCCGGCACGCCGGCCAGCGCGTAGGACAGGAAGGTACTGGCGGTGCGGCGCGCGGCATTTTCCGGCAGCTTGCCGTCATACGCCGCGCCGATGTTCTGGAATTCTGGATCGAGCGCCTGCGCCGATGCCTGCCAGGACAGGTCGCGCGCCAGCTTTCCCTGCGCCTGCACCTCGATACCGCGGTAGCGCTGCCGGCCGTCGGCCGTGAACACATTGGCGGCATTGGTGTAGTAGCCGGGGCGGCGGATGTCGAACAGCGCCAGTTGCAGCAGCGTGCCGGGCGCCCCGCCGATGCGCCAGCGCATGCCCAATTCCTTCTGCCGGCTCACGCCCGGTGCCAGCCGCTCGCCCTCGTTGGCGCTGCCGCTGGGTGCCGTCTCGCCTTCCTCCAGGCCCTGGGCGGCGGAAGCGTAGAACGACAGGTCGGCATCGACCTGGTAGATGAGCGCCCCCAGCGGCGTGGTCTTCGACACGTCGTAGCGGTTGGCGCCCTGGTCGCTGCGGAACTGCACGGCGCGCACGCCGGCCACCGCCTGCCAGCGCTCGGAAAGCGTGAGGCGGTCGACCGCATAGACGCCTTCGTCGCGGCTCTCCAGCGCTGCCGTGGTCGGCGCGGTGGGCACGGCGCCGAACGTGGCGTTCGCGACCGGCACCGGGTCGTACAGGTTTTGCGCCGGGATCGTGTAGTTGGCCTGGTAGACCGGGCCCTGCCCCTTGTCGGTGCGGGCCATGCCGAACGTGACGTCGTGGCCGATGGCGCCCATGGCGAAACGCCCGGCCAGCTCGGCGCGCAGCATGTCGGAATCGACCCCGAGGTGCTGCGAGTTGCCGGTGATGCGGCCGGCGCCCGTCGCCACCGTGGCGGCGCTGGTGAAGCGGAAGATCGGCAGGTTGCGCTCGCGCTCCGTGCGGGCGCGGCCCGCCTCGACGGTGAGGGCCCAGTCGTCGGCCAGCGCGTAGTCGGCGCGCAGCTGCGCGTTCATCGTCTCGGTACGGAACAGCGCCCAGTCGGGCCCGACCAGGCGCCGTGGGTCGACGGCGCGCGGCAGTTCGATCGCGCCCTTCACGGCGGCCGGCAACGTGACGCCGGCCTGTTCCGTTACCCGGCGGCGGTCGTATTCGAGGTCGGCTTTCAGGCGCAGGCGGCGGTCCACCTGCCAGTCCAGCGCCGCCGAGGCGAACGCGCGGTTGCCGTTGCCTGCTCCGTCGAGGTGCGAGCCGAGGGTGCCGCCGGCCGCGTTGACGCGCACGCCGACCTGGCCGCGCTCGCCGAAGCGGCGCGCCACGTCGGCGCTGGCCACGGCGCTGCCGTTGTCGTCGACGGACAGGCCCAGGGTCGTCACCGGGGCGCTGCCGGCGCGGCGCGTGACGAAGTTCACCACGCCGGCCGGCGACGTGAAGCCGTAGTACAGCGCGGTGGCGCCCTTCAGCACTTCGACGCGTTCCTTGTTCTCGAGCGCGACCTGGGAAAAATTCATGATCGGCAGCGAGCCGTTGAGCCGGTAGTTGGTGCGGTTCTCGACGGCGATGCCGCGGATCACCAGCTGGTCCCACGTGTCGCCGCCATTCTGCTGGCGCGTGACGCCGGCCGTGTTGCGGACCGCGTCGTACAGCCCGCCGGCGGCCTGCAGCTCCAGCACCTCGCGCGTGATCACGTTGACGGTGGAGGGCACCGACATGATGTCCGACCCGCGGAACGTACCCGCTTCGACCGTGTAAGGCACGAAGCCCTGGGCGCGCGCGGCCGTCACCAGCACCGACGGCACCGCCTCGGCGGTGGGGGCTTCCTGCTGGGCGAGCGCGGCGACGGGAAAGGCAAGGGACAGCGCAAGCGCCAGCGGACGGGGGGAGAACATAGGGTGACGGCGGTGGTTCGAATGACGGGCATTATAGTCGGAAACCACCGGTAATGAGAATCATTCCTGTCTGCTGCCTGCCCGCCGCGCTACGGCAGGGTATAGCGCACCGTGTAGTAGTGCTTGCCGCCTTCGATGGCGATCGCCGCCGTGCCGGCGATGCCGGCCAGTTCGCCCGTGCCGGAGCCGGGCGAGATGACGATCGCCAGCTCCTGGCGCCCGCCAGCCATGGTGCCCGAGTGCTGCATCACGAAGCTGCCGCGGCGCCCATCCAGGGTGCCCGTGAAGCGCTCCAGTGCCACGTAGCCGGCCGTGCCGGTGGCGGGCGCACCGGCCGTGAGCATTTCGCCTTCGCTGGTGCCGGCCAGCGCACCCTGGAAAGTCTTCGTGAAGGTCATGCGCCCGCGCGTATCGTCGGCGGCTGCCCGCTGGGCGGGTACCGGCGTGACTTTCACGTCGAACGTTCCCGTCACTTCGGTTGCGGCCGCGAGCACGGGTGCGAAAGCGAGGGCGAGGGCTGGGAAGGTATGCATGGTGTTCTCCATGGTCGATAATGCCTCCACTTTAATGACTGGCCGGGGAGCTGGATTGGAAAAAAGCGACACGCCGAAAGGCATACTCGACCCGCGCTCGATGGCGCAGCGCTTCGACCTGCGGCGCTTCCCCGTTCCGCCGGTGCTGGCGCCTTTCGTCGAGTACCTGTGGCGCGTCGCATGGGACCTGGGCGACCGGCCGGCCCAGGTGCAGCGCGTGCTTCCTTACCCGAACGTGCACCTGGTATTCGAGGCCGGCACCACCGCGCTGCACGGCGTGGTGCGGGGGCCGTTCGACAAGACGCTGGCGGGCAGGGGCCGGGCGCTGGGTCTGCGGTTCCGGCCCGGCGGCCTGCACCCCTGGCATGCCGGGCCGGTGGCGGCACTCACCGGCCGCGTCGTAGCGCTCGATGCGGTGTTCGGGATCGATTCCGCCGCCGCCGAACGGCAGGTGTTGGGCGCGGGCGACGATGCCGCCATGGTCGCGGCGGCAGTGGCGCTGCTGGCTCCGCGCGCCGCCGAGGCGCGGCCGAACCCGCGAGCCGGGTTGGCCGAGCGCGCCGTCGCGCGGGCGGCGGCCGACGCCGGCCCGGTCTCCGTGGCGGCGCTGGCCGCGGCGGCCGGCTTGCCGGAACGGGGCCTGCAGCGGCTGTTCCGGGACCATGTGGGCGTGCCCCCGAAGTGGGTCGTGCAACGGTTCCGCCTGCAGGAAGCGGCGGCGCTGCTGGCGGCACCTGCCTGCCCGGAGCTGGCGGTGCTCGCCCAGCAGCTGGGGTTCTTCGACCAGGCCCACTTCACCCGGGCCTTCACGGCCCTGGTGGGCCGCTCGCCGCACGAGTACCGGCGCAGCCAGGCGCCAGCCTTCTAGTAATACCGCACTGCAAGAGGCCCGCTATAATCAGTGCTTTCCATAGCCAGGCCCACCCATGCGCGACCGCGCCATCTCCCTGAGCTTGCGCCACCTGTTGCTCCTGTTGACGGCGATCGGCTTCCTGCCGCTCGCCCTGCTGGGCACCTGGGGGCTGATGACCGCCGCGGACGTGCAGCGGCGCGAGCAGGACCGATCCATGCTCGAGCTGGCGCGGGCGCTGTCCTCGGCCGTCGACGCCGAACACGATGGCGCCGCCGCCGCGCTGGAGGCCATGGCGCGTACGCCGGCCCTGCAGGCCGGGGACCTGCGGGGCTTCCATGACCTGGCCCGGCGGCAGGCGGCGGCCCAGCCGCAGTGGCTGGGCGTGATCCTTTCCGACGCCGGCGGACACACCCTGTTCCGCACGATGGCGCCGTTCGGCATGGCGGCCGCGCCGGTGGCCGATCCGCCGAGCCTGGCGCGCGCCGTCGCGTCGCGCGGGCCCGTAGTCGGCAGCCTGATGCGCGGCAAGGGCGGACGCATGGCTTTTCCGATACGCATCCCTGTCGAGCTGCCCGACGGCCGGCGCCATGTCCTCACGGCCGTGATCGCGCCGGACCGCATCGTGAACGTGATCCAGCGCCAGCGCGCGCCCGGCGACTGGGTGATCGCGGTGATGGATGGCGACGGCCGGCGCGTGGCGCGCTCGCGCGACCAGGACCGGTTCCTGGGCGGGATGGGCAGCCCCGGCCTGCAGCGCCTGATGCGCAGCGGCCCGGAAGGGACGGGCGATTCGACGACGATCGAGAACGTGCCCGTGCGCACCGCCTACACGAAGTCGCCCCGCTGGGGCTGGACGGTGGTCGTCAGCGCGCCCACCGCCTCCCTGCGCTGGCCCTTGCTGCAAGGCGCGCTGGTGTACGCGGCCGGCCTGGCGCTGACGCTGGCAGCCTGCATCGGGCTCGCCCTGCTGGTGGCGCGGCGCATCGTGAAGAGCTTCGACGGCCTGGCACAGGGGGCCGCCGCGCTGGGCGCCGGCGGCGCGGTGGCGGTGACGCCGTCGGGCGTGCGGGAAATCGACCAGATGGGGCAGGCGCTGGCCGCGGCGGCCGCGGCGCGCGACCGGCACGAGGAAGAGCGCTCGGAGCTGCTTGCCACGCTGGAACGGGCCGTGGCGTCCCAGGAAGGGGCGCTGGCGGAAGCGCGCGAGGCGGGGCGGGCCAAGGATGAGTTCCTGGCCGTGCTGGGCCACGAGCTGCGCAATCCGCTCAGCCCCATCGTGGCGTCGCTGGACTTGATGGATCTGCGCGGCGATCCCGGCGCCCAGCGCGAGCGCGCCGTGCTGCGGCGCCAGGTGACGCACTTGAAGCGGCTGGTGGACGACCTGCTGGACGTGTCGCGCATCGCTTCGGGCAAGCTGGAACTGGACGTGCGGCCCGTGGACCTGGCGGACGTCGCGCGCCAGGCCGTGGCCGCGGCCGCCGGCATGAAGGTCACCCTGGACGCTCCGGACACGCTGTGGGTGATGGGCGACGACAGCCGGCTGGCCCAGGTGCTGGGCAACCTGCTGTCGAACGCGGGGCGCTTCGGCGGCGGCGAGGCGGCCGTGGTGCTGTCGGTGGAGGGGAACATGGCCAGGCTGGCCGTCAGCGACCGCGGCGCCGGCATGGCGCCCGACCTGCTGGCGCGGGTGTTCGAGCCGTTCTACCAGGCGCCGCAACAGCTGGCCCGCCGCACCGGCGGCCTGGGGCTCGGCCTGGCGATCGTGCGCAAGATCGTCGAGCTGCATGGCGGCCGGGTGTCCGCGCACAGTGCCGGGCCGGGCCAGGGCAGCACGTTCGAGGTGCTGTTGCCGATGGCGCGCCAGTGCGCCGCGGTGGTGCCGGAACCCGGTGTGCCGGTTCCCCATGGCCTGCGCGTGCTGCTGGTGGACGACAACGAGGATGCGGCACGGGCCAGCGCCCTGATGCTGCGCCACATCGGGCTCGACGTGCGGGTGGCGCATACCGCGCGCGAGGCGCTGGCCGCTTACGGAAGCGCGCCGGTCGACGCGGCGCTGCTGGACATCGGCCTGCCCGACATGGATGGCTATGCGCTGGCCGCGGCCCTGCGCGAGGCAGCCGGCGGACGCGCGTTGCGGCTGGTGGCGCTGACCGGCTATGGCCAGAAGGGCGACGTGGAGCGGGCCGCGCAGGCCGGCTTCGACCTGCACCTGACGAAACCGGCTTCGCTGGACGAGCTGCGGCGCGCCCTGGCGGCCGGGGTGGCGGCCTGAGCTTTGGTTTTTTTTGCAAGAAAACGCGTGCCGCGCATGCGCGCCTTCGTGTACCATTACCGGTTTCTCGGAGACAGGGCAGGGCATCATGGCGGAACGCGGCACCAGGAGATCGCGCGCTGACGCAAATACGGCGGCGCGCGTCGATGACGCATTGAAAATCGTTGCATCCGACGGCATCCATCCGGCGCTCGAATACATGCAGCGAGCCGGGGTGCCGCGCGAAATCGCGCTGCGCGTGCTGTGCGCGCCTCAGTTTCACCGCCAGGGCGAGCGCCGCCGCAATCCCCGTTGAGCCCGTATTTCGCGGCCGGGCCGCTGCCCGGCTCACTTGCATTTCCAATCTGAATCTAGGCCGATTCCTACGTTGTGCGGGCGAGCACTCCGACTGCGACCGGCAATCGTCCAGCCTAAAATGAGGTCGGCTCGCGTCAAGCGGGTTCCCTGAACCTTACTCAAGGAGAGGCATATGGCAACGATGAATACCGGCTCGGCCGACGTGGTCGCGCACAAGGCGATGAATGCCGTGGACTGGATCGCGATGGTGTTGTTGATCGTTGGTGGCTTGAACTGGGGCCTGGTCGGCCTGTTCCAGGTCGACCTGGTCGCCCAGATCTTCGGTGAGCAGACGACCGCTTCGCGTATCGTGTACGCGCTGGTGGGCTTGTCCGCGCTGTACGGCATCTACCTGGCGGCGAAGAAGCTGCCGAATCACTAAGGTCGAGATAGCGGCGCGACAGCCGTTCCCGCGCCAGCCGGGGCCGCGACTTTGTCGCCGCCCCGGTTTTTCATTGGGCGCTGCGGCTGACCGCGCTCAGCGCGCTTTCCGGCGCCGTGCGATGGCCGCGGTGGCCAGCAGGCCGGCGCCCAGCATGCCCCAGCTGCGATACCCATGCGATTTGCAAGCAAGCATAGTCGGAATGCTTCGTTTGGTTTCCTTGCAGCTTTGTCTATATTGGCAGCTCGGCCGACATGCCGTGCCTCTTGCCGATACCGACGATGACCGCCGCACCACGACAAAGCAATCTCCTGGCCATGCGCAATGCGTGGCTGGGCAGCGAATTCAAGCGCAGCCATGGCTGGCTGACCGCCACCGTGCAGCGGCTGGTGGGATGCCGCGACGATGCGGAAGACCTGGCCGCCTCCACCTTCACCGAACTGGCCACCCTCGACGACGTGAGCCATATCCGCCAGCCGCGCGCCATGCTCACGACGATCGCGCGGCGGCTCACGTTCGAGTTCTGGCGCCGCCGCGACCTGGAACGCGCCTACCTGGCCGAGCTGGCCCTGCGGCCGGAAAGCCATGCCGCCTCCGCCGAGGATATCTGCATGACGGTGGAGGAAATTTTGCGGCTCGACGCGGCATTGGCGAGGCTGCCGGCGAAGGCGCGCGAAGCGTTCATCCTCAGCCAGTTCGAGGACCTGGGCTATGCGGAGATCGCCGCCCGTCTCGGCGTATCCGTCAGCATGGTCCGCAAATACATGGCGCGGGCGCTGGCCGCCTGCTGGCCGGCCGCGTGACGGCCGCGCGCAGCCGCGCCGAGCGCGCCGCCATCGCCTGGGAAGTGCGGCTGCGCGACCCGGCCGCGGACGAGCCGGCGCTGCACGCCTTCCGCGCCTGGCACGACGGCGCGCCGGAACATGCGGCCGCCTGGGCTTCCTTGCAGCGGCGCCTCGGCAGCATCGGCCCGCGCGCGCGCGGCGATGCCCATGCCGTCGCACGGGCCTTGCGGCACCCCATCGAGGAGCGCCGCCGGGCCCTGCGCGCCGCGTTCGGCATGGCCGTGCTGGGCCTGTCGGGCGCCGGCGGCTGGAAGGCAGCCCATGAACTGGGCTACGACGCGACGTGGCGCAGCGGCATCGGCGAACAGGGAGACGCCATCCTGGCGGACGGGTCGTCGCTGCGCTTCGACGCCGCTTCCCGCATCGACCTTGCCGAAGGACCTGTCCCCGCGCGGATCGCGATACGGCAAGGGCAGGTGCTCGTCCAGTTGCGCGATCGGCTGTCCATCGCCGTCGCCGGCGCGGACATAGCGTGCGAGGGTGGGGAGGTATGCGCGGCGCGCCTGGGGCGGCGCGGCATCGTTGCCGTACGCGGGGCGGGGGCGACACTGCGGCTTCCCGGCCGGTCGCCGGTCGCGCTGGCATCCGGCGACACCTTGTGCTTCGATCCCGACGGCGTACGCGCGTCGCCGCTGTCGTTCAACGCGGCCGCCGCCTGGACACGCGGCATGCTGGTGGCCGACCGCCTGCCGCTGCCGGACCTGGCGGAGGCGTTCGGCCGGCACCACCACGACATCGTGCGCGTGGACGGCGCCGCCAGGCGCCACGTGATCAGCGGCGTCTTCAAGCTGGGCGACCTGGAAGGCGCCCTCCGGCAGATCGCCGGCGCGCTGCCCGTGCGGGTGGCGCGCTACGGCCTGCTGACGATGGTTGCGTAGCAACGTTACGGCTGCTCGCCCCGCGTCGACAGCGCCACGATGGCGGCGCCCGCGGCGACGATCAGCGCATCCTCGATCAAGCCGCTTTTTGTCTGGCCGATCGCCGCGATCGCGCGCTTGCGGCCGGCCAGCGTGAGGTAGGCCAGCGGCACGGCGGTGGCCACGGCGAGCGCCGCGCCGGCCTTTTCCTCGCCGCGCGGCGCCAGCGCGGCACCGGCGATGCCGGCACTCATCACACGCGCGAGCAGGCCGAGGAACACCGTGCGGTCCGGCGCGCTTTTCATCTTGTCCCCCAGTAGTTCGCCGGCGCCCATCGCCAGCGCGCCGTACTTGAACAGCGGGCGATCGAGCAGGAACAGTTCACCGGGGGTGTGGCGGTCGGCCAGCCGTGCGGTGGCGAGGGTGGCCATCGGCGTCATCGAGCGGGCGCTCGCGACGGCGCCGATCAGGATGGACGAGAGCAGGCTGCGGATTTCCATGTGTTGGGGCTCCTTGTGGCGAAAGTCTTGGCTCGACTGTACCGGTCCGGCCGCGCGCGTGTCGCCACCGACAGAATATTTTCGTTTCACGCTGACGCTTTTTGCATCTCGCCGCACAAGGGGATTACCAACGACTTCCATGAGGCATTCCCTTGCAAAAGCATTTCATCACGCTGGCCGTGCTGGCCACGCTCCCCGCACTGCACGCGCACGCGCAAGCCGAACGGCAGGATTACCGATTGCCCGCAGCCCCGCTCGAACAGACGCTCCTCCAGATCGCCGCCGACTCCGGCGTTGCGCTGGCCTACGATCCGCGCCTGCTGGGCGGCACCCGCTCGGCTCCCGTCGTCGGCCGCTACAGCGCGGCCGAGGCGATCGCCCGCGCACTCGACGGCAGCGGCTTCGAGCTGGCGGCTGGCGACGGCGGGGCGCTCACGGTCCGGCTCGCCATCCCGAAACCGGCATCCCAAGCCGCGCCCCGGCACCTGAAAGTGTCGGCGGCAGCGCCCGCCATGCCCATGATCGCCGCCGCCGCGCCGCCCGCCGCGATGGCGACGGTGACGATCAGCGGCAGCCGCGAGGCCGGCGGCGCCAGCCTGGACGACGATCCGCGTCGCGCGCCGACCTCGTCGTACCGCGTCGGCGGCGCCGAGCTGGAAGAACAGAACGTCACCACGCTGGAGGAATTGCAGCAGCTCGTGCCCGGCCTGAACATCCAGAGCACCGACCCGTCCGACATGCAGGTCACCATCCGCGGCGTGGGCGACGGCGGCGGGCAGGCCAGCGGCGACTCGAACATCGGCATGCCCAGCAGCGTGGCGGTCTACGTCGACGGCGTGTACCTGGCCCGGCCGGGCATGCTGTCCAGCCTGGGCGACATCGCCTATGCCGAAGTGCTGGGCGGCGCGCAGGGGACGATGTTCGGCGCCAACGCCACGGGCGGCGTGGTGAACATCACGACGAAATCTCCTACCTTCGTGCCGGAGGCATCGCTTGCCGTATCGGCCGGCCAGCATGGCTACCAGCGCGTGCGCGGCGTCGTCTCCGGGCCACTGTCCGAGCGCTGGGCCGGCCGGCTGAACGTGGTACGCAGCGCGTCCGACGGCGCCGTTACCAATATCCGCACGGGCAACAGGTTGAATGGCGGTTCGTCGAACGGGGCGCGCGGCCAGCTGCTGTACCGCGGCGGCGAGCGCTTCACGCTGCGCCTGGCGGCCGACTACAACAACAGCAACAGCGAACCGACCCCCGTGCTGGTGGCCACGCATGCCGTGAACGGCCGCGACACTTTCCTCAGCCATTCCGCCGCCGCCGGGCACAATGTGGTGTTCGGTCCGAACGTGGACCTGGACGATGAAAACCGCATCCACGTGGTGCAGGGAGGCGTGTCCGCGCTGGCCGAATGGCAGCTCGACAGCGGCTGGCGCCTGCGCTCCGTCACGTCGCTGCGCTACTTCCATTCGCAGCCGACGATGGCCGACGGGCTGTCCGTGCGCGTGTATTCGGATACGGGCACCGAGGTCCGCGACAAGACCTGGTCGCAGGAGTTGCGGGCCGATTCGCCGCAGGGCCGCCCCCTCGAATACGCATTCGGTCTCACTTACCTCGGGCAGCACCTGGAAACGCTGGCGCACACCCGCTACGCGAACACCACGGTGCCGGCGCGATGGCTGGACAGCACGGCTTTCCGCAACCTCGACGTGATCCGCCTCGGCCTGCTGCGCGACCGCATGCTGTCGCCGTTCGCCCAGGGTACCCTGCATGTGGACGACAGCATCGACATCACGGCGGGCGTGCGCGCCAATGTGCAGGAAAAGGGCGGCAGCTTCATTCGCTACAACCGCGTGCCGTTCAATTCCGGCTACCTGGTGGAAAACCACACGCTGCCTTCCGGCACGCTGGCGGCCACGTGGCGCACGGCCCCCGGCTGGAGCACCTATGCCGCCGTGTCGTATGGCGAAAAGTCCGGCGGCCTGAACATCTCGGCCGGCGCCGCGCGCCAGGCCGGCCTGGATTCGCTGTACATCAAGCCGGAAAAGACCAGGAGTGGCGAGGTGGGCGTGAAGGCCAGCCTGGCCGGCGACCGGCTGGCGGTCAAGGCCGACCTGTTCGCAACCGAGATCAGCGACTTCCAGACGCAGGGCTACAACCCGGAAGACCAGCAGGTCTACCTGCTCAATGCGGGAACCTTCATCTCGCGCGGCGCCGAAGCGAGCGTGCGCTGGGCGGCGGACCGGCACTGGCGCGTGGACGCGGCCGCCGTGTGGAACGACACGTACTACACGCACTACGACAACGCCCGCTGCCCGCCCGAGGTGACGCTGGCGCCGAACCCGCCGCCGTCCTGCAACCTGACGGGCTCGCGCGTCTTCAACGCGCCGAAGCTGACGGCCAATGCCAGCGTGCGTTACGGCTGGACGGCGGATAACGGCCTGCGTTCCTTCATCTCGGCGCGTTATGCATACCGCAGCTGGATGTTCGGCACCGTCGACACGTCCGCCTTCACGCGCGTGCCGGGCTATGGCCTGGCATCGTTCGCCGCCGGCACCGAGGGCAAGGCGGGGCCGGGCGAATGGAGCGCATCGGTGTTCCTGAACAATGCCTTCGACAAGACCTATTACAAGCGCCTCGGCAGCGGCGAATACGGTTCGGTGTCCGGCTGGCTGGGGGAACGTCGTACACTGGGCGTCTCGCTTGCCTATCGTTACTGACACTTTACGTTACAAAACAGAAGGAGACCGATGGACCGACGCCAACTGCTCAAACTCTCCGCGCTGCTGGCCGGCGCGCCGGCGCTGCCCGTGCACGGCGCCGCTGCCGCCGATGCCCGCGGCACCGCACCGCTCGGGCCGACCACGCTGCGCTGGCTCGACGGCGCGGCGCCCGCCAGTTTTACCGGCGCCACGTTCGGCGTACCCTGGCCGCAGGGCCTGGTGCCGCGCGGAAGCGGCTTCACGGTGCGGGCGAGCGGCGTCAAGGCGCCGCCGCTGTTGCAGTCCTGGCCGCTGGCTTTCTGGCCGGACGGCTCGGTGAAGTGGAGCGCCCATGCGATCGGCGCCGGGACGCCGGCGGCCAGCTACGACGTGCAGCCGGGGCCGGGCGTCCCGCCGGCGCAACCCGGCATGGTGTCGCGCGAATCGGGCGGCATCCTCGTCGACACGGGCCGGCTGCGCGCCCGGGTTCCCGGCAAGGGGGACAAGGTGTTCGCCGGCGTCGCGCTGGCCGGGCATGCCTTGCTGCGCGACGCGGAGCTGGTGCTGCTGACGGACGCGGTGAACGACAGCGAGGAGGGTGCCGGCGTGCGCCGGCGCTGGCGTGGCGATATCAACGGCGTGGAAGTCGAGCAGGACGGCCCGGTGCGCGCCGTGCTGAAGCTGAGCGGCACGCACCGGGCGGACGATGGCGCGGCCTTGCTGCCGTTCACGCTGCGCCTGGAATTCCACCAGGGCAGCGATGCGATCCGCGTGCTGCACACCTCCGTCGTCGATGTCGATCCGGCGAAGGTGGACGTGCGCGGCCTCGGCCTGCGCTTCGGCGCGAACCTCGACGGCGCCCCGCACGACCGGCACGTGCGCTTCACGTCCGCCGCCGGCGGCGTGTTCGGCGAAAGCGTGCGCAGCCTTACGGGCCTGCGGCGCGACGTGGGCGAGGAGAATGCCGCGGCCCAGGTGGCCGGCCTGCCGCTGCCACCCGTGGACCGCTTGCCCGGGGCGGTGCGCGACGGCTTGAACTACGTTCCGGCCTTCGGCGACTACCGGCTGGTGCAGCCGAATGCCGACGGCTTCACCATCGCCAAGCGCACGGCGAAGGGCCACGGCTGGGTGCCGGCCGGTGGCGGCACGCGCGCCGGCGGCACCGCCTACCTCGGCGGCGCGAAGGGCGGCGTGGCCTTCGGCGTGCGCAACTTCTGGCAGAGTTACCCGGGCCAGATTGACATCACCGGCGCGGCCGGCGATGCGGCCTCCGTCACGCTGTGGCTGTGGGCGCCGGAAGCGCCGCCCATGCAGCTGCGCTTCTTCCATGACGGCCTTGGGGCCGACACGCACGAGAAGCAGCGCGCCGCGCTGGACATCACCTACGAGGATTACGAGCCCGGCTTCGGCACCCCGCACGGCATCGCGCGCACCAGTGAGCTCGAACTCCAGCTGCTGCCGGCCACGCCGTCCGCCGAAGCGCTGGCGGCCATCGGCGCGCGCATTGCCCAGCCGCCCCGGCTGGTACCGACCCCGGAGCGTCTGTACGCGGCCGAAGTGTTCAGCGAATACTGGGCGCCGCAGGGGCGCGGCGGCGCGCGGGCAAAGCCGCTCGAAGCGCGTCTTGCGCAGCTGTTCGACTACTACAAGGGCCAGGTGGAGCAGCGGCGCTGGTACGGCTTCTGGGATTACGGCGACGTGATGCACACCTACGACCCGCGCCGCCACCAGTGGCGCTACGACGTGGGCGGCTTCGCCTGGGACAATTCGGAACTGTCGACCGACATCTGGCTGT
Source organism: Massilia sp. METH4 (assembly GCF_037094685.1). Taxonomy (NCBI): domain Bacteria; kingdom Pseudomonadati; phylum Pseudomonadota; class Betaproteobacteria; order Burkholderiales; family Oxalobacteraceae; genus Massilia; species Massilia sp. METH4. The sequence goes on along the minus strand of NZ_CP146614.1, from coordinate 5,633,045 downwards.
GGCACTACTTCCTCCATTCCGGCCGGGCCGATGCGTTCCGGCTGGCCGAGGCGATGACGCGCCACACGGGCGAGGTCGACGTCCACCATATCGGGCCCTTCAGCCCGCTGGGCACGCGGCATGGCGTGCAGCACTGGGGCGACAGCGCTAAGCAGCTGCGCATCTCCACGGCGATCAACCGCCGCTTCATGTATTACCTGACGGCGGACGAACGCATCGGCGACCTGCTCACGGAACAGCAGGATGCCGCAAGGCGCCTGCGTGATATCGCGCCGGGCCGCAAGATCGGCCAGCAGAAGGCGACCGGCGCCAACGAGGCGAGCGTGGGCTTCGGCACCGACTGGGGCGCGGTCGCCGGCGCCTGGTTCACGGCCTGGGAACGCACCGGCGACAAGGCCTGGCGCGACAGGCTGCTGGCCAGCATGCGCACGATCGCCGCCCAGCCGCACGGCTTCTTCACCGGCAGCGGCGTCATGGACCTGGACACGGGCGCGTTCCGCATCGGGGACTCGAAGAAGATCTCCGTGTCGCACCTGTCCGCCGTGTTCGGGCTGGCGGAAATCTGCTCGGAACTGCTGCGCACCCTGCCGGAACCGGCGTTCCGTGCCGCGTGGCTGCAATACTGCCGGCTGTACAACGCCACGCCGGAAGCGCAGGAGGCCGCCCTGGGCCAGGACCTTGGCAAGCTGAACCTGTCGCAGGGCCATGCCCGGCTGCTGGGTTTTGCGGCAGCCCAGGATCGCAGGCCGGACGAGATGAGGGAAGCCTGCCGCCTGTTCGAGGCGGGCAAGGCGGGGCTGCGGGACGCCGACTTCGCGATCCGCCCCGTGCGCCGCCCGGCGGTGCTGAACGATATCGACGAGGCGCCGCGCATCTCCACCAACGGCGCCGCACAGTGGGGCCTGGGCGCGCTCGGCCTGCTGGCCCTCGATGCGCACGCCGCGCCGCCGGGCCGGCTGCTGGTGCGGGACACCTTCGAGAGCTTCGATACGCGGCGCTGGCGCGTGGAGGCGGAGCAGGGCGATCCGCGCCAGGTCGTCACCGCGAAGGACGGCGCGCTGCTGCTCGATACCCGCGGCGGGCTGACCGTGTGGCTCACGCAGCCGCTGGACGGTCACTACGAGATCGCCTACACGTGCACGGTGCTGGACGAGGGCCACCCCGGCGACCGGGTGTCGGACATGAACATGTTCTGGCAGGCGAAGATGGACAAGCCGCTGTCCGGCAAGCTGGCCGACTACGACCGCGTGCCGATGTTCTACGCCGGCATCGGCGGCAACCACAACGCCACCACGCGTTTTCGCCGCTACGACGGCACGGGCGAGCGCATCCTGCTGCAGGAGTACACGGACAAGGCATACATGCTCCGCCCCAACCACCCTTACCGTGTACGCATCGTGGTCGATGCTGCCGGTACCCGGCTGTATGTGGACAATGTGCAGTACTTCGCTTCGCGCGAGCGGGTGGGCGGCGGCTTCTTCGGGATACGGACCACGCTGTCGCGGCAACGGGTGTCGGACTTTGCCGTCTACAGGCTGCCCGAGCGGCGCGCATGAAATAAAGGAACGGTCGTGCCGAAAAGTGCGACTACACACTGCGCTGTAGTTCAGGGTAATATTGACGGTTCAGCACACCTAGATCGTCTGACATCGCCCGCACGCATATGCGCATCGCACTGCGGCGGCCAGCTTGCGGAGCGTGACCCACACGGCGCGCGGCCGCGGCGCGATGCGCGAACACGTGCACCGATTACTATCAATAAGCCTGCGGCGCCCGTGTGCGCGCCCGCCCGGCCTGAAGGAGAAAGCATGACCAACGAGTACAACGAAGAGCGCCGCGACGAGCAACTGCGCGCGGACGCCCTGGAATACCACCGCCTGCCCACGCGCGGCAAGATCGAAGTCGTGCCGACCAAGCCGCTGTCGAACCAGCGCGACCTGTCGCTGGCCTATTCGCCGGGCGTGGCCTATGCGTGCGAGGAAATCGCCGCCAACCCGGCCGCCGCGGCCGAGTACACGTCGCGCGCCAACCTGGTGGCCGTGATCTCGAACGGCACCGCCGTGCTGGGCCTGGGCAATATCGGCCCGCTGGCATCGAAGCCCGTCATGGAAGGCAAGGGCTGCCTGTTCAAGCAGTTTGCCGGGGTGGACGTGTTCGACATCGAACTGGCCGAGAACGATCCGGACAAGCTGGTGGAAGCCATTGCGATGCTGGAACCGACGGTTGGCGGCATCAACCTGGAAGACATCAAGGCGCCGGAGTGCTTCTACATCGAGCAGAAGCTGCGCGAGCGCATGAACATTCCCGTCTTCCACGACGACCAGCACGGCACGGCGATCATCTCCAGCGCCGCGCTGCTGAACGCGCTGAAGGTCGCGGGCAAGCGCATCGGCGACATCAAGCTGGTCGCCTCCGGCGCCGGCGCGGCGGCGATCGCCTGCCTGGACATGATGGTGGGCCTGGGCGTGCGCCGCGAGAATGTGTACGTGACGGACTCGCGCGGCGTGATCTGGCAGGGCCGCGAAGCGAACATGGAAGCGAACAAGGCGCGCTACGCGCAGGACACGGCAGCGCGCACGCTGGCCGACATCGTCGCCGGTGCCGACGTGTTCCTGGGCTGCTCGACCGCCGGCGTGCTGACCGGCGACATGGTCAAGACGATGGCCGACCGCCCGATCATCCTGGCGCTGGCCAACCCGGAACCGGAAATCCGCCCGGAAGTGGCGCGCGCCGCGCGGCCGGACGTGATCATCGCCACCGGCCGTTCGGATTACCCGAACCAGGTCAACAACGTCCTGTGCTTCCCGTACATCTTCCGCGGCGCGCTGGACTGCGGCGCCACGCGCATCACCGAGCAGATGAAGCAGGCTTGCGTGGTGGCGATCGCCGAGCTGGCCGAGGCGGAAGTGTCGGAAACCGTGGCCGCCGCCTACGCGGGCCAGACGCTGGCCTTCGGCCCCGACTACATCATTCCGAAGCCGTTCGACCAGCGCCTGATCGCAGCGATCGCGCCGGCCGTGGCGAAGGCCGCTGCCGAATCGGGCGTTGCGACACAGCCGATCGCCGACCTGGCCGCCTATCGCGCGCAACTGCAGCAGCAGGTGTACCACACGGGGCTGGTGATGAAGCCGCTGTTCACGGCCGCCAAGGCCGCGCAGAAACGCGTGGCCTACGCCGAGGGCGATGAAGAGCGCGTGCTGCGCGCCGTGCAGACCATCGTCGACGAAGGCCTGGCCAAGCCGGTGCTGGTCGGCGACGCGGCCAAGGTCGAAGCGGCGATCGCCGCGGCCGGCCTGCGCCTGAAGCGCGGCACCGACTACACGATCGCAGAACCAGGCAACGTGGACACGACCGACCATGCGCTGGCGCTGCTGAAATCCGGCGAAGCCGACGCCGTCATCTGCGGCCTGCGCGGCAGCATCGACACGCACCTGGACCAGGTGCGCGAAACCATCGGCCTGGCGCCTGGCGCCGAGGTGATGGCGACGATGAACGCGCTGGTGCTGGAGAAGCACACGCTGTTCGTGGCCGACACGCACGTGAACGACGACCCGACCGCCGAGGAACTGGCCGCGATCGCCCGCCTGGCCGCCGAGCAGGTGCGCCACTTCGGCCTGGAACCGCGCGTGGCGCTGCTGTCGCACTCCACGGCCGGCTCGTCCGAGCGCCCCTCGGCCCGCAAGATGCGCGACGCGCGCGCGCTGCTGGCGCATTCGTCGCCGGACCTGCCGGTGATCGGCGAAGTGCAGGGTGACGTGGCGCTGGTCGGCGGCGTGGTGCCCGGCTTCACGGGCGAAGCCAATGTGCTGGTGATGCCGTCGCTGGACGCCGCCAACATCGCCTTCAACCTGCTGAAGGTGACGGGCGGGAAGGGCGTGACCGTCGGCCCCGTGCTGCTGGGCGCCGCCAAGCCGGTGCACGTGCTCGGCCCGGGCGCCACGGTGCGCCGTATCGTCAACATGACTGCCGTGGCGGTTGCCGAAGCGGTGCGTTGATGCCTTGACCCGCTGACGGGTTGATACCCAGGAGGCCCGGGACGCGGAGTCTGACCGCGGCCCGGGCCTTTCATTTTCCGCTCGCAGGATGCAGCCCCATCCCGCCGGAACCATTTCGATAGCCGATCATGCAAAGACCATCCAAGATCTTTTTCCTGCCCGGCGCACTGGGCCGGCCGGAGTTCTGGCAGCCGATTGCCAGCCTGCTGCATCATCCGGCCCGGAAGGTCCATGTGACCTGGCCTGGCTTCAGCGGCATCCCACCCGACCCGGGTATACGCGGCATCGAAGACCTGGTCGAGCGGATCGTTGCCGGCATCGATGAGCCGAGCGCGCTGATTGCGCAGTCGATGGGCGGCGTGGTCGCCGTGCTGGCGGCGCTGCGGAAGCCCGATCTCGTCACGCACCTGGTCCTTTCGGTGACTTCGGGCGGAATGGACATGGCCGCCCTCGATGCGCAAGACTGGCGCCCGGCACTGCGCGTCGCCCATCCTGGCTTGCCGGACTGGTTCACCGGCTACCGGGAAGACCTGTCGCAGAGATTGCCGGGATTGCGCATGCCGACGCTGCTGTTGTGGGGCGATGCGGACCCCATCAGTCCCGTGAAGGTCGGCGAGCGGCTCGCCGCGTTGCTGCCGCGCGCGGCGCTGCATGTGCTTCCGGGTGGGGACCACGACCTCGGTTGCGCGATGGCGAACGCGGTCGCGCCGTTGATCGATCGGCATCTTTCCGGATACAACTGAAATTGTCTCGCCACGGCGGCTTTGGCAGGTCCCCAGGGAGCTGGCTTTGACATCGCCGTCTGCGCAGTTCTGCCGCAGTGCGGAGACGGGGCAAGTCCAGACCGGCGAGCTTCAGAACGCCTGGCAAAACCGGCCCCCTGTCCGGAGGGTAACGACATCGTAGACTGAGCGATTGCCGCAGGCCGGTTTCGGCCAGAAGCTGACCTTGGGGCAGCGCCGCTTTTCTGCACTGAAAACTGAGGATGACATGGTGTACTTAGCACTATCCCAACAAGGCCTGCGAGACATTTTGAATGCCTCGGAAGCGGCGAACGCTCCGATATGGTGCAGCGCTGATGCGTTGTCGGAAGCAGAATTTGAGAAGCTGGAGCGCGGTAATGTCACTCGCTTCACCTGTTCTCTTGCGGATGCCGACACCGCGACAATTCAGGATGTACTTGCGACTATCGAAGAGCATCACCCAGGCGAACGGATTTGGATTGAAGGCGCCGTTTTCGCGACCTGATCGATGTTGCGACAGTCCACGTTGGGGCAGGAGCTGCCTGTCGTGACAGCCTATGATTTTTCCGTTCGACGACCTATCATACTGCGGCGAACGGCCGAGTTTGGCCAGATACGGCCGTGCACGGCGCAAACGGCTGTCCAGAATTCTGCTCAATGTGCGTCAATCTACGCTTGGTAGTCCGGGATATGGTGGGCGAACCAGGATAGCGCGGCATAGCCACGAACCTGCATCACATCGGCGGCGTTAGGACGGTAAATCCGGCTGGGTGCTTCATCGAAGACCGCGAGCAGGCAGTCTTGAGTTTGCATCCGCCTGCCGTATCCCGCTGGGCCCTGGTTCCAGATGCCGATGCGGGGCGTATCGACACCGGGCAGGCGGCGCAGGAAAGTGACGCCGCATTGCCAATCCAGGAGGACGCATTCGCTGTGCTTGCCCCCGCCCGCAATAGTTGCGTCCCCTTCCCGATGCGCATGGGTCAGCACCGAGTAGCCCGAAAAGGCGAAAGCAGCCGCAAAGAACGCCACCTCGCCTTCGCTACCGGTAGCAGGATCGTATGCGATGGATATCGCCGCGCGATTACCTCCCTTGTCGGCCAGGTACAGCCACGCCGGCAGCGGAGCCCGTCCCTCGACAGGGACGAGAACTCGCGACTTTTGGAACATGGCCGTCTCTTGCTTCATGGCTGCCGTCAAATCTTCTCGATCGCCAGTGCGATACCCTGGCCGCCGCCAATGCACAGGGTCACAATGCCGCGTTGTGCTAGCCCGCGCCGCATGGCATGGAGCAGTCGTACTATGAGGATTGCACCCGTGGCGCCGATCGGGTGCCCATGCGCAACCGCGCCACCTTCGACATTGATGACGTCCGCGGGCAGCGAAAGCCGGCGTGCAACGGCCAGTGGGACGGCGGCGAAGGCTTCGTTGATTTCGTAGCGATCCACGTCGGACAGCGTCCAGCCTGCGCGTTCGAGCGCCCTGTGGACGGCCGGAACCGGGCCCAGGCCGAACTGGCCTGGCGCCACGCCGGCGACGCCTGTCGCCACGAGGCGTGCCAGCGGTTGCAGGCCCAGCGCATCGGCGGCGCGGCGCTCCGCGACCAGGACGGCAGCGGCGCCGCTGTTCAGGCCCGGTGCATTGCCTGCCGTGATCGTTCCATCCGGCCGGAACGCTGGCCGGAGCTTGGCGAGCGACTCTACAGTCGTATCCGGACGATTGGATTCGTCGGCGACGAACAGCCGCGTTCCAGCCTTGCCCTTGAGGGTGACCGCCGCGATCTCGTCGCCGAACGCGCCGGCCGCCTGCGCTGCCGAAAAGCGTTGCTGGGAGAGCGCCGCCCAGCGATCCTGGGCGTCCCGGCTGATATCGCAGTCGCGCACGAGATCCTCCGTGTGCCACCCGGAGTGTTCCGACGAAAACGCATCGACCAGGCCATCGCGCAACAGACTGTCGAGGATCCGCGCATGGCCCATCCTCATGCCCCACCGGCCTTCCGGCAGCAGGTACGGGGCCTGGTCCATGTTTTCCATGCCGCCCGCGAGCACGACGCTTGCCGCCCCCGCCAGTATTTCGAAGGCAGCGGAAGCGATCGCTTGGGCACCCGAGCCGCAGACGCGATTCAGCGTCATCGCTGGTACCTCGACCGGCAGGCCCGCATGGATCGCCGCCTGGCGCGCGGGGTTCATACCGTTTCCTGCCTGGACTACATTGCCCATCAGGACCGCATCGACGTGTTGCGGATCGATGCCAGAACGTTCGACGGTCGCGCGCAGGGCAGTCGCCCCGAGCTCCACTGCACTGGTACCTTTGAGCGAGCCGTTGAACGTGCCTATTGCCGTTCGCACGGGAGCGCACAGGACGATTTCTCGATGAGACACGATGGATCCTTTCAAAATGCCGCGGGATGCGGCGTGGTGTGGGAACTGCCGGGCCAGGTGCGCCCGGCCCGCGCACATATCACTGCAAGCTGGGCTGGAGCACGTGCGCTTGCCGGAGAAAGTCGAGTAACACCCGGTTGACTGCATGGGCGGCTTCCTGTTGCACCCAGTGACCGGCCCCGGGCACGATAGTCGTGCCGAGATGGCCCGGCACGGTGCGCGGCAGCGCGTCGACAAGCGGCTTCACGAGGGGATAGATCGGGTCCCGCTCGCCTGTGATGAACCACGCCGGCTGGCGGATGGCGCAATGCTGGAATGGCGCAGTCAACTCCCAGTTGCGATCGATGTTGCGATACCAGTTCAGGGCTCCCGTGAAACCCGATGCGGCGAACGCAGCGGCATAGACGGCCAGGTCTTCGGTTCCCAGCCAGTGCATCGGCCCTGTCGGTTCCGACAGGGCGTCGAGTGCGCCGCCGGTTCCGATCATGCCGCTCCACGGTGCCTCCGGTCCCGCGGACAACGTCCACATCATGCGGCGAACGGTCGCGCCGATGTCCGCGTTGAAATCCCGTTCCGCCACACCGGGTTGCTGGAAATAGAGCTGGTAGAACGCGTGCCGCCCGGCACGGCGCGTAGCTTCCAGGCTGCTTGCCGGTCCACGCGGCGCGAAAGGGACGCACATGCCAGTGACGCTGGTGAAAACGTCCGGCCGCATCTGCGCCGCCGTCCAGGCAACAGGAGCCCCCCAGTCGTGGCCAACGATATCGGCCTGCCGCACCTCCAGCGCGTCGAGCAGCCCGACCATGTCGCCGACCAGGTGGAAGATCGTGTATCGATCCGGCTGCGGCGGCGCGTCGGTTCGGCCATATCCGCGCATGTCCGGAGCAATCGCCCGATAACCCGTGTCCGCCAGTGCCCTGATCTGGTGGCGCCACGAATGGGCAAGTTCTGGGAACCCGTGGCATAGCAGCACGGCGGGACCGCTGCCCGCTTCCATCACATGCTGATGGATGCCGTTGGCGACGACCTGATATTGCCTGAACTCACTCACCGGAAGCCCCTCCGCTGCATGGTACCGAGTGGCCGATAGACTGGCCGAGCGTCCTGGCTGCGACGGCACCGGCCTGCAAAATGGCCGGAATCCGGGCCGGATGTGCTGTACGCGCCAGCTGAATGGTGCCAACCATCGATGCGAACACGGCTCTTGCCGCTGCCACAGGATCGCCGCTCACCCCGGGAATCGCGTCGGCGATCGTCGCTACGATACGTTCAATCGCGTCGTCGATGGCCAGGCGGGTAGATTCCGGCCGGCGTGCCAGTTCCGGCCCCAGCGCAGCAATGGCGCAGCCATGTTCAGGGTGCGCGACGTGCTGTGGATCGAGGTAATGGAAGATGACGGCCTCCAGAGCTTGCCCGGCCGGAGCCTGTTCGATCTTTGTGGCCATCGCAGCCCGCGTGTGCGCCAGTGCGCTAACGACCGCTTCAGCAACAAGCGCTTCCTTCGAATCGAAATGCGCGTAGAAGGCGCCATTCGTCAGCCCCGCCTCGGCCATCAGGCCGGCCACCCCGGCTGCGGCGATGCCATCCCGGCGCAATACGCGCGCTGCGGTCTCGACCATCTTCATCCTCGTCGCCTGCTTTCGGTCGGCCTCGTATCTCATGCATCCTCCTGCGTTATAGTATTATGATCGTAATACAATCAATCGGAGAAAGCTAGTGGCGATGGAATTGGAGCAAACAAGCGACGGAAAACAGTGGCCGGTCAGCGCCGAGGAACGCAGCGCGGTAATCGATGCCGTGAACCGCCTGAACATGGCGTTCGACGACTGGGACATCGAAGCGATGGTGGCGGCGTTCACCGAGGAAGGCATCGTCCATCATGCGCGAGGCGAAGTAAGAGGGCATGCGGAGCTGCGCCGGTTCTACGACGCCTACAAGCCCCTGACCCTCGGCGTGCGCCGCCATGCGCTCAACCATGTCGTCGACAAGGTAGCCGACGGCACCCTGCGGGTTACCAGCTATAACCTGCTGGTCCGCGTCGCGCCGGCTGATGAGCATGAACAGGCACGCCGGCAGATGGTATCCGAATATGACCACCTTCCTGGCCTGTTCGTCCACGCGGTCATGGTCGATACGTTGCGCAGGGATGAAGCAGGCGGATGGCGGATCTGCGAGCGTTTCGCGGGCAATAATTCGCTGAATCGCACGATGCGAACATGAGGTGGCGATGCGGCGAGGGGCAAGTGTCACATGATCCGGTGCCTCTGTCCGCTTAGGGGCGAGAGCTGCCTGTCGGGACAGTAAGCGCGTGCTTCCCCGGCGAACGAAACCGACCTCGGTTACCCGGCGGTGATCACTTGGTTTCTGGGGTGCTGACATCAATCGATAATAAGGAATGAACACCATCAATCCACGCCGCGTGCACGAGCTCATGAAGGCTAACTTTCCAAACGTCGACGTGGCAAAGTCCAGCTGGATTAATGTGCTTGAGAGCGACGGGACTGTTCGGAGCGAGGCCCTCTTCGGGTTGATGGACAGATTCGTGCATGCCGACGAGCTGCTCGCGGAGGCGTGCCGCAAGACAGGTGGGCTTGTCCGTCGGCGCGAGCTCGCTTCATACGTACAGAAGCATGTCGGGCGAGGGGACATCAGGCTCGCGGACATGGCCTTCCACGGATACGTGATGATCCTGCGCAATGGTGTGGCGACAGGCGGCCGCTGTCGGCAAGACGCGCGCCACGAAATGAGTCGATCCCTGCGTATGGAAGAGGATTTACTCATTCGAGCCATGCTTCGGGACGTGGCGGATGAGGAGTGGTTACTCAACGAGATCGAGCATGCTCGAGTCTGCGACATGGACAATGGCGCAATGCGCAGTCTGCGATTTGCAGGCGATGACCGCCGGTCGCTGGGTCCGCGCCTTGTCGAGGCGGAGTATGTCGATAGCGATGGAGTCCTGGTATCTCTCGCCTTGAATGTGGACAAAGATGGACGCCTTTATGAGCTCGATATCTGGAAGGTCGACTTTTCGCCACTTCGGGAGTATCCGACTGGCGATCGTATCGTCATCAGGACTTCCACATGAGGGGAGAACTCATTCAAGCTAAGGAGTATTTTTACGACCTGCTTTGCTTCATGTATTGAGCTGCGGGTCAATCCCAGCAGGCGTGCTTAGGCCATGGGATCAATGACGCGCGTGGAGACCCTTCCGTTCCCGCGCCCTGCAGCTCCTAAAATATGCAACTAACCGAACTGCAGTGCACAATCGCCCACCTCCACGTCCACCACAACTTCACACATTGCCACCACGACTGGCGGGCGCGGGGCCGTGCCAGACTCCACCACCCGTGCACCACCCCAGGGCGGCTCATGCTACCTTCCGCCTTTTGGCGAAAAAGGAGCAGCCAGTGCGGTCATGCCTGTTTCTCCTGGCGGCAGCCCTCCACGGCGCCGCCGCTGGGCAAGCGCAAGCCCAGGCGACGTCCACCTACCACAACCCGCTGCCCGTGAAGCTGGCCAGCGGCGAGCTCGCGCAGAACTGCGCCGACCCGGCCGTGCTGCGCGATCCACGGGCGGCGCGGCCGACGTGGTATATGTACTGCACGACCGACCCGGTCAGCCGCAGCGAAAGGGAAGGAGACGGCTACCGCTTCCGCTTCCTGCCCGTCTACCGCTCGACGGACCTGGTGCACTGGGACTGGGTGAACGATTCCTTCGCCGACCGCCCGCCGCCCGCCGCGTCGAAGTCCTGGCTGTGGGCGCCCGAGCCGCAATACCACGCGGGCCGCTACTGGCTCTACTACACGATCACCGACACCGACGACGCGCACAGCCCGGAACCCGGCTGCGGCAACGATAGTTCAATCGGCGTGGCCAGCAGCGTCTCGCCCACCGGGCCGTGGCAGGCCAGCGGCAAGCCGGTGGTGCCGCCGCGCCGCGCGGGACCAGGCTGCGACTTTCAATGGACGTTCGACCCCGACGTCGTGGTCGACGACACGGGGGCAAGGTGGCTGTACTACGGCAGCTATGGCGGCGGCGTCTTCGTGCAGCGCCTGTCGGCGGACGGCTTGGCCGTGGAAGGCGAACCGCGCAAAGTCGGCGCGTCCGGCCAGTATGAGGGGGCGGAAGTGGTGCGCCACGACGGCTGGTATTACCTGTTCGCCTCGGCCACCGATTGCTGCGCCGGTCCGCTGACGGGGTATGCATTGCATGTGGGCCGCGCCACGACTCCGCTGGGGCCATTCCTGGATCGCCAGGGCAACGACATGGCAGCGGCGCGGGCGGGCGGCACCCCCGTGCTGGCGCAGAACGGCAACCGCTGGGTCGGTGCCGGCCACAACTCGGTGCTCCAGGATGCCGCGGGGCAGTGGTGGACGATCTACCACGCGGTCGACCTGAACGACCCGGTGTTCGCCCCCGGCCTCACGCGCCGGCCCGCGCTGCTCGACCGCGTGGACTGGATCGGCGGCTGGCCGGTCGTCGCGCAAGGCGAGGGCCCATCCGACCGCGAGCTGCCGGCACCGGCCGTCACGGCCAATGGATCGCGCCCGCCCCCGCAATTCGCCGGCACGGGCGCCGACGTACGCCTGCTGTGGCGCGAGGATTTCGGCAAGCCGCCGGCCGCGCCCTGGCGCTGGACCCGCCAGCCCGGCACCTGGCGCCCAAGCCCCGAAGGGCTCCAGGGCGCCACGCAGCCCGGCGACCTGTACATCGACCGTAACGGCGCGCCCGTGCTGGCCCGGCCGCTGCCGGCCGGTGACCTGCGTATCGAAACCCGCGTGCGGCTCGACGCGCCGGACCCTTGCTGCACCCCGCAGGCCCAGGCCGGCATCGTGGCCATGCGCGACGAGGACAACTACGTGAAGCTGGCGGTGCGCGCCGCGGACGGCCTGCACCAGGTTGAATTCGGCAAGGAACAGAAACCCGTGCCGGCGCACCACCCCCGCTACGGCAACACGGTGGCCGGCACCCCTGCCGCGGGCGGGCAATGGACTTGGCTGCGCCTCGACGTCAGGCGCGACGCGAACGGCGAGCGCTGGACCGCCTGGTCCAGCCAGGATGGCCGCGACTGGGTCGGCGGCGGCACGTGGACGCACCGGCTCGGCCCGGCTGTGCGGATCGGGCTGGTGGCGATGGGCGAGGGCGCCCGTGCCGTGACCTTCGGCCCGCTGTCGGTCAGCACGTTGCGCGTATCCAACGCGGCAGTACAGGGAAAGGCCGTGCGCACCGCGCCCGCTCAACCGTAACGCGCCGCCGCGCATAAACCACTTATCATAAGGACAAACGTGATGAGAGAGCTGCCCAAGGAGAATGACATCGTGGATCACCCCAGGCCGCAGCTGCGGCGCCCGCAATGGTTGAACCTGGATGGACCATGGCAGGCGATGCTGGATGACGAAGCAGTGCACCATGAACCGGCCAGCGTGCCGTTCGACCGCACGATCATCGTGCCGTACCCGCCCGAGGCGGTGGCCAGCGGCGTGAACGATCGGGGCTTCCGCCGCCGCGTCTGGTATCGGCGCGTGGTGGGGCTGGACGACAACCTGCTGCCTTCCCCGGACGAGCGCCTGAAGCTGCACTTCGGCGCCGTCAACCACCGCGCCCGGGTGTGGATCAACGGCCGTTTCGCGGTCCAGCACAAGGGCGGCCACGGACCGTTCTCGGTGGACGTGACGCGCTTCCTCGACGGCCGCTGCATGGAAATCGTCGTGCAGGCCGACGACGACCCGCACGACATGCACAAGGTGCGCGGCAAGATGGACTGGGAGCTGGAACCGCACTCGATCTGGTACCCGCGCACCACCGGCATCTGGCGCACCGTCTGGCTGGAAAAGGTGACCCGCTCGCATGTGGCGCACCTGCGCTGGACGGCCGACGTGTTCACGTGGCAGATCCGCCTCGATGCCGACATCGCCCACCACGAGCCGGGCAGCACCGTCAACGTGGTGCTGCGGCTGGGCGACCGGGTGCTCGTCTCGGACCGCTGCATGCTGACGGAAGGACGCCTGTCCCGGCTGTTCCAGCTGCCCGACCCCGGCATCGACGATGCCCGCGCCCACTGGATGTGGAGCCCCGAAAGCCCGCAGCTGATCGACGCGGAAATCTCGCTGCACGCGGCCGACGGCCTGGTGGTCGACCATGTGATCAGCTACACGGCGCTGCGCACGGTCTCGGTCGACGGCGACCGCTTCCTGCTCAACAGCCGGCCGTACTACCTGCGCATGGTGCTCGACCAGGGCTACTGGCCCGAGAGCCTGATGGTGGCGTCGGCAGAACAGCTGCGGCAGGACGTGGTGCTGATCAAGCGGCTCGGCTTCAACGGCGTGCGCAAGCACCAGAAGTCGGAAGACCCGCGCTGGCTGTACTGGTGCGACGTGATGGGACTGTGCGTGTGGGCCGAGATGCCGTCCGCCTACGGCTTTTCCAGCGAGACCGTGCACGGCGTGATGGAGGAGTGGAAGGAACTCGTCGAGCGCGACATCTCGCACCCCTGCATCGTCGCCTGGGTGCCGACGAACGAATCTTGGGGCGTGCCGGAATTGATGCACGACCGGCGCCAGGTCGATTTCGTGCGCGCCATGTACCACATGACGCGCGCGCTGGACGGCACCCGCCCGGTGGTCGGCAACGATGGCTGGGAAATGCCGTGCGGCGACTTCGTCAACATCCACGATTATCACTACGACCCGGAAGAACTGCTGTCCCGCTACGGTACCCGCGAAGGCTTGAAGTACACGTTCGAGCACGTGCGCCCGGCACGCCGCCGCCTCGTCATCGACGGTTTCGACGGCATCGGCAAGCCGCTGTTCCTCTCGGAGTTCGGCGGCATCGCGTGCATGGACGACCAGGACCCGAAAGGCTGGGGTTACTCGGTGGCGCGCGACGGCGACGAGCTGCTGGAACGCTACCGCCGGCTGATGGAAGCGATCCACCGCTGCCGGCCGCTGTCCGGGTTCTGCTATACCCAGCTGACGGACACGTTCCATGAAAAGAACGGCCTGCTGACGGAGCACCGCGTGCCGAAGGCGCCCATCGCGGCGCTGGCCGAAGCGACGCGCGGGCCGGATGCCCGGCTGCACGACTGGTACACCGACCCGCTGGGCCACAGCGAACTGTGGCGCGGCAAGCGGGCACCGGAGCCGGCGCCGATGGGCGGCCAGGCGGCCGACCTGCCGGCCACGCCGGAAACCACGCATGCGGGAGCGGGACCGGAAGACCAGCCGGGCATGGCGGCGCCGGAACCGGGCTACCGTCTGCCCAGCGAGGCGGCTTGACACGGGTATAAGACAGGGTCACGACAAGAACGATGACGGAGACGAAATGAGGCGAGCCGCAAGGCCCGGCGCCGCGCGGCGGAGCGTCGCATGCTTAGGCCTGCTGCTGTGCTGCACGGCGGGCATGGCGCAAGCCGACGTGCAGGTGGTGCAGATGTGGACGCTGCTGTCCGGCGGCGACGGCGCCCGCATGCGCGCGCTGATCGACGGGTTCAACGCCGCGCAGAACGAGGTGCGGGTGGAAAGCACCACGCTGCGCTGGGGCGAGCCGTTCTACACGAAGCTGATCACGGCGAGCGTGGCCGGGGCCGGGCCCGACCTGGCGACGATTCACCTCTCCCGCCTGCCGAACCTGGCCGGCGGCGGCGTGCTGCGGCCCGTCACCGCCGCCGAGTTGGAGGCGGCCGGGCTGCGGGGCGCCGACTTCCTGCCGCGCCAGTGGGCCCGGTCGCAGTACGAGGGGCGCGCCTATGCGGTGCCGCTCGACATGCATCCGCTGGTCCTCTATTACAACAAGGACCTGGCCGGCCAGGCCGGGCTGCTCGATGCCGGCGGCCGGCTGAAACCCATCGTCGGCATGGACGCGCTGACGAACGCGTTCCGCGCCGTGAAGGAACGCACGGGCAAGGATGGCATGACGATGGAGGCGGCGCAAAGCACGTATGCGATCTGGCGCCTGTGGCTGTCGCTGCTGGCCCAGCAGGGCCACCCGGTGGTGGAGGGCGGGCGCTTCGCTTACGGTGCCGCCGGCGAGCGGACGCTGGCGGCCATCGCGAGCTGGTTCCGCGCCGGCTACGCGAGAGCGGGACAGGATTATCCCGCCTCCACGAGCCAGTTCATGGCCGGCAACGCGGGCTTCATGATCAACGGCGTGTGGGAAGTGCCGGAACTGGTGCGCGGCACCCGGGCGGGCACGATCCGCTTCAAGTACGGCATCGCGCCGCTGCCGCAACTGTACGGCAACGCCAGCACATGGGCCGATTCGCACGGCTTCGCCATTCCCGCCAGCGAGGGCCGGCCGATGCGGCCCGAGAAGCTGCGCGCCGTGCTGAAGTTCGTCGCCTATGTCAGCCAGCACTCGTTCGGCTGGGCCGAGGGCGGCCACATTCCCGCCTACCGCCCCGTGGCCGAGTCGGCTGCCGTGCGCGCGCTGATGCCGAACGCGGAATACGCGGCGGCCGCGGCCAATGTCGTGTACGACCCACCCGGCTGGTACATGGGCGCGGCCGGGCCGCTGGAAGCGATCGCCTCGAAATTCCTGCCCGCGCCGCTGGCCGGCCAGCTGACCCCGGCCGACGCGCTGCGCCGCTTCGAATCGGAGGCGCAGCGGCTGCTGAAGAAGCGCCCGCCGCGTTACTGAGGAGATGCGATGAAACGCAAGCGCCGCACCGAAGCGCTGTCCGCCGCCCTGCTGCTGGCGCCGTTCATGGCGGCGTACGCGCTGTTCTTCCTGCTCCCGGCGGTGCAGACGCTGTACCTGTCGCTGACCGAGAGCAGCCTCACGCGCACCAGCGCGTTCGTCGGCCTGGCCAACTACGACACGCTGATCCACGATCCGTCGTTCTGGTCATCGCTGGGCAACACCTTCCATTTCTCGCTGCTGACGGTGATCCCGCTGACGGCGCTGGGCCTCGTGATGGCGCTGCTGGTCGACCATTTCACGGGTGGTGGGAAACGCGCGGGTTCCTGGCTGCAGGGGGCCTTCTTCCTGCCCTACGTGCTGCCGATCTCCGTGATGACGCTGATCGCCGACTGGATGCTGCAACCCTCGTCCGGCATCGTCAATCGCCTGCTGGGCATCCAGCGCGCCTGGTTCTCGGACCTGGACTGGGCGATGCCGGTCGTGGCGATCGCCACGATCTGGTGGACCGTCGGCTTCAACATGCTGATGTTCCTGGCCGGCCTGCGCAACATCCCGCGCGAGCAGTACGAGGCGGCCGCGCTGGACGGCGCGCGCGGCTTCGCCGTGTTCCGCCACATTACGTGGCCGGCCCTGCTGCCGGTGACCATCACCGCCCTGGTCTTGCAACTGATCGCCTCGCTCAAGGTGTTCGGCCAGACCTACATCATGACGACCGGCGGGCCGTTCAACACCACGCGCGTCACGCTGCACTATATGTACGAGACGGCGTTCACGCAGAGCGACGCTGGCTACGCGGCCGCGGTGGCGATGGCCTTCATGGCCGTCGTCGTCGCGCTCGGGCTCCTGCAAGCCGTGCTGCTGAGGAAACGGAAATGAAGCACACGCCCTGGCACTGGACCGTGATCGCCGTGGCCACCGCCCTGTCGCTGGCCATGCTGTGGGTGGCGCCGCTGCTGTGGGCACTGTCGACCTCGCTGCGGCCCGAGTATGAAACCATCCTGCCCACGCTGCATCTGCTGCCGCGGGAGTGGACGGTGGCGGCGTACACGAAGACGCTGGCCGCCGGCAACGTGCCGCGCTGGCTGTTCAACAGCGCGCTGGTGGCGCTGCTGGTGACCGTGGTGACGATGGCGATCAGCCTGATGGCCGCGTTCGCGTTCTCGCAGCTGCGCTTCCGGGGCCGCGACCTGCTGTTCGGCGTCGCGATGCTGGCGCTGCTCCTGCCCTTCGAGGCGCTGCTGGTGCCGCTGTTCCGCACGATCAACGGACTGGGCCTGATCAATACCTATGCCGGGATCGTGCTGCCGCAGGTGGTCTCCCCCGTGGTGATCTACGTGTTCCGCCAGTTCTTCGACGCGGTGCCGAACGACTTCCGCGACGCGGCCCTGCTCGATGGTGCCTCGCCCTTGCGGGTGCTGTGGAGCGTGTACCTGCCAATGTCCGGCAACATCGTGTGGGCGATGGCGATCGTCACTTTCATCGCGGCGTGGAACAACTTCCTGTGGCCCTTCATCATCGTCACGTCGAACGACATGATGACGATTCCGCTCGGGCTCACGCAAACCTACGACGCGTTCGGCGTGCGCTACGCGCAGCTGATGGCGGCCGCGCTGATCGGCGCCTTCCCGGTGGCGCTGGCCTACCTCGTGTTCCAGCGCCGCGTCACGCAGGGGCTGCTCGCCGCGACCGGCCTGAAAGGCTGACTGGCACGAAGCGTCGCGCCGGCGCAACCGAACGGGCCTAGCGCGTTGGCATCGAATTTAGTCTGTGTCTATGATCGGGAAGCTCACCCAGGCGGAGCCACGAGCCTGGCACGAATTTTCACGACATCGGAGACAGCCATGCGTTCAACCAACAATACCGCCATGCGCCGGGCGATTGCAGCCGCCATGTGCATGCTGGCCGCCGGCGCAACCAATGCGCAGCAGGGCGCCACATCCACCTCCACCACGCAACCGGCAACCCAGGCGGATATGCCGGTTCAGGCCACGCCGCCGTCCGCCGACCCGGCGCCCGCCGCGCAGTCCACGGATGCCGCACCGGCCGATACTTCCGGCCAGAGCGCGCCCACCCAGGGCACGGGCAGCGGCGCCAGCGTGCAGGGCGGCCCGATCGCCACGGTGGAAGTGACGGGTATCCGCCGCAGCATCCGTTCGGCCGAACAGATCAAGCGCGATGCCGCCCAGGTGGTCGATTCGATCAATGCCGAGGATATCGGCAAGTTTCCCGACCGCGCCGCCGGCGACGCCCTGCAGCGCATCGCCGGCGTGCAGGTGGGGCGTGACCGGGGTGAGACGTCGACCGTGACGATCCGCGGCCTGCCGGACGTGCTCACCTCGCTGGACGGCAACGACATCTTCACCGGACGCGGGCGCCGCCTGCAATACCAGGATTTACCGGTGCAATCGATCGCCGGGTTGGACGTGTACAAGTCCGCCACGGCGGACCAGCCGGAAGGCGGCATGGCCGGCGCGGTCAACATCCGCCTGCGCGCGCCATTCGATACCAAGGGGCGGACGATGACCGCCTACCTCGAGAACCGCCGGCAGCAGATCAACGGCAGTACGGCCGCGGAAACCCGCAACAGTCCGGGCGGCGGCGCCCTGTACAGCAACCGCTGGAATTCGGGTGCCGGCGAAATGGGCGTGCTGTTCGACGTCGCCTACAACAAGGAGCGGTGGGGTTACCCGGTGCAATGGGTGGATCGGCCCGACCGTATCTTCTCCGTCAGCCCCGACGGCACGGCGGTCCGCCTGAACGATGACCAGCCGCTGGCGCCGCTCAATCCCGGCGACCGGCTCGGCAACCTGCCCCAGGTCGGCGGCATCTACAACGGCGGCGATCGCGAACGTTTCTCCGGCCACGGCGCATTTCAGTGGAAAATCAACCCCAAGCTGGAATTCACCACCCAATACCTGGGCACCGGCTACCGTGCGCGCAGCGAGGTCGACTACATCCTGGCGATCGTCGGCTGGGCGCCCCGGCTCTCCAACGTGGTGCTGGGCGAGCGCGGCTGCGAAACGCGGGACGGCCAGATCTGCCCGATCCTGTCTGCCGTCGCTCCACCCGCCCAGTTCAGTCCCAATCCCTACGACTGGGACCCGTACGTCGCCACCAGCGCGTGGGGTGTAAAGGAGCGCACCAACACGCATTACCTGAACCTCAACCTGCGCTTCCGCGACGGACCGTGGGATGTCACGTCCGGCCTGGCGTTCACGCACTCGAAATTCATCCAGGACAGGGTGATCGTCGACCAGCAGATACCGAATGCGACCGTGGACGTCTACACGTACGGCGCCGATGGCCACGGCGGCTACAATGCCGTGACGACACCGACCAGCGCCGCGCCGCTGCGCGATCCCAACGCCTTCGTGCTGCGCGGTCTGGTGCAGAACTGGGAAGAGTCGCTGGGCAAGCAGACCCAGTGGCGCACCGATGCCTCGTACAAGCTGGGCTCCGGCTTCGTGCGCGCGATCAAGGCCGGCTTGCGCCTGTCGTCGCGCTCGACCAAATACAACTCGGCTGAACTGGTGAGTGACGTGGACCGCACGAACCGTCCCAACCCGGTGGCTGTGTTCGGGTCCGGCTTCGAAAGCCTCGTCCCCGGTGTGGACCGGCTGGGCGGCCAGTACTACGTGCCGTCGCGCGACTTCCTGATCGACGAGGCCGATCGGGTGCGCGCCGCCTACGGCGTGCCGGCCGGCCGCGTGCCGGACGACCCGAACCGCGTGTTCGAGCAGCGTGAACGCTCGACGGGCGCGTACGTCAGCGCGCGCTGGCAGACCACGGTCGGCGGCGTCGATGTCAGCGGCGATGCCGGGGTGCGCGTGATCCACGTGAAGCGCAAGCTGGAGGGCACTAGCCGGGTCGGCGATGTGATTACGCCGATCGACTTGTCGACCTCCGAGAACAACTACCTGCCCAATATCTCGGCCCTCGTCGGCTGGCGCAACAACCTGCAGTCGCACTTCTCGGCCGGCAAGACCCTGTCGCGGCCGGAATTCCTGCGCCTGAACCCGGCGCTGTCGCTCATTCCGCCAACGGTCAATGCCCCCGGCACGGGCAGTGCCGGCAACGCCAACCTGGCGCCGACGAAGTCGACCAACCTGGATGCGACGCTCGAGTACTATTTCACGGGCAACGGCTATGCGCAGCTGGCCCTGTTCCACCGCGATTTCACCGGCTACCTGCAGAACTACACGCAGGACGAAATCATCAACGGGCAACGCTACCGCGTGGAGCGGCCGCAGAACTCCGGCCAGGGGACCCTGAAGGGGTTCGAGTTCGGCACGCAGAAATTCTTCGATTTCCTGCCCGGGATCTGGAAAGGCTTTGGTGCGCAATACAACTTCACGTGGATTCGCGACGAGAACGAAACCCGGCTCGACGTCAATTCGCCTGTGCTCACCAAGACCCGCATGGTCGACGTGGCACGCAAGAGCCACAATTTCACGCTGCTGTACGAAGCCCATGGCTTGACGGGCCGGCTGGCGGCGACGCGGCGCGGCGACTACGTGGAACAGGTCGCCGAGCCGCGCTTCCTGCAGGATAGGATCGTCAAGGCTGCCACCTATGTCGACTTGTCGCTGTCCTACGAGCTGACGAAGAACATCTCGGTGCAGTTCGACGCGATCAACCTCACGCGGGAAAAATACGAGAGCTACGTAGGCGACCCTGCGCGCCCGCGCGATATCCGCTACACGCCTACCACCTATGGCCTGGGCCTGCGCTTTAAGCTGTGACCGACGAAAGGAAATGCATGTCCGAGTACGTGAACCCGGTCTACCCGGCCACCTTCGCCGACCCGTTCGTGCTGCGCCATGGCGGCTTCTACTACGCCTACGGCACGGCGCCGGGCGGGGCGGACGGGCGCGCGTTCCCGGTGCTGCGTTCGCCCGACCTGGTGAACTGGGAATCGCTCGGCTACGCGCTGGTGCCGCCGGGCGGGCACGATTTCTGGGCGCCCGAGGTGGCCTACGATAACGGCACGTTCTACATGTATTACTCGGCGCAGGGCATCGAGGGGCGCGACCACCAGCTGCGTGTGGCCACCAGCGCCGACCCGGCCGGGCCGTTCATCGACGCTGGCGTGGTTCTCGTGCCCGAGCAGCCGTTCTCGATCGACGCCCACCCGTTCAAGGACGACGACGGCCAGTGGTACCTGTTCTACTGCGTGGACTTTCTCGAGCTGGAGGACGATCATCGCGTCGGCACCGGCATCGTGGTCGACCGCCTGCTGGACATGAAGACGCTGGAAGGCAAGCCGCGCATGGTGCACCGGCCGCACGAGGACTGGCACCTGTTCCTGAACGGGCGCACGATGTATGGCAATGTCTACGACTGGCACACGGTCGAGGGCGCGGCCGTGCTGAAGCATGATGGCCTGTATTACTGCTTCTACAGCGGCGGCGCCTGGGAGCGCGAGAACTACGGCGTGAGCTGGGTGGTGGCCGACCACCCGCTCGGCCCCTACCGCCGGCCGGAAGAGGGCGGTCGGGCACTCCTCATGAGCACCCTCGCGGGCCAGCTGATCGGCCCGGGGCACAACTCCTTCGTGGCCTCGCCGAGCGGCAACGAGACATGGATCGTGTACCACGCCTGGGGCCCGGACCGGGCCGGCCGCCGCATGTGCATCGACCGGCTGCGCTGGGAGCATGGCAGGCCGGCCACGGACGGGCCCAGCGCGACGCCGCAGCCGGCGCCGGCGTGACGACGGGAGCAACGCCATGCAACGCATCGCCGTGATGACGGGCGGCGGCGACGCTCCCGGCCTGAACGCCGCGCTGCGCGCGGTGGCGCTGGCGGCGCACGGCCGGGGCTGGGAATGCCTCGGCGTGCGTGCCTCCTTCAACGGCTTGCTGGACAACGGCGGTGGCGGCGTCGTGCCGCTGCCTCCGGACGCCGTGCAGGGCATCGGCCACCTCGGTGGCACGATCCTGGGCACCACCAACCGCGCCGACCCGTTCCGCTGGCCGCCGCCGGGCGGCCGCGGGGAAATCGACCGCTCGGACGACGTGCTGGCCGCCTGCGCGCGGCACGGCATCGAGGCGCTGGTGATGATCGGCGGCGACGGAACGCTGCGCATCGCCGCGGGCCTGCACCGCAAGGGCTTGCCCGTTGTAGGCGTGCCCAAGACGATCGACGGCGACGTGGCCGGCGCCGGCGTGACGCTCGGCTTCGCCTCGGCCGTGGCCTTCGCGACCGAGGCGATCGACCGGCTCCATTGCAGCGCGCAGAGCCACCGGCGCGTGATGGTGGTCGAAGTGATGGGCCGCTATGCCGGCTGGATCGCCCTGCATGCCGGGCTGGCCGGCGGCGCCCACGCGATCCTGCTGCCCGAGATCCCGTTCGACCTGGCGGCGGTGACCCGCCTGCTGGCGGAGCGCGACGCGCGCAACCGGCCGGACGATATCGTGGTCGTCGCCGAAGGCGCGCGCCCGGTGCGCGGCCAGCTCTTCGTAGCCGATCCCGCCGTGCCGGGACGCAGCGAGCGCCTGGGCGGCGTGGGTGCCCACGTGGCGCGCCAGCTGGAACTCCTGACAGGCAAGGAAAGCCGGGCCGTGGTGCTGGGCCACCTGCTGCGCGGCGGCAGCCCGGTCGCCGCGGACCGCGTGGCCGCGCTGCGGCTGGGCGACGCGGCCGTGCAGGCGCTGGCCGAAGGCCGGGCCGGGGTGATGATGACCTTGAACGGGGACGTGCCGGGCGCGATACCGCTGGAGGAGGTGAGTACGTGGCGGGTGCCGGTGGATCATCCGCTGCTGCGGACAGCGCGGTCGCTGGGGGTGTGCCTGGGAGAGTAAGAAAGTAGCTGCGGCTCAGAAGAATCGGTGTCGTACATCCTTTTCACGCAGTGAAAATGGTGTACGACACCGATATTCGTGTGCCGCCAGCCACAGGAGACGGCATCGTCTGACTCGAACTTACGAAAAATCCCGCCGCTCGCCCGGGCACGCCAGCACGCGCTTGATCACGGAAGGCTTGATGCGTTTGCGGGTGAGGAACATGTGCGCATCCTTCAAGCCGGTCGACTGCTGCAGCAGCAAGGCGCGGTTGATGATCAGCTCGGTTTCGATATCGGTGCGGGAATAGGCGCGGCGGACTTTGTACATCGTGTCTCTCCTTGGAGGCTCGTTGCGGGGCGTTATCTGATGGCTTCATCGTAATGCGCCGGGCGCGGCCGTACCGTGCGCCAGTTCACGTAGTGCTGAACGGATGAGCCGGGATGAGCCGGGATGAGCCACCTCACGCGCGCCGGTGGGCCGGGCCGAACAGCGCCGCCACGAGCGGGTCCCGGCGCACCGCCGGCGCCGCCTGCCGCAGCGGCGACGGGGCGTCGTCGCACAAGCGATGGAGCCGGTGCCCGTCAGGGCTCGTGAAGACGGCGATGCGGCCGCTCGGCAACGGCTCGAAGGACGGTTTTCGCAGGCGCAGCGTCGTCATCGCGCCACTCCCGGAAGTGCCGCGAGCTGGCGCACCGTCGGTACGCCGCCGGCCGCACGCGCGCCCCGCACCAGGCATGGCGCCGCGCTGGTGGTGGCTGGCGCGGGCTGGGCGGTGGCATTCGGCCTGTTCGTGCTGGCTTACCGGCCACGCCTGTGCGCAGCGCGGCTCGACGGCAAGCCGGGTTGAGGCGGCGTTGGGACAAGGCCTTTGCAACAAAGCCACAGCGCTTGTAAATATTCCTCAAAAGAATTGCTAGCGGGCAAAAAAGCCTGCAATATGACAGGTGTTCCCAGCCCCCGAGCAAACATAGACCGTAGCTTTGTCCCGAATGCGACGAAGGTGGCCGCCCCGCGTGCCCCCGTCCGTAATGGAGTTCCAGATGAAACCCGATTCCCCGCAAGTGCTCGCCCATGTCATGTCCGACGAGGAGGCGCTGACCTATAACCCGAACCGCCTGCTCGATGCGCTGATCGACATCATGGGGCTCAAGAACGACGCCGCGCTGGCCCGTTCCCTCGAAGTGGCGCCGCCCGTGATCAGCAAGATCCGGCACCTCAAGCTGCCCGTGGGCGCCTCGCTGCTGATACGCATGCATGAAGTGAGCGAACTGTCGATCCGCGACCTGCGCTACCTGATGGGCGACCGCCGGCAGAAATTCCGCATCAGCCCCGTGCACTTCAAGCCGGAAGCCGCGGCCGCCGAGTAAGCCCGGCGGCCGCCGGCAACCTCGTTGTCGCTTTTGCATGAGTCCAGGCATACTGTGTGTGCCTGGCCGGCGCCGTATCGCGGCGCCGGCGCGCAACACGACAAGGAGACCCTGGCCATGCCGCATCCCGACGCGCATTTCACCCACTACCGCATCTGCGACGCCTCCGCGGCCGTGCCGCTGGACGACGCGCATTTCCTCGCCGCCGACGACGAGTCGAACGTGCTGCACGTGTATCGCTACGACGCCGGGCCGCCCGTGCGCGAATGCGACCTGACGGCCTTCCTGGAGACGGAGGACGCCGGCGAAGCCGATATCGAAGGCGCGGCCGAGCTGGGCGAGCGGATCTGGTGGATCACTTCGCACGGCTGCGACAGGAAGGGCCGGCCCAGCGCGACGCGGCGCCAGCTGTTCGCCACCGACCGGCAGGGCCGGCCGGTGGGCAAGCCCTACCGGCGCCTGCTCGACGATCTGACCGGGCATCCGTTGCTCGCGCATTTCGACCTCGGCAAGGCGGCCCGCAAGGCACCGAAGGACCCCGGCGGACTGTGCATCGAAGGCCTCGCCGCCACGCCGGGCGGCGGCCTGCTGGTGGGCTTCCGCAATCCGATCCCGCACGGCTGGGCACTGCTGGTGCCGCTGGCCGACCCGGCCCCACTGCTGGAAGGCGGGGGCGCCCGCGCCGTCATCGGCGCGCCCATCCTGCTCGACCTGCAGGGGCATGGCATCCGTGCGATCGAATGGCATGGCGACGCCTACTTCATCGCCGCCGGCCCGCCAGCCGGTGGCGACGACTACGCGCTGTACCGCTGGTCGGGCCGCGCCGGCGAACAGCCGGTGCCCATCGACGTGCCCGGCCTGGCCGGGCTGCACCCGGAATCGCTGTTCTTCGATGCACGGGGCACGATGCACGTGCTGTCCGACGACGGCAAGGCGCAGCCGGGCGGGCGCAAGTGCAAGGAGCTGGCGCCGGAGGAGCGGACGTTCAGGCGGTTGTCGCTGCCGCGCGAGGAGTGGAATAAGTAGGCGCCAAGATGGTGTCGGACACGGTTTCCCCTTGGGGAAACCGTGTCCGACACCGGTTTTCCTTGGAGGTCGCAGATGCCTCTTGACACCAGGCGCATCGGGCGGTGCGGTCAGAACCGGTACTTCAACTGCACATGCACCTGCCGCCCGGACACATCCAGCTTCTGCTGCTCCTCCTCGCTGTAGCGGTATTGCGCGCGCTTCGTGTTCGTCAGGTTGGTGGCGTCGACCGCGACGATCAGCTTGTCGGTCAGGTGGTAGTTCACCGACGCGGCCAGCGTGGCCACGCCCTTGGCCATCGTCGGCGCCGTCGGCATGGCGATGCCGTTGATCACGCTCTGGCCCTGGCTGTTGGCCGTGGGGGAGGGCGCCGTGGTGCTGCTCACGTACTTGCCGCGGTAGTTCCACACCACGCGCGCGCTCACGCGGTCATTCTCGAAGTAGCCACCGAGGTTGCCGGCCCATTCCGAGGCGCCCACCATCGGCCGGCCATCGTCGACCTTCGTCCTGGCCCGGCTGACGTTGCCCGTGAAGCCGAAGCTGCCCCACAGCGGCTGCTCGTAGGACAGCTCGATGCCGCGGATGCGCGCGCCCTGTTGCGACGAGGAGTTCACGAAGAACGTCTTCACCGTGTTGTCGCGCGGGTCGACGAGCTGCACGGTCTCGCCCTGCGTCACGGTGCCCGTCTTCACATAGCCGTCGATCTTCGAGTGGAACAGGTCGACGGCCACCAGCGAGCGGGGCGCGAAGTACCAGGACCAGGAAACGTCCACATTGTCGGAAGTGAGCGGGCGCAGGCCGGGATTCGGCCCCGTCACCGTGCAACCGTTCGCGTTGCAGGAAGGCGTGCCGAAGCCGGAGCCCAGCACATTGTAGTTCTGCCGGCCGATCGTGCGGCTGGCGCCGAAGCGCAGGTACATATCCTCCTTCACTTCGTAGCGCACGTTCACGCTGGGCAGCCAGTTGTCGAAGCTGCGGTCGGTCGGCGTCTTGTAGTAGATCAGGCCCCCGCTCGGGTCGAACGGCTGGCCATCGTAATAGCTGCTGCCGTCGCCGGCCGTGGTGATGGCGGTCGGATAGGCGGCGCAGGGCACGGCGGGCCGGCCCGGTTCCGTCTTCTGGCACGCGCCGGGCGGCACCGGGGTGACGATGTCGGCATTGATGCGGGTGCGCACGAAGCGCACGCCGAAGTCGCCCGACCATTTGTCGCGCTCGAAGCCTTGCATCAGGTAGAACGCGTATTGGCGCTCGCGCATGTCGATCTCGTTGACCACGCGCCGCTCCCATTCGGGCGTGGTGGCCTTGGTCGCGCCGGCAATGTAGTCCTTCAGCGCATCGGGCGTGAAGTAGAAGCCGGTGTTGTCGAAGTCGCCGTCCAGGTCGGCGCCGAAGTCGGACGGGTAGGCCACGTAGCCGGCCGGGCTGGACGTGAGCGTGCCGCTGCGGAAGGTGGGCGCCCAGCGGTTCGAGTTGCGGCGGTGGTCGGCATAGCGTACGCCCGTCTCGAACGTTGTGAAGATCCAGCGATCGAGCCTGTACTCGGCATCGAATTGCGCGCTGCTTTCCCGGTCCACGGTCTTGATCGACGAGGCGGTCTGGCCGACCATGGCGTAGCCGCTGCCGTCGGGGTTGCGGCCGGGGCGGTTCTCCCCGGCGCCGTAGTACTGCACGAAGGGTGCATCGTCCACGTCGCCCAGCCGGTAGGCGACGCCGGTGCCGTAGCGCGCCCACGTGGTGCCCTGGTCGCGCGCCGTCTTGCCCACGCCGCGCGTGGTCGACAGCAGCGCCTTCAGGCGCAGGTCGTCGTTCACCCGGTAATTCGCGTCCAGGTCGAGAAAGGCGCTTTCGGCCGTGGCGCCGTCGCGGTAGAACGCTTCCGAGTTGCCCACGTATTGAGGGGTGGTCCCGTCCGGGAACACGATCTCCGCGGATTTGAGCACCTTGAGCGGGTGCCCGTACATCGTGGTCTCGTCGACGATGACCGGGTTGCGGATGGAGGCGTACACGCGCTGGCCGTTCGAGCTCGTGTTGGCGTGGGTTGCCGCCACGCCGCCCAGCGGGTCGGCCTTCCCGAGCAGCATGCTGTACATGGCGCCCGATGTGAGCCGGCCATAGTTGTTCGCCTTCATGCGCGAATAGAAGCCCGTCATCGTCACGTCCAGGTCCTTGTCCGGCTTGTATTGCAGCGACAGCAGTCCGCCCTTGCGGTCGCGCACGCCCTCGACGAATTCCGAGCTCATCGAGCCGGGCATGCGCACGCCGTTCAGGTCCGCCGCCGTGTAGCCGGTGCCGGCCAGCGAGGCGTCGGTGATGCCCGGCATGGTGCCGGTGTTGATCACGTCCCAGCCCGACGAGGCGCCGTAGGCGAGCCGCGACACCGAATCGCGCCGCACGTGGCGCTTTTCGGCGAAGACCTGGGCGATCACGCCGAGGGTGTTCGCATCGTTCTTCCAGTTGATGCTGGCGTTCACGTCCGGCGCCGACTTGCCGGGCAGGTCGGTGTAGGTGACGCCGCCCTGGATCACGCCCGAGATCTTCTCCTTCTGCGCCAGGGGCTTTCGCGTGGTGACATTGATGGTGCCCGCCAGGCCGCCGTCGACGAGATTGGCGTGCGAAGTCTTGTGGACGATGGCCTGGTTCAGCACCGACGAGGGCACCAGCGACAGGCTGGTGCTGCGCGACGACGAGCCCTGGTCGGCAACGTACCAGTCCGCCGTGCTGACGGCATGGCCGTTGAAGATGATGAGCGACATGTCCGGGTTGGTGCCGCGCATGGATACCTTTTCGGCCTCGTCGTAGTCGGTGCGCACGGCCACGCCGGCCAGGCGTTGCAGCGAATCGGCCAGGTTCCTGTCCGGCATCTTGCCGATATCCTCGGCCGTCACGACTTCCACGTTGCCGGTCGCATTCTTCTTCACGTTCAGCGACTTGGCCAGCGAGGCGCGGATGCCCGTGACTTCGACTTTCTGCATCTCGCCTTCGGCACCTGGCGTTCGATCCTGCTCCTGCGCCCCGGCACCCTGTGCCAGCGCGAGCAGCGCCGCCATCACCGCGGCGGCCAGCGGCTTTTTCCGTCCCGGTACACCTTGCCCGACATTCGTCATGTTCTCTCCCTGTGTGCGATACCGATCTGATACCGGTTTTACCGCAGTATTCGGCACACGTGTTTAAAAAGACAATGACAAACATTGGCGCGTCCATAGCCTGGCGGAATACCTCCTTGCGCGCGTCCGCCTCAACGCGCTAAGGTAGCGCTTTTTGCCGGAGACCCGATGCGACCGACCGCCGCGCTCATCCTCGCCGCCGCCCTCGTCGCGAGCGGCTGCACGAAGTCGCCCACGCCGCCGCTGACGGCGCAGCAGCTGGAGAAGATTCCGCTGTACGCGATGACCCCGCAGCAGGTGGACCGCTACATCGCCCACGTGCATGCCACGGTGCCCGAGCTGCGCCGGCGCATCGCGCTGATCGGCCGCCAGAACATCGGCCAGCCGTATGTGCTGAACCTGCTGGGCGAATTCCCCTACCAGGTGCACGACACGCTGCCCATGTTCAGCCTTACGCACAGCGATTGCGTGGTATTCGCCGAACACACGTATGCGATGGCGCTGTCGCGCAACTGGGAAGAGTTCTTCTGGATGCTGCAGCGCATCCGCTACAAGGATGGGGTGGTGGGCGTCGCCACGCGCAACCACTACACGGAGCAGGACTGGAACGTGAACAATGCCTGGCTGGTGAAGGACATCAGCGCCGAACTGGCCGGGCCGCATGTGGCTTCCTACCAGCTGAAAGTGGACCGCGCGCGCTTCCTGCGCACCCGCCACAATACGCGGGCGGACTTGCCGGTCACGACGAGCACGGAGCGTTATGTGCCGGCCGAACGGGTGCACGAGGTGCTGGGCCGGCTCGCCGACGGCGATTTCGTGAACGTGATCTCGACCCGCAACGGCGAGTACTGGGCGTCGCACGTCGGCCTCGTGGTGACCGCGCCAGACGGCAGCAGGCAATTCCTCAATTCGGCCGAGCCCAAGGTACGCGAGGAAAGCTTCGCGGCCTTCATCGCCCGTACCGCCGAGCGGGCGGCGCGGCAGGCGAAGCAGGGCAAGCCGGTGCAGCGGCTTGCCGGGTTCAAGTTCCTGCGCCTGAACGAACCGGTCGTGGTGCCACCCGCGCTGCCGCAGCCGCGGCCCTGATCAAGGGGTGACGTTGTAGCGTTTTTGCAACGAATCGCCCGCCCTCCCACCCGGCCGTTTCCTCTACGGCCACCGCAGCTATCCCGAAACGGCATAGCAAAAACACAAAAAGTTATAGATAAGCCATCAATTCGCAAGTGTAGGATCGGCAATGGTAACGTTGCCATATATCTGTCACATCGGGAGGGCGGCGTTACCGGTAAGCCATAACCCATAACAATATGGAGACCGATAACAATGCAAATACATCGCATGCGCAAGACCGTGCTGGCGGCCCTCATCGCCGAAATGCTGGTACCGATGACCGTCCTCGCGCAATCCGCCCAGGGCAATACCGAGACGGCAGCGGGGGAGAACGCCGCTACCGTCGTCGTCACCGGCATCCGTGCCTCGCTGTCCTCGTCCCTGAACACCAAGCGGATGCAGGAAGGCGTGGTGGACGCCGTGTCCGCCGAGGATGCCGGCAAGTTCCCCGACACGAATATCGCCGAATCGCTGCAGCGGGTGACGGGCGTGCAGATCCAGCGCAATAACGGCGAGGGCCGGTATATCTCGGTGCGCGGCCTGGGCCCGGAGTTCAACAACGTGCTGGTCAACGGCCGTACGCTGACCAGCGACACGGGCGGGCGCGAATTCTCGTTCGACCTGCTGTCTTCCGACCTGATTTCCAAGGTCCTCGTGTACAAGACCTCGCAGCCATTCCTCCCCGAGGGCGGCATAGGTTCCACGGTGGACGTGCAGACGGCGCGGCCGCTGTCCGGCAAGACGGGGCACTCGTCGGTCGTCAACGTGTCGCACTCCTATGACGACAACTCGAAGGAGCACACGCCCAACCTGGCGGGCATGTACACGTTCGTCAACGCGGCACGCAATTTCGGTGTCACCGGTTCGGTGTCCTATACCGACCGGGCGTCGAAGCAGAACAAGGCAGTGACGGATGCGTGGCAGCTGAGGGACGTGCAGATCATCAATGGCGACCTGAATTCGCGCGGCCTGACGACGGCCGACGTGACGACGAAGCGGCTGTACATGCCGCAAAGCTTCGGCTTCCAGGTCGAGGACGAATCGCGCAAGCGCCTCGTCGGAAACCTGACCGTGCAGTACAACCCGTCGCCGGACTGGAAGCTGTCGGCCGACGCGCTGTATTCCCGGCTGGACCAGCGCAACAACGTGATCGCCTTCAGCGACTGGCTCAATCCCGTGCAGGTGGGCGTGCAGTACGACAGCAATAACCAGGTGACGTCGCTGCTGCGCCCCGGCTCGAACTTCTATGCGAACAACCCTGCCATCGTCGGCGAAGGCCTGCCGCTGACGGAGGCAAACTCGAACGACATGATCGTCAAGGGCGGGGACCGGCTGTCCGAAACCAAGGCATTCGGCCTGAATTCGAAATGGAACCTTGCGCCGGACTGGAAGCTGGAGGGCGACATCTCGACGTCGCGCACGACGTCACAGACACCCGACCAGTGGATCGTGGCCGGCATGGTGCCACGCAATGGCGACGTGCTGACCTTCGGCAGCGCGCCCACGGTGACCTTTGGCGACAACATCGCCGACCCGACGGCCGTGCGCGCCCACGCGGTGTCGAACGGCGAAGTGAGCAACTTCGACAAGCTGCACGAGGGCCGTCTGGCGCTGTCCTGGAGCCGTGAAGCGGGGCCATTCCGGGGGATCGACACCGGTCTTGCGTATTCGCAGCGCCAGGTGGGACGCCAGGAATACGAGGCCGATTCGTGGAACGCCTTCAGCGGCTATCACGTGGCGCTGCCCGCGTCGCTGTTCACGGTGACGCCGATGGACGATTTCTTCGGCAGCGGCGGGCAGGTACCGAAGGCATTCCTGCGCTTCGATCCGTACGAATACATGGCTTACCTGAACCAGCCGTCACTGCTGGGGCAGAGCAACGATCCGGCCCTGTACTCCGATCCCACGAAGTATCCGAACGGACCGATGGGCATCAATTACGCGGCACCCGCGTCGATGTGGCGCGTGAAGGAAAAGGTGGCGTCCATCTTCTTCGACTCGAAATGGGAAGGCGAACGGTGGTCGGCCAATGCCGGGGTGCGCGTGGTGCACGTGAAATCGCGCTCGACCGGTTTCTCGCGCGAGCTGCTGTCGGCCGTGAAGAGCCCGAACGACACCACCTACATCCTGAACTGGGGGCCGCGCGTGGCGAAGAGCGTGGACAACAGCTATAACAGCTACCTGCCTTCGGCCAACATCAAGTTCGACCTGACGAAGGACATGCTGCTGCGCCTGGCGGCCTCGAAGACCGAGACGCGGCCCACGCTGTCGCAGATGGGCGTGGACAACTGGTATGGAGGCCGCTACGGCGACGTGCAGACCGGCGGCGGCAATCCTTTCCTGAACCCGATGAAGTCGAAGAACCTGGACCTGTCCTGGGAATGGTACTTGTCGAAGACGAACTACGTGAGCGGGGCGCTGTTCTACAAGAAGGTATCGGATTTCCTGGAAACGCAGCTGGTGGACATGCGCATCCCGCAGTACGACGAGGTTGTGCATGACAGTCGCGTGCGTAACGGGCAGAAGGGCAAGATCAAGGGCGCGGAAATCGCCGCGCAGTACGCGTTCGACGATGGCATGCCGTGGCTGCGCGGCTTCGGTGTGGCAGCGAACTACACGTACGTCGATGCCAGCGCGGAGCGCGCCGGCCAGGCAGCCGACCTCGTGTGCGGCTATCCGGGGCTGTCGAAGCAGTCGTACAACGCTTCGGTGTTCTACGAGCAGGGCAACTTCCAGGCGCGCGTGAGCTACAACTGGCGCAACCACTTCTCGATCGATTGCGGCGGCGGCAGCACGCAGCCGCGCAACCGCGCCGCGTACGGGCAGACGGACGCCAGCCTGCGCTACAACCTGACGCCGACGATCGCGATCTATGCGGACGCCATCAACGTATCGAACCAGAATGCGCGCGAGTACGCCAACAACGAAGGGCAGTTCCTGATGCTGGAGGACGTGGGCCGGCGCGTGAACGTGGGGGTGAGGGTGGCGTTCTAGAAAGCGCAAGGCAATCCGCGGCGCTGAAGCACTGGTGTCGGACACCATTCGCTCGCGAATGGTTGTGCGACACCGTTTTTCGCCAGATCTCGCCGACTCCGGCGAAGAAAACCGGTGTCCGACACTTTTTCCGGAAAAAGCCCCGGAAAAAATGTCCGACACCAGTGGCTACTTCTGCTTGTTCAGCACCGAATGATGCCGCGCATACGTGAAGTAGATGACCAGCCCGATGACCAGCCAGATGCCGAACGCCAGCCAGGTGTGCCAGGACAGGTAAGCCATCAAGGTGACGCAGAAGGCCACGGCCAGCAGGGGCACCACGGGCACGCCCGGGCAGCGGAAGGCGCGGTGCAGGTCGGGGCGCTGCTTGCGCAGGATGATGATGGCGATGGCGACCAGCGAGAACGCGGCCAGCGTGCCGATATTGATCAATTCGGTCAGCACGTCCAGCGGGATCAGCGCGGCGAGCAGGCCGAACACGATACCGACCATCCAGGTGGCGAAGTAGGGCGTTCCGTGCGTCGGGTGGATCGAGGACAGCCGCTTGGGCAAGAGGCCGTCGCGCGACATGGCGAAGATGATGCGCGTCTGGCCGTAGGACATCACCAGGATCACGGTCGTCATGCCGAGGATCGCGCCCAGGTCGACGAAGCCGGCCACCCAGTTCTCACCGGCATATTTCAGCGCCAGCGACACGGGGTGGTCGACACCCTTGAATTCCATGAAGGGCACGATGCCCGTCATGATGGCCGAGACGACCACGTACAGGATCGTGCAGCCGGCCAGCGAGCCGATGATGCCGATCGGCAGGTCGCGCTCGGGGCGCTTGACTTCCTCGGCGGCCGAGGTGACCGCGTCGAAACCGATGAAGGCGAAGAACACGATGGCGGCGGCGGACAGCACGCCGGTGTGACCGAACGGCATGAACGGCTGCCAGTTGGCCGGCTGCACGTGGCGCGCGCCGACGACGATGAACAGCAGCACGACGCCGACCTTGATCGCCACCATGATGTTGTTCATGCGCGCCGACTCGCGAATGCCCCAGGACAGCATCATGGTCAGCACCATCATGATCAGGAAGGCCGGCAGGTTGAAGTAGGAGACCACGCCCGGTACGGCGCCCGGCGCCGCCGTCAGCGCGGCCGGCAGCTTCAGGCCGAAGCCGGCGATCAGCGACTGGAAATAGCCGGACCAGCCGACCGAGACGGCCGATGCCGCCAGGCCGTATTCCAGCAGCAGGTCCCAGCCGATCATCCAGGCGACCAGTTCGCCCAGCGTGGCATAGCTGTAGGTATAGATGGAGCCGGCCACCGGCACGGTGGATGCGAATTCCGCGTAGCACATCGCCGCGAAGCCGCAGGCGAGGGCGGCAACGATGAAGGAGATCGGGAGCGCGGGCCCCGCCGTCAGCGCGCCGGTACCCGTGAGGACGAAGATGCCGGTGCCGACAATGGCGCCGATGCCCATCAGGACGAGGTCGAAGGGGCCCAGGACTTTCTTCAAACCGCCGGGCGTGCGACTGGCCGCGACCATGTCGTCAAGGTTTTTGGTTCTGAAAATGCTCACTGCTTCTCCAAGGTGTGTTGGGTTGTCTCCGCGCCACGCGTGGCCGGGTAGGCCCGCAGCGGTCATGTATACGGCAACGAGCCCGTGAGGGCTCGCGCCGCCGCATACTAGCACACGGGGAGAAGCGCAAGAAAGTATTAAAAGGGTGATAACTGAGTGGTCACCGCGTCATCGACGGGGCTGGATTGCGGCTGCCGGGTAAATTGATTGCCTGGCAAGATCGAACGATAGCGAGCGAGAGCAGACAGTGCGGGGGCCGCGCGACGGGCGCCGCGGGGGCGGATCAGTGCAGGAAGCGACCGCGGCTGTCGATGTAGCGGCTCGTTTCAGCCATCTTGTCCAGACGGGCCTGCACCAGGCGGTGCCACGCATCGACCCACTTCGAGGCTGCCACGCTTTCTTCCGCCGAGCTGGCGTACAGCGTGCGCTCGACAGCGCGTTGTTGGCGTTGCAGGGCATAGGACACTTTGAAGATGCTGTTCATGGGCGCTTTCATCAGGTTGCGGGATACGTTTGCCGATGAAGCCTATTTTCCGCCGATCGCCCGCGCTTGAATGTGCGCCAGTTCACGTAGGACTGAGATTACATGCCCTCATGTCTCAGTACTACATCGTGTCCTACAGTAGTCCGACTCTCAAAAACGTGGCTCAACCATAAAGTGGAGGAAATGACAACGAAACGACATAACCAATAAAGACTACGCAGAGGACAACGACAATGTTTAAGACAACGCACACCGAATCCACTTCCCTGCCCCCATCGATGATCAACTTGTCCACGACGGTTGCGAAGGCGCCGCGTGGCAAGGCCGCGCCGCAGGGCATCAGCATGACGGGCGTCCAGCAGAACGAATTGCTGCGTGCGCTGCCGCTGGACGAACTGGAGCGCCTGCTCCCCGAGCTGGAATTGGTGGCGATGCCTGTCGGTAAGCATCTGTACGACTTCGGCGAGAAAATCGAATACAGCTACTTCCCCACCACGTCGATCGTGTCGCTGCAATATGTGAACGAGGATGGGGTGACGACCGAAATCGCCGTCGTGGGCCGCGAAGGCGTGGCCGGCGTGACGATGTACAAGGGTGAACGGGCCAGCAACACGGCCGTGGTGCAGGCCGCGGGCTACGGCTACCGCATGCGCACCGATGCGCTGCGCGCGCTGTTCGCCGAGGGCGGCATGCTGGCCCAGCAGCTGATGCGCTACACCAGCTGCCTGTTCGCGCAGCTGGCGCAGAACGTGGTCAGCAGCCGCCACAGCAGCATCGAGCAGAAGCTGTGCCGCTGGCTGCTCGAGCGCCTGGACCGTTCGCCGTCCAATGAATTGAAGGTGACGCAGGAATCGATCGCCAACCTGCTGGGCGTGCGCCGCGAAAGCATCACGGCCGCCGCCGGCAAGCTGGCCGCCGAAGGCATGATCCAGTGCCGCCGCGGCATGGTGGTGGTGCTGGACCGCGAAAGCCTGGAGCGTTGCGCCGGCGCCTGCTACTTCGCCGCCCGTGCCACCGCGGCGCAGGCGATGAACGCCAGCCACTGAGCCCGGCTATTCCCCTTCGGCGCCGGGGCGGATGCTGCCCCGGCCCGCTTCCTTCGCCAGGTACATCTGGCGATCCGCTTCCCGCAGCAGCTCGCCCGCCGAGCGGGAATCGCCGCCGTGGTGCAGCGCAATCCCGATGCTGGCGCCCACCTGCGCCGTATCCTCGCCTACCGCAACGGGCCGCGCCAGCGCGGCAATGAGCTTGGCCGCCACCGTGCGCGCCTGGCCGAGCGTGTAGTGTTCGCCCTCCAGCACCACGATGAATTCGTCGCCCGCCAGCCGCAGCACGCTGTCGTTCTCCCGCACCGAGTCGCGCAGGCGCCGTGCCACCTCGCGCAGCAGGGCATCGCCCGCGTCATGCCCGAGCCGGTCATTGACGGCCTTGAAGCCGTCCAGGTCGATGAACAGCACGGCAAACGTGATGCCGTGCCGCCGCGCGCGGGCTTGCGCCTGCGGCAACAACTCTTCCAGCGCACGCCGGTTCAGCAGGCCCGTCAGCGGATCGTGCCGGATATCGTGTTCGCGCTGCGCTTCGGCCCGCTTGCGGGCGGAAATGTCATGGAGGAAGGCGGAAAACGTCACCCGGCCCTCGATATCGGTGGCGTGGATCCGGATCTCGACCGTCAGCGTACTGCCATCCTTGCGCACGGCCGGCAATTCCAGCCGTTTGCCCAGCACCGCCGCGTGACCAGAGCTGAGGTAGCGCGCCATCCCTTTCCCGTGCTGGGCGCGCAGCTCGGCCGGGATGATCAACTCTTCCAGCAGCCGGCCTGCCGCCTCCTCGGCCGTCCAGCCGAAGGTTCGCTCGGCCTGGCGGTTCCAGGCAGTGATGCGGCCGTGCTCGTCAGCGCCAATATACGCATCGTTCGCATACTCGAGGATGCTGGACAGCTCCGCCTCGCGCCCCCGCAGCGCAGCCTCCGCCTGGCGCTGGCGGCCGATGGCTTCGGTGAGGTGGCGGTTGGCGTCCAGCAGCTCGCGGGTGCGCTCGGCCACCCGCGCCTCCAGCTGGCCATGCAGCACGGCCAGCTGGTGCTCGGCCGTCTTTTGCGCCTGGATATCGATGACGGCGACGATGAAGTACTCCGGGCGCCCATCCTCGTCGCGCTTGAGGCTGACATTCGTGTGCACCCACACGGGGCTGCCGTCATGGCGCAGGTAGCGTTTCTGGCGCTCGTACTGGGTGATCCGGCCTGCCAGCAGCTCGCGGATCAGCGCCATGTCGCCGGGCAGGTCGTCGGGATGCGTGATCTGGCGATAGGTGAGCCGGCGGAACTCCTCCTCCGTGTAGCCGAGGATGCCGCCGGCCGCCGCGTTGACGGCGAGCCAGCTGCCGTCGGCCGCGTCGATCAGGGCGATACCGAAGCTGGCAAGGTCGAAAATGGAGCGCAGCCGCGCCTCGGTGCCGCGCATGGCCGCGTCAGCCTCCTGCACGTGCTCGCGCACCAGGGTGAGCTGCTCGCGCCGGTGCACCTCGTCGGCCACGACGCCCGCCAGGTCCTCGAAGGCGGCCCGTTCGTCCGGCGCGAGCTCGCGCGGCCGCGTGTCCAGCGCGCACAGCGTGCCGATCGGATGCCCGTCCCGCGTGCGGATCGGCACGCCTGCATAAAAACGCACCTGGGGTTCGCCCCGCACGAGCGGATTGCCGGCGAAGCGTGGGTCGAGCAGGGTATCGTTCACCACCAGCGGTTCGTACCGCAGGATCGCATGGGCACAGAACGAGATGTTGCGCGGCGTCTCCCGCAAGTCGGTGCCGGCGCGCGACTTGAACCACTGGCGGTCCCGGTCGACCAGCGAGAACAGCGCGATCGGCACGTTCAGCAAGCGGCTGGCGAGCCGTGTGATCCGGTCGAACACGGGCTCGGGCGTGGAATCGAGCAGTTGCAGGGCATGCAGCAGCGCCAGCCGGCCGGCTTCGTCGGGGTGCGGGACGGGCGCGGTGAAGTCAATGGGCGGTGCGGTCATGGCCCATTGTAGCGGCTGCGCTGGATGGTAGTAAGGAGTGACTCGCGAATTGACTTAACGGCGCGACTTAACGGCGCGGATCAATGGTGCGAATCAACGGCGTGAATCAACGGCGTGAATCAACGGCGTGAATCAATGGCGCGGATCAACGGCGGGCAGGGCCGCCGGAGCTCAACACCGGAACGGTGCGCCGTCGACCATGCCGGGGCCGTTGCGGCGCGGCGGCGGGCCGCCGGCCGGCGCCTGCAGCACACGCAGGATCGTTTCGGGCGACACGCCATGCTGCGCCAGGTAAGCCCAGGCGAGTGCCGCGCCGCGTTCCTTGTCGAAGCGGATACCCTGGTCGACGACGGCCGCAAGAGCGGCATTGTTGCGCCGGTCTTCACTGTTGCCGCGGCCATCGCGCTTGCCGTTGCCCTTCGCGTCGCTCATCCGTGCTCTCCATCGGGTCCGCTTCACAGCATCCGCTGTTGCAAACCGCAAGTCAAGCTGGCTCATGTATTTTTTGTTGCAGAGCTTAGGTTGCAAGATGCAAGTCAAGCCACCGCGTAGCGCCGCTCGAATTCGCCGATCGGCAGCGGTGGTGCGAACAGGAAGCCCTGGTAGGCGTCGCATTCGTGCTCGCGCAGGAAGGCGAACTGGTGTTCGTTCTCCACGCCCTCGGCGATCACCTTCAGGCCCAGGGTCTTGCCGAGCGATACGATCAGCTCGGCGATCGCCCCCGCATTCGCCACATGTTCCACATCGCTGACGAAGGAGCGGTCCACCTTCAGGGCGGACAGGGGGAACTGCTTCAGGTAGCTGAGCGAGGAATAGCCGGTGCCGAAATCGTCCAGCGAGAACAGCACGCCGTGCGCGCGCAGGCGCGTCATCTTGGCGATCACGTCGTCCACGTCGCGCGCGAAGGCGCTTTCG
Organism: Massilia sp. METH4; assembly: GCF_037094685.1. Taxonomy (NCBI): domain Bacteria; kingdom Pseudomonadati; phylum Pseudomonadota; class Betaproteobacteria; order Burkholderiales; family Oxalobacteraceae; genus Massilia; species Massilia sp. METH4. Next base: position 5,594,933 of record NZ_CP146614.1, on the reverse strand, counting down.
GTCAGCTCCAGCGACAGCCGGGAGGGCGGCGCTCCCGTTTCCGCCAGAACGGCCAGCACCCGTTCCGGAAAATCGGGCTGCTGCAACTGGCAGGCGCTGACGTTGACGGCCAGCGTCAGCTCTGCAAGGCCGGGGATGTGCGACCACCGTTCCAGGCACAGGCAGGCATCGCGCAGCGCCTGCAGGCCGATGCCCACGATCAGCCCGGTGCTTTCGGCCAGGCCGATGAAGTCGGCCGGCCCCACCAGGCCGCGCCGCGGATGCTGCCAGCGCAGCAGCACTTCGCCGCCCACCACGCGGCCGTCGGCCCCGAATTGCGGCTGGCAGTGGAGCGGGAAGCTGTGCGCGCGCAAGCCCTCGCGCAGGTCCGCCTCCATCGCGCTGCGCGCGTCGATGGCGGCCTGCATGGCCGGGTCGAAGAAGCGCACCGTGTCGCGGCCCGCGCTCTTGGCGTGGTACATCGCGATATCGGCCTGGCGCAGCGCCGCCTCGACGCTGCCGCGCTGGTGGCCGAACAGGGCCACGCCGATGGACGGGGTGATCGTGCAGCTGCGCCCGCCCGCGTGCCGGCCCAGCGGGTGCGGGCGCGCCAGCACGGCGAGAATCTTGTGCGCCACTTTCCCGGCCTCGACCGCCGCCTCGTCCGCGGTCGTGCCCAGATCTTCCAGCGCCACGATGAATTCGTCGCCGCCCAGCCGGGCCAGCAGGTCCGTCTCGCGCACGGCGTGGCGCAGCCGTTCGGCCACCTGGCGCAGCATCAGGTCGCCGGCCGCATGCCCTAGGGTGTCGTTGATCTGCTTGAAGTTGTCGAGGTCGATGAACAGCAGGGCGCCGATGGTGGGCACGCGCGAGGCGCGGCTGGCGAGGCGCTGCATCTGCTCGAGCAGGTGGCGGCGGTTCGGCAAGCCGGTCAGCTGGTCGAAGTAGGCCAGCTCGTAGATGCGCCGTTCCGCCTCCTTGCGTTCGGTAAGGTCGGTGTTGGTGCCCGAGACGCGCAGGGCACGGCCGCTTTCGTCGCGCAGCACGTAGCCGCGCGCCAGCACCGGCACGTAGTGCCCGTCGCGGTGGGCCAGGCGGAATTCGATCGAATAGGTGCGCTCGTGGCCCTTCAGCAACGCTTGCAGGAAGCTGTCGACGACGGGCAGGTCGTCCGGGTGCATGAAGTGGCGCCAGCTGTCGTTGCTGGTCGCGACCGTGTCGGACGGGTAGCCGAGCATGTCCCACCAGCGGCCGGAATAGTAGACCCCGCCGGTGCGCAGGTCGATGTCCCAGGTCGCGTCGTTGGAGCCCAGCAGCACGAGACGCAGCCGCTCCTCGGACTTGCGCAGCTGTTCCTCAGTGCGCTTGAGTTCGGTGCAATCGGTGAAGCACACGACGGCTTCCTGCACTTTCCCGGCCGGGTCGAAAACCGGGTAGCCGTTGCACAGCAACCAGCTGATTTCATTCTCGTCTTGACGCTTGACGCCGACGACGCAATCGGCGACGTCGGTGCGCCGCGTGAGCACGCGCCACACGGGGTAGAGCTGTTCGGGAAGCGGCTCGCCATGCCGGTCCAGCAGCCCCCATTCGATACTCGATGCCGTCAGGCCCACCATCTTGCCGGCGTCGCGGCCCAGCAATCGCGCGGCCGCGTGGTTCGCCGACACCACCACGCCGCCAGCGTCGAGCACGACGACGCCCGCGGGCAGGTGGTCGAGCAATTCGGGCAGCCGGTCGCCCGCCAGCGCCCGCACGGCGGGAACCGGGGGATCCTGCGCTTCACGCCCTTCAGGTCCCATCGCGATCTCCTCGTATCGTTTTGCACCCATCCTAACGCCGCGCGCGTTCGCGCGGCGCGGCGCTGGATGCGATTGCGAAAAAACTACAGTTGCGATGACGATTGCATATAAAGAATTTTTCGTGCAATATGGGAACACTCCGCCGCCCCTAAACTCCTGCCGCGCGGACCGAGTTCCCTTCCGCACCTCCGCGGGGACGCCGCTCCTGGCGCATCTCACACCACCGGTAACGACAGCGACGCCCATCCGCGGCCTTCGCCCGCATACCGGCCGACAAAGCCCGATCCGGGCCGTGAATTGCAAACTCTGGAGAACGTTATGACGACCTTTACCACCGCCGCCGGCACCACCACCAACCACATTGCCGCCGCCAACACCAGCGCGAAGAACGATGACCCGCTGCTGAACTACGACCCGAACCGCCTGCTGGACCACCTGATCGACCGCCTGGACCTGAAGAACGACGCTGCGCTGGCCCGCCTCCTGGACGTGGCTCCACCCGTGATCAGCAAGATCCGCCACTACCGCCTCGCAATCGGCGCGTCCCTGCTGATCCGCATGCACGAAGTATCCGACATCGCGATCGGCGACCTGCGCATCCTGATGGGCGACCGCCGCGGCAAGTTCCGCGTGGCATTCTCGCAGAACGACGTGCCGGCGATGGGCCTGCGCGCCGCCTGATGCCCCGGCCGAGGCGCGTCGAGGAGTGATGCGCCAAGGCAACATCCGAGGTCGATCCGACCGCAAAAAATGGCCCGCGGCGCCCGTTCGCGGCGCCAGCCGGGTTACACTGGCGATTCCCGCCGCCCGTCCCCGCGACGCGCGGCCGCCAGTCATTTTGCGAACCCCCGCCCCCGGTTCCTGAGCCTTATCACTATTTCAGGAAGCACCGATGTTTCGTTCTCCGGGGAGCGCCACCCCCTCCATCATTACGCGGCTGTTGCCGCGCCGCCGTCTCGGCAGTTACCTGTCGTGGTGGCTGGCGTTGTCCGCGCTGCTGTCGACCACCGTTCTCGTGGTGCTGCTTGGCGACCTGGCGACGGACGAACTGAAGCGCTCGGTCGGCGCCGGACTGGCCGACCGCGCCGCCTACGCCGCCCAGCAGCTCGACAGCACGATGCACGAGCGCTACCGCGAGGTAAGGCTGCTGGCGTCGCGCCGCGAATTCGCCGCGCCGGAAACGCCACTGGCGGACAAGCGCCGCATCGTGGAAAACCTGCAGGCGAGCTATCCGCTGTACGCCTGGATCGGCCTGGCCGGCGTCGACGGCAAGGTGAGCGTCGCGACGGGCGGCATGCTCGAAGGGGCCGACGTCACCAGGCGGCCGTGGTTTGCCGGCGCGCGCGAAGGGCGCCACGTGCACGACGTGCACGACGCCAAGCTGCTCGCCAGGCTGCTGCCCCAGGAGGATGGCGCGCCGCACCGTTTCGTCGATGTGGCGTTCCCGGTGCAGGGTACGGATGGGCGGATGGCCGGGGTGGTGGCCGCGCACCTGAACTGGCGCTGGGCCGAGTTGATGCGCCAGCAGATCGATGCGGCCGGCGGTGGCGATGGCGAAACGCTGATCGTTGCGCTCGACGGCAAGGTGCTGGCCGGCCCGGCTTCGGTGACGGGCGCCGTCGTGCAGCCGGCCATGCTCGACGCGCTGCGCAGCGGTACGCGACGCTATGCGGAACAGCGCTGGCCCGACGGGCGCGACTACCTGGTCGGCGGCGCCGTCACCCGCGGCCACGGCAGCTACCCCGGCCTCGGCTGGCTCGTGCTGACCCGGCAGGACACGCGCTCGGCCTATGCCGAGGTAAGGTCGCTGCAGATGCGCGTGTTCATGGTCGGCGTGGCCGTGGCGCTGGCATTCTCGCTGGTCGGCTGGCGCGTTTCGCGCCGCATTACGCGGCCGCTGCAAAAGGCCGCCCTGCTGGCCGCCGACATCGAAAAGGGCGGACACCATTCAATCGAGGTGCCGCAGGGCAGCTTCGCGGAACTGGCGGCCCTGACGGGCGCCGTGAACACCAGCCTGTCGCGGCTGAAGGACAAGGAGCGCCAGCTGACCCAGGTGAACGCCGAGCTCGAGGAAAGGGTGGCGCAGCGCACGCGCGACGTGGCGCAGTCGCTGCAGTCCGTGCGCCACAACGAGGCGCGCACCCGCGCGATCCTGGAAACGGCGCACGATGCCTTCATCGGCATGGGCAGCGACGGCTGCATCACGGACTGGAACCCCCGTGCCGAACAGCTGTTCGGCTGGGCGCGCGCCGAGGTCGCGGGCTTGCCGCTGCACGAGGTGATCGTGCCGGTGGCGCTGCGCGCCGCGCACCAGGCCGGGCTGGCACGCTTCCTGGCCGGCGGTGCCAGCACCGTGCTGGGCCGGCGCATCGAGCTGATGGCGCTGCGCCGCGACGGCAGCGAGGTGCCGGTGGAGATGACGATCGGCCTGATCGAGGTCGACGGCACGCGCTCGTTCGGCGCCTTCCTGGACGACATCACCGAACGGCGCCGCATCGAGCGCGAGCTGGCCGACAGCGAACGCTTCCTGCGCACGATCGCCGACAACAGTCCCGCGCTGATCGCCTACCTCGACCGGGAGCAGGTGTACCGTTTTGCCAACCGCCGTTTCGAGACGCTGCTGGGCATGCCGCCGGAATGCATGCTGGGGCGCCGCCTGGGCGACCTGGTCGGCCCCGCCATGTACGACAGGCTGCGCAGCCATATCGATACGGTGCTGGCCGGGCAGGCCGTCGATTTCGAAGCCGAGTTCGATGTGGCGGGCTGGCCGCGCCACATGATGGCTTCCTATATTCCCAGCATCGGCGCCGATGGCGCCGTGCAGGGCTTCCACGTGATGGCCATGGACATCACCGACCGCAAGATGGCCGAGCTGGCCCAGGCGCGCAACGAGCGCCTGGCCCAGGCCGCCAGCCGAGCGAAGAGCGAATTCGTGGCCAATGTGAGCCACGAGATCCGCACGCCCATGAACGCGGTGCTGGGCCTGGCCCACCTGCTGGAGCAATCCGGGCTGGCGCCGCAGCAGCGCGAGTACGTAAAAATGATCCAGTCGTGCGGCAAGACCCTCGTCGGCATCATCGACGACGTGCTGGACTTTTCCAAGATCGAGGCGGGCCGTGTCGACATCGCCGCGCTGCCGTTCGAACTGGACGAGATCGTGGAAGCCGTGGCCACCGCCATGCGCGCCAGCGGCAAGCCGCTCGAACTGGTCGTGGACGTGGAGCCGGACCTGCCGACCGCCTTCATCGGCGACGCGACGCGCCTGCAGCAGGTGTTGCTGAACCTGGTCGGTAATGCGCTCAAGTTTACGGAGCGCGGCCAGGTGGTGTTCTCCGTGGCGCCCCTGGCGCGGCACGGCAATACCGTGACCTTGCGCTTCGCCGTGCGCGATACCGGCATCGGCATCGGCCCGGAACAACGCTCGCGCCTGTTCACGCCGTTCGAGCAGGCCGATGCCGGCATCTCGCGCCGCTACGGCGGCACCGGCCTGGGGCTGACGATCGCGCGCCAGCTGGCCGAGCTGATGGGTGGCCAGATCGGCGTGACGAGCGTGGCGGGGGAGGGCAGCGAATTTGTCGTCACCCTGCCGCTGACGTGCGCGCCCCCGCCCTTGGCGCAGCCGGGGCCGGCGCCGCTGCGCCTCTTGATCGTGGAACCCCAGCGCGTCAGCCGCGCCAGCCTGGCGCGGGCCGTCGAAACGCTGGGCTGGACGGCCGGCTGGGCCGATTCGGCGGCCCAGGCGCTGGCGGCCGTGGAAATGCCGGTGGACGCCGTGCTGGTCGGCGGCGATGCGGCCACGGTGGCGCAACTGCGCGACGGCCTGGCCGCACGCTGGCCGGGGCATCCGGTCGCGTTCATGCAGCTGGCGGGCGGTGCCGCGCCGGCCAGCCCGGTGCCCGATACGGTGCCGCTGGTGCGCCCGGTCACCGCGCACAGCCTGCGCACGGCATTGGCCGGTGTCGCGGCGGCGGCCCCGCAAGCCTTGCCCGAGCCCGCCGAAGCCGCGCCGGCGCCGCTGGCCGAGCTCGCCGGAGTGCGTGTGCTGCTGGTCGAAGATAACGCGCTCAACCAATTGGTGGCGAAAGGTATACTGGAACCGGCCGGCGCCGTCGTGACGACGGCGGCGGACGGCCAGCAGGCGGTCGACCTGATGACGGCGCAGCAGGGGCAGAACCGCTGCGATTTCGATATCGTGCTGATGGATGTGCAGATGCCGGTGATGGACGGGTACACGGCCACGCGCATCCTGCGCACGCGGCTCGGCTTGCGGCTGCCGATCCTGGCGATGAGTGCCGGCGTGAGCGCGGCCGAGCGCGAGCAATGCCTGGCCGCGGGCATGAACGACTTCATTCCAAAGCCGATCGATGTGGAGCAGATGATGGTGCGTATGCAGGAACACCTGCGGCGGCAGCCGGCCGCCGTGCAACCCGAGGCGCCGCCGGCGCGCCGTTTCGATGTGGACCGCCTGGCGGCGCTGTCGGCGCGCAACCCGGCGCAATTGCAGTCGCTGGTCGCGCTCGTGGCGCGCATGGCGGGCGAGGCGCCCGCCGAACTGGCGCGGGCGCGGCACGCCTGGCAGGGCGGCGACCCGGCGGCGGCGGGCAAGGTGCTGCATGCGCTGCGCGGTTCGGTCGGCAGCCTGGGCGCGCGTACCTTCGCCGGCGTGACCGTGGAACTGGAAGCGGCATTGCGCGACGGCCGTGAGGGCGATGCGGCGCGGCTGTTCGACACCGCAGGCCGCGAGCTGGAGGCCACGACCGAAGCGGCGCGGCGCTGGCTGGCCGGGCAGCGACAGCCCGAAGTGCCGGAGGCCGCGCCGGAGGATGTGCGCCGGTGGATCGCGCTGCTGCGCGAGCGCGACCTCGATGCGGCCACGGTCTACGAGACGCTGCGCGGTTCGCTGGCCGCGCGGCTCGACAAGGAGCAGCAGGCGGCCGTGGCGGCCGGGATGGCGGCGCTCGATTTCGACGGCGTGCTCGCCGTGCTGCCGGCCGCGATGAAGGAGGGTGGATGACCGCGCCCGCGCCGAAGAGCACCATCCTGATCATCGACGACAATGCCGATACGATCCGCCTGCTGTCGGCCATGGTGCGCGAGCAGGGCCGCGTACTGTTCGCCACCAGCGGCGCGGCCGGGCTGGAACTGGCGCGCCTGCAGCGTCCGCAGCTGATCCTGCTCGACGTGGAAATGCAGGGCATGGACGGTTTCGCCGTCAACGAGCAGATCCGCCGCGACCCGGACCTGCGCAGCAGCGCGGTGATCTTCGTAACGGCGCAATCGTCGCCGGAAGCGGAAATCGCCTGCCTCGACGCCGGTGCCGTCGACTTCATCCCGAAGCCGCTGAACGCGCCGGTCGTGCAGGCGCGCGTGCGCACCCACCTGCGCCTGCAGGCGGCCCTGGCAACGCTGGACGATCTGGCGAACCAGGACGGCTTGACGGGCCTGTACAACCGCCGCTACTTCGATCGCCAGCTGGCCACCGAGTTCGCGCGGCATCGCCGCCACCAGCTGCCGCTGGGGGTGGTGCTGATCGACGTCGACGATTTCAAGCTGTTCAACGACCGCTACGGCCACCAGCGCGGCGACGCCTGCCTGCAGGAAGTGGCCGAGGCCCTGATCGACGGTTCACGCCGGCCGGGCGAGCTGGCGGGGCGCTACGGTGGCGAGGAATTCGTGGTGCTGCTGCCCAATACCACGCCGGAAGCGCTGGCGCGCTACGGCGAGTGGCTGTGCCGGCGCATCGCCGCCCTCGGCATCCCGCACCCCGGCGCCTCGGCCGCGCCGCACGTCACCGCCAGCATCGGCCTGTGCTCGCTGATCCCGGCCGATGGCGACACGCCGCAAGCGATGCTGCATGCCGCCGACATGGCCCTGTACCGCGCCAAGCGCGCCGGCCGCAACCGCAGCGTGCTGGCCGACGGCGCGGAGCCCGGCGAGCAGGTGGCCTAGTGTGGAGACCACACTAGCAGCCACCGGTTTTCCCGTAACCGGGCTCAGGCCGCTACTCCCTCCGCATTGCGCTGCTTCGCCCAATACCCTACACACAGCGCCAGCACCCATGCCGGGATCAGGTACACCGAAAGCCTCAACCCCGGCGTCAGATACATCACCACCAGCACGCCGCCCAGGAACGCCAGGCACAGCCAGTTAGCCAGCGGCGCCAGCGGGCTGGGGAAGACGGTCTTCACGCCTTGGGCGCGCTTCGCGGCGCGAAAGCGCAGGTGGATCCAGCTGATCATCGCCCAGTTGATGATGAGCGCCGACACCACGAGGCCCATCAGGAAGCCCAATGCCTTCTCCGGCATGAAGTAGTTCACGCTCACGCAGATGGCGGTGGCGATCGCCGACACGCCCAGCGCCGCCAGCGGCACGCCGCGGCGGTTCACCTTCAGCAGCGAGCGCGGCGCGTTGCCCTGCATGGCCAGGCCGTACAGCATGCGGCTGTTGCAGTACACGCAGCTGTTGTAGACCGACAGCGCGGCCGTCAGCACGACGATGTTGAGCACGTGCGCGACCGCATTGGCGTTCAGGGCATGGAAGATCAGCACGAAGGGCGAACCGCCTTCCACCACTTTCTGCCAGGGGTACAGCGACAGCAGCACGCCCAGCGCGCCGATGTAGAAGATGAGGATGCGGTAGATCGCCTGGTTGGTCGCTTTCGGGATCGTGCGCGACGGATCGTCGGCCTCGGCCGCCGTGATGCCCACCAGTTCCAGGCCGCCGAACGAGAACATGATGACGGCCATGGCCATCACCAGGCCCGTCACGCCGTTCGGGAAGAAGCCGCCGTGCTGCCACAGGTTGGCCACCGTCGCCTCCGGCCCGGCCGTGCCGGACGCGAGCAGCCACACGCCGAAACCGATCATGCCCACGATGGCCAGCACCTTGACGATCGCGAACCAGAATTCCATCTCGCCGAACGCCTTCACGTTCGTCAGGCTGATCGCATTGATGACCACGAAGAAGGCCAGCGCCGACACCCAGGTGGGAATGGCCGGCCACCAGTACTGCACGTAGATGCCGACGGCGGACAGTTCGGCCATGCTGACCAGCACGTACAGCACCCAGTAGTTCCAGCCCGACAGGAAGCCGGCCAGCGGGCCGCAGTACTTGTCGGCGAAGAAGCTGAACGAACCGGCCACCGGCTCGTCGACCACCATCTCGCCCAGCTGGCGCATGATCAGGAAGGCGACCACGCCGGCGATCGCATAGCCCAGCAGTACCGACGGGCCGGCCATGCGGATGGTCTGTGCGATGCCGAGGAACAGGCCGGTACCGATCGCGCCGCCCAGCGCGATCAGCTGGATATGCCGGCTCTTCAGGCCACGCTTGAGGCCTTCCTGCGTGCCATCCTGCCTGCCTTCGTGCTTGTAAACGTCTGTCATGGTTCCTGCCGGTCGTGTTCAAAGAGCACGATTCTATAGCATGGAGTAACGCAGCAGGAGAAAGCGGCATGTCGCCGCCGGGGCGCTTCCCTAATGCAGCAGCGCGGCACGCCAGCGCGACGGCGGCATGCCCACCAGCCGTGTGAAGGCGCGCGTAAACGCGGCTTCCGATTCGTAGCCGACCTCGAAGGCGATGGCGGCCACCGGCGCCTGGCCCTCGCGCAGCAGCGTGGCGGCAACCTCCATGCGCCAGCGCGCCAGGTAGCGCGCGGGCGACACGGCCAGCAGGGCCGAGAAGCGCTCGCAGAAGGCCGAGCGCGACAGCGCGGCAGCGCGCGCCAGCTCGGCCACGCTCCAGGGGTGGCGCGGATTGGCGTGGATCAGCGCCAGCGCGCGGCCTACCTGGCGGTCGCGCACGGCGGCCAGCCAGCCCGTCGCGTGCTCGGGCAGCCGGCTGGCATGGCGGCGCACGGCGTCGATGAACATGGTTTCGCTGATGCGCTCGGCCAGCGCGCCACTGCCGGGCCCGCCGCCCTCGGCGCTGGCGCCGCAGGCCGCCTGCAGCATCGCCTGGCGCAACCATTGGCCGGCGCCGTCGGCCGGCACGTGCAGCAGCCTCGGCAGAGCGGCCAGCAGCGGATTGAACGGGCCATGGTCGCAGCCGAGGAAGCCGCAGACGATGTCGCTGCGCCCGTCGGGACGGCGCGCCGCGTCCCCCCATGCCAGCGTCGCGCCGTCGATGGCCAGCGGCAGGGGCTTCGGCAGGGCATGCGTCGCGTGCATCCAGTCCATCGAGAACGGCAGCGGCGGTACGCCGGGGGCGCTGGCCATCACGTGCGCGTCGCCCTGCGGGAACATGACGATATCGCCGGGAGCGAGGCGCACGGGAGCTTCGCCCGGCAGCGACGCCCACGCCGTGCCTTCGAGCACGACATGGTAGGCGATCACCCGGCCGGCCCCCGGCACGACCATCGCGGCGACCTCGGCCGAGGCGGGCGCCTCGACCGCCCATTCCGGTCCCACGGTGACGGCATAGAAGACGGCACCCCGCAGGCGCACGGTGCGCAGGACCTCGGACAGCGTATCGATGGGCATGGGCCGCCTCCGTGCCGGGACCTATCCCGGACGTTTGGTCAAGGATGGACGACGGCGGAGCAAGCGTCAAGCGCGGGAGGGCCGCAATAATGGCTGGCCATGCGGGAGACAACGCATGTCCACCCAATACTGAAGGAGATCAGCATGACGGAAATGGCAGAGATGAACCAGGTACCCGATTTCACGGCCATCAAGGCGCGCCAGCAGGCGACCTGGGCCAGCGGCGATTTCGCGATTGTCGGCACCACGCTGCAGATCGTGGGCGAGCTGCTGGCCGAGGCGGCGGACGTGCGCGCCGACGATCGCGTGCTCGACGTGGCAGCCGGCAATGGCAACGCCACGCTCGCCGCGGCGCGGCGCTTCGCGCGCGTGACCTCGACAGACTACGTGCCGGCCCTGCTCGACAAGGGCCGGGCCCGCGCGGCGGCCGAGGGCCTCGACGTCGCGTTCCAGGAAGCGGACGCGGAAGCGCTGCCGTTCGCGGACGGTGCCTTCGATTGCGTGCTGTCCACGTTCGGCTCGATGTTCGCGCCGGATCACCGGCGCACCGCCGCCGAGATGCTGCGCGTGACGCGGCCGGGCGGGCGCATCGGGGTGGCGAGCTGGACCCCGGATGGCTTCATCGGGCGCATGTTCAAGGTGGTGGGCGGCTACGTGCCGCCGCCGGCCGGCGTAGCCGGGCCGCCGCTGTGGGGTACCGAGGCGCACCTGCGCGAAATCTTCGGCGCCGGCTTGGAAATCCGCTGCACGCGGCGTGAGTTCAACTTCCGCTACCGCTCGCCGGCGCACATGGTGCAGGTGTTCCGCGACTATTACGGACCCGTGCTGAAGGCGTTCGCGGCGCTCGATATGGATCGGCAGGATGCGTTGCGGCGCGACCTGGAGGCTTTGGCGGCCGAGTTCGACATATCCGGCGGCGCCTCGCTGGTGGCGCCTGCAGCCTATCTGGAAGCGGTCATCCACAAGCGCTGAGTATTCCACCCGGGAGGCGGCCGGGCTATAGTGCTGTTTTTGTACAACAGTCCTCTCGATGCCCGAGTCCGCCGCCGACTGGCGTGCGCGCGCCGTTCCCTGGCTCGTCGCCGCCGCCTTCTTCATGGAAAACCTGGATGCGACGGCGATCACCACGTCGCTGCCGCAAATGGCGGCCAGCTTCGGTACCGGGCCGGAACATCTGTCGGTTGGATTGTCAGCCTACCTGGTGGCGCTGGCCGCGTTCATTCCGGCCAGCGGCTGGCTGGCAGACCGGTTCGGCCCGCGCCGCGTGTTCGGGGCCGCCATCGCCGTCTTCACGCTGGCCTCGGTGCTGTGCGCGCTGTCCGGGTCCCTGGCCGCATTCACGGCCGCGCGCATCCTGCAAGGGATGGGCGGCGCGCTGATGGTGCCGGTCGGCCGGCTCGTCGTGCTGCGCGGCACGCCGAAGGAGGGGCTGGTGCGGGCCATCGCCACCATTACCTGGCCGGGCCTGGCGGCGCCCATCATCGGCCCCGCGCTGGGCGGCCTCATCACGGCCACGTGGAGCTGGCACTGGATCTTCCTCGTCAACGTGCCGCTCGGAGTGCTGCTGCTGGCGGCGGCTTTTATCGTGATTCCCGCCGAGGGGGCTGCACCGCGGCCGTTCGACCTGCCGGGGTTCATCGCCAGCGCGCTGGCGTGCACGCTGCTGATGGTCGGCGTGGAGCTTCCGGGCCACGGCCGGTGGGGCGCGGCCGCCGCGGCCTTGCTGGCGGGCGGCGCGCTGCTGTGGTGGTGCGCGCGGCATTTTCGCCGCAGCGCGGCGCCGCTGATGGACTTGCGGCCGCTCGCGATTCGTACCTTCGCGGTGACCGTGCGCGGTGGTTCGCTGTCGCGCATCGCCATCGGCAGCGCGCCCTTCCTGTTGCCGCTGATGCTGCAGCTCGCGTTCGGCCTGCCTGGCACGACGGCCGGCCTGCTGCTGCTCGCGCTGTTCGCCGGCAACCTCGCCATGAAGCCGGGCACCGGCTGGGTGATGCGCCGCTTCGGCTTGCGCGCGGTGCTCGTGTGGAATGGCGTGCTGCTGGCGGCCGGCTTCGGCGCCTGCGCCCTGCTGCGCGCCGACACGCCGTTGCCGCTCGTCGCGGCCGTGCTGTTCTTTTGCGGCCTGTGCCGCTCGATGCAGTTCACCGCCCTCAATACGCTGGCGTTCGCGAACGTGCCATCGGCGCAGATGAGCGGGGCGTCGACGCTGTTTTCCGTGCTGGCGCAGGTCAACGCGGGACTGGGCATCGCGGCGGCGGCGCTGCTGCTGAAGCTGGGGGAATTGGCAGGGTGGGGCGGTGGCAGCCCGCTCACGTTCCGCGTCGCGTTGCTGGCGATGGGCGCCGTGGCGCTGGCGGGCGTGGCGGACAGCCTGCGCCTGCCGGCCGATGCCGGGGCGCAGGTGAGTGGTCAGGCGGCGACCAGGTGATACGCGGGTGATGCTTCCGCGAGGGCTCAGGCCTGCGCGCCGGATGGCTTGCGAGGCAGGAGCTTCATGGCGGCGAAGGCCGCGCCGGCCACGCCCAGTACCATCGCGGCGGTGCTGCCGGAGAAGCCGATGGCGGTGTCCTTGGCGATCTTGCCGGCCTGCGGCGTGACGAGCTGCATGCGGCGGCGGGTCATCTCGGCCCCCAGCTCGCTCAGGCGGTCGCGGCTCAACTTGCGTTCCGCGTCCGGCAGCAGCACGGTTTCCTCGTCGGCCACGTGGTGCATCACGTCGCGCATCAGTTCGTGCACGAGCTCGTCGTGCTTCGCATCCGTCGGCCGGGTGGCACGCAGTTGCGCAATCAGCCGGCGCATCTCGTTGTGCTCCGGTTCCGCCTTCAGCATCGTGGGGTCGGCGCCCTCGAGCTGGCGCATCACCGGATAGAAGATCTCTTCTTCCAGCGTGGCGTGGATTTCCAGGGCGGTGCAGATGGTCTCCGCGAGCGCCTTCTTCACTTTCGGCTTCTGCGTCGTCGTGTACTGGTGGAACGTCACCAGGGTGTGCGAGTGGTCGAAGCGGATCATGTCGGTAATCGTCGGGCTAAGCTTGTTCAGTGAAAACATCTTCTTCTCCTTGAAGTTCCGGCAACACCTCATCTTAGGCGACGGCGCCGGCGCCTTGCGTAGGAATAGCCCTCAAGCGCGTGTCGGCGTACTGCGCACAAAGCGGACGCGGCGGGTTATAGTTCACTGCAATATCGCCGCCAGGAGCCGATGATGAGATTCCAGCACCGAGCCCCGACGCGCAGCACGCTCCCCATGCAGGGGCGGGGGTGGCGCAGCCGGCGCCCGCTGACGCGCTTCGACGACCTGTTCCAGGACCATCCGCAGCCGATGTGGATCTACGACCTCGTGTCGCTGCGCTTCCTGCGCGTGAATGCCGCCGCGTGCCGCCACTACGGCTATTCCGAGGCGGAATTTTTGCGCATGACGATCCGCGACATCCGGCCGCCGTCGGAACATGCCCGGCTGGCCGCGGACCTTGCCGCCACCGCGCACCTGCACGCGCTGCCGCAGTCCTCGGGAGTGTGGACGCACATGAAGCGCGACGGCCGCCCGATCTCCGTGCGCATTTCGTCGCATGCGCTGATCTACGAAGGGCGCCGCGCCCGCCTCGTGTTCGCGTTCGACGTCACGCAGCAGGTGGCCGCGGAGCGAGCCCTGTACAAGTCCGAGCAGCTGTACCGCCGGCTGATCGACACGATGCCGCTGCAGGTGTTCTGGAAGGACCTCGAGCTGCGCTACGTGGGTTGCAATCTGCTGTTCGCGCGCGCTTCCGGCCTGGGCGATCCGGCCGGTGTGATCGGCAAGCGCGACCGCGATTTTCCCTGGCAGCTCAGCCCCGCCGAGCGCCAGGCCGAGGAGATCGAGGATCGCGGCGTGATCGAGACCGGCCGGCCCGTGCGCGGCCGCGAACAGACGCTGACGGGGCCCGACGGACGGCCGCGCCGCCACCTCGTCAACAAGCTGCCGCTGCACGGCCAGAACGGCGAGATCGCCGGCCTCCTGTGCACCATCGAGGACATCACGGCCAGCCGCGAAGCCGGCGAGAAGCTGCGCCTGCAAAGCCGCGCCCTCGATGCCAGCGTGAACGCGATCTTGATCACGCGGCGCGCCGGCAACGACGACGTGATCGAATACGCCAACCCCGCCTTCGCGCGCATCTCCGGCTACGAGCTGGCCGAGGTGATCGGGCGGGATTGCCGTTTCCTGCAGGGCAGCGACCGCGAACAGGAAGGCATCTATGCGCTGCGCGACGCGCTGGGCGCCTTCCGCGAGGTGACGGTGGTGCTGCGCAATTACCGCAAGGATGGCACGCTGTTCTGGAACCAGCTGCACGTGGCGCCCGTGCTGGACCAGCACGGCGCCACCACGCACTGGGTCGGCGTCATCAACGACATCACGGCGGCCATGCGCTACCAGCAGGAACTGGAACACCAGTCCACGCACGATGCGCTCACCGGCCTGCCGAACCGCAACCTGTTCCAGGACCGGCTGGAGCAGGCCATCGCCTACGCGGCGCGCTACGGGCACCAGCTGTGGGTGGTGGTGCTGGACCTCGACAACTTCAAGCTGATCAACGATACGCTGGGCCACGCGGTGGGCGACAGCCTGCTGCAGACGGTGGCCGGGCGGCTGCGCAGCGCGCTGCGCGATTCGGACACCGTGGCGCGGCTTGGCGGCGACGAGTTCATCCTGCTGCTGCCCGATCAGCCGGGACAGACCGACGGCACGCTGTCGCCGCGCACCGTGCAGGCGGTGCTCGATGCCGTCAGCGCGCCGATGCGCCTGGGCGCGCACGACCTGGCGCTCACCTGCAGCATGGGCGTTTCGGTGTATCCGCGGGACGGCGATACCGCTCCTTCCCTTTTCAAGCACGCCGATATCGCGCTGTACCGCGCCAAGGATGGCGGGCGCAACCAGCTGCAGTTCTACACGAGCGAGATGAATGCCCGCGTGACGGAGCGCACGCTGATCGAAGGGCACCTGCGCAATGCGCTGACGCGCCACGAATTCCTGCTGTACTTCCAGCCGCGCGTGGATTGCGCCACCGGCCGCGTGGCCGGCCTGGAAGCGCTGCTGCGCTGGCGGCAACCGGAACTGGGCCTGGTCCCGCCGGACCGCTTCATCGGCGTTGCCGAGGAGACCGGGCGCATCCTGGAGATCGGCGGGTGGGTGCTGTACGAAGCGTGCCGGCAGGCCAGGGTCTGGCAGGTGGCCGGGCTGCCGAAGGTGCCCGTGGCCGTCAACGTGTCGGTCCGCCAGTTCCGGCAGGCCGGCTTCGTGCAGGAGGTGCTGGGCGCGCTCGAGGCGGCGGGTCTGGCGCCGGAATACCTGGAGCTCGAACTGACGGAGTCGCTGATGATGCAGAACATCGAGAGCGTGATCGTGGCGATGCGCCAGCTGAAGGAGCTGGGGGTGCGGTTGTCGATCGACGATTTCGGCACCGGCTACTCGAGCCTCTCGTACCTGCGCCGCTTCCCGCTCGATTACCTGAAGATCGACCGCAGCTTCGTGCGCGACATGCTGAACGACGCGCCTGGTTCGGCGATCGTGCGCTCGATGATCACGCTGGGCCACAGCCTGGGTTGCCGCATCATCGCCGAAGGCGTCGAAACGCGGGATCAGCTGGGCTACCTGACGCAGGAAGGCTGCGACGAGATCCAGGGCTACCTGTGCAGCCGGCCGGTGCCGGTGGAGCTGGCGGCGGAGTTGCTGCACGCCGAAGCGTGAGGCCCCGTGCGCGGCGCCAGCCGACCCGTGCGCTTGGCTGGAAAGGCGCCCTGGCGCCCGCGTGACGGATCATCGCCGGGCACGTCGAAACGCGGCGCCGGCCGGGCCGGCTGATGCGCGCCGGCCGCGGCAGGCTCCATGGAGACCGGTGCGGCTTGCCGGTGACGGCGGCACGGCCGCCGCTGCCCGTATGGACGTGCCGCTCGCGATCGATCCCTGCACGCCGTTGCGGCCACCGCGCTTGACGGCGTACAGCTGCGCATCGGCGATCGCGATCAAGGCTTCGCACGTGGCAGGCACGTCGGCGTGGCGCGCCGGCACCGCCGCGATGCCGAAGCTGGCGGTGGCGAATACCTTCGTACCGTCATCCATGCTCGCTGCCTGGCCGGCGAAGGCGCGGCGGATGCGTTCGGCGAGGGCCCGGGCCCCGTCCAGCTCCGTGCCGGGCAGCACCACCAGGAATTCCTCGCCGCCGTAGCGGACCACGCTGTCGGCGCCGTCGCGCGTCATCGCGCGCAGCAGGCCGGCAAAGTCGGCCAATATCCTGTCGCCGGCGGCATGGCCGTGTTCGTCGTTGATGCGCTTGAAGTGATCGATGTCGCACAGGATCACGGCCACGGCGGTGCCATGGCGGCGGCTGCGTGCCAGCTCCGCTTCCAGCAAGCCTTTCTGCAGCACGCGGCGGTTGTAGCAGCCCGTCAGGGGGTCGCGATCGGCCAGCTGGTGCAGCAGATACGAGGAACGGAACTGCTCGCGCTGCGCAACCTGGCAGCGGCTGGCGGCGATGCAGCCGAGGGCGTTGCCCATCACGAGCAGCAGGGCCAGGGTCAGCAGGTCGTCCGGCTTCAGCAGGCCCTGCACCCAAAGCATGGCGCTGAACGCCGCGCTCGATCCGATGCCGATCGCCACTGCGTACAGGAAGCGGT
Source organism: Massilia sp. METH4 (assembly GCF_037094685.1). Lineage (NCBI taxonomy): Bacteria > Pseudomonadati > Pseudomonadota > Betaproteobacteria > Burkholderiales > Oxalobacteraceae > Massilia > Massilia sp. METH4. Next base: position 5,578,031 of record NZ_CP146614.1, on the reverse strand, counting down.
TCGGGAAGGTCACGTAAACGGCCATGACGATGAGGGCCAGCGACATGACATTCCATGCCAGCGTGCCCGGCTGGAACCAGCACACCACCATGAACACGCCCATCGCCACGACGAGCAGGCCGGACGAGGCGAGGATCGAGACGGGGACGGAGTCGGGATGGCGGTCGACGGCGCAATAGCCGCCGAGGGCAACCAGCGCCACCAGCACGCGCAGTGCGATGAGGACCCAGGCGATGGCCGTGAACCCCAGCGTGGTGATATCGGTTACGCCGAAAACAATATAGAAGCCGGCTGCGAACAGCAGGCTTCCCTTGAGCTGGGCGTTGCGCAGCGGCAGGAAATGGCGAATGAAACGGTCTTCGAATGCCGGATCGGCGAATTCCGCGCGGCGGCGGTCGATGGCGAACGAGATAGAGGAGTCGGACGGGGACACGATAGGTTTCCGGCAGGGGCGGGATCGCGCGTCCGGGCCTTGCGGCCATGGCGGAGGCATCCCGACAGGTTTCGTTATCGGCGTCGTCCGCCGAGTGCCGGAGATTCTAACCCAAATGCAAACGGATATTTCCCAAAAGAATCTTATTTGCAATGGTTTTTTTCAGGCGAGGCTGGCGGGACACATCGCTCCATAGCGCCGGGACAAAACTCGCCGGGACAAAACAAAGCGGCGGGCCAGGCCCGCCGCTTCGATCACTGCATTATCGAACGATCAACTCCTGATCTCGAGCGCCCGGTTGACCGACAGCGCGGCGAGCGAGCCCACGGCACCGGACAGCAGGTAAAGGCTAACGTAGCCGAGGCCGAAATGGGCGGACAGGCCCAGTGCCACGACCGGCGCGAAGGCGGCGCCGACCAGCCAGGCCATGTCGGACGTGAGCGCGGCGCCCGTGTAGCGGTGGCGCGGCGCGAAGTTCGCCGTCACGGCGCCGGCGGCCTGGCCGTACGACAGGCCCAGCAGGGCGAAGCCGACGAGGATGAAGATGTTCTGCCCCGTTTCGCCGCCCTGCAACAGGGTGGGCACGAAGCCGGAGAACACGGCGATCAGCGCTGCCAGCGTGCCGAGCGTGGTGCGGCGGCCGAAGCGGTCGGCGATCAGGCCCGAGGCAATGGTGGCCAGCAGGCCGAGGCCGGCGCCCCAGAACTGCAGCCACAGGAACGAGTCCAGCGGGCGGGTCGAGTACAGCTGCACCCACGACAGCGGGAATACGGTCACCAGGTGGAACAGCGCATAGCTAGCCAGTGCAGCGAGGGCGCCGATGATCACGTTGCGGCCCTGCGTGTGCGACAGCTCGGACAGGCTCACGGGTTCCAGTTCGCGTTCGTCGAGCAGGCGGGTGTATTCCGGCGTGGAGACGAGGCGCAGGCGGGCGAACAGGGCCACCACGTTGATGGCGAAGGCCACGAAGAACGGGAAGCGCCAGCCCCAGTCGAGGAAGTCGAGCGCCGACAGGTTGGCGACCATGTAGGCGAACATGCCGGCGGCGATCATGAAGCCGGCCGGCGCGCCCAGCTGGCCCAGCATCGCATACCAGCCGCGCTTGTTCTGGGGCGCGTTCAGGGCCAGCAGGGACGGCAGGCCGTCCCACGAGCCGCCCTGGCCGACGCCCTGGGCGATGCGGAACAGGGCCAGCAGCACGATGGCCGTGGTGCCGGCGCTGGCGAACGAGGGCAGGAAGGCAATGCCGACCGTGGAAGTGCCGAGCAGGAAGAGGGCGCCGGTCAGCTTGGCTTCGCGCGAGAAGCGCCGCTGGATCCACATGAAGATCACCGTGCCGAACGGCCGCGCGATGAAGGCGAACGAGAAGATGACAAAGGAATACAGCGTGGCGGTCAGCCGGTCGTCGAACGGGAAGAACAGGGAAGGGAATACGAGCACCGAGGCGATCGCATAGACGAAAAAGTCGAAATATTCGGACGCTCGGCCGATCACCACGCCCACGGCGATTTCGCCGGGGTGTATTTCGCCATCGCGAGCATTAATGTTGCGTGCGCCGCTGCTGGTGGGACTTGGCTGATAATCCGCCGGGATGTTACTTCCGTCATAGGTAGTCGTTGCCATATTCGTCTCTCATGGTTTGTACACAAGTTCTTGCGAACCGAATCACACACGATGAAACCTTACCTCGACTGTTTGGCGCCGACTGTGCGGTCAAGTACAAAACGCCGCAATGGATAAAAAAACAAATCCATTAAAACAGAACCTGCCAGCGGGGTGAGACAAAGTGTCCAATTCCATTTCGCACGCCTGTGACGGTACAGTAGCATGTTCTCAATCCTCTGTAGCGCACATAACTTAATGAAATCCTCAATTGTTCGCAGTGGACTGGGTCTTCTCTCCCTGTTGTGGCTCACCGGCTGCAATACGGTAGTGTTGAATCCGTCCGGTGATATCGCGGCGCAGCAGGCTCATCTGGTGATCGTATCGTTCCTCCTGATGTGTCTGATCGTCGTTCCCGTCATTGTCCTCACCCTGTGGTTCGCCTTCCGTTACCGGAAGAGCAATACCTCCGCCAAATACGATCCCGACTGGGATCACTCGACCAAGCTGGAACTGGTGATCTGGGGCGTGCCCCTGCTGCTGATCATCGTGCTGGGCTTGATCACCTGGATCAGCACCCACCTGCTCGATCCTTACCGTCCGCTGCAGCGCCTGGACGAGAAGCGTCCGCTGCCGGCCGACGTGCGTCCGCTGGAAGTGCAGGTCGTGGCGCTGGACTGGAAATGGCTGTTCATCTACCCGGAGCAGGGCATCGCCACCGTCAATGAACTGGCGACCCCGATCGACCGCCCGATCAAGTTCCGCATGACCGCATCGACCGTCATGAACGCGTTCTACATCCCGGCGATGGCAGGCATGATCTACACGATGCCGGCCATGGAAACCCAGCTGAACGCGGTGATGAACAAGGTGGGCACGTACGACGGCTTCTCGTCGAACTACAGCGGCTCCGGCTTCACCCACATGCGCTTCAAGTACCACGCCATGAACAATGCCGACTTCGACGCCTACGTGGCGAAGGTGAAGGCCGAAGGCGGTGCCCTGCAGCGCGCGGACTACCTGCAGCTGGCCAAGCCGAGCGAAAAGGATCCGGTGCGCCGCTGGGCCTCCGTCGATGGCACGCTGTACAACGCGATCCTCAATATGTGCGTCGAGCCGGGCAAGCCCTGCATGGCGCAGCAGATGCATGAAGACGCGAACCGCAACGCCAAGCACGCCGCCCACCAGGAGGCGCGCCGCCGCGGCGCCAACGAGGTCGCGCGCCTGGCGCGGGCCGACGCGGAAATCTGCACGGCGCCCGCGGACAAGACCACCCTTTCCATGAAGAGCAACAATGCAAGCGTATCCAACTGAAAACGATCCGTTCTTCGGCAGGCTGAGCTGGGAAGCGATTCCCTTCCATGAGCCGATCCTGATCGCCACCTTCGCCGGTGTCGCGCTGGGCGGTATCGCCCTGCTGGCTGCCCTGACGTATTTCCGCGTCTGGGGTTACCTGTGGAAGAACTGGATCACCAGTATCGACCACAAGAAGATCGGCATCATGTACATGATCCTCGGTCTGATCATGCTGCTGCGCGGCTTCGCCGACGCGCTGATGATGCGCGCCCAGCAAGCCATCGCGCTGGGCGACAACGCCGGCTTCCTGCCGCCGCACCACTACGACCAGGTCTTCACCGCCCACGGCGTGATCATGATCTTCTTCGTGGCGATGCCGCTGGTGACAGGCCTGATGAACTACGTGGTGCCGCTGCAGATCGGCGCGCGCGACGTGGCCTTCCCGTTCCTGAACAACTTCTCGTTCTGGATGACCGCGATGGGCGCCGCCCTGGTGATGGCTTCGCTGTTCGTCGGCGAGTTCGCCCGTACCGGCTGGCTGGCCTATCCGCCGCTGTCCGGCATCCTCGCCTCGCCTGACGTCGGGGTGGATTACTACATCTGGTCATTGCAGATAGCGGGCGTCGGTACATTGCTGTCCGGCGTGAACCTGATCGTCACCATCGTCAAGATGCGCGCCCCGGGCATGGACCTGATGAAGATGCCGGTGTTCACGTGGACCGCGCTGTGCACCAACATCCTGATCGTGGCCGCCTTCCCGGTGCTGACCGCCGTGCTGGCGATGCTGGGCATGGACCGCCTGCTGGGCACGCACTTCTTCACGAACGAACTGGGCGGCAACGCCATGATGTACGTGAACCTGATCTGGATCTGGGGCCACCCGGAGGTGTACATCCTGATCCTGCCTTGCTTCGGCATCTTCTCGGAAGTCGTGTCGACGTTCTGCTCCAAGCGCCTGTTCGGCTATACCTCGATGGTGTACGCGACCTGCGTGATCATGATCCTGTCCTACCTCGTGTGGCTGCACCACTTCTTCACGATGGGTTCGGGCGCCTCGGTGAACGCCTTCTTCGGCATCACCACGATGATCATCTCGATCCCGACCGGCGCGAAGCTGTTCAACTGGCTGTTCACGATGTACCGCGGCCGTATCCGCTATGAACTGCCGATGATGTGGACCGTTGCCTTCATGGTCACGTTCACGATCGGCGGCATGACCGGCGTGATGCTGGCGATCCCGCCGGCCGACTTCGTGCTGCACAACTCGCTGTTCCTGATCGCCCACTTCCACAACGTGATCATCGGCGGCGTGCTGTTCGGCCTGTTCGCGGGCATCAACTACTGGTTCCCGAAGGCGTTCGGCTTCAAGCTCGACGTGTTCTGGGGCAAGGTATCGTTCTGGCTGTGGGTGATCGGCTTCTATGTCGCCTGGATGCCGGTGTACGCGCTGGGCTTCATGGGCGTGACGCGTCGCCTGAACATGATCGAAGACCCGGCCCTGCAGCCGTACTTCGTGGCCGCCTTCATCGGCGTGCTCATGATCGCCGGCGGTATCGGCGCGATGCTGATGCAGTTCTTCGTGTCGTTCATGCGCCGCAAGCAGCTGAAGGACGTGACGGGCGACCCGTGGGATGGCCGTACGCTGGAGTGGTCGACGTCGTCGCCGCCGCCTGACTACAACTTCGCGTTCACCCCGGTCGTGCACGACAACGACAGCTGGGCCGACATGAAGAAGAACGGCTACCAGCGTCCGCTGAAGGATTTCGTGAAGATCCACATGCCGGCCAACACCGGCGCGGGCTTCATCATCGCGGCACTGTCGGCCGTGGTGGGCTTCGGCATCATCTGGCACATGTGGCCGCTGGTCATCGCCGCCTTCATCGCCATGATGGTCGCGATCATCGTCCACACGTTCAACTACAAGCGCGATTTCTACATTTCGGCGGAAGAAGTGGCCCGTACCGAAGAGCGCCACACCGCATTGCTGGGAAGCCATGGCTGATACTTACGTAACCTCCGCCGGCGCCGTGGGCGCCGACAATAGCTCGCGCTACCTGGTGCGCGAGCACCACTCGGAAAACGGCACCATGCTCGGTTTCTGGATCTACCTGATGAGCGACTGCCTGATCTTCGCCTGCCTGTTCGCGACCTATGCCGTACTGGGTCGCAACTACGCCGGCGGCCCGGGCGGCGCCGAGCTGTTCGACCTGAAGCTGATCGCCCTGAACACGGCGTTCCTGCTGTTCTCGTCGATCACCTACGGCTTCGCGATGCTGCAGGCCAAGGTGAAGAACAAGGGCGGCACGCTGCTCTGGCTGGGCATCACCGGCATCTTTGGCCTGGCGTTCCTGGCGGTGGAAATCTATGAATTCCACCACCTGATCCACCTGGGCGCGGGCCCGCAGCGCAGCGGTTTCCTGACGGCGTTCTTCGCGCTGGTCGGTACCCACGGCCTGCACGTGACGTTCGGCGCGATCTGGCTCGTGACCCTGATGGTCCAGATCAGCAAGCACGGCCTGATTCCGGAAAACCTGCGCCGCCTGAACTGCCTGTCGCTGTTCTGGCACTTCCTGGACGTGATCTGGATCGGCGTGTTCACCTTTGTCTACCTGATGGGAGTCCTGCCATGAGCGACCATAAACATCACGGTCATGATGATCATGGCCACGGCGATCACCACGACGATCACCATGACGCGCATCACGATGGCTCCGCGGTCCACGGCTCGATGCGCGACTACGTGATCGGCTTCGTGCTGTCCGTGATCCTCACCGCCATTCCGTTCTGGCTGGTGATGAACAAGGTGATCACGGATTCGGCCACCACCGGCTTCGTGATCCTGGGCATCGGCGCCGTGCAGATGATCGTGCACATGGTCTACTTCCTGCACATGAACGCCAAGTCGGAAGGCGGCTGGAACATGCTGGCGCTGATCTTCACCGTCATCATCGTTGTCATCACGCTGGCCGGTTCGCTGTGGGTCATGTACCACATGAACAAGAACATGATGCCGAACATGCCTCATGTCATGACGCCGCAGCAGGCGCACGACATGCCATGACCGACGCGCCACATCGTGGCGCAGGAACGGAAGCGTCACCGGCCGGTGACGTCTCCACGCCGCAGCCGACAGCGCGGGCACGGCTTCCCTCCACGGGGAAGCGCATTGCCCTCGCCGCCGCTGCGGCGTTTTTCTTTTGCGCCTTCGCTTCCCTCGGTATCTGGCAGGTCAAGCGCCTGCAATGGAAACAGGACCTGATCGCCCGCGTGGATGCCCGCGTGCACGCCGCGCCCGTACCGCTGCCGCGCGCCGGCGAGTGGCCGCGCATCACGGCCGACACGCACGAATACCTGCGCGTGAAGGTGCGCGGCACCTTCCTTTACGATTACACGACCCGCGTGCAGACCACCACGGCGCTGGGCATCGGCTTCTGGCTGATGACACCGATGTGCACGGAGGAGGGCATCTTGCTCGTGAACCGGGGCTTCGTGCCCATGCAGTCGGGTGACCTGAAGTTGCCGCCGCCGCCGCGGGCCGGGGCCAACCCATGCGCCGTGGCGGCTGATCCGGTCGAGATCGCGGGCTTGCTGCGCCTGCCCGAGCCAAAAGGCCGCGTGCTGCGCGAAAACGACCCGGTCAACGACCGCTGGTACACGCGCGACGTGGCGCCGATCGCGATCGCCCGCGGCATGCCGCAGGCGGCACCGTTCTTCGTCGATGCCCCGGCAGGGCAGGAGTATCCGCGCGACGCCAGCGAAAAGCCGACCGGCGGCCTGACCGTGATTTCCTTCCCCAACAACCACCTCGTGTATGCGCTGACGTGGTTCGGGCTGGCCGCGATGGTCGCGGGCGGCTATTATCTCGTGCTGCGCTACGATAAGCGGCGCGCCACGAGAGAAACGGATGAAGACAGCGACTGAAGAGCGCCGCGCCGGCGAATGGCGCAAGCCCGACGGCCGGCGCGAGAGCGTGGCGGCCGCCGGCGTGGAGTACGCGGCCGGCCACAAGAACATGATGCAACTGATCCAGCTGCGCTGGATCGCCGTGTTCGGCCAGGTGGCGACCATCACGGCCGCCACCTACATCTACGGCATCGTGCTGCCGCTGGTGCCCATGCTGCAGGTGCTGGCCTGCCTGATCGCCTTCAACGTGGCCAGCCACCTGCGCTGGCACGAGGTGCGCTACGTGCGCAACACCGAGCTGTTCATGGCGCTGCTGGTGGACGTAGCCATCCTCACGTCGCAACTGTACCTGTCCGGCGGCGCCACCAACCCCTTCGCCTTCCTCTACCTGCTGCAGGTGATCCTGTCGGCCGTGCTGCTCGCGCCGCCGTATGCGTGGACCTTCGTGCTGGTCACGGCCGCCTGCCTGGCCGGGCTGTCGCGCAACTACCTGCCGCTGCCGCTGGACGTGGAGCATGCGGGCGGCGTGCTCTCGCTGTACGTGCAGGGCATGCTGATCTGCTTCATGCTCAACGCCGCGCTGCTGGTCTTCTTCATCACCCGCATTACCGCCAACCTGCGCGCCGGGGATGCCCAGCTGGCGCATCTGCGCCAGCGTGCGGCCGAGGAAGAACACGTGGTACGCATGGGCTTGCTGGCGAGCGGGGCCGCGCACGAGCTGGGCACGCCGCTGGCCACGCTGTCCGTCATCCTCGGCGACTGGAAGCGCATGCCCGAGTTCTCCCGCAATCCCGACTTGCTCGAAGAGATCGGCGAAATGGAAACCCAGCTGAAACGCTGCAAGGCCATCGTATCCGGCATCCTGCTGTCGGCTGGCGAGGCGCGCGGCGAATCCTCGGTCAAGACCACACTGGCGACTTTCCTGGACGAGCTGGCCCAGGAATGGCGCGCCACGCGGCCCGTGCAGCACTTCTTCTATTTCAACCGCATCGGCGAAGACCTGCCCGTGGTATTCGACGAGGCGTTGAAGCAAATGATCTGCAATGTCCTCGACAATGCCGTGGAAGCGTCCCCGGCCCGGGTGGAACTGGCCGCCACGCGCGAGGATGGCCACCTGATCCTGTGCGTGACGGACGCGGGGCCCGGTTTCGACCCGGCGGTGCTGGCGCAGATCGGCAAACCGTATAATTCGACGAAGGGCAAGCCCGGCTCCGGCCTGGGCCTGTTCCTCGTGGTGAACGTGGCGCGCAAGCTGGGCGGTACCGTGGGCGCGCGCAACCGCGACGGGGGCGGGGCCGAGGTGGTGATCCGGCTGCCGCTGTCCTCGATCGCCCTGGAAGCCGAAGCCGCCGCGCCCCTGAAATAGAAGCCCGACCAATCAAGCCGGAACAACGAGCTGGAACAATGACGGAAGAACAACGCTGCCTGCTGATCGTCGAAGACGACGAAGCCTTCGCCCGCACGCTGGGCCGCTCCTTCGAACGGCGCGGCTACCGCGTGCTGCACGCCGCCAACGTGGACGAAGCATCCGGCCTGCTGGCCGACCATGCGCCCGGCTATGCCGTGGTGGACCTGAAGCTGAAGGGCAATTCCTCGGGCCTGGCATGCGTGCAGATGCTGCACCAGCACGACCCCGGGATGCTGATCGTGGTGCTGACCGGTTATGCGAGCATCAACACGGCCGTCGAGGCAGTAAAGCTGGGCGCCTGCCAGTACCTCGCCAAGCCGTCCAACACGGACGATATCGAGGCGGCGTTCGCCCATGTGGCGGGCAGCGGGGAAGTGGAACTGACGGGTCGCGCCACGTCGGTGAAGACGCTGGAATGGGAACATATCCATGCCGTGCTGGCCGAAACCGAGTTCAACATCTCGGAAGCGGCGCGCCGGCTGGGCATGCACCGCCGCACGCTGGCCAGGAAGCTGGAAAAGCAACGGGTGAAGTGATGCGCGGCGCGCACTGATGCGCGAGCGCGACAGAAGTACCGCGCACGCCATGCGGGCGCGGCAGGATATCGGCAACCCCTGTACAATAGGTATTGCCGTGTGTTAATGAATTGCACACATGCCTGTACGGTGCCCAAGCCACGCATCGCCGATCAAGCGCCTTCTGGCGCGCAATGCCGACTTGACCGTTCACCGACCGATGATTTGCCACCCCGAAGCGGCGCGCCTGGACGCGCTGCGCAAGCTCGACCTTCTCGATACCCCGCCTTCGGAAGCCTTCGACCGCATCACCCGCATGGCCGCGCAGGTATTCGGCCTGCCCATTGCTGCCGTCTCGCTGACGGATACGGACCGGCAGTGGTTCAAGTCGCGTGTCGGCGTGGAGCACTGGTCGATCCCGCGCGAGCGCGCGCCGTGCGCGACGGTGGCCGAATCGGCATCGTTCCTGGTGATCCCCGACCTGGCCGAGGATCCCGAATTTCGCGACAGCCACCTGGCCCGTTGCGGGATACGCTTCTATGCCGGCGCGCCGCTGACGACGCGCGAAGGCCACGCGTTGGGCGCGATGTGCGTGCTGGGCACGGCGCCGCGGCAGATCACGGACGCGGAGCGCAGCCTGCTCGCGGACCTGGCCGCCATGGTGATGGCGCAGATCGAGCTGCAGCATGCGATGGGTCGGCTCGACCCGATCAGCGGTTTGCCGAACCGTAATCAATACATCGACGATTTCAGCGACCTCGCCAAGGATCGCCCGCGCGGCGAGACCGGCCTGGCCCTGTTCGTGCAATTGGCCGGCCCCGAGCAGCTGGCCAGCGCCGCGCGGGTGATGAATTCATCCTATGTCGACGCTCTGGTCGCCGAAGCCGTGCGATCGTTTCGCGCCGAGTTCGGGTCCGCAAACAAGATGTACCATGTGGCGGCCACCCAGTTCGTGGTGCTGGCGGCGCCCGGCATCACCCAGGACGAATGGCGCGGGCGGCTGCGCGGGTGGCTGCAGGGACATCACGCCTGGTCCACGTCGCGCTTCGTGACGACGCCTGCGGCCGGCATCGCGCCGTTCGCGGTCGGCGCGAGCGATGCGCTGGACGTACTGCGCATCGCCCAGGGCGCGGCGCAGGATGCCTACGCAAGTGGCGCCCTGGTGGCCGTGCACTCGTCGGTGCAGGATGCCGCCTACCGGCGCCGCTTCACGCTGCTGGCCGAATTCGGCAATGCGCTCGAGGCCAGCAACCAGCTGCGCCTGGTGTACCAGCCGCGCATCGACCTGGCGACCGGTGACTGCGTGGGCGCCGAGGCGCTGCTGCGCTGGTGCCACCCCGGACTGGGCGCCGTCCCGCCCGGGGAGTTCATGCCGATCGTCGAGCAGACGTCGATGGCGCGCCCGGCCACCGCATGGGTGATCGATGCCGCCCTGCGCCAGCTGCGCGCCTGGCTCGATGCGGGTATCGACATGACGCTGTCCGTCAACGTGGCTGCCCCGAACCTGCTGGAGGCCGACTTTGCCGCCACGCTGGGCGAGCGCCTGTGCGCGCACGGCGTGGCGCCGCACCGGCTGGAGCTGGAAATCACGGAAAGCGCGGCCATGGGCAACCAGGCCGCGGCGGACGGCACGCTGGCCGCGCTGCATGCGGTGGGCGTGCGCATCGCGATCGACGACTTCGGCACCGGCTACAGCAGCCTGTCCTACCTGCAGAGCATTCCCGCCCACGTCGTCAAGATCGACCAGAGCTTCGTGCGCGGCATCGAGGCGGACGAGCGCAAGCGCGCACTGGTGGGCGCCATGGTCTCGCTGTCGCACGACCTCGGCTACCGCGTCGTCGCCGAGGGCGTGGAAACGGAAGCGGCGGCAGCTGCCGTGCGCGCCGCCGGCTGCGACGAGGCGCAGGGCTGGCTGTACGCCCGGGCGCTGGAGCCGGCCGATTTCGCCGGCTGGCATGCGGCGCGCACGGCAGGGCTGGCGGCGCTGGCGCTGTAGCATCTTCTGGACGATACTGGCGCCAACGCGGCGGCAGCCGCACACCGGAGGGACTATCGCATGAAGACGATCAGGACGATGGCGGCCCTGGTCCTGGCTTGCGCATTGCAGCAGGGGTGGGCCCAGGAAGAGCTCAAGACCGGCGGCAGCGGTTCCGTGACCTATGTCAGCGGCGGTGTCGGCACCGAGGCGCGCGACGCGCTGGCCGCGCGGCGCGGCGAATTCAATCTTTACGTGACGTTCGCCCGGTCAGGCGGCGGGGAATTGATGGCCGGCGTCAGCCTGTCGATCACCGACCGCAAGCGCAACCCGGTGCTCGCGGCCGACGGCGTGGGCCCGCTCGTCTACGTGAAACTGCCGCCCGGCACCTATTGGGTCAACGCCACGGCGGACGGCCAGGAGCAGAGCCGCAGCGTGACCGTCGGCGCCGGTGGCGCACGCGAGGTGACGTTCCACTGGGCGCCGACGGACCAGGCGAACGTCCGATGAGCGCCGCGCCGCTGCGGCTGGCCATGTTTTCCGCCCAGCCCTACGACCGCCGCTTCTTCGAGGAAGCCAGGGCGGCACGCTCGGCCGAGGTGCTGATCGACTACCACGACACGGCGCTCGACATCGGCACGGCGGTACTGGCCCAGGACTGTGCTGGCGTGTGCGTGTTCGTCAACGACGTGCTCGATGCCGCCGTGCTGGAGCGGCTGCACGGCGGGCGTGCGTGCCATCCTGCTGCGCTGCGCCGGCTTCAACAACGTGGACCTGGCGGCGCTGCATCGCCTGGGCATGTTCGCCGCGCGTGTTCCAGCGTATTCGCCGGAAGCGGTTGCCGAGCATGCGCTGGCCATGAAAGCAGCGGACCTTGGTTTTCTGCAAGGAACAGCGGGAGCGACTATGATGGGGCTTCGAACGAACCCTGGAGTAGAGATGACCGATCAATCGCTGCGCGCCGACCTGCGCGACCTGGCACGCAGTGCCCGCCACCTGCACAAGGCCATGCTGGACGTGGAAACCCAGTACTTCGGCGCCGTCGGCGGCGTGCTCGAACACTTGCAACTGGTGACGAACCATCCGCATTTCGCCTGGCTTTTGAAGCTCTCCGGATTGATGGCCGAACTCGACGAGCGCCTCGACGGCGAGGAGGCGCTCGAGGCCTTCGAGGCGACGCAATTTCGCACCGCGTTCGAGGAACTCGTCGGCCCACGCCCGCCGATCGACGAGGAGTTCCGCAAGCGCTATCTGGCGCTGCTGCACGACGCGCCCGAGGTGGCCATGGCGCACGGCGTGCTGCGGCAGGCATTGGGCAAGGTGCCGCAGGCACGGTAAGCCGGCTGGGAGCAAAGGACAGGACCCCATGAAAAAGGCCGGGCAAGCCCGGCCTTCAGGTGCTGCGATGTGGAGCGGCTTACCAGCCGAGATCCTTCAGCAGCGGCAGCGTCAGGTCCTTCGGCGGTTCCAGTTCGTGCGTCAGGTCGCCGTTGATCGACGGTTCCATCAGCTGGTTCGGCGAGGCGGCGGTCGTGTAGTGCGAGACCGAGGAGCCCGGCTGGAACGTGGTCGGCGTGTACATCAGGATGCGGTTGCGGTCGTCGGTGCCAGCCAGCCGGCTCGGGTCGGCGCCCAGCTTGGCGATCACGCCGGAGCTGGTGCGGCTGCGGCGCGCCAGCGCGGCCTTCAGCGCGTCGCCCGCGGCCTGGCTGATGCGTACCGACGGGATCGTGATATCCGGATTGTCGCCGCTCATGCCGGCCGGGTCGCCCGGCTGGTTGTCGGCCACGATCATCGCGATCGCGCCCGCCGCCTGCACGTTCGCGGCCTTGATGACGAAGCTGCAGGTACCGCGGTCGACCAGGGCGATATTGCCCCGCACGGCCTTGGCGTTGGCGCCCGTCAGCGGCGCGCAGGCCAGGCCGGTGTTCGTGGCGCGGTTCTCGACGACCGGCAAGACCTGGCCGGTCACGCCGGCCTCGGTGATGCGCGGACCGAAGCTCGCTTCGCCGAACGCCAGTTCGCCTGCCGCGCCGCCGGCGGCCGGGCCGCTGATCGTGACCACGCCGCGCGGGCCCAGCACGTCGGGCACGGCGGCGTTCACGTGCGGGCCATCCCACGACAGCCCGTCGCCGCTGACGGCATTCGCCACGCGCTCTTCCTCGGACAGCTGGGTCCACTTCCGCTCGGTACGGTTATCCGTCATGAAATGGTCCCAGATCGCCGGCACACCGGCCAGGTATTCGCCGGTTTCCTCGTCCGTGAAGCTCTGGAAGCCCAGGCCGTGGCCCATCTCGTGCAGGAGCACGGCGACGAAGTCGGTGGCGCTGCCGTGGTTGCCGTCCAGGCCCAGGTAGAACGGGGAGCCGGGCAGGCAGTCGTCGGCCAGGCCGAGGCGCGAGTTGAAGCGCGCGCGGATATCGGGCACGTCGGGGCTCTGGTCGACGCCGGACAGCTTGTTGGCCAGCGCGGTCGGGTACCACGTGTCGGCCTTCGGCGCGCCCGGGAAGTCGGAGAACACTTCCAGAGTGCCGGCCGAGCCCAGCGTGGCGCTGTTCGCCGTGCAGTTCAGCGGTTCGAAACTGGCCTGGATGCGGATCGGCTGGGGGCTCTCCAGCTTCGCGCCCCACAGGTTGGCGGCGTACGTAAACGCGATCAGGCGTTGTTCGCCCAGCGTCTTGCCGGTGTTGCCGCCGACCGGTTCGGCCGGCGTCGGGTCGTTGAAGCCCACGCCCGGCGCGTTGCCATTGACGATGACGATTTCGGCCGCCTGCGCGGCGCCGGCCGTGCCAAACCCGGTGCCGAATGCAACGGCCAGGACGGCGGCGATCCGTTTCACGCTGTGCTTCATCTCATTGCGCTTCATAACGTGGTTCCTTTGCTTGCGCGACGCGCGTGTTGTTGACCAGGGCGTTCGCGGCATCCTCGCCGGTGACGCAGGCTTCGGTGACGGTGCCGTCGGCATTGCGGGTCACGACCGAATACACGGCCTTGTCCGCCACGCTCATGGACTTGGCGCCGTTCTTGGCCACCTTCACTTGCGGTGCCGCGGTCACGCCGCGGGCGAAGCTCTTCTGCTTCACGGCGGCCGGCACGAGCTTGCGGTATTCCTCGGCGGTGGGAGCGCGCAGCACGCCGGTCTCGGCATCGCGCACGACGACCAGGCCCTGGTCTTTCTGCACCGGCTGGGCGGTCTCGTGGGCCATCGCGCCCTGCGACATGCCCATGGCGGCCAGTGCCAGGCCGGCACCCGCGGCGGCGCGCCGGCTGCGGCGGGCCATGTAGCCGACGGCGCCCAGGCCCAGGCCCAGCATCAGCCACGTCGACGGTTCAGGAACGGCGGAGATCGCCACGCTGTCGATGCCGATATAGCTTGCCGTTGCATACCCGCCCAGATAGTGGAAGGCGATGCGGCCGGTGCCGGTGGCCGTGAAGTCCGCCGTATAGCGGGTCCAGCCGTCCGGATACGACACGCCGGTAACGGTGACCAGCTGGTCCGTGAATTCCGACGTGTCGGTGCCGGCGCCGGAGCCGAACAGTACGTGCAGCGTATCGGTGAAACCTTCCTCGCCGCTGTCGCGCGTGTAGAACGACAGGCGGGTTTGCCCCGTCAGCGTGAATTCTGGCGTGATCAGCCAGCTGTCGACCGTGTAGCCGCCCGCCACATCGAAGTTGGAGGCGATGTACGACGATGCGGCGCCGGACTGGGCGCCGAAGATGCCGGGATTGCCCTGGAACCAGCCCGTGCCGGGCGACAGTTCCCAGCCGCTCAGCGACGAGATGTCGTCGAACCCTTCGGTCAGGGACGTCGGCGGGGTTTCCGCATGGGCGGCCGCCGATAGTGTCAGCGCCGCTGATGCAAAGAGAGTGAGGAAGGTTTTCATTGATTCACTTTCATTGACTTGTGGAAGAAGGTGCAAAATGTTTTGCAAATTGCAACCTGAGTATAGGACTAACAACTGTCGAGTTGCGCAGTGGGCGATTACAATTTGAGACGTTTTCTTGATTCGTATCGAAATCGCAACGGTGTCAGTATTGAAAGAGCGCAACCCCGAGCATTCATGCGGGTTTGCGGGCAGTGCCGTGAACCGCGCCCGAACGGCCGGCGATGCTCGCTTGACCGCGCGGCCATGATGTGCGTGGCGGCGGGTGCCGAATAAAGTCGCTGCACCGGCAGCGGCCGGCTGCATTTCGCAGGGGCATCGATCGCGGGTACAATGCTGCCTTTATCCTTCGCCCTGCCGTCACGTGTCGAGCCGCCAACTGTATTCCCGCCTGCTGTCGCAGTTCACTCCCTACACCGGCGCCCTGATCGCGACCCTGCTGGCGGTCGGCGTGGCATCGCTGACCGACGTGCTGCTCATTGCCCAGTTACAGAACGTGGTCGACGCGCTGGGCGCACAAGGCACGTCGCAGGCGGCGGCAGCGGGCAGCGGCGTGCTGGCGACCGTGCGGGGCTGGATCAACCACCTGCTGCCGCTGACGACCGAGCAGGCCGGGTTGTGGGCCATTCCCGCGATCATCCTGGCGCTGGCCTTCCTGCGCATGGTGAGCAGTTTCGCCGGCGACTACGGCTCGGCGTGGCTCAGCAACCGGGTGCAGGCCGACCTGCGCGAGAAGATGTTCGCCCGCATCCTGCGCCTGCCGAACGGTTACTTCGACCAGTCCTCGACGGGTACCACGCTGTCGCGCGTGACGTACGACGCCAACCAGGTATCGCAGGCCGGCCTGAATGTCGTGAACGTGGCCGTGCGCGATTCCGTCGCCACCGTCGGATACCTGATCTCGCTGTTCATCCACGACTGGCAGCTGGCGATCTTCTGCCTTGGCCTGCTGCCGCTGGTGGCGGCCGTCGTCACCTTCGCCGGCCGGCGCATGCGGCGGCTGTCGGAAAGCGCGCAGCAGGCGATGGGCGAACTGACCCGCGTGCTCGACGAGAGCATCGGCGGCCAGCGCGTCGTGAAGATCTTCGGCGGCCAGCGCTATGAACAGCGCCGCTTCGACGAGGTCGTGAAACTGAACCGCCAGCTGGCCGTCAAGCACGCCGCCACCGCGGCCATGAACTCGGGCATCATCATGATGCTGATCGGCGCCACGTTGTCGTCCGTCATCTATTTCGCCATGCTGCGTGCGCAGGCCAATGCGCTCACGGCGGGCGACTTCGTGTCGTTCATGGGGGCGCTGCTGGCAATGCAGTCGCCGATCAAGAATCTCACCAAGATCAACGAACCGCTGCAGCGCGGCCTGGCCGCGGCGAAGTCCGTGTTCGGCCTGATCGACGCGCCGGCCGAGATGGACGACGGCACCCGGCCGCTGGCGCGGGCCGCCGGCCACATCGAACTGGCCGCCGTGAGCTTCAAGTACCACGCTGGCGACGCCGAGGCGGCGCCGGCGCTGGCCGATGTGTCGCTCGATATCCCGGCCGGCGAGACGGTCGCGCTGGTGGGCGGGTCGGGCAGCGGCAAGACGACGCTGGCCAGCCTGCTGCCGCGCTTCTACGACGTGACGGGCGGGCGGATCCTGCTCGACGGCGTCGACCTGCGCGACTACCGGCTGGCCGACCTGCGCCGGCAGATCGCGCTGGTGAGCCAGGACGTCGTGCTGTTCAACGACACGCTGGCCGCCAATATCGCCTATGGCGACCCGGCGCCGGACCCGGCGCGCATCGAAGCCGCGGCGAAGGCGGCGTATGCCCATGAATTCATCGTGCGCCAGCCGCAGGGCTATGCCACCGAGGTGGGGGAGAACGGCCTGCGCCTGTCCGGCGGCCAGCGCCAGCGCCTGGCGATCGCCCGCGCGCTGTACAAGGATGCGCCGATCCTGATCCTCGACGAAGCGACGAGCGCGCTGGACACCGAATCCGAGCGCCAGGTGCAGGCTGCGCTGGAACGCCTGATGGAAGGCCGTACCACGGTCGTCATCGCGCACCGGCTCTCAACCATCGAGAACGCCGACCGGATCGTCGTCATGAATGCGGGCACGATCGCCGAGGCAGGCACGCACGACGCGCTGCTGGCCAGGGGCGGCCTGTACGCGCGGCTGTACCAGACGCAGAAGCAGCTGGCGCATTAGTACACGACCGGCCTGGTGACGGACACCAGCGCCGGTGAAGGGCCCGGTGTCGGACACCAGCGCAGATGAAGGGCTCGGTGTCGGACATTTTTTCCGGTCGCCTTTCCGGAAAAAGTGTGCGACACCGGTTTTCCCTCGAGGTCGCGAATGCCTCGTGCGACAACCGGTGTCGCACACCTTTTCCCTGGCGGGAAAAGATGTCCGACACCAGGGGCGAAAGCCTCAATCGTCGTGCTTTTCCGACGGCGTGCGCACCGGGTCCTTCAGCACATCCTGCACGTACAGCATCGACACCAGCACCGCCAGCACGGCGGTCAGCGGCGTGGCCAGCGCCACGCCGGCCATGCCGAACAGGGCGCCGAACAGCAGCTGCATCACGATGGTCAGCGCGGGCGGCAGCGACACCGTGCGTTTTTCGATGAGCGGCGACAGCAGGTAGCCTTCGGCGAGCTGGATCGCGCCGAACAGCAGCACCACGTACAGCGCTTGCTGGGGGCTGTCGGAGAAGGCGATCAACATGGCCGGCACGCCGGCCAGCAGCGGGCCGAGGTAGGGGATGAAATCGAGCAGGCCCGCGATCAGGCCGAGGATCAGGGCCAGCGGCACGCCGAGCAGCGCCAGGCCGCCGGCCGACAGGATCGTCACCAGCAGCATCGAGGCCGCCTTGCCCAGCAGCCAGCGCGACAGCGTGCGGCCCAGTTCATCCATCACCTCGCGGGCGCGCTGGCGCCGGGCGGGCGGGACGAGCGTGATCAGGCCGTTGATATAGACATGCGGCTGGGCGGCGAAATACACGCCGACGAACAGGATGATGACGACGTTGCCGAGCGCGCCCAGCAGCCCGGAGAAGAACAGCCCGGCGTTCGGCACCAGTTTCGCGAGCTGCTTCTGCATCTCCTCGGGTGACGGCACGCTGCCCATCAGGCGCTTGAGGAGCGGTTGCTGCTCCATTGCCTCGCGCAGGCGCTGCAGCGCCTCGGGCACGGCGGCGCCCAGCTTGTCGGCCTGTTCGCCGATCTGCGGAGCCATCAGCCAGCCGCCGGTGCCCAGCACGAGCAGCAGGGCCGTTACCACCAGGGCCAGCGCGGCGTTGCGGCCGACGTGCAGGCGCCGGTGCACGATGCCTGCCAGTTCGTACAGCAGGATCGCGAACAGGATGCAGGCGAACACCAGCAGCAGGGCATCGTAGGCATACCAGATCGCCGCCAGCGCCAGCACGGTGAGGATGCCGATGCCGTTGACGAGCGCCACGCGGCGCGTGAAGCGCCGTTCCCTCGATGGCCCGGCATCGGTCGCCGGCTGGTCCCTGTATTGTTCCAATCGCTACTCCTCCGTCAATAAGTAGGCCGCCATGTCGCGCGCATCGGCCGGCGTGACGCCGAGCGTGGGCATGGTGGTCTGCGGGTCGATCTCGTGCGGCACGCGGATCCAGCGCGCCAGGTTCTCGGCCGTGTTGGGCAGCATGCCGGCCACGTACTTGCGTTGCGCCAGCCCGGCGAGGGGCGGGCCGACGTAGGTGTCCGGTCCCGTCACGCCCGGAATGCGGTGGCACGACTGGCAGGCATACTGGGACAGCGCCATGCGGCCACGCTCGGGGTCCGCGTGCGCGGGAGCGTCGGGCGGGGCGGGCGGCGCGGCGGGAGCCGGGGTCCGCAGCAAGGCCTGGTAGCTGCCGCGCGTCTGCGTCGGGAACTGCCCGAGGAAGGCCACCAGGTCCCACAGCTCGTCCTCGCGCAGGTGGAAGTCCCAGGCCGGCATGCCGGCCATGCGAATGCCGTGCTTCGTGATCCAGTACAGTTCGCGCGGGTGCCAGCGGCGTGCCGCATCCACCAACGGGCCGGGCACCGGCTGCATGCTCTTGCCGACCGGCCCCTGCGCCACGCCGGGCCCGCCGTGGCACTGCACGCAGAACTGGTCGTACAAGCGGGCGCCGCGCAGTATCCGCGCATCGTCATCCAATGGCGGCGGCACGATATCGCGCGCGTGGAAGCGCACCGATTCGCGCATGCCCCGCTCGAGCAGCGTGTGCACCGGCTGGAAGTGCTGCTGCGTGGCGGCCACGTTGTACCAGCCGGCTTCCAGCACGATCCAGCCGCCCAGCGCGCCGGCGGCCGCCAGCGACAGGGTCGTGGCGAGCGCGGTCTTGACGATCAGGCGGAGCCGGTTGGATGGCATGGTCAGGGCGCGGCGCGGGGTGCGCACCGTTGAAAAAAATCCATGATGTGTTTGCTTTATTATATGGATTCCCCCGGTTTCTGCAGGAACAGTGCGTGCGCGAATCGAACCGATCCCACCTCTCCATGGCGGCGATACTCCTCTTTGCGGCCGGCCCGATGGCGGGCTGCGATGGCGAAACGATGCGCGCGCAGCGCGTGGCCGCCGGCGACCCGGCGCGCGGCAAGCAGTTGCTGATGCAGTTCCAGTGCGGCGCCTGTCATTCGATTCCCGGTGTGGAAGCGGCGCGCAGCACGGCCGGCCCGCCGCTCGACACGTTCGGCCGGCAAAGCTACGTGGCCGGCCGGTTGCCGAACCTGCCCGAGCCGCTGGTGCGCTGGATCGTCGATCCGCCCGCCGTCAAGCCCGGCACCCTGATGCCGAACCTGGGCGTATCGCCCGAGGATGCGCGCCACATGGCGGCTTACCTGTACACCTTGCGATGACCGCGGTGGCGACGACCGCGATGGGCGCGGCGCCGTTGCCGCGGCAATCCGCGCTCGCGCCGGCCGGTCCCGACGCGGCCATCATCGACCAGCTGGGCTGGACGATGACCATCGGCTCCCTCGTCATCCTCGCCGGCGTGATGGTGCTCGTGGCGCGCGCGCTGAGTGCCCGCCGCACTCTCCCCACGCGCGCCTGGATCGTCGGCGGCGGCCTGCTGTTCCCGCTCGCCGTGCTGACCGCGCTGCTGGCCTGGAGCCTGGCCAGCACGCGGGCACTGTCGCGCCCCTCGTCGCTGACGGAGCTGCGCGTGGCCGTCACGGCGAAGATGTGGTGGTGGGAAGTGCGCTACACCGATCCGGCCACCGGGCGCGACGTGGTGCTCGCCAACGAGATCCGCTTGCCGGTCGGCCGGCCCGTCTACCTGGCGCTCACCACGAGCGACGTGATCCATTCCTTCTGGGTGCCCGCGCTGGCCGGCAAGGTCGACATGGTGCCGGGGCGGGTGCATGGGCTGACGCTGCTGGCCGATCGCGCCGGTACCTGGCGCGGCCAGTGCGCCGAATTCTGCGGCACGCAGCACGCGAAGATGGCGCTGCACGTGGTGGCCCAGCCGCAGGCCGAGTTCGATGCATGGCTGGCCGCGCAGGCGCGCCAGGCCGCCGCGCCGGCCACCGCCGAGCTCGCGCGCGGCCGCCAGGCTTTCCTGGACCGCAAGTGCGCCGCCTGCCACACGGTGCGCGGCGTGGCCGAAGCGGGCAGCGAAGCGGCAACGGACGGCCCGGACCTCACGCACGTGGGCAGCCGCCTGTACCTCGCGGCCGGCACCCTGCCGACCCGGCAGGGCACGCTCGCGGGCTGGATCGCCGACCCGCACGCGATCAAGCCGGGCGTGCGCATGCCGGCCGCGACGGGACTGGAAGGCGCCGAGCTGCGCGCGCTGGCCGCCTGGCTGGAGTCGCTGAAATGACGCTGCCCAATTCCCTGCCGCGCCCGCCGGACGAATTGCAGCGGCTGGAAGACGTGTGGCGCACGCCGCGCGGCTGGCGCCTCCTCAGCTCCGTCAACAACACGACCATCGGCTTGCTGTACATCGGCACGTCGCTGCTGTTCTTCGTGCTGGCGGGCGTGCTGGGGCTGTTGATCCGCATGCAGCTGGCGGTGCCGGAAAACGACCTGCTGGGGCCGGGCACGTATAACCAGGTCTTCACGATGCATGGCACGGTGATGATGTTCCTGTTCGCGATTCCCGTGGTCGAAGCGGTGGCCGTGTACCTGCTGCCGGGCATGCTGGGCGCGCGCGACCTGCCATTCCCGCGGTTGTCCGCCTATGCCTACTGGGCCTATGCGTTCGGCGGGCTGGGATTCTTCTGCACGCTGTTCGTGGGCCTGGCGCCCGATGGCGGCTGGTTCATGTACCCGCCGCTGACCGGCAAGGCGTATTCGCCGGGCCTGAATGCCGATTTCTGGCTGCTGGGGATCGGCTTCATCGAGATTTCCGCCATCGCCGGCGCGATCGAGCTGATCGTCGGCATCCTGTTCACGCGGGCGCCGGGCATGACGCTGGCGCGCATGCCGGTCTACGCCTGGGCGATGCTGGTGGTGGGTATGATGATCGTGTTCGCCTTCCCGGCCGTCATTGCCGGCACCGCGCTGCTCGAGCTGGAGCGTGCCTGGGACTGGCCGTTCTTCATCGCCGAGCGGGGCGGCGACCCGATCCTGTGGCAGCACCTGTTCTGGTTCTTCGGCCACCCGGAGGTCTACATCATCTTCCTGCCGGCGGCCGGCATGGTGTCGACCATGATCCCCACGATCGCCGGCACGGCGCTGGTGGGCCGCCGCGCCGTCATCGCGGCGATGGTGGCGGTGGGTTTCTTCAGCTTCGGGCTGTGGGCGCACCATATGTTCACCACCGGCCTGGGGCACCTGGAAGCGGGCTTCGCGTCGGCCGCCAGCATGGCCGTGGCCGTGCCGACGGCGATCCAGGTATTCGCCTGGATCGGCACACTGTGGAAAGGCACATCGGAAAGGGGGAGGCTGAAGATCACGCCGCCCGCCCTGTTCATCCTGGGGTTCCTGTTCATCTTCGTGCTGGGCGGGCTGACGGGCGTCATGGTCGCCGTGGTGCCGTACGACTGGCAGGTCCACGACAGCTATTTCATCGTGGCGCATTTCCATTACGTGCTGATCGGCGGCATGGTGTTCCCGCTGTTCGCCGCCCTGTGCTACTGGCAGCCGCTCGTCAACGGCCACGCCGTGTCGGCGCGGGTGGCGCGCTGGTCGTTCGGCCTGATGTTCGGCGGCTTCAACGTCGCGTTCTTCCCCATGCATGTCAGCGGCCTGCTCGGCATGCCGCGCCGCGTGTACACGTATCCTTCCGGCCTGGGCTGGGAAACGCTGAACCTCGTGTCGACGCTGGGCGCCTTCGTGTTCGCCGCCGGCGTCGTGCTGTTCTTCGCCGCCATGGCGCGCGCGCTGACGAAGCCGGAGAAGGACCCCGGCAACCCCTGGAACGCCGGCACGCTGGAATGGCTGCCGTCCGAATGCTATGCCACCCGCAGTATCCCGCAGGTCGATTCGGCCGACCCGCTGTGGACCAACCCGGCGCTGATGCGCGAGGTGGAGGAGGGCGGCCACTGGTTGCCGGGCAGCGCGACGGGCAAGCGCGAAACGATCGTCACCACGCCGGTCAGCGCGCGGCTGCGCTATCTGCTCGTGCTGCCGACGGACGGCTGGATGCCGTTCCTGTCGGCGGCGGGCACGGCGGGCTTCTTCCTGCTGCTGACCGCCAAGCAGACGATGATCGCATGGGCCTGCGGCGTGCTGGCCATCGTCACGCTGCTTGCGTGGCTGTGGGAGCAGGATCGCCCGGCGCCATGCCGCACGGCGGCGGTGGGCGATGCGGTGGCGCTGCCGGTGGGCGCGACCGGCACGGCCAGCCACTCGTGGTGGGCCACCATCATCATGCTGGTCGTCGACGCGGGCGTGTTCCTGTCCTTCCTGTTCACCTACGTGCACGTGTCGATGCGGCTGGACGTTTGCCCGCCGCCCGGCGCGCGGCTGCCCGACGGATGGCTGCCGCTGCTCGCCGTCATCCTGCCTGCCGCCGGCGGCGGGCTGGTGGCCCTGGCCCGACGCCTGCCGTTGGAGCGTGCCCAGCGCCCCCTGCGCTGGCTGTTCGGCGCGGCCATGGTGCTGGCGGCGGGCGGCTTCGGCATGGAGCTGGCGGGCCAGCTGGCCAGCGGCCTGAATCCCAGGGCGCACGCGTGGAGCGCGGCGGTGGCCGCCATGGTGGCTTACCAGGGGATGCACGTGCTGCTGTGCCTGGCCAGCGGCCTCTACGTGATCGCCCGCTCATGGTGCCGGCACCTGACGCCGCGCAGCCGCGGCACGCTCGATAACACGGCGTTGATCTGGTACTACACGGTGGCGCAAGGCGCCGTCATGGCGCTGGCGGTGCATGTCTGGCCGCGGATGATGGGGTGAACATGGGCGACCGCTTCTGGAGCAGATCGTGGCAGGGCAGCGCGCCACTGGTGCTGTGGGCGGCGCATTTCTTCTTTTGCTACCTGGTCGCGGCGGCCGGCTGCCGCCCGTGGACGTGGGCCGTGCTGCTGGGCGCGACGGTCGTGGCGTCGGTGTTGGCCGGCTGGCTTGCGTGGACGGCATGCCACGGCAATGGGGCCCAGGGTGGCCTGCTCGGCGTGGCGCGGCGGTGGGGAGCGGTGCTGGCGTTCATCGCCATCGTCTGGGGTGGCTTGCCGCTGGTGGTGTTCGGGGCGTGCGCGTAGCAGACCAGCCTTCGTTTTGTCGCGCGTCGGCGGCGGATGCACTAACCCAAGTGCAAAGGCCGGGGTCGGACCCGTTGTGTCCGACCCCGGCCTTTGCACTTGGGTTTCGCTCGACGAGCCGGCGCTTTAGAACGAATACACCAGCGTCAGCGACGTCTGCGTATCCGTATTCTTCTTCTCGACCGGCACATTCGAATCGTTGCGCGCGCTGAACGCCGCCTTCATCTGCATCGTGCCGTTGATCTTGGTCGACAGTGCCGTTTCGGCCACGGAGTGCGTATTCGAGGTGCCGCGCTCCACGGCCAGCGTCTGCGTGAACAGGGCGCCGTCGCTGATCTGCCAGCGCATGTTGGCGGCGCCGCGCAGCGTCGGGCCGTTCTCTTCCTCGCCGGTCGCGCGCACGCCGGAGAAGTAGCCCGGGCCCAGCTCGACCTCGACGATCTTGTCCGGCGCCTGGAGCACGCGCTTGGCGCGGCCCACCGATAATGACGAGTAGCGCGAGTAGGCGCCGAAGCGGTCATCCACGTGCGAGCCCAGCACGAACAGGCGTTCGCCTTCATCCATCAGCTTGTAGGCGGCGCGGGCGGACAGGGCGAAGCGCTCGGCCGAGCGCACGTATTTCTTGTTGCCGTCGTTCGTCTGGGCCTGGTCTTCCTTGAAGAAGCCGGACAGGACGTACTGGTTGCTCCAGTCTTCCAGCTCCTGCCGGGCGTCGATCTTGCCGGTGACGGAGGTACCGTTGGTATTGCCGGAGGTGGTGATCGCGCCCAGTTCGGCGGATGTGTTCCAGGTGCGTTCTTCAATCGTATCGGCGCCGAACGCTGCGCCATGCCCGAAGGCCATCGCAAGGATGAGTACAGAGCGTAATGTCATTGGCTGTCTGTGGCTCGATAGGGTGGGTCGATAAGCGGTGGACCCGCATTGTACCCCACATCGCGGCGGGGCTCGACATGTGCAATTGTATTAATGCCATGGATGTTGCCCACCGTACGGAACGCGCCAGGCGAGGCTGCGACACTGGCCACTCCTTGAGGAGCCGTGATGAAACCCGAAGAACTCGTTACCGATCCCCCGCAGGCGGCGCGCGCGGCGGGGCTGCGCTATGTCAGCGACAGCAAGCCCGGCCTGGCCCGCATCGCTGCCGACGGCGGTTTCCGCTATGTCGACGCGGCCGGCGCTCCGGTCGACGACGAGGCAACGCTGGCCCGCATCAAGGCGCTGGCGATTCCGCCGGCATGGACCGATGTGTGGATCTGCCCGCAGCCGAATGGACACCTGCAGGCCACCGGTCGCGATGCGCGCGGGCGCAAGCAATACCGCTACCACGCGCGCTGGCGCAGCGTGCGCGACGAGGTGAAGTACGAGCGCATGATCGCCTTCGGCCAGGCCCTGCCCGGCATCCGCGCGGCGGTGGAGGCGGCCCTGAAACTGCCCGGGTTGCCGCGCGAGAAGGTGCTGGCCACGATCGTCTTCCTGCTCGAGCATACGATGATGCGCATCGGGAACGAGGAATATGCCAAGGAAAACAAGTCGTTCGGTTTGACGACATTGCGCAACCGCCACGTGCGCGTGGATGGCCGCGAGGTGGAATTCCGCTTCCGGGGCAAGAGCGGCGTATTTCACGACGTGAAGGTGGAAGACCGCCGGCTGGCGCGCATCATCGAGCGCATGCGCGACCTGCCGGGCCAGGAACTGTTCCAGTACGTGGACGACGACGGCACCACCCATGCGATCGGCTCGGCCGACGTGAACGAGTACCTGCGCACGATCACGGGCGAGGATTACACGGCGAAGGATTTCCGTACCTGGTCGGGCACCGTGCTCGCGGCGCTGGCGCTGCAGGAGTTCGAGAAATTCGATTCCGAGACGCAGGCCAAGAAAAACGTGGTACGGGCGATCGAGTCGGTCGCCAAGAAGCTGGGCAATACACCATCGGTGTGCCGCAAGTGCTACGTGCACCCGGCAGTGCTGGACGCGTACATGGACGGCGCCGAGCTGGCCGCGCTGCGCGCCCGTGCCGAGGAAGAGTTCACGAAGGACCTGCATGCGCTGCAGCCCGAAGAGGCGGCCGTGCTGGCCCTGCTGCAGGAACGGCTGGCCAAGGCCGAGCAGGCGGTGCGGGCGCCGAAGGGCAAGGGGCGGCGCGGGCCCGCGGGCAAGGGTGCGCGGGTGCTGGCGGCCGCGGCCTGAGCGGCGCCCGCGTCGGCATCACTCGGCCGCGGCGAACGCGCGTTTCAAGCCTTCGACGGCGAACTTGCGGGCATCGACGGCTTTCGGCACCACGGCGCCCATGCCGAAGAATTCGTGCGTCACGCCGTCGAACTGCCGGTAGTCGACCTTCACGCCATCCTTCTTCAGGCGCTCGGCATAGGCCTCGCCCTCGCTGGCCAGCGGATCGATCTCGGCCGTGATCACCGTGGCTGACGGCAAGCCCTGCAAGGTTTGCGCCTTTGCAGGCAGGGCGTACGGGTTCTGCGCGGCGCCGCCGTAGTGCTGGAAGAACCACTGCATCATCGCCTTGTTCAGCGGCTTTGCGTTGGCATTGCGCTGGTACGAAGGCGTGTTCGTGTCATTGTTGACGACCGGGTAGAGCAACAGCTGGTGCACGGGCGCCGGCACGTCCTTGTCGCGCGCCATCAGGGCGACCACCGCGGCCAGGTTGCCGCCGGCGCTTTCGCCGGCCACGGCCACGCGCTCCGCGTCGCCTTGCAGTTCGCCGGCATGTTCCAGCACCCAGCGGTAGGTGGCGAACGCATCCTCCGGCGCCGCCGGGAACCGGTGCTCGGGCGCCCGGCGGTAGTCCGGCGAGACGACCACCGCGCCCGCGCCGGCGGCGAGCGCCCGGATCGACGCTTCATAGGTCTTCGTATCGGCAAGCACGAAGCCGCCGCCATGGAAGTACACGACAACGGGGAACGGTCCCTTGCCGGGTGGCGTATAGACGAAGGCGGGGATGGCGCCCTGGGCGCCGGGCACCTTCACTTCCTTCACCGTCACGCCGTCCTTCGGCACGGCAATTTCCTCATCCTTGGCCAGCCGCGCGACCGCGTCGGCCGCCGTGGGTTGCCTGCGGGCCTCGGCGACGCCGAGCGTCTCGATCGGCTTGCCGTCCAGCGCCGCCAGGGCATCGAGCACCCGCTGCATGCGCGGCTCGGCTTTCGGCGGTTCGGCACTGTCGATGGCCAGGGCGGCGGTGGTGGCGATCAGGCTGGCGCAGGCCAGTGACACACTGTGCAACTTCATCGGTATCCCCCCGTTGTTGTGTTGGCCCGAGGTTCGCACATGCCGCCACGAGCGGTGCGTGCGGCACCTCACCGTGGCGGCGCGGCCGGCCGGGGCGCGTAACATTGTGCGTTCGGTATCTCACAAAGGAGAAGACCATGAACTCATCCTGTGGTGCCGCTTCGTAAGGTGACCCCGCCAAGCTGCGTGCCGCGAATGGGCAAGGACGGTTCCGACCCGCCCGTGCGGCGTACTCCTACGGTCCCGCACGCGCTCGCGTGACACAATCGGCGGACCAGTCATGAAAGGAGAACAGCATGAAGAGGAATCGGATGATGCACGGCGCCCTCGTGGCAGCGGCAATGCTGGCAGCCACGGCCGCGACCGCGCAGACCGTCACCACGCCGGCCGCCCCGGCTGCGGGCGGGCAGGTGAACACGGGCGTTAACACGGGCGTCAATACCGGCGTGAATACGGGTATCAACCCGGGCGCGAATCGCGGTACCGCGGGCGCCACAACGGGCGCCACAACGGGCGCGAACCGGGCGATGGCCCCCGCGCCTGTCAACGGGACGGTGGCGCCCGCGACCGGTACGGTCGGCACGCCCGGCGTCACCACGCCGCTGGGTACGATGAACAACGCGACCAGCGGTGCCACGCAATCGCAGGGGACCAACGGCTCGTCGGCGGCGACGACCGGCGCGCCCGGCACCCTCGGTACCGGCGTGGGCGCAACGGGCTCCGCCACCGGCACGACCGGCACCTATAACAGCGCCGCGCCGGCCGGCACGAACCGTTCCGCCACCACGCGCGGCGCCGCGGGCTCGCAGGCCGGCGGGACCACGTCAGGCGCGTCCGCCAGCGGTGCCACGGGCAGCGGCATGACGTCCGGCACGGGCCTGGGCACGAGCGCGACTGGCACCGGCCGCAGCGGCACGACGAGCGGCACGAGCGGTACCGCGACCGGCACCAGCGGCACGACCACCGGCACGAGCGGCACGAGCGGCACGACCACCGGCACGAGCGGCACCGCGACCGGCACTTCCGGCACTTCCGGCACTTCCGGCGCCAGCGGTACCGGCACGTCGGGTACCGCGACCACCAGCGGCACGACCCGGTGAGCGGTTCACGCGCCTGCGAAGTCCTGGTGATCGGCGGCGGGCCCGGCGGGCTGACGGCCGCCGTCTACCTGCGCCGCTTCCGGCGCGACGTCATGGTGGCCGACAAGGGTCACAGCCGGCTGTCGCTGATTCCGATCAGCCACAACTACCCGGGCTTCCCCGGCGGGGTGCCCGGCCGGGAACTGCTCGGACGCCTGCGCGCGCAGCTCGAGTGCTATGGCGGCGCGGTGGACGACCTCGAGATCACGGCGCTGGACAAGGAGGACGACGTCTTCGTTGCCCGCCACGAGGGCGGGGAAATTCGTACGCCCGTCGTGCTGCTCGCCACCGGAGTCGCCGATGCCGGCCTGCCCGTGGAGGGATGGGTCGATGCCGTGGCCGCCGGGGCGGTGCGCCTGTGCCCGGTGTGCGATGGCTACGACATCCTCGACAAACGGGTCGCCGTCGCCTCGCAGCCGCACAACCGCACCGGCCATGCGCTGTTCATGCGCACGTTTTCCTGCGACGTCACCCTGTTCGAGCGCGAAGCGGACAATCCGCTGACGGACGAGGAAGCGGAAAAGCTGCGCATTGCCGGCGTGCGCTACGTGGGCTCGCCATTGAAAGGGGTCACGCTGACGAACGCCATGGAACCGGTGCTGCACACCGAGGACGGCGAAGACCACTGCTTCGACGTGTTCTACCCGATGCTGGGAGAAAAGGCGCGCTCGGGCCTGGCGCAGGGGCTGGGCGCCAAATGCGGAGAGTGCGACAAGCTGATCGTGGACGACCACCAGCGCACGACGGTGCCCGGCCTGTATGCGATCGGCGACGTGGTGCTGGGCCTGAACCAGATCAGCGTGGCGATCGGGCAGGCGGCCGTGGCGGCGACCGCGATTCATAATGCGTTGCCGTGGCAGTTCAGGAAGCGCTCGTGATCTGAGCGGACAAACCCGGTAGTTGGCATGTGAACATTGGTGTCGCACACCTTTTTTTCAGGGAAAAAAAGGTGTGCGACACCGGTTCTCTCATGCGAGCCTGAAAAAAAACGGCGGCCTCGGCCGCCGTTTCACCGCACGGAACCGCGAACGGTTCCCGCTCCCACTTACTCTGCCTTCGCAGCCGGCTGGGCCGCTGCCGCGGCGACCGCGGGCGCCACCTGGTAGGCGGCGGCGCCGCCAATCACGCTTCCCACCTTCGGCGCGCTCGCCGTGATGGCGGTCGTGCGCAGCGGGTTCACGTTGGGCGCGGTCGGTGGCGTCGCGTCGTATGACATCTGCGAAGCCGTCAGCCGTTCGAACTTGCGGGCCGGCGTGGTGGACTCGATCAGGTCGCGCATGCGAGCGGCCGTGTTTTCCCACGAGGTCTTGGCGACCACGTCGCGCATCTTGCGCACCATCTCGGCGGTCTGCGCCTCGTCCTGGGCCAGCGCTGCTTCCACGTGGGCGACGAATTCCTCGGCCGTGTGGCCGATCGCCACCACGTGCGAGTAGGGCTGTTCCACGTCGCGGATCGGCGTCGAGACGATCGGCAGTTCGGCGGCCATGTATTCGAGCACCTTGGTCGGGCTGATGAACTTCGTGGCCTCGTTGATGGCGAACGGCATCAGGCAGACATCCCAGCCGGCCAGGAATTTCGGCAGGTCGTCGTAGCCGCGCTGGCCCATGTAATGGATGTTCGGGCGCTGCGGCAGGTGTGCCGGGTCGATCTTGACCACCGGGCCCACGAGCACGATCTGCCAGTCGGGATTGGCATCGGCGATCTTGGCCGTCAGTTCGGTATCGAAGCGCTCGTCGATCACGCCGTAGAAGCCCAGGCGCGGATGCGGGATATGGGCCTGGTCCGGGTGGCTGTCCTCGCGCTGCAAGGCGTGCGCGAAGTGCTGCGCGTCGACCGAGCTGGAGAAGCAGTGAGCGTTCGAATGACGGTTCTTCTTCGCCTCGTACAGGCTCGGGCCGCCGGTGAACACGAGGTCGGCGATATTGAGCAGGGCGGTTTCGCGCTGCAGCAGCTGGCGCGGCGGGTTCTTGAACGCCGACAGTTCATCCATGCAGTCGTACACGACGAGGCTGGCGTGCAGCTGCGGCAGCAGCGGCAGGGCCATCGGCGTGTAGAACCACACGATCGGATCCTCGCCTTCCGGCACCAGCTTGGCGACCATCGGCTGCACCAGGGGAATCTGGTCGTCGTGGAAGCCATGCTGCTGCACCGGCGTGTGCGGCTGGCACACGGTGATGTTGGGGGCGGGCTGCCAGGTCTTCATGAAACTCTCACCCTGGTGGTGAATCGGCTCTTCCACCAGCACGATCTTGTAATGTTTGGCCAGGCGGGTCAGCAGGTGCTGGGGACGCTGAAACACGAAGTCCCAACGCAGATGGCAGAACACGATAATGGTCGACATGGTTTCTCCCTTGCCCGTAACGGGTCGTTAATTGTGAGTCGTAAGTACAAAGCTTCAATGCGGCGCTTGCTGCTCGCCCGTCCCGGCGGGGACGGGGCCGCATAATTCAAACTGGTTCAGGCGGATCCTGCGCAACGAGTTGGACACTGCGCGTCGCCGCGCTGATCTTCTCGAACGGAATCTTCGGCGTGCGGTCCGCGTTCAGCAGGCCGTTCGCTTCCTGGTACGTGTCGGCGAACTGCGTGTAGCAGAAGCCGGAAAACATTTGAGTCTCGTTCACGACCTTCAGCAGAGCCGTGTAGTGCTCGTAGAAGGACTCGGCCGTCGTGGCCCGTGAGTAACCCCACGTGTCGATCTCCGGCGCGGACGTGTCGAAGGCGATGCCGCCGAACTCCGTCAACACGATCGGCTGCCCGCGGTGCGGGAACCCATCCAGCGTCAGGATGCGGCCGCCGGGGCGCCGCTGATCGAACAGCGTGCGGGCCGGGTCGCTGACCTCGTAGCGCGCCTTCAGGCGCTGCGGGTCACTGTCGTAATCGTGGATGCCGAGGATGTCGGTTGCGGAGGCTTCCCATCCATCGTTGCCGATCACGGGCCGCGTCGAGTCCATCATCCGCGTCATGTGATACAGCGCTTCCACGGCGTTCCGGTGCGCCTGCATCGACGTCAGATTCGGCACACCCCACGACTCGTTGAACGGCACCCAGACGATCACGCATGGGTGGCTGTAATCGCGCTCGATCGCTTCCTGCCATTCCTTGATCAGGCGCGTCATCGACTTCGGGCTGAACGAGTACGCGGACGGCATTTCTTCCCACACCATCAGCCCGAGCTTGTCCGCCCAGTAAAGATAGCGCGGATCCTCGATCTTCTGGTGCTTGCGCACGCCGTTGAAGCCCATCAGCTTGGCCAGCTCCACGTCGCGCTTCAAAGCCTCGTCGTTGGGAGCGGTAATGCCGCTGTCGGGCCAGTAGCCCTGGTCGAGCACCAGGCGCAGCGGGTAGGGGCGGCCATTCAGCATGAACCGGTCCCGGTTGATCGCCACCGAACGCAGTGCTGTGTATGATCGTACCGTTTCCAGCTCGATCCCGTCGCACCGCAGGGTGAGTTCCACGTCCAGCAGCGTGGGCCGTTCCGGGCTCCACAGCAATTCGTTGCGCGAATCGTCGATGCCGGGGTCGGAAATGGCGATCTTGCGATGCGCTTCCTGACCCATCAGCTTGTATTCGTCGTCGGCCAGCAGCACGTCGCCGTGCCACAGCTTCACTTCCACCGTCAGCTTCTCGCGGCGGTCGCCGGCGGCCTGGATGTCGCAGCCGATCTCGAAACCGTCGAAGTGCGGCGTCCATTTCACCTGCTTGAGGTAGGTGGCGGGCACCTGCTCGAGCCAGACGGTCTGCCAGATACCGGTGGTGCGCGGATACCAGATCGAGTGCGGCTCCAGCTGCCAGTCCTGCTTGCCGCGCGGCTTGGCCAGGTCATGCGGATCGTCCTCGGCGCGCAGCACGATCACCTGGCGCTCGCCTTCGACGAGGGCGTCGGTGATGTCCGCGTAGAACGATGTGTGGCCACCCTGGTGCGTGCACACCAGGCGGTCGTTGACCCATACCCTGGCTTCGTAGTCGACCGCGCCGAAATGCAGGATCGTGCGCTCGCCGCGGTTCTTCATGTCGAATTCCAGGCGGTACCAGACCACGGTATGGAAGCCGGTGTCGTGGATGCCGGACAGTTTCGTCTCGGGAGCGTACGGCACCTGGATCTGGTGCGTCCACTCGATGCCCTGGTCGGGGCGGCAGTAACGCCGCTCGTCGTCGTACGCGAACTGCCAGGTACCGTTCAGGTTCTGCCAGTTGTCCCGTACGAGCTGGGGTCGCGGATATTCGAAGTCACTCATCGGATCCTCTTTTCTTATGGTCTTGTGGCGGGGTGGATGCGGGAATGAGCAGCGTCGCGGCGGCGCCGGCCGCGTTGACCCTGGTGACAGCGCGCCGTCCCGCGGCAGCGGCCGTGCCGGTGCGGCACAGCGCCACGCAGGCCCCGCCGAAGCCGGCGCCCGTCAGGCGGGCGCCGGCTTCGGCGGGGTCCTTGCGCAGCAGTTCGGTCAATTCATCCAGCGCCGGGATCGACACTTCGTGGTCGTCGCGCAGGCTGGCGTGGGAATCGTTCATGGGCGCGCCGAAGCGGGCGGCGTCGATGTCGCCGCAGGCTTCCAGTACGCGGTTGTTTTCGGTGATCACGTGGCACGCGCGCTCCCGCAGGGGCACGGGCAGGGCCTCGGCGGCACGGAAGAATGCCTCGGGCGGGCGTGGATCGGTGGGGTAGTGGGACGACGCCGGCAGGCTCATGCTGCCTCCCGCAAGGCGGTGGACGCACCGCCCACGGGAACGGCGTTCCAGCGGCAAGTTTCTTGGCGGCGATCGTCCGGTGTGGTCATGTGACAGGTCTTCGTTCTCGTGGATCTCGAGTGGTAATCCTATCAAGTATTGACCTCGTTATAACGCAATTCCGCGCGGCAATAAACGAAATTTCCGACTCAGCAGTTCGTAACTTCTGGTCACTCTCCGGGGCAAGCCCGCGCCGCTATGAGGCGACACCGACCAGCGGTTACATTCGTGTAGGAGTAGTCCGGCACATGGCCTAGTGAGTAGCTGACATTACGAAAGCAATTTTTCGCAATGCCAGCCCCATGTGTCGGCAGGGTCAGGCGCCCAGCCAGGTGTACTTGAAGAGGAAGACGAGGGCGATGATCCACACGACCAGCTTGACTTCGCGCACGCGGCCCGTGAGCAGTTTCAGTGCGGCATAGGTGATGAAGCCGAAGGCGATACCGTGGGCGATCGAATAGGTGAACGGGATCATCAGCGCCGTGACGGCGGCGGGGATGCTCTCCGTCGTCTCGCCCCATTCCACGTCGGCAAGGTCGCGCAGCATCAGGCAGGACACGAACAGCAGCGCGGGCGCCGTGGCATACGCCGGCACCACGCCGGCCAGCGGCGAAATGAACAGGGCGGCCAGGAACAGCAGCGCCACCACGACGGCGGTCAGGCCTGTGCGGCCGCCGGCCTGCACGCCCGCCGCGCTCTCGACATAGGCCGTGGTGCTCGAGGTGCCCATCACGGAGCCGACCACGATGGCCGTGCTGTCGGCCATCAGGGCCTTGTTCAGGCGCTCCATCTTCCCTTCGACCAGGAGGCCGGCGCGCGCCGCCACGCCCATCAGCGTGCCGGTGGCGTCGAACAGCTCGACGAGGAAGAACACCAGCACCACGTTGAGGATGCCGGTGCCGAGCGCGCCGCCGATATCGAGCTGGCCGAAGGTGGGCGCCAGCGACGGCGGAGCCGAGAAGATGCCCTGGAAGGTGTTGCCGCCGAAGAAGAACGACAGCACGGTGACGACCACGATGCCGATCAGGATCGCGCCCTTCACGCGCAGCCGGTCCAGCGCCACGATCAGCAGGAAGCCGACGATGGCCATCAGCGCCGGCGCCTTGTGCAGGTCGCCCACGCTGACCATGGTGTCCTTGTTGCCGGTCACGATGCCCGCGCTCTTGAGCGCGATCAGGCCCAGGAACAGGCCGAGGCCCACCGTGATCGCCGTGCGCAGCGAGGCCGGAATGCCTTTCACGATCAATTCGCGCAGGCCGAAGATCGAAATGAGCAGGAACAGGCAGCCCGAAATGAACACGGCGCCCAGCGCGGTCTGCCAGGGCACGCCCATGCCGAGCACGACGGCGTAGGCGAAATACGCATTCAAGCCCATGCCGGGGGCCATGCCGATCGGGTAGTTGGCGTACAGGCCCATGATGAGCGTGCCGAGCGCGGCCGCCAGGCAGGTGGCGACGAACACGGCATCCTTCGGCACGCCGGCATCGCCCAGGATCGCCGGGTTGACGAAGATGATGTAGGCCATCGTCAGGAAGGTCGTCACCCCGGCGACGACCTCGGTGCGCACGTCCGTGCCGGCTTCCCTCAGTTTGAATAGTTTCTCGGCAATCGACACGGCCGTCCCTCCCCAGGTGTTGTGTTCATTGTTGTGCTATCCGCAGGAAGCATACCATTCGCTTCCAATCGTGAAGTCATTTACGAAACGTTATAGCAATAAGTGTTGCGGGAGTATAATCGATCGCGTTTTTGGTGATCTATTTCAACTTCACGCACCCGGCGGCGCTGGCGCGGGTTGAGCGTAGCACGCCGGGCCGTTCTGGCGAGCCCGGCGTGTACCCGCTCTAGTCGAGCCCGAGCGCGCGGGCAATGTCCTCCCACGCCACGAGCTTGAAGTTCTGCGGGCCATCGGGCATGCGCTTGTAGCCATCCTGCACGACCAGCATGCCGCGCGCATAGGGCCCGCCCAGGTCGGCCGACGTCACTTCCAGGCCGTCGGTCTCGGACGCGCCATCGATGCCGGCCGCCGTGTCGACACCGATCCGGAACGCGCCGCGCACGCGGTGGGGCGGGGCGGCGTCGAGCACCACGTAGCTGTCGTCACCCTGGCTGGAGACGACCACATAGCTGCGTGCTGCGCCACGGTACACGGCGACACCCTCGACATCGGCCTTCAGCACGCCGCCGACGGGCAGCGCCATGGCCAGGCGCGGTTCGGCGGCCGCGTCGGTGCTCGTCACCCACAGGCCGCGCTTTTCCTCGCCGACGAACAGTTGGCCGCTGGCTTCGTCCGCCACGCAGCCTTCCGGCTGGCTGGCGGTGCGGAAGCGGCGCACGACCTGCGCCGTGAACTTGCCGCCGGCACGGCCGATGCGGTAGTGCAGGTAGCGGCCATCCTTGTCGTTGACGAAGGCATCGAGGCCGCCGCCCGCCGGCCGGTGGACACACGCGCCGTAGATCTCGGCCAGTTCGGTCGGCAGGCGCGCGGCCTCGGCCACCGTGCCGTCGGGGGCGATGGTGAACAGTACCATCGCGTTCTCGTCGCGCTGCGTGGCCAGCGCCAGGTCGAACCGTTCCGCACCGAACGCCACATCCTGGCGCACATCGACGTTATTCAGGCGGCCAGCCTCCAGCAATTGCTGCTGCCGTCCCCGCAGGTCGTACACCAGCAAGCCCTGCTTCTTGTTCGTGCCCAGTACCCGGGAGGCCGTCGGATCGGTCGGGTGCAGCCAGATGGCCGGGTCATCGGCGGCATCCCCGGCGCGCGCCACCGGTTCGGTCTGGGCACGCGGCACCACGATGGGCAGCGGCGCGGCGCGCGCCGGCGCCTTGAGGGCGAGGGAGACGACGCGCCAGTCCTTGCCGCCGCGCGCCAGCAACCGGCCGCTGCCGTCGGTGGCCAGCTGCCCGACCCCCTCCGCGGCGACCGCGACGGCGCGCCACGTGTCGCCCGACAGGCGCCACGCGTGCAGCGTGTCCTTGCCATCGGCAGCCGCGACGCCGCCCGGCACGACAGCCAGCGCGCCGGCGCCGCCGGACAACTTGCCGAACGGCGGCGCCAGCGCGACCGCCCGGCGTGCCGGCGCGCCTTCGGCATCGGCCCGGTAGGCCCACACACCCATGCCTTCCTCGGCCACGTACAAGGTGCCGGCGGCATCGTCGACGCGGCAGGCTTCCACATGCGGCGGCAAGGCCAGCCGGCGTACGCGGCGCGGCGCCTCGCCGTCGAGCAGCCATTGCTCGGCCTGGCCGTCCTTGCCGACCAGGAAAGCGTAGGTCAGCCGCTGTGCATCGCGATACAGGCAGGCGGCCTCGATGCCGTAGCCCGTGTCCGGCAGCGGGGGCAGGGCGGCGAGGGTGCCGGCGCGGGCATCCACGCGCAGCGGGATCACCCGCTCGGCATTGGCGTCGGTGACGATGGCGAGCGCGCCCGCTTCCGCACCGGCGCGCGCGTCGAGCTGGCGGCCCCGCACGGCCAGCCGCGCCCGTTCGGTACCGGCGGCGTCGACGAGGCGCACGGCGTCCTTGTCCATTGCCAGCCAGCCGTCCGGCAGGGCGGCCAGGCCGCGGGCCTGCGCCAGCGCCGGCGGGAGGGGCTGGGCATGCGCCGCCAGCACGGCGGCCAGCAGCGGAATCGACATCAGGGTCTTCATCGGAACAGGCTCGCTTTCAGGCCGATCTTGTAGGTGCGGCCGTATTGTTCGTACTGGACGTTGTGCGCCTTCACGCCCTGGTACACATAGTATTTTTCGTTATTCAGGTTGCTGGCCTCGAACGACAGCTGCCAGCGGCGGTCGATCTGCCACGACAGCGAGAAGTCGACCTGCGTCTGGCTGTCGACGATGCGGTCGCCGCGTGCGTCGAGCACGTCGTCGCCCAGCTCGAGCAGGTAGGGCGACTTGTGGTTGACGGCCAGGCGCGTGCTGACCGGCCCCACCTCGTAGCCGATCATCGCATTGGCCATGCGGCTCGACTGGCCCGGCAGGCGGATCGAGCGGCCCCGGCGGCTGCCGGCCTCCTCGTCGAAGCTGTCGATCGCGGCGCGCGAGTGCGTGAAGGCCGCGTTGACGCCGACCAGCAGGCCGTTGAACGGCGCGGGCAGCATGCGCAAGGGCTGCTGCCAGGCCAGCTCGATGCCCCGCACCCTGGCCGAATCGCCGTTGGCATACGAGGTCGCGGTCGTATAGCCGGCCCAGCGGCCGCTGCCCGCCAGGTTGGTCGCGTACGTGAAATTGGCGATGTCCTTGTAGAACAGGTAGGCCGACATCGTGCCGTCGCTGCCCAGCACGCGCTCGATGCCCAGGTCGAGGTTATGCGATTTCAGCGGCGCCAGCTCCGGGTTGCCGATGGTGGCCTCGGTGGCGCTGTCCAGGCTGATGCCGGGTGCCAGCTGGCTGAAGTTGGCGCGCACCACCGAATTGGTCCACGCGGCCCGCACGCTGGTGGCGCGATCGAGGTCGTAGCGGGCCTGCAGCGTCGGCAGCCAGTTCGTGTAGGCACGCCC
This sequence comes from Massilia sp. METH4, assembly GCF_037094685.1. Classification (NCBI taxonomy): domain Bacteria; kingdom Pseudomonadati; phylum Pseudomonadota; class Betaproteobacteria; order Burkholderiales; family Oxalobacteraceae; genus Massilia; species Massilia sp. METH4. The sequence goes on along the minus strand of NZ_CP146614.1, from coordinate 5,540,770 downwards.
GGCGCGGCGCGCGGTGATCGATTCGCCGTCGTCTTCCAGTACTTCGATCTGCCGGCCGGCCGCCTCGAAGCGGGTGCGCTCGGCGCGCACGCCGGCCAGCAGCGACCAGGCGCCCCGGGCGAGCGTGCCCTGCACGTAGGCGGCGTCGATATCCTCGCTCATCGCGAAATCGTCGAGCGCCGATTCCGCCGCCAGTTGCGCGCCGGCCCGCGGCAGGCCCGCGACCCGCGCGCGCACCAGGGCCGGGTCGAGTGCCGCGCCGATCGACCCGAACGCGTAATCGATCTGCCCAGCGCCGACGAAGGCGTTCATCGACCGCGACCCTGCACCCCACCAGTTGGCGCTGGTGGCACGGTTGCTGTCGTAGGTCCACTGGTTGGTGTCGTTGTCCTTGTCGCGGCGGCTCGCCTTGGCGCCGAATTTCACGGCATAGCCATCGTCGAACTGGCGCGTCAGGTCCAGCCGCAGGGCCTTGGCGCGATCTTCCGCATGACTTTGCTGCAGCGTGATGGCGTTCAGGTTGTAGCTGGCAGGGTCGAATGCGGCTGCCGGTGCGACGAGCCGCGGCGCCATCGTGTTCGTGAAACCGACGCCGGCGAAGCTGGCGCGAAAGCGCGCATCGTTGATCGACTCGGGCGCGTCGTCGGTGGCGCGGCTGGCCGTCGCCTCGGCCTGGACGCGCCACTCGCCCAGCCGCCGGTCGGCGCTGGCCGTCAGCGAGCGGATCTCCTGCGTGTATTTGCGCTGGCGCAGGCGCCGTTCCAGCCGCGCCCTGTCGGTCTCGCCCTCTGCCAGGTCGTCGCCGTCGATATTGCCGACGGTGAGGCGGTCGCGCACTTCGTCATCGGAGAAGCGGCTCACGAAAGCGCGCAGCGCGTAGCTGGAAGAGGCATCGGGCCGCCAGTCCAGGTTGAGGGCGGCCGCACGGCGTTCGCGCACCGGCAGGTAATCGCGCAGCTCGAACCCCTCCAGGCGGTCGCCGCTCCAGGCACCTCCCGTTTCCACATTGTCGGAGCCGAACTTGCGCTTTTCGCCGGACAGGCCGGCCGCCACGCCCAGCGTGCCGCCGGCAATGCGCTGCGCCCACAGCAGATTGCCGTTCGGGCTGTTGCGGCCGGTGTTCGTATCGTGGCTGGCGCCGACGCCGAGCGTGAGCATCGACCCGGGCAGGTCGAAGGCGGACAGCGTCTTGACCGTTACGGTGCCGCCCAGCGAGTTCGCGTCCTGGTCCGGCGTCAGCGTCTTCGAGACTTCCAGCGTGCGGATCAGCCCGGCCGGCAGCACGTCGAGCGCCACGGCGCGCGTGCCCGACTCGGGCGAGGGCACCTGCGCCCCGTTGATCGTCACGGCATTCAATTCCGGGCCCAGGCCGCGCACCGCCACATAGCGGCCTTCGCCCTGGTCGCGCTGCACGGCCACGCCGGGCAGGCGGGCCAGGGCTTCGGCCGCGTTCTTGTCGGGCAGGCCGCCGATGCCATCGCTGGAGACGACGCTGACGATATTGTCGGCCCTTTCCTGCGCCGCGATGGCGTTGGCGAGGCTGACGCGCTGGCCGGCGATGACGACCGTGGGGTCGCCAGCGGCCTGGACTCCCGTGGCGGCCAGCAGGCCGAGGGCGGGGATGGCAAGGTGTCGCATGCTTGTTCTTCGGTTGGTTGACGATGGGGGCGGATTCTAGGCAGCCCATATGACCGATCGGTGACAGCTTTCGCGCCCCGGCGGCGGCGGCATGCCCGATGAGCCGAAATGACCCCTTGCCGCCCCGTGTCGCTCGCAGGACGCCATGGCGACGCGGCCGCATCGCGCCGGAATCGGCACGGCCCGTGAGCCGATCGCACCCCTGGCGATGGCGCCACAAGCGCTCCCCAAGGTCACGGCCCTGTCACAAACCGCCACTAAGCTGGCCGGTCATGAACACGATCCAACGCCACGCCATTGCCGCCGCCTGCCTCGCCTGCGCGGTCCTCGCCCTGCTGTATGCCACCGCCGGCGCCGTCAAGCCGACGGGTACCTGGAAATGGTTCGACATCGCCAGCGAGGGCGGCACGGCCCTGGTGGCGCTCGCCTGGTGCATGATCGTGCTGGCCAGCCGGCCGGACGGCCGCGTGACCCGCCTGCTGTCCCTGGGCCTGGCCGCGATCGGCGCGGGCTCGTGGGCCGACTGCCTGGACGAGATGTTCAGCGTCGACAAGGCCGCGCTGTGGGACAACGCGCTGGAAGCGCTGGTCCCCCTCGGCATGGTCGTGCTGACCGCCGGCATGGTGTACTGGCGCCAGGAACAGGCCACGTTGACGGAACACCTGAAAAAGCGCGAGCGGCTGTTCCGCGACCACCGCGCATTCGACCGCGTGACGCAGCTGGCGGACGCCGGCTACCTGCGCGCCCAGCTGGCGCGCCAGCGGGGCGGCTGCGCGCTGGTGCTGCTCGACATCGACGGCTTCCACCGCATCAATCGGGAACATGGCCAGGCCGAGGGCGACCGGGTGCTGCAGGCCGTGAGCCACATGCTGCTGCTTAACCTGCGCTGCGACGACCTGCTGTGCCGCTATGCGGGCGACCGGTTCGCCGTGCTCATGCCGGGGCTCACGGACGCGGCCGCGCATGACGCGGCCCGCCACCTGTGCGTGATGGTGGCGATGATGCGCCACCATGCGGGCGGCACGCCGGTGCCGCTGACGCTGCGCCACAGCGTGGCCCTGACCGACGGCGCGGCCGCCCGTTCGCCGGACACCGTGCTGGCGGACCTGTGCCGCCAGGTGGACGCGGCGTGATCGCCTGGCGGGGCGCTGCCGAGGCGACGATCCCGGCCCACCAGCAGCCGGCGCTCGTGCTGGCATTCGCCCGGTCGCGCGATGCCGACGCCGGCGCGCTGCTGCGGGGCACCGGGCTCGATGCCGCGCCGGGCGCGCCCGGCCTGGTGGCGCCGGCGCAGTATCTCCAGCTGCTCGCCAATGCGCTGCGCACGCTGGACAGTCCGGACACGAGCTTCATGCTGGGCCAGCAACTGCTGCCGGGCCACGACGGCGCACCCAGCAACGCCCTGGTGCAGGCACCGACCCTGCGCGAGGCGCTGGCGATCCTGTGCCGCTGGCACGCCCGGCTGACGCCCCTGCTGCGCCCCCGCCTGGAAACCTGGGAAGGCATGGCGGCACTGTACTGGATCGACAGCCACGGCGCCCCGGCGCTGAAGGGGGCGCTGGTAGAGATGCACATGACGGCCGTCGTCGCCCTGTGCCGCTGGCTGGGCGGCGAACGCCTGCCGTGGCGCTTCTGCTTCAACCGCGCCGCGCCCCGCCACATCGAGCAGCACCACGTGCACCTGGGCAGCGCACTGCGCTTCGACTGCCATTTCGACGCGATGCTGATCGAGGACGGATGGCTGGACCGCCCTTGGCCGCGCGGCAGCGCGCTGGCCGCCGCCCTGGCGCTGCGCGCCGCCGAGGGCGAGCCGGAGCGCTCGCCAGGCCTGCTGGCGGCGCTGTACGACTATCTGCTGGAACGGGTGCGCACGGCGCCCGCGCTGGAGCGGGCCGCCGCCGACTTCGGCGTCAGCCCGGCCACGTTCAAGCGCCACCTGGCGCGGCACGGCACGCACTACCAGGCCGAGCTGGACCAGGTGCGTACCCATGTCGCGCTGTGGATGTTCCACGCGCAGGGGGCCGATAACGAGGCCGTGGCGGGGTATCTCGGGTTCCACGATGCCGCCAATTTCCGTCGGTCGTTCAAAAGGTGGACCGGGGTGACGCCGTGGTTGTTAAAGATGGGCCTGGCCGGCTGACTTACACGCGACCTCGGAAGCAAACCGGTGTCAGACACCCGTTCTCATCCGCCGCGGACGAGCGGGTAGCGTTGCCACCGGTTTGAGATCACGCGACCTCGGAGGCAAACCGGTGTCAGACACCATTTTCCGCAGGAAAATGGTGTCTGACACTGGTGTTCTTACGCCGCGGACGAGAAATTCGCGCCGCCATCACTTCGATACCTGAGGCTCACGCCCCCGCCAGCGCCGCCTGCTCCGCAATCCTGCGCGCACTATCGGGATCGCTCTCCCGCAGCGCTTCCACGACCTCGCCCAGCGACGACCCGCAGGCAAACACCATCACATCGCCCGGTCGGCACAGCGACAGGCCATGCCGCAGCGCCTCCTGGCCGTTCAGCCGGCTGTGGATGGCCTCGTCCGGCCGCCCGCTGGTGGCGGCGCCGGCGAGCATCAGCCGCGCGCACTCGCCGGGCGCGCGGCCCCGGTTGTTCGATTCGTAGACCACGATCTCGTCGAAGCCGTTCGCGCACGTCGCGCCCACGGCCTGCAGGTCCTGGTCGCGGCGGTCGCCCGGCGCCGTGACCACGCCGACCACCTTGCCCTTCGACAGGCCGCGCGCCATGCCCGAGAGCGCCGTGTAGGCAGCCGGATTGTGCGCGTAGTCGACCACGACGGTCACGCCGCGCACGTCGAACACATTGCTGCGCAGCGGATTGCTGCGCCCGTCGGAAACGAAGCTCGCGAGGCCGGCGGCGATGCGCTCCGGCGTCAGGCCTGAAGCGAGCAGGGCAGCGGCGGCGGCCAGGCCGTTGGCGATGTTGTAGCGCGCATGGCCGCCCAGCGCGGACGGCATCTCGGCGGCGCGCAGCAGCACCATGTGCCGGGTGCCGTCGGCAATGACCAGTTCGCCATCCTGCAGGTAGGCGCCGCGGCCGCCGTTGGCCAGGTGCTTGAGCAGCACGGGATTGTCCGGGTCCAGCGCGAAGTACAGCACCTCGACCTGCTCGCGCAGCCGGGCGCCCATGCGCACGCAGTGGCGGTCCTCGGCATTGAGCACCACGCAGCGCGACGCGGCGCTGGCCACCACGCCTTTCACCCGGGCGAGGTCCTCGACGGTGTTAACGCCGTCCAGGCCCAGGTGGTCGGCGCTGATGTTCAGTACCACCGCGACATCGCAACGGTCGAACGCCAGCCCGCGCTTGAGAATGCCGCCGCGCGCCGTTTCCAGCACCGCGAAGTCCACGGTGGGGTCGGTCAGCACGGTGCGCGCCGACCAGTAGCCGCTGCAATCGCCGCTGACGATGCGGCGCCCGTCGATGTACACACCCTCGGTCGTCGTCACGCCCGTCCGGAAACCGGCCATGCGCACGCAGTGCGCGGCCATCAGCGTGGTCGTGGTCTTGCCGTTCGTTCCGGTGATCGCGATGACGGGGATGCGGCCATTATCGTCGCCATACATCGCCTGCACGATGGCGTCGCCCGCGTCGCGCGGGGTGCCGGCGGCAGGGTACTGGTGCATGCGGATGCCCGGCGCCGCGTTGACCTCGATGATCGCGCCGCCCTGTTCGTCGAGCGGGCGGGCGATGTCGCGGCAGACCAGGTCGATGCCCGCCACGTCGAGCCCGATCTTCTGCGCGGCGCGCACGCAGGTGGCGCGCGTTTCCTCGGGCAGCAGCGCCGTCACGTCCTCGGCCGTGCCGCCCGTGGACAGGTTGGCGTTGCCGCGCAGCGTGACGGGGACGCCCACCGGCGGCACGCTGTCGAAGCCGTAGCCCTGCTTTTGCAGGGCCTGCAGCGCATGCTCGTCCAGCGGGATCTGGGTGAGGATGTTCGTGTGGCCCTTGCCGCGCGCCGGATTGCCGTTCTCGATCTCGACCAGTTCGCGGACCGTGCGGCGGCCGTCGCCAGTCACCGCGGGAGGGCGCCGCAGCGATGCCGCCGCCACCACGTCGCCGGTGACGAGCACGCGGTAGTCATGGCCCTCGATGTAGCGTTCCACGATCACGCTGCGCGAGAATTTACGTGCCGCTTCAAAGGCGGCCGCCACTTCCTCGGGCGTGTTGCACTGTGTGGTCACGCCCTTGCCCTGGTTGGCGTCCAGCGGCTTCACGGTGACCGTGCCGCGCAGCCTGCGGGCGGCGCGCAGCGCCTCGTCGGCGCTCGCCACGACGCTGCCGCCGGGCACCGGCACGCCTGCCTCCTTCAGCAGCGCCTTGGTCAGTTGCTTGTCGCTGGCGATGCGGCAGGCGATGTTGCTGGCGTCACCGGTCATCGTGGCCTGCAGGCGCTTCTGCTTGCTGCCCCAGCCCAGCTGGAACAGGTTGGTGTTCTCCGTCACGCGGAAGTACGGGATGCGCCGGCGGCGCGCCGCCTTCAGTACCGCCGCGGTGCTGGTGCCCACGGCATTGCGCTCGGCCGTGCGGCGCAGCGCCGCGAGCGGCTCTTCCAGGTCGAAGCGCTCGCCCTTGGCCAGCGCGGCCACGATGGCCAAGGCCAGGTCGAAGGCGTCCACGGCCACTTCCTCGACCTTGTAGGCGCACACCACGCGGTAGGCGCCCGGCTGGCCGCGCACGCGGCGCGTGCGGCCGAAGCCGGCCGGGGTGCCGGCCAGGCATTGCAGTTCGAGCGTGAGGTGCTCGATGATGTGGCCCATGTAGGTGCCGTCGCGCAGGCGTTCGGCGAAGCCGCCATAGTGGCCCGGCGAGCAGCGGTGTGCCATCAGGCTCGGCATCAGCGCCAGCAACGCGTCGGTGAAGCCCGGCACGTCGCTGGAGCCGACTTCGTGCAGCTCTTCGAGGTCCAGCACCGTCAGCAGGCACGGGCGCGCGGCATACAGGTTGGGGCCGCGCAGCACGCGTTGATCCAGGATCTTCATGACAGGGGATTCCTCTTGGTGACGTTGCGGACGAAATCGGTAAGCGCGGCCGGCGTGTCGCGGGTTGCATCGGGCCGCAGCTGGTGGGGATGGTGGATCTCTTCCGGCAGGGCGAAGCTGCTGCCGGCCGGCAGCAGGTGCAGGCGTACGTCGATCAGCTGGGGCGTGCCGCCGGACGGGATGTCGGCCACGTTCGAGATCATCGTGCGGCCGTCGACGACGGTCACGCTGCCGGCACCGATCACCTCGATGCCCACGCCACGCTCGACCACGAGCGCCGTGTCCTCGTCGATGCCGATGCCCAGCAGGTAGGGGTTCTGCGCCACCACGGTCAGCAGGCGCGCCAGCCGGTGCCGTTCCGAGAAGTGCTGGTCGATCACCACGCGCTGCACGAAGCCCAGGCCCGCGCCCAGGTTCACCGAGCCCTTCTCGGGCAGCAGGTCGGCCTTGCCGTCGGCCAGCATGTGGCCGCACATGGCCGAGGCGCCGGCACTGGTGCCACCGATGCAGGCGCCCGACTCCTTCAGGGCGCCGTGCATTGCCTCGTCGAGGAGCGTGCCGCCGATCATGGCCAGCAGGCGCTTCTGGTCGCCGCCCGTCATCCAGATGCCGTCGCAGCGGCGCACGCGCGCGGCCAGCTCGGCATCGTTGCCGGTGGCGCGGTCCGGCAGGTCGACGCGGATCACTTCGTGCACGCCGATCTCGCGGAACACGGTGTCGTAGCGCCGCCACATCTCGTCCGGCACGCGGCTGGCCGCGGTGATGACGGCGATCGTTGCCGACTTTCCGCCCGAGAGCTGCACGAAGCGCGACAGGATTTCCTTGCTGTTCTCGCGGTCCTCATGGCCGCCGACGATCACGAGGTGGCCATGCTGGCTGCGGTCGAAGTGTTCAGTCATGCAACACCTGCGCGCAAGGCATTTCCCGGTTGCTGTCCATCGCCGCTTCCGTGCGGTTGACGGCGATCACGCCCACGTCGATTTCCTTCGGCAGCAATGCCACGCCGCGGCGCACGGCTTCCTCGACCGGCATGCCGCCGGCGATCCAGCCGTAGACGGTATAGGCCAGCAGGTGGCGCACGATGTGTTCGCCAATGCCGGTAACGGCCACGGCCCCCTCGGCGCCGGCATAGAAGCCGCTGCCGATGATCGGCGTGTCGCCCACGCGGCCCAGCAGGGAGGGGGCGGAGCCGCCGGTGGAGCAGGCCACCGCGAAATTGCCGGCGGCGTCGCGCGCCACCGCACCCACCGTGTCGCAGGGGGTAAACTCGCGTGGCGTGTCGTAGTTCCAGTAGTCGGCGAACGCGCGGTTGGCCACGCCCGGCGTGGCGGGCTCCTTGCCGCCCAGCGTGGCCATCAGCTTCAGGTGCTTGGCGCGCTGGCGTTCGCTGATCTCGTGGTACAGCGGGAAGCCGGCCGTGCGGGCGAAGCGTTCCGCGCCTTCGCCCGCCAGCAGCCAGTGCGGCGTGCGCGAGACGGCCTGCGCGACCAGCACGGGATTCTTCACCCGCTGGATGCAGGCAACGGCGCCCAGCGTGCCCTGGGAATCCATCACGGCGGCATCCATCTCGACAGTGCGACCGTCCAGGCACAGCACCGAGCCGCTGCCGGCGTTGTAGCGGCCATCGTCTTCCAGCGCCACGCAGGCGGCCACGGCGCCGTCCAGCGCACTGCCGCCGCCGGCCACGCGGTCCAGGCCCGTGCGGGCCGCGAACTGGCAGCCGTCGTCCTGGTCGCGGCTGCCGCCGGCACCGCCGTGCGTGACGACGGTGGCTTTCATTTCTTGGGTCATGGTGTCTTTCAATGCAGGGGTTTCGATGCTTTCAGCCACACGGCCGCGATGCGGTCCGCCTCGGCGTACGCCGGGGTATCGAGTTCTTCGCCGAACACGTCCGGATCGAGCTCCTCGTAGTGCCAGTTCATGCCCGCCTGCGTGAGCATCGGCTCGACGCGGCGCAGGAACGGGTCTTCGTTGCGCACCATCGCCACGCCCGTGTACAGCAGCAGGCTGCCGCCCGGCGCCAGGCGGCCGATGGCCTGTTTCGTGAGCGCGATCGACAGGCCGGCGCCGAGCTCGCCGCCGCCGTGCCGGTAGGCGCGTTCGGACTTGTCCAGCAGGTAGGGCGGGTTCGATACGATCAGGTCGAAGTCGCCCGGCACGTCCTGCAGCAGGTTGCTGTGGCGCACGGCCACGTTCGGCAACTCGGCCAATTGTGCGTTCACGCGGCACAGGTGCATGGCGCGGCCGTTGATGTCCAGGGCCAGCACTTCCGCGCCCGGCTGGCTGCGCGCGATCGTCAGCGCGCCGGGGCCGGCACCGGCTCCCACGTCGGCGGCCCGTTTCACCGGCCGGCCGCCGGCCTCGATCACGGCCAGCTCGGCCCGTAGCGCGCGGGCGAAACGGTAGGTGTCCGGGCCGAAGAACACGGCATCGCTCTCGCTGGTGGGGTAGGCCGAGTGGAAGTACAGCGCGTCGCCCAGCGAAGAGACACGCAGTGTGGAGCGCCAGCCGTCGCGATGCGGCTGGGCGATGCCCGCGCGGATCATCAGCGCGAGCAGCTCGGGGGCAAGGGCGTCGGCGCGGAACGGGCGGCTCCAGCCGAAGACGTCGGCCAGGTCGCGTGCCCACACGTGGTCGCTGCGTCCCTTGACGCGGCTGTGCGTGGCCGGCGTGACGGTGGTGAAGCGGTAGCGGGCCTTGCGCAGGGCGCGGCCCAGCTCCACCAGCGCCGCCGCGTCGGGCAGCGGCAGCGTGCGTGGCGTGGTGGAGGCGGTGGCAGGTGCGGAAAGATCGGCAGGAGCCGCCGCAGCGGCCCCCAGGTCGGCCGGGCCGCCGCTTGCGGTGACATTCATCATCGTATCCCCTCGAGTCGTTATGGTGTAGTGGTTTGCCGCGCCGCCAGTGGTCGCGCTACCGTGCCGGCGGCACGGCGGTGCTTCACTGGTACAAACGGTTGAACACGCGCGTGGCCATCAGGCCGGCGGAGGTGTGGTGCTGGCTCGGCGCCATCAGCCCGATCAACATGGTCATCGCCTCGTCCTTGCTCGACGTGGCGGCCAGCTGGGCTTCGAGCAGGCGCAGTTCGCAGCCGATCGTCTGCCAGGCGTGCTCGTCGGCGGGGAAGGTATGGCGGATGACGCCGCGCGGGGCCGTGTTGCGCGCCGGCGCCTGGTCGAGCGTGTCGAGGCTGCGGCGCAAGGCGCGGTGGCTCGGCACGCGTGCAATGGCCGGCTCGGAGCCGTCGCGCGGGGTCACGATCCAGTCCTGCAGCAGTTGCTGTTCGTAGGGGCTGAACACGCCGAACATCTCGGCCCGCTCGCCGTTGATCAGTTTCCAGAAGCGGCTGTTTTCGGCCGGCTCGCCGCGACGGATCCAGCCCTGCTGCTCGAGCTTTTCGAGAAAAGTCGGGATCTGGCCCGGCTCGGCCAGCCAATCGTTCACGGTGCGGCCGGCAACGCGGCAGTAATCCGAGTGCATGTTCTTGCCGACCACGGCCTTCGAGGCCAGCATGGCCACGGTTTCCCGTTCCAGGTCGAACGAGGCGATGGCCTCGACGGTGCCGATGCCCAGGTCGTTGAGCCGGAAGCCGGCCGCGACGCGGCGCAGGAATGCCGCGCGGTCGCCCACGCGCGGCAGCAGGCGCTTCACGGCCTCCAGGGCGGTATGCGCGTGGCCGGTGTCGGCATTGTCGACGGTGACGTGCAGCGTGAAGTAATAGGGATCGATGCCCAGCTCGTTCAACTCGTACGAGGTGATCAGCAGGTGCAGGGGCAGCTGTTCGTAGCCGAGGTTGTACCCGATCAGTTCCGGCAGGAAATCATCAGCACCCGCGGCCAGGGCCAGCTGAATCGCGCCCTGCACATAGTGCCGGTCCGGCAGGCCCTGCCAGTTCTCGCAGCCGTGCTGTTCCAGCAGCTTCCGGTAGATCGTTACGTGGTTCTTGTCCGGCACGCCGTTACCCAGCTCTTCCAGGTAGATGCGGATGAGCGGGAGGTAATCGGGATCTTGCCAGCGATCAAGCACGCCATACAGCCAGGCGCCATCCACGAGCTTGGTGGGGGCCACGGCCTTCAGGAAATACAGCGCCTGCGAACGGGTCTTGAAGAAGCGGCGCGGTGCGCCGCCCTTGCGCGCGGCAAGATAGGCGCGGTACTCGGCACCGACCGCGTCCGTATGCCGCGTGATCCACGCGGCCATCTCGTCGATCGTGCCGGGCAGGTCGCACGGCAGGGCCGCCGCTTCGGCCAGCCGGGCTTCGAGGTACGCGGCGGCGACGCCGGGATCGGCGCCATCATGCAAGGCGTCGTACACGGCCTTGGCGCTGCCGGTATCGACGGTGGACTGGGGAAGTTGGGCGAGGGCGGTAGTGGGCATTCTTGTCTCTTTATCCAGGCGGCTGTGAAGGTCTCTTAGGCGTTGACTCTTATTAAGAGCGTTGTCATCTGTATAACGAGTATGCTGTGCCATAGCCGGGCTGAGTAGCAGCAGGCATCCCGTGCCCGTGTAAGAGAGGGATTACAGGAACGGGGCGACGCCCCTCGTCATCGTTTGCGCGCGGCGGTTGACGAAGCCTGTCCGGCCAGCTGTGGCAGATGAGAGGGCAGGCAAGCAAAGGGAGGGCGAGGTGAATGCCGGCCCGCTGGTCATAAGTCCCAGGTAGGGATCGTTTCTCGGTGACAATGCGGTGCCGCCGCAGTTCGGGGTGCCCTCAACCTGGGAGGGATCTTTTAAAAGCATAAGCTATTAGTGAGAAACGAGGCTGCCCCGGCAGTCCACGATAGTACGGATTTGCGAGATCTCGGCCGTTGGCCAGAGCATAGTAATCTGCCGAACCGCAAAAAACACAGACTGGCACAACCGGCCGCTTTGCCCAAAGCCAATGTTTGATCCTCGGCATGTATGGGGCAGGAGAACCGTAGGTGGGACAGGAGTCCCCTTCGTGGGGGCGGACTAAACCAGTCCAAAATAGACTGCCGTTCTCTAAGAGCGCCTAACAAAACCCGCTGCTTGTCCTGGTGGCAACAAGCACGTACACTTTGGCAATGCGACCGGCCGCTTTCGGCCAGAAGCGGACGTTCGTTTCAACTCTAGGGTCTATTCAGGATATGCTTCCATCAATCGCCCTTGCGCATGGCATTGAAATGCTTCGAGACGGTGGGTCACTATGTGCCTCGTTTCAGGGAGCAAACGGTTCGTACTACTGGCTTCTCCTTCCAGTTGTCCTAGAGGGAAGCAACGCCATTGCCTACGAAAAGCCTGTTATTGTCGAACGTCCCTACGCTGTTAACCCGATTCAAATCTCATGCGCTCATGCGAAGACTATTCTGCATCAAGTAGACGTTTTACTTCCCGATACGAAGGATCGCAAGTACGTAGAGCGCATGTATGAAGCTATCCGGAACGAGGGACGCATTGTCTAGCTGCTCTCTCATGCCATCATTGTGAAGGTCCGCTTTGGGGCGGTAGCTGCCTGTCGCGACAGGCCGTGACTTTCTGCTTCGGCGACATGCTATCCTGTCGCGAACGGCCGAGTTCGGCCAAGAACTGCCAACAGCGGACCTAGCGCACACCAGAACATCCAAGAATGCAGTCAATCACTCTAAATTTGCCTTATGGCCTTTCTGAGTCCGACTGGGCCAAGGTCACGACCGTATATCGTTCAATGGATGGGTGGCTTGAAGAGCATTCGACCTGGTTCGGGCCGTGGGGCAGCGAGTTTTTCATTGGGGCTTCCGTCGAGCCAAGCGGGTTGCTGGTCGCTGGAAATACCGATCCTCTGCTTTTTAGGGGATGGATCACCAAATTGTGTGCCAAGCTCACTGCAGCGCTCGAGAAAGAAGTCTACGACGCTGAGGTGTGATCGTACACAATGGTCGGTTGCCGCCGTACAATGAACGGCCGAGATGGGCAGTAGCGGACGGTCGTGGACTGCCAGTTAGCCTCGTTTTTTCAAATAGTCGATGCTTCTAAAAGATTCCTCCCAAGTGGAAAAAGAGTTTCGAGCTTTCCTCCGCTCTCGGTCGCTGAAGCTTTCAGCCCTAACTCTGCCAATCGCGTTCGACGCCATGGAAGAGTTTTGGACCACCATCCGGTTTTCTGACGTCCTTGCTGAGAATGGCGATGGGATCGCATGCTATGAGGACGTGACTGACTACGGGCGCGGAACTCGCCTGGAAATTGGCTTGGTCAGACTTCTCCGGCTTCCATCTGGCGACAGTGACTTGCCCTCCCCAGTTCATAGACTACGGCTGCGTCTCTGCTATAGGTGGGACATGGACGTTATTACGCATGTGCTGCCCGCTGGGACTTGGTCGTTCGCCTGCTGGGATTTTCGAGAGTTCGAGTCCTTCAAGCGATCGGTTTGCGGCACCGCCGGCTATTCCGCAATGCAGGACAAAAAGCCTGCCGAGGCAAACGCCTCATTCGACACAGTTTCGTCGGTGGCGGACGATCTCGTGCCAGCCGTCGCGACCCGGCAGATGTGGTGGGGTGTAATTTAGTCCGCATGCCAACGGCAGCTTTGGGGCGGAAGCGGACGCACATGGCCGCAGTTCTGAGCATAAGATGACGGCCGTTTTCACCGGCGGACTGCTGCCATGGCCCAAGCACTTCTCCCCGACGACCTTTGGTCGCTTATAGAAGCTCATCTTCCTGCTTACAGTCGCTCGCCGAAAGGTGGACGACCGCGGATCAACGATCGTGCAGCCCTGACGGGCATTCTGTTTGTTCTCAAAACTGGAATACCTTGGGAATACCTGCCGCGTGAGCTTGGGTGCGGCAGCGGCATGACGTGCTGGCGTCGCCTTCACCAATGGATGCAAGCCGGTGTTTGGCAGCGCGTCCATGAGGCAGTCCTGCGGCGCCTTCGAGGGTATGACCAGATCATGTGGGATCGAGCTTGCATTGATGCAGCGAGCGTACCGGCACCGGCTGGTGGCGTGCATACCGGCCGGAATCCGACCGATCGCGGCAAGCTCGGCTGCAAACACCATTTACTAGTCGATCAGCGTGGCCTGCCTCTGGTAGCTCAAATCACTGGCGCTCAGGTCCATGACTCGCGCCTACTCATCCCTCTCGTAGAATCGATCCCAGCTGTTAAAGGGCTGTCCGGCCGGGCGAGGAAACGGCCAGGTAAGCTACATGCTGATCGAGCGTACGCTTCGAGGGCGCATCGGGCCTGGCTGCGCCGGCGAGGAATCTCAGCTCGGATTGCACGTTACGGCGTCGAGTCACGCGAAAGGCTAGGCCGATGGCGTTGGGTCGTTGAACGCACACTTGGATGGCTGCACCGTTTTCGCAGACTGCGCATCCGTTATGAACGGAGGGCCGACATTCACCAGGCCTTTCTTTCGCTCGCGTGCTCACTCATCTGTTGGAGATACGTTGAGAGGTTTTGTTAGGCGCTCTAAGCCTGGCCAAAATCGCCCGTCTAGAAACTGATTCGGTCATTTTGCCCGCAAAAGTCATGGACTGGTCTAATGCCGGTCACCCGGCAATTTGCTTATGGATCGCGTTAGACGGGATCAGTCTGCGCAGATCTGCCGTTGCGGTGCTCATCGATACGGGCGCGGCAGTCACAGGCGCGTACCCACTGCTCCTTGCCGTGAAATCGCAGCCACACGAAGCGCCAGGCGTTACGCCCGTCGCCGTGGCGATTGGCAAACTGCGACGGTGTCAAGACGAGGCCATCGTGCGAAACGATTCGGTCGCCGCACACCTTGGCAAGCTCGACGGTGTCCCGATATCGGGTCTGCAGATTGGTACCGTCCGGTATAAACAGGTTTTTCCACTGAAAAGCCCGCAAGGCGGGGCCGCTCTTCCGCAAGGCAAGCCGCTCGCTCTCTATCGTAAGCCAACGCTTACCAGTTCTGCGACGAAAACCTCGGGATTGACACCGGGGCGTGTATCCGTCAAATAAAATTCTAGTTCCAGAAAATCGGTGACGGGCAGATTCACCGGCTGGATTGCTTCCTAGTGCATGGTCGGCTCCTCCTCTAAAGGTATCTAAAAGGTTGGGCCGTGGAGTGGAGATAAGGTTGTTTTAGACTTCCATTCATTTGAAATAGAGCAAACGAGATCACGTCGCGATATCGCTAGAGCATATTGGGGAAGTGGTCCTTCTATTTGGATTGAAATAGCACGCTTTTGCTCATTCTAGTAGGTTCTGGACGGTGTGCTTCGGTACGCGAGCTTTCCTCATCATGATTGGGTAGACCGCCGCTAGATGGATGGTCGGTTGCTCACGTGAATGTCCCCTATCGCCTCATTGCGGACGTTCAGTTGCTGGAGAAAGCCTCTATTCTTTCTTCGATAAATGAGCCATGAGACTCCAGACCGTTTTGCCCGCGATTGCACGACTTCACGCCAGGCGGCGCTTTGGCGCTAGGTGATGTTACCGTGCCAGGCCGAGCGTTCGAGGCGCCACCACTGCTTTTCGTCGGCATGGGTACGCACGAATCCGCAGGCTTCGGCCAGCCGGGCGACGGCGTCATTCTCGAATGCCGTGTCGGCCACGAGCGCCGACAGCTGCAAGGTATCGAATGCCCAGTTGATAAGCGCCTCCGAAACCTCTTGCGCATAGCGAAAGCGGCCCCAATAAGACCGTGCCAATTCGATGCCGAACACCGCTTCCCCCTCGGCGCAGCGCTCCTGGCGGATGCCGCAGCTTCCAATCAGGTTGGCAGGACGCTCAAGAGCTGCGATCGCCAGCTGGTAATTGTCGCGCGGCCGCTCGAGCTGCCAGTCGAGGAACAGGCGAAAGACGCGGCGGGCATGGTCTTCTCCTCGCTCGCTGGCGAGGTGAAACATCGCAAAGTCGGGCGCGGTTTGGTAGGCCACGAATAGGTCGGCATCGGGCGGTTCGAATTCGCGCAGGACGAAGCGGCGGGTGGTTGTGATGACATTCATATTATAATGATGATATGCGGACCTTACGATGTTGCCACTGGAACAGCACGAAAGAAGCTTGGTCGGGTGCGCTTGGCCCGGGGCTGTGTAAAGAAGTCCTTATTCAATTGTTTGCCCACGCCCCAGCACCTCCGAAGGATGTCGAGGTAAGCCTGCAGAGCGTTACGAGAAGACCGGATTTGGCCGATTCCGGCCGGTCGAGCTAGCATACCATGTTGCCAAACTGAAAAACTTTGGAGCTGATACGATAGGCGGCTCCCGCCCCAAAGCGGACTTAGCTCAGCGCAGCGGGTTGCCCTTCCTGCCGCTGAGGAACATTTTTACTAATACGTCTCGATGTTCGAAAAACCGCATGTTCTTCATCCCACAGACACCGCCACATCTGGTACATGTGCACGTTTTTGCTTTAGTGAAGGTGTTTTCCTCACTAACTGCCTCGCACAAATCGAAACGCCAAATCCACGGAAATTTTTCAGGTAGAGATGCGGAGCAGAGGGCAATAAATTGCTGAGCGACTATCCGAATGCATTCTTCCGGATCTCCCAGAGCAAGTATCCTGTTAAATTGAATACGCTCGGGATTAGTTCTCCATGCTTCAAGGTCGTCTACAAGATCGATCCAGATCGAATGAATGTATGGTTCGTTGTGATCGTCGGAAATGGTTAGCATTTCTTGCACGCACTCCCACGGCAACATTTCACCTTTAAGCATTTTTGCGCAGATGCTACCAGAATAAGCACACAGAGCGCTGTACCAGTCACTCGGTAGTTCGAGCCCCAGTTCGCATATGCAGGACTGGAATAGCCGTTCCACTTGGTCTGGATCGGCGTCGACGTCCCAACGGCATGAAGCAAGTTCCCAAACGCTCGGTGCGTCGCAACCGCCTTCAAGCAAATCATTTGCCCAATCAATATAGTCGTGGGTTTTAATCCACGACGCATCAATTCGCTTACAAGCAAGTTCTGCAAAATTCAATTGACTTCCTTGCAAGGCCGCACTTTTTGGATACAACTTGTATGACCACTCTTGGCCGAAAGCAGCTGTTGGTATTGCCAAAGTGTACGTGGTTGTTGCCAGTAGGACAAGCACAAGGTTTTGTCAGCCGTTCTTAAGTCGATATAATGACAACGCCGCCCCGCGCGGGCGCTTGGACTCCTACACATGGCACACATACACCTGGCATGGGAAATGGGGGGCGGGATGGGGCACGCCGGCCGGCTGAAGGCACTGGCGCGCGTGCTGCTGGCGCGGGGCCATCGCGTGAGCCTGTCGCTGCGCGACCTGGGCCATACGCAGCGCGTGCTGGCGGACCTGCCCGTGCCGCGCCTGCAGGCGCCCGTCTGGCTGCATCGCACGGAAGGGATGCCAGCCAACGAGGCCAGCCTTGCCGAAATCCTGCTGGCGAAGGGCTACCTGGAGGTACCCGGCCTGGCGGGCCTGGTCGCGGGCTGGCGCGCCCTGTTTGACGCCCTGGAGCCCGACCTCGTGGTGGCCGACTACGCACCCACCGCGCTGCTGGCGGCGCGCACCTTACACCTGCCCACCAGTTCCGTCGGTACCGGGTTTACCAGCCCGCCGGCCGACCGCGCGCTGCCCTGCCTGCGCGACTGGGAAGAGGTGGGGCACCAGCGCCTGGCCCGGGCGGAAGCGCATGTGCTCAATGTCGTCAATGCAGTGCTGGAGATGCACGGTGCGCCGGAACTGCTGCATGCGGCCCGCCTGCTGCTGGGCGACGCGCCGCTGCTGTGCACGTGGCCCGAATTCGACCATTACGGCCGCGCCGCGGGCGAGGCGGAATGGCTGGGCCCCGTCGGCATGCCTCTCGGCGGAGGCGCGCCGGCCTGGCCGCCGGGCAGCGGGCCCCGCGTATTTGCCTACCTGAAGCATGATTATCCACAGCATCGGGCCGTGCTGGAGGCTCTCGCGGACGAAGGTTGCCGCGTGCTGTGCTACCTGCCGGAGGTGGCGGCGGGGCGGCCGGCGCCCGTGAGCTCCGCGCGGATCGCCTATTCGTCCCAGCCGGTGGCGCTGGAAGCCGCCCTGCACGGCGCCGTGCTGTGCGTCTGCCATGCCAGCGAGGCGACCACGGTGCAGGCGCTGTTGTGCGGGGTGCCAGTACTGATGTTGCCGATGCGGCTCGAACACTTCCTCGTCGCCCGGCGGGTCGAGAGCTGGGGCGGCGGCATCAATGGCGCCCGCGTGAAGCCGGATGGCGACTGGCGCGGCCTCGTGCGGCTGCTGCTCGACGACGAGCGCTTTCGCAGCGCCGCCGCCGCATTCGCCCACCGGCGCGGCGACCGCACGGCGCTGGAGCGAGCCGAGCGCGTCGTGGACGCGTTCGAGGACCAGATGCGCCAGGCGTAACCCCAAGTTGCCCGGAAAATGGGGACAGACCCCATTTTCCGGGCAACTTCGGCTGCCGCATCGATCAACCAGGCTGCCCTGGCGCGGTCACTTCGGTCGTGGCCGCCGCAACCGGGCATCCGGCGGCACCAGCTTCCCAGCGCGGATCTGCCGCACCGCCTCGGCCACGGCGCGGGCGCTGTTGCGCACTTCTTCCTGCAAGGCTTCGTCGCGGTCGAGCGTTGCGTGGCTGTCCGCATACGACTCGTAGTAGCCGATATAGCGGTCCATCACGGCCTGGTGGCCGGCGCCGATCAGGCCCATCCAGTCCAGCCAGTCGGCGAGGTTGCGCCGCTGGCTTTCCACACCGGCCACGTCGCCGTGCACGAACACGCCATAGGCGCGGCCCGCGAGGTGTTTCGGATACTGCCAGTCCCTTTCCAGCGCCTTCGCTTCCTCCGCTTCCTTGCCATGCGTGCTCGACGGGTCGGGGTTGCCCCCGTCGGCGCACACGAGCCGGTCGATCATCAGTTTCAGCGGCGAGGGCGACTGGTACCAGTAGGTAGGGGCCACGATCAGCACGCCGTGCGCGAGCACCCAGCGCTCGTAGATTTCGTTCATCCAGTCGTTCACCTGGTTCAGGCTGTGGTTCGGGTAGCAGCTGCACGGCCAGTGGCACAGCGGCATGGCGGTCGACACGCAGCCCTTGCATGGATGGATGTGGTGGCTGTAGGTCGACGTGACGAGCGACAGGTCGAGCAGGTCGGCCTCGATGCCTTCCGTCTCCAGCGCCCTGCAAGCCCACTCCACCATGCGGAAGGTCTTCGACATCTCGCCCGGGCAGGTGCCGTCGTTGCGCGAGGCGCCGCAGATCACCAGCACGCGCGACGGCGTTGCCGGGTCCTTCTGGCGCCGCTCGGCGGCCTGCAGTTTGTCGTGGGCTTCCTTCCATTCCACCGCGAGATCGTACTCCGGGTCCGCATGGCCCGGCCCGGCCTTGACGGTGACAGGCGCCTTGCGGCTGTCGCAGTAATTGCGCCACGCCACTTCCTCCAGCTTGGCGATTTCGCCACGCAGCGGGTCGAAGCGCGGGTCGTAAAACGACTGGGTGAACTTGCGGTGGAACTGGTCCCGGTCCAGCTTGCCCGGCGCCTGGCCCTTGGGTACTTCCGTCATCGTCTCCTCCATTGGTCGGGGCAAGCTTGCCGGCACGGGGGAAACCGGTCTGTACGGTGCCGAACGTCCAGGACAGCCAGCCGTGGCTGTCATGTTTTTTGATAAACCGCAAATCGTTTTTTGCGCAAGCACAATTCTTGCATTTTGATAGCCACGGGGCGTTCATTGCAGCGCAATGCTCATCCATGTACACTCGGCATTAATATTGCAAGCAAAAGCCCACCCGTGTACTCACCAACGCACATCGATCCCGTCGTCAGTTTCTACAATACCCAGGGCGAAGCGGTTCGCGCCACGATCGTCAACCTGCAGCGCCGCTCGCTCGTGATGGAGGTGTATAACCCCTGGTCGATCGTCCAGGTCAGCGAGGTGCTGAGCGAGCTGACGGTGCGCATGGGCGCGCGCAATGTCTACGTGGGCAAGGCGGTCGTGATCAGCATGGTCAACACGGGCCTGACGGCCATGGTTTCCGTCAGCCTCACCGACGAATGGCGCGAGCTCACCGAAGTGGCGCTGGAACCGGGGGTGATCGGCCGCAAGGCGCAAGCCTTCGTGGCCGAGTGGAGCGAACGTTTCCGCATCCGCCGCGACTACCAGATCGTCGTCAACGAAACCCGCGCCTTCCTGGCCGACGCGTCGCGCTGGCTGGAACAGGTGGACCTGGCGGACACGGCCACGGGCGGGCACGCCGCGTCGCGGCTGCCGGACGAGTATTTCCATGAGCTGGCACTGCCGCTGATGGCCAAGATGAAGCTGTGCTTCGACCAGTTCAACCACGAGGCTTCGCTGGTGGACGAGGAGCTGGCGCCGGCCCACCGCGCCTTTGCCCAGGCCGCGCTGCACCCGCTGATCCTGCGCGCGCCGTTCGTGTTCCGCACCTATACCAAGCCGCTGGGCTATGCCGGCGACTACCAGATGGTGAACCAGATCGTGGGCGATCCGCGCGAAGGGCCGAGCACCTACTTCCAGGTGGTCAATACCGCCTTCCTGCAGACGGCGGTCGCCGCCGCGCACCGGCACCGCATCGACATGCTGGTGAAGTACCTCATCGGCCTGGCGCAGCAGGCGCGCGCGGCGGGCCGGCCGTTCCGGGTGCTGAACGTGGGCTGCGGCCCGGCCGAGGAAATCGCGCGGTTCCTGCTCAAGTTCGACCAGCCCGAGCTGCTGTCATTCGAACTGATGGACTTTTCCGGCGAAACGCTGACCTGGACCCGCGAGCGCCTCGAGGCGGTGCAGCGCGCCACCGGTCGCCGCACGTCGATCGAGTACGTGCAAGACTCGGTGCACCAGCTGCTCAAACGGCGCGAGGCCGACGATGCCGGCCGGGGCGAGTTCGACGCCGTGTACTGCGCCGGCCTGTTCGACTACCTGTCGGACAAGGTGTGCGCGCGGCTGAACAATTACTTCGCCTCGCGCACCCGGCCCGGCGGCCGGCTGCTGGTCACCAATGTGCACAGCGCCAATCCCGAGCGGTTCAGCATGGAGCACATCCTCGAGTGGTACCTGATCTATCGCGACGAGGCGAAAATGCAGGCGATCCTCCCGGCCCGGCGCGGCGAGGCCCACGTGTACACCGACCCCACCGGGGTCAACGTGTTCGCCGAAACCACGGTCGCGCCCTGATGGAAGCGGCCGCCACGCCGGTGCGCGGCAGCTACGCCAGGGAGCTCGCCGGATTCCACCTGATGCAAAGCCGGGCGTGCGCCATCACGGTGATCGTGCTGGTGCTGCTGGGCTTCGTGCTCGACTTCGCCGTGTACCCGGAGCAGATGGCGCGCTTCGCCGTGGTGCGGCTCGTCACCAGCGTCGGCGTGCTGGCTGGGCTGGGCGTGCTGTACACGGCGTTCGGCAAGCGCCACGTGCACGCCGTCACCTTCGTGTGGCTGACCTTCCCGCAGGTGATGATCGCCTGGATGATCCACGTGACCCAGGGCGAGGCGTCGCTGTTCTATGCCGGCATCATCCTCACGATCTTCGCGGTCGGCACGCTGTTCCCGGTCGGCTACATGTACACGCTGGGCTTCGGCGTGCTGACGATATTCGCCTACTGGGTCGCCTGCGTGACGCGGCCGGAAGGCGTGATCGACCATGCGCAATTCCTGTTCCACACCACGATCATCCTGTTCTCGGTGGCGGCCAGCACGGTGTACACGTTCTATAACGAGCGCGGGCGCCGGCAGCTGTTCGAACTGAAGGAAGAACTGGCCCAGAAAAACGAGGAACTCGAACGCACCAACCGCAGCCTTGCCGAGATCAAGGGCCAGATGCTGCAACAGGAAAAAATGGCGGCGCTGGGCACCCTGTCGGCCGGCCTGCTGCACGAGGTAAACAACCCGGTCAACTTTTGCATGATGGCGATCGACGTGGCGCTCGAAGACCCGGTCGCGCAGAACAGCCCGATGCTGCGCGAATGCCTCGATGACGCCAAGCAGGGCATGCAGCGCGTGCAGTACATCGTGTCGGACCTGAAGACCTTCGCGTACCGCAAGGAAGACGTGGAGGGCGGCGCCTTCCTGCTGGAACGGGCGGTGGACGCGGCGGTGCGGCTGGTCGGCCATGAAACGAAGGGCATCGCGATCCGGCGCGAGATCGGCGGCGAAACGCTGGTGCGGGGCGACGAGGCGGCCATCGTCGGCGTGCTGATCAACCTGCTCAGCAATGCGGCGCTGGCGCTGCGCAAGGGCCCGACCCCGTCGCCCGAAATCGTGATCGGCGCGCGCGACGACGGTGGCCGCCTGCGCATCAGCGTGTGCGACAACGGCCCCGGCATCGCGCCGGAGAACCTGCGGCGCGTCTTCGACCCGTTCTTCACCACGCGCGAGGTGGGGCAGGGCCTGGGGCTCGGACTGTCGATCTGCTACAGCGTGATCGAGCGCCACGGCGGCCACCTGACGGCCGAGAGCAAGCCTGGAGAATGGACCAGATTCACATTCGACCTGCCGCGGGCGGGCGAGGAGCATTGATGGAGAATATCGCGGAGCGGGCCACGCCGACCGTGCTGTACGTGGACGACGAGGACATGGCGCGCAAGTACTTTGGCCGTGCCTTCGGCAATGAATACCGGGTGCTGACGGCGCCCGGCGTCGATGCGGCGCTGGCGCTTCTCGGCGACCACGAAGTGGATGTGCTGATCACGGACTACCGCATGCCGGGCCGCGTCGGCAGCGAGCTGCTGCGCGAGGTGGAGCGGGCCTGGCCCGGCCTGGTGCGCATCCTCGTCACCGCCTATGCGGACAAGGACGTGCTGCTGGAAACGGTTAACGGCGGCGACGTGTTCCGCGTGCTGGAAAAGCCGATCCGGCAGGAGACACTGCGCGAGGTGCTGCGCCAGGCCAGCGCGGAAGCCATGCGCCGCGCCCGCGACCGCGCCGCGCGCGACCATGGCCTGCTGGCGGTGGAGGAAACGGTGGCCTTCCTGGCGCATGAACTGGGCACGCCGCTGGCATCGATCGCCGACTTCGCGCGCGCGCTGGCGCGGCGGGTGCGCGACGACGACCCGGCCGGCGACCCGGCGGCGCTGCCGCTGAAGGCGCAGATCGGCAACGCGGTGGCCCACATGAACGACAATGCCCGCTATTGCCAGTCGGTACTCGATTCCTTCGTCGCATCGGTCAAGCGCGCGTCGCTGGCGCCGGCGGCGCGGGTGGCCGGCGGCAGTGCGCAGCGGATGGTGGCCGCATTGCTCGACTCCTATCCGATGAGCGCGGGCGAGCGCGCCGCGATCACCGTCGACGTGCAGCGCGATTTCGCGATCCGCGCGTCGCCGAACTGCGTGGCGCTGGTATTGTCGTCGCTGCTCGCCAATGCGCTGCAGGCGCTGCGTGGCCAGCCCGCGCCGCGCCTGTCCATCACGGTGGGGGCGGGCGGCCGGGCCGCGATCGCCGTCGCAGACAACGGGCCCGGCATCGCGCCGGAAATCGTGCATCGCCTGCTGCTCGACCCCGTGCCCATGCACACCGACGGGGGCAGCGGCTGGAGCCTGATCTTCTGCAACCGCGTGATGCAGTCGTTCGGCGGGCACCTGCGCGTGCAATCGCGGCAAACTCCCGCGCGGACCGCGGCACGTGAGCCGGCTCCGGTGCCGGATCAGGTGCCGGATCAGGTGCCGGAACCCGAGCCGGCGCGCGGGCCGGAACAACAGCGGGGAACGACCGTAACAATGAACTTTCCCGAAACGCAAAAGGAACTAGCATGATCGACGCTGCCAAACCATTGCCAGCCATCCTCTACGTCGACGACGAGCCGACAGCCCTGAAGTATTTCCAGCGCGCGCTGGCCGCGCAAGCGAACGTGCTGACGGCGGAATCGGTCGAGGAAGGCAAGCGCATGCTGGACCAGCATGCCGATACCATTTCGGTGCTGGTGTCCGACCAGCGCATGCCCGGCGCGTACGGCAACGAGCTGCTGTTCTACGCGTGGGATCGCTACCCGCACATCGTGCGCATCCTGACCACTGCCTACTCGGAGATCGCCCACACCGTCGAGGCGGTAAACCAGGGCCAGATCCACCGCTACATCCAGAAGCCCTGGGACATCGCCGCGCTGCGCATGGAGATGAAGCAGGCCGTGGACCTGGCGCGCCTGCGGCGCGAGCATGCGCAGCTGCTGCGTGAAAAGCTGCTGATCCGGCAGAAGCAGGCAGTGGCCAACCGTATCGGCACGCTGTACGCGCTGTGCGCGGGCGTGGCGGGCGGCAACGAGGCGGTGCCGATCGACGCTTACCTGTCCGCCGCCCTGTGCGCAGGCCTCACGCCGCCGGAACCGGACTGGCTGATGATGGATTATTCGGACCTGATCGGTTCGGAGGCGTTCCGCGCCGCCGCGTTCGGGCGCGCCGTGCGCTCGCAGCTCGACCGGCTGGCCCTTCGCGCCGCCTTGCCGGGCGACGTGTTCGGGCTGCTGGCCGAGGCCTTCGGCGACGGCTTCGACCGCACGCCCGATGGCGGCACCATCGTGCATACGTCCCGCCTCACGGAATTCCTCGAGACGCCGACGGGCAGCAGCGTGTCGGAACTGCACGCGTTCTGGCTGGCGACCCTCCTGTGGCTGGCCCGGCACGGGCAGACGCTGCAGATGTCCGGCGGGCCGGACGGCGTGCGCATGCGCCTGGTACCGGGCGACGGGGGGCCGACCGCCTCGCAACTGGCCGGCTGGATCGAACAGTTCTGAGCGCGCCGCCCCGCGGCTGACCGTGCGCCGTGGCCTCGGCGGTTTCGCTACCATGGGTCGAAACATCGATCATGGAGGACTATCATGCCACGAGGTGCCAGCCCGAAACGGGAACGCGAATACGAGAAGCTCGAGAAAGAGTTCGAGAAGGAAGGCCGCTACAAGGGCCGCGAGGAGGAAGTGGCCGCGCGCATCGTCAACAAGCAGCGCAAGCAGTTCGGCGAAACGAGGGCCGCGAAGGCGAAGGACAGCGCCGGCGCGTCGCCCGACCGGAGCGTGCCGATCGCGAATTACGAGCACCTCACGGTGCCGCAGGTGAAAAGCGCGCTAGCCGAACTGACGGCCGCACAGCGGCGCAAGGTGCGCACCTACGAGGTCAAGCACAAGAACCGCAAGGGCGTGCTAGCGGCGCTGGATCGCTTGCATTGAGCGGGTCCTTTGTTCGGGGGACAGGCAGTTCGGCATGTAGCACCCAGGTGCAAGCCCTGAGGGAAGGACGGAGCAGGGGCTTGCAAGCCCCTGCCGCTACGCCGGCGAGGAGCTTTGCTTCTTGAAGGCTGCGCCTCGACGGGTCTGACCCCGGCCTCTGCCGTTCGGTGTAAACCTGCCCCCGACGCGCTTGCTCCCATTGAAGAGCGGCCGTTAGAATGCGTCTCCCGCATTCATGCTGACAGCCGCTACCCCGATGTTCATCCGCCCGCTTCAAGCCGCCGCACTCGCGGCGGTACTCCTCGCCCCCGCCGTTCACGCTTCCGAATCCTGCCCCCAGCATTACGTGGAAGGCCAGGCACCGCGCATCCTCAACGACAAGATGGCGCGCGCCACGCGCGAGCTGTGCTACAAGGTGTTCGGGGTCATGCATTCCGGCGTGACGCGCACGCCGCTGTGGTCGGCCGAGCACCTGACCGCGCGCCGCATCGCGCAGGCCGAGGACATGTCGCGCGATAACGCATTCCACGCCGAGCCGCGCCTGCCGAAGGCGCAGCGCGCCGAACTGGCCGACTATGCGCGCAGCGGCTTCGACCGCGGCCACATGGCGCCGAGCGGCAATATGCCGGACGAGACGAGCCAGTACCAGAGCTTCACGCTGGCGAACATGGTGCCGCAGGATGCCGACAACAACCGCCACATCTGGGCCGGCATCGAGAACGCGGTGCGCAAGATGGTCAAGAAGGAGGGCGACCTGTACGTGATCACCGGGCCGGCCTTCCTGGGCGCCGACCTGCGCAAGGTCGGCAATGTGCTGGT
Source organism: Massilia sp. METH4 (assembly GCF_037094685.1). NCBI lineage: Bacteria > Pseudomonadati > Pseudomonadota > Betaproteobacteria > Burkholderiales > Oxalobacteraceae > Massilia > Massilia sp. METH4. The sequence continues at coordinate 5,515,292 of NZ_CP146614.1, read as the reverse complement.
GCCCAGCCACCTGTACAAGGTGGTGTACAGCCCGCGCCAGGGGGCCGGCGGGGCATGGTTCGTGGCCAACGAGGCCGATGCGAAGCCGGAGACGATGACGATCGCGCAACTGGAAAGCAGGATCGGCATCGATCTGATACCTTCGCTCACGAAGCGGCAGAAAGAGGTGATGCTGAAGCTGCCGAAGACCACCAAACGTAAAGGCTGACGGCAAGATTAACGGAGGACGACGCACATGAGCAAAAAATTCATCCCCTATGCGAACGAGGCCGACGTGCTGCGGATCGGCGGCCTGACGATCGAGAACCGCCTGGACCGGATCACGATCGACGGCGACATCGACCTGACGATGGATAAAAAGGGTCTGGAAGACACCCGCGCCCTGCACCAGCTGCTGGGCGCCGCCCTGGCCAGGCTGGAAGGCCAGAAGGATTTGCCGGCGGCCTTGCCGGCGCCCGACGTCAAGAAGGTCGCCAACCCGTTCGATTGAGTTCGAGCCGTCAGCCGCGCAGCGACACCACGCCCTCGGCGACGGCAATCAGTTCCGCGACACGGCCGTGCCCCAGCGCGCGGCCGATCCGGTCTTCCGCCTCGGCGCTCGTGCGCGCCATGCCCAGCAGCCGGCACACCGCGCGGGCCAGCCCGGCCTGGGTGGTGCCGCCTTGCTGGCCCAGCACGTACAGCGCGATATTGCCCAGCTCTTCCAGCGCGATCTCGTCGATGGCGCGCCGCGCTTCCGCTTCCCCGCCCGGCAGGCGGAAGCCCGTCCACGCCGCCGGGTCGAGGTGCTCGGGCCAGTAGAACACGCCGCCTTCGGTGGTCATGCGCTGGTTCGCAGGGAGCAGCGCCGCCAGGTGCTTTTCGATGCGCGAGCCGGTGCGCGCCAGGCCCCAGGCGCGGATGATCCGGCGCAGCAGCACGGCCTGCGCGACCGGCCCTTCCTCATGGATGACGCGGCCCAGCTGGTGCCGCTGTTCGGCACTGGACGCCGGTTCGTAAAAACGCTCGGGGTCGCCCTTCGGCAGCGCGACCGGTATGTAGAGGTTCGCATCGTCCGGCCGCGCCGGCGCGGCTTCGGCCCCGGCCCCGGCGTCTGCGGGCATCGGCTCGGCCGGCAGCGCCGTCGGCGCTTCCTCCAGCGTTTCCCCGGCAGGGGGCGGCTCGACCACGGATTCCTCCTGACTCACCAGCGCGTCGAGCCGGGCCAGCAGGCGCCCGAGCGGCTCATCGGGATCGAGCCACCAGTCGGTCGACCAGACGCGGAACAGATTCCAGCCCAGCCCCTCCAGCACGTGCTGGCGCAGGCGGTCGCGGTCGCGCGCCGTGGCGCCGGAGTGGTACGACGGGCCGTCGCACTCGATGCCCAGCAGGTAGCGGCCGGCCGCGCGCGGGTCCACCACGCCCAGGTCCAGCCGATAGCCGGACACGCCGACCTGCTCGTGCACCGTCCAGCCCCGTTCCCGTAGCGCCGCGGCGATCTGGCGCTCGCAGCCGCCGGCGATTTCCCGGGCGGCGCCTTGCGCTTGCCGCGCCAGCGCCGGCGCCCCGCGCAGCGCGAATTCGAGGTAGTTGCGCAGGTCGCGCACCCCGGCGGCGCGCACCCGCGCCAGGTCGATCTGTTCGGGCAACAGCGTGCTGAAGATGACGACGGCTTGCCGCGCGCGGGAAATCGCCACGTTCAGGCGGCGCTGGCCGCCCTCCAGGTTCAGCGGGCCGAAATTCAGGCTCACCTTGCCCTGCGCATCCGGGCCGTAGGTGACGGAGAACAGGATGACGTCCCGCTCGTCGCCCTGCACGTTTTCCAGGTTCTTGACGAACAGGGCTTCCTGTGCCGGCGCGGCGATCGCCGCGTCGAGCGCCGCGTTGGCGCGCCGCCGTTCCTCCAGCAAGCGTTCGATCAGGGCCTGCTGCGCGCTGTTGAAGGTCACCACGCCCAGCGTCTGCCGGCTGCGGGCGGCATCGAGGTAATGCTGCTCGATGGCGGCCACGATCGCTTCGGCCTCGGCGCGGTTCGTCTTCGTGCCGCCCCGGTCGTACACGCCTGGCACGTGCCGGAAGCGCACCGCCGTGTCCTCGGTCACGGGCGAGGGGAACGTCACCAGCTCGTTGCCGTAATAGGTGGCGTTGCTGAACGCGATCAGGCTTTCGTGGCGGCTCCGGTAGTGCCAGTTCAAGGTCAATTCCGGCAGGCCGATGCCGAGACATTCGTCCAGGATGCTTTCCAGGTCCTGCACCTCGGTTTCCCCGGCGCCTTCCTCGCCCTCGTCGGCCCGGTGGAAGAAGCTCGTTGGCGGCAGCTGCTTCGGGTCGCCCACGCAGACGAGCTGCCGGCCGCGGGCGATCGCACCCACCGCGTCCCACACGGGGATCTGCGACGCCTCGTCGAAGATCACGACGTCGAACTGGGCATGGCCAGCGTCGAGATACTGCGCCACGGACAGCGGCGACATCAGCAGGCAGGGCTTCAGGCGCGGCAGCAGGGTCGGCAGGCCGGCGATCAGCTGCCGTATCGGCATGTGCCGGCGCTGCTTCTGCAATTCGCGACGCACGCGGCCCAGCTCCGAGTCCGACCCGGTGGCCAGCGTCGCGGCAGCTGGAATGCGTGCCGCCAGCGCCGCGGCCACGTATTGCTGCGTCAGCTGCTGGAAACGCTCGTCCGCCAGGCGGAATTCGCGGATCTTGCGTTCATGGTCGGCGCTGGAAAACGCGCACAGGACCGGTTCCCTGTCGATGGCCTTGCGGACCCACCAGTTGCGGTAACTGTATTCGAAGAAGTCCGGCACGCGGGCGAGCGGCACTTCGCCCGTTTCCAGCGCCACGACGATGCCTTGCAGGCCGCTGTTCACGGCGCGGGCGCGGGCGCCTTGCCACAGGCACCATGGCCGCAACTGCCGCGCGTTCTGCTGCCAGCCCTGCACGATGGCCGCGACCTGCGCCAGCGCGTCGGCAGCCGCCGCGTGCAGACCGAGGTTGTCGCCACATCCTCCGAGATTCGAGGTCTGCCGCAGCTGCGTGGAAAACTCGCGCCACGCCTCCCGATACCGGGCCAGTTCGTTTGCAACCGGCATGCCCGGCGCCAGCAGCATGCGGTTTTCCGTAACGCAGGGGAGCAGGTTCGCGCGCACCGACCCCGCCAGTTGCGGGTCGCCGCCCGCCAGGCGCGCAATGGCGCCGGCAAAGTCCCTGGCCCAGCGCTCCGCGCGCGCGACGGCCTCCCAGTCCGTGCGGTGGGCCGTGAACTCCGCTTGCAACAAAACAATGGCTTCGGCACCCATCGCGGCCAGCGCCGCATCGTGTTCGTTGATCTGCGCCAGCGCTTCGAGCAGCGCCGCCACGTCGGCGTCGCCGGGCCGCTGGCCATCGGTACGGTAGGTTTGCAGGCGCTTTTGCAAGGCGCGCCCGGCGAGCCAGCTCTTCGGCCACCAGGCTGCCTGGGCGGCCACCCACTCGCGGCGCAGTTCGGCGGCGGACAGGCCGGTGACGGCTTCCGCATAGCACCCGGCCAGGGTCTCCCAAGCCCGGTTGCGCGCCACGCCGTGCTCGCGCAATGCCGCGAGCCGGGCCAGCGCCGCGTCGTCGTGCGCCGCCTTCGCGACCCCGGCCGGAATGCGCGGTGCGGCCAGCAGGAGATCGGCCAGCCGGTCCAGCACCGCCAGGTCGTCCAGCGACAGGCCATCCGCGCCCGCACCCAGCAGCCGCAGCGGGGCCGCGGCGGCGTCGGCCAGTGCCGCGACCCGCGCGGCCAGCGCGCCGGCGCTTTCCAGCAAGTCCTGTTCCCAGGAGGGCGACCAGGCGGCGGTGCCGATCCGGCCCAGAGGATGGTTCGCGAGCGTGGGCAACTGGCTGGCCAGCGCGCCGATCTGGCGGGTCGTCTCGCGCCAGATTTCCAGGTCGGTACGGGTATGTGCGTCGGGATCGGTCCACGCGAAGGGAGCGGCACGCTCGCCGGCGTGCTCGATGCAGGTGCCGATCGCCGCGTGGATCGTCAGGTCGTTCGGGTGCACGCGGTGCAGCGCCACGGCCACGTCGTTGAGATCGGCGCGCAGGGCGGCCAGGCGGGCCGCTTCCAGCTCCCAGTCCTTCACGGTGCGCGCGCCGGCCGCGTCGAGCGCGACGCCGAGCTGGCGGATCACGTCGGCCTTCTTGGCCTTCGACGAATGCAGTTCCAGGCTGAACGGGCCCAGGCCGACGGCGTTCAGCCGGCGGTGCACGACTTCCAGCGCGGCCATCTTTTCCGAGACGAACAGCACCGACTTGCCGGTCGCCAGCAGGTGGGCGATCAGGTTCGTGATCGTCTGGCTCTTGCCGGTGCCGGGCGGGCCTTCGATGACGAGGTTGGTGCCGCCGCCCGCCACGCAGATCGCCCGCAGCTGCGAGGAGTCCGACAGCAGCGGGGCATACAGCTCGTCGGGCCGGTGGCTGGCATCGAGGGTGCGCGGCGCGAAGCCCAGGTCGGCGCTCGCGAACGCTTCGCCGGGATGGTCGATCAGCTGCGCGACCACCGGGTTCGCCCGCAGTTGCGCGTGCCGGTCCTGCAAGTCCTTCCACATCAGGTACTTGGTGAACGAGAAGATGCCCAGGTGGACCTGCTCGTGCACCTCCCACCCTTTCAGTTCGGCCACGTGCAGGCGGAACGCCTGCAGGATGCCGGCCACGTCGATGCCCTTGTCGTCCGTGGGCAGCACGTCGAAGGCGGGCAGCTTCAGCTCGAAATCCTGCGCCAGCTTCTGCACCAGGGTGGGATTGACGAGCGCTTCGTCGTCGTGCCGGGCCAGCCGGAAGCCGCTCCTCACCGACTGGCGCGCGAGCGTGACGGGCACCATCAGGATCGGCGCCAGGTGCGAGCTTTCCGCCCCCGGTTCTTCCTTCCATTCCAGCAGGCCGAACACGAGGAACAGCGTGTTGGCGCCGCCTTCCTCCAGGCTCGTGGCGGCGGCGCGATGGATTTCCAGCAGGCGCGCATTGAGCTGCTCTTCCGGTATGTCGACCAGGATTTCCTGGCGGCCGAGCGCGTCCTCCGCCAGCACGTCGAGCGGTGCCTGGCCGGTGCGTGCCGTGAAGGCGGGCGCCTCGCGCGGATCGGCGCCGGTCATCAGGGGCGGGGCGGCGCGCAGGCGGAAATCCTTGCCTTCGGCCAGCGTGTCCTCGAGGGCGCCGGGGACGGGGCAGATCACGCGCAGGGTCGTCTTCGACGGCTTAAAGTTGAGCAGCCGGTTGCGCAGCGTCAGGTCGAGCAGGCGGCTCTTCCAGCGCGCCAGCCGTCCTTCCGGCGTGTCCACGGCGGTCTCGCCCGTCGGCAGCAGCGCCGGGTCGAGCGGCGGCAGCGCCGGCATGAGCTCGATGGCAGGCGTGTTTTGCTCCACCTCCTGCTCCACCTCCTGCTCCACCTGCGGCGCCGTCGCGGCCAACGGCGCATGCGAAGGCAACGGACGGATATGCAGCTCGCGCGCGCGGCGGATGTCGATCGCACACAGGAATCCGGCATCGTCGGCGAGATGTTCCTCGCCGGCGCGGCAGGCCAGGCGCAGCGATTGCCCGCCGCCCGCCACGCCGGTCGTTTCGAACACCATCAGTTCTCCCGAGCTCACGCGCTTGCGCACCGACTGGGCGTCGTCCACCAGCGCGGTGGGGAAGCAGGTGTCGATCAGCCACACGCCGATCCACGCGTGGCCATCCTTGAGCAGCACGACCGGATGCAGGCCGGCCTGCTCCAGGCAGGAGGCGAACAGCATCACCAGGTCGAGGCAAGTCGCCACCTTGGTATCGAGGATGCGTTCCGGCGTGCGGATCTTCTGGCCGTCCGTGCCGAACGAGGCCGGCGGATTGGCGTAGTGCAGGTCTTGCGCGAGCACCGCGCCGTACATCGCCGACACCTGCTGCCAGACGCGCTCACGATTGCGCGATTGATAACCATCCATCGCCGGACTGCCCGGTACCTCGCGCAGCAGGGTCGAGGCGGCGGCGATCAGGCGATCCACGACACGCGCGTTGGGCATGCAGAACGCCGCCAGCAGTTCGGGCAGCGCGCGCGTGCCGGCCCACTGGTCGTAGGCCAGCACCTCGATCGGGTGCGCCGCTTCGAACGATGCGTGGCCATCGGCTGTCGCGGTGAGCACGATGGCGGCGCGCTCCGCTTCGTCCAGGCTCGCCGGCCAGGCATGGTCGGGCTTCAGCGCGACCGGCGCGATGCTGCGGGTTTCGCCCGCTCCGAGCCGCTCGAAACGCAGCTGCAAGCTGCCCGCGAAAGCGGGCCGGCAGCCGAGCGTCACCTCGACGTTCGTCAGCGCGGTGGTGCCGGCGTTTGTCAATGCAATGCTGCGCACCGCGGGAACGTCGTTCTGCATGGCCGCGTAACCGGTGACCGGGTCGGCGGTGAATATTGCCGTGAGCGGGGCCGGCAAGGGCAGGGGGGCGGCTACGGTGGCGGGAGCGACGGCGTTGTCTGGTGTCATTGGCGGAGGAAGGGGCAGGGACTGGCTGATTTGCCAATGTTATCAGGAAGGGTGTCCCCGCGGAAAGGACGGCAGTGCCCGAATCAGCGCATGCGCGTGACGGCGGCTTCGGGCAACGGACTCCAGCCCAGCCGCGCTTCGATCAGGCGGCGGTAGCGTGTATCGATGTGCGGCGGCGTGCGGCGCACGTAGAACTCGGCAGCCTTGCGCGTGTCGCCTTGCAGGCTGGCGAGGAAATCCACGGCTTCGCTCCCGGAAGGCATGCGCCCGCCGATGCCGTCGAACTTGGGCGGCAATGCCGTCCAGATGGCGGCGTCGATCCGGCTTTCGGCAAGCCAGGCGGCGATGCCGGGCAGCGTGGGAGCGCTATCGACAGCGGCGACGCTGCCGACGAATTCCGGGTGGCCGGCGGCGATCTTTTCCCTTGCGGCGAGCATGGCGCGCGCCGTGGCGAGGTCGGCGGCGTCCACATACGCCCAATAGGTCGGGATGAGCGGCACGCCGGGGCACAGCACCAGCGCGAGCTCGTCGCTGTCGTCGCTGTCGCGGGCGAATTCCAGGGGCAGGTGCGGTCCGCCCGGGTGCCAGCCGGAGGTCAGTTTCAGGGGGCCGGGGTTCCACAGTAGTGAACCCCAGGCAATGCAGGCGATGTTCATGATGGTAATTGTCGTGGACAGGGCTGCATTGTAGGTGGGCCGGTATAAATACAGAGCACGGCAGGACAGAGCACGGCAGGACAGAGCACGGCAGGGCGGAGCACGGCAGTAACGGCCGTGCGCGCTCAGCGGTGTATCACGACCAGCAGTGCCCTGGCCTCCGCCTTGCCGATATTGCGCAGCGCGTGCTGCTGGTCGGCCGGGTAGCGTGCCGTGCCGCCTTGCTTGACCTTTTTCTTGTGCGTCCCCACTTCGACTTCGATGGCGCCGTGCAGCAGCGTGACGTGTTCGGTGGTACCCGGGTCGTGCGCCTGCGACACGAGCTCTCCACCGGGCGCCAGGGTCAATTCATACCATTCGTATTTGCCGGCCAGTTCCATCGGGCCGAGGATGCGCAGCACGTAGCCGGCATGGTTGCCGGGCAGCGTGGGGGTCTCGTGGGCGTCCAGCACGCGGATCGTGTCTGCCGGGCGCTGCTCGTCCGCCAGCAGCTCGCCGATCGGCACACCCAACGCGTTGGCAAGGCGCCAGGTGATGGCGATGGTGGGATTGGCCTTTTCGCGTTCGATCTGGGAGAGCATCGATTTCGACACGCCGGCAATGCGCGACAGGTCTTCCAGCGTGAGGCCGCGAGCGAGGCGCAGGCGTTGCAGGGCGGCGCCCACCTCGGGTGGGGCATTGGACGGCACGGGTGATTTCATCATTGGCGGTTGCAAAGTTCAATATGCTTATGTAGTATTCAGTATATTGAACTGAAGTTCAAGATAGTGAAAACCGGAGAAAATACTGGAATCAGGGGCAAGTTCGATACCCTGTTCTCCGCGATGCACGGTACAACAGGGCTAACATGCGGTCAAGGCGCGGCCCCGCCCACAGACAAACCGAGGAAAACCATGAGCGAACAAGCGAATTTCTATGCCGGCCTGCGGCACAACCTGGAGCAACTGCGCGAGCAGGGGCTGTACAAGCCCGAGCGGGTGCTGGCTTCCCGCCAGGGCGCGGAAGTGACGGGCGACGATGGACGGACGCTGATCAATATGTGCGCCAATAATTACCTCGGCCTGTCCGGCCAGGAATGGGTGGCCCAGGCCTCGATCGCCGCCACCGAGCAGTACGGCTACGGCCTGTCGTCGGTGCGTTTCATCTGCGGCACGCAGACGATCCACAAGCAGCTCGAGCGCGCGATTTCCGATTTCCTGGGCACCGAAGACACCATCCTGTACGCAGCGGCGTTCGACGCCAACGGCGGCGTGTTCGAACCGCTGTTCGACGAGAACGACGCGATCATTTCCGACGCACTGAACCATGCGTCGATCATCGACGGCATCCGGCTGTGCAAGGCCGCGCGCTTGCGCTACGCGCACAACGACATGGCCGACCTGGAAACGCAGCTGAAGGCCGCGGCGGGCAAGCGCCACAAGATCATCGTGACCGACGGCGTGTTCTCGATGGACGGCACGATCGCCCAGCTGGACAGGATCGTGGCACTGGCCGAACAGTACGGTGCGCTGGTGATGATCGACGAATGCCATGCCTCCGGCTTCATGGGCAAGACGGGCCGCGGCACGCACGAACACCATGGGGTGATGGGCAGGATCGACATCATCACGGGCACGCTGGGCAAGGCGCTGGGCGGCGCCATGGGCGGGTTTACCTCCGGTCGCAAGGAAGTGATCGACACGCTGCGCCAGAAATCGCGCCCCTACCTGTTCTCGAACACGCTGGCGCCATCGATCGCCGGCGCCTCGCTGGCGGTACTGAAAAAACTCTCGGAATCGACCGAACTGCGCGACCGCCTGCACGAAAACACCGCTTACTTCCGCCGCGAGATCGAACGGATCGGCTTCACGATCAAGCCGGGCACGCACCCGGTGGTGCCGGTGATGCTGTTCGAGGCGCCGGTGGCGCAGAAATTCGCCGCGCGCATGTATGAACTGGGCGTGCTGCTGTCCGGCTTCTTCTACCCGGTGGTGCCGATGGGGCAGGCGCGCGTGCGCGTGCAGCTCTCCGCCGCCCATACCCGTGAACAGCTGGACAAGGTGCTGGCCGCGTTCGAGCAGGCCGGCAAGGAACTCGGCATCCTGAAAAACTGATTGGAACAATGATGGAACGGATTCTCGTAATCGGCGCCAACGGCCAGATCGGCAGCGAACTGGTCGAAGCGTTGTCGAACAAATATGGCGTGAACAATGTGTTCGCCACCGATATCTCGCCGAAGAACCTGTACGGCGCCGCGCAGTACCAGGTGTTGAACGTGCTCGACGAGGAAGCGCTGGCGCAGCTGATTTCCTCGCAGGACATCACCCAGGTCTACCAGCTTGCCGCCATGCTGTCGGCCACCGGCGAACAGGCGCCGCTGAAAGCATGGAAGCTGAACATGGACGGCTTGCTGAACATCCTGGAAATCGCTCGCGAGCGCAAGGAGCTGGGCAAGCCGCTGAAGGTGTTCTGGCCGTCTTCGATCGCCGCGTTCGGGCCTAACACGCCGCAGGAGGCCACGCCCCAGCTGACGGTGATGGACCCGACGTCGATCTACGGCATCAGCAAGCTGGCCGGCGAGCGGCTGTGCGAGTACTACCACCTGAAATACGGCGTGGACGTGCGCAGCATCCGCTATCCGGGCATCATCAGCTACAAGTCGCCACCGGGCGGAGGCACGACCGACTACGCGATCGCCATCTTCCACGCGGCGCTGCGCGGCGAGCGCTACGAGTGCTTCCTGGGGCCGAAGACCACGCTGCCGATGATCTACATGCCCGATGCGATCCGCGCGACGCTGGAGCTGATGGACGCGCCGGCCGAACAGGTCAAGGTGCGCTCCTCGTACAACGTCGCCGGAGTGTCGTTTTCGCCGGAGGAACTGGCTGCCGCCATCAAGGCGCGCGTGCCGCACTTCGCGATTGCCTACAAGCCGGACAGCCGCCAGGGCATCGCCGACACGTGGCCGAAAAGCCTCGACGATTCGGCCGCCCGTGCCGACTGGGGCTGGCAGGCGCGCATCGGCGTGGACGCGATCGTGGCCGACATGCTGGCCAATATCGACGCCCGCGTCAGCGAAGCGGCCTGACTGCCCGCGCCATCTTCATTACTACTATAAAGAGAGACAAAGATGGACATGAGCGTGTTCGATCTGTTCAAGATCGGCATCGGCCCTTCCAGTTCGCACACGGTCGGGCCGATGGTGGCCGCGCGCCGCTTCCTGCTGGAGCATGGGCCGCTGGATGACGTGACGGGCGTGACGGCCGAGCTGTACGGCTCGCTGGCGCTGACGGGCGTGGGCCACGGCACCGACAAGGCCGTGATCCTCGGCCTGATGGGCGAGACGCCGCAAGGCGTCGACCCCGACCGCGTGGATGCGATGCTGGCCGAGGCGCAGCTGCGCGGCGAGCTGGCACTGCTGGGCGAGAAGACGGTGCCGTTCGTGCGGGCCCGGCACCTCGTCTTCCACAAGACGGAGAACCTGCCCGAGCACCCGAACGGCATGCGCTTCATCCTGCACCGGCCCGGCAGTGACACGAGCCGCGTGTACTACTCGGTCGGCGGGGGCTTTATCCGCGCCGAAGGCGAAAACGCCGCGACCGACGGCGCGCCGGCGGCGCCGGTGCCGTACCCGTTCGACACGATGGCCGACCTGCTCGTGCATGGCCAGCGCACCGGCCTGGCGATTCCACGGATGCTGCGCGCCAACGAGCTGGCGCGGATGGCGCCCGGCGAGCTCGATGCGGGCCTGGACCGGATCTGGCACGTGATGCGCTCCTGCATCGCCCACGGCCTCGAAACCTCGGGCCAGCTGCCGGGTGGCCTGAACGTGAAGCGCCGCGCCGCCAAGCTGTGGCAGCAGCAGCTCGGCGCGGACCGCGCCAACGACTTGCCGCACGACGCGATGAATGGCGTGTCGCTGTATGCCATGGCGGTCAACGAGGAAAACGCGGCCGGCGGCCGCGTCGTCACGGCGCCGACCAACGGGGCGGCAGGCATCATCCCCGCCGTGCTGAAATACTATGCCGAGGATTGCAGGCCGGTCGACCCCGTGAAAGGCGTGCGCGAGTTCCTGCTGACGGCAGCGGCCATCGGCATGCTGTGCAAGCGCAACGCGTCGATTTCCGGAGCGGAGATCGGCTGCCAGGGCGAGGTGGGCGTGGCCTGCGCGATGGCCGCCGCCGGGCTGGTGGCGGCACTGGGCGGCTCGAATGCGCAGATCGAGAACGCCGCGGAGATCGGCATCGAGCACCACCTGGGCATGACGTGCGATCCGATCGGCGGCCTGGTGCAGATTCCCTGCATCGAGCGCAATGGCATGGGCGCCGTGAAGGCGATCACCGCCGCCTCGCTGGCGCTGAAGGGCGACGGCACCCATTTCGTCAGCCTGGACGATGTGATCGAGACGATGCGCCAGACCGGCGCCGACATGCAAGCCAAGTACAAGGAAACCTCGCTGGGCGGGCTGGCCGTGCATGTGGTGACGGTGAACCACGCCGCGTGCTGATGCCGCCGCGCGGCGGCATCATGGAAGGATGCCCCGCCGGTCAGGGCTTCAGCGTTACCTTGTAGATCGCGGTGTCGGTATTGTTCGGGGTGCTGTCCTTGTCTCCCGCGGCATCGCTGGTCGCCATCCACAGGTTGCCGTCGATCGTCGGCTCCACCGTGCGCAGCCGGTCGTAGGTGCCGACCAGGAACTGCCGCGTGTTGACGAGGCTGCTGCCGCTGATCTCGCTGCGATACAGGCGCTTGCCGGCCAGGCAGGCAATGTACAGCGATTGGCGGATGATGGCGATGCCGCTGCACGACGCTTCCGTATTGCGATAGGTGGCTTTCGGCGCGATATAGCCTGTCGTCGAGCAGCCGGTCCCGGACCGGTTGATGACACCTTCGCAGTTGGGCCAGCCATAGTTGCCGCCCTTGACGATCAGGTTCGTTTCGTCCTGGGAGTCGCCGAATTCCTGCGACCACAGGCGGCCGAGCGCGTCGAATGCCAGGCCCTGGGGATTGCGGTGGCCATAGCTCCACACATAATTACCGAATGGATTGTCGGGCGGCGGCGTGCCGTTGGCATTGAGCCGCAGGATCTTGCCGGAGAGATGGCGCACGTCCTGCGCACGGTAGCCGCTCTGGGCATCGCCGGTCGTGGCGTACAGCTTGCCGTCCGGCCCGAAGCGCAGGCGCCCGCCGTTGTGGAACTTGTTGCGCCCAATGCCGGACAGCAGCACCTCGAGCGACGCGGTGTCCAGCATGCCGCCCTGGTAGCGCACGCGCACGATGCGGTTGTCCGTCTGGCTCGTATGATAGATGTACAGCCAGGGATTGCTGCTCGGGAAGCCGGGCGGTATGGCCAGGCCGAGCAGGCCGCCCTCGCCATCGGTGCCTCGCACGTTCGGGATCGTACCGACAGTCCTTTTCGCGCCGGTCGCCGGATTGAGCAGGATGATGTCGTGCGCGTCGCGGCGGCTGTAGAGCACCGTGCCGTCCGGCAGGGCCACCAGGCCCCAGGGGATATCGGTCTCGTCCGCCACCTTCGCCGTCGCGCAGATCACGTCGCTGCATGCGCTGCCCGAGGTCAGCGACAAGACCGCGCTGCGCGGCGAGACATTGCCTTGTGCGTCGCGCGCGGCGAGCGTGTACTGGTACGTGGTGTTGGCGGCGAGCCCCGAGTCGGTGAACCCGAGCGTGGTCGCCGTGCCGACGTGGGCGTTGTTGCGATAGATGACATAGGCCGCGACGCCGACATTGTCGGTGGCGGCATTCCAGTTCAGGCTCACCGTGGTGCCGGCGACAGATCCCCGCAAGTTGGTGGGGACGGAAGGAGGCTGGGTGTCCGCCTCGCACTGCGGCACGTCGACGTGCAGCGAGGTACTCGCCTGCGACACGTTGCCTGCCGCGTCCCGCGCGTTGACGTACAGGCCCCAGCTCGCGCCCGGCGTCAACGTGATCCTGGCCGAGAGCACGCTGCCGTTGACGGTGCCGAGCGCCTGCCCGTCGCGGTAGATATCGTAATAGGCGACACCGACATCGTCGGTCGATGCCTCCCACGCGAGCGTGGCCGAACGGCACGCCAGGGCGCTGATCCGCAGCCCGCCCGGCGCCGTCGGCGCCTGCGTATCGTCCCCAGGCGGCGCTTCACCCCTGGACCATTGCTGGTGCAGGGTACCCTCGCAGTACCAGGTATCGATGCCGGTAGCGTTGTCGGTTTCGCCGCCTCTCACGGTCAGGCAAAGACCCGACGCCGGATTGATGATCGTGCCGTCCGCCCTCGGCGTCCATTTCTGGTTGGCTCCACCATGGCAGGGATAGGATTGCACGATCGCTCGCGGCAGGGTGCTGCCGCCGCGGATGTCGAGGCAGCGCGCGCCGCCGAACGTGCGCAGTTCACCGGCGGCGGAAAATTCCCACTGCTGGTTGGCCAGGCCGTGGCAATCGTAGATGATGGCGGGAGTAGCCGGCACCTGGCTTGCCCTGGTGATGTCCAGGCAGCGGCCCGAATCGGCGCTCACGAGGGTCGACGAGTCGGCCGCCTGGACTGCGCCGGTGCCGAGTGAACCCATGCCGGCGATCGCAAGTACCGCGGCAAGGCGTGCAGGCCGGCGGCCGGCAAGGCGGCGGCGCTGCACAAGATGGGAAAGCCTGGGCGCGCAAGGCGAAAGCAGGCCATTGGGAAGGAATTTCACGCGACTCTCCTGTGGACAGCGAGTACGACATGCCCGGGGATATCGGCGCAGAGCAGGACATAAAGCAGGTCAGAGAGCCGCAGCGGGGCCATTGACCATGCTACCGCGGGCGCTGTTTCCGTGGCGCCCGCTTGTACAACATAAAATTCGAAAAGCTGGCAAATTTCGCAAAGAAACTGCGGCCGCACTATAATAGGGATCCCTCTTCTGTGCACAACCGGATTACCAGAACCATGCAATATGTGTCCACCCGCGCCGCCACCTCGGCCGCCGCAGCGTCTTCCCAGGCAGCTCCCGCACACTTTTCCGACATTCTCCTGGGCGGCCTGGCCCCCGACGGCGGCTTGTACCTGCCCACCGAATATCCGCGGGTGACGCTCTCCGAGCTCGATGCGTGGCGCAAGCTGTCGTATGCCGACCTGGCCTTCGAGATCCTGAAGAAATTCGCGACGGATATTCCGGAAGCCGATCTGAAGGCGCTCACGCAAAAGACCTACACGGCCGACGTATACCGCAATGCGCGCGCGGGCGAAAACGCGGCGGACATCACGCCGCTGCGCGTGCTGGAAGAGCAGGGCGGCAAGAAGCTGATCCTGCAGGCGCTGTCGAACGGCCCCACGCTGGCGTTCAAGGACATGGCGATGCAATTGCTGGGCAACCTGTTCGAATACGCGCTGGCCAGGCAGGATGCACAGCTGAACATCTTCGGGGCCACGTCGGGCGACACCGGCAGCGCCGCCGAATACGCGATGCGCGGCAAGCGCGGCATCCGCGTGTTCATGCTGTCGCCGCACAAGAAGATGAGCGCTTTCCAGACCGCGCAGATGTTCAGCCTGCAGGACCCGAACATCCTGAACATCGCCGTCGAAGGCGTGTTCGACGATTGCCAGGACATGGTGAAGGCCGTGTCGAACGACCTGGAATTCAAGGCGCGCCACAAGATCGGCACCGTCAACTCCATCAACTGGGCCCGTGTCGTGGCGCAGGTGGTGTACTACTTCCGCGGCTATCTGGCCGCTACCACGTCGAACGACCAGAAGGTGTCGTTCACGGTACCGTCCGGGAACTTCGGCAATATCTGCGCGGGCCACATCGCTCGCATGATGGGCCTGCCCATCGACAAGCTGGTGGTCGCCACCAACGAGAACGACGTGCTGGATGAATTCTTCCGCACCGGTATCTACCGCGTGCGCAAGTCCGCCGAAACCTATCACACGAGCAGCCCGTCGATGGACATCAGCAAGGCCTCGAACTTCGAACGCTTCGTGTACGACCTGGTTGGCCGCGACCCGGCCCGCGTGAAAGCGCTGTTCACGAAGGTGGAGAGCGACGGCGGTTTCGACCTGTCCGGCGGCGATGGCAGCGACGGCGACGAATTCGGCAAGGTTTCCCAGTACGGCTTCCTGTCCGGCAAATCCACGCATGCCGACCGGCTGCAGACGATCCGCGACGTGGCCGACGATTACGGCATCGTCATCGACACGCACACGGCCGACGGCATCAAGGTCGCCAAGGAACACCTGGAAGAAGGCGTGCCGATGATCGTGCTCGAAACGGCGCTGGCCGCCAAGTTCAACGAAACGATCCTGGAAGCGCTGGGCGAGGATGCGGAGCGCCCGGCGGGCTTCGAGGATATCGAATCGCTGCCGCAGAAATACACGGTGATGCCGCCGGACGTCGACAAGATGAAGGCGTACATCGCGGCGAACACGGGGCTGTAAATGACGCTCGCGCGCAAGCCGATGCTGTCGCGGCAGGAAGCACTGGACTTCCTGCTGGCCGCGTGCCGCCCCGTGACGGACATCGAACTGGTGCCCACTTTGGCGTCGAACGGCCGCGTGCTGGGCGCCGACTGCGTGTCCGACATCGACGTGCCGGCGCAGGACAATACGCAGATGGATGGCTATGCCGTGCGTGCCGCCGAGTGCACGAGTGGCGCGGCGACTCTGCCAGTCTCGCAGCGCATTCCGGCCGGCCACGTGGGCGAGCCGTTGCAGCCCGGCACCGCCGCGCGCATCTTCACCGGCGCCTTCATCCCCGAAGGCGCCGACGCGGTGGTGATGCAGGAGCAATGCGAGGCCGATGGCGACGCCGTCACGATCCGGCATGGGCCCAAGCCCGGCGAGTGGGTGCGCCGCGCCGGCGAAGATATCCGGAGCGGCAACGTGATCCTGCCCGCCGGCACCCGCCTGCGCAGCCAGGAACTCGGCCTGGCTGCCTCGATCGGCCTGGCCAGCCTGCCGCTCTTGCGCCGCGTGCGCGTGGCCGTGTTCTTCACCGGCGACGAGCTGACGATGCCGGGCGAACCGCTGGAGCCGGGCGGCATCTACAACTCGAACCGTTTTGCCTTGCGTGCGCTGCTGGAAAACCTCGGCTGCGAAGTGGCCGACTTCGGCATCGTGCCGGACAGCCTGGCGGCGACCCGCGCGGTGCTGCGCCAGGCGGCCGAGGGCAGTGACCTGATCATCACGTCCGGCGGGGTATCCGTCGGCGAGGAAGACCACGTGAAGCCGGCCGTGGAAGCCGAAGGCAAGCTCGATATGTGGCAGATCGCCATCAAGCCGGGCAAGCCGCTGGCCTTCGGCGAAGTGGGCAAGGCGTTCTTCATCGGCCTGCCGGGCAACCCCGTGTCGAGCTTCGTGACGTTCCTGCTGTTCGTGCGCCCGTTCCTGCTGAAGTTGCAGGGCGCGTCCACCATACGCGAGCCGCTGGCTTTCCCGCTGCGCGCCGACTTCGACTGGAAGGGCGACCGCCGCAACGAATTTTTACGCGCGCGGATGAACGCGAACGGCGGGCTCGATCTGTTCCCGAATCAGGGTTCGGGGGTGCTGACGTCCACCGTGTGGGGCGACGGGCTGATCGACAATCCCGCGAACCAGCCGATCCGCGCCGGCGACACCGTGCGCTTCATTCCATTCACCGAACTGCTGTACTGATATGCGAATCAACCTGAAATTCTTTGCCAGCGTGCGTGAAAAGCTGGGCACGTCCGGCGAAAGCCTCGACGTCCCGGCCGACGTGCCCACGGTGGGTGCCTTGCGCACACTGCTGGTGGCGCGCGGCGGCGCCTGGGCCGAAGCGCTGGGCGAAGGCCGCGCGCTGCGCATGGCCTGCAATCAGCAGATGTGCGATGCCTCGGCACCGCTTGCCGAGAACGCCGAAGTGGCGTTCTTTCCTCCCGTGACAGGCGGCTGAGCTTTATCGTTTCTTGCCGGGCGTCCGTTTCGGTAACGCCGCGTCGCAGGCGGGGCAGGCGAGGGCCTTGCGATAGCGGTTCCACGCCGCGCCCGTGAAGATCGCCGCGGCCACCGCGGCCCAGATGGCGGCGCTGCCAATGTCGGCCGGCGCCGTCGTGCCTTTCGCCCACTCGACGGCGACCAGGATGGCGAACAGCGGCACGGCCGCGAGCAGGTAGCGTTTGATCCAGAAGAGCGTGCCCATCGTTTCCTCCAGCATGGATTTTCTGCCAGTATGCCGGGGCGCGGCGCGTTTTGCACTACAATCTCGCTCCTCATGATGACCCCAGCTTCTTCCCCCGTCGCCCGCCCGCGCGTCGCGATCGTCGGCGGCGGCCCGGCCGGCCTGATGGCCGCCGAAACGCTCGCCCGCGCCGGCGCCTTCGACATCCACCTGTACGATGCGATGCCTTCGGTCGGCCGCAAGTTCCTGCTGGCCGGCCGCGGCGGCATGAACATCACGCACGCCGAACCCTACGAACAGTTCGTCACGCGCTACGGCTCCCGCGCCGCCGCGCTGCGGCCCATGCTCGACGCATTCGGCCCGGACGCCGTGCGCGCCTGGGTCCACGGGCTGGGTATCGACACGTTCGTCGGCACTTCCGGCCGGGTGTTCCCGACCGAAATGAAGGCCGCGCCGCTGCTGCGCGCCTGGCTGCACCGGCTGCGCGAAGCCGGCGTGCATTTCCACCAGCGGCACCGCTGGACCGGATGGACCGGCGATACCCTGCGGTTCGCGACACCTGAGGGTGAAGTGCTCGTGGAAGCCGAAGCGACCGTCCTTGCCCTGGGCGGCGCGAGCTGGGCACGGCTGGGTTCCGATGGCGCGTGGGTGCCGCTGCTGGCCGGGCGGGGCATCCCGGTGGCGCCGCTCCAGCCGTCCAATTGCGGCTTTGACGTGGCCTGGAGTGCGCTGTTCGCGGGGCGGTACGCGGGGCAACCGCTGACGACCGCGGCCGCGACGTGGATCGACGGCGCGGGCCAGCGGGTACGGCGGCAGGGGCAGTTCGTGGTGACGGCGACCGGGGTCGAGGGCAGCCTGATCTATGCCTTGTCCGCACCGGTGCGCGACCAGATCGCCGCGCACGGCAGCGCCGTCATCGAAATCGACCTGCTGCCCGACCTGACCGCCGAGCGTGTGCTGGCCGAAGTGACACGGCCGCGCGGCTCGCGCTCGCTGTCGAGCCACCTGCAAGGGCGTCTCGGAATCAGGGGCGTGAAAGCAGGGCTGCTGCACGAATGCCTGAGCAAGGAACAGTATGCCGATCCGGCCACGCTGGCCCGTGCCTTGAAGGCTCTGCCGCTGACCTTGCGGGCGCCGCGGCCGATCGACGAAGCGATCAGCAGCGCCGGCGGGGTAATGTTCGAGGCGCTCGAGGGCGCGATGTTGCGTGCCGTGCCCGGCGTGTTCGTGGCGGGCGAGATGGTCGACTGGGAGGCGCCGACCGGCGGATATCTGTTGACGGCTTGCATGGCAAGCGGGGTGATCGCCGGGCGGGACGTCCTGTCCTGGCTTTCCCGGCAACAGGCTACGTGAGGGCAGCACTCGACCAGGAACGGTGAGGCCCCATTCTCCCCCTGCCACAGGGGTGTTCGCCCCGTGCGCGGGCGCGTCCGCCTGCCGGCCCGTCCATGGTACGGTAGCGTGCAGGATGATACGTACCATGGACCGCGTGCTAGACTCCGTCCAACGACCGGGCACGCCATGAAAAGAATCCATCCATTCGGTACGCTCAAGGCGCGGATGACAGTCATTGTCTGCGCGCTGGTATTCTCGTCCGGCATCCTGCTGTCCATCTATGCCGTCAACATCGTCGAGCGCGACATGACCCGGCTGGTCGGCGACCGTGAATATGCGCTGTTGTCCAGCGCGGCAGCACAAATGGAACAGGACCTGCAATCGAAGCGTGCGGTACTGCGCGTGACGGCCGAAGGCATGCGCGCCGCCCAGGTGTTTCGTCCCGAGGCGGTACGCCGCCACCTGGAACAGATGCCGTCGCTGGACCAGCAGTTCTTCAATACCGTGGCGATCGATGCCAAGGGCACGCTGATGACCAGTCTGTCCGGCGGGGCAGCCGCCGGACAGACCACCTTGGCGGCCCGCGAATACTTCCAGCAAACCGTGGCCACGCGCAGGGGATTGTTGTCGCGGCCACTGCGCAGTGCGCTGTCGGGGAAGCCTGTCGTGCTGCTGACTGAGCCCGTCTTCAATGCGGCGGGGACCCTCCAGTGCGTGCTGGCCGCTTCCATCGACCTGTCGCAGGCCGAGTTCTTCCGCCACCTGGACCGCCTCACGCCGGGCCGGCACGGCTACATGTTCGTGGTGACGACGGAGGGTATCATCCTCCACCATCCGAACGCCCGCCGCCTGTTGCGCAATGTCGCCGAGGAAGATGGCGGCATCGTGCCGTCAACCCGGCAGGCGCTCGCGGGAATGAGTGGCTGGGTCATCGCGAAGAACAAGGCAGGCGTGAATTCGCTGATCGGCTACCGCCGGCTGGCCACCGCCGACTGGATCGTCGGCATCGTCTACCCGACAGCGGAAGCATTCGCGCCACTGGTGGCAATGCGGCAGCGCGCGCTGCTGCGCACCGGCATCGCCGCGGCCGTCGCCGGACTGTTGGGACTGCTCGCGATCGTGGTCTTGCTGCATCCCCTGGAGACCTTGCGCCGCCAGGTCGCGAGCATCCGGCGCGGCGATGCCGGCATCGACAGTATCGACCTGACCCGCCGGGACGAGGTGGGCGCCCTGAGCCGGGCCATCCACGCACTGACGGAAGAGCGGGCCAAGGCGGAAGCCGAATCGGCACGACTGGCCAGCACCGACTCGCTGACCGGCCTGTGCAACCGTCGCATGATGGAATGCGAGTTGGACAAGGCGTTGATGCGCCAGGTCCGGTCCCGTACCGGGATAGGGGTGGCGTTTCTCGACATCGACCATTTCAAGCAGATCAACGACACCCACGGCCATGGCGTCGGCGATGCCGTACTGGTCGAATTCGCCAGGAGGCTCAAGCTCGCCGTCCGGGCCACCGACCTGGTGGCGCGTTATGCGGGCGATGAGTTCGTGGTGGTCTTCGAGAGCCTGTATGCCGTGGATGAATTGCCGGCGCTGGGTGGAAAGATCGTCGATGCCATGCATCCGCCATTCGATATCATACCTGGCGGGTTGCGGCTCACCACCAGCGTGGGCCTGGCCTTCGGCAGTGCCGGCAGCACCCGCGAAAGCCTGCTGAAATGCGCAGACCAGGCCCTGTATGTCGCCAAGGCCGCAGGCAGGAATGGCTTTGCCGTCGATGGAATCGTCGCGAAGGCGTGCGGCGTCGATCACTAGGGCGTTAGCGCGATGTGGGACGGTGATGCCCGGTTCCTGGGGCTCTTTCGCACATTGGGCGAGCGACCTTCGTCAATCGGCTTAAGCCGCACTGTGCTGTTGCCCAATCTGACGCAACAGCGCGGCAAGTTCGCCGGCGTCCACCGGCTTGACGAAATAGTAGTCGAATCCGGCGGATCGCGCGGCAGCGCGGTCCGTGTCCTGTCCATACCCGGACATGGCGATGAGGGTGGTATCGCGCGTCAACGGGTCCTTGCGCAGCATGCCCGCCAATGTCAGGCCATCGATGTGGGGCAATCCTATATCGAGCAGGCACACCTGTGGCTCGAAAGCATGCGCCTGTTCCATTGCTTCCGTCGAGTGCGGCGTGCTGGCCACCTCATGGCCCATGGAGGTCAGAAGCATCTCCAGCACATCCAGGGCGTCAATATTATCGTCCACCATGAGCACCCGGAGTCCAACGGCATCTGGCTGCCGGTAGATCGTTTTCGCCTCTCGGACCGGCGAATGGTCGGCTTCAAGCCTGGGCAGGCAGACTGTAAAGCGGGCTCCTTGGTCCGCGCCGTCACTTTCGGCGAAGACGACACCGTCGTGCAGCTCAACAAGACTGCGCACCAATGCCAAGCCGATGCCGAGCCCACCTTGCGAGCGATCGGAAGTACGTTCGGCCTGCGTGAATAGCTCGAATGCCTTGTCGATCAGGCTGCGGGACATTCCCACGCCGTTGTCCTGCACTGTCACGCGCACGTGTTGGCGGTCGATCGCCAGCTCAACCCGGATGATTCCACCTTCCGGGGTAAACTTGGCTGCGTTATTGAGAAGATTGGCGATCACCTGCACCAGCCGCTTCTGGTCCCCTCTGACAAACGCGGACAGTGGCGGCTGGCTGACCTGCAGGGTATGGTTGCGACTTTCGATAATGGGCCGTACTTGCTCCAATGCCTCCGCGACGACTTGCTTGGCGTCGAGCACAGTCTTGTCGAGCTTGATCAAACCTCGGGTTACACGGGCGACATCCAGCAATTCGTCGATCAACGCCGTCATATGCTGCACCTGGCGCCTGATGACGGAACTCGATCGTTTCACGTGATCGATATTGGTCCCATCAAGTGCCAACAGAGCGGCAGCGGAACCGATCGGTGCCAATGGATTGCGTAACTCATGAGCGAGCATCGCCAGGAACTCGTCCTTGCGTTGATCTGCCTCCTTGAGGGCCTGCTCCGCCCGCACGCGCTGCGCGATATCCACCGATACCGCCACGGCGCCCAGGACATCGGTGCCATCGCCGATGGGCGCGGCCGATACCATCATCATCCGCCGCGGTGCTTCCGGGAGAAATGCCTCCACTTCCAGCATACAACGGTCGACGGTTTCGCCGCCACAAGCGCGGTGCAATGGCCACTCATGCGCCATGAGTTTGCAACCCGCCCGATCCCCATCGATAAACCAGCCGTTCCAGCGCTCGAAGTCGATTTTGCCAGATGACCGCGGTATTGCCTCGCCGAACAGTTTCATGTGCGCGGAATTGCGGTGTCGCACGGTCATGGTCTTATCGACAACGATCACACCCATGGGCGCGGCTTGCAACACGCCGGCAAGATACGCCCGTTCCGCCTCTGCGCTGTGCGCATGGCGCACCGCTTCCTCGCGGCTCACCCGCAGCGCCTTTTCTGCCAGCACTTGGGCCGTGATATCGATCGTCGTATGGGAAATGCACAGCAGACCGCCTTCCCTGTCGTACACCGGGGTATTCGTTGCACTCCAGTACATGTCTTCAAACCAGCTTTGGCCGTCCTTGTGCATCTTGATGGGATAGCGCTGCACGGGCATCTTCTGCGACTGCCCAGTTGCGATGGCGGTCCGGATCGAGCGATCGAGGTCACGCACCCCCGTGTTGTCCGGGTCATCCGGATCGCTGCCAAACGCTTCGAACAGCGGGGTGCCTAGCACCTCTTCGCGCCGCCGCGATACTGCATGCAAGAAGGCATCGTTCACCGCCAAGATCTCCAACTTGTCGGTCGGCGCCAGCAGATATTGTCCAATCGGGGACGCGTGGAATGCGGCATTGAATGAAATATCGGGAATCATGATCGCCAGCGCTGAGAAATGTGCATTCTTGATGATTTCGCGACGCTCCGTCGCACAGACGGGAGAGCCGGCCCGGTATCATCGTCGCATTGGCGGCTTCCATCACGGCTCACCATTGGTCGTGCCGCAGCAACGGCAACTTGGGCACGGATGACTGAAGTAACTGAGGAACAAGAGCCCGGCGAGCCTGGGTGCGTTAGCGACAAGTCGCCCTGGTATCGTCCAGGAGACTTTCCTGCATCGCTTCGATGAGATTGACGAAATCATGTGTGCTCGAGCGAGCACTGACGCGGCCAGCGTACACCACGGCTGTTGCCAGGCATGCCGGCCGGAACCCGACTGCTCGGCACGGCGGCTGTTCGAAGGTTGCCTTGATTGGCACGCTCGTGCCCCCGTGCCGTACCGCTGCCTCACTCGAAACTCACATCCCCCGACCCCGTCCGGCTCACGCTGCGCTGATCCGGATTCCCATACACCGTCACATCGCCGCTGCCCGCCACGGCAATGGACGCCGATTCGCGCGCAAACACGTCGGTGGTGCCGGAACCCTTCACGGCCACCGATACGGCATCGGATGCCATGTGCTGCGCGTCGATGGTTCCGGACCCCGTCAATTCGGTGTCCAGTGCCTTGCAGGTGCCGGACGCGTCGATCGACCCCGAGCCGTACAGGGCCAGTTGCACGTCCTCGCCGCTGCCCGATTTGAGATCGAGCCCGCCGCTGCCGTGCACGGCGGCCTTCACGTGCCGGTAGCGGCCGGAGAACGACAGCTCGCCGGAGCCGTTCAGCGTGATCGCCAGGCGTTCGCCGGAAAAGCCGGAAATCGTGCTGTCGCCACTGCCGCGGATCTCCACCGTTTGCAGCGAGGGCAGCACGGCTTCCACCTGCAGCGGGCGCTTGTGGTGGAACAGCATGCCGGTGGTGGCGATCCGCAGCGTGCCGTCTTCCTGCGTCGTTTCCACATTGCCGAGCAGGCGCTGTTCGCCGCGCACCTTCAGCGATGGCGTGTCGCCTTGCCGCAGCGTCAGGTCGATCGGCCCTTGCAGGTCGATGGCCGTGATGCCGTGGCCGATCTCGCGCACTTCGGTGCGCGTGACGCGGCCGGCAGTCGTCGATGGATTGGCCACGCCCTGCGCGCGCAGCATGCTGTACGACACGCCGATCAGCGCCAGCGCCAGGACGAACAGCGACAGGGCGACCTTGACGAGGGTGCGGATACGCATCAGTGCCCCCTCAGCAGGGCGGCATTCATCTGCACGTAGCGGCGCAGGCCGATGGCCGTGTAACGCGTGATCACGAGCGAAAGCAGGAACAGGGCGATGCCGCCCAGGACCAGGCCGAAGCCAATGAGGGTTTGCGTGGCGCGCGAGGCTCCCTCGGGGCCGACGCTGATGCGCACGCGGCCGTCGGCCATCGCCTCGGCATTGTCCAGCAGGCGGCCGGAGCGGCTCGATTCCTCGTCCAGCTCTTCCTGCAGGTCGGCGGGGCGCTGCTGGGTCACTTCGATGCCGCGCTCGCCGATCGACACGCGCGTTTGCAGGCGTTCGCCGCGCGCTTCGTCGTCCCCATCCATCACGTGGTGCAGGGGCCCCGGCAGGATCATTTCGTTGGCGCCGGCCAGCCCGCTGGCCGTTACGGCGATGCCGCTCACGTAGAATGTGAACGAGCACAGGTAGACGGCCAACAGCAGTGCCGCGAATACGGCCGCGGGGACCACCATGAACAGATTGAACACGGCCAGGCCTGCGAACGACAGCAGCATGCGGCCGAAGCTGGCCGGGGTTTTCCTTTGCTCGAACGATTGCAGGTGCACGTTGGCGCGCAGCGTCATCGCGATCTTGCGCGGGTCGTCGAGCTCGGCGGCGATTTCCGCCTCGCCGCGGCCGGCCACCAGCCCGTCGATGAAGCGCTGCTCGTAATAGGCCAGGGTCTTGGCCGCCGTTTCGGGCGGCAGGCCGGTCATGGCCTTCTTCAGCGCGTCCAGGTATTCCTGCTTGCCCATTGGTGTTCCTAGTGCATCGCCAGCTGCAGCGCGACGGGGTGGCCGTCCGCCTCGATCTGAACGATCGCCGCCGCGCTTAGCAGCACGATCGCCAGAACGGCGATGGTTGTCAAAGTGATCTTCATGTCCTGTCCTCCGATGCTGCCACTGTACGGCGTCGGCAAGGAACATGCCAACGTGCTGCGACAGGCTGCAAAAAAGAAGGAGCAGGCGGTAGCCAAGGGAGATGGGTGTCAGCGCAGCAGGGCCGCCGCGGCCATGCCGCTGCGCACCGCCATCTCCAGCGTGGCCGGATATTCGCCGGCCGTGTAGTCGCCGGCCAGCACGAGGCCGGGCAGCGGGGTGGCATTGCCCGGCCGCGCCAGCCCGGCCGTGCAGGCATAGGTGGCGCGTTTCTCCGTGACGACCTTGGCCCATGCCGGTGCGCCCAGGTCGGCGCGGCTGAATGCGTGCGCCAGCTGGGCGGCGATCGCCTGCGCCAGCTCCGGTTGGGGCAGGGCCGCAGCGTCACCCGACGCGCTGGTGATCACGGCCAGCAAGCCCGCCTGCGCCGGGTCGAGCTGACCACGGTCGAACACGAACTGGCCCCATCGGCCGGCAGAGGGCTCATCTTCCAATGCGTAGAACGGCTGCCCCAGGCGCACGCCCTGATCGTACTGGAGGTAGCAGGTGGTGATCGGCTCATAAGTGAGCCCGGCCAGCTGCGCCACGATCGCCGCGGCTTCGGGAAGCGGCGCCAGCAGCGCGGCGGTGGCAACCGGCGACGCCGCCAGCACCAGGGCATCGAAGGCTTCGCCGTCGAGTGTCCAGCCCGCGCCGCGCTGCTCGAGCCGGCTGATTTTTGCACCTAACCGAACGTTTCCGCCCCGGCCCTGCAACCACTGCGCGGCGGCCTCGGGGAACAGGGCCGACAGGTCGTGCCGCGGCAGCAGCATGTCGGAGGCCTTGCGCCGCGCGCCCAGGCTGTCGCGCAGCACGGCCAGGAACACCTGCGCCGAGGCGGTTTCCAGCGGGGTGTTCAGGGCGGCCAGGCACAGCGGGCGCCACATCAGCTTGACGAGCCGCGGCGTCTGGTCGAAGCGCTCCAGCAGCTCGGCCACCGAGCAGTCGTTGTCCAGGCGCCAGCCCATCCAGCGGGCCGTCGTCGAGAACCGTGCCATGGCCAGCTTGTCTTCCCGGTCCAGTCCCGTGGCCCGGAGGAGGGCGAAGGCCAGGTGCAGCGGCGCGGGAAGCCGCGGCGCGACGAAGGCCATGCCGCCGGGCGGGTAGCGCATCTGCAGCGGCACGGACAGCACGGCGTCCTGCGCCGCGATGCCGACGATCCGCATCAGCTTCAGCGTGGAGGCATAGGCGCCCAGCATGATGTGCTGGCCGTTGTCGAGGGTGCGGCCGCCCGCCTCGATGCGGCGGGCCCGGCCCCCGAGCGTGCGAGCGGCTTCGAATAGCGTGACGGTGGCGCCGCGGCGCGCCAGCTCGACGGCGGCCGCGCACCCGGCCCAGCCGCCGCCGACGACTGCAACGCTGCTACGCATGCGTGTCAGCCACGGACCCACGTCTTCCAGGCCAGCCACAGCTTGCGGATCGGCGTCAGCGAGATGCGCTGCGTGAGCACGTGGAAGCCGTCGCGCTCGATCTCGTCGAGCAGCGTGCGATAGATGGCGGCCATGATCAGCCCGGGGCGCTGGGCGCGGCGGTCCGCCTTCGGCAGCAGCGCGAACGCTTCGTCGTAGGCCTTTTGCGCGCGATCGGTCTGGAAAGCCATCAGCTTCGTGAAATTATCCGTATGGCGGGCGTTCAGCAGGTCCGCCGCCGTCACGCCGAACTGCTGCAGTTCGTTGATCGGCAGGTAGATGCGCCCCTTGCGGGCATCCTCGCCCACGTCGCGGATGATGTTCGTGAGCTGGAATGCGTGGCCCAGCTTTTCGGCGTAGCGCAGCGTCTGCGCATCGGTGGCGCCGAAGATGCTGGCGGACAGGATGCCGACCACGCCGGCCACGTGCCAGCAGTACTTGGACAGGCCGGCGTAATCGAGATAGCGGGTCTGGTTCAGGTCCATCTCCATGCCGTCGATGATCGCCTGCATGTGCTCCTGTTCCAGCGCATACGGCGCGACGTGGGGTTGCAGGGCCTTGGTGACGGGGTGCGTCGGCTTGCCCGCGTACATGGCGCCGACTTCGTTGCGCCACCAGGCCAGCTTGATGCGCGCCAGCGATTCGTCGGTACATTCGTCCACCGTGTCGTCCACTTCGCGGCAGAACGCATACAACGCCGTGATCGCGCGGCGGCGTTCCGGAGGCAGGAACAGGAAACTGTAATAAAAACTCGAGCCGCTGGCGGCGGCCTTCTGCTGGCAGTAATCGTCGGGAGACATGTAGTTATTTTGCAATATTGCGCGATCGAAGGCGCTATTCTAACGGCGCGGGCCGCAGAGCGCGCCAGAAAATCTTCAGCCAGTCGGCCCGCCGCAGCACCGGTCGGCGCCGGAACACGTCGTAGTCGACTTCCTCGATCGCTTCGAGAATGCGCAGGCCGCCGTGTACGACGAGGCGCAGTTCCAGGCCGATGCGGCCCGGCAGGCGCCACGCCAGCGGCGCGCCGGACAGCATCAGGGCGCGCGTGCGCTCCACCTCGAAGCGCATCAGCGCGCGCCACTTGCCGTGGCCGGCCGGGTCGTGCAGGTGCGCCGGCGAGACCAGGAACCGCGCCAGGTCTTCCATCGGAATGTAGATGCGCTCCTTGTTCTGGTCGATCGCCACGTCCTGCCAGAAGTTGATCAGCTGGAGCGCGGTGCAGATCGCGTCCGAGTCGCGCACGTTCTCCGGCGTCGCGGCGCCGTACAGGTGCAGCATCAGCACGCCCACCGGGTTCGCCGAGCGCCGGCAATAGTCGAGCAGTTCGTCGTAGGTCGCGTAGCGCGTTACCGTCACGTCCTGCCGGAAGGCCGAGAGCAGGTCGTGGAAGGGGCGCAGCGGCAGCTGGTGCGCGGCGATCGCCGCAGCCAGGCGCTGGAATACCGGATCGGCCGGCGGCGCGCCCAGTTCGATGTGCACCAGCGCGGCCTCGTATTCGCTCAGCGCGGCCAGGCGCTGTTCGGGTGTCGCGTCGCCCTCGTCGGCAACGTCGTCGGCGCCGCGCGCGAACGCATAGATGGCCTGCACGGCGGGTACCAGCCGGCGTGGTAGCAGCAGCGACGCGACGGGAAAGTTTTCATAGTGATCGACTGCCATAGGAGTGCGCGTGGCTAACTGACGCGAAAGTCATTTTCAAAGCGGAGCGCCACGTCTATAATTTTCAGCTTATTCGAATATTAATAATTATCGGAAAGTCATTCCAATTCGCCCGCAATCATAGTGGCTTGGCGTAACCGCCGCAATTGCAGCCGAACCAGAGTAAAGGAATATATCGTGCAAGTCCTGAAGCCTTACCTGATCGCGGCGGCCGCCGTGCTGCTGGCCGCCTGCTCCAAGCCGCCGGAAAAGACGGAGGATATCCGCCCCGTGCGCGCGATCGTGCTGCAAAGTTCCGACGTGGACGTGAACGCGGAGTTTTCCGGCGAGGTGCGGGCCCGATACCAGTCGCAGCTGGGTTTTCGCGTGCCGGGCAAGATCGTGACCCGCAAGGTCGATGTCGGCACGGTGGTACGCAAGGGCCAGGCCCTGATGCAGCTGGACCCGCAGGACCTGAGGCTGGGCCAGGCCCAGGCCCTGGCCACGCTGCGCGCGGCCGAGACGACGCGCGACCTGGCGGCGGCGGACGTGAAGCGCTACCGTGAACTGCGCGCGCAGAACTTCGTCGCCCAGGCCGTGCTGGACGAGAAGGAGTCGAGCCTGCGCGCCGCCCAGGCCCAGGTCGATGCCGCCCAGGCGGGCTATCGCGAACAGTCGAACCAGGCGGGCTACGCGACGCTGGTGTCGGACGTCGATGGCGTCGTTACGCAGGTGGCGGCCGAAGCAGGGCAGGTGGTGGCTGCCGGCGCGCCGGTCGTTACGGTGGCGCGCACGGACGAGAAGGAAGTCGTATTCGGCGTGCCCGAAGACCGGGTCGACGCGCTGCGCAAGGTCAGCGACGTGCACGTCAAGCTGTGGGCGGCGCCGGACGAGGCGGTGCCCGCGAAAATCCGCGAGGTGTCCCCGGTGGCCGACCCCGCCACCCGCACCTATGCGTTCAAAGTAACGCTGCCGCCGACGCTGACCCAGGCCAAGCTGGGCATGACGGCGGTGGTGCAATTCGCATCGAAGGGGGAGCCGAAGATCAAGGTGCCGCTCTCCGCCCTGTTCCATGAACGTAATGCCACCTCCGTGTGGGTGGTGGAAAAGGGCGTCGTGCGGCTGGTGCCCGTGACCGTGGCGGCCGCCGACGGCAACGACCTGGTCCTGGACAGCGGCGTGGCGCCCGGGCAGACGGTCGTGACGGCAGGCGTGCACCTGCTCAAGCCGGGCCAGAAGGTGCGCATCCTGGGAGATGACGTTCCCAAGGCCGCGGCACCCGCCAAGGGGGCATGATGAGGGGCTTCAACCTGTCGCGGTGGGCGCTCGAACACATCCCGCTGACGCGCTACCTGATCGCCGTGATGCTGATCGGCGGCATGCTCAGCTACAAGAACCTGGGGCAGGACGAAGATCCCCCCTTCACGTTCCGGGTGATGGTCGTGCAGGCGTTCTGGCCGGGCGCCACGGCGCTGCAGATGGCGAACCAGGTCACCGACAAGCTGGAAAAGAAGCTGCAGGAAACGCCGTACATCGACGAGATCAGCAGCTATTCGAAGCCGGGCCAGACGCTGATCCTCCTGTCGCTGCGCGAATCGACGCCGCCGAAGGAAACCAGCAATGCCTGGTACCAGGTGCGCAAGAAGGTGGGCGATATCGCCGGCACGTTGCCGCAGGGCGTGATCGGCCCGACCTTCAACGATGAATTCGGCGATACGTACGGCTCCATCTTCGCGCTCTCCGGCGACGGCTTCACCTATGCCGAGATGAAGGATTACGCGGACTTCGTGCGCCAGCAACTGCTGCGCGTGGGCAAGGTATCGAAGGTCGAGCTGTTCGGCGTGCAGGACGAGAAGATCGACATCGAATTCTCGCACCAGAAGTTCGCCCAGCTGGGCATACCGTTCGAGCAGATCGTCAACCAGATCGCCACGCAGAACACCATCGAGGCGACCGGCACGCTGGTCACGCCCACCGACAACCTGCAGGTGCGCGTGACCGGCGCGCTGACGACGGTCGAGGACCTGGAAAACCTGGAACTGCGCGCCAACGGCACCACGTTCCGCCTGGGCGACTTCGCCACCGTGAAGCGCGGCTACCAGGACCCGCCGCGCGACAAGATGCGCTTCAACGGCAAGGAAGTGATCGGCCTGGGCGTGTCCATGGAAAAGGGCGGCAACATCATCGAAATGGGCAAGGCGCTCGAACAGACGGTGTCCGACCTGAAGGGCAAGCTCCCCGTCGGCATCGAGCTGGAACGGGTGTCGGACCAGCCGCAGGCCGTTACCGCGTCCGTGGGCGAATTCGTGCACACGCTGATCGAGGCCGTGCTGATCGTGCTGGCCGTCAGCTTCGTGTCGCTGGGCCTGCACACCAAGCCGAAGCTGCGGCTGGACGTGCGGCCCGGCCTCGTGGTGGCGCTGACCATTCCGCTGGTACTGGCCGTGACGTTCCTGTTCATGCGCATGCTGAACATCGACCTGCACAAGATCTCGCTGGGCGCGCTGATCATCGCCCTGGGTCTCCTGGTCGACGACGCGATCATCGCCGTCGAGATGATGGTGCGGAAGATGGAGGAAGGGCTGTCGCGGCTGGAGGCGGCCACCTACGCGTACACATCCACCGCATTCCCGATGCTGACGGGCACCCTGATCACGGTTGCCGGCTTCCTGCCGATCGGGCTGGCCAAGTCCGCGGCCGGCGAGTACACGTTCTCGCTGTTCTCGGTGAACGCCATTGCGCTGATCACTTCATGGGTGGCGGCCGTCGTCTTCACGCCCTACATCGGCTATGTGCTGCTGAAGGTGCGGCCGCACGCGGAAGGCGAGCATGGCCACGATGTGTTCGACACGCCGGGTTACCGGAAATTCCGCCGCGTGGTGACCTGGTGCGTGGAATGGCGCAAGACGACGATCGGCGCCACCCTGCTGGTCTTCGCGTTGGGCGTGTACGGCTTCAATTTCATCGAGAAGCAGTTCTTCCCGGACTCGTCGCGCCCGGAACTGATGGTGGAAATGTGGTCGCCGGAAGGCACGGCGTTCGCCGCCAACGAGGCGCAGGTCAAGAAGTTCGAAGCCTTCATCCGCCAGCAGCCGGGCGTGGTGTCGGTGACGAGCTATGTCGGTACCGGCAGCCCGCGCTTCTACCTGCCGCTCGACCAGATATTCCCGCAATCGAACGTGTCGCAGATCGTCGTGCTGCCCAAGGACCTGGCGGCGCGCGCCGAGCTGCAAAAGAAGATCACGCAGGTGTTTCATGAGGACTTTCCCGAGGTCCGGGGGCGCGTGAAACTGCTGCCGAACGGACCGCCGGTGCCGTACCCGGTGCAGTTCCGCGTGACCGGCACCGAGGTCGAGAAAGTGCGTGCCATCGCCGACCAGGTGAAGGACATCGTGCGCGCCAACCCGAACACGGTCGGCGTCAACGACAACTGGAACGAGTCGGTGAAAGTACTGCGGCTGGACCTGGACCAGGATCGCATGCGCGCCCTGGGGGTGACGACGCAGACCGTGATGCGGGTCGCGAACACGGTCCTGTCCGGCACCGTCGTCGGCCAGTTCCGCGAGGGCATTCGCCTGATCGATATCCAGGTGCGGCAGCCCCTGGCGGAGCGCCAGACCATCGAGATCCTGAACAACACCAACGTCCCCACGGCAGGCGGCAGGTCGGTGCCGATCTCGCAGCTGGCGCGCGTGCACTTCGTGTGGGAGCCGGGCGTCGTCTGGCGCCTGGGCCGCGAATGGGCCATCACCGTGCAAGCCGACGTCGTGGAAGGCATCCAGGGGCCGACCGTATCGGGCCAGATCAACCCCGATCTGGCCGACCTGCGCTCCCGGCTGCCGGCCGGCTACAAGATCGAGGAGAAGGGCGCCGCGTCGGATTCGGGCGAAGCCGAGCAATCGATCGCCGTGAACCTGCCGTTGGCGCTGTTCCTGATCTTCACGCTGCTGATGCTGCAACTGCACAGCTTTTCGCGTTCGCTGCTGGTGTTCCTTACCGGCCCGCTGGGCGTCGCCGGCGCCGCCTTCGCGCTGCTGCTGCTGGGCCGGCCGCTGGGTTTCGTGGCCAACCTCGGCATCATCGCGCTGTTCGGCATGATCATCCGCAACTCGGTGATCCTCGTCGACCAGATCGAGCAGGACATCCAGGCGGGCGCGGCGCCGTGGGACGCGATCGTGGAATCGGCCGTGCGGCGCTGCCGGCCGATCCTGCTGACGGCCGCCGCCGCGGCGCTGGCGATGATCCCGCTGTCACGCTCGGTGTTCTGGGGGCCGATGGCGGTGGCGATCATGGGTGGATTGGTGCTGGCGACGGCGCTGACCTTGCTGTTCCTGCCGGCGCTGTACGCGGCGTGGTTCCGCGTCCGGAAACCCGTCCGCTGAAAATGAAATGGGGGGTGGGTCGATCTGCAAGCCGGCTTATTAATGGATCAGTTCCAGTTGAGTTGGCTAAAGGTCAAAATTCCATCCCCATTTTTTGGAAAACCCAGTAAAATGCCGTGTTGAAGTTGAAAGCCCCTGTGATCCGCAGGGTAGGGCGACCCGTTTTCACTTAATGGTCGCCCTTTGCTTTTGTGCAAATTGGGGCCTCCGAAAGACGCCGCGCCACGCGCGGCGGTCTTCCGAGGGTCCCAGGCAAGCATCAAGTAGGCATCAATTCATGCGCGAGGATGGCGAAATTGGTAGACGCACCAGGTTTAGGTCCTGACGCCAGCAATGGTGTGGGGGTTCGAGTCCCCCTCCTCGCACCACAGTATTCATAATTTTTTGGACGATTTTTACATGGCAACTGCTGTCGAAAACTTGGGCAAACTCGAACGCCGTATCACGATTTCCTTCCCGCTGTCGGACGTCCGTTCCGAAGTGGAAAAGCGCCTGAAGGTGCAGGCCAAGTCCGCGCGCGCTCCCGGCTTCCGCCCGGGCAAGGTGCCGATGAAGATGGTGGCAGCCCAGTACGGCTACCAGATCGAGACCGAAGTCCTGAACGACAAGGTGGGCCGCGCCTTCAACGACGCCGCCAATGAAAACAACCTGCGCGTTGCCGGCTTCCCGAAGATCGAGCCGAAGGAAGGCTCGCCGGAAGGCCAGCTGACTTTCGATGCCACCTTCGAGGTATACCCGGAAGTGGAAATCGGCGATCTGTCCCAGGTCGAGATCGAGACCGTGAAATCGTCCGTCACCGACGTCGAGATCGACAAGACGATCGACATCCTGCGCAAGCAGCGCGTGCACTTCCACACCAAGGGTGAGGCAGGCGAGCATGGCGACGGCGGCGAAGCCGTGGCCGCCAACGGCGACCGCGTGACCGTGGACTTCGTGGGCAAGATCGACGGTGAAGAGTTCGCTGGCGGCAAGGCCGAAGACTACGTGTTCGTGCTGGGCGAAGGCCGCATGCTGCCGGAATTCGAAGCAGCGACCGTGGGCCTGAAAGTGGGCGAGGCCAAAACCTTCCCGCTGGCCTTCCCCGAGGATTACCACGGCAAGGACGTGGCCGG
The DNA here is from genome assembly GCF_037094685.1 of Massilia sp. METH4. NCBI lineage: Bacteria > Pseudomonadati > Pseudomonadota > Betaproteobacteria > Burkholderiales > Oxalobacteraceae > Massilia > Massilia sp. METH4. Next base: position 5,482,162 of record NZ_CP146614.1, on the reverse strand, counting down.
CAAGACCGCCGAGTTCACCATCACGCTGAAGAAGCTGGAATGGGCACACCTGCCGGAAGTCGACGCCGAATTCGCCAAGTCGCTGGGCGTGGCCGATGGCGACCTGGCCAAGATGCGCGAAGACATCAAGGTCAACCTGGAACGCGAAGTGAACGGCCGCGTCAAGGCGCGCAACAAGGAAGCCGTGATGGACGCCCTGGTGGCGACCGCCAAGCTGGACGTGCCCCAGGCGCTGATCGACCAGGATACCGAACGCCTGGCCGAGATGACCCGCCAGGACATGGCGGCCCGCGGCATGAACGTAAAAGATGTACCATTCCCACCGGAGCTGTTCAAGGACAAGGCCGAGCGCCGCGTGCGCCTGGGCCTGATCCTGTCGAAGCTGGTCGGCGACAACGAACTGCAAGCCACGCCTGACCAGGTGAAGGCGCAGATCGAAGACTTCGCACAAAGCTACGAAGATCCGCGCGAAGTGCTGAAGTACTACTACAGCGACCGCCGCCGCCTGGCTGAAGTGGAAGCCCTTGTATTGGAAGAAAACGTCGTCACTTACGTCCTGGGCCTGTCGAAGACGTCGACCAAGGAAGTCCCGTTCGACGAACTGATGGGAAGCGCAGCACAGGGCTAAGTCGCTAGAGCGCCTGACCAAACCTCCAGGGCGAGCCATGAAGGTTTTGTCGGGTGCGTAGTCCCCTGCTAACATCCGGCACCGGCCGGCTGGCTTTATCCAAGGAGTCAGCCGGCCGGTGCGCTTCACAAGGAAAAGGAATGATCGGAATGAACCGCAATCCGGCACTGGACACGGAAATGCTCGGCCTGGTGCCGATGGTTATCGAACAGAGCGGCCGTGGCGAGCGCTCGTATGACATCTACTCGCGCCTGTTGAAAGAGCGCGTGATTTTCATGGTCGGCCCCGTCAACGACCAGATGGCCAACCTGATCGTGGCACAGCTGCTGTTCCTGGAAAGCGAAAATCCCGACAAGGATATTTCGCTGTACATCAATTCGCCCGGTGGCTCCGTTTCGGCCGGCCTGGCGATCTTCGATACGATGCAGTTCATCAAACCCGACGTATCGACGCTGTGCACCGGCATGGCCGCGTCGATGGGCGCGTTCCTGCTGGCCGCCGGCGCCAAGGGCAAGCGTTTCTCGCTGCCGAATTCGCGCATCATGATCCACCAGCCGTCCGGCGGTTCCCAGGGCCAGGCTTCGGACATCGAAATCCAGGCCAAGGAAATCCTGTACCTGCGCCATCGCCTGAACAGTATCCTGGCCGAGCGCACCGGCCAGACGATCGATCAGATTGCCAAGGATACCGATCGCGACCGTTTCATGTCCGGTGACGAGGCGGCGGAATATGGCTTGATCGACAAGGTGTTGACGACCCGCGCTTGATCGAGCGCAAGCGGGGCTGCTCCGTGGCGAGCGCGTCGCAGCGAAAACGCGAAATATACGCCCGGACGCCACACCGTTCCGGGCGTTTTATTTTTATTTCGGGTAGCATGTGGTTGTGTGCAGGACTTCTTGCCTCATCACATGCGCACCGGTTCGCGCATCGTGTGTCGTAACATCGCTTGCCATAACAGCGGTTCAGTTAGCAACTTGTACTGCAACACCCATTCTTGTAACTAAAGAAAACGTCCCATGTCCGACAAAAAATCTTCCAGCGGCGAAAAACTTCTGTACTGCTCCTTCTGCGGCAAGAGCCAGCACGAGGTCAAGAAGCTGATCGCCGGGCCCTCCGTCTTCATCTGCGACGAGTGCATTGATTTGTGCAATGACATCATCCGCGACGAGACGTCCAGCATCGAATCCGTCACGGGCGCCAAGTCGGACCTGCCGACGCCGCACGAGATCGCCGAGTTGCTGAACCAGTATGTGATCGGCCAGCAGACGGCCAAGCGCATCCTGTCGGTGGCGGTGTACAACCACTACAAACGCCTGAAGCACCTGGGCAAGAAGGACGACGTCGAGCTGGCCAAGAGCAATATCCTGCTCGTGGGCCCGACCGGTTCCGGCAAGACGCTGCTGGCGCAGACGCTCGCGCGCATGCTGAACGTGCCGTTCGTGATCGCCGATGCCACCACGCTGACCGAAGCCGGCTACGTGGGTGAAGACGTCGAGAACATCATCCAGAAGTTGCTGCAGAGCTGCAATTACGATGTGGAGAAGGCCCAGCGCGGCATCGTCTACATCGACGAGATCGACAAGATCTCGCGCAAGTCCGATAACCCGTCGATCACGCGCGACGTATCCGGTGAAGGCGTGCAGCAGGCCCTCCTGAAGCTGATCGAAGGCACGATGGCTTCCGTGCCTCCGCAAGGTGGCCGCAAGCACCCGAACCAGGACTTCGTGCAGATCGACACCACGAACATCATGTTCATCTGCGGCGGCGCCTTCGACGGCCTGGCCAAGATCATCTCGAACCGTTCGGAAAAGAGCGGCATCGGCTTCTCGGCCACGGTGAAGAGCAAGGAACAGCGTTCCAACAGCGACATCCTGATGGAAGCGGAGCCGGAAGACCTGATCAAGTTCGGCCTGATCCCGGAACTGGTGGGCCGCCTGCCGGTGGTCGCCACGCTGTCCGAACTGACGGAAGAGGCGCTGATCCAGATCCTGGTCGAGCCGAAGAACGCGCTGGTCAAGCAGTACAGCAAGCTGCTGGAAATGGAAGGCGCCGAACTGGAAATCCGCCCAGCCGCGCTGCACGCCATTGCCCGCAAGGCGCTGGCCCGCAAGACCGGCGCCCGCGGCCTGCGCTCGATCCTGGAGCACGCGCTGCTCGATATCATGTACGACCTGCCGAATCAGCAGAATGTCACCAAGGTGGTCATCGATGAAAATACGATTACCCAGGGTGCAAAGCCATTGTTGATTTATCAGGAAACGCCAAAAGCCTCCGGCGAGAATTGATTTATCAAGGAATTAAGCACTGCACACCGGGCGAAAAAAGCGTTTTGCATCCTTAGAGCAACGCAGTACAATCGAAACCAATAAGAGAAGCAGGCTTCACTCGGAAAGCCACTCGCGGCGCTCGTCGCGCGTGGCTTTTTTTATTAGCTGCTGTCTTTTAGAGCAACGCTGCCAATATTTTCAACAATGTTGAGAAGAATTATTTCCGGCGGCGGGTCTTGTGATTCGGCTGCGAGTGCCTACATCATAAACATGCTTTTACATAAGGTACGCCATGACAACTTCCAAATTAACTGAGCAGACCCAACTGCCGTTGTTGCCTTTACGGGATGTCGTCGTTTTCCCGCATATGGTGATACCCCTGTTCGTGGGGCGTCCAAAATCGATCAAGGCGCTGGAAGCGGCAATGGAGCAGGGCAAGAGCATCATGCTTGCCGCACAAAAGGCTGCCGCCAAGGACGAACCTTCCCCCTCCGATATTTATGAGATCGGCTGCGTCGCCAATATCCTGCAAATGCTGAAGCTGCCCGACGGGACCGTGAAGGTGCTGGTCGAGGGCGCGCAGCGCGCGCGCATCCGCAAGATTTCCGACACGCCCACGCACTTCGTGGCCGAGCTGCAGCCGCTGGAATCGGAGATCGGCGACGATTCCGAGATCGAAGCGATGCGCCGCGCGATCGTGCAGCAGTTCGACCAGTACGTCAAACTGAACAAGAAAATCCCGCCCGAGATCCTGGCGTCGCTGTCGGGCATCGACGATGCCGGCCGCCTGGCCGACACGGTGGCCGCCCACCTGCCGCTGAAACTCGAGCAGAAGCAGGTGATCCTGGAGATCTTCAACGTCGCCAAGCGCCTCGAGCACCTGCTCGGCCAGCTGGAAGGCGAGCTGGACATTCTCCAGGTGGAAAAGCGCATCCGCGGCCGCGTCAAGCGCCAGATGGAAAAGTCGCAGCGCGAGTACTACCTGAATGAACAGGTGAAAGCCATCCAGAAGGAACTGGGCGAGGGCGAAGAGGGCGCCGATTTCGACGAACTCGAGAAGAAGGTGCAGGCCGCCAAGATGCCGAAGGAGGCACTGGATAAGGCCAACGCCGAGCTGAAGAAGCTCAAGCTGATGTCGCCGATGTCGGCCGAAGCCACCGTCGTGCGCAATTACATCGACACGCTCGTGTCGCTGCCCTGGAAGAAGAAATCCAAGGTCAACAGCGACCTGTCCAATGCCGAGAAGGTGCTGGAAACGGATCACTACGGCCTCGAGAAGGTCAAGGAACGCATCCTGGAATACCTCGCGGTGCAGCAGCGCGTGGACAAGCTGAAGGCGCCGATCCTGTGCTTCGTCGGTCCTCCGGGCGTGGGTAAAACCTCGCTGGGCCAGTCGATCGCCCGCGCCACCAACCGCAAGTATGTGCGGATGGCCCTGGGCGGCGTGCGCGACGAAGCCGAGATCCGCGGCCACCGCCGTACCTATATCGGTTCCATGCCGGGCAAGGTGCTGCAGTCGCTGGCCAAGGTCGGCGTGCGTAACCCGCTGTTCCTGCTCGACGAGATCGACAAGATGGGCGCGGACTTCCGCGGCGACCCGTCGTCGGCCCTGCTCGAGGTGCTGGACCCGGAACAGAACCATACGTTCTCGGACCACTACATCGAGGTGGACTTCGACCTGTCGGACGTGATGTTCGTGGCGACGTCGAACTCGTACAACATCCCGCCGGCGCTGCTGGACCGGATGGAAGTGATCCGCCTGTCGGGCTACACCGAGGATGAGAAGACGAGCATCGCGCTGCGTTACCTGCTGCCGAAGCAGATCAAGAACAACGGCCTGAAGGAAGGCGAGATCTCGGTCTCCGAGGCGGCGATCCGCGACGTGATCCGCTACTACACCCGTGAAGCCGGCGTGCGTTCGCTGGAACGCGAGGTGTCGAAGATCGCCCGCAAGGTCGTCAAGATGCTGCTCCTGAAGAAGTCCGAGAAGAAAGTGATCGTGACGCCGAAGAACCTGGACAAGTTCCTGGGCGTGCGCCGCTACGACTTCGGCGTGGCCGAGAAGGAAAACCAGGTCGGCCAGGTCGTGGGTCTTGCGTGGACCGAGGTGGGCGGCGACCTGCTGACCATCGAATCGGTCATCATGCCGGGCAAGGGCGGCGTGATCCGCACCGGTACGCTGGGCGACGTGATGAAGGAATCGATCGAGGCGGCCCGCACCGTGGTGCGCAGCCGGGCGCAGCGCCTGGGCATCAAGCCGGAAGCGTTCGAGAAGCAGGATATCCACATCCACGTGCCGGAAGGCGCGACGCCGAAGGACGGTCCGTCCGCCGGTATCGCGATGACGACGGCCATGGTGTCGGTGTTCACCGGCATCCCCGTCCGCGCGGACGTGGCGATGACGGGCGAGATCACGCTGCGCGGCGAAGTGCTGCCGATCGGCGGCCTGAAGGAGAAGCTGCTGGCGGCCCATCGCGGCGGCATCAAGACGGTGCTGATCCCCGAGCAGAACGTGAAGGACTTGGCCGAGATCCCGGACAACGTCAAGAACAAGCTCGAGATCGTGCCCGTGCGCTGGATCGACAAGGTGCTGGAAATCGCCCTGGAACGCCAGCCGGAACCGCTCGCCGACGTGCCGGCGGTGGAACCGGTGGCCGCGGCTGCCCAGAAGCCGGACGGCCAGACGGACGTGGTCAAGCACTGACCTGTTTTTCATGGCCGCACAAAACGGACGCCTTCGGGCGTCCGTTTTGCTTTTCAGGGGGTGTTTTTTACAAATTGAAGTCTTGACACAACGCAAGTGTGGCTTGTCTAATACGGCCTGAGATTTTTCTCTGCCTTAACAAGTACCGTGCCGCGTCGCCAATAAACGATGCATACGGTATAAACGATTTAAACCTTTGTGACGGGGAACAAGCTGTGAACAAGACTGAACTGATCGACCATATCGCCACTTCCGCCGACATCTCCAAGGCGGCCGCGGCGCGCGCCCTGGACGCGATGATCGATGGCGTAACCACCACTCTGGCCAAGAACGACAGCGTTACCCTGGTCGGCTTCGGCACCTTCATGGTGAGCGAGCGCGCTGCCCGTACCGGCCGCAACCCGCGCACGAAGGAAGAGATCACGATCGATGCAGCGAAAGTGCCGAAATTTAAGGCTGGTAAAGCGCTGAAGGATGCAGTAAACTAATTGCCTTCGGTGAGCGGCTCTGCCGTTCACCGACCTGGTCGCAAGGCCGGCAATGAAGGTAATAACGGGAATGCAAAAACGGGAAGGCAACAAAGCGGGCGCTTAGCTCAGTTGGTAGAGCGGATCCCTTACAAGGATTAGGTCGGGAGTTCGACCCTCTCAGCGCCCACCAGTTTCCGGACCTGCCAAACCGTGAAATGCAGCAAACAGTATCGAGCGTTATTCTGGAGCGGTAGTTCAGTTGGTTAGAATACCGGCCTGTCACGCCGGGGGTCGCGGGTTCGAGCCCCGTCCGCTCCGCCAGAATTCAGGCTTCGCCAGCAAGCGCGATATACACTACCGGGAGCGGTAGTTCAGTTGGTTAGAATACCGGCCTGTCACGCCGGGGGTCGCGGGTTCGAGCCCCGTCCGCTCCGCCAGAGTCAGAGAAAAAGCCTGCGAAAGCAGGCTTTTTTCGTTTCTGATTCTGCCGCCGTGGAGGGCTGCCCCTGCGGGCAGCCCGGCGGGCCTCGAAGGGATTCGCCTACCAGTGAGTCCGTGGGCCGCAGGACGGGTCTGCCCCCGCTTTTGCCCTTGGGTTCAGCATGCGTTCCGGCGCCTTCGCCTCGCACCGCGTCCACCACAGCCCTTCTTGCCGATATTTCAACCGCTCACCTTGCCACCTCGGAACACCACCCCTATAATCGCGAGAGCAGCGAAAGGGGCGAACGCTATTGTTCGCCTTTTTTTTATGTAGTGCATAACCGATAAATAGGCCATGTTTGAATTCATACGTACGCATCAGAAACTGATGCAGATTTTGCTGGCGATCCTGATCATTCCATCGTTCGTGTTCGTCGGCGTGCAGGGTTACGAAAGCATGGGCGACAGCGCGAACACGCTCGCCAAGGTCGATGGCAAGCCGGTGACCCAGCAGGAGTTCGATAACGCCCTGCGCCGCCAGCTGGACCAGTACCGCCAGCGCTTCGGCGAGCAGTTCGACCAGAAGCTGTTCGACACGCCCGAGTTCAGGCAGGGCGTGCTGGACAACCTGATCGCCCAGCGCGCCGTCGGCGCGGAGCTGGTGCGCAGCCACCTGACCGTGCCGGATGCCACCATCAACCGCACCCTCGGCGAGATCGCCCAGGAAGTCCCCGGCGCCGTGAAGGCTGACGGCAAGCTGGACCAGGAGCGCTTCGCGGCCTACATCGCCAACAATACCGGCCTGACCCCCGAAGGCTTCGTGCAAACGCTGCGTAACGACCTGGCGACCAAGCAGCTCGTCAGCGGCATCCAGGCCAGCGCCTTCGCGCCGCGCACGGTGACGAAGCTGGTGACGGACCTGACCGAGCAGGAGCGCGACGTGCAGGAACTGGCCATGCCGGTCCAGCAATTCATCGCGAACGTGAAGGTCACCGACGAGATGGTGAAGGCGTACTACGACAAGAACGCCAAGCAGTTCGCGATCCCCGAGCAGGCCCGCATCGAATACGTGGTGCTGGACGCGAAGGCGATCGAGAACCAGGTCAGCGTGACCGACGAGGAAGTCGCCGCCTTCTACAAGGCCAACCAGGCCCGCTACACGGCGCCCGAAGAGCGCCGCGCCAGCCATATCCTGGTCGCCGTGAACAAGGACGCGAAGCCGGCCGACAAAGCTGCCGCCAAGGCCAAGGCCGAGGCAATCGTAGCGGACCTGAAGAAGGCTCCCGGCACGTTCGCGCAGGTGGCGAAGGCGAAATCGGAAGACCCGGGTTCGGCCGAGCAGGGCGGTGACCTGGGCGTGATCGAGAAGGGCTCGCTGGTGCCTTCCGTGGAACAGGCGATCTTCGCGCTGAAGCAGGGCGAGATCAGCAATGTCGTCGAATCCGAATTCGGCTACCACGTGATCACCGTGACCTCGCTGAAGAGCGCCGCCGTGAAACCGCTGGACGAAGTGAAGACGGAACTGGCCGCCGACCTGAAGAAGCAGAAGGCCGGCAAGAAATACTCGGAAGTGGTGGAAACCTTCACCAACACCGTCTATGAACAGTCCGACAGCCTGAAGCCGGCAGCCGACAAGCTGGGCCTGAAGATCGAGACCGCCGAAGGCGTCACGCGTACTCCGGGCCAGGCTCCGGCACCGTACAACAACGCGAAGTTCCTGACCGCGCTGTTCTCGGATGACGTGGTGAAGAACAAGCGCAATACGGAAGCCATCGAAGTGGCGCCGAGCACGCTGGTATCGGGCCGCATCGTTGAATTCAAGCCGGCGGCGCAAAAACCGCTGGCCGACGTGGCCGCGGAGATCCGCCAGCGCGTGACGGTGGAGGAGGCGGTGAAGGCCGCCAAGGCCGCCGGCGAAGCCAAGCTGGCCGCGCTGAAGAAAGCCGACGATGTCGCGGGCTTCAGCCCCGTGAAGACCGTGTCGCGCGCCAATGCCCAGAGCCTGCCACCGCCGGTCGCACGCGCCGTGCTGCGCGCCGACGTGTCGAAGCTGCCGGCCTACGTGGGCGTGGAGCTGCCGGGCATGGGCTATGGCATCTACCGCATCGGCAAGGTGCACCAGCCGGCCACCGCTGACGAAGCGCGCCTGGCATCGGCCCGCGAACAGATCGGCAACATCGTCGCCCAGCAAGACATGGTGAACTATGTCGAAGTGCTGAAGGAAAAAGCGAAAGTGAAGATCGTGCACAAGCCGTCCGACGCGAAGGCGCAGGGCGAGCAGTAATTCCGCCAGCCCGGGCGGCCAAGGAAAAAGCCACCCTCGGGTGGCTTTTTCGTTTGGTCGACCGCCATGCGCGGCCGGGCCGCGTCAGGCCTCGTGCAGGGCTCGCGCCGCGGCCAGGAACGCAGCGGGCGAGATGTCGGGCAGTTCGATCGCGCGCGCCTGGTCATACTGGGTGAAATTGCGGTGGATCGAGCGCGTGTACGCCGGGTCGTAATGGTCGACCAGCAGCTCGTCGACCAGCTCCGGCATCTTGCCTTCCAGGGCCATCTGCTGCCACTTGCCGATCTTTTCCTTGCCGTGCAGGTCCGTCAGGTAGGACAACTGCGTGTTCAGCGCCGGCGCATTGCAGGCGAAGTGCTGGTAGTCCTCGATCAGCAGCTGCACACGGTGCTCGCGCCGCACCTGCAAGGCGATGCAGGGCGAGGCGCGCATCCGTTCCATCAGCGCGGCAGGCACGCGCAGCGCGCCGACTTTCTTGCTTTCCGATTCCACGAAGACGGGCAATGCGGGATCGAAGCGGCGCAGCCGGTCCCAGATCGAGGTCTCGAACGCCTTTTGCGTGGGTTGCGGCTGGCACGGCAGGTTGCCCAGCACAGAACCGCGGTGGGCCGCCAGCTGTTCCAGGTCCAGTACCTGCGCGCCGATCGCCTCCAGCGTGTCCAGCAGGCGCGTCTTGCCGCTGCCCGTGGTGCCGCAGATCACGCGGAAATCGAGCTCCGGCGCCTGTTCCAGGTCGGCGTTGACGCGCGTGCGGAAGGCCTTGTAGCCGCCTTCGAGCTGCACCACCGGCCAGCCGATCTTCGCCAGGATGTGCGCCATCGAGCCGCTGCGGTTGCCGCCACGCCAGCAATAGACGAGCGGTTTCCATTCGCGCGGCTTGTCGTGCCACAGCGTGTCGATGTGGTGGGCGATGTTGGCGGCCACCATCGGCGCGCCCACCTTCTTCGCTTCGAACGGGCCGGTCTGCTTGTACAGCGTGCCGACCACCACGCGCTGCTCGTCGTCGAGCACCGGGCAGTTGATCGCATTGGGCAGGTGGTCGAGCGCGAATTCGCCCGGCGTGCGGGCATCGATGATCGTGTCGAACTCGTCCAGGCGGGCCAGCACGTCGTCGATGGAGAGGATTTCGGGATACTTCATTTCGTCCTTATGATGGGCAGCAGGTGCGGCCAGATATTGTTCAGGATGGTCGGATGCGCGCTGGCCAGCGGGTGGATGCGGTCGGCCTGGAACATTTCCATTTTCTCGGCCACGCCATCGAGCATGAAGGGCGCCAGCGCCACTTTTTCATCGCGGCTGATGGCGCCGTACATGGCGAAGAATTTTTCCGAATAATCGCGGCCGTAATTGGGCGGGATGCGGATGCCGACCAGCAGCACGCGCGCGCCGGCCTCGCGCGCCTGCTTCACCATCGCGCGCAGGTTGCTGTCCGCGGCCGGGACAGGCAGGCCGCGCAAGCCGTCGTTGGCGCCCAGCTCGAGCACCACGTAATCGGGCTTGTGCTTCTTCAAGAGGCCGGGCAGCCGCGTGCGGCCGCCGCTGGTGGTTTCGCCGCTGACGCTGGCGTTGACGATGCGGATATCGAATTTCTGCGCTTGCAGCTTGCGCTCGAGCAGCGCCACCCAGCCGGCACCGCGCGCCAGGCCGTATTCCGCAGACAGACTGTCGCCCACCACGAGCAGGGTTTTTGGGGCAGAATAGGCGCTCGTTGCGCCGCCCCAGAGCAGCAGCGTGGCGCCCAGCATCAACCAGAATCGCGAACCGAACCCGGAATCGAACCCCGAATTTAACCCCGAATTTAACCCCGAATTGAACCCTTTAACCAAGCGAAGCAGACCTCGAACCATGCCAGATTTTCCTCACGCGAGCAGCAATTTCATTCCGGACTCGCCTGCATCGCACCATGACGGTGTGCATGCGGCCGGCGCCGCCGGCGCCACCGCGATCGCGGTAACGGGCCTGTCCAAGCGCGTGGCCGATGCGAGTGGCGAGCTGACCATTTTGCACAGCGTGGATTTTACCGTGCAAAAGGGGCAGACGCTGGCAATCGTTGGCGCCTCGGGTTCCGGCAAGTCGACCTTGCTGGGTCTTCTCGCCGGCCTCGATACGCCGAGCGAGGGAAAAGTGCTGATCGACGGTGTCGACATCTTCGCGCTGGACGAGGACGGCCGCGCCGCGCTGCGCAAGGCCAAGCTGGGCTTCGTGTTCCAGTCGTTCCAGCTGCTGCCGCACCTGACGGCCGTCGAGAACGTGATGCTGCCGCTGGAGCTGGCCGGAGATGACGATGCACGGCCGAAGGCCGAGGCGATGCTGGGCCGCGTCGGACTGTCGAGCCGGCTGAAGCATTACCCGAAATACCTGTCCGGCGGCGAACAGCAGCGCGTGGCGCTGGCGCGCGCCTTCGTCACGCAGCCGCCGCTGCTGCTGGCCGACGAACCCACCGGTAGCCTCGATGCGGCGACCGGCGAAGCCGTGATCGCCCTGATGTTCGAGCTGAACCGTGAACACGGCTCGACTCTCGTGCTGGTGACGCACGACCCGGCCATGGCGGCGCGCTGCGCCCGCACGATCACCATCGCGGCAGGGCGCCTCGTGTAAGCTCAGCGGGCGCGCAGCCCCGCGGCCTGGCTCTGCCAGGCCGCGTGCGCCTGCTGCGCCACCAGGCGGTTCAGTGCCACCCGCACGGTGGCAATCAATTCCCCCGCGGTCAGCCCGATGGGGCCCGTGCCCTCGGCCACCAGCACGTCGGCAGCGATGCCGTGCAGCCAGACTGCCGCCAGCGCGCCTTCCCAGACGGGCCAGCCTTGCGCCAGCAGCGCGCCGGCCAGTCCCGCCAGCACGTCGCCGGTGCCGGCCGTGGCCAGGCCCGCGTTCCCGGTGGGGTTGATGGCAAGCCGGCCGTCCGGCGCGGCGATCACGGTGCCCGATCCTTTCAGCACCACGCAGGCACCAAGCCGCGCCGCCAGCTCGCGGGCGGCGGCGAGGCGGTCGGCCTGCACCGCTCCGATCGACGATTCCAGCATGCGCGCCGCTTCCAGCGGGTGCGGGGTGAGCATGGTGCCCGCAGTGCGGGCGGCCACGGCGTCGCGCAATGCCGCGTCGCCGGCCAGCAGGTTCAAGGCATCGGCATCGAGCACCAGCGGCTGTGGCGCCGCGATGGCGGCGCCCAGCAGCCGCGCCGCTTCCGGGCCATTGCCCAGGCCCGGCCCCGCAACGGTGACGGCCGACGCGAAATCCACCTCCTGCGCGGCGCGGCACATCAGTTCGGGCTGGCCTGCGTCCACCGGCAACGGCGGGCCGGCGAAGCACAGGTATACGCGGCCGGCGCCCGCATGCAGCGCGGCGCGGCCGGCCAGCACCGGCGCGCCCGCCATGCCCGGCGCGCCGCCCAGCACGTACACATTGCCGTAGCTGCCCTTGTGGCTGTTGTGCCGCCGCGCGCGCGCGTGGCGCGCGAAAAATGCCGGGTCGTTCAGGTGCATCGCGGCGGGCGGAAACGCCGCCGCTTCCAGCTCCAGGGCGGCGACGATGATGTTGCCGGCATGGTCGCGGCCATCGCAGGTGTGCAGGCCGGGCTTGTCGCCGATGAAGGTCACCGTGTGCGTGGCCCGCACGGCCAGGCCGCCAGGACCGCCGACGATGCAGCCCGTATCGGCATCAAGGCCGCTCGGCACGTCGAGCGCCAGCACCTGGCAGGCGAGGGTGTTCAAGGCGGCCACCAGCGCGGCGGGAGCTCCGTCGAGCGGGCGCCGCAAGCCGATGCCGAACAGGCCGTCGACCACGAGGTTCCAGTCGCCGCCGGCCACTTCCTGCGCCGTCAGGTCGACGAATTGCGCGGCGCTGGCCTGTGCGCGGTGCAGGGCGCGGTCGCGTTCCGGCGCGGTGGCCCCGGTTGGCGCGACGTGCAGGACCGAGACCTGCACACCCGCATGCGCCAGGTGCGCGGCCACTTCGAAGGCATCGCCGCCGTTGTTGCCGGGCCCGGCCAGCACCAGCACCCTGGCCCGCGGCGTCGTGAAGGGCAGCAGGTCGAGCGCCGCGTTGACGGCGGCCTGGCCCGCCCGCTCCATCAGCGTGCCCGCCGGGAGCAGTGCGGCGGCCTGTTGTTCAATGGCGCGGATCTGGGCAACGCTGTAGAGGGGATTCATGGCCGCTGCGTGCAAGATGGACAAGCCGATAGAATAGCGGTTTTCTCGAATGGCGGGAGGCGGCATGGACTGGCAGTTCTGGATCGATCGCGGCGGCACGTTCACGGACATCGTCGCGCGGCGGCCCGACGGCACGCTGGCCACGCACAAGCTGCTGTCCGAACATCCCGGCAGATACCGGGACGCCGCCCTGGCCGGTATCCGCCACCTGCTGGGCCTTGGCGGCGAGGACGCCGTGCCGCCGGGGCTCGTCGGTGCCGTCAAGATGGGGACGACGGTGGCGACCAACGCCCTGCTCGAACGCAAGGGCGAGCCGACCGCGCTGGCGATCACACGAGGCTTCGGCGACGCGCTGCGCATCGCCTACCAGAACCGCCCGCGCCTGTTCGACCGCCACATCGTGCTGCCCGAGCTGCTGCACGGCCACGTGGTCGAAATCGACGAGCGCATGGGCGCCCACGGCGACGTGGTCGCTCCGCTGGACGAAGCGCAGGCGCGCGCCGGCCTGCGGGCGGCATACGACCGGGGCTACCGGGCGCTGGCGATCGTCTTCATGCACGGCTACCGGTTCTCCGCGCACGAACAGGCCGTCGCCCGCATCGCGCGCGAGATCGGCTTTGCGCAGGTCTCGGTGTCCCACGAAGCCACCCCCCTGATGAAGCTCGTGGCGCGCGGCGATACCACGGTCGTGGATGCCTACCTGTCGCCGATCCTGCGCCGCTATGTCGACCAGGTGGCGGCCGAGCTGCCCGGCGTGAACCTGCAATTCATGCAGTCGAACGGCGGCTTGACGGACGCGCGCGCATTCCAGGGCAAGGACAGCATCCTGTCCGGCCCGGCGGGCGGCATCGTCGGCATGGTGCGCGCCAGCCGGCTGGCCGGCTTCGACAAGGTGATCGGCTTCGACATGGGCGGCACCTCCACCGACGTGTCGCATTACGCGGGCGAATTCGAACGCGTGTTCGAGACGCAGGTGGCCGGCGTGCGCATGCGCGCCCCGATGATGAGCATCCACACGGTGGCGGCCGGAGGCGGCTCGATCCTGCACTTCGACGGCAGCCGGCTGCGCGTGGGGCCGGACAGCGCCGGCGCCGATCCGGGACCGGCGAGCTACCGGCGCGGCGGGCCGCTCGCGGTCACCGATTGCAACGTCATGCTCGGCAAGATCCAGCCGGCCGAGTTTCCCCATGTGTTCGGCCCCGACGGCACGCAGGCGCTCGATGCGGACGCGGTGCGCGAGCGCTTCGTCGCACTGGCCGCGGAGATCGCCCGGGCCAGCGGCGCCGCCACCACGCCGGAGAGCGTGGCCGCCGGTTTCATCGAGATCGCCGTCGGCAATATGGCCAATGCCATCAAGCAGATTTCCGTACAGCGCGGCCATGACGTGACCGAATACGCGCTGACGAGCTTTGGCGGCGCGGGCGGCCAGCATGCCTGCCTGGTCGCCGATGCGCTCGGCATGAAGACCGTGTTCATCCACTCGCTCGCCGGCGTGCTGTCGGCGTACGGCATGGGCCTGGCCGACCAGGCCGTGATGCGCGAGCAGGCCGTCGAAAAACGGCTCGATGCCGGCGCCTTGCCGGTGCTGCGCGCGGCCCTCGATGCGCTGGCTGGCGATGCCCGCGGCGAACTGCGCCGCCAGGGTGTCGACGAGGACCTTATCGTGCTCGTACACCGCGTGCATCTGCGCTACGAAGGCACGGATTCCCCCCTCATTGTGCTGCTCGACGACGAGGCCGGGATGCGCCGGCAGTTCGAAGGGGCGTACAGGAAACGGTTCTCCTTCCTGATGCCGGAGCGCGCGCTGGTCGTCGAAGCGGTGTCCGTCGAGGCGATCGGCCGGTCGGGCGCGCCGGCGGAGACGGTGCCGCAACAGGCGCCCCGGCAGGGCCCGCCGCAGGCGCACCGCTCGGTGCCGATGTACAGCGGCGGCCAATGGCGCGATACGGCGCTGTACCGTCGCGGCGGTTTGCGCATCGGCGACGTGCTGGCCGGGCCGGCCATCATCGCCGAGGTGAATGCCACCACGGTCGTGGAGGCGGGCTGGCAGGCGCGCGTGACGCCGCAGGATCACCTGGTGCTCACACGCGTCGAAGCGTTGCCGGAACGCCGCGCAATCGGCACCACGGCCGATCCAGTGATGCTGGAAATCTTCAACAACCTGTTCATGTCCATCGCCGAGCAGATGGGGCTGCGCCTGCAGAACACTGCCCATTCCGTGAACATCAAGGAGCGCCTGGACTTTTCCTGCGCGATCTTCGATGGCGAAGGCAACCTCATTGCCAACGCGCCGCACATGCCGGTGCACCTCGGCTCGATGGGGGAAAGCATCAAGCGGGTGATGCATGCCAACGCGGGCACGATGCGCCCCGGCGACGTGTACATGCTGAACGACCCGTACAACGGCGGCACGCACCTGCCGGACGTCACGGTCATCACGCCGGTGTTCGACGCGGCCGGCGCGCGCATCCTGTTCTACGTCGGCTCGCGCGGCCACCATGCCGACATCGGCGGCACCACCCCCGGCTCGATGCCGCCGGATTCGCGCACGATCGGGGAAGAGGGGGTGTTGATCGATAACTTCAAGCTGGTCGACCGTGGCACGCTTCGCGAGGCCGAAACGCGCGCGCTGCTCGCGGGAGGTCCGTGGCCTGCGCGCAACCCGGACCAGAACCTGGCCGACCTGCGCGCCCAGGTCGCCGCGAACCAGAAGGGCGTGGAAGAGCTGCACCGCATGGTCGCGCACTTCGGCCTCGACGTGGTGCGCGCCTACATGGGCCATGTGCAGGACAATGCCGAGGAAGCCGTGCGCCGCGTGATCAGCGCGCTGCGCGATGGCGCGTTCCCCGTCGATCTCGACAACGGCGCGCGCATCAGCGTGGCGGTGACGGTCGATGCGGCCTCGCGCAGCGCCACGATCGATTTCACCGGCACGTCGCCTCAGCTGGACAACAATTTCAATGCGCCGTCGGCGGTGTGCATGGCAGCCGTGCTGTACGTGTTCCGCACGCTCGTCGACGACGACATTCCACTGAACGCCGGCTGCCTGAAGCCCCTGCGCGTCATCATTCCGCCGGGTTCGATGCTCAATCCGCAGGCCCCGGCTTCGGTCGTCTCGGGCAACGTGGAGACATCCACCTGCATCACCAACGCGCTGTATGGGGCGCTGGGCGTGATGGCGGCCGCGCAGGGCACGATGAACAACTTCACCTTCGGCAGCAGCCGGCACCAGTACTATGAAACGATCAGCGGCGGCTCCGGCGCCGGCGACGGTTTCGACGGCACCGACGTGGTGCAGACCAATATGACGAACTCGCGCCTGACCGACCCCGAGGTGCTGGAATTCCGCTTCCCGGTGCGCCTCGACAGCTATGCGATCCGCCACGGTTCCGGCGGCGCGGGACGCTGGCGCGGCGGAAATGGCGGCATCCGGCGCATTCGCTTCCTGGAGCCGATGACGGCCGCGATCCTGTCCAACAACCGCATCCATGCGCCGTTCGGCATGGCTGGCGGCAGCCCCGGCGCGGTCGGCCGCAACTACGTGGAACGGGTCGACGGCAGCGTCGAGATCCTCGGGCACATCGGCAAGACCGCCATGCAGCCGGGCGACGTGTTCGTCATCGAAACCCCGGGCGGCGGTGGCTACGGCAAGGCCGGGTAGGGTTGGATCCGTGCAGGCCATGGGCGCGACGACGACGGCGCGGGTGCTCGCCACATCGGCCAGCTACCAGGACGTGAACCAGCGCTACCCGCGGCTGGGGCGCTTTATCAGCGAGCCGGACGACGCACGGGCGCGCCGCGTGGCCGTGATCGACGAAGACCTCTTGGCCGAGCTGCACCTGCCGGCCAACCCGCTCGGCAAATTCCTGTTCCATGGCGGCGAATGGTTCAAGATCGTCGGTGTGCTGGAAAAACAGGGCGCCGTGTTCGGCATGTCGCAGGATAACCAGCTGATCATTCTCTTCAACACGGGGCGCAGCATTCTCGGCAACCATCGCCGGCCCAACTTGTCCATCACCGTCGCGGTCAACGATATGGCGACCTGGAGCGTACTACGGCGCAACTGGCAGCCGTGATGCGATCCCATCGAGGCGCTGCGCTACGGGTAAGAACGCCCAACAAAACCCCCATGGCCGAGTTGCAGCGTCTCGCCGTACAGGCGTACTGTCTTCGACGCCGCGCCTTGCCCTGGGCGTTTTGTCAGGCGTTCCAAGCCCCCGGGCTGCCCCTGTGAAGCAGGCATTGAACAAGGTATAATGCCGGCAATTCCATCAGCCCAGTCAGCGCTGAAGCAATATCGTGATGCCCGTTTCGTGATGCCCGCTGTGATACCCGATTCCTTCTCAGTTTCCTTTTCTATAATCCGCAGCCCCGCTGCACCGACTCGCTCCCAACCATGTTGATACTCCCGGGCTCCAACGCCCTGTCCGCATTCCGTAGCCAGCGTCTTCTCTCCCAACTGCAAGCCGTGGTGCCCGCCGTGACGGCGGTGCAAGCCCGGTACGTCCACTTCGTCGATACCCAGTCCGAACTGTCGGCCGACGACCGTGCGCGCCTGGACGGCCTGCTGACCTATGGCGACCCGGCCGCGGCGGACGTGAACGATGGCGCGGTCGAGTCCTTCGTGGTGATCCCGCGCTTCGGCACGATTTCGCCGTGGGCGTCGAAGGCGACCGATATCGTGCACAACTGCGGCATGACGCATATCCACCGCGTGGAACGGGGCGTGGCGTATCGCGTGGTGCTCAAGGGTGGCATCCTGGGCACCAGCCTGGGGGCGACGAAGGGTTTGAATGCAGAGCAGGTGCAGGCCGTGGCCGCACTGCTGCACGACCGCATGACGGAATCGGTGCTGCGCGACGCCAGCCAGGCCGCCGGCCTGTTCAGCAGCCTGGAAGGCAAGGCGCTGGAGACGGTGGACGTGCTGGGCCATGGCCGCGACGCGCTGGTGCGCGCCAACACGGAACTGGGCCTGGCGATGTCCGATGACGAAATCGACTACCTGAATGACGCGTTCACCGCGGCCAAGCGCAACCCGACCGACGTGGAACTGATGATGTTCGCGCAGGCGAACTCGGAGCACTGCCGCCACAAGATCTTCAACGCCGACTGGACCATCGACGGCGTGGCGCAGGACCGCTCGCTATTTAAGATGATCAAGAACACGCACGAGAAGCAGCCGAAAGGCACGATCGTCGCGTATTCGGACAACTCGTCGATCATGGAAGGCGCCACCGTGACGCGCTTCTATCCGCGCGGCGAAGGCCATGAGTACGGCGCGTCGACGGAACTGATCCATACCCTGATGAAGGTGGAGACGCACAACCACCCGACGGCCATCTCGCCGTTCCCGGGCGCCTCCACCGGCGCCGGCGGCGAGATCCGCGACGAGGGCGCGACCGGCCGCGGCGCGAAGCCGAAGGCCGGCCTGTGCGGTTTCACGGTATCGAACCTGATGCTGCCGGACGCCGTGCGGCCCTGGGAAAACGCGTCGAACGTTATCGCCAGGGATGGCGCTACCGAGGCCGCCTACGGCAAGCCCGAGCGCATCGCCTCGCCGCTGCAGATCATGATCGAAGGTCCGCTCGGCGGCGCCGCGTTCTCGAACGAGTTCGGCCGGCCGGTGCTGGGCGGCTACTTCCGCACCTATGAGCAGAACGTGGGCCACGCCGTGTACGGCTACCACAAGCCGATCATGATCGCCGGCGGCATCGGCAATATCTCGGCGCAGCACACGCACAAGAACGATATCCCGGTCGGCAGCCTGCTGATCCAGCTGGGCGGCCCGGGCATGCGCATCGGCATGGGTGGCTCGGCCGCCTCGTCGATGGCGACCGGGACCAACACGGCCGACCTGGACTTCGACTCCGTCCAGCGCGGCAACCCGGAAATGGAACGCCGCGCCCAGGAAGTGATCAACGGCTGCTGGCAGCTCGGTGAAGCGAACCCGATCATCTCGATCCACGACGTGGGCGCCGGCGGCTTGTCGAACGCCTTCCCGGAAATCACCAACGATGCCAAGCGGGGCGCCATCTTCGACCTGCGCAAGGTGCCGCTGGAGGAGTCCGGCATGGCGCCGAAGGAAATCTGGTCGAACGAATCGCAGGAGCGCTACGTGCTCGCGATCGCGCCGGAGGACCTGGAAACGTTCCGCGCCCTGTGCGAGCGGGAGCGCTGCCCGTTCGCCGTGGTCGGCACGGCCACGGAGGAACGGCAACTGAAGCTGATCGATCCGGAAAACGGCAACAACCCCGTGGACATGCCGATGGACGTCCTGCTGGGCAAGCCGCCGAAGATGCACCGCGACGTGCAGCACGTCGAGCGCGACTACCCGGCCCTGGACCTGACGGGCGTGGAGCTGGAAGAGGCCGCTCAACGCGTGCTGCTGCAGCCGACCGTGGGCGACAAGAGCTTCCTGATCACCATCGGCGACCGCACCGTGGGCGGCATGTCCGTGCGCGACCAGATGGTCGGCCCATGGCAGGTGCCGGTGGCCGATTGCGCCGTCACCACGCTTTCCTATGAAGGCTATGTGGGGGAGGCGATGGCGATGGGCGAGCGCACGCCGCTGGCCGTCGTGGGCGCACCCGCTTCCGGCCGCATGGCCGTGGGCGAGACGATCACCAACCTGGCCGCCGCGCCGATCGAGAACATCGACACCATCAAGCTGTCCGCCAACTGGATGGCCGCCTGCGGCCAGCCGGGCCAGGATGCGGCGCTGTTCGACACCGTGAAGGCCGTCGGCATGGAGCTGTGCCCGGCACTGGGCATTTCGATCCCGGTCGGCAAGGATTCGCTGTCGATGCGCACCACGTGGTCGGATAATGGCGAGCAGAAGGCCGTGGTTTCCCCGGTCTCGCTGATCGTCTCCGGTTTCGCACCCGTGTACGACGTGCGCAAATCGCTGACGCCGCAGATCCGCACGGACCAGGGCGAGACGGCGATCATCGTCATCGACCTGGGCCGCGGCAAGAACCGCATGGGCGCCTCGATCCTGGCGCAGGTGCTTGGCCAGCTGGGCAATGAAGTGCCGGACGTCGACAGTGCCGAGGACCTCAAATCGTTCTTCGCCGCCATCCAGCAGCTGAACAGGGAAGGCAAGCTGCTGGCCTACCACGACCGTTCCGACGGCGGCCTGTACGCGACCCTCGTCGAGATGGCGTTCGCCGGCCGCGCCGGCCTGTCGATCAACCTCGACATGCTGACCCTGGAAGGCGAGCACGCCGCGGACTGGGGCGATGCGAAGAACTGGGCCAGCCAGGTCGGTGAGCGCCGCAACGAACTGACGTTGCGCGCGCTGTTCTCCGAAGAGCTGGGCGCCGTGATCCAGGTGCGCGCGGAAGAAAAGTCGGCCGTGATGGACGTGCTGCGTTCGTTCAACCTCGGCGCCTGCAGCCACATCATCGGCAAGCCGAACGACCGCGGCGTGATCGAGTTCACCCGCGACGCCAAGCTGATCTACTCGAAGCCGCGCGCCGAGCTGCATCGCCTGTGGAGCGAAACGAGCTGGCGCATCTCGCGCATGCGCGAGAACCCGGCCACGGCGGACCAGGAATACGACCGCCTGCTGGACGAGCAGGATCCGGGCATGACGCCGAAGATCACCTTCGACCCGGCCGAGAATGTGGCCGCTCCGTTCCTGGCGACGGGCGTGCGCCCGCGCGTGGCCATCCTGCGCGAGCAGGGCGTCAACTCGCATATCGAAACCGCCTGGGTGATGCACCAGGCAGGCTTCGCCGCGATCGACGTGCACATGAGCGACCTGATCGCAGGGCGAGTGAAACTGGCGGATTTCCAGGGCGTGATCGCCGTGGGCGGCTTCTCGTACGGCGACGTGCTGGGTGCCGGCGAAGGCTGGGCCAAGTCGATCCTGTTCAATCCGGCGCTGTCGGACCAGTTCGCGCAGTTCTTCGCCCGCACCGACACCTTCGGCCTGGGCATCTGCAACGGCTGCCAGATGATGAGCAACCTGAAGTCCATCATTCCCGGCGCCCATGCGTGGCCGAAGTTCACGACCAACAAGTCGGAGAAATTCGAAGCCCGCTTCGCGCTGGTGGAAGTGCTGGATTCGCCGTCGATCTTCTTCCAGGGCATGGCCGGAACGCAGACGCCGATCGCGATCGCGCACGGCGAGGGTTACGCGGACTTCAGCCAGACCGGCAACGTCGATGAAGCCATCGCCGCGATGCGCTACGTGGACAACCGCGGCAACGCGACGGAAGCCTACCCGTTCAACCCCAACGGCTCGCCGCGCGGCATCACGTCGGTGACGACGCCCGACGGCCGGTTCACGGTGCTGATGCCGCACGCCGAGCGCGTGTTCCGCACCGTGCAGCATTCGTGGGCACCGGACGGCTGGGCCGAGGACTCGCCGTGGATGCGCATGTTCCGCAACGCGCGCAAGTTCGTCGGCTGATCCACGCTGTCGATACTCGAAAAGCCGGGCTTGCCCGGCTTTTTTCGCTTCCGCGGTGTGTACTGTGCGTCGGCAACAGTGTTAGGATTGCAACGATTGAGCAGCCGCAACGGTGCGGCATTCACCAAGGGAGCAGATAGATGCAGATTTCGATCCGACAAACCATCGTCCTCGCGGCCTTCGCCTTTGCCGCGCAAGCGCAAGCGGCCGAAGTAACAGTGCCCATGCACGCCGTCGACGCCTCCGGTACCGGCAAGGCACTGGGCACGGTGACGATCTCGGAAACGGCCGGCGGCCTGACGTTCACGCCGTCGCTGACTGGCCTGCCACCGGGCGCGCGCGGCTTCCACGTGCATGCGAAGGGCGACTGCGGCACTGCCGAGCAGGATGGCAAGAAGGTCCCGGCCGGTGCCGCGGGCGGCCACCTGGACCCGCACGACACCAAGGCGCACCACGGGCCGGGCAAAGCGGAGAAGGAAGGCCATGCCGGCGACCTGCCGCGCCTGGAAGTGGCGGCCGACGGCTCGGCGAAGACGCCCGTGCAGGCTCCGCAACTGAAGTCGCTGGCGGACGTGAAGGGCCGCGCGCTGATGATCCACGCGGGCGGCGACAACTATGCCGACCAGCCGGCACCGCTGGGCGGTGGCGGGGCGCGCATCGCCTGCGGCGTAATCGGGGGCTGATCCGCCATCGATGCAAAGGCCGGGGTAACCCGGCTTTTTTGTGCTTGCCGCGCGGCTGACGGCTGACGGCTGAGCTAAGCTGGGCGCTCTCATTCGCCTGGAGCCGCCAGGCCCCGTTTCCCCATGCTGGTTGCCGCACTGATCTTTCCACTCCGGCGCTTGCCGGCGCCGCCTGTGTCACGCCCGACCAGCCATCGACGAGCAAGGTTTCGTGCCCGTCAACGGGGTCGAGCACTGGTTGACCATCAAGGGTGAACGGTGCGGCAATCCCGCGGTGAAGACTATTCGTTCATCCATTTCGTCGGCTGGACGGGTGACGGCATGCTGTCCCGTTTCGACCTGTACCACCTGGGCACGCGCTTCGGTTTGCCGATTTACTTCGTGCACGGCGAGGAAGACCTGCTGGGGCCCATCGACGTCGCGCGCCGCTATTACGACGCGATCAGCGCGCCGTCGAAAACGTTCGTGGCCGTGCCGCGCACCGGCCACGACCCGAACGAGGCCATGCTGGGCGCGCAGTACCGCCTGCTGCGGCAGGCCGCCGGCCGCTGACCGGAACGGGCCTCACCGCAGGCGGCAAGCCATGTCCGCGAACATGCGCAGCAGCGTGGCGCGCATGGCTTGCAGCCAGGCGCCTTGCCGTTCAGGCTCTCCCGGCCTGGCGCGGCAGGTTGGGGCAGCGGGCAACTCGTCGATCTGCGTATCCATGGTTTCTTTCCTCTTGTTGTTGGCAGTGGCGAGGTATATTCTCGGCCTGCCGTCCGGTATGGACAAACGAGTAATTTTGTAGGAAAGGCCAAGAAAATCTTATGCAGCAGGGGATGACGAACAAGACGCTGCGCACCCTGTCCGGCCTCATCGATTTCGATTGCGCGGCCCGCTGGGGCAGTTTCACGCTGGCCGCGCAGGAACTGCACAAGACGCCGGCCGCGATCAGCCTGCAGGTGAAGCAGCTCGAGGAAGCCGTGGGCTTCACGCTGTTCGTGCGCCATCCCCGGCACATCACGCTTACGCCGAAGGGCCAGGAACTGGCCGCGACGGTGGCGAAGGTGCTGAGGGAGTTGCGCACGAAGGTCGACGCGCTGCGCGGCGGCGACGAGGAAAACGTGGTGCGCATCTCCACGACGCACACGTTCGCGATCAAGTTCCTGGCGCCGCGGCTGGGCCGTTTCACGCAGTTGCACCCCGAGCTCGACATCCGCCTGGATTCGACCGACCGCAACGTCGACGTCGAACACGAGGACGTCGACCTGGCGATCCGCCATGGCCGCGTCGAGAGTCATCCGACCGCGCTGCACCGCGACGTGCTGGTGGCGGTGTACAGCCCTGCATTGCTGGCCACCGGCGAGGCGGAGTTGGCGCCGGCGGACCTGGGCCGTTTTCCGCTGCTGTACGACGAGACGACCGATTTCTGGATCGAACTGATCCGCACCCATGGCGTGCCGGAAGGGCGCTTCGATTTTTCGCGCGGCTTCACCAATATCGCCGTGGCCGCGCAGGCGGCGATCGTGGGGCACGGTATCGCGCTGGTGCCGTATTCGCTCGTCTGCGACGATATCGACCGCGGCCTGCTGCGCCTGATGCGGGGCGCCAGCGTGCCCTATCCGTACGGGTATTACTGGGTGGTCGCACCGCGCAAGGCGTCGCTGCCCAAGGTGGTGCGCTTCCGCGAGTGGGTTGCGGGAGAGGTGACGCAGATGCAGGCGACGCTGTGTGCGCGCATCGGGCCCTGCACGACCGCGGCGGCCGGGCCGCCAGCCTGACGCCCATCGCGATAAGGCTTGCCAACGGCCTCATGCTTGGGCATGATGGCAGGAATGACAACGCATTCGTTCACCATTGCCCCGCTTCGGGAGGGCGTCGAGCACGCCGGCAGGCGCGCCAAGGCTGTCGCGCCGACGCACCCGTGCGCGTTGTCCTCGCGTGTGTCCCCCACCTCCATTATTCGAATTAGCAAGGGTCGCTGAGCTGCGGCGTGGCCGGTGCTCGGCGCCCCGGAACGCCGCGCGACGCCCGTCGCTCCACCCCGTTCGATATTGGAGATCACCATGCAGTCATCATCCTTCCCCGCGTTTCCCACGCTCCCGCAAATCCGCGCCACCGCCGAGCAGCTTGCCGGCAAGATCGTCAACACGCCCGTATGGCGCTGGGACGGCGGCATCATCGACAAGACGTTCAACGGCGAAGGCGAGGTCTGGCTGAAGCTGGAGCTGCTGCAAAAGACCGGCACGTTCAAGCTGCGCGGTGCGCTCACCTGTATCGAAGCGCTGGGCGACGCGGAACGCGCGCGCGGGGTCGTTGCCGTGAGTGCCGGCAATCATGCGATCGCGGTCGCCTGGACGGCGCGCCTGGCCGGCTGCAGCGCCAAGGTGGTGATGCCCCGACATGCGAGTCCCGCCCGCGTGGCGGCGTGCCGCGACCTGGGCGCCGAGGTGATCCTGGTGCCGGACGTGCACCAGGCCTTCGCGCGCGGGCTCGAGATCGAGCGGGACGAGGGGCGCACCATGCTGCACCCGTTCGAGGGGCCGCTGACCGCCCTGGGCACGGCGACCATCGGGCTGGAACTGATGACCCAGCTGCCGGCGCTGGATGCCGTGGTCGTGCCGATCGGCGGCGGTGGCCTGTGTGCCGGCATCGCGGCGGCCGTCAAGCAGATCGCTCCGGCCTGCGCCGTCTACGGCGTGGAACCTTTCGGTGCCGATGCCATGTTCCGCAGTTTCCGTTCCGGGCGCACCGAGCGGCTGGACCGGGTGGACACCGTTGCCGACAGCCTGGGCGCGCCGCTGACCATGCCCTACAGCATGGCGGTATGCCGCCACTTCGTGGACGAGGTGGTGCGCGTGACGGACGATGAAATGTGCCAGGCCATGGTGCACCTGTTCAGCGATGCGAAGCTCGCCACGGAACCCGCGACGGCGGCGGCGACGGCGGCGCTGCTGGGACCGCTGAGGGAAAGGCTGGCAGGAAAGAGGACGGCGCTGATCGCCTGTGGGGCCAATATCGATCCCGCGCGCTTCGGCGAACTGCTCGCGCGCGGCATGCGCGGCATGGAAGTGGCCGAGGGCGGCGCGCGCGCAGCATAGGCGAAAAAAGGCGCTCCGCGGAGCGCCTTTTCGTGGCTTACGTGTCGATCCGTCTTACTGGACCTTGGCCTTCTTCACCAGCTCGTCGCGGTAGGCGGCGATCTTGCGCTGGGTGAGGCCCTGCTCGATCTGGCCCTTCACTTCTTCCAGCGTGGGGAACTTGGCGGCACGGGAGCCTTCCAGCTTGATCACGTGGTAGCCGTACTGCGATTGGACGGGCTTCTCGGTGATCTGGCCATCCTTCAGGGCCACCATCGCATCGGAGAACGGCTTGACGAAGTTGGCCGGGCTTGCCCAGTCCAGGTCGCCGCCATTGGCCGCGGAACCGGTGTCCTTCGACTGCTTGGCCAGTTCCTCGAACTTGGCGCCGCCTTTCAGCTTGGCGATGATGTCGGTGGCTTCCTTCTCGGTCGCGACCAGGATGTGGCGGGCGTGGTATTCCTTGTCGCCGTTGGCGGCCTTGGCCTTGTCGTACTCGGCCTTGATCTCGGCATCCTTGACCGGGTTCTTCTTCACGTAGTCCGCCAGCATCGCGTTGATGACGATGCTCTGGCGCGTATTCTCCAGGGCTTGCTTGACGTCAGGCTTGTTGCTGTAGCCTTGCTTGTCCGCTTCCTGCACCATCACTTCGCGCGCGATCAGGTCCTTCTTGATGGCGTCGCGCAGCTGGGGGCTGTCCGGCTGCTTGCTCTGTGCGGTCACCTGCTTGACCACGGCATCCAGGCGGGAGGCCGGGATCGCCTTGCCATTCACGGTGGCCACGTTCTGGGCGAACGCGGGCGCGGCGGCAATGGCGATCAGTACGGTCAACAGGCGGGCTGGCTTCGAAATCATTATCACGTCCTATAAAAAAACTCGAGGTTGCCCCACCGTGGGGGCTGCTTGAACGGATGCCGCGTCGCGCGCGGCATCGGCGCAATTTACTGGATCTTGGCCTTCTTGACCAGCTCTTCCTGGTAAGCCTGCAGCTTGCGCTGGGTCAGCGCTTCTTCGATCTGCGGCTTCACTTCGTCCAGCGTCGGCAGCTTGGCCTGGCGGATATCGTCCACCTTGATCACGTGGAAGCCGTTCGGCGTCTGCACCGGCTTTTCCGTGACCTGGCCCTTCTGCAGGCCGACGAAGGCCTTCGAGAATACTTCCGGGAATGCCGACGGGGTAGCCCAGTCCAGGTCGCCGCCATTGTTGGCGCTGCCGGTATCCTTCGATTGCTTGGCCAGGTCCTCGAACTTGGCGCCGCCCTTCAGCTTGGCGATGACGTCGTTGGCGGCCGCTTCCGTGTCGAGCAGGATGTGGCGCACGTGGTATTCCTTGTCGCCCGTTTCCTTCACAAAGCGGTCATACTCGGCCTTGACGTCGGCTTCCTTGACCGGGTTCTTCTTGACATAGTCGGCCACCAGCGCCTGGACCACGATGGCCTGGCGGGCATTTTCCATCTGCTGCCTCACGTCGGCGCTTTTCGCGTAACCCTGCTTCTCCGCTTCCTGCATCAGCACTTCGCGGCTGATCAGCTCCTTCTTGATCGCTTCGCGCAGCTCGGGCGAATCCTTCTGCTGGCCCTGGGCCGCCGCCTGCTTGACGATGGCATCGACGCGCGCGGTGGGAATGCCCTTGCCGTTCACCACGGCGATGTTCTGTGCAAAAACGGGAGCCGACGCAACGGCGATCGATGCGACCAGAATACGGACTGCTGGCTTGAGAGTCATTATTATTTCCTACGGGGAAAAGTTCTTGTCAATCGCGGGAGGAGAAGGGACTTAACGCAAAGAGCTATTCATTCCTACCAAACCGCACATTCAAAGTTCCGACGGCGCCACTGCAGTAATGGCCAATGCATGAATTTCTTTATGCATCATATCGTGCACGGCATCATACACCAGCCGATGACGCGTGACGAGGTTCAAGCCGGCGAATTTCGCTGAGGTGATCCTTAAGCGGTAATGGCCACCGCCGGAGGCCGCGCCGGCATGGCCGGCATGCAGCGCGGATTCGTCTTCCAGCGCGATCTCGGCCGGGCCAAGGTGGGCCAGCAGCCGGTCGCGGATTTTATCGAGGCGCGGGTCGTTCATGCTTCATCCTTGATGTGCTTGGAGAGATAGAAGCCTTGCGCGATGAAGAACACGAGCATCAGGCCGGTCACGCCGAACGCCTTGAAACTGACCCAGGCGCCGGTATCGGTCTTGAACAGCACGAAGGCCACGAACAGGTTCAACAGTCCCAGCGCGATCCAGAACAGGACCCACGCGGTATTCAGGCGCTGCCATACCTCATCCGGCAGGGCGATCTGTTTTTCCATCGCCATGCGGATCAGGTTCTTGCCGAAGAAACGCGAAGCGATCACCATGGCAATGGCGAAGCTCCAGTAAATGATCGTGGGCTTCCACTTGATGAAGTCGTCGTCGTGGAAATAGATCGTCAAGCCGCCGAAGAACAGGAATACCACCATCGACACCCACAGGGCGCCATCGACCTTGCGCCCGCGCAGCAGCAGATAGCCGATCTGGGCCGCGGTGGCGATGATGCCGGTGATCGTGGCGAGGATGATCGGCGCCTGGCTGGCCGTGATAGCGCCGCCGGAAATGATGCCCGACAGGTTGCCGTTGATCAGTTGCTGCGCTACCTCCTCGTTGCTGCCGGCCCATTTATAGCTGCCGAAGAAAACCAGCAACGGGAAGATATCGAACAGGAATTTCATCATGGTAATTACGCTTCCGGAGTAAAACGGAGCGCCGCGGAATTGATGCAATAACGCAGGCCAGTCGGCGGCGGACCGTCCGGAAATACATGACCCAGGTGCGCATCGCAGACGGCGCAAATGATTTCGGTGCGCAGCATACCATGGGAGCGGTCGACTTTCTCGATTACATTCTTCGGGTCGAGCGCTTCGAAATAACTCGGCCAGCCGCAGCCCGAGTCGAATTTGGCATCCGAGCGGAACAACGGGGTATTACAGCACACGCAGGTATAAATGCCGTGCTCGTGGTGATCCCAGTATTTGCCGGTAAAGGCGCGCTCGGTCGCCGCATGGCGCGTGACCTGGTATTGCATCGGGTCGAGTTGGGCCCGCCATTCGGCGTCCGATTTCACTATCTTTTTCGTTT
This sequence comes from Massilia sp. METH4, assembly GCF_037094685.1. Taxonomy (NCBI): domain Bacteria; kingdom Pseudomonadati; phylum Pseudomonadota; class Betaproteobacteria; order Burkholderiales; family Oxalobacteraceae; genus Massilia; species Massilia sp. METH4. Next base: position 5,453,961 of record NZ_CP146614.1, on the reverse strand, counting down.
GATCGCTCATGGTTTCGCTCAGTTTCCGTATTTCGACTTATCAGGATGAACAACTCACTTCCAATCCGGTCGCCCAGTCCGGAGGCAGGGCGGCATAGCTTTCGTGCTCGGGCTGTTCGTCGAACGGCCGTTGCAGCACAGTCAAGAGGCGTTGCACTTCTGAAAAGTCCTTGTGCTGCGCTTTCTCGATCGCCACCTGGGCAAGGTAATTACGCAAGACATACTTGGGGTTGACGGCGTTCATGGCTACCTGCCGCGCCGCGTCGTCGCTGTGCTCGGCGCGCAGCCGCTCGCGGTACCTGACGGCCCAGGCGTCGAACGCGGGGCGGTCGATGAACAGGTCGCGCAGCGGTTCGTCGCCCGCGGCCGAGTCCGCGCGCACGCCGGCGAGGCGCCGGAAGAACAGCGTGAAGTCGGCATGGTTCGCCTGCAGGACGCCGAACATCTCGTCGAGCAATCCGCGGTCGTCCTCGCGCTTTTCCCGCAGGCCCAGCTTGGCGTGCAGCAGGTCGTCCACGGTCGCGCCGAACACCCCCTGGTACACGTCGAGCGCCGCCTGCGTCTGTTCGACCGAGCCGATCAGGGGAACCAGCGCCTGCGCCAGCGCATAGCAGTTCCAGTGGCCGATCTGCGGCTGCATGGCATACGAATAGCGTCCGCCCTGGTCCGTGTGATTGCAGATGTGCCGGGCGTCGAACGCTTCCATGAAGCCGAACGGGCCGTAGTCGAGCGTCTGGCCCAGGATCGACATATTGTCGGTATTCATCACGCCATGCATGAAGCCGACCGATTGCCACTGCGCGATCAGCCGCGCGGTGCGCCGCGTGACTTCTTCCAGCAGGGCCGCGTACGGGTTTTCCTCGTCGCGCAGGTCTGGATAGAAGCGCTCGATCACATAGTCGGCCAGGACACGCAGCCGCGCTTCGTCATTACGGTAGAACCAGTGCTCGAAAGAGCCGAAGCGCACGAAGGTGGGCGCCATGCGCACGACCACGGCGGCCGTCTCGATGGTTTCGCGGATCACGCCCTGGTCCGACCCCACCACCGACAACGCGCGCGTGGTGGGAATCCCGAGCGCGTGCATCGCCTCGGAGCACAGGAATTCCCGGATCGACGAGCGCAGCACCGCGCGCCCGTCGCCCATCCGCGAATACGGCGTCAGGCCGGCGCCTTTCAGTTGCAGTTCGATCGGGCCTTCGGCGGTCGGCACGTCGCCGAGCAGGATCGCCCGGCCATCGCCGAGCTGACCGGCCCAGACGCCGAACTGGTGGCCGGAATAGACGGCCGACAGGGGCTTGGCGCGTTCGGGCACGCGATTGCCGATGAGGACATCGAGGGCATCGGCGTCCAGCGCCGCGGGATCGAGGCCGATCAGTCGCGCGGCACTGTCGCTCACGCCGACCAGGTAGGGGGCGGGCAATGGCGTGGGCATCAACCGCGTATAAAACTCGGGTGGCAACGTGGCGAACGAGTTTTCCAGGGGGAGGGTTAGGGCAGCGATGGCGGTTCCTGACGGATAAAGAGGCACATGGAGGAGGTCACTTGGGCGGATTTTACCCCAGGCGGCAAAATCGCAGCGGACAGGGCACCGGCAAATAGCACGGTCGGACGTTTGCGGGTATAGTTGCCGCACCCTACCACCAGAAGAGGAACCGAGACATGAGTGCGGAATACGCCCTGCACGGCAACGTGGCCGTCATCACGTTCAACAACCCTCCCGTGAACGGGCTTGGCCTGGCCACCCGTACCGCGGCCGTCGACGGCCTGCGCCGCGCGCAGGAAGATCCACGGGTCGAGGCGATCGTGATCACCGGCGCGGGCAAGGCGTTCTCCGGCGGCGCCGACATTCGCGAGTTCAATTCGCCGAAGGCGCTGACCGAACCCACGCTGCACACCCTGATCCGCACTGCCGAGGAAGCCGTGAAACCGGTGGTCGCGGCGATCCACAGCGTGTGCATGGGCGGCGGGCTGGAACTGGCGCTGGGTTGCCACTACCGCGTGGCCCTGCCGGGCGCCCAGGTGGCGCTGCCGGAAGTGAAGCTCGGCCTGTTGCCGGGCGCCGGGGGCACGCAGCGCCTGCCGCGCGCGATCGGGCTGGAACCGGCGTTGAACATGATCGTCTCGGGCAACCCGGTGGCGTCGGAAAAGCTGCCCGCGCTGTTCGACGAGGTGTTCGCCGCCGGCACGGACCTGGTGGCCGCGGCGGTGGCGTTCGCCGGGCGCATCGCGCAGGTGCGGCCGCTGCCGAAGGTGCGCGACCGCCAGGCGGCGCATGCCGATCCCGCTGCCTTCCTGGAGGCCGCGCGCGCCCGCGTCGCGGCCGCCGCCGGCCCGTTCCCCGCGCCGCGCGAGTGCGTGGAGACGGTGGCCGCCGCGGTCACGATGCCGTTCGAGCAGGGCCTGGCCTTCGAGCGCGAACGTTTCATGCACCTGATCGGCACCACGGAATCGAAGGCGCTGCGGCACGCGTTCTTCGCCGAACGGGAAGCGGCCAAGGTGCCCGACCTGCCGGCCGGCACGCCGTCGCGCCCGATTGCGCGCGCGGCCGTCGTCGGCGCCGGCACGATGGGTGCCGGGATCGCCATGGCCTTCGCCAACGCCGGCATTCCCGTGACCGTGCTGGAAGCGTCGCAGGAGGCGCTGGACAAGGGGCTCGCCGGGGTCCGCGCGTATTACGAAGGCGCGGCGTCCAAGGGCAAGCTGGCGCCCGAGGCGTTGGCGCAACGCATGGCCCTGATCTCCGGGGCCCTGCAATACCAGGCGATCGCCGATGCCGATATCGTCGTGGAAGCGGTCTTCGAAGACCTGGCGGTCAAGGAAGCCGTGTTCCGGCAGCTCGACGAGGTGATGAAACCCGGGGCGATCCTGGCCACCAACACGTCGACCCTGGACATCGACCGCATCGCGGCGGCGACGAGCCGCCCGCTGGATGTGATCGGCACCCATTTCTTCAGCCCGGCCCATGTGATGAAGCTGCTGGAAATCGTGCGCGGCCGGGCGACGGCGAACGACGTGCTCGCCACCGTGCTGGGGCTGGCAAAGCGGTTGAAGAAGACCGGCGTGGTGGCGCGCGTGTGCGACGGTTTCATCGGCAACCGCATGATCGAGCAATACCTGCGCCAGGCCGGTTTCCTGCTGGAGGAGGGCTGCACGCCGGCCCAGGTTGACGGCGCGCTGGAGCGCTTTGGTTTCGCGATGGGACCGTTCCGCATGAGCGACCTGGCCGGCAACGACATCGGCTGGGCGATCCGCAAGCGGCGCGCGGCCGAGGGCAGGGCGATCACCTATTCGAAGCTGCCCGACCTGCTGTGCGAGATGGGAAGGTTCGGCCAGAAGGCGGGCGCGGGCTGGTACGACTACCGGCCCGGCGAACGTACCGCGTTGCCGAGCGCCCAGGTCGAAGCGATGATCGTCGATCATGCGCGGGAACTGGGCGTGGCCCGGCGCGCCATCGGCGACGACGAGATCGTGGAACGGCTGGTGTACGCGCTGGTGAACGAGGGCGCGCGCATCCTGGAAGAGGGCATCGCGCTGCGCGCCTCGGATATCGACATGGTGTACCTGACCGGCTACGGCTTCCCGTTGTACCGCGGCGGCCCGATGTTCTACGCCGACACGGTCGGCCTGCCGGCAGTGCTGGCGGCAATACGCCGTTTCGCCGCGGGCCGGCATGGGGACGCATGGCAGCCGGCGGCCAGGCTGGAGCAGTTGGCCGCCGAGGGCAAGGGCTTCAACGACCGGTGAAGTCGCCGCTTCAGGCGATCCGCTTGCGCATGCGCGCGAGCGGAACCTTGACGCCGCCGGGAAGGTCGAGCTCGAACTCCTCGACCGTTTCGTAGCCGGCCGACCGGTACAGCGGCACGCCGGGCATCGTGGCCGCCATTTCCAGCGCGTGGAACCCCGCGCGGGCCGCCTCGGCCTCGCAATGGCGGATCAGCATCGTGCCCAGGCCCTGCCGGGGCACGGCAGGATCGACGAAGAAGGCGCGGATGCGGCCGGCCTGCGTGGCCGGGTCGAGCAGCGGGTCCGCCGCCGCTTTCATGCGGTCGGCGCCGAACAGCGTGGCGCGCCTGCTCCAGCCGCCGCAGGCCAGCGGCTGGCCATCCCGCTCGATGACGAAGTACGTGCCATCCTTCACGAGCTGGCTGTCCACGCCGAACACATGGCGCGTGACGGCCTCGGCCTGCGCCTCCGTATAAAAACCCTTGCTGAGCGCGATGCCGGAGCGGGCGATCAGCGCCTCCAGCGCGGGGATGTCCGCGGCGGTGGCGGGGCGCAGGGTGACGTTCATCGGCCCGGCTTCACCGGCGCTGCGGCGTGAGGATCGTCGGCAGGGCCTTCGGCAGCGTTTCCGGATAGTCGCGCGAATAATGCAGCCCGCGGCTCTCGCGCCGCTGCAGCGCGCTGTTGACGATCAGGGCCGCCACGTCGACGAGGTTGCGCAACTCCAGCAGGTCCGCCGTGATGCGAAAGTTGCGGTAGTACTCGTCGATTTCCTCCTTCAGCAGCGCGATGCGGTGCTGGGCGCGTTCCAGTCGCTTGGTGGTGCGCACGATGCCGACATAGTTCCACATGAAGCGGCGCAGTTCGTCCCAGTTGTGCGCGATGACGACTTCCTCGTCGGCGTCCGTGACGCGGCTCTCGTCCCAGTCCGGCAGGTACGGCGTGCCGTTCTTCTCCTGCGCCAGGATGTCCTGGGCGCAGGCGCGTCCGATCACCACGCATTCCAGCAGCGAATTGCTGGCCAGGCGGTTCGCGCCGTGCAGGCCGGTATAGGCGGTCTCGCCCACGGCATACAGCCCGCGCAGGTCGGTGCGGCCCAGCATGTCGGTCACCACGCCGCCGCAGGTGTAATGGGCGGCCGGTACGACGGGGATTGGCTGCTTCGTGATGTCGATGCCCAGCTCCAGGCAGCGCGCGTAAATGGTGGGGAAGTGCTCGATGAGGAAATGCGCCGGCTTGTGCGTCATGTCCAGGTGGACGTAGTCGAGGCCGCGCTTCTTGATCTCGAAGTCGATCGCGCGCGCCACCACGTCGCGCGGGGCCAGTTCGGCGCGCGGATCGTGCGCCAGCATGAAGCGCTGGCCCGCCGCCGCTCCGGCCTCGGGCGGCAGCTTCAGCAGGCCGCCTTCGCCGCGCATGGCTTCGGTGATGAGGAACGATTTCGCGTACGGGTGGTACAGGCAGGTCGGGTGGAACTGGATGAATTCCATGTTGGCGACGCGGCAGCCGGCGCGCCACGCCATCGCGATGCCGTCGCCGCTGGCCGTGTCGGGATTCGTGGTGTACAGGTACACCTTGCCGGCGCCGCCGGTGCACATCACCGTGTGTTCCGCCGCCACCGTATGCACCTCGCCGTTGCGCACGTCCTGCACGTACAGGCCGTGGCACTTCGGCTGGGCGTTGCCGTGCGCCGGCCGCGGGCCCAGCTTGTCGGAGGTGATCAGGTCGATCGCGCAGTGGTGTTCGAACAGGCTGATGTTCGGGTGGGCGCGTACCTTCGATTCCAGCGTGACCTGCACGGCATGGCCTGTCGCGTCGGCCGCGTGGATGATGCGCCGCTGGCTATGGCCGCCTTCGCGCGTGAGGTGGAAGCCCAGTTCCGCCGACGTGTCGCGCGTGAATGGCACGCCCTGGGCGATCAGCCATTCGATCGCCTCGCGGCCGTGTTCGACGATGTAGCGCGTGGCGCCTTCGTCGCATAGGCCGGCCCCGGCGACGAGCGTGTCGGCGATGTGCTCGGCGTGGCTGTCGCCGGAATCGAGCACCGCGGCGATGCCGCCCTGGGCCCAGTTGCTCGCGCCGTCCAGCAGCTCGCGTTTGGAAATGATGGCAACCCGGCGCGTTTCGGCCAGGTGCAAGGCAACCGACAGGCCGGCCAGCCCGCTGCCGACGATGGCTACGTCAAATTTCATGGTGAGGAAGGTCTCGATTTGTTTTTTTGCGGTAAAGATATATGACTATAGACCATTTGGAAACACCCGTCATGCCTCGGGCCGTTTTGCGCCGTCTCAACGCCGCCGAGGCACCAGTCCGGCATCATGGCTGAGCCATCCTCGGCGCGATGGCGGTTGCGCCCACCGGACGGGCGAGGGAGTTTTCATCGTGATCCGGATCTTCAACCACTACGTCTCGCGAACCGGCTTTATCCTGCTGCTGTTCGAAATGCTGGTCCTGCACGCCGCCGCCAGCGCGACGGCGTTGCTGTGGAGCGGCGCGCCGCGCGGCGCCTCCGATGCCTACCTGGCCGGCATGCTGTTCGCCGTGATCAATGTATTCGCCATGAGCGCGCTCGGGCTCTACCAGCAGCTGTTCCGCGAAGACCTGCGCGGCGCGCTGGCCCGCGTGCCGCCCGCCTTCATCGTCGGCTTCGTGCTGTTCTCGGCGCTGATGGAAGTGCTGCCGGCGATGGACCTGGGGCGCGCGGCCGGCCTCGCGTTCGTCCTCGGCGGCGCATGCGTGCTGATGACGCGCGTGCTGCTGTTCACGTCGGCGCAATCCGATATGCTCGTGGAGCGCCTGATCCTGATCGGCGCCGGCGCGCTGGCGCGCGAGTGCCTCGAACTGGCGGCCAAGCGCGGCGGGCCGCGCCGCTTCGAAGTCGTCGGCTGCGTACCGATGCCTGGAGAAGAGCGGTGCGTGCCGGTGGCCAAGGTGTTGAAGCCGGGCGAATCGCTGTTGACGCTGGCGCGACGGCACGGCGCGAGCGAGCTGGTGATCTCCGTCAGCGACCGGCGCAACGGCGCCTATCCGATCCGCGAACTGCTCGATTGCGCCCTGGGCGGCGTGCGCGTGACCGATGCCGCGGCATTCTTCGAGCGCGAGGCGAGCCAGATCCGCGTCGACTCCCTGCAACCGAGTTACCTGATCCATGGCGGCGGTTTCGACCAGAGTTTCCTGCGCGCGTTCGTGAAGCGCTCGTTCGACCTCGTGGCCAGCGCCGCGATCTGCGCGGCCACGCTGCCGGTCATGCTGCTGGCGGCCATCTGCATCGTCATCGAGGATGGCGGGCCGGTGATTTTCCGGCAGGAGCGGGTCGGCAAGAACGGCAGGCCGTTCCAGGTCCTGAAGTTCCGCAGCATGGGCCTTGACGCGGAACGCGACGGCAAGCCGCGCTGGGCCACTGCCGGCGACCCGCGCGTGACCCGGGTCGGTTACTGGCTGCGCAAGCTGCGCATCGACGAGCTGCCGCAGATGTTCAACGTGTTCCGCGGTGAGATGAGTTTTGTCGGCCCGCGCCCGGAACGGGCCTATTTCGTCGAGCAACTCGGTCGGGACATCGCCTATTACGATGTGCGCCACAGCATCAAGCCAGGCATCACGGGCCTGGCCCAGGTGCGTTACCACTACGGCGCGTCGGTCGAAGACGCCGTGCGCAAGCTGCAGTACGACCTGTACTACGTCAAGAACAACAGCCTGTTCCTCGACCTGCTGATCCTGATCGACACGGTGCAGGTGGTCCTCTCCGGCAAGGGCGCGCGGTGATGGAGAACGCGGTGCTGGTGGCATCGACCAGTCATGGCCTCGGCGCCGCGGCGTTCGCGATCCTTGCCCTGCTGCTGTTGATGGGCCGGCGCGTGCGGGGCCAGCACCGCCTGCTCGTCGGCGCCTGCGCCGCCACCGCCCTGTGGTCGGCGGCCACCGCGCTGCACGGCTGGCAGGTGTTCGGCATGGACATCGCGCAGGCCGCACGGGTGCTGGAAACCTTGCGGACGGCGGCCTGGCTGCTGTTCCTGCTGCGGCTGTTGGCGTCCGCCGGCCTGCCGGCAAAGCGCACCCTGGTCGTCGTGGCATTGCTGACAATGGTGCAACTGGCCGCCGGCGAACTGGCCCCCGTATCCGTCGTGCAGGCCAACCCCGCGCAACCGCAACCGGCCCATGCCGCCCTCATCGCCACCATCGGATCGAGCCTGCTGCTCGCCGTCGCGGGCATCTTGCTGATCGAACAGCTGTTTCGCAGCACGCCGGCGCGCGAACGCTGGGGCATCAAGTTCGCCTGCCTGGGGCTGGGCATGCTGTTCGTCTACGACTTTTACCTGTATAGCGATGCACTGCTGTTCCGGCGCGTGCAACCCGACATCTGGGCAGCGCGCGGTTTGGTGGACGCGCTATGCGTACCGCTGCTTGCCGTCTCGGCGGCCCGCAATCCCACCTGGCAACTGGGGCTTGCGCTGTCGCGAAAGATCATGTTGCGCTCTGCGGCGCTGGTCGGCTGTGCCCTGTATTTGCTTGCGATGGCCGCGGGCGGCTGGTATCTGCGCAGCGTGGGAGGCGCCTGGGGGCCGGTCATGCAGCTGATCTGCCTGTGCGGCGCCGGCCTGCTGCTGGCGGGGATCCTGTTCTCCGGGTCCGCGCGCGCCTGGTTGCGGGTCTTCATCAGCAAGCACTTCTACCAGGCGCATTTCGATTACCGCGACGAGTGGCAACGGTTCACCCAGGCCTTGTCGGAAGGTGGAGCTGTGCCGGGCGAGCGCGCGATCCAGGCTGTCGCCGCGCTGGTCGAGAGCCCGGCCGGCGCGCTGTGGATCCGACGCGATGGGTTGTTCCAGCCCGCCGCCTGCTGGAACGTGCCGGCGCAGTACGCCGCCGAACCCGCGGACAGCGCCTTCTCCCGCCTGCTCGAAGAACGGCACTGGATCGTGGAGGTCGCGCGCCGCGTGCCGGGCGAACCACGGGGATTGCTGCCGCAGTGGCTGCATGGCGTCCCGGGTTTGTGGCTGGTCGTTCCATTGATGCTGCACGGCGAGCTGTTCGGGTTCGTCACGCTGTCCACGCCGCGTTCGCCGGTAACGCTCAACTGGGAGATCTTCGACCTGCTGCGCCTCGCGGGCAGCCAGGCCGCGAGCTGCCTGGCGCACAGCGAGCTGGCGCAGCGCCTGGCGGTGGCGCGCCAGTTCGAATCGTTCAACCGCATGTCGACTTTCGTCGTCCATGACCTGAAAAACCTGCTGTCGCAGCACTCGCTGCTGCTCGCCAATGCGGAGCGGCACAAGTCGAACCCGGATTTTCAGGAAGACATGCTGGCGACACTGGCGCACTCCGTCCAGAAGATGACAGCGCTGCTCCAGCGCCTGACGCGGGGCGACCACGCCCTCGACCGCGCGCCGCACGCGCTGGCCGATGTGCTGCGCAACGCGGCCCACGGCTACCAGGCGGCACAGCCCCGGCCCGTCCTGGACATCGCCGACGAGTCACTGCTCGCGCTCGTCGATGGCCAGCGGCTGGAGCGAACCATCGCCCATCTGCTGCAGAACGCGATCGACGCGACGCCACCGGACGGCCGGATCGCTCTGGGTCTGAAACGAGTGGACGAAGCCTGGGCCGCGATCGAAGTGCGCGACACGGGAAGCGGCATGAGCGCGTCGTTCGTGCGCGACCGCCTGTTCCGCCCGTTCGAGACCACGAAGGCGGCGGGGATGGGAATCGGCGTCTATGAAAGCCGTGAGTACATCCGCGAACTCGGCGGGCGGCTCGAAGTGGAAAGTCGTCCGGGTGACGGCAGCACGTTTCGCATCGTGCTCCCGCTTCACCCGGTACTGGGCGATATGCCCGTAACGGCCTGAGCGAGGGGAGATGACATGCCAAGGCGGAAGATTCTGGTGGTGGAGGATGACGCGGGCCTGCAGCGGCAGCTGCGCTGGAGCCTGGACGAATACGACGTGGCGGTGGCCGGCGACCGGGAGAGCGCCTTGTCGCTGCTGCGGCGGCATCAGGCGGCGGTGGTGACGATGGACCTGGGGCTGCCGCCGGACGCGGACGGGGCGAGCGAGGGGCTGGCGCTGCTCCAGCAGATCCTGGCCGTCGCGCCGGACACCAAGGTCGTCGTGCTGTCAGGGAACCGGGACCGGTCCAACGTGCTGAAGGCGATCGCAATGGGCGCCTACGACTTTCACCAGAAGCCGCTCGACGCGGACCTGCTGCGTCTGGTGATCGAGCGCGCATTCTTCCTGCACAGCGTGCAGCAGGACAATCGCCGCATGCTGCAGATCGAAGCCGATTCGCCGCTGGCGGGGATCGTCAGCCGCGATCCGGGCATGCTGAAGGTGTGCCGCAGCGTGGAAAAAGTGGCGCCATCGTCGGCCACGGTCCTGCTGCTGGGCGCGTCGGGCAGCGGCAAGGAGCTGATTGCACGCGGCCTGCATCGGCTGTCGGCGCGGCACGACAAGCGCTTCGTGGCCATCAATTGCGCGGCCATTCCCGAGCACTTGCTGGAAAGCGAGCTGTTCGGCCATGAGAAAGGCGCGTTCACCGGCGCGGTGCGCCAGACGCCCGGCAAGATCGAGCTGGCCCAGGGCGGCACCTTCTTCCTGGACGAGATCGGCGACATGGCATTGGCGCTGCAGGCGAAGCTGTTGCGCTTCCTGCAGGAACGCGTGATCGAGCGGGTCGGCGGGCGCAGCGAGATCGCCGTGGACGTGCGCATCGTCTGCGCCACGCACCGCAACCTCAAGACGCTGGTGGACGAGGGAACGTTTCGCGAGGACCTGTTTTATCGCCTGAGCGAGATCGTGCTGGTGATCCCGCCGCTGCGCGAGCGCGTGGGCGATGCGGTGCTGCTGGCGCAGCATTTCAAGAACCGCTTCTGTGGCAGCGAAGGCAGGTCGACGATGCATTTCAGCCCGGACGCCATCGCGGCCATCGAGGCCTATGCATGGCCGGGCAATGTACGGGAGATGGAGAACTGCATCAAGCGCGCCGTCATCATGGCCGAGGGTTCGCAGATCACGACGGCGGACCTGGGCCTGCCAGAGGCGGGCGCGGCGGACGACAGCATCGACCTGCGCGCCGCGCGCGACGCCGCGGAGTACCGCGTGATGGTCAAGGCGCTGGCCCGCTCGGGCGGCAATATCGCCCGTGCCGCGGAAATGCTCGGGGTCAGCCGCCCGACGCTGTACGACCTGATGGCGCATCACGGCATCAAGTGAGCCGCCCGTCGCGCGCGGGGCAAGGGTTCAATCCCGCCACTGCCCCGCGGCGGCCAGCTTGTTCTTCAGGCCGGGAAGCGGCACCCCCAGCTCATAAGCCAGCCTGGCTGCTTCGCGCGCCTTGTCGAAATCCTTCTTGCGCACGTAGACCAGGCCCAGGTTGTACTGGTTCATCCCGTTGCGCGGCTCCAGCCGCGCCGCTTCCTCGAGCTGGGTAAGCGCGGCATCCTCGTGGCCGAGTGCCAGCAGGTAGCCGCCCAGGATGGCGCGCACCCGCGCGTCATCCGGCCGGAAGCGGATGGCCCGGTCGAAATAGCATTCGATGGAATACTTCGCGCCTTTCGGACGCGACGATTTTTCGCGCAGGGCGAGGCGCGCCAGCGAGGCGAGTGCACGATGGTGGTTGGCGAAATGGTCCAGCGTATAGCCGATGTCGTCGCCGAGATAGCCGGACTGCCCGCGTTCCAGGCGCTCGACCTGCGGCGTGAAATGGAAGCGCTCGACGACATCGAGCTTCTGCCGGTGTTCGGGATTCGTGTAATCGCCGCCGGTGATCGTATTGTTGAAAGGCGGGCAATCGCTGCGTGCGTGGGCGGCGCCGTGCAGCAGGGGAAGGGCAAGCAGCAGGGCGAAGATCAGGGGCGACCGGGGTGGCATAGGGATTCCTGTCGTGGCGCGTGTTCCAGCGCATCGGTGTCGAAACGCAGCTGCGGGATTGACCCCGCGCTGAATGAAACGTGGAAGTAGGGGGCCTGTGTCGCGAACATGCATTGCCAGCGCCCGAGCGTGACGGACGTGGCGCTGCCCAGCCTGACGGCGCCCAGCCGGGCATGCGAGCGCAGGGAGTCGGGGTTGAACGCGGAGATCCGGCTGCAGGTCCAGCGCACGCCGCGTGCGTGCAGCCGGAAGTGCGCCTCTTCCCAGAGCTTGGCGAATGTGGGGCCGAGGCGCAGGTGCGGCTGCACGAAGACGTCGTAGTCCCATGCGGAGTGGGGCGATGCAAGGCAGTACCGCACGCGCACTTCGTCTTCGCGATAAGCGCCGAACTGGTACCACAGGAAGCCCGCCAGTTCGTCGCCGCGCCAGGCGGCAAGGCTGTGGCCGCCCTGGCGAAAGCGCTCGGCCAGCACGTCGCGGGGGCGTGGATAGCCCCATGGGATGTCGGCAAGGACCGAGACGGCGCGCACCCGGATCGCGCGGCCCCAGCCGGCGCGTGAAGGGGTGCTCGCCACGCGCTGCGCGACGAAGTAATAGCGGTGCAGGCGAAGCGGGCTGTTCCGGCAAATGCGCGCCACGCCATACAACACGGCATCGAACCAGCCAAGGTCCGTGACCGTTTTCAGGAAGCGATTGTTCATCGCTTCATTTAACCTCCGGGCCTGCGCTCTTTCCTTGTCGAGACTCAACAGTAGGGCCGAGTCGTGACGCGCGTTGATGCGCGTGCGCGGCGGCCGCCGGCGATACGGCAAGATGTTGCGCGACGACCGCGCGGGTGGCCATCACGGCCACCATCAGGTAGTACGGTACGTCCCAGTACAGCAGGCTGAGGAAAGCCCCGCCGACGGCGAAGCCGATCAGGCTTGCCTGGATCATGGCGGCCAGCGAGGCGGCCCATTGCAGGTCCGCACGGCCACGGCAGTGCCGCACGATCCAGGCCGCGTAGCGCCAGGTCAGGAAGCCAAGCATCAGGTACAGGCCGAGCCCGATCCAGCCATGTTCGCCCAGCGCCTGGAAGTAGATGCTGTGGGCGGCATGCACCGCCGAGGGATCGGGGGCATACATCGCGAATGTCATCGGCTCGTACATCGAGAAGCCGCCGCCGAAGAACCGGTCGCACGCCAGGTTGTACGCGGTCTGCCATGCGTTGATGCGGCCCATCGCCGAGTGATCGGCCTCGTATTCGGAGATGGTGTCCATGCGCGCCGCCCACTGCTCGGGCATGAACAGCAGGGCGAGCGGTACCAGCAGCACCAGCAGCGCGGCGCCGGCCAGCTTGTGGCGGCTCTTCTTCCACATGAACGCCAGCATGGCGATGATCGCGAGGAAGCCGCCGCGCGAGTAACTCCCCAGCGCCGCGAGCGCGCACAAGCCCATGGCGACGAACATGAGTCTGCGCATCCACTGTTTCGGCAGTTCCTGCATCAGGTAGTACATCAGCGGAATGGTCATGATCAGCGCCAGCGCGAGCGCATTGTTGTCGCCGATGAAAGTGCCGATCGGCCCCCACACGCGCTGGTTGCCGCCGCTGCGGACCGTGAAGATGCCGCCCTTGACGCCGTAGTAACCCAGCGATATCACGAGCACCCAGATCAGGTGGCGCACATGTTCGCGCTTCCGGATGACCATCATCACGACGAAGGTCATCAGCATGATCTTCATCACCTTGTTCCACTGGCCCCAGGCGGCATTGGGAATGATCGCGAAGAGGGTCGTGATGTTCATCCACACGACGAACAGGATCAGGGTGATCGTGATCGGCGTCATCGGCAGCCTGTTCTTTTCGCGCGACTTCAGCAGGCTGAGGAGAGTGACGCCGGCGATCAGTTGGGCGAATGGGAACGTGGTGGCGAAGCCCCAGCCCTGCGTATGGGGATTCATGACGCTGATCCACACCCACATCAGGCCGCCGATCACGGGACGTTGCAGGGCAAACGGCAGGCCACCAAGGACCAGGAGGGTGACGAAAATATCGCGCATGGCTTTCTTCTTGACGGACCTCAACGGATCCAAAAGGCCCGCCAGTACACTGGTTCAGCCCGGCAGTCCATCATACGTCGCAGGAGGAGCGCCCTTGTTGACCGTTCTCATGGCAACCTTCAATGGGGCGGCCACGCTGCCGAAGGTCCTGGAAGCCTATTCCCGCCTGATCGCGCCGCCGCGTGGCTGGCGGCTCCTGATCGCCGACAACGGCAGCACCGATGGAACGCGTGCGCTGGTGGACCAGTATGCCGGTCGGCTGCCGCTGCTTTATCTCTGGGTGCCGCGCCGGGGCAAGAACGTGGCGCTCAATGCGGCGCTTGCCGTCGCGCTCCAGGCCCGCGAGCCCGGCGGACTGTTTGTCTTCACGGATGACGATGTCACGCCGGAGGAAGACTGGCTCGTGCGGCTTGCCGAGGCGGCGCACGAGCAGCCGGCCTATGACATCTTTGGCGGGCGCATCGTCGCGGACTGGGGCGCCACGCCGCCGGAGTGGATCGAGCGTCTCGTGCCGCTCGGCCTGACGTTCGGCATCACGCCACCCGAGATCGAGGATGGTCCCGTTTTTCCCGGCCTCGTGTGGGGTGCCAATTTGGCGATCCGGCGCCACCTGTTCGAGCAGGGGCTCCGTTTCGATGAAACGATCGGACCGGCCGCCGGGGCCTACGCGATGGGCAGCGAAACGCAGCTGACGCGCCGCCTCGGCGATGCCGGACACGGTGCATGGTTCTGCCCGCGCGCGCGGGTCGCGCACTATATCCGGCCTCAGCAGATGACCCCGCAGTGGGTGATCGAACGCGCCCGCCGCTTCGGCCGCGGCAAGTACCGGCAGGAGTGCGAAGGGCGGTTCAAGGAATGGTTCGGCGTACCCCGCTGGATGTTCAGCCGGTTCGGGCTGGAACTCCTCGGACTGGCCAAGGCCTGGATTCGCCGCGATGCGGACAGCGCCTTCCGGCACCGCTGGGAAATGGCCTACCTGGACGGCTACATGCGCGAAGCATGGCGGGCCGGCCGTTCGACCGGCCGGGGCCGCATCCTGATCACGAGCTATTCGGGAGAATTGGGCGGCATGGAGTTGCGCATGGCGCAGGAGGCGCAGTTCCTGCGCGCGGGAGGATACGACGGGGTCATCGGCATTCGGCCGTTCCCGCGCAGTGCCGTATGGGCGGGCACCCTCGTCGATCGCCGCGTTCCTGTGCGGCACTTCGCACCACCGCCCGTGCTCGAGCAATGGCGCTGGCGGCGCGTCAACAAGATCCGGGCGCTGCTGGGCAGCGTACGCGCCCTGCGCCGCATCAGGGCCGACCTCGTGCATGTCGCCTTTTGCTGGAATACCTATGGGGCCACGGCCCTGTGGATTGCCGGCAGGTGTGGCCTGCCGGCCGTGATCAGCGTGCACAACACCTTCCCGCCATGCGAGTTCGGCCGCTGGCATCGGCCGTTGTTGCAGGAAGCGTTTGCCGCGGTGCGCGGAATCTATGGCGCGACGGAGGCCGCGCTCCAGCACTTTCTGGCGTTGTACCGGCCCTTCATCCGCGACGACATCCGGCTGGCGGTCATTCCGAACTGCGTCGACACCCAGCGCTTTCGTCCTTCGCCCGAGCTGCGCGCCGCCACGCGCCGGCGATGGCAACTGCCGGCCGATGCCCTCGTGATCGGTTCCGTGGCGCGCCTCTCGCCGCAGAAGCGGCCCGAGGCCCTGGTGGCGCTGCTCGGCGCACTGCGCGCGGCGTTTCCGACCCTGCACCTCGTCCTGGCCGGTACCGGTCCCCTGGAAGCGCAGGTAAGAAGCCTGGTTGCCGCGCGGGGCCTGGAACCGTTCGTGATCTTCACTGGCTACCAGGACCGGATCGAGGAGATCATGCCGGCATTCGACGTGCATCTGCTGCTCAGCAGGCGCGAGGGATTCGGCATCGCCACCATCGAAGCCATGGCGTGCGGCGTTCCGGCCGTCGCCAGCGATGTGCCCGGCAATTCCGATGTGCTGTCAGGCAGCGGGGGCGGCATGCTGGTCCCGCTCGACGACGAGGAAACCGTGGCGCGTGCCGTCGCCGGCCTGCTCGCCGACCCGGACAGGCGTGCACGGATGGGCGCCGAAGGCAGGGACGACGCGGTGCGCCGGTTCAGCACCGCGCGCGTGCAGGCAATGGTTCACGCGTTCTACGAAGGGCTGTTGTAGCATGCCCTCCGCCCGGCGGTCCTTGCTGGTTTCGTTCTCGGAACGCTACACCTTGCTGTTGCTCGGGGTGATCGGCACGATGATCATCGCGCGGCTGCTGCCGCCGGCGGAAATCGGCATTTATGCGATCGGTGCCGTCCTCGTCGGACTGGCGCAGGTCTTGCGGGATTTCGGCGTCGGACAGTATATCGTCACTTCGCCGACCCTGGGCCCCAAGCAGTTGCGGGCGGCATTCGGCGTTTCCACGCTCTCGGCCTGGACCTTGGCCCTGGTGGTGTTGGCGCTGAGCGGCCCCATGTCCGAGTTCTATGACCAGCCGCGGCTGCGGGACGTGATGCGGCTGCTGGCAATTAACTTCGTGCTCGTGCCGTTCACGTCCCTGACGCTGTCCTATCTGCGCCGGCAACTGCGCCTCTTTGCCATCTACGTCATCAACGCCACGCACGGCCTGACGCAATTGCTGTGCACCATCTGGCTGGCCCTCGGGGGGTACGGCTGCCTCAGCCTTGCCTGGGGCACCGTGGCCGCCGCCGCCGGTGCAATCCTGGTCAGCCTGTTCTTTCGTCCCACCGAATTGCCGTGGCTGCCGCGCCTGAAAGGTGCGCGCGAGGTGCTCGCCTTCGGCTTCTACGCGACCGGAGGGAACATTGTCGACGAGGCTGGCGTGGCCGCGCCCGACCTGATCATCGGCAAGTTGCTGGGGTCCGAGGCCGTGGCCGTGTTCGGCAAGGCGCAAGCCCTGCTCAATCTGTTCAGCCAGGCCGTCACCAGCGCCGTGTCCCCCGTCCTGCTCCCCATGTTCGCGGGGCAGGCCAGGGACGGGCGCGATCCCCGGGAAGGCTATCTGCTCACAGTCAGTTGCATGACGGCCGTCGCATGGCCGTTCTTCCTGCTCCTCGGTACGTTCGCGTTGCCGATTGTTAACATCGTCTATGGCACGCAGTGGGACGCGGCTGCCCCGTTGATCCGCGTCATGTGTTGCTCGTCGGCCCTGTATAGCATGTTCAGCATGGCTCGATATTTGTTCGTCGCAACGGGACATGTGCGCGAACAGGCACGGCTGGACACCTTGGCGGTGCTCGTGCGCGTGGCGCTGTTGTTTCCGGCCGGCCTCGCGGGCTTGTACTGGGTCGCCTGCGCGGTCGTCGGCGGCGCCTTGTTCCGCTCGTGGCTGACCTGGCGTTACTTGAACAAGCTCAGCGGCATTCGTTTGCCCCAGCTCCTGCGCGCGGTGAGCCGCAGTGCCGCGGTAACGCTCCTGTCCGCCCTGGGACCGATCGCCGCCGTGTTGCTGGCGCCGGCCGGGAATGTACAACTGGTCGTCGCGTCCATCCTCGTGGTACCGCTCTGGCTTGCGGGACTTGCGCTCTTCCGGCACCCGCTCGCTGCCGAACTGGAGCTCGCATGGCGCAAGGCCCGACGTCGTGATGCTGTTTGAAGGAGTAGTGATCATGCGAGTAGGTATATTGTCGTATCCGATGCTGTTCCAGCGTGACGGCGGCCTGCAGGTGCAAGTCCGCGAGACGATCGCAGCCCTGAACCGGCTTGGCGCGGACAGCGCGCATCCGCTTCAGGCGCAGCTCGTCGATCCGAACCGTGAACGTCTGGACACCTTCGACCTCATCCACGTCTTTTCAGCCATCAACGGCAATTATCGCGTTGTCGAAGCCGCCAGCGAGATGGGTGTGCCCGTCGTGTTGTCCCCGCTGTTGTCGCCAGGCTGGAACCGCGCGTCGGGATTCCGGGCGCGCGTGGCGGACCGGCTCGCCGGCCGCCTCACTGCCTGGAATGTGCAAACCAGTTATGCGCAAACGAAGCGGGCGTTGCAGCTTGCAAAGCTGGTCATCGCGCTGGGCGAGCCGGAGCGGGAAGCCATCATCTCGGGTTTCCTTGTCGAGCCGGGAAAAATCCGGGTTTTCCCGAACGGCATCAGCCGGCACTTCTTCACCTCGCGTCCCGAGCTGTTCCGTCACCGCACCGGGATCACGGGACCGTTCGTCCTGATGGTCGGAGCGATCAGCCCTTACAAGAACCAGCTCGGCCTGGTGCAGGCATTGGCCGACATGCAGGTGCCGGTCGTGCTGATTGGCCGGGCTGCCCGGCAGGACCAGGTCTACCTCGATACGGTGCTGCGCTCGCCGTGGGTGCGCTGGCTGGGCGCCCTCGATCACGCCGATCCATTGCTGGCCAGCGCCTACTGTGCGGCCTCCGTCGTCGCGCTGCCCAGCCACGGCGAAGTATTTCCGCTGGCCGTGCTGGAATCGTTGGCCGCCGGCACCCCGGTCGTGATGACGGATGAAAATGCGCTCGACCTGCCCGAGAGCGCCTTCGCGCTTCGCAAGGTGCCGTGGCACGACGCCGCCGCGCAGCGCACCGCCATCCACAACTTCATCCATGCTCCACCGGCGCGCGAGAGCGTGCGTGCCCTGGTCGAGCAGTATACCTGGCAGCGCGTCGCCTCGGAAATCGCCAGTTGCTATTTCGATCTGGCTGCCAGCTTGCACGGTGATCAGACTCGCGGCCACGCGGGGGCGGTGACAGAACGTTCGTCCGATGCCGCGCAGCCCAAGGCCATCGGAACGCCCGAGGGAACGCTGTCCTAGAAAAGCCGCGCGATCGGCGTCCCCCGCGTCAGTTGGACGATACCGGCGTCCAGGGCCACGGCAAAACACCGCGGGCCCTCCGACCTGTCAGCTCGCCGAAGTTCACTCGATTTCGTGGGACAACGCGCCGCTGGGCGCGCAGGGCTGCGGCTGGCCAGAAAGGCCGGCCGGGCGTTGGAAGCAATGTGCTCGTTCAGCAACGAGAGGGCGGCAACGTGGCCGATGTCACTTCAGGTGGGCCGCAGCGCGGTGCGGAAAGGTCGCCTTCGGCGCGGCAGTCCCGCAGCACGTCGTGCCGGTCCGTCATCGATCGCGGCGGGAGTTTTCGGCGATCTTGCGGGAGCTCAGGCCCGAGGCCGATAGCGCAGGACGGCCGCGCCCTTTTCGCAGCGCAGTTCGCGCTGCTCGATCTCCGGATGCTCATCGGCCCAGCGGCGCAGGATCTGCTGTTCGTCGGGCCGCCGTGCATCATCGAGGAAGACGGCGGCGCCGGCCGAGAGCCGGCCGAACAGGGCGGGACCGGCCGGGTAGCGCGCCAGGGACCGCGTTGCCTGTGGCGGGCCATCGATGACGAGCATGTCGATCTCGAGCTCGCGCGGCAGTCCGTCCGTTGCATACCAGGGCCAGATGGCGCCGGAGAATTCCTGTGGCGCGAGCGGTGCATCCAGCACTTCCGCCCAGGCACTCAGGCCGTGGCGTTCCAGCTGCTGCCGCGTCTGCCGCGCGTAGGCTGCGTCATGCTCCAGGCTGTATACCTTGCCGCTGCCGTTGATCTGCATGCAGCGTGCCAGCACCAGCGTGGAGGTACCGCTGCTGCACTCGACGATGGTGCGGGGTTTCTCGGCCTGGGCATGCCGGGTCAGCTCCAGCAAGAAATCGGGCGACGCCGCCCAGCCCCGCGTGTCGGGCAGGCTGTGCGACAAGCCAAGGTCCGTGTAGAGACCCTGCAGGGCTTCCAGCTGGCGGAACAGGCCGGCATTGTCGCGGTGCGACTGGTCGCGCACATCATGCAGCATCAGGTGAATCAAGCGCACCTTGTGCAGCGTGTAAGCGCACAGCAGCAAGGTCGCGGCAATGAACAGCAAGGACGTCAACGGAAACATGGTTACCCCTGGTCGTAGTACGCGTAGTGGTGGTCGCTGCAACTGAAGGGCTTGCTCTTGTTGTAGACGAGATTGACGTGCCGGCAGGACTCGACAAGCCGCAGCGCTTCGCGCACCGAGCTGTGCGTGGTGCGCTCGGCTTCGACGACCACGACGACCTGTCCCATCTGGGATGCGAGCACGCTTGCCTCGGAGGTGATCAGCAGCGGCGGCGAATCGAAGATGACGATGCGGTCGGGATAGCGATTGGCGATATCGTCCAGCAAGCGGGACATGTTCCGGCTCGCCAGCAGTTCGGTCGCATGCTTGTTGCGTCGCCCGGAAGGCAACAGGCTCAGCGCGGGCACATTGGTCTTCAGGATCACCTCGGACAGGTCCCGCTCATCGTCGAGCAACACGTCCATCAGGCCGGGGCCCGGCTCCAGACCGAGCACATTGAGCACCGCGGGGCGGGCGACATCGGCGTCCACGAGCAGGACCGTGGTGTCGCGCTCCATCGCCATGCTCATCGCCAGATTGATGGCGCAGTAGGTCTTGCCTTCGCCGGGCAGTGCGCTCGTCACGATGATCAGGTTGCCGTGCTGGATGGGCTGGCTGTCGAGACCGCGCGCGCCGCGCAGCAATGGCCGCTTGATGATGCGAAAGTCTTCGGCGACACCGGTGCGCCCGCCCTCGTGCGTCACCATGCCCAGCTGCTGGAGCCTTGCGAGATTGATGTCGGCATGCCTGGCGTCGGGACAGACGAGGAAGGGCTCGGCACGGGAGCCGGGAATCTGGGGAATCATCGTGGGCTCCTGCTAAATCTGAAGCATGGAAAATGCCATGACGCCGCCGTAGGATGCGAGCAGGCAGCCAATGCCGGCGCCGAAGCCGATCTGCCCGCGGCGCCGTTTCTTGCGCTCGGGTTCCGTCCAGTTCATTGCAACGGACCCCAGCACCCGCAGGCCGGTCGCCTCGCGCAGCTCGGCCGAACTCAGGTAGGTTGGACGCACCTGGCTGACCAGCAGGGCGACCGCGGCGCCGGCGAGGACCGCGACGCCCAGCACGACCGTATAGAGGAGGGGACGGTTCGGCCCGGCGGGACGCAGGGGGACCGTTGGCGGGTCGATGATCTTGAAGCTCAGCATGTCGGTGTTGGAGCTGAGGTCGCCCGACAGCTTGGCCGCTTCGCGGCGTTCGATCAGCTTCTCGTAGTTTTCCTTGTTGACCTGGTAGTCACGGTTCAGCTGGGCCAGCTGCGACTCGACTTCCGGCACGGCCTTGCTCTGTTCGACCAGCGATTCGTGCCGTTGCTGCATTTCCGCGACCCTTGCGCGGATCGAGGCCACGCGCGCATCGGCTTCGGCGAGCGCGACCTTCAATTGCTGGAGCATGGGGCTATAGCCCTTGCCCGGATCGGTGGGTGCCACGCGCGTCCTGGCTTCCTGTACCTTGCGCTCTTCGAGCTGGGCGATCAGGCGGCGCGTGGAGATGATGTCCGGATGGGCTTCGGTGTACTGCAACAGCAAGGCGTCGAGCGACTTGGTCAGCGCGGAGATTCGTCCATCGATTTCGGGATTGTCGATCGCCGCCGCGCTGGGCTCGGCGCCGAGAATCGGCTCGTCTCCCTGGATCTGGGAATTGATGGCGGCCCGGGCCTGTTCGGCCTCGACCAGTTCCAGCTTCGCATTGTTCAGCGCGTCGGACGACATGAGGATTTGCGACCCATAGTCGACGCCCTGGCGCGGCAGCAGGAAGTTGTGCTTGAGCTTGAAGTCCTTCACGGAGTTTTCCGCCGCCAGCAACTTGTCCTCATAAGCGCGGATCTGGTCGTCGATGAACCGTACCGCCTTGTCCGATTCGCCTTTCTTGCCTTTGAACCCGCCCTCGACGAAGATCGTCAGCAGGGACTGCACGACGTCGCGCACCAGGCGCGGGTCGCTGTTGCTGTAGCTGATCGTGTAGATATCGTAGGTGCTCGTGCCGCCGATGCGGATTTTCTGCATCAGTTCCTCGACCTGCTTCTCGTGTTCGCGCGGCGTGGAAGCCTTGACATCGAGATCGACCATGCGGATCACCCGCTCGACATTCGGTCTGCTGAGCAGCGTGCGGCTCATGATCGCCACCTGCTGGTTGACGTTCGGCATGGACGTCATGCCCGACAGCAGTGGCTTGAGGATGCTCTGCGTGTCGACGAACACGCGGGCGGTCGTCTGATAGTCGTCCGGCATCAGGTAGACCTTGCTCCAGCCGCCGGTCGCCACGAGCCAGGCCACGATCACTGCGCACCAGCGATATTTCCAGATTCCCTTCAATCCGGATTGCAGCTGGGCGATGATTTCTTCCATGACTGTTTTCTCCGAGTGCACCTTGTCCGAACGATTATATGGCTGGGGTTGCAGCCCCCGATCCGTACCTGCTGAGCTCTTGCGTGGCGTCAAAAAAAAGCGTACCGCCGGGATCTCCGGCGGTACGCGCAGGCGGCGGGCAGGTCCGGCTCAGGACTTGCGCCGGCGGCTGACCAGCGACATGCTGAGCAGGCCACCGGCGAGGATTGCCAGCGTTGCCGGTTCCGGCACTTCTTCCTGCAGCACGTTGGCCAGCGTGTTGTGCTGGATCGTCAGCTGGTACAGCGTACCCGCGGTCAGCGTGCCGGTCGTGGAGTCGGTGTCGAGCGTGGACGTATAGGTGAAGTTGTAGGGCGTGGTGCCCGGATTCTGGTCCGTCGCGCTGCGCAGCGAATTGCTGTTCAACTCTTCCGGCGCGAACGAGTACACGACGGCACCGGTGGTGGTGTCCACGATGTTCACGGACCAGGACAACCGTGCGTTCGCGTTCGAGATCGGGCCACCGTCGATCACTCGTGCATCCGAGTAAGCGTTGGCAGTGAAGTCGAACGTGATGGTGCCGCCGCTTCCCAGCGCGAACTGGAAGGACGTCGAGGTGCCGACGTCCGAGTTGGCGGCGCCGATGCTGTTGTTCGAGATCGATGCCGTGTCCGCGCGGGTCTGCGCCGTCGCGCCGCCACCGATGATCGAGCCGGCCAGGGTCTGGTTGGCATAGGCGAAGTCCGCCGCGATGACGCCGGTCGGAGTGAAGGATGCGCCCACTGCCGCGCACCCGGCGGCGCTACCTGCGCATGACGGACCGGCAATGGCGGGGGCCGGGACCGGCTGGGAAGCGTTGTGTGCGTCCACAAAGCCATTGAACGTCGCAGTCGTATGCGCATCGTTGGTCCCGGTCAGCACCGTGAAATCGGCCGCCGTCAACGCCACGCCGCCCCTCGTCAGCTGCAGGTTGTTAACGGACAGGATCGACGTTGCATACGTATCGGCGTAGGCGCTGCCCATCCCCCCGATGCCCAGCGTCACGGCTGCCGCCGTGGCCAGGAGACCTTTCTTGAACATGTTCATGACGTGCTACTCCTTGTAAGTGATTGCGGCCGCAACGTGCAGTGCCGACGACCAGCTACTCAGCAGCAATCGTGCCACTTCAAAGTGTTCCTTGAAATCAAAGGCTTAGCCAATCCTGCCAGCGTTCGACGGGCAACTTGAAAAAAAGTCCGACGCTTTGCGGAACTCGCGGCCGTGACAGCAGTCTGATGTGCATGGACCTTTCCAGAGCAACCGGGGGCACAATGCAACACGACGATCCAATTATTTCCTTCGAAGCCGCGGCCAAGCTGCGCGACCTGGTCATCCGCGAGCAGGAAGCGAGCATCGCCCATACCCATGCCATCGATATGCAGGTGTTTCATATTCGCATGGCAAGTACCGCCGGTCACCGCGAGGCGGCCAACCTGTTGCTACGAAAGATGTATGGCTGGCGCGGCTATGATGTCGACGCCGGCACGCAGCATGCCCCGAACCGTATCACCCTCTATGCGGAAACGGGCGGCGCCACGGTCGGCACGATGTCGCTGTGTCTCGACGACCCGAAGATCGGTTTGCCGGCGGATGAAAACTTTCGCGACAAGCTCGATGAACTCAGGGCCGCGGGCCGGCGGCTGTGCGAGCCTTCGCGGCTCGCCATCGACAAGAACGTGACGAAACGCGTGTTCGCGTCGCTGATCCACATCTCCTACATCTATGCGCACAATATCCACGGCTATACCGACTATGTCATCGAAGTGAATCCACGCCACGTCATGTTCTACAAGCGCATGCTCGGTTTCCGTGATTTCGGCGGCGAGCGGCCATGCACCCGGGTCGGCGCGCCGGCCGTGCTGCTGCGGCTCGAGCTGGAATACATGGGCGAGCAGATTGGCGCGTTCGCCGGGATGATGGAACAGGCGCCAGGCGAGCGCTCGTTCTACCCGTATTTCTTCCCGCTGCGTGACGAGTCTGGCATCACCTCGCGCCTCATCCAGGGGCGCGACTGATGGCGGCTTCCGGAGACGCGCTGGCGGCGTGGCGCCGCCAGCTGGGCCACGAGCGCGTGCTCGACGACCCCGTGACGCTGGACCGGTATGCCGCCAGTACCTCTTCCTGGAGTACGCGGCCACTCGCGATCCTCCGCCCCCACGATACCGCCGAGGTGGCCCAGCTGGTGCATGTCGCCCGAGCCCATCGGGTGCCGCTCTATCCGATCAGCACGGGCCGCAACTGGGGGTATGGCGACGCCTGCGCGCTGGCCGACGGCCACGCGATCGTGGACCTGTCCGCAATGAACCGCATCCTGGAGGCCAATGCCGAGCTGGCGTACGTGGTGATCGAGCCCGGCGTCACGCAGCGGCAACTGTCGCAATACCTGCGGGAACACGAGCTGCCGCTGTGGATGGACTGTACCGGTGCCGGGCCCGATACGAGCCTGATGGGCAATATCCTCGAACGCGGCTTTGGCCATTCGCCTTACGGCAACCGTTTCCAGAGCGTGGCGGGCATGGAGCTGGTGCTGGCCGACGGGGAGATCGTGCATACCGGCTTCGGTCACTATCCTTCGTCGGTCAACCGGCGCGTGTATCCGTACGGCGTGGGCCCGTACGTCGACGGCCTGTTCACCCAATCGAACATGGGCATCGTCACGAGCCTGGGCCTGTGGCTGATGCCCAGGACGCAGGCACTGAACCACTTCCTGTGCATGGTGCGGGAACACGAGGACATCGCGCCCGTGATCGATGCGCTCCGGCCGCTCCGGCTCGACGGCACCTTGCGCAGCATTCTTCACATCGGCAACGACCTGCGCGTGATCTCCGGCGGCACCACGTTCCCGCGCGAGCTCGCCGGCGGCAGGGTACCGTTGCCGGAAGAGGTCCGCCAGCAATTGCGCACCGCGTCGGGCGTGGGCGCGTGGACCGTCTCGGGCGCGCTGTATGGCAGCGACGCCCAGGTGGCCGCCGCCCGCCGCGCCGTGCGGCGCGCGCTCGCGCCCACCCGTGCGCACGTCCAGCTTCTCGACGAGCGCAAGCTGGACCTGGCGGCCGCGGCCGCCCGCCTGCTGAAGGGTACCGGTTTCGGCAAGCGCCTGGCCGCCAAGGTGGCGCTGGGGCGTTCCCTGTTCGAGATGAACCGCGGGATTCCGAACGGACGGTTCCTGGCCGGGGCCTACTGGCGCAGGCGTGGCGGCTTGCCGCCGGGTTTTCCAGCCGACGCCAATCCGGCGCTGGACCGTTGCGGCATGCTGTGGGTGTCGCCGGTGCCGCCCATGCGCGGCGAGGACCTGCTGCGCGTCCACGCGCTGGCCGAGCCGATCTTCCGCCGGCATGGGTTCGACCTGTTCGTTACCTTCAGCATGATCAACGAGCGTGCGCTCGGCGGGGTGCTGACGGTCGCGTACGACGCGGAAGATGCGGCCGAAGTGCAGCGGGCGCGCACGTGCTACCGCGAGATTTTCGACACGATGATGGCGACCGGGTATATACCGTACCGCGTCGGCCTCCAGTCGATGGCCGACCTGGACAGCGGCAATGACGGCTACTGGCGCATGGTCGGCAAGATCAAGGCGGCGCTCGATCCCGCCAACATCATCGCGCCCGGGCGGTATTCGGCGCGGCAGCATCCTTGCGCGTGATCCGGCGCGCCGAACGCCGGGGAGGAGGGCCGCTGCCCGCGATAGCTCGCCCGTGGCGGGCGCAGGTGCCTACAGCTTCGCCATCAGTGCGCGCACCTCGTCGTGCCGCTGGAAGTCGGTGGCCGCCATCAAGCGTTCGCACTGGGCCCTGGCCCCCTTGCGATCCCCGGCGAGGAGCAGCGCCCGTGCGAGCCGCAGGCGGATATCGTGTGCCGCCGGCGCCTGCTCCGTCGCCGTCTTCAGTAGCGGCAAGGCCCGCGCCGCGTCGCCTTTGTCGAGCAGGACGGCGGCGAGCGTATCCGCGATGGCCGGGCTGTTCGGCGCGAGCTTGTGCGCCTTCTCCGCATATTGCAGTGCCCGTCCATCCTTCAGTTGCAACAGCGCCCAGGCATAGTCGTTGAGCATGACGGGATTCTCCGGCGCCTTGCGCAGAATTTGCTCGTATTGCTGGCTCGCGGCCTTGTGGTTGCCTTCTCCCGCGAGCGTGCTGGCGTAATAGGTGCGCGTTGGCACGTCGGCCGGCTGCTTGTCGAGCCACTGCCGCAGTTGCGCACCGGCTTCCTGCTGCCGGCCCGCCGCCGTCAATGCCTGGTGGAGCGCAATCGCCATCGGGCCCGACGGTGCGACCTGGAGGGCGCGCTCGTAGCGTTGCGCGGCGTCGGCCGGTTTTTGCTGGGCCATCAACGTGTCGCCTTCCAGCTTGAAGCCGAGTGGCCAGTCCGCATGCCGGGCTTGCAGGGATTGTGCCGCGGTCACGGCGTCGCGGAAAGCCTTCTTGTCGATCAGCAGCGCATGCTGGAGCAGCAGGGCTTCCACGCTGTCGGGCGCGATGTTGAGTGCCTTGCGGACCGCCCGCAGGGCTTCGTCGGTGCGTCTGGCTGCCCAGTGCAGGCTGGCGATCCGCACCTGCACGGAAGGCGATTGCGGAAGCAGGCCGGCCAGCCGCTCATAACTTTCCAGCGCGGCTTCATCCTGCCCGTCGAGGGCCTGGGCCTGAGCGAGCAGGCCCAGCGCCGCCGGGTCGGCGGTATCGCTGGCCTGCAGCTTCTGGGCCAGCGTCAAGGCCTTTTTCCTGTCGCCGACCTGCAGATAGTAGGCTGCCAGCTGGCTGGCGGCAGCCTTGTCATCGGGATTTTCCCGGCTGGCCTGTTCGAGCCAGCGCACCGCTTCGGCCTGCTTGCCCAGGCGGGCTTCCAGCCGGGCGAGGGAGGTCATCAGCGCGGCATTCTTCTTGTCCTTCGCGAGTGCGGCTTCATAGCGCTTGCGCGCCTCGTCCGGCTTTTTCTCCGCGATGTCGAGGTTGGCAAGATTGTCCAGCGCGAACAGATAGGCCGGGTCGAGCGCAAGCGCCTTCAGGTAGGCGGCACGCGCGCCGTCGACGTCGCTGCGCGCCAGCAGCACGCTCGCCCGCAGGTTCTGCAGAGTCGGGTTTTATGGGTGAAGTTGAAAAACTGCTGAGGAATCAGGCGCTTAGGCTGCGGCGCTGGGCTCGTCTCTATACTGTATATTTGGCGACTGCCAAATATCAGCATCTATCTTCAGTTGTCGGCTCGCCCCATGGCAGCCGCGCGTCCAGTGCGGAAGCGGTCGGCACCACGCGCTTGATGTAGATCCGGGTGGTCTTCTCGGAAGTGTGGGCAAGCCGCTTTTGAATCTCCGCGCGCTCCTCGCCGTCGGCTGCCGCATCGGTGGCGCCCAGCGCGCGGAGGTCGCGGAACTGGATGAGCGGGCCGAAGTCCTGGCCAGCCGCCGCTGCCGTTGCAATAGCCTTCTCGCGCGCCCGGAGCCACATCTGCACCAGGCTGAACGCCGCATACGGCTTACCGGCATTCCCGTGGCCAGTGGCCGCGAACACGTAGCTGCTCACAACGCCGCGGCGCCGCTTCTCTGCGCGTGCACGCTCGATCACGGCGGCGATGGCTGGCGTGATGGAAATCTCGACCGAAAGGCCACTGGTCTTCATGGTCTTGCTGGGCTTGAACGCCACCTTGCCGCCGACCAGACCGTCCGGACCGGGCCGAACCTGCGATTCCTGCAGCAGCCGGATATCCTGCGCACGTTGCCAGCACAGGTAGGCCATGTCGATGATGCACACGAACATGGCGCCGTTCGGCGTGCGTTTCCCGTTCTCGCTCACGAGCGCCGCTTCGCGGATCGCCGCCACCTGGTCGTGGCTCGCCAGCACGGTGCGCACCTTGGTGCGGTACTTCGACATATCGAGCTGATCGATCGGATTGTCCTGACGCAGCCCCAAGTCGCCGATGATGAAGCGGAACAGTTTGGCGGCGAGCGCGGTCATCTTCTGCGCGGTGTTCGCCTTGTCGGCATACTTCGCCCGAAGGAAGTCCGCCCAATCCTTCGTCGTGACCTGGGCGGCGTGGAATTCCGAGAACACGTCGGCGATTACGTCAAGGTGGCGGCTGTACTCGGTGACCGTCTTCGGCGTGTAGGCGCCCAGCATTCGCGCCTTGAACTCGGCACAGCACCACGGCATCATGCCTTCGGCGTTCACCGGGTTGCCCAGCACTGCAGCCAGGGCCTGGAGCATTGCGGGCTCGCCGTCATCGACGGCGCACAGCTTGATCCACTTCTTCGGCCCGGCCTTCGGGTTGCGCGGGTCGATCGTCGCCTCGGTGGGCACGAAGAAGTAGGCGCCATGGTTCACGTACACGCGGCGCGGCAGGCCGCGGTTCGTCTTGCGTTTCCGGTTCATTTACAGTTTCAGCTTCGGTCGGATCGTAGGGGAGGGCGCTGCCGGCGCAACCAGGTGCATGCGCAGCACGCGCACGGTGTTGTCGCGCATGCGGCGCGCCGGCACGCCCAGCTTGGCCAGCTCGCGCAGTTGCTCGGCAGGGCGCCGGTAGCGGGTAAGCTCAAAAAGCTCGGCGTCAGATAGAATCTCGTGCATTTTGCGCGGCCTTTCTCCGCTCCTGATTCGCTCGCGCCAGTGCTCGAGCCCCGCCTGCGCGTTTGGGGAAAATAGTTTGCGTCATGTTAGGATTTCTCATTTTTGAAGCGTATCTCATGGTTCTGGGATGGTTTGACGCACATAGCGGCTTAGCGGCCTGGGTCGGCAGTATCGGCACGCTAATCGCGGTGGCGGCCGGTGCTTTGACGGTCTACTGGCAACTAAGGCACACCAAAAAGGTTGAAGCAGCGAAGCAAAAAGAGAGTCATGCAACGGTGCTTCTGTCGTGTTGTTATCTTGCTCGCGAGCTGAATCGGATGATGGTGCTGTCGATGTATCAGATCGACTCTTCTGACAGTCCGATTTTCTATCCTTCGATAGCCGACGAATTTGCCGCGATCACAAAATTGTTCGATCAGTTGCCGGTTGAAACCCTTTCGCTGCTGGGTTGCATCGACGAGTGGCTGATGCTTAGGCGGATCGCGATCGAGATGCGATATATCTTCACACCGGAACCGCAGGTAGGTGATGGCTTCATTCGACGTGTGCGAAATCGAGTCCATGAGCTTGAGGCGATGGCTTTGCAATCCTCTCTGGCCATTCTCGAAAAATTGCAACGCCTCGCTCCGGAACTTTACGCGGAGCATGAGACACGCATTAACCGACGGTGAGGCCTTTTCGGGATCACGACGCCGGGCAACTGTCAAGTTCACAGCTTGACCGCAATAGCCCGAGGCGACTAAGGTAGTACGCGTGGGCTTGCTCATGCCGCCACGCCCGTGAGCTGCTGCTCGTGTGCGAAGTTTGCGCGGATCAGCGCTTCAGACAGCGGCGGGCACACGCTGTTGCCGCACATGCGCACTTGGGCTGACTTTGTCAGCGGCACCCTTGGCAGCGCGAGCACGTCGCCGTCCACCTGAACACCATCGGCGAACAGCCGCGCCGGGTCAGGGATTTCCTTGATCACGTAGTGCTCCGGGAAGCCCTGCGCGCGGTACAGCTCGTGGGGCGCGAGCATGCGCAAGCCGATGTCCACGATCTGGTAGTCCTGGCCCTGAATGGTGACCAGACCGTAACGATCCTTCGTCGTCACCGTGTGCAGCGGCTCGGCCAATTGCGGATCCTGATCGGTCCCGTAGTACTTGAGCAGGAACGCCCGCACTTCCGCGTGGTGCTGGCCGCCGGCGCTGACGGTGTGCAGCGGCTCGTCAACCGCGGCGGTGCTGCTGGTGCCGCGCAGCTTCACCAGTGTGCTTGCAACCACTGCCGACTTGCCACCGCCGCCAGCAGTCACCGTGGCGAGCGGCGCGGCGGCGGCGTGGCCAACGCTCTTGCCCATGTCGCGCTGCACGTGGGCGACCACCAAGCTGTGGTGGTCGCAGCTTGTCACCGTGCCGATCGGGTCCACCAAATCGGAACCGACGACGCCGGTGTAGTGCTTCGCGAGGAAGGCCGTGGCCACGGCCCCGTCGGCCTTTGCCGTGATCGTGGCGAATGGCTCGCCCGAGCTGCGCGGCCGGCTCTGTCCGGCTCGGCCACCGACGCCGGTCAGCACTGCAGAGACCAGACTGAAGTGCCCACCCTTCACCTGGGCGCAGATCGTGCGCAGCGGCTCGTCCGCCGGCATGACGCGCTGGTTCGTTGCGTTGGCGTGCTCATTCAGGAACGCTGTCACGAGCGCATGCTTGCCAGAGCCGACGATTGTCCCGACCGGCGAGCCGATGTCCAGGGCGCGCGGCGCCTGGCCAGCGCGCTCGCCGTAGCCGACCTGCACGAGGGTGGCCGATGCGAGCGCCTTCTCGCCGCGCTGGGCGCCAGTCACCGTGCGCAGCGGCTCATCGATCGATTCAATTCGGTCGGAGCCCTGGTGCGTGACGGGCACGATGAATGGCCGGTCCGCGTCGACTACGTAGCGCATGATGCCCTTGGCAATGCGCCGCATCGTTGCCGGTGCAAGCTCTCGGGTGCGTTCGAATATGCTGGGGCAGGGGAGGGACCAGTCGATGCATTCGGCGGCCGTGCGGTACGGCAGCAGCTTCCCGGCCTTCACGCCCGCCGTGTCCGGGGCGCCGTGCGTCGGTGTCGGCCAGCGGATCGGCAGGCCGTCGCGGCGCCCTACCAGGAAGAAGCGCTTGCGAATCGTCGGCGTTCCGAAGTCGCAGGCACGCAGCTCGCGATAGTCGACGGTGTAGCCGTGGCCTTCCAGCTGGCGAACGAAGCTCTTGAACGTCTTGCCGCGGCGCGCTGGGTCCGGCTTTGCCGTGCCGTCAGCGCTGACCAGCAGCGGGCCCCATGTTTGGAACTCCTCGACATTCTCCAGCATGATTACGCGCGGCTTGCACTTTGCCGCCCAACGCAGCGCGACCCAGGCCAAGCCCCGGATGCGCTTCTCTACGGGCTTGCCGCCCTTCGCTTTGCTGAAATGTTTGCAGTCGGGCGATAGCCAGACCAGGCCCACCGGTTGGTTCTTCGTGACCTCGATTGGGTCCACGTCCCACACGCTCTCGCACAGGTGTTTCGTGTGCGGGTGGTTCATGGCATGCATCGCCAGCGCTTCGGGGTCATGGTTGATCGCGAAGTCTACCGGGCGGCCGAATGCAGCTTCCAGGCCTGTGCTCGTGCCGCCGCCGCCGGCGAAGTTGTCGATGATCAGCTCGTTACCCAGGTCGAGTGCCATTGTGAAAAGGTCGCGCTTCAATTTTGTTCTCCAATCAAATCCATCTGTCGCGGGTCTACTGCCGTGGCCACGTAGATGACGACCTCGCCGAATTGGTCGAGTGAGTCGCAATCTCGGAGGCCGCGCTTCACTGCCTCGATTCCCGCCACGTGGCACACGCGGGCCGGCTGGCGGTGGAACAGGCATCCATGGCAGTTCAGGCCCCGGTTATCGTCGTCGTCCAGCAGCTTGCGTTCCAGCTGCGCGAACAGAATCCGGGTCGGGTCCATCATCGCTATGCCGGCTCCAGGGCAGTGCGGGCTTCCGCTGACAGCCGCACCTCGTGCATCGCCGCGAAGGCCAGCGCGTACTCGATCAGGCTCGCGCTGCGCTTCTTCGACATTAGAGCGGTGCTCTCGCGCAGGTTCACGAACTCGCCCTCCAGGCCAGGCACCATTTCGCTGCCTTCGTTCGTCGCCGCAGCGTGCCCAGATACCAGCAGCACTTTCCATTGCGCCGCGGTGCGCGGCTTGCCGCCCCACTTCAGCCCGGACTTGGCGATATCGCTGACGATCGCGTGGAACTTGGCGTTCTGGTCGAGGTTGCGGGTGGGCTCGGAAACTGTGACAACCCAGCCTTCCGGCGCAGCCGTGCAGAACTGCGCGGCGCGCTGGCGGGCCTGCTCGTGGGCGAGGATGAAGGTTCGTTTCATCATGCTGGTTGCCCCTGGCGCACGTGGTCGATGTGGTCGATCAGCGCGGCACATATCGCCGGGAAGTCGGCGTCGTGATACAGCACGGCGGCCTTGTCGCGGCCCGCCGGCTCGAAGCCCAGCGTGCGCAGGAAGTCGGCCGTCAGGTTGAAGCCCAGGCGCGTACCGATCTGGCCCAGGCGCAGGGCGGGCGGCGTGCCGCTCGCTGCGGCCGGCGCTGGGCGCGGGGTCGGGG
The DNA here is from genome assembly GCF_037094685.1 of Massilia sp. METH4. Taxonomy (NCBI): domain Bacteria; kingdom Pseudomonadati; phylum Pseudomonadota; class Betaproteobacteria; order Burkholderiales; family Oxalobacteraceae; genus Massilia; species Massilia sp. METH4. Next base: position 5,421,955 of record NZ_CP146614.1, on the reverse strand, counting down.
CAGGGGATGCCACCGGCGGCGTCGCGACCGCCGCCTCGGTCGGCTGCACCTGGGGTGCCGGTGCTTCCTGCTGCGTGCGGGCCGCCGCTTCCTGCCGTGCCTGCTCGGCGGCAGCTTCGCGCACCTTCGCTGCCTCCTGGTCCTGGCGCGCACGCTCGGCCGCCTCGGCCTGGATTCGATTGTGGTTGTCGATGCGCGAGGCCACCAGCAGCTTGAAATCCTCGTCTACCTTCTGGATGATGTTTTGCAGATCGGCGAACAGGAACTCGTGTTCGGCAGCTTGTTCGCGGAACCAGGCCAGCCGGCCGCGCACGGCGGCGGCGATCGCGTCGACGGCGATCTTGCCGTTCGCAAGCTCGGTGTCGACGGCGTTCTGCAGCGTGGCCAGCGTGCGCTTGTTCTTCATGGCGCCGGCAAAGTCGCGGGCTTGGAAGGCCAGTCGAAGCGGGGCGATTTCACGCTCGAGCGCGGCCACGTGCTGCTGGAAGGCGCTCTTCGCCTGAGCCAGGATCGTGGCCTTGATCAGTTCCTTTTTGTCCTTCACGGTGCGGGCCAGCGTCAGGCGCTTCGAGCGCAATTGCTCGCTGATGTGGTCGATCGTGCGCATCAGCTCGGCGATGTCGGCGGTCTGCTCCAGCGCGGCGCGCTTCGCCTGCTCCAGGTCGTCTTCCGCCTGCTCGCAGAATTTCACCGTGGCTTCCGCGTTGGCGAAATCCTCGTCCGTCAGCAGATCGGTCTTGATGCTGGCGATGAACTGCTCGGCCTGCGCCTGGAATGCCGGCAGGTTGCTGGTGGCCACCTCGCCGCGGATCTGGATCACCAGGGCGGGCAGGGCCATGATTGCTGCCGCTGCGGGCTTCGGCGCGTATTCGCGCGGCACGTACACGGCCAGGTCGGCGGCGAACTGCTCCCAGCCAGCGCGGATGCGCTCTTGCCATTCCACGTCGGGCCGCACATCCATGGATTCGAAGCGGTCGGGCGTACCGTCCGAGCAGACGAACACCACGCGGTCGGCGCCGGTCACCATCATGATCTGCTGGCACTGCGGCATGTATTCATCCGGCAGGAAGCCTTCGCTGATCGACGTGGCCAGCGCCTCGTTCCATTGCTTGTGCTCGAAGGCGATGTTCTCACCCATGGTCAGGCCGTCGCACGAGGCGGACAGGCGGCCATCGGAGCACGTGACCGGGTACAGCTCTTCGCCGATCATGTCTTCGACCAGCGGCCGGGCCAGGGCTTCCACTTCGTGGCCGTGGTCGAGGATGTTCTCCTGCACCCAGTTGCTGAACTCCTGGGCGGTGCCGGTATGCTTCATGTGCAGCAGCTCGTTGCGCGTCACGCGGGTGGACAGGCCCAGCATGGCCGCCGCCTCACTGGCGCCGAAGTGTTCCTGGCGGAAGGCGGCCCACTCGGGACTGCCCTGAACGAGGTCATGGATTTGCATGTATTCTTCCTTGGTGAGGGTAGGTAGGCCCCGCCAGCGCGGGGCTGCTGGATCAGTCGTTCTCGTGCGCCCACGAATCGATCGTGAGCTTCTGTTCTTCGGTGAGCCGTTGGCGGGTTTCGATCATGGCCACCAGTTGGGCGACGGTCTTCTTGCCGCTGATGACCTGCTCGCGCCAGCCCGCCTTGCTGGCGTCGAACTTCTCGGGCGTGCACAGCGGCAGCTCCGGCCGGGCCTGCGACGCCGTGCCGGCGCTGCTGCTGGCGGCCGCTTCGTCCGTGCCGGCACCGGCTTGCTCGTCGTCGCGTTCGTCGATCGTCACCATGTCCTGGTCGATGGTGAAGTTCTTGCCGGCGTCCACTGCCTGGGCCACGTCAACGGCGCGCTGCACCTCGATCGATTTCGGCATGTACTTCAACACTTGGAGCAGCACGACCTTGCGTGCGTACATTTCCATGTTCTGGCCGTCCTTCTCCAGGGCGTAATGCCGGGCCCCGACCTTGTTGAATTTGTTCAGGTGGCGTACCACGCGATCCATCGTCCACACTTCGATCACCGGGTATTCGCTGCCGTTGACGCGGCCCACGGCGTACACGTGGGAGATATCGCGCCAGGTGTCGCCGCCGTCGCCTGGGCGGTGTTTGATAAACGGGCGGTCGCCCAGCGCCCAATCGAAGTCATCGCCTCGGTAGACGGCGCCGGTCCACACGGTGGCGCGGCCGGCGCGTGACACCAGATCGACCAGACCTTGCCAGCCCGGCACGAACGTCGCCTTCCCGCCGTACGGCACGAGGTAGCCCTGGCCGCCGACTCCGATTTCCAAACCCAACTGGGCGGCCACGACGACGGAGCCGAAGATGCTGTGCAGGTCGCAGTTTTGCAGCGCCTTGTTCTGGCTGAACGCCGTCATCGTCAGGCGCACCATGCGGTCGGCGCTGATGTGCTTCGGCAAGGCATTGGCGATCTGGCCCTTGTAGCGGTCCAGGAAGGTGCTCAGCGTCTTGGCTGGGCTGGTGGCGACTTGATTCATGGGGTGTTTCCTCTGGTGTTAGAAGCCGTTGAAGAAGCTGTGCACGGTGCGGCGGATGGCATGCCGCGGCGTCAGGCCGGCGCGCAGGTACAGCCGGTACTGCGTGCGGAAGAAGCGCAGCGCGCTCATGCGAGGCCTCGCTCGATCGCCATTCGCTTCGCCGCCAGCTGGACCGTCAGCCGATGCATGCGCACGATGTCCTTCGGGATGGCCTCGTGCATCGCCTGGAGATCAGTGATGTGATCCTCGGCGTGCTGCGTCTGCACCTCCAGCCAGTACAGGCGAGCGGGCTTTGCCAGGCGGCGCCCGATGCGGCGCGCCGCGCGCAGGATCGTGATGGGAATTGCCGCCACGGCCTTCATGCCAATCGAGTTCATCGTTGTGCTCCCTGTGTTGGGCCGGCGCCGCCGGCGGATGTTGGTGTTGGGTGCCGTCTGTTCCGGCTGCCAGGGCATTCGAGCTCCCACTCCCTCTATTTCCTCACCCGAGTTCAGGGCAATCCGCGCGTTGTATGTCGGGGCGCGGCGCTCCGCTACTTCTTCCTGATGGACCGCCCGAGAGCGGCCCTGGTCCTTCATGCAAACTGGCGTTCCCAGGTGGCGCGGTCGCGGCGGGCTTCCTCGTCAGCAGAGCGGCCTTCGCGCTCCCGGCGTGCCATTTCGGCTTCTGCGCGGCGCTCGGCCTCGGCCCAAGCCAGATCGTTGATCACTTGCTGCAGGGGATTGCCGCCGCGTGCCGTTTCGACCAGCAGTTGTTCCAGCGCGTTGTCGTCGGCGACGTATTCGCCCAGGGCGTTGAAGATCAGCTTCGTGATGTTCGGCGCGCCGGCTTTCAGCGAAGCCATGATTACGGCGTGCTGGCCGCGTGCTTCGGCGGTGATGGCTTGCTCGTGCTGCTCGGTGGTGTCGGTGCGGGACATTTCGGCCTCCAGTCGGTGCGCTGCGGTGCGCGTTTCGATAGAGTCAAGTATCGGTGTTCCGATACGCATTGTCAATAGGGATACCGATATTTGTTTGCGAATATTGGCGATGGGCTATCGGCGTAAAAAAGCCCCGACTGGCGGGGCTTTCACTGGGCTAGGGTGTTTATTTGGCCGCTGGCGGGGCAGGCTGCTTCTGGTACTGCGTCCACGGGCCTTCTTGGCTCGCCGGTGTCGCAGTGCTTTGCGTGGCTGCTGGTGCGGGGTCGGCGGGCTTGATGAAATCCTTAAGCAGCGGCAGTAGCTGCGCAAGAAAGATGGCGACAACCACCCACATGATGATCTTGGCCTGGCTGTCTGCTATCGCGACCTTTAACTCGGCAATGTCGGTCTTCGTTGTGGACTTCAGTTCAGCGATGTCGGCTTTCGTTGCAGCCTTCAGTTCAGCGATATCGCTCTTCGCTGCTCCATTGGCCTTGATCACCGCCACATCGAGTTTGATGGCGGTGAGGTCTGCTTCCAGTTTGGCCACGCGAGCTTCCATGTCCGGATCATGCGGCCCGCCGCCTCCGCTGTCAACAGGGCGCCGAAGTTGCGCGAACCTCTCGCCTAAATGATGAACGTCACCCATCGCTTTTCACAATCTTTTCCATGAGGTCAGCAGCTTCATTCATACGGTTGAACGCCTTATCCAAGTCGATATCGATCCGCTTCCGCGCTTCATCATTCGGTATCGCATCTCGTAACTCTGCAATGGCGTCCATAACGTGAATGATGCCCTGACTTATCGCAATGATCACATCGCGCTCGTCGGGAGTTAACCTGCTGTTGGCCATATGCCTCCAATGAGAAAATCTATGGAATTCGTGCGTCGGTCACGGGTCAATTGCGCTCCGACTTGAGGAAGGCAAGCAATTCTCTCGCCAGGCTTGCGTGAACTTAGGCAGGCTCCCATCGTCTACAAGCAGGGTACGGCCGTTAGTGATGAAACGCTTGAAGCCCGTGTAGCCGCCGAAGCTGTTCTTCCCGTTCACCTCGCCGCAATGCATGCCGGCCCGCGCCGTGAACTCGTTGCGGAACTGCAGGCTGTCCGGATCCTTGCTGTTGGCGCGCACGCGGGCCCTCGCTTCCGTCGAAATCTCGTGACGCGGGTAAGTCGGTGCCGCTGCTGCGGCGGCGGCCTCGACCGCTGCAGGGGAGGGGCGCTCGGCGAAAACCGTCATGCCGACGCCTATTGCGCCGAAGCCGATGATCGCGAGTTTGAGCCGGGACATCGGCTTTTTCGGCGGCTCGCCGCAGTTCGGGCAAGCCTTCGCATTGGCGCTCACGCCATTGCCACACGCTGCGCATTTCTGCAATTCCATGGGGCTACCCTTCCGTTACACGCAAGTGGAGTTGAGCTCCGCCGAAGTCATGCGCGCGAGCGGGATGGCGTTCTTGGCATCGCAATTGTGGGCGACGTGGCCGCTCGATGAGCAGGCTGATAACAACAGCAGCGCGGCCGCTACACATGGGGACTTTTTCATTGTCATTCTCGTAGGTTCGCTCGACTCATCGACGTATTGCGTGCGAGTATAGCCCGTTGGCCTCAGGAAAAATCTCACACATTGTCACGACGCCAAATTTGCATCACAGCTCATCATTTAGCAGTTGCTAAAGATCACTGTATGGATGTACAGTAGTAACACTGTATAAGTTGTTCAACAGGTATGGATATGGAGCCAAGGAAAGAACTCAACATGATGTTTGACGCAATCGACGAGGACAGCAGGCGCTACGTTCTAGCCGTGCTGCGCAACGAGTTCGATCGCGCGCAGAAGTCATCGCGTCCGCGACTTCGGCTTGTGCATCAGGCCGCTCCGGATCTCTCGAATCACAAAGTCGATCCGCTCTCGGTCGGTGGGGCTGGCTGATCGATACGTTTCGACAATCTCAGATATTTTCTGCCAGACGCCATCCTCCGCTTGGGCTATCTGAGTCGCAATCTTCTCCGACATAAGGTCGCCCAGGCCAGTCGCCTGCGAGGGCGGGGCTGGCGGGCGCTCCTCAATACCCTCAGTTAGGAGCATCGCGCCCTTGCCGGTCTCCAGCCACAGCGCGTTGACGCCCAGCGCAGACGCAAACGACGCCACCATAGTCGTACCCTGCGACTCGCCAGTTTCAAGTTCCGACAGGGATGCCTGGGCCATCCCCACTTTTTGAGCAAGCTCCTTCTGGGTCAGCTTCGCCGCTCGGCGCGCTTCCCTAATTCTTGATCCTATAGACATACCTATATTGTCTGCGCTCACAGGATAGGTATTCCGATTGACTTTATAAATCGGAGTTCCTATACTTGGTGGTATGGACATCAAATACACCCTTTCCGAGCTCCAGCGAGCTGGGCTCACCCAGTCCCAAATTGGTGACGCGATTGGCGTGAAGCAGCCGACCGTCAGCGATATGGCCGCCGGCAAAGCCGGAACCAAGCGCCCCTCATTCCAAGTGATCACCGGCCTTACACGCCTTGCAAAAAAGCACCGCGTGCAAACGGAACCACCCGGCTAAGCGGCTGCGACCTGATTTCCCAAACCCCGAAGTCCTGAAGCACCGAACCACAAGGAGAACCACATGAAATCCCCTCGCAACATCGCAGTAAAAGCCCTGTTGAGCGCAGACGAGTTCGTCGAGTTTGAAAAAGAGCGCGCTGCGGCCGACGTCAAGGTCAGCCCGCTGCTCCGCGACTACCTCAAGCGCTGGACCAATGAGCAGAAGCATAAGCGCGCGCAGGCCACGAGGGAATGGCCAGCGTATGGCCAGAACATGGCCATGTTACTTCCGAGCCGTATCGCACGCCCGCCGATGCGCATGCGTCTTTGAGGAGGGTCAGCCATGGCAGATCGAAGCACCGACGTAATCACAAGGACCACACATGGAGCACGAACAGAAATGGGTAACGCCAGCCACGCCGGCCGAGAAGATCGTTCACCACGTGGTGAACGTCTGGCGGCCTGCCGACAAGGAGGCGGTCGCCGACAAGCAGGACCCGCAAAAGCAGCGCACCTGCTACCGCGCCATCCAGAAGCTGCGCGCGCTGGCGGACGAAGCTGGAAAGGAGCGCTGATGGAACAGATCGTCTCCCGCGAAGTCATGTTCAACCGCGGCGCCGAAGCAGCGCGCCACGGCTTGTCGCGTGATGGCCACAACATGAACTGGTTCTCGCCGGCCATCCCCGACTGGCAGGCAGGCCACGACTACGTGACGAAGGCTCGCCAGCAGCATGCGCGCGGCCAGGCGCGGAGGGCCGAGCCATGACGAAGTCCAAGAAGACTCGCAACAAGAAGTACACCCCCAAGCCGGTCGCCCAGCACGGCGGCCTGGTCGCCATCGCCATGTGTCACGCCCGCGGCGAGAACGCATCGACCCTCACTTCCGACCAGACGACCGATCTCGGCGTGGCCTACTGGCTCTCGTTCGAGAACCTGCGCGCCGGTGACGCGAACGAAGAATCGTGGTCGTGCGTCGCCTGCGCGCTCAACATCAGCATGGTGCTGTGCGAGCAGGGCATCGGCGCCGAATTCGAGCCCCTGATCGTCCGCGCCCTGGACGGCACCTTCCGCGCCAAGGTCCGCAGCAAGCGCTCCGGCAATTTCCGCCTGGACGGCGAGGCGCTGCGCGATATCGAAGAAGCGCTGCAGGTGCACGACCAGCAGATGTCGATCGCCAAGCGCTGGGAGGTCAAGCGCGCGCTTCTGATCGTGCGCGCTCGTGAGGCGGCCGGCAACGTGTATCAGGAAGCGGCATAGCCATGGCACGCGCACGCAACATCAAACCGGGCTTCTTCACCAACGAAGAGTTGGTGGAGCTGCCTTTCTCCACGCGCCTGCTGTTCATCGGCCTGTGGACCGTGGCCGATAGGGAAGGCCGCCTGGAGGACAAGCCGAAGCGGATCAAAATGCACCTGTTCCCGGCTGACGACATTGACGTCGACGCGGCACTGTGCCAACTCGAGGCTTCGGGCTTCCTTGCACGGTATGAAGTCAATGGTGCACGGTATATCCAGGTGCTCGCATTCAGGAAACACCAGAATCCACACAGGGATGAAAAGGCTAGCCTCATCCCTGCACCAGTGGGGCACGGTGCAAGCACGGTGCAAGCACCCGACTCCAATGATGGCAATCGGGCTGATTCTCCGATTCCTGATTCCCTCAACCTGATACCGGAAACCACCACCGGCGCGAGCGCACCGGCGGAAGGCGGCGAAGGTGGTCTGGCTTCGCCCGAAGTCGAGAGCCCGAAAGCAGCCCCGCTTCCTGCCCGCCAAGAACTCCCCGAGATCGCCAACCCGGCGCTGGCCCTGACCGTTGCACTGCGCCCGCTCGGCGTTTCGGCTCTGTCGACGCATCCGACCGTGATCGCCTGGGCGCAAAAAGGCGTGTCGCTCGACGTGCTGACCGAAGCCGTGCGCATCGCTCGGGAGCACAAGGGCGAGGCGACCATCGCGCCGAACTACCTCGCCCCGATCGTTGATCGCCTGCTTAACCCGCCTCTCGGGGCGAAGCCCGGCGTCCGCGCGGCGCCTGCCCACTCGCAAAAGTTCAACTTCGCCGACGTGGACCGCACGGGCGACCGCGCAGCGATGGAAGCGAGCATGGCCCGCCACGGCATCGCGGCCGGCGATATCGACGACGACGAACCCCTGTGACGGAGACCACCATGGAACACATCGAGAACATCATGCCCGGCCTGGCTGGCCGTCTGGCGATGCTGGCGGGCGAGTGCGCGCAGCATGGCGCCGCGGAAATCCTGGCCCGCGCCGGCGCTGCATGGCACTGCCCGCGCTGTCTGGAAGCGCAGTTGCTGGCCGAGCGCACCACCGGTTGGATGGCCGAACGTGCCGTCGCGCTGCTGTCGGGCGCCACGATCCCGGCCAAATACGTCGACCAGCAGTTCGTCGCGAGCACGCCGGAGCAGAAGGAAGCCCGCCGCACCGTACGCATGTTCCGCGACTTCATCCTCAAGGAACAGGCCTGGGCGTCGCTCGTCATGATCGGCACCACCGGCACCGGCAAGACGCTACTGGCGTGCGAGATGGCGCAATCGCTCATTAAGAACGCCTCGCGTTCGGTCCGCTACATCACCGCCACCGGCATGATTGGCGAAATTCAGGCCAGCTATGGCCGCGAAGGGAAAAGCGAGGAAGGGGAAATTCTGCGCTTCGTGCAGTACGACGTACTGATCCTCGACGAGATCGACGCGATCCGCGCGACCGGCAACGCGGCGCTGCTGCTGACGGAGATCGTCAACCGCCGCTACAACGAGAACAAGCCGATGATCGCGATCAGCAACCAGCCGTTCGCCGACCTGGCGCGCTTCGTTGGCGACCGCGTGTATAGCCGGCTGCACGAAAACGCCTTCGTGGCCGCATTCAACTGGGCGGACGCTCGGCGCGGCGGCATCCAGCAGAGCGCGGACGTGCACCACCTGGCCGATGCGTGGCGCGCATGAATGCCCCGGCTCATAACGGCGCTGCCAGCCCGGCCGCCACGCCCGTAGGCGTCGACAACAAGGAGTGGGCGCGGAAGATCCTGGCGCGGCACGAGCGCGGCGACAGGCGCCTGCTGCCCATCCAGCTGAAGTTCGCCCGGGAAGCGCTGGACGTGAAAGCGGAGGTGGCGGCGTGATCGACCCGTTCATCATCACCGATCGCACGGCGATCAGCCTTTCCGGCGGCCGCACGAGCGCCTACATGCTGCATCGCGTGTTGGAGGCGAATGGCGGCTTGCCGGACGACGTGATCGTCATGTTCGCCAACACAGGGAAAGAGGACGAGGCAACGTTGCGCTTTGTCCGCGATATCGGCCAGCACTGGCACGTTCCGATTACGTGGGTCGAATACCGGGCCGACGCGCCAGGCTACGCCCTGGTCGACTTCGATATGGCTAGCCGCAATGGCGAGCCATTCGAGGCCCTCATTGGCAAGCGGCAATACCTGCCGAACCCTGTAACGCGCTTCTGCACCGTCGAGCTGAAGATCCGCGCCATGCACAAGCACCTGACCGCACTGGGCTGGAAGGCTGACGGCGAAGGCTGGGACCAGATGGTCGGCATCCGTGCCGATGAGCCGCGCCGCGTGGCCAAGATCCGCGCCAGGCCGTCGCCAGAGACGGTACACGAAACGATGGTGATGCCCCTGAACAGTGCGGGCGTGACGAAAGCAGACGTCGGCGCCTTCTGGCGCGCGCAGCCGTTCGACCTAGAGCTGCCGAACCACAACGGCGTGACCTATGAGGGGAATTGCGACCTGTGCTTCCTGAAGGGCCGGAACATTGTCCAGACCCTAATCGTCAAGAAACCTGGCCGGGCTATCTGGTGGGCAGCCCAAGAGGGGCGCTCCCTGAATAGCAAGGAGAGCGGAGCGCGCTTTCGCAACGACAGGCCGAGCTACCAAACCATGCTTGAGCGCGCCGATCGGCAGCAGGAGCTGTTCCCAGGCGCCGATCTCGATGCGGACGAGACGATCGATTGCCTTTGTGGCGACGACGCATGACCACCACCCACCACGAAAGGAACCCCATGACCGACCACCAGACCGCCCAGCAAGTAGACCCCGAGCGCGTCAGCGAGCTCGTCGCCAGCCTGACGTACGAGACCGCCCGCGTGCCGAACACCAGCAGCACGATCGCCACGGCCAGGCTGCCGAATGGCTTCGTGGTTGCGATCGGCCATTCCTCGTGCGTGAGCCCGGCCGCCTATCACGCCGAGACGCAGCGGAAGCTGGCCATCGGCGCCGCGGCCGGGAAGGCGCGCGACGCGCTGTTCGAGTTCGAGGCGTACCGCCTGGCGCACGACTTGGCGAACGGAGTGGCCAACCCATGACGCTAACCACGCGCAAGGTAGCGCGCCACCAAACAGTCAGCGGTTCAGGCGTCGTCCCCAGCCACCTTGTCGATTTCTGCACGCGCGAATCTGATCGCTTCGTTCTTAGCGTCAGCACGGGTCTCCAGGGGCAGAGCAGTCATCATGCCCAGCGTTGCCTTGCCATCCTTCCGCGCGCGGAAATTGCCAAAGAACCTTTGTGGATTGTCGCCATCAGGTTCTGTCGCCCAGTCGATCAGATAGCCCTTGTACTCCTCGTACTCCGTGGTATAGGCCAGTTCGCTGTAACCCGCGGAATTGTGCATTGAGTGTCTCCTTGATAAGAAAAGTGAATCGTAGCATGCCACTGTCAACGCTAAATCGCAGCAAGCCGATGCGCCGGACGGGCTTCAAGTCGGCCACGTCCGCCCAGGCCGCCCGCCGGCCAATGAAGTCGAAGGGCATGAAGGGCAGGGCGCCCACTGCCGAGGAAGCGCGCCTCATGCACGCGATCGGTGGCCTGGGCTGCATCGCCTGCCTGAAGGACGGCATTGTGAACCCGTGGATCAGCCTGCACCACATCGACGGCCGCACGAAGCCGGGCGCGCACCTGCTCGTGCTGCCGCTGTGCGCGCCGCACCACCAGCAGGACGACAGCGACCCGCTGCAGCGGCCCAGCGTGCATGGCCGGAAGGCCACGTTCACCGCGCGCTACGGCACGGAACTGGAGCTGCACGCCGAATGCCTGGAGCGCGTGAAGGGGCGAGCATGATCACGCTGACCTTGCCTCTGCCGCCCACCATCAACCACGCCTACGGCCACCGCCGCAACGGAACGAAATTCATCCGGCCCGCGCTACTGAAGTTCCGCAAGGCCGTGGCGGATATCGTCGCCGAGGCCGGGCACCGGCCGCTCGCCGGCCGCCTGTCGCTGTTCGTCGCCGTGCACCCGGCCACCCGGGCCCGGCAAGACCTGGACAACCGCAGTAAGACGCTGCAAGACGCCCTGACGCACGCCGGCGTGTGGCTGGACGACGAGCAAATCGACGACTTGCACCTGGTGCGTCGGGAAGTCATCAAGGGCGGCCGCGTGCGCGTGGTGATCACCGAGCTCGGAGACGCGCAATGACGGGCGGCCTCTCGAACATCGACGCCCGGCTGGAGAACTGGGGCGAATGGTGCCAGGCCCGCACGAGCCACCGCGTGAACGCCGCTGACGCGTGGGTGATCGAGCAGCGCATGTGCGCGCTGCCCGCGCCGCAGCGGGAGCTGCTGACGTGGTGTTACGTGAAGCGGGCAGTGCCGGAAGTGATCTGCCGGAAGGTGGGGATCCCGCACCGGCCGATCGGGGAGTTCTTAAAGCGACTGGAGCACGCAAAGGCTGCAATAAAGGCAATTGTTGAGTAACTAGTGTGAAAAGCGTATCAGGTAAAATCTTGCTTCTCAGGAGGAAAGATGCAAAATATTGTTGAGTACGTGGTTCTATATGACTTCCCTGCTGGAAGCCTTACGAAAAAGGTAATGAAATGGATTGAGGCTGGATACCAGCCCCTTGGCGGGGTGTCTGCGGCATACAATGGAAAGGTAGTTGAGTATCAGCAGGCCATGGTGAAATACGGAAAAGAGACAGTGGAATAAAACAGGTTGACAGTCGAGTTAACTCGGCGGTAAATTCCAAGGGACAACTAATTTCCGTCCCTCAACGACGTGCGCAGCCTCCCAGCCGGGAGCCGCGGCACGTCTAGGCGGCCCGAGAAGCCCTGCGAACACCGCGGGGCTTTTTCTTTGGAGCCGACCATGGGCCGCGCGCTCGACGCCTACCAGACCATCGCCACGTGTGTGGCAGTCCTGAAATCGAATCCGCCAATGACGGCCGGCGACCTGGCTGAGGTGGTTGGCATTTCCCGCTCCGCCAGCGGGTGGCTCGCGCCGCGGCTGCGCTCCCAGCCCGAGCTTTCCTCGCGCCGCCGGACCATCCGCAAGCCGGGTGCCGGGCTGGCGAAAGCCGAGTTCTTCGCTTTTGGCGAGTTCCCGCGCGAGCAGCCGGCAATTCCTGACCTGTGGCGCGGCTGGCGGAACCCGTCAACCGGATATCAGCCCGCGGGCCTGGGCCTCGCCAGTGTGGGAGCGTGACATGCGCCTCCACATCTCATCTCCCGACTTTCACGCCGCGCTGCTGCATTGCCCAGCGGGCGCGGGCTGGCAAACCCTGCACGTGCTACTGAACGACGTAGAGCAAGAGCACGTTATCATGGCCGACGAGGAACAGGGCCGCATCGTCCAGTACGTGCCCAACGGCGCCGGCAAGTTCGCCCCCGAGCCCGGCACCAGGCACCCGCCTACGCGCGTCCTGCACGGCGACGTGCAGATCATCCTGCCGGAGTGGTGGCCGCAATGATCATCCACGGGGACGCCGTGCCGCGCTTCGCCAAGGCGGCCAACGAGGGCACGACGGTAGAGGTGCTGGGCCTGCCCTGCAGGGTGATCCTGCGCAGCACCAGCACGTGGACCGAGAACGGCGAGACCGCCCAGGTGGCGCAGGTCGAGCTGATCCCTCAGGCATGGCCGTACATCGCCGAATGATGGGGCCGACCGACCACGACCGCCGCCCCACCAAGGCGATCTTCCGCCGCGCCGTGCTGGTGGTGATGCGCGACCGCCTGGGGAACCCGGAGGAGCGCCACGCGCAGTTCATGAACGGCGGCGCCGTCGCCAAGTCATCCACCCTCCACGCATGGCAAGAGCGCGACCCGTTCACCGGGCGCCGCAGGCCGTAGAGCCGCCCGAGCAATTCCCGAGCAAAAATTGCTCGGATTTGCTCGAATTGCTCCGGACGGCTCCGGATTGCTGCCCGGAAAGCAATTCTGCCTATCATCCGGCCCATGCCAACCATCAGCCGCAAGCACCAGCAAGTATGCGATTTGATCCTCGCAGGCCAGAGCGAAGGGAAGGCGTACGCGCAGGTGTACGGGAAAGACAACTACGGTGCCGCGAAGGCCAGCGTGAACAAGATGCTGCGTCGGCCCGAAGTCGTCGAGTACATGGAACGAGCCCGCGCCCAGGTCACCGAAGCCGTGGTTGCCGCTGCCGTGAAGACGGCCACCGACGTGCTGGCCGACCTTGAAGCGATCGCCGACGCCGACAGCCGCGAGTTGATGGAATATCGGCGTGGATGCTGCCGCCACTGCTGGGGGAAAGAGTTCCTGTATCAGCGCACGCCCCAAGAGCTCCGCGACTACATAAAGAAGCAGAACGAGACGAACGAGAAGCGCCTCAAGGACAACCTGCCGCCCGAGCCTCTGGATGAGGGCGGGGGCATCGGCTACAACCGCACGCGCCAGCCGAACCCCGAATGCCCCGAATGCTTCGGCGAGGGCCAGGGCTACGAGTTCTTCAAGGACACGCGCACGGTCAGCCCGGCGGCGGCCAAGCTGTTCGCGGGCGTGAAGGTGAAAAACAACGGCCTGGAGTTCGTGACGCACAGCCAGGAGCGGGCGCGCGAGCTGCTGGCCCGCCATCACGGCCTACTGGACAAGAAGGGCGACACGGGCGACACGCCGGAAGCGCTGGCCGCTGAAGTGCGTAGGCTGGTGGATGCTGCTGCAGCGGTGGAGGGGGCGCCGGATGGCAGCGCCTAACGCTCGCCTCTACCCGCTGCGGTATCACCCGGTACAGGCCGCCTACGAACGCAGCACGGCGAAATACAACGTGGTGCCGGCCGGCCGCCGATCGGGCAAGACCGAGAAGGCAAAGCGCAAGGTCATCAAACACCTGTTCACGCCGACCCGCTGGACTGACCCGCGCTATTTCTGCGCCGCGCCAACGCGCGATCAGGCCCGGCAAATCTACTGGGACGACCTGAAGAAGATGATCCCCCAGCGCCTGCGCACGGAAACCTCGGAAACCTACATGATGATCCGCACCATCATGGGCTCGGAAGTGTTCGTGATCGGCATGGACAAGCCCCAGCGTATCGAGGGCCGGCCGTGGAATGGCGGCATTCTGGACGAGTACGCCGATATGAAGAAGGGCGCATGGGGCGAGAACGTGCAGCCGGCGCTGGCCGACCGTGACGGCTGGTGCGACCTGATCGGCGTTCCGGAAGGGCGTAACCACTACTACGACACGTACCAGTACGCCCGCGATAGCGGAGATCCGGAATGGGCCGCCTTTACCTGGCTGTCGTCGGACATTCTGCCGGCGAAGGTGATCGAGCGCGCGAAGCGGTCGCTTGACCCGCTCGTGTACCAGCAGGAATACGAGGCCAGTTTCGTCAACTTCCTGGGCCGCATCTATTACCCGTTCCTGGCCGCCACGCATACGAGCCCGAAGCTGACCTACGATCCGCGCCGACCGCTCATTTTCTGCTTTGACTTCAACGTGGAGCCGGGCATCGCGTGCGTCTGCCAGGAGCAACCCTTGCCGGGCCAGTACGAGCGCGACCAGAACGGCGTGCAACTGCTCAACCGCCCGCTATGGGGCACGGGCGTGATTGGCGAGGTGTGGATTCCGCAGAACAGCAACACGCCGGCCGTGTGCCGCAAGCTGCTCACGGACTGGGGCAAGCACGAGGGCGCTGTATTGGTCTACGGCGATGCGGCCGGCGGCGCTCGCGGCACGGCACAGACCGAGGGTAGCGACTGGGACTTGATTAAGCGATACCTGCAAGGCGGCATGCGCGATGGCGCCGAGCTGCTATCCGGCTTCAGTGATCGCGTGCATTTCAACGTGCCATCGGCAAACCCTGCTGTGCGCGCTCGCGTGAACGCCATGAATTCCCGCCTGCAAACGGTTGACGGATCGATCCGCCTCATGGTCAACCCCGTGACCGCTCCTCACGTGGTCCGCGACCTGGAGGGCGTCACCGCGCTGGCCGGCGGCGCAGGCGAAATCGACAAGAAGGGCAACCCCGAGCTGACCCACATTTCCGACGCGCTCGGCTACTACATCGCACGCGAGTTCCCGATTTACAACAACGAAATGGGCCTCGCTGCCCTGGAAGGATATTGATAATGCCGTGCTACACCAAACATCCCGAGGCCGAGAGCGCCGCCCCAACCTGGCAGCGCTGCCGCGACGTGATCGCCGGGCAGGACGCCATCCACGCACCCGCCCGCCGGGAAACCTACCTGCCCAAGTTCCGCGGCGAGAGCAAGGAGGACTACAACGCCCGTGTGGCCCGTAGCGAATTCTTCAACGCCACGTACCGCACCATCGAGGGCATGGTGGGCATGCTATTCCGCAAGAATCCTGCCGTGGCCGTGAGCCCGGCCACCGAGGGCATGCTGTCCGACGTGACGCAAGCGGGCCGCTCGCTGGTCGACCTGGCAAAGGACGTGGCGCGCGAGGCGCTGGGCGTCGGCCGCGTAGGCCTGCTGGTCGACTACCCGCAGGGCAGCACGGAGGGCATGACCGTCCAGCAGGCCGAGGCGAGCGGCATGCGTCCGAAGATGGCCCTGTACAAGGCCGAGAACATCATCAACTGGCAAACGGGATGGGTGGCCGGCCGCACGCTGGTAACGCGCCTGGTGCTGGAGGAGCTGGCCGAGCTGGTGGACCCGAATGACCGCTTCGTGACCGAGAGCGTGCAGCAGTGGCGCGTGCTCGAACTGGTCGACGTGGACGGCGGCAAGGCGGTGGCCGTGACGGTCTACCGCAAACCCAAGAACGGCGGCCCCGAGTACGCGCACGTGCCGACGTTCCTCCCGCTGCGCAACGGCCGCACGCTGGGCGAAATCCCGTTCGTATTCATCGGCGCCGACAACACGCAGCCAGGCGTGCAACTGCCGCCGCTGATCGACCTGGTGCACATGAACGTGTCGCACTACCAGAGCACGAGCGACGTGGAGCACGGCGCGCACAAAACGGCCATGCCGCAGCCGTACGTGTCGGGCGTGCCGACCGGCGTCGATCCGACCACGGGCGCGCAAAAGGCCATGACGTTCTACATGGGCAGCGGCGCGGTGTGGATGCTGCCGACCGGCGCCACCGCCGGCATGGTCGAGTACAGCGGTACCGGCTTGAACGCGATCGAGACGCGCATCGACAAGAAGGAAAAGCAGATGGCCGTGCTTGGTGCCCGCATGCTTGAGCAGCAGAAGGCGCAGGCCGAGACGGCGGAAACGGCCGGCATTCACCGCTCCGGCGAGCAATCGGCGCTGGCCACCGTGGCCGACACCATCGGCGAGGCGATCGGCCGCGCGCTGGCGTGGTTCGACGAATGGGCCGGCGGCACGGGCAAGGTGGAATTCGCCATCAACAAAGACTTTATCCCGCGCGTGCTCGACGCCCAGCAGCTCGCCGCCCTGGTGGCCGCATGGCAGGCTGGCGGCCTGTCCGATCGCGAGTTGTTCGCCGTGCTCCAGGTTGGCGGCATCATCAACGAGGCGCAGGACTTCGAGACGCACGACGCCGAGGTGCGCGAATCCCGGCCCGCGTCCGCGCTGCCAGCGCCGATCCCGGCCTCCACTGGCGCGGAGGCATAACGCATGGGCGGCATCGATCAGGCGATCATCGACGCGCTGATTGCCCAGCACATCTTCCTGCTGCGATTCGCCGCGGGCGAGCGCGAGGCCGTGCTGGCGATCCTCGAAAAGATGGAAGAGGAGCTGCTGGAGCGCCTGCAGTTCAAGGGCAAGGAGCTGAGCGAGGCGACGAAGGCCGATATATCCACGCTGCTGCGCCAGTGCCAGACCGTCATCGGCGACTACTACAAGCACGTGCAGGAGCGGGCGCTGGGTGGGCTGGCCGACCTAGGCCAGGTCGAGGCCCAAGCAACGGCCTCTGCCTTCAGCACGGCTTTCGCGGTGCAAATCGCGCCGGCCCTTCCAACGGAGGCATATTTTCGTTCGCTGGTGAAGAACACCCTCATCGAGGGCGCGCCGTCCGCCGACTGGTGGCGCGGGCAGGACCAGGCCATGCAGACGAAGTTCGCCAACGCTGTGCGCCAAGGTCTAGCCGCCAGCGAGACGAACGCCCGCATCATTCAGCGGATCCGCCGGGACGTGATGCCGGTGGCGCGCAACCACGCCGCCGCCCTGGTGCAGACATGCGTCAGCACGGTGGGCGGCGCAGCGCGCATGGAGACGTACCGGCAGAACGACGACCTGGTTACCGGGTACCGCCAGGTGTCCACGCTCGACAGCCACACGTCGCACGCCTGCGTGGCCTATAGCGGCAAGGCGTGGGACAAGGACATGAAGCCGATCGGGCACAGCCTGCCTTTCGTCAGTCCGAAGGGCGCCGCCACCGGCACGCCGCGGCACTTCAACTGCCGGTCCGTCATGGTGCCCACCACGAAGAGCTACAAGGAGCTGGGTATCGACGCGCCCGAGTTCCGTGCCGAGACGAAAGCGGCCACCGGCGGGCCGGTGTCTGCCGCGATGTCGTTCGACGACTTCCTCAAGCGGAAAGGCGACAAGTTTGCCGACGACCTGCTGGGCAAGGGCCGGGCTGACCTCTGGCGCGATGGAACTATCACGCTGAGCCAGCTTCTCGACTTGACTGGCCGGCCACTGACGCTGGCACAACTTCGCGCGAAATACCAGTAATTTCCACAAAACAATTTGACTTACGATCCGCGACAACGGCTCGCCTAAGGTGGGCTACCGAATTGCGGCCAGGCCGCCAACCATCCCAAGGGGAAGAAATGCTGTCCAACGTCACTCGTTTGCAACTCTCGCTGCTGATCATCGCCGCGCAAATTCAACTGCTGGGCCTTAAGGTCTGGCTGCGGGAGCGCGCCTATCACGCACTGACCCGCTACACGTTCCGCACCGGCCTGGTGCTGCGCGCTGGCGACGACGGCGGCGACGATATCGAGGCCAAGATCGCCGCTGCCGTTGAGGCTGCAACGTCCGGCCTCAAGGCAAAGAACAGCGAGTTGCTGGCGAAGGTCCGCAAGCTGCAAGCCGGCGACACGATCGACCCGGCCGAGTACGAGCGACTGGAGGCCGAGCGCGACTCATTGAAAGCGGAACTGGGCAAAGCTCAGAAGGCCGCGAAGGACGCGACCACGACCGCCGAGAAGCTGACGAAGGAACTCGACACCGAACGCGCCTACGCATCGGCGCAACTGATCGACGGCGGTCTGGTGTCGGCGCTGACCGAAGCGGGCGTGAAAAACCCGGCATTGCTCAAGGCGGCGCAAGCGCTGCTCAAGGGCTCAGCCAAGGTGGAGGTAACGACCGGCGAGAACGGTGCCCGCGTGGCGACCGTCGACGGTAAGCCGTTGGGCGACTTCGTGAAGGGCTGGGCGGGCAGTGACGAGGGCAAGGCCTTCGTGGCAGCAGCGCCCAACGCTGGCGGCGGTGCTGCTGGCGGCATGCACTCGGGTGGCGGTGGCATCAAGGGCGACATGGGCGGCGATGCAGCCGCGCGCCATGCTCGCATCAACGAAATGAAAGCCCAAGCGGGCATCACTGAATAAGGAATCACATTATGTCCCTGTCCCTCATGCAGGTTTTCCAGCAGTTCATCATGCCGGCCGCGATGGAGCGCCTGTCGCAGCAGCTCGGCAAGTTCAACGCAGCGTCGGGCGGCGCCCTGGTCATGACGACCGAAGGCTTCGCCGGCGACTTCCTGCAACGATCCCTGTGGTCGAGCCTGGCCGGCGCGCAACGCCGCGTCGATCGCTACAAGACGAATTCGCCCGTGACGCCGACCGAGCTCCAGCAGATCAAGGAATCGGCGGTGAAGGTCGCCGGCGGCTTCGGCCCGGTTATCTTCGAACCGTCGCAGATGACCTATATCCAGAAGGCCACGACCGAGGGTATCGACCTGGCCGCCGTGGCGTTCTCCGACGCCGTGCTGTCCGATATGCTGAATACGGCCATTGCTGCCCTGGTGGCCGCGATCGGCAACAACCCCAACACCGTCAACGACGTGTCGGGCTCGGCCGGCATTTCCCGCGTCGCGTTCAACGACGCTCACGCGAAGTTCGGCGACGCCTCGGGCAACCTGGTGGCGCAAATCATGAACGGTGTCGCCGCGCATAAGCTGATCGGTCAAAACCTGACCAACAGCAATCAACTGTTCACCGCCGGCAATGTGACCGTGCTGGACGTGCTGGGCAAGCCGATCGTCGTGACCGACGCCCCGGCCCTGTACACCGCTGGCTCGCCTAACAAGCTGCGCGTGCTGTCGCTGGCCTCGTCCGCCGCTGTCGTGATGAACGACGGCGACGTGGTTCAGAACGTGCAGACCACGAACGGCAAAGAGCGCATCGAAACCACGTGGCAGGCCGACTACACGTTTGGCCTCGCGCTCAAGGGCTACACGTGGGACGAGGTGAACGGCGGCAAGTCGCCGACCGATGCCGAGTTGGCCACCGGCACCAACTGGGACCAGACCGCCGTGAGCATCAAGAACACGGCCGGCGTGATGACCATCGGTAACGCCGCGCTGTAATCGGTAACAGCCCATGAAGCACGGCGCCCAAGCGGCGCCGGCTTTTTATCCAATCCAAGAAGAGGAACCGCACCCCATGGCAAGCAATCCCAACGCAAAAAAGCAGGTCTGGTATCTGCCCGGCCCGTTCTATCAGTACGTCGAGAACGTCAAGGAGCTAGCCGACCGCGCCGGCCTGCGCATCATCGACGCCAACGTGACCGAGGACCGCTCCAACGAGGCGCCCAAGACGCCGAAAGTCACGATCCGCGACGAGTTCAAGCCGAAGGCCGAGGCGAAGGCCAAGCGCGCTGACCAAGCCGACGAACAGCCGAAGGAGTAAGCCCCATGCCGTCCACCTCCAGTTCCGTGGTAGTGAGCCTGCCCGCCGGGCAGCAAATGACCCTGACCACGACCGGCGAAGCATATGCCGACGTGCTGGCCGGCGTGATCGGTGCCGGCTTTGATTCCATCCGCGCGCTGCCGAACCGCCCGCGCGTCATCGGCCCGTATGGCGCTGACGCATCGCTGCGCATCCGTGCGACCGGTGGCACCGCGACGTATGAGACGCGCGACCCGAACCCGACCGCCGCCGCCGCCGTTGCCGGTGCGTTCGCGCAGGGCAGTACGATTATCGGCGGCCTGGGCGATTCGATCACCGCGCAATTCACCACGACCAACGGCAACGGCGCGCAGACCGAATACCGCAGCAAGGGCTTCCTGACCTGGCTCATGATCCTGTCGGACGGCGCCCTGTTCACTAGTCGCGCCCTGAATCACGGCGTGAGCGGCCAAACGTCCAAGCAGATCGCCGACCGCTCGGCCGCTGCCGCTGCCGATATGAAATCGCGCGGCGCCCGGTATTGCACCGTCCACATGGGCACGAACGACCTGAACGACGCGACCGTGGACGAGGCGCAGATTGTCACGAACCTGTCGACCGCGTGCGAAAACCTGATGAAGGAAGGCATTACGCCGATCGTGATCCCGATCCTGCCGCGCTTCTACGATTCCGGCGTGGTCGGCACGGCGCTGACGACCGAGCGCCGCCTGACCCTGCAACGTTGGGCACGTGCGCAGCGCAACTACACGCGCAGCACGCCGGGGGCCCTGCTGTGCGATCCGACGATCCCCTTTACAGACCAATCGGACGCCCTGGGCTACCCGATCGGCCGCGAGGGCTCGACCAACGCCACCATGGGCAAGCTGGCCTACACGAACGACGGTTTGCACCCATCGCCGCGTGGCGCGTTCCTGATCGCGCGCATGCTGCTGGACCTGCTCAAGCCGCGCTTGTCCGTGATCGCGCCGCGTGTCGTCTCGCAGGCGGACGTGTATGACGCCACCTACAACCCCGGCGGCAACCGCTTTACCAACGGCTTCATGAAAGGCACCGTCGCGCAATCGGGCACCGCCGCGGGCACCGGCGCCACGGGCGTGACGAACCTGCGGCAAAGCGCCGGCACGGGCACTGTGACCGTCTCCAAGGGCACGCGCACCGTGCAGGGCGTGGCCATGGAAACGCAGACGTGCACTACGACGGGCACGGGCGCGGCGATCGAGCTGTACCGCAGCTATATCACCATCAACGTGACGGCGGGGCAGCTTGTCGAAATCGATTGGGCGCTTGCCGTGTCGAACGTGACGCCGGGCAGCTTGACGAAGCTGGAAATGTTCGCCGCATGCGGCACGAACTGGTACGCCAAGCGCGACGAAACTGGCCTGTACCAGCCCGATGACGCATGGGCCGGCACGCTGACCGTTCCGTCGTTCATCGCTCCCGTGTCGGGGCAGATGTACGTGATCCTCGAATGGGGTATCGACGGCACCGTGACCAACGCTGGTGCGCAGATCGATACCTTGCGCATCAATGTGCGCGTGACCGACGTGGCATGAAGCGAGCGCTGATCGCTGCGGCCCTGCTGGCGGCCTCGCCAGCGTGGGCCATCGATCCGCCGACCGAGGCCGAGATAGCAGAACAGCGGCGCATCGTGCCGCATCTGCTGGACCGGATCAACGGTCGGCGCGACCTGGTGCCGAACCTGGCCGCATGGTTCGGGCGCGAATTCCAGCTGGAATGCGAGCGCCGCGAGCCCTGCGCCGTGTACGTTATCCACCGCGGCGCAGGGCGTGAAATCTCTTACTTCCGGCTGGTGATCCAGCTACCCGAGGAATAGCAACCATGCCTCTAATTGTTGAAACCGGCGCCGGCCTGCCCGACGCCGAGAGCTACGCCAGCGTGAGCGAGGCGGATGCGTACCACGCGGCCCGCGGCAGCAATGCGCAGTGGGCCGCGCTGGCCGTGGAGCGCCGCGAGCAACTGTTGCGCGAGGCGACGGAATACATGGCGTGCTATGGCTCGTCGCTGTCCGGACGCCGCCGGTTCGCCGCGCAGGCGCTCGACTGGCCGCGCGAGGGCGCCATGGCGCACGGCTTCGACGTGCCGCCCGAGACGGTGCCGCCGTCCATCAAGCGCGCCTGTGCCGTGCTGGCCATGAAGGCGGCCACCGGTTCGCTGCGCCCGGCTGCTGGCCAGGTGAAGAAGCGCCAGAAGGTCGGCCCGCTCGAGGTTGAATATCAGGACAGCAGCACGGCGGGCGCCCTGCACCCGGCCGCCGATGCGCTGGTGTCGCCGTACTTTGACGACCTGGCCGGCAATCCGTTCATGGCGCGCCTGGAGCGGAACTGATGGACTTCGACTACAACGCCACCGCGGCGGACGCCCGGCAAACCCTGATCGACTTCGGCGGCGCCGAGCCCGGCCTGGTGTTCACGCGCACCATGGCTGGCGCATTTGACCCGAGCGGCGAGCCGGCCAGCGGCACGACGACCTGGGCGGCGATCGGCCTGACGTTCGCATATGGCCTCGGCGCCACCACGGCGCCCGGCTCGCTGATTCAGGCGGGCGACCTGCAAGCCTTCGTTGCCGCGCTCGACCTGTCCGGCGCGCCGCTGCTGGTGCCGGCAAAGCCCGATCGCTGCCTTGCCCCTGACGGCCACACGTACACGGTGGAGAGCGTCAAGGCCACCGCGCCGGCCGGCGTGCCGGTGCTGTACGAAATCCAGCTGAGCCGCTGACGTGGGGCGCTTTGTTGTGGACCTGACGCGATTCGCCCAGCGTGCCGGAGGCAACGCCCGGACGGTCGTCCGCAAGACGATGCTCGACCTGGGCACGGCCATGGTCGAGCGCACGCCCGTTGGCGACCCGCTCACGTGGCAGCAGCCGGCGCCGGCGGGCTATGCCGGCGGCCGGGCGCGCGGCTCCTGGGCCTACGGCTACGGCAACACGGCACAGGCCGACGAGGTGGACGCATCCGGTGCCGCCTCGCTGGCGCGCATTGCCGGCGGCGTGGAGGCGCACGACCCGCTGGGCGTGCACTACATCACGTCGACGCTTCCCTACATGCGCCGCCTCGAATACGACGGCTGGAGCAGCCAGGCGCCCGCCGGCATGGTGCGCGTGACCATCCGCGAGTTTCAAGAATTTGTGCGGCGCAATGCCGCCGAGGTGAACCGATGAGCATCGACAAAATCCGCTGCGCGCTCGAGTCGCACGCGGCCAGCATGCCGGGCGCGCTGCCGATCGCCGGCCAGAATTTCGCGTTTCCGGCCGAGGGCCAGCAGCTTCCCGATCGCTACATGGAATTTCGTCTCTTGCCCGCGCGAAATTATTCACCCGGCCTTCGCCAGGCGTCTACCTTGCATCGAGGAATTTTTCAAATCAATTTGGCTTACCCTGCCGCAATTGGCACAAGGCAAATCGAGCAGATGGCCGCGCAAATTCAGGCGCGTTTCTGGTCGCCGCGCGTTGAGCCCGAGTTTGATGGGGTGGCCGTTCGAATCACCGAGAAACCCGACGTCGGCGCTCCGCTGGATCACCGGCCCGGCTACTACGTGATACCCGTTTCAATCTCCTACGAATCATATTTCTGAAAGGGCAATCAAAATGCCAGGAAGTAAAAAAGCAATCAATTCGGCAGGTTCGGGCCTTCTGGTGTGCCTGTCGCTGCCGGCCTCCAACAACGCCGCCGGCTACGAGGCGTTGAACTGGATCGAGGTCGGCGAAATCACCGGCATTGCCGGCGATATCGGCCGCGTGTACGACGAAATCGAGGTCAAGAACTTGCGCCAGCGCCTCAAGGAAAAGCGCAAGGGTGCCTACACCGAGGGCGCCCCGTCGATCACGACCAACTATGCCCCGGGCGATGATGGCCAGATCGCCATGGAAACCGCGCTCATGCAGGACGGCAACGTGTCGTTCTGTATCGAGCTGTCGGACGGCACCAGCAAGTACGCGCAGGGAATCGTCCTGTCGTCGCCGTTCTCGATTGGCGACGTGGGCAGCCTGGTAAGCGGCACCTACAACATCGCTTTCAACACGAACATCGTGACCGTGCTGCCGGCCTAAGTTTTCTCCGTGCTTTGGTGGCCGCCTGTACGGGGCCATCCTTTTTTCGTTTCACCATAACAACATTTCCTTTATTGGAGCACAACGAATATGAATTCCACAATCGCCCGTTTCGCCATGGCCGCCACCGCATTTATCCCTTTCCATGACTGGGAAGGACAGCCGGCCTATGTCCAGAAGAAAGTGCCCAAGCTGGACGACGGCGGCAAGCCCGTGCTGGACGATGCCGGCGAGCCCGTGCTGGTGGAGGTGGATGACCTGGACAAGCCCATTGGCGTGCGCATGGTCGCGCCGGGCACGAAAGAGCATCGGGCGGCAGAGGATGCCGTAACCAAGCTGGCCCGCCAACGCGCCGAGAAGATGAGCAAGAAGGAGCGCGAGGAGGCGAGCGGCCCATCCATGTTCCTGTGGCTGGGCACCGAGAAGGCCGCCCGCATGGTGACGGAATTCGTCAACTTCGACTATCAGGGCAAGGGCGCCAGCCTGGAAAACACGCTGGCATTCCTGAGCGATCCCGAATGGCACTTCCTGGCCAATCAGGTGCGCGGCGCAACCGGGAGTGATGAGCGTTTTTTGAAGAAGGGATCCGCCAACTCGTAACACGGGTTCGGTGGATGGCGTGGCTACATGCCACGCCAGAGAAAGAGAAGGTGCCGCGCGGGGCCCGGCTGGAGATTAAGCGGCGCAGAGGCGAAGAGGTGCCCGAGCTGGAGCCGCCCGAGCTGGAGCCGACGCTGGAATACCTCGTCGGCTACTTCCTCAAGGTCGGGCCGGGCGTGGGCGATCACGAATTGACGTTCGCCGAGCTGGATGCCTGGTGCCGGCGTAGCGGGCGCGATCTTGATGATTTCGAGTCCGACGCGCTCAAGCAGATGAGCCGGGCCTACCTGGGGATGTTGCACAAGGCGAAAGCGCCCGAGTGCCCAAGCCCGGCGATCGAGTTTGATGAGACGGACCCGGAGCAAGTTGCAGCGCGACGCGCTCAAGTAGATCAGGGCTTGCGGAAGATGTTTGCAGGATTGGAAGAGGCGAAGAGCGGCATGCGTAAAGGAGCCCGGAACTAATGGCACAAGATATTGCAGAATTGGGCATCCGGGTTGATGCGCGCCAGGTCCGGCAGGGCGAAAGCGCGCTCGATAACCTAGTGCGCACCGGCCGCCGGGCCGAAAACCAGATGGACAGCATTGGCGGCGTGGTCAAGTCGCTGGGCGCTGGCCTCGCTGGTCTGGCACTGATCGCCAAGGCGATCGACTTCGGCTCGGCCATGGTCAACGCACAGCGCGATTTCGACAAGCTCAACGCTTCGCTGATCACCGCCACCGGCTCGGCGGGCGCCGCCGGGCAGGCGTTCGCCGCGCTCCAGCGCTTCGCCGCCAACACGCCGTACGGCCTCCAAGAAACCACGAAAGCGTTTATCCAACTGCGCAACCTGGGCTTGACACCTTCGGAGCGCGCATTGACCGCCTACGGGAACACGGCCGCGGCGATGGGCAAAGACCTGTCGCAGCTCGTGGAGGCCGTTGCCGACGCCACCACGGGCGAATTCGAACGCCTGAAAGAATTCGGCATCAAGGCCAAGCAGGAAGGCGATCGCGTCGCGCTGACGTTCCAGGGCACGACGACGACGGTCGCCAACAACGCGCAGGCGATCGAGCAATATTTGATGCGCCTGGGCGAAATCAATTTCGCGGGCGGTATGGAGCTGCGCGCGAAAACGCTCGACGGCGCAATCTCCGGCCTGGCCGACACGTGGGATGCTACCCTGCTGGCGTTCTCGCAATCGGGCTTCGGCGAGGCGGCCTTATCGTCTGTGCTGGCCCTGTCCGGCGCCCTGACCGACTTGCAGGCCATCGTGCGTTCGTTCTCGGGCGAGCTGGACGCCGGCGGCAAGAAGGTGGAGGAGTATGGCCTGCTGCACGACACGTTGACCGAGATTTTCACGGTGGGCGCTGTGGTGGCAGCCAATACGGCCTACGTGTTCAAGGCCGTGGGCAAGGATATTGGCGCGTTTGCCGCGACCATTGTTGCGCTGGCGCGCGGCGATTGGGACGAGGCCAAGCGCATTGCCGGCATGCGCAAGGCGGACGCCGAA
Source organism: Massilia sp. METH4 (assembly GCF_037094685.1). Lineage (NCBI taxonomy): Bacteria > Pseudomonadati > Pseudomonadota > Betaproteobacteria > Burkholderiales > Oxalobacteraceae > Massilia > Massilia sp. METH4. The sequence goes on along the minus strand of NZ_CP146614.1, from coordinate 5,395,842 downwards.
GAAGAGCGCCAGATGATCGACGCGCAGACCGAGAAAATCCGCTGGGCCGCGGCGGTGGCGCGCAAGGTGCGCGAGAACGAGTCCGAGGAAAAGCAGCGCGAGCAGCGCGACGACCTGGCGCGCTTCGGCATCGCCCGCGAGGCGGTCACGCAGAAGTCGGCCGCGCAGAAGAAGGCGGCCGACGATGCGGCGAAATGGTACGCGCAGACCGTGCGCGCCGGCGCCGACGAGCTGGCCATGCTGCGCGCCGAGCGCGACGCCGTGGAGGCGCTCACGCCGGCCCAGCGCGACGCGCTCAAGGTGCGCCAGGACATGGCCCGCATCGCGGCGCTGCTGACGCCGAAACAGCGCGAAATGGTCGAGGCCCAGCTTGCCGAGAAAATCGCCATCGAGCAGGTGACGCAAGAGCGCGAGCACTATGTCGAGCTGCTGCAAAAGGGCTTTGCCGCCTCCTCGTCCGAGGTGTCGGCGGCCGAGGCGCGCGTCGAGGCGCTGAAACAGGAAGTCGAGCATTACGGCCTGGCCGAGGATGCCGTACTGCGCCTGACGCTGGCCGAGCTGAATCGCAAGATGGCCGCCACCGATGACGCGGCCGAGCAAGATCGCCTGTTCCGCCTGATCGCCGCAACCGAGGATCAGCTGGAACTGCAAACGAAGCTGACCAAACTCAAGGCGAACACGGATTTCTGGAAAGACCTGGACGACACGGCCCGGCAGACGTTCCGCAGCATCGAGGACGGCGGCAAGGGCATCTGGCAGCGCATCAAGGAGAGCGCGAAAAACGTGTTCTTCGACTGGCTGTACCAGATGACGGCCAAGAAATGGATTGTCAACTTGCAAGCGAACGCCAGCGCGAGCGGCGGCGGCGATATGCTTTCCTCGCTGGCGTCCATCTTCGGCGGCTTCGGTGGCGGCAGCAGCGGTAGCGGCGGCTCGCTGGGCATCATGGATATGGTGTCCATGGGCAAGAACCTGTATTCGGCCTTTACGGGCGGCCTCGCCTCGTCCATGGGCGGCGTGATTGCCGACCTGGGCGTTACGTTCGGCTCCTCGGCGCTGCAAGGCTTCGGCATGGGCATGGGCATGACGACCGCGCAGGCGAGCGCAGGCGCGGCCGTTGCCTCGGGCGCCGGCAATGCCGCGGGCGCGGCGGGCGTGTCGGCGGGCGCGGGCTTCGCCAACGCCATCCCCGTGATTGGCTGGATTATCAGCGGCATGATGGCCTCCAATTCCCTGTACAAGCAGGGCTGGGACTTCAATAACGGCAGCGTCAACAAGCTGGGCCAGAACCTCGGAAGCGGTATCAACCTGGTAGACCAGTTGGCCCGCAAGCTGGGCTTCAGCAACAGCACGGCCAATATCATTTCCGGCCTGGCGCCGGTGTCGAAACTGTTCGGCCGCAAGAATCCCGAAATCACCGAGCAGGGCTTGACCGGCTCGCTGTCGGCGGGCGGCTTTACGGGCGAGATGTACGCGAACATTCTGGAAAAGGGCGGCGTGTTCCGCTCCGACAAGCGCTACACGCGGAAAGCCGGCCTGACGACCGAGCAAGAAGCCGGCTTCGACAATTCCATGTTGGCGATCGCCGCCAGCGTCAAGGGCTTCGGCGAAATGCTGGGCCTGCAAACGTCGGTGATCGACGGCTACAGCAAGCAGATCAAGCTGGTGTTGTCGAACGATGAGGCCAAGAATCAGGAGGCGATTGCTGCGATGTTCTCGGGCGTGGCCGACGATCTGGCGGGCATGGTGTTGCCGGGCCTGTCGCGCCTGTCGGCCGAGGGCGAGACGCTGGCGACGACGCTGCAACGGGTGGCCGGCGACGTGGTGAACGTCAACGCCATCATGCAGGCGCTCGGCGTGGACGCGAGCAAGGCATTCGGGGCAATCGGCCTCGCCTCGATCGAGGCGCGCGAGCGGCTGATTGCGCTGGCCGGCGGCGTCGATGCCCTGGCCACGATGTCGAATTTCTTCCAGCAGAATTTCCTGACCGAGGCCGAGCGCATGGCGCCGGTACAGAAGGCCGTGGCCGAGCAGATGGCCGCGCTGGGCTATGCCAGCGTCAAGACCAACGACCAGTTTAAGGCGCTGGTGCTGGGCCTGGCCAACTCGGGCACGCTGGCCACCGAGGCCGGCAGCAAGACCTATGCGCAACTGCTCGCGCTGGCGCCGCAGTTTAAGGCGGTGGCCGACTACGTGAAGCAGATCGAGGACACGCGCGCCGCCGAGGAGCTTGCCAAGCTGACGGCCGCGCAGCAGGCCGCGCAGGAGTCGGCGCGTAGCAGCCTGTCGGATTTCATCGGCAAGATGCAGGACTTCGCGACCAGCGTAGCCAGCATCAATGACTCGCTCGTGCTGGGCGACCTGTCGAACCTGACGCCCGAGCAACAGTATGCCGAGGCGCGGCGCCAGTTCGAACAGACGCGCCAGCTCGCCTATGCTGGCGACGAGACGGCCCGCAGCAACCTCGAATCGGTAGAGCAGGCGTTCTTGCAAATCTCGCAGCGCATCAACGGCGGCGACGCGCAATACTCGTCGGACCTGGCTACTGTCATGCAGACCAACGACTACTTGGCGCAGTGGGCGACCGATTCGGTCGACGTGGCGCAAGCGAGCCTGGATGCCCTGCTGGGCAACTCGGCCACGCTGGAGAGTATCAACGGTATCTTGCAGGCGATCGCCACCGGCACGCCGGTAGCGGGCACCACGCGCCCGACCACGACGGCGCAGGCGTTCGCGCCGGTCGAGTTCTCCTCGTCCAGCGCGTTCAGCTATGCCGAGGTGGTGGCCGAGCTGCGCGCCGTGCACGAAGAGCTGGCGAAGCTGCGCGCGGATGCCGAGCGGCAGACAGGCGCCCAGATCACGGCGACCGTGGTCGCAGCCGATCAGGCAGCCGACAAGATCAACGCCGGCACGCGCTCGGCGATGGTGGACGGCGCATGGCAGGCCGAGAACGCAACGCGGGTGCCGGTATGATGACCGACCCTCAATTCGCCGCCTGGCTGGCCTCCAGCGACGCCATTCGGTGCATGCTGTTCGAGGTCGGCTCCTCGGCCGGCACGCGCTACCTGTCGACGCTCGCCTACCGCAACGCCCCGCCCGAGACGCCTTATCAGGCGGTGGTGGCCGGCGGCCTGCGCATCACCGAATCGATCGCCATGGATGCTGATGCCTCGCTGTCGGCGGGCGATATCGAAATCCACAATGCGGACGGCGCGCGCGATGCGTGGCTGGACGACGTGTGGACGAATCAGCCGGTCGCGGCGTTCCTGGGCGACATTCGTTGGCCGCGCGAGGATTTCCGCCAGGTGTTCGCTGGCGTGGTCATCGATATCGGATGCAAATCCCGGGATCGGCTGAATCTGCGGCTGGCGAACCAGATGGAGCGCCTGAATAGCCCGGTGACGGATACGAAGATCGGCGGCAACGCGCCGAGCCCGGATAGCCTGGTGCCGGTGCTGCTGGGCGAAGGCCACAACATCGAGCCGGTGCTGACCAACCCGAACACGCTCGAATATGCGTTCGGCCTGCCTGGAGCCGAGGAACTGAAGGAGGTCCGCGTAGACGGCAAACCGCGCGCCGTGACGACCAGCCTTGCCGCCGGCCGCTTCACGTTCAGCGCCAATGTGATGGACGGCGCGCAGGTCACGTGCAGCGCGCAGGGCGTCAAGCTGGGCGGCGCCTACGTGAACACGGTCGCGAAGCTGGTCGAGTACCTGGTGACGCAATGCGGCAAGGCCGCCACGCGGTTTACTGCAGCGGACCTGGACGCGGCGCAGCTCGCCGCGTTCAACACGGCCAACCCGCAGCCGGTGGGCCTGTACCTGCGCGAGCGCACCAATGTGCTCGTGGCCGCCCAGCAGCTCGCCGCCAGCGTGGGCGCGCAGCTCGTGCCGTCCATGGCCGGTAAGCTGCGCCTGATCCAGTTCGCCATGCCGAGCTCGGCCGGGATCGAGATTCCGCCGGCGCAGCAGATCGACCGCAGCATTCAGATCGTCAAGCGCTCCGAGGTGGCCGCCGCCGTGAAAATCGGCTACTGCCGTAACTGGACGGTACAGGAGAATATGCAAACGAGCGTGTGGCCCGCGCACAAGGCGCTGTACGCGCAGGAGTGGCTGACGGTCACGGCCGAAGATGCCGCCGTGAAGGCGGCCTACAAGCTGGACGCCGAGCCGGTGCAGGTTGATACCTGCCTGCTGCGCAAGACGGACGCCGAGGCCGAGGCCGCGCGCCGCCTGGCCATCGTCAAGCAGCCGCGCACCACGTACCGATTCGAAGCCGCTCCGGCGCAACTGCTCACGGAGCTGGGCGCCGCGGTGCGCCTGTACAGCAATCGCTTTGGCCTGGCCGCCAGCAAGGTCGGGCTCGTCACTTCCCGGTCGGTGGATTGGGGAACCCTGCGCATCACTATGGAGGTAACGGTCTAATGGCCGATTTCGTCAACGACCGCGACGTATTGATCATGGCCACGGTGCCGCGCTTCGCACCGCCGACCGATCGCGCGATGATCGTAACGCCCTCGGCTGCCATTTTCAAGGTGGCCGGCAACGGCACCGGCTCGCCCGGTTCGATCACGTTCCGCGCGACGCTGCTCAATATGACGGGTTCCGTCGCCTGGTCCTGGCCGGCTGGGGAGTTCACGCCGATTGTAGACGGCAACGAGCTGACGATTCCATACGGCGCGATGGCCGCCCTGTCCAGCACGGTAACGGCGACGCTCACGGTCGACGGCGTGCAATACACGCAGGTCGCCACGGTGGCGAAGGTGGCGGACGGCACGCAGGGCATCGACGGCGTGCGGGGCAACATCAACATCTCAGCGCCGACTGGCGCCGTGGTCTGGTCGGACAGCGAGGCCGTGGCGGCCATCGCCGCCTTCGGCTACGGCACGCCCCGTAAGCTTGACGCGGTGACGCTGTTCAACAACGCGGCCGGATTCGCTAAAACGAAACTATGGGACGGCGATAGCTGGGAGAACGTCGCGCAGGTGATCGACGGCAATCAGCTGGTACGCGGCACCGTGTACGCCGAAGCGCTGGCGACCGAGGCAATCACCGCCAGCAGCATCCGCGTCTCGGGCAACGGCGACAACCTGATCCCTGACCCCAAATTCCGCGACCTGGCCTGGTGGCGCCGCGTCGGCCATCAAGTGAACGACGAGGCGGGTGCCAATTCGCCCTGGAAGGGTGGCGCCACGCTGATTCTCGGGCCGACCGGCGGCGCAGAGGTCAACAGCGATAGCATGCTGTTCCCGATGACTCCGGGCGCGACCTATCACGTCGAGTTTCAAATCGCCCTGAGTGGGGATTTTGGCGGCGTGGCCAGCGTGTTCTGGTATCAGCCGTTCCAGGCGTTCGATAGCATGGGCGCCCCCACGGTGGGCAACTGGGAAAGCGACGGCCTGCCGGTGCAGTTCAACCATACGACGCCACGAAACGGGGTGCTGACATTTAGCAAAACCGTGACGCTCAACGAGGACAGTCGCGTGTCGGTGGGTATGATCCGCATCCGCAACGCCATCACCACGGGCTATATGCAGCTCGCCAGCTTGAGCATCACGCGTGTTTCCGACGGCGTGCTGATCAAGGACGACGCCGTAACGGCGAGGAAGATCAAGGTCAATTCCCTGGAGGCGTTGAGCGCGACGATTGGCCTGCTGCGCACGTCGGCGACCGGTGCTCGCACGGAAATTGCCGATAACGTCATCAAAATGTACGCGGCCAATAACGTGAAGGTCTTGCACCTGGGGGATAGTTCATTGTGAGCATGGTATTGCGGCTATGGGATGCCAATACCGGGCAACTCACGTTTGATTCGGAATTGGCCGTTGGCGGCGTGTGCCTGGGGTTTTATACGCCGCCAACGGGCGGCGGTTCGATCACGTTTCCCGATATTGTCGGCGCCACCGGGTTTGCATTATCCGCAGGCGGTCGCGGCACGCTGTACACGACCGATAACGATTTAGGTTATCTTCGTTTCAATTTCAATGAGTTGACCGCCGGCTCCAGCTACGCATTATTTGCAAAATGAGCACGATTTTAAAAATTACCAATCCGGCGAATGAGCTGGTAATCAGTAGCGACGGCCAGGGCTTGCACTGTATCGGCCGCGCCGGCCTGGTCGAGCTGGTGCAGGCCAGCGGCAGCGCCACCGCCCGCTCGCCAGGCCGGCGCGCGGGCTATTCCCGATACCGCATCAACTGGCCCGGCCCGGTGCTGTTCGCTGTCGACCTGCCGCTGGGCAAGCGGGTTGGCATTCTCGGGGCGTTCCAGGTGTCGCCGGGCGTGTGGGAAGTGCGCTGCCATTGCGGCACGGATGCGGACGCCAACCAATTTGACATCACGCAATACGCGCTCGACGTGTGGGCCTATGGCGTGCCGCAGACGCCGCAGACGGGCATGGTGTTTCAAATATTCAAGCCCGACGGGACGCTTGCCTATGACCTGACACGTCCGAATATCCTGTTTCCTCGCGCGTTCGCACTCGCCCGCGCCCGCAGCAGCGGCATCACCATCCCCGCGCTCACGCGCCCGGTAATCATCGGCACGCCGGCATCGACATTTAGCGCAGAAGGCGCAGTTGGCGTGCATACCTACGATTATGTTTCGCAGCGATCTATGTGGCGCCGCGAATCGGCCACGGTGGTAAAAGAGGATGTTGTTACATTGCAGCGGTATCAATATTTTTCCGAAGAGCCGCTCGGTTTGGGCGAGGGGCTGGAATTATTTAACACGCCATGTTTTTTAATCGAGGGCGCCACGCTGCCATAATTAAAAAGGAAACGTCATGCCCATTATTAAAGAAATCGAAGCGCCGAGCGGCACGCCGATTGCGTATCACAAGGTTATTTCCATTCGCATCGAATGCGAGGCCGGCTATGCGTATTTGCTGGTGCGCTCGTATGTGAGCGAAACGGCCTACCGCAATCATCGCCCGATCGCCTGGCAATGGGAGAATATTCCAGTGCCGCTGGAGAGCCTGGCGGGCGTCGACCTGACGAGCCTGCCGGCTGTCGAATCGGCGCTGGTGGTACTTGAGCAATTCATGCTCGCCGAGGGCGAGGCCGTCGCGCTGCCGATCGAGCCGCCGAGCGAGGACGCATGAGTAACCTGCGCATCGTCTACGACAACGCGGCGCCGCGCGCCACGCTCACGGCGTCCAGCACGGCCGGCGCCCTGGTGGTGGGCAACCTGCAAGACGAGAACAAGTCGACGCTGTGGCGCGCGACCGGCACCACGGCCCGCCTGACGGCGAAATGGGCCACGCCCGAGCCGGTGCGTTGCATCGCGCTGCCGGTGTGCAACCTCTCGCCGACTGCCACCATGCGCGTGCGCCTGTCGACCAACCCGGCCACCACGGACCCGTGGGCGGCGCCAACGTCCGATAGCGGGGTGGTGACCTGTTGCCCGGCACCGGCGCGGCGCGTGCGCGGGTTCACGGCGGCGCAGGCGGCCACCGCCTACGCGCACGGCGGCGGAGCCTGCGCGGTGGTGTGGTTGCCAGCGGTGGTCAACGCGGCCAGCCTGACGGTGGAGATTGCCGACGCTGCCAACGCGGCCGGCGCGATCGAGGCTGCGGCGCTGGTGATCGGCGACTACTGGAGCCCGGACGAGAACGCCGGCTATGACGTGGCCATGACGCCGGTCGACACCGGGCGCCATGAGCGCACGGCGGCGGGCGGCCTGCTCACCGAGGCGGGTACGCGCTACCGCACCTTGTCTTTCAGCCTCGAGCACATGACGCCGGCCGACCGCGCGGCGATGCTCGACATTGCTGCCGGCAACGGCGTGACACACGCCATGCTGGTGAGCCTGTTGCCGGGCATTGAGGACGCGGCGGCCGAGCGCGACCATACGCTGTTCGGGCGCTTGTCGAAAACGACGGCCCAGCGCATCGTGCGCTACCGTACGTACGCGACCACACTGGAGCTGGAAGAAGTGTAAGCAACACTGCGGGACAACGGCAGTTCCCCGAGCCAATTTACGCAAAGCAATTCGGGCTACGATCGGCGCATCAAAACCGATTGGAGCCTGTCCAATGGACAACCCTATCCCCGAGCATGTCGGCGGGATCAAAACTGTGCTGCTGGGCCTGTCCGCCCTCGGTACTGCCTACGCGCTGAGTCGCGCAGAGCCAGTACACCCGGTGCGTGCCGGCATCAATGCCATCGTCGCATTCGCCTGCGGCGTGCTGGCCGGCTATGCCTGTCTCGACAACTTCCCCGAACAGAAAGCGCTGTCCATGGCCGGCGCAATTCTCGTGGCCGCAATCTGCGTTCCGCTGATCCCGGTCATCCAGGAAACGGCCGCAGAGAATATTCGCAAGCTGCGCTTTCCATGGTCGAAGGAGTGAGCCATGACCATCGTGCTCGTAATCCTGCAAGCGGCCCTCTGCATTGGGCTGCTGTCGCTGACCGTCTGGCGCCTGAACCACATGACCGACGCTGAACGCTTCGTGGTTCGCTGGTATTACCTGGGCGCGCTGTCGCTGGCTGTGCTTGGCGTGGCTGCCTGCGCGCATCCTCACCCGCTATTCATCATCTTGCCGGCGTTGATGCTGGCCGCGTACGGAGCCCGCCGCTATGCAATCCGATAAAGCCAAGGCCGTGCGGCGAATCCTGTCCGCGGACATCCTCATGGAAATTATGCCGACCGCGCGCCGCGAAAAGGCCGAGCTGTACGCCGAGCCGTTGCGCCGCGCGATGCTCGAATGCGGCATTTCCACGGTGCCGCGCGCCACGATGTTCCTGGCGCAGATCGCTCACGAGTCCGGCTCGCTCAACTTCGTCCGTGAGCTGTGGGGACCGACCGAACAGCAACGCGGCTATGAGGGGCGCAAGGACCTGGGCAACACCCAGACCGGCGACGGCTTCAAGTACCGCGGGCGGGGCCTGATCCAGGTCACAGGACGCGCGAATTACGCCGAATGCGGCAAGGCGCTGGTCCTGGACCTGATCAAGTACCCGGAGCTCCTGGAGACGCCGGACGGCGCCGCGCGGTCCGCCTGCTGGTTCTGGCTCACGCGGGGACTCAATACCCTGGCCGATGCGGGGGACTTCATCAAGGTGACGAAGCGGATCAACGGGGGCACGACCGGGCTTGCCGCCCGCGTGGGCTTCCGCCAGCGCGCCGAAAAGGCGTTCGAGGCCTGGCTGTGATCGCTCTCGAACGGCTGGCCATCAAGGCCGGCGCCTGCGCACTGGTTGCCGTCGCCGCCTGTGCCTGGCACGCGCACAAGGTCTCGGCCGCGCGGCAGGCCGGATACGACGCCGCCGTCATGGCGGGCGAGAAGCAGCGCGCGGCCGATGCTGCCGTCGCGCTGGCGAACGAACGCGCCCTGCGTGCCCGCCTTGCCGCCGCTGATGCCGCGGCCCAATCGAAGGAGCAAACCTATGCCGAAAATCTCGCTGCTGCTCAGCGCCGTGTGCGCGCTGGCACTGACGTCCTGCGCTGCCCAGCAGCCGCCCCCGTACCGCCCGCCGCCGCGGCCCCAGATGGATCCGCTGCCGGCGGACCTGCGCCTGACTGGTCTGGAGCTGCAGTTGTGCCAGAGGTGGCTGGCGATATTCTCCGCCTCGCCGCAGATACAGGGCGAGTCGTGCGGAACTACCAGCGTGTGGTCGAACGACTCGACGCCTGCATCGCCCTGAACAACGGGCCCGCGGCTGACGAAACGAAGGTCGAGTAGCGCCGGCTGTTATACTGTACGCGCATACAGTATTTGCCAGAGGTCCGCATGTCCGGCGCAAGTCATCTCATGAGCGGGGCAGCCCGCCCCGAACGCCCGCAAGGGCTCCCCGTGTCTGTAATCCTGCTCCGCCGTGACGGCCAGCGCATCACCGGCGACGAGTTCCGCGCCGCTGAGCCATTCGTCGGCCGCCTGAAGCTCGGCGCGACGGAGCGCCATCGCAGCGGCGGCGGCGCCAGTCACATGGCCGAGGTATTGCGTCCTGGCGCGGCAGCCACGGGAGCCGTGTGCAAGCCGCTGTTCAACCCGACGATCGAGAAGGCTGACGAGCGTGGCTTCATCCTGAGCGGGTATGAGGTAGAGCTTCGCGAGGGCCGCCTGGTGCACTTCGAGCAGGTGTGGCTGGTGCGGCCGCTCACTGCGGCTGACCCGTTTTCAGGCTGACCGGCGCTCCCATTTTCGAACCTGCTCGGCCTTTGACGCGGATCAACCGCGCGCGGGCAGGGGCGTTCTAACCTTCGGCAACGGAGGTATGTCATGGACGATTACCGACTGCCCGGCGGCGCGCCGGACGCGAACCTGCTACTGCAGCGGCTCACCGATGAGCTTGAGGCGCGCCACGCCGCGCCGTTCACAGCCTGCTTTTTCGACGACCATTGGCTGGTGCTTGAACGGCTGCTTTCAAGGCTGCGCGAGCCGAATCCGCTGCCAAATATCGACGAAGAAACAGGCTCGTAGGCCGCATTTTTTCGTGGGTTCCAAACTACTGTATATTTGGCAGGGCAGGGCGGACACCCAATAACCTGTAGGGCTACTTCAAGTTTGTACCCCGCAGGTTCTGCAGCATCGCGCTGTCGCCCTTGCCGATCGCCTCGTCCACCACGGCCAGGGCCTTGTCGAACTGCTTTTCGCGCAAATGGCTCATGACGAGGAGCATGACGGCCCGCTGGGCGCCCTGGCCGTCCGCCGTCGCGTGCTCGAGCTCCTCGATTGCCTTGGCGCTGTCTCCCATATGCAGTCGGCTCAGACCGTGCCCGAGCCGCAGGTCGGCACGCTCCGGCTTGATCGCACTGGCCTTCTGGAAGTAGGCCGCCGACTGGCCGAAGTTCCGGGCGCGCATTTCCGCCTCTCCGGCCAGGGCGAGCAGGTCGGCATCGTCGGGTGCTTCCTTCAAGGCTGCCTGCGTCCGTTTCGCGGCATCCTGGCGCTTGCCGTTGCGCAGTTCGACGGTGGCCAACAGCTTTGTCGCATAAGCCTGGTTGGGATGGGCCTGCAGGTACTGGCCCAGATACTGTTCGGCCTGCGTATCCATCCCCAGCGCGACGGAGACGGCGCCGGCGAGCAGGACCGCGGGCAGGTGATCCGGCACGGTGCGCAGCACGAGTTGCACCTGCTCGAGCGCGGACTTGAAGCGTTTTTCACGGAAGTCGAGCAAGGCTTGCGAGTAGGAGATCAGCAGATTGTTCGGCTGGGCCTTGCGGGCCAGCTTGATCTGCTCGCGCGCCTCATCGAGGCGATTCTCTTCGATCGCCAGGTTTGCCAGCTCGATGTGGGCCTGCACGTTGTCCGGCTTGATCTCGAGGATGCGCTCATACGTCTTTTTCGCGGCCGCCCTGTCATCGCCGAAGCGCTGCATGTCGCCCTTGAGTCGCAGTGAATCGATGCTGTCGGGGTTTTGTGCGATCGCCTGTTCCACCAGCCGGTTGGCCTGGTCGGATTGTTCACCGAGCAATGCCACCTTGGCCAGGCCTAGCGTCGCGTCCGCCAAGCCGGGCTTGAGCTTCAGCGCACGCTCGAAGTGGGTGCGCGCCTCGTCGCGCCGCTCGAGGCCGAGCAAGGCCTGGCCACGCAGTGTCAAGGCTTCGGCATTGCGCGGATCCTCGCCGATTTCGTTGAGCAGTCGCTGGAACTGCCCCTGGAACAGGATAGCCTTGCCCAGCGAGGGCAGCACTTCCTCCGCCTTCACGCCCAGGTCGCGGGCGCGCCGCAACTCCTTTTCGGCCGACGCGGTGTCGCCGGTCTCGAGGTAGATCTGCCCCAGCATGAGCCGCGCCGCAGCGTGATCCGGCTGCTGCTGCACCACATTCTTGAGCTGGATGATGGCCGCCTTCGGATCCTTGTGTTCGCGATAGCGGCGCGCGTCGGCAATCAGCTCGTCCGGCGGCAACGATCGGTCGCAGGCACCGAGGGCCAGCAACAGGGGCAGGGCAGTGACTGCGGCAAGCAGGCGGGGGAAAGTGAACGGGCGGCGGACAAAGTGGTTGGGCATGGCGGTCTCCATTGCAGGCTGAACTGCCAGCGTAGGAAATCGCCAGACAGGCTCATTGATCGCTCTCAACGATGCCTGTCGTGCTGTTTGCCGCTACTGCATCGCCCCGCTGCCGCGCCCCGGGCGGCCGGGCACCGGGGCCGGCAAGCGCACTCCGGTCCCGATCAGGCCCCGTTGGGCCGCCACCACGACCGCATGGGTGCGGGCGGTGGCTTCGAGCTTGCTCATCAAGCCCTTCACATGTGTCTTCACGGTGCCCACGCCGATGCCCAGTTCACGCGCAATCGATTTGTTGCAGCAGCCCTTGGCCAACAATTGCAGCACATCGGTCTCGCGGCCGGTCAGCGTTTCCCGGCTGAGGCTGTCGGCAACACAGCGGGTCACGGCTTCCGCCAGATAACGCATGCCCTGGCTCAGTTGTTGTACCGCGCGCAGCAATTCCTCCGCGCTGCAACCCTGGAGCAGGTAGCCGTGCACACCGCTGTCCATCGCCGTGCGCACTTGCCACTCCTTGTCGAGCTGGGTGACGATCAGTACCCGTGGCGCCGCGCCGAAGCGGTCCGCCGACAACTGCCGGGCCAATGTGATACCGCTATCGTAATCGGCCACGATGACGCGCGCGTGGGCCTGGCCGTGGGGCTGGCGCTCCTGCAAGGTCAGGTGAAACTCGCCGCGCTCGGCGAGCAGGGCATGGATGCCGGCCGCCATCACGGCGTCCGCATGCATGATATGGACGGAAGGCTGGTTTGCTTGCATGGTCGTTCTCCTGTTCCGCAACAGTGGATGCTGTTGCTTCTCATGCATTCATGATGGAACTGCAACGAGGAGAAGGCAAGTTAAGCGATGTTAATCGCGTTAACAACAGGCGTCGATCCGGATTCCGGGGCAAGGGGCGGGAAGCCGGGAAAGCCCTGGTATTTCTTGCGCGCGCATCCGCGCCGCGCAGGATGTGTCAGTGAACTTTAGTGCAAGCGGGTGGCGGTGTCCTCTGCCGTCGGCAGGAGACCGGATTGACTACTTGAGCCCCGTGGCCGCGAGCCAGCGCGCGGCTTCCTCGCTGCCGTCCCGGGCCAGCGATGCGAGCCGCGATGCCGCCTGGGGATGCCGGTGTTCGGCCGCCTGGGCGTACAGCGGCCACGCCTTTTCCAGACCGCGGCCGGTCCCGGCGGCCGCGCGATGATACATCTCCGCCAGCTGGAACGCCGCTTCCGCATCGCCCGCGCGCGCGGCTTCTTCGAACAGGCGCATCGCCTCGCCGCGGCGCGGCGTCTTGCTCTGGTAGAGCATGCCGAGCTCCCGCTTGGCAACGATCGAGCCCTGGTCGGCCCATTCACGCAGCCGCCGTTCGGCCGCCGCCCCGCCGTGTGCGCTCAAGCGCTGGGCCACGGCTTCGACGACGGGAGCGGGGGGAAGAGTGTCTTCCTTGGCCTGGCAGGCTATCAGGGAGCCGACCAGGACCAGCAAAGAGGAAACGAGCGCGCCCGACTTGTTGAATAATTCCATGTTCTTGTTTTTGCCTATCAAGTCCTGAACTGCGAAGTCTGAACTGCGGGGTCTGCACTGCCAGGTTTTGACGCCCAGCTCGTACTGCCGGCAAAGTTGCCTGGCGGATATGCCATGATACCGGATACTGTCGAGCGGAGGCGTACAACTGCTTCCCTGGGGGTGCCGGTTCGCCATGGGAAGAACGGTCAACAGCGCAGCAACGTTGTCGATCTTAGCATGTCGAATTTGCCGGGGAACGCGGGCTACCGCCCCGCGGGGGTAACAATTGTAACGAGACGTTAGCAAAGTCGAGCCGAGCAGAAACAGGGGCCCGGCCTTTGCAAAGCATGTGGCGGGGCGACCGCAGTGACGAGCCGCCGCGGCGGGACGGCCGGGACGGCATCAGGCTCGCTGTGTCGCGCGGCCCGCGTGCTGGTCGAGCCATGCGCCCGCGTGCTCCATCACGAGCCGCAGTTCCGTTTCCGCCGCCGTGAACAGCAGGGGGATTTCGACGACCCTGCCTTCCGCGAGCGCCAGCTCGAGCGCCAGGCATGCGCCGACGAACCGGCTGGCGCCGAGGTCGCTCACGTCGTGCCGCAGATTATGGAGGATGCGCCGCGCCTCCATGAAACGCGCCTGCTGCACCGCTTCGCCGGCAAGGTTGAGCGGCTCGATGCCGTTGCCGATGCAGTCCCGTACGCGGCGCACCACCTTTGCCACGGCGCGGGCGTCGCCTCCCATGCGGTCGACCAGTTCGTCGACCGAGAACACCGCGTCGTCCGAGGCAGTTGCATATGCCACCATATCACTCTCCTAGGGGTTCGATTTCCGGTGCAGCCCCGTACTCGTGTCGGCGGCCTGCAGTCCGGGGCGTTCGGCAGGCGGGATCGCGGAAACCAGCAGCAGGCGGATGTCGGCCAGCACCGACGGCCCGTTCGTCGTCCCGACGAGGCTCGTATCGGCACCGCTCGCATCGATCGTTTCGATGCCGGGCAAGGCGATCGGTTCGGCACTGCCGTCGCCGGCGCGGGGGCCGCCGCGCGCGCCATGCGCGACCCGCAGCGCCTCGTCGCCCGGCGAGGTGTACATCGTGACGCGCGCGCCGCCGGCCGCGAGCGCCGGCACCGTATCGCGGCAAAATGCTTCCGCACCGATGTCGGGGACCACCAGGATGACCTGCTTCAGCTGGCCGCGCACTTCCGGCCGATCCACGAGTGCGCCGCATAGCGCCCGTGCGCCCATGCCGTGCGCCAGGGCGACAAGCGGCGTCGCGCCCGCCTGCCCGGCCAGGTCGGCCAGAAAGCGCCCGAGCGCCGCCTGGGTCCACTCCACGTTCGTCTCGTCGACGGCATACCCCGACAGCCGGCCTTGCGAGGGCCAGCTGTACAGCACCGGGACGCCGGAGAAGCCCAGTTCGTAAGCGATGCCCGCCGCGCGTCGCGCCGCATCCTCGAAGCTCGTGCGGAAGCCGTGCACGAACAGGAGCGGCCCCGCGCCGCCCGCCTTGGCAGCCGCCTCGGCCAGCGTGGCGAAATAACGCTCGCGCGGTGCCACGTCGCAGCGCAGCAGCACGGCATGCCCGTCGGGATCGGGGCGCTCTTGCAGGCGCAGCAGCGTGGGCAGCGCGGCCTCGCGATCCGGCGCGCCGCGCGGCACGCTCACTTCACAACTGCCGTAGCACAGTTCACCGCGCCCGGCCCCGAACTGGCGGGCGGGGTGGCGGTCGCCGGTCGGCTGCCGGTCGGTCGCGAAGAATACCTGCACGACCGCGTGATTGGGCTGGTTGGCGGCGAGGGCGGAGGCACGCAGTGCGCGGCGCCGGTCCACCTCGTCGACCAGGTTGCGCGCCGCCGCGCGCAGGTAGCGGTCGCCGGCCAGGCCGGCGGCGGCCAGCGCATCGGATACCGCGAACTGCCGGGAGAGCGAACCCGGATCGTCCTCCAGGTCCGCGATGGCTTCATCCACCCGGGGCGACTTGCCTGCCAGGCGGGCCTTCAACACCTGGTAGGCGGCGCCGGCGCTTCCATCGGCGCTCGCGGCGGTCAATGCGGTGGTGATGACGTCCATGCGGTCTGGCTCCGGGGTGCTATTAGCATGTATCTCACCACAGCCCGCATTGCAAGTCCAGTCGGAAGTCAAGCGTGCCGGATACCGGCGCCATGCGCGTTTTGACCCCGAATGCATAGTAAATGAGAACGGTTTGCATTATCATTCACTCCTTCAATATTTCTCGTCATTTGCCACCGCCATGACTCCCGTCGCCATCCGCCGCTGGGCCTGGATCCACAAGTGGAGCAGCCTGGTCTGCACCGTCTTCATGCTGCTGCTGTGCATTACCGGCTTGCCGCTGATTTATCACCACGAAATCGGCCACCTGCTGGGCACCGAAGTGGAGGCGAAGCCGATGCCTGCCGATACGCCGAAAGCCAGCATGGACAAGATCGTGGCCGCCGGCATGGCCGCTTATCCCGGCAAGAAGATGATGTATGCGTTCCAGGAAGCGGATGAGCCGAACCTCTGGCACCTGACCCTGGGCGACCATGGCACGGACGAGAACTACAAGGCCACGGCGGTCGACGCCCGCACGGCCGAGGTGCTGCCCACGCCGCAATTCGAGGGCAGCTTCATGTCGGTGATGTTTCACCTGCACGTGGACCTGTATGCGGGGCTGTGGGGCACGCTGTTCCTCGGCCTGATGGGTTTGCTGCTGCTGGTCGCCATCGTCTCCGGCGTGGTGCTGTATGCCCCCTTCATGCGCAAGCTGGAATTCGGCACCGTCCGGCGGGCCCGCACCGGCCGCACCAAGTGGCTGGACCTGCACAACCTGCTGGGCATCGTCACGCTGACCTGGCTGTTCGTGGTGGGCGCCACGGGCATGATCAATACCTGGGCCGACCTGATGTTCAAGCACTGGCAGAAAACGGAAATGGCGGACATGGTGGCGCCGTACAAGAACGCGCCGCCGATCAGCAAGTTCGGCTCGCTGGAAGCTTCCATGCAGCGCGCCCAGGCGCTGGAACCGGGCATGAAGGCGGGCTTCATCGCCTTCCCGGGCACGCCGTACACGAGCGAGCACCACTACGGCGTGTTCATGCGCGGCGACTCGCCGCTGACGTCGCGCCTGTACAAGCCCGTGCTGGTCGATGCGCAGACCGCCGAGGTGACGGACAGCCGCGACCTGCCGTGGTACCTGACGGCCCTCCTGGTATCGCAGCCGCTGCACTTCGGCGACTATGGCGGGCCGGTGCTGCAATTGCTGTGGGCGGCGCTCGACGTGCTGTCGATCATCGTGCTGGGCAGCGGGCTGTACCTGTGGCTCAAGCGCGGCGTGCCGGTACCGGCGCGCGCCACCGATGAAGAGGGCGCGGCGGCCGAGGTGGCGGGCGTGCCGGCGCTGGCGCGGGAAGAGGCGCGATGAGCCCGGCTTTCCTGCGGCTGTGGGGCGTGCCGATCATGCTGGCGATCCTCACGGCGATCGGCCTGGTGGCGGCGCTGCTGGGCGATGGCGTCTGGGATGCCGTTTCCGGCGTCGCGCTCGGCTTGCCCGTGCTCGTCGGGATCTGGCACAGCCTGCGCAAGCAGGACCGCTGAGCCTACCCCTGGGGCAGCGGCGGCAGTTCGGCGATGATCCTGCCGTATTCCGCGGTGGCCTCCGCCAGCGGCACCTTCTGGAACGCGACCTGTAGTTCGAGCGCCTCGAGGCGGGCGGCGCCGGCCTGGCAGCGGGCCAGCCTGCCCGTTACGTCCTGCTGCCGGTGCAGGTTGGTGGCGATAGCCGCCAGCAGCGAACAGATGCTGGCCACCCCGCACAGGATGCGCCAGCTCGGCGTATCCGGCCCGGCCGAGCCGAGGGCGCGGGTCAGTTCCGGCCCGCCCATCGCCGGGGCGGCCGTCAGCACCGTGGCGATGGCGCTGGCGATCACGCTCAGCCACGTCAGGCCGTTGTCGCGGCGGCGCAATCCGTCCACCGCGCGCGCGACGGCCTGTCGTCGACCGCGTACGATGTCCAGGAACGCCGCGCGTTCGTCCGCCGGTACTGCCGCGCGTTCCGTCCCCCTCTGTTCGATTCCCCTCGGTTCCGATTCCCGCTGCACCATGCCCCTCCCGCCGGTCCGCCATCTTCTCCAGCATAGTCGCTGGAAAGGGCAAGTCCAACGGCATTACTGTTGCGGGTCGCCGAACTGCTGTGCCAGAGACTGCAGTGCCGCCGGCGCGGCCACCGGTGCCACCGCTTCCGGCAAGGGCATGCGCACCGGCTGTGCCGTCGCGCCCTGTGCCGACTGCCAGCGCGGTGCCTCGATGCCTTCGAAGACTTGCCGCAGCTGCGCGCCCCAGGTGCCGCGCAGCATCTGGAAATACTCGTTCCTTTCATCGATGGTGACGAAGCGGGTCACGGCCAGGCTGTCCTTTTCGTACACCAGCATGTCGAGCGGCAGGCCGACCGAGATGTTCGACCGCAGCGTCGAATCCATCGAGATCAGCGCGCACTTGGCAGCCTCGTCGAGCGAGGAGCGGGGCGTGATCACGCGGTCGATGATCGGCTTGCCGTACTTCGCCTCGCCGATCTGGAAGTAGGTGTTCTCGTCGTGCGCCTCGATGAAGTTGCCGGCCGAGTAGATCTGGAACAGCCGGCAAGCCTCGCCGCGGATCTGGCCGCCGAACAGGATCGCCACGTTGAATTCGATATTGCACTGGGCCAGCGCCTGCGCTTCGCGCAAGTGGACGGCGCGCACGGCTTCGCCGACGATGCGCGTGGCCTCGTAGAGGTTCGGCGCCGTCCAGATCGTGAAGCCGTTCGTGCCGACGTAGTCGTTCACCAGCTGCAGCACCGACTGCGAAATGGACAGGTTGCCGGCCGTCATCAACACCATCAGGCGGTCGCCCGGGTTCTCGAACACGTTCAGCTTGCGAAAAGTGCCGATCTGGTCGACGCCGGCATTGGTACGCGAGTCGGAAAGAAATACGAGCCCGGCATCCAGGCGCATGCCAACACAATAGGTCATGGGGTGCTTTCAATCATGGACGTCGTCGTCATCGTCGCAGGTGTGCCGCCTCATTGTTGCACGATCCGGACGTCGACAGCGAGCGCCTCGTCGCCGCCGCCGTGGCGCATGCCGCGCACCGGCGCCGCCGCCTCGTAGTCGCGGCCGACGGCGATGCGGCAGTAGGCGTCCGTCATCAGGCGCGCATGGGTGACGTCGATGCTGATCCACCCTTCGTGGCCCGGATCGGCGGCCCATGCGTCGACCCAGGCGTGGCTGGCGGCATGCCCGGTGTCTTCCGGATCGACGTAGCCGGACACATAGCGCGCCGGAATGCCGTGCGCGTGGCAGCAGGCCAGGAAGATGTGCGCGTGGTCCTGGCACACGCCGCTGCCCAGCTGCAGCGCGTCGCCGGCCGGCGTAGTCACGGCGGTCGCACCGCTTTGATACCGGACCGCACCAAATATGTGCTCGGCCAGCTTCATCAGGTGGCGGCTGCCCGCGCTACCGTCCGGCAGGCAGGCGGCCGCCAGCTCGATGATGCCCGGCGTGGGCGCCGTCAGCCGGGTCGGCATCGTGTAGATCAGCGGGGACAGCGAATCATTCGCGGCGATACGGCCCTGCCAGGGGGAGCTCGTTTCGACGACGCCCTCGGCCACGATGGCCAGGTTGCCGTGGGCGCGGTCCATGGTCAGCATGTGCGACAGGTTGCCATAGGCATCCGTATAGGCGTTCAGGTGCCCTGGCGCCAGCAGCTTCCAGTGCACGGCGTGCTGCTGCGGTTCGATGCGCGGCGTCAGGTGCAGTTGCTGGATCGTATAAGCCAGCGGTTCGGAGTACGTGTAGCGGGTTTCATGGCGGATCGACAGTTGCATGATTTCTCCTCAGGCGGCCAGGGGCAGGAGGAAGTCGCGGCTGACGCGGTTCCCCAGTTCGTAGATGCGGCGCAGGAAGGCGGTCAGGTAATCGTGCAGGCCGCCGGCCAGGATGTCGTCGATGCGGGCGAAGCGCAGTTCGGCGTGCAGCTGCCCCGCCAGCCGCTCGGTCTCGGCCGACGCGGCATTGCTCACCTCGCGCAGGTTCGTCACCACCGCCTCCATGCAGGCCAGCAGCGAGCGCGGCATGTCGGCCCGCAGCATCAGCATCTCGGCCACGCGTTCCGGCGTGATCACGTCCCGGTAGATCTTGCGGTACACCTCGAACCCGGAGACGGAGCGCAACAGCGCCGCCCAGTAGTAGAAATCGCGCCGCCCGCTGTCCTCGCCGCCGCCGAGGTATTTCACGTCCAGGATGCGCGCCGTGTTGTCGGCCCGTTCCAGAAAGGTGCCGAGCCGGATGAAGTGCACGGCCTCGTCCTGCAGCATGGTGCCGATCGTCACGCCGCGCGACAGGTGGGAGCGGTACTTCACCCATTCGAAGAACTGGCCGGGATCGCGCTCGTGGAGGCGCTGGCGCAGCTTCACCTGCAGGTCGAGCCAGGTCTGGTTCTGCACCTCCCACACCTCGGTCGTGAGGGTGCCGCGCACGGCGCGGGCGTTCTCGCGGGCGCCGTTCAGGCACGCCGCGATCGACGATGGATTGGCCGGATCGCGCACCATGAAATCGATCACGTCGCGCGGCATCAGCGCGCGATGGCGGCTGTCATAGACCTGCTGCAACTCGGAGATGCCCAGCATGGCCCGCCAGGCCTGCTGCGCATCGGTATCGGACTGCGGCAGCAGCGCAGTCTGCACGTTCACGTCGAGCATGCGCGCGGTGTTTTCCGCCCGCTCGGTGTAGCGGGCCATCCAGTACAGGTGGTCGGCGGTGCGGCTCAGCATGTTTCCTCCTTTTCCAGGACCCAGGTATCCTTCGTGCCGCCGCCCTGCGACGAGTTGACGACCAGCGAACCCTCCTTCAGCGCCACGCGCGTCAGGCCGCCCGGCACGATCGACGTCGTCTTGCCGGACAGGACGAAGGGGCGCAGGTCGATGTGGCGCGGCGCCACGCCGGACTCGACGAAGGTGGGACAGTTCGACAGGGCCAGGGTCGGCTGGGCGATATAGCCGTCCGGGCGCGCCAGCAGCCGCGCCCGGAACTGCTCGATCTGCGCGCGCGTCGAGGCCGGGCCGACCAGCATCCCGTAGCCACCGGCGCCGTGCACCTCCTTCACCACCAGGTCGGGCAGGTTGGCCAGCGTGTATTCGAGCTCGTCCTTCTTCCGGCACTGGTACGTCGGCACGTTGTTCAGCACCGGCTGCTCGGACAGGTAGAATCGGATCATGTCCGGCACGTATGGGTAGATCGACTTGTCGTCCGCCACGCCGGTGCCGATGGCATTGGCGAGCGTCACGCGGCCGGCGCGGTAGACCGACAGCAGGCCCGGCACGCCCAGCGAGGAATCGGCGCGGAAGGACAGCGGATCGAGGAAATCGTCGTCCAGCCGTCGGTAGATCACGTCGACCCGGCGCGGGCCGCGTGTGGTGCGCATGTACACCGCGTTGTCGTTGACGAACAGGTCCTTCCCTTCGACGAGCTCGACACCCATTTGCTGGGCCAGGAATGCATGCTCGAAGTAGGCCGAGTTGTACATGCCCGGGGTCATCACCACCACCGTCGGATCGGGGGCGCCGACCGGGGCGACCGAACGCAGGTTGTCCAGCAACAGGTCGGGGTAATGGTCGACCGGCGCGACACGGTGGCGCGCGAACAGTTCGGGGAACAGCCGCATCATCATCTTGCGGTCCTCCAGCATGTAGGAGACGCCGGACGGGACCCGCAGATTGTCTTCCAGTACATAGAATTCGCCGGCGCCGGCGCGCACGATATCGACCCCGGCAATGTGGGCATAGATGTCCGACGCCACGCCGATGCCCTGCATCTCGGGGCGGTACTGGGCGTTCCGGTAGATCTGCTCGGCCGGCACCACGCCGGCCCGGATGATCTCCTGGTCGTGGTAGATGTCGTGGATGAACATGTTCAGCGCTTTCACGCGTTGCACCAGCCCGCGTTCCAGTTGCGCCCACTCGCCGGCCGGGATGATGCGGGGAATCGCATCGAACGGGATCAGCCGTTCCGTGCCGGCGTCGTCGCCATACACGGCGAACGTGATGCCCACCCGGCGGAACGTCAGGTCCGCTTCGAGGCGCTTGCGCTCCAGCGATTCCGGTGTCTGTTCGGCAAGCCAGGCGGCGAACTCGCGGTAGTGCTGCCGTACGCCGTCTGGCGCCGACATTTCGTTGTAGAAGTACACGTTGGTTTTCCTCCCATGACCGCATACGATATGCAATTGCTGTGCCATCTGCGCGCACGATTGAAAATCCTTTACAGTTGAGTTTCCTCGCGGCATCATTACGTGCCGACCCAATCAATGTCCGGCGCCCGTATTTCCCTGACAACTCTCCCGATTGGGCCCGCATGCCTGTAAGCTTTCCGCAGTTTCCGCAACCGGGGCCGCCCGGCATTGTCGCTCGCCCGCCACAGGCCGACGTCCGGCACGTGTGGGCCGGCGCCATGGCGGTCGGAACCGGCGACATGGTGCTGACCGCACTGCTGGGCTCCTGCGTGGGGATCGGCATCATCTGGCGGCGCAAGAAGCGTTGCGCGCTGGCGCATTGCCTGCTCGCGGAAGCGCCGGCGGGCGATTCCGGCATCGACGTCCGCTACGTCAGCAATGCCGTTCCCGCCTTGCTGCGCGGGCTCGGCGCGCGGCCGGAGGATTACGCCGAACTGGAAGTGGTGGCCGCCGGCGGCGCCAGCCTGTTCGACCGCGTGCAGTCGCCGCTGCGCGTCGGCGAACGCAATATCGTCGCGTTCGAGCGCGCCATGCAGTCGTACGGCCTACGCGTGGTCCACCAATTGACGGGCGGCAGCCTCGGCTCCCGCATCACGCTGCACTGCGCCACGCTGGTCTACGAAACGAAGCGGCTGCAATCCAGCTGACGGGCGCGGCGCCGATGCCGCGCTCCCACTACAATGCGCTTTTTGCCAGTGGAGGACGGATGAAGGCCATCGTGACGGGACACAGCCGGGGATTGGGCGAGGGTATCGCGCGCGCCTTGCTGGCGCGCGGCGCCGAGGTGATGGGCATTGCCAGGCACGGCAATCCCGGCTTGCCAGGCGTGCGCGAGGTGGCGCTCGACCTCGGCGATCCGGCGGCGCTGTCCGCCTGGCTGGATGGCGGCGAGCTGGCCGCTTTCCTGGCCGGCGCCGAGCGCGCAATCCTTATCAATAATGCCGGGGTCGTGCAACCGGTCGGCCCTCCGGGCGGGCAGGGAGCAGGCCGGCTGGCGCTGGCGGTTACCGTGAATGTCACCGCCGCGCTGGTGCTCACCGATGCGTTCGTGGCCGCGACGGCCGGCTGCGCCGGGCGGCGCGTGGCGCACGTATCGAGCGGGGCGGGCAGGGCGCCGTACAGCGGCTGGAGCCTGTATTGCGCGACCAAGGCGGCGCTGGACATGCATGCCCGCGCGGTGGCGCTCGATGGCCTGCCGAACCTGTCCATCGCCAGCGTCGCGCCGGGCGTGATCGATACGGCCATGCAGGCAGAAATCCGCGCGACAGCACAAACCGATTTTCCCGCCATCGAACGCTTCATGGCGTTGAAGCGCGACGGCGCGCTGGCCGATCCCGGCGATGCCGGTGCGGCGCTGGTCGATTATGTGCTGGATGCGCGCTTCGGCAACGCGCCGGTCGCCGACTTGCGCGACCTGGGTTAGCACAGGGGCCGTTCAGGGCACGCCGGCGGCCAGCCGGGTCACCAGGGACAGGTCGCCGCCGGCGCCGGGCCAGGCGAAGCGGGCGCCGTCGATCGTGGCGCCGGCGAAGTCGCCGCGGCGGCAGGCGCAGCGGGCGAAGTCCGCGCCATTGGCCTGCGCGCGCTGCAGCCGGGCGCCGATCAGCGTGGCGAACGGAAACTGGGCGTTGTCGAGCAGCGCGCCGGTGAGGTCGCTGGTACCGAAGTCCGACCGCAGGAAGCGTCCGCCCGTCAGGTCGGCGTTCGCCAGCCGGGCGCCGTGAAAATTGCAATCGGCGGCCCGTACGCCGCGCAGCACGGCGCCTTGCCAGTCCGTGCCGGCAGCCCCTTGCAAGCCGTCCAGCTCGGCATATTGCCAGGTGCTGCCGGCCAGGTCGGCACCGCTGAGGGCGCAGCCGGACAGGCGCGTCTGGCGGAAGTCTGCGCGTGGAAACTGTGCCCGCAAGGCCAGCACCTTGTCCCAGCGGGCGCCGCGCCAGCGGCTGGCGCCGGCGTGCGCGTCCAGCAGCACGGCTGCCGTGGCGCGGCTGCGGTCGAGCACCGCGTGCGACAGGGTGATGCCGACGGCAACGAACTCATCGAGGTTGGCATCGGACAGGTCGGCGCCTTGCCAGTTGGCCTCGTTGGCGCGCACCCCGCGCAGCGATGCGCCGCGGAGCCGCGCGTGTTCGGCGCCGCTGCCGTCGAGGCGGGCGCCGTCGAACTGGGCCCCGCAGGCATCGGCATCATCGAGCAGCGCGCCGGTCAGCAGCGCATGGCGCAGCAGCGTGCCGCGCAGGCTGGCGCCACGCAGGTCGGCGCCTTCCAGCACGGCGCCGGACAGGTCCGCCCCATCGAGCACCATCCCGCGCAGGTCGCTGCCGGACAGGTCGCGCCCGGCCATCGGCGCGCCGCTGCGCACCCACTCGCGCAGCTGGGCGGCGGCGTCCTGGCTTACCGCCGCCGGCTTGACGGGAGCGCAGCCTCGCAGCCTGCCCCACAGCACTGACGGAAAGATGTTCATGACCGGCCTCCATGGTCGGGCACGTTATCGTACCCTCTGGGCCGATTATGGGCCCGTCGTGCCGATTCATTAAGCCTTCGGTTCAGCCAGTTGCAATAGTTTTGATAAAACGCAAACGATTTTAGGGAACTTTGCCGCGTTGCAGACTAGAAGCTGCGTGTATAGCTGATGGAATACGTGCGGCCCCGGCCAGCGAAGTAGGTCAAGGGGTCCTTGAACCGGACCGATTGCGGGTAGTAGCCGATGTAATGGCGGTCCGTCAGGTTCTCGATGCCCAGGCCAAAGCGGCCCCAGCGGGTATCCCACGTGCCGGCCAGGTCCGCCAGGGTATAGCCGCGGAAGTGCTCCTCGAGCACGATCGGCCCGGCAGCGCGGCCGATATTGATGTCGCGGTCGGACAGGCGCGTCGCCTGCAGCCGTAGCTGGGTGCGCGGCAGCGGCTGCCAGTTGGCACCGATCACCAGCTTGTGCGGACCTTGCGCGCGGGCCCCCAGCGCGAGGTCCATGGGCGCGCCGGCCGCCGCGGCGGTCTTGCCCATCGTTTTCGCATACGTGCCAAACAGGGAATACGCCTTCGTCGGCCGCAGTTCGGCCGATACTTCCCAGCCGCGCACGGTCGTGGGCACGCGGTCCAGCACGCCCAGCCCTTCGGCATTGATGCGCATGACGGTGCCGAGCTTGGAACGCGAATCGTAGAACGAGGCGCCGGCGCTGCCGCGCACGCCGCGCCAGTTGACGCCGATTTCCTGATTGCGCGTGATGACGGGCTGCAGTTCGAACAGCGTACCGACGGACTGGCCTGGCCGGTTCACGCCGCGCAGCACCACGCCCACGTCGGGCAGGCCGAAACCTTCGGAAGAGGAGACGAACGCCGACCAATGGGAGGCGAAACGCCACACGGCGCCGACGTTCTTCACGGCCTTGTCGAACGAACGGGTGCCGCCGCCGACGGCGTGCCCGCCATAGGACCACAGGGTGGTATACGGATCGACTTCCAGGCGTGCCGATTCGCGCCGCACACCGCCCCGTATCGTCAAGGAGCCGGCCTCGTACTCGAGCTGCAGGAAGGGTGCGGTGGACGTGAAGTCCAGCGTCGGCACCCAGGTGCGGTTCGTCAGCGCCATGCGCTGGCCGCTGCGGTCGCGCAGGTGGTCGATCCCCACTGTCCACTCGAGGCCGGGCAGCAGCAGGTCGGGGCGCACATAGGTCAGCTTCGCACCGTATTTGTCGGCATTGATTTCCGACTGGTCGAACAGCCTGCCGGGGCGCGCCAGGCGCGCATCCTGGAAGGTGAACGTATTGCTGCCGCCGTACAGCGCCTTGAAGTCCTGGCTGAACAGCTGGGCGCTGAAGACGCCGCCCAGCAGCGCACCGTGGCGGTAATCCAGGCTGGCGGTGCGCACGTCATTGCGCGCGGGGTTGCCGGGCGGGCGTCCCGGCGTTGCGGAAGTGGGGATGTCGTGCACGAAGTCGGCGGGCACCGTAACGTAGTCGAGGTCGCCACGGAAGTTGAAGCGGTTGACCGTCAACTGCACCCGCTGGTCGCCGAAATTGCGGCCCAGCTTGAGGAAAACGTCGTGCCCCCCGGCATCGAGGGTGTCGCCCTGCAGCGCGTCGATGCCGACCAGGCGGCCGTCGCCATCGTAGGCCATGCCGCGCCGCTGTACGCTGGCATAGCCGAACAGGTCGAACGCGCCGGACTTGTGCGCGACCGAGAAGCCCGTCTTCCAGTCGAGGTTGTCGTGCCGGAAGCCCGTGGCCGCGCGGGCATGGACGGCATAGCTGGTCCCTTCCTGGCGCGGCGTCTTCGTGATGTAGTTGATGATGCCGCCGGTCGCGCCCATTCCCTGAATGGCGGACGCTCCAGCGATGACCTCGATCCGCTCGATGATTGCCGTGTCGGCGAAGTAGCCTTCCCGCATGCCGGCCCGCAGCGGATTCGATTGCGGCACACCGTCGAGCAGGATCAGCGGCGTGCGCCCGCGCAGCGACTCGCCGGTGGACGAGAGCTTCTGCCGGCTCGGCGAATAGCCGGGAATGTACGTGGCCAGCGCCGCCGACGGGTCGTCGGCCAGCAGGTACTGCGTTTCCAGGTCGCGCTGGCCCACCACCGTGACCGCGCCCGGAATCTTGTCGACGGACTTTGCCTGGCGGGTGGCAGTCACCACCACTTCGGCTATCGGTACGTCCTCCTGGGCCTGGGCCGACGCCTGGCCCAGCGCCAGGCATGCCAGCGCCACGGCGTGGGGAATCGGATGCGGTCGGACCATTGTGGCTCCTGCAGGTGTCGTGAAAAAAGCCGGTGATGATAACCGTTCTGAAATGCAACAGCAAATGCAAAATTTGCCTCTTAATGTATCAAATGATCACTTTTCCTGTCTCACCGCAGCGATCGACGCGGTTAAACCGTCTTCGTTGCCTGAAACCAGGGTCAGACCCCGATTTCAGGCAACTTTTTATTCCGAAGCCCTTCGCGGTCTGGAAACGCTACATATAGCGTTGTATTATTACTGAACAATGACAGGAGCTCCCATGGAAACCGCGCTGACCGCCGAAACCCAGTTGTTGAACGATGTGGAGGCGTTGCGTGCGCGCCATCCGAATACGCAGGAGCTGTACCGCGAGGTCTGCGCGGTGATGTTCTTCCGCTATGGATTGACGCCCACGGCGAACCGGTTGTACCAGCTGGTTCGCAAGGGCAGCATGTCGGCGCCGGCCGAGGCGTTGGCCAAGTTCTGGAGCCAGTTGCGCGAACGCAGCCGGGTGACGATCGAGGGGCCGGACCTGCCCGAATCCTTGCGGACGGGTGCCGGCGAGCTGCTGTCGGCGCTGTGGAAACAGGCACAGGACGCCGCGGCCGCGTCGCTGGCGGTCCTGCGCGAGGAAGCGGAGGCGCGGGTCGCCGCGGCGGCCCGGGCGGAGGAGGAGGCGGCCGCGCGCGCCGCGGCACTCGCGGCCGAGCTGGAAGCCGGACGGGCAGCGCTGGCGGCCGCGCGGGACGAGGTGACGGCATTGCGTCACCAGCTCGGCGCGAGCGAGGCGCTGAATACGCGCTTGCGCGAGCGCGCCGACGAAGCGCGCAA
The DNA here is from genome assembly GCF_037094685.1 of Massilia sp. METH4. NCBI lineage: Bacteria > Pseudomonadati > Pseudomonadota > Betaproteobacteria > Burkholderiales > Oxalobacteraceae > Massilia > Massilia sp. METH4. The sequence continues at coordinate 5,368,601 of NZ_CP146614.1, read as the reverse complement.
GGAGCTCAACGAGCAGCACGCGTGGTTCAAGACCGTGGAGCGCGACCATGCCGCGGCCCTCGACAAGCTGCGCACGCAGCTGCAATCGGAACGGGATGCCGCCGAAGCGAGGCAACGGCAGGCAATGCAGGACATCGAGCGCCTCCAAAGGGCGCTGGACGCCGGGCGGGAGGCGGCCGAGGCGGCCACGGAACGCCATCGCGCCGAGCTGCGCGAGTCGCTGTCGCAGGCGGCCGCGCTGCACCAGCGCATCGGTGCGCTCGAAGGCAGCGCCGCCGCCGCCGCGGCCGCCCGCGATGGCGCGTTCAGCGAGCTGGCGGGCGCGCGCCGCGAGCTGGCCGCGGCCCGCGCCGAGGCAGCCGCGGCGACCGGCCGTGCCGCCGCGCTGGAAACAGCGCTGCGCCACGCCGCGGAACGGGCCGAGCCCGCACGGCCGCGCAAGCGGGCGCCGGCGGACTGACACCCGCTCACGGCGTACGCGGCGGGGCGGCTGCCACGGGGCGCGCGGCCGAAGGCAAGCCGGCGGGCGCAACGTCCGCCTCATCGAGCAATTCCAGCAGGGCCGCCACCACCTGTTCCGGCTTCACCTGCGCCAGACAAGCATGGTGCCCCTCGCGGCACACGCTGCTGTAGCAATTCCGGCATGGCACGTCGTGGAACAGCACTCGGTTCGGCACCTGCCATGGCGTGTGCTGCGGATTCGTCAGCGCGTACAGGTCGACGACCGGCGTGCCCAGCGCGGCGCTGATATGCGCCGGCCTGGAATTGTTCGAGGCCACCGCCGGCCAGCGCGATCGCCGCCCCCGGTTCGCCCAGCGATAACTGGCCGGCCAGTGCCAGCACGGCTCCCGGCGCGCCATCGGCCGCGGCGACAATGTAACGCACCAGCGCCACTTCGTCCGGCCCGCCGGTGAGCACCACCTGCAGGCCAGCCCGGCGCGTGACCTGTTCGATGACGCGCGACCAGTGCGCCGCCGGGTAGCGGCGCGACGGCGCCGTGGCACCCGGATGCATCGGTACCCACGGCGCGCCCGGCATGATGCCTCTTCTGGTACACCAATGTGGCAGGCAGTGTCGCGTTGCGCCTGCAACTGCTCAGCCCCGCCGTGTCGGCGTGCGTGCATTGCCCCCGTGTGTGCGGGCACGACAACCGGTACGAGCGCTGCGCGCACGACGTGTCGTTCGTCGATGACGTGGACGCCGATGACGTCGCCGCGCGGGCCATGGAAGTCTACGAGCGCTGACCCGCGGGCGGCGCGCCGGCCAGCAGCGCGTCGGCATGGGCGATCACGTCGGCGGCGCGGGCGCCTTCCGGGTCCCACAGGCAGCGGTGCAGCGCCGCGTCGGCCGGGGCCCAGCGGCGGATATCGGCCTTGCTGAACACGACCACGCTGGGCAGGCGCAGGCCGGCCGCGATGTGCGAAACCCCCGTATCGTTACACACCAGCAGTCGCGCGCCCGCCATCAGCGCCGCCATCGCGCCGATCGAGATCGGGCCGGCGGCGATGCGCGCGGGCACCGCCATGCGCCGCGCCACGGCGTTCGCCAGGTCGGCCTCGTTGGCCGCGCCGGTAAATACGGGAGTCAGCGCCCAGGCCTGCGCGACGTGATCCGCCACTTCGGCGAAGCGTTCCACGGACCAGCACTTGTCGCGGCTGCGCGCGCCCGGGTGGATGCAGAAGTAGGCGCCCGGCACGAGGCCTTCGGCGAGGCCGGACGAGCGCAGTTCCGCCGTGTCGCCGGCCGTCAGGGGAAACTCCAGCTGGTCGCCGCGGCGCGGTGCGCCCAGGCTGTCCGTCAGCCGCAGCAGCCGTTCCGGTTCGGTCCCCGCGGCGGGCCAGGGTATGCCGGCCCAGCCCGGCGGCGCGGTCGCGCCTTCCGGGTAAAAGCCGGCACAGGCGGCGCTGCCGAAGCCGGCCACGATTGCGTTGGTGCGCGTGCCGTCGCCATGCATCTGTATCGCCAGTGCCGGCCTGCGCCGCGCCAGCGCCGTGTGAAAGGCCGGCATGTCGGCGTGCCGCACCGGCTGCTCGGGCAGGGCGGGGTGGCCGGGAAAGGGCAGGAAATCGTCGAGGTAGGCGGCGAAGCGCTGCGCGAACTGGGCTGCCCACGGCAGGCCGACGAGCGTGATGTGGGCGTGCGGCGCGGCCGCCCGCAGGGCGCGCAGGGCCGGCACCGCGCACAGCATGTCGCCCAGCTGCAGCGCACGGAAGACGACGATGCCGCCGGCGTGCGGCAGGGGCAACGCCTTCATGCCGTGCCCTCCAGCAGATGCGACATCACGTTGCGGGTGATCGCGGCGACGGGCCCGCCATCGCCCGAGACCACCGCTTGCGGCCAGTCGGTGCTGCCGGCATCGCGCAGCGGCGCATGTTCGCCGGGCAGCCAGGCCGTGGCGGCCAGCGGTTCGAGCCGCCCGGTCCAGCGCAGGGAGTGCATGCGAAAGCGGCGGCGGCCGGTGCTGACGTGAAGCATCAATGTGCCGCCGCGCGGCACGCTGGCGTGGGCTGGGTAGGCCTGGATCATGGCGCCTTGCCGCCGCCCTCGTTGCCTTCGCCGGGAAAGATCGCGTCCGCCAGCAGGAAGTAGAACATGCCAAGGCCGACGGGGTTGTCGTCGTCGCGGTCCCACAGCTGCTTGGCCACGCATTCGACCCCGTGGCGCGTGGCCATGTAGAACGGGGACTGGCCGCGCATCAGGCAGGCACTGGCGTCCTGCGTGCGATTGATTCCCAACACCGTCGGCATCATGGTCACCTCCCGATTCAGGGAGGCTCAGTGTAGCGGGACCGTTCCAACTGGTGGCGCGGAAATGTCGCGATCTGCGGCATCCATGCAACAACCCGCTAACCGGTCATGGGACGTGGTCGGGCGGCGGCGCCGCCGGCGCCCGGTGCCAGTCCGCAGGGGCGAGCACGTGCGCCGCGGCCGGCTGCTCGGTGGAGTGCGGCGACATGATCTGCACGCCCCGCAGGTTGAATTCGTCGACGATGTTCTGGTGCAGGTGGGTCAGGACTTCGGCGCGGTCGCGCGGCGACGCGTATTCCACATAGGCGATCAGCTTGTACCCGATGTAGAAGTCCGACAGCCCGGTCTGGGCCACGATCGGCGCGGGATCGGCGGCGAGGCCGGGCGTCGCCGCAGCCGCGGCGGCGAGCATGGCGTGCACCTGCCGCCACGGCGTGTCGTAGCCGATGGTGACGCCCGTGTCCAGCATGCAGCCGGTGCCCGGCCGGGCGCGCGAGAAGTTGCGCACCGTGTTCCCAAGGATAAAGGCATCGGGCAGGGCGATCTCCTCGCCGAAGCGGGTGCGCAGCCGGGTGGCGAACATGCCCCCTTGCGCCACCGTGCCCTCGGGATGCCCGATGCGCACGAATTCTCCCTTGCGCAGCGACTTCGTATAGATGAGGATCAGGCCCGAACCGCCTCGGTCGTGTCGCCGGCCAGCGCGTCGATGTCGCCCGGTGTGACGAGCAGGACTTGCGTGCCTTCGTCGAGCGTGCGGATGGCGGGACGCTGCGCGCCGGCGCGGCTCGTCGCCTTGTCGGGGCGCCGCTCGGCCGCTTCGGCCCGCTCGCGTGGCGTGTAGCCGGCCAGCGGTGCGCGGAACACCCTTTTCGATGACATTCATGCATCGCCGGGCCATTGCCGGATGGCGCGCAAGGGTGCCGGTACCATGTTGCGCAATTCATACAATGCAACCGGATTCGATGCCCGTCCCGGGCGGCCTGTCTTCGATCGGCATGGCCGCGCAGCATGCGGTGCAATCACGTTCTTGCGCGAATCCGAGCGCTTACGCTCCCGCCGCGGCGGGTTGAAAGCCTTTGTAATCAAAGCGCAAGCAGCATCCCGAGCATCGCGTTGGATCTCATGAGGAACGGGTGTTGCTGCTGCGAACCGCTGAGGTGCCGGTAGCAATATCAAATATGACATCGGATTCCGCAAAAAAATGATTGGATCGATCTCACTCCGATCACTACCATCGCCTTGCAGTATTGAGTTGACAGTGGTAGCACACGTCTTTTCACAAAAACTATAACGATCAGGAGATCCTCGATGACATCGAATTCGTTCGGTCACACTCCCCCATCGCATCAGATGAAAATGAAACTGTCGGTCGCCGTCCTGGCGGGTGCCGGCATCCTCAGCAGCGCATCGGTCTGGGCACAAAACGCCCAGGCCGTGGCCGAGCAGGCGCAGGCATCGACCGAACCGGTCGCAGTCGTCGTGACCGGTGTGCGGCGCGCCGCACAGAGCGCGCAAACGATCAAGCGCAACTCCGACGAGGTGATCGATTCGATCGTCGCGGAAGACGCCGGCAAGTTCCCGGACAAGAACGTGGCCGAGATCCTCGGCCGCGTGACCGGCGTGCAGGTGCGCCGCCAGGGCGGCGAAGCGAATGAAGTGATCATTCGCGGCCTGCCGGGCCTGACCACGCTGCTGAACGGCCGGGAGGTCTACACCTCGACCGGCCGTAACCTGTACCTGTCGGACATTCCGACCACCATGCTCCAGCGTATCGATGTCTACAAGACGCAGGGCGCGGAAATGGTCGAAGGCGGCACCGCCGGCGTGATCGACGTGCGCACGGCCCGCCCGTTCGACTTCAAGGGCTTTTCGGCCAGCATGACGGGCCGCCTGGAAAGCCGCGACAAGGTCGGCAAGACCGACCCGCAAGTGTCCGGCATGATCTCGAACCGCTGGAACACGGGCTTCGGCGAACTCGGCGCGCTGTTCGGCGTGTCGTACCAGAAAGGCCGCTACTTCGACGAAGTCACGTGGAATTCGCCGCCGGACAATACCGTCACGAACAACACCAGCAAGCCGAACCCGGCCGTCACGGGCCCCGTCGACCTGGGCCATTCGAGCGTGGTCGGCGTGCGCGAGCGCTATGCCGCCAACTGGGCTGTCCAGTTTAAGCCGTCGAAGGACGTGGAACTGTACGCCGAAGGCTGGTCGACCCGCATCGACCACGACCGCGAAAGCCAGTTCTTCCTGGCCAACCTGGGCTGGGGCCCGACCACGCAGTACACGCTGTTCCCTGGCACGAACCAGGTGGACACGGTCACGTCGTCCAGCAGTCCGACGGCATTGAGCTCCAACCAGGCGCCGCGCGACGATTCCGAAACGCACCAGGGCGCGATCGGGGCCAAGTGGCGCGTGACCCCGGACCTGCGCGTCTCGACCGAGTTCGTGCGCACCACCAGCCGCTGGAAGCAGGAAATGCCGATCATGGAGATGCTGGCGCATCCGACCACGATTGTCGGCCAGACCTATGTGAACGGCGGCGCGCGTTTCGACTATCCCGGCTACAACATGCTGGACCCGAACAACTACACGCTGCACAACTTCATCGACAACTGGCAGGCGTCCGGCGGCCAGTCGAAGGACTGGCGTGCCGACGCCACGTACAGCAATGGAGAGGAAAGCTTCTTCCGCGAGTTCTCGATGGGCGTCCGGCTGGCCAAGCGCACCGCGCGCTACCAGCATGAAAGCCTGAACTTCCTGCCGGCGGTGCCGGGCCTGCCGGCAGTGAGCTCGCTGCCAGGCCTGACCTGCCCGTCGAAAGCGTTCTCGAACGACTACGGCATGGCGCAGTGGCTGGTGATCTGCGGCGATTACCAGCATCGCAACATCGACGCCTGGCGCAAGCTGTACGGCCGCGATGGCCGCACGGCGCCCGACCCGTACTCCCTGTACACGAACAGCGAAGACACGAGCGCGTTGTACGGCAAGACCCGTTTCGGCTTCAACGCGGGGCCGGTCCCGGTCGAAGGCACGCTGGGCGTGCGTGTCGTGAAGACCAAGCTGGACGTGAACGGCTTCTCGAACATCGCTGGCCAGCCGGTGGCGGTCAACCGCAAGGTTTCCGATACCGACGTGCTGCCGAACCTGACGGTGAAGGCCAACCTGACCGACTCGCTGATCGGCCGCATCAATGCGGGCAAGACGATTCAGCGTCCGGCTTTCGGCGACTTCAACCCGGGCGTATCGCTGGGTGCGACGCCCGATGGCCTGGGCATCTATGGCGGCAACGGCGGCAACCCGGACCTGAAGCCGGTCGTCGGCAAGAATGCCGACGTGGCGCTCGAATGGTACTTCGCACCGACCGGCAGCGTGACCGCCACGGTGTTCAAGCACAAGTTCGAGAACTACATCATCCGTTCGCTGGCACTGGAAACGATCGATGGCAAGCAGTACCGCATGGACCGCCCGCGCAACGTCAACGATGGCCAGCTGGAAGGCATCGAGATCGGCTACCGCCAGTTCTACGACTTCCTGCCGGGCTGGCTCAGTGGTTTCGGCCTGGAAGCGAACTACACGTACATGAAGGGTCACTTCATCGACAACGGCAAGGAAGCGCCATTTCAGGGCATGTCCAAGAACGCCGCCAATATCGTCGGCCTGTACGAGCGCGGCCCGTGGTCCGGCCGCCTGGCTTACAACTACCGCAGCCGCTTCGTGGACACGTTCAACTACCGCGCCATTGCGGCGCCGATCGGCCCGATCGACCTGATCGTCGATCCGATCGAGACCGTGGATGCATCGATCTCGTACAAGATCAGCGACACCCTCGGCGTGACCCTGGACGTGGAAAACCTGACCGACCGGAAGTACAAGGACTACCACGGCATCGAGAGCAATCCGCGCGATATCCGTCGCTACGATCGCGTGATCGGCCTGACGCTGCGCTGGAAGCTGTGATCCGGGCATAGGCCACGACGCGCCGCCCTTGCCGGCGGTGCGGCGGACGCGTTGCGCGGCTCCGGCCGGCAACGCGTTTTTCCGTTTACGGGACAGGTCGACAGCCGTCTCTTGCGCGCGTCCTCCGCGCCGCAGCCTGTCAAGCGGCAATCTCCGGTTGAAACATGGATAAGCCCGTTATACAATGAGAATGCTTCTCATTTGCTTTGGTGCCATGCGGCTTGCGGCGCCATTTCCGTGTTCAATCCCTGAAAGCCAACCATGGCCGCACTGACCTCCAGTCCTTTCCACATCGTCCACCGTACCGCCGCCGCCGTGCTCGGCGGCTATGCCTTCAGCTGGGGCGTGATCGCCTTCGGTACCGCCGCGCTGTTCGCCGCCGGCATGGAATTCCACGATGCCGAACACCTGTCCTACCTCGTCGGCCTGCTGGTGTTCCTGGTCGCCTTCCTGCTGGCCTTCGCGGCGCGCAGTCTGGGACGGGTCTGGCTGGTGATGCTTGGAGGCGGGGCCGTGCTGGCCGCCGCCGCATCGCTGCTGCAACAGCAACTGGTCTGAAGGAGCGCACATGCTGTCCAATTTCCGCCTGTCGATGGCCTGGCTGCACACCTGGTTCGGCCTGTTCCTGGGGTTCGTGCTGATGGTCGTGTTCTTCTTCGGCGCGCTGTCAGTGTTCGACCGCGAGATCGACCGCTGGGCCATGCCGGCCACGCGCTTCGCGCCGCAGCCGATGCCGTCGTTCGACAAGCTGCTGCGCCCCGTGTTCGAGGACATGCAGCCGCTCGAGGATGCCCGTGCCGCGATGAGCAGCCTGGTCGATGGGCCGCTGCCCGAGCGCTTCGACACCGTGAACCGCATGGGGGCGTACACCACGCACCGCGACCCGGTGCTGAGCCTGTTCGTGGGGTACGACGTGCCGAACGCGAAGGACAAGGGAACCGATATCTTCGCGCTGCGCACGATCGACCCGCGCGACGGCAAGGCGCTGCCGGACGACCGCCTGAAGGTCGGCAGCGGCTTCTTCTACCCGCTGCACTACAGCCTCACGCTGGAATGGAAGCAGGTGGGCTACTGGATCGTCGGCTTCGCCGCCCTGATGATGCTCGTGGCGCTCGTCACCGGCGTGATCATGCACCGCAAGCTGTTCCGCGAACTGTTCACGTTCCGGCCAAACAAGAGCACCCAGCGCAGCCTGCTGGACTTGCACAACCTGACCGGCGTGGTCGCGCTGCCATTCCACTTCTTCTTCGCGTTCACCGGCCTGGTGATCTTTGCCTACATCTACTTTCCGGTCACGCACACGCAGCTGGAACGGCTGCACGACGAGCATGAACGCATCGAAGCACTGGAGACCGGCTTGCCGCACGAGCGGGCCGGTGTCGCCGCGCCGCTCGCCTCGGTGGACGCGATGGTGGCCGAAGCGCAGCGCCGCTGGGCCGCGAAGGGCATGGCGGGCGACGTCGGTTTCCTTTCCGTGCAGTTCCCGGGCGACGCCAACGGCTATGTCTCGGTGTACCGGGCGGGCACCGACCGCATCGCGCTGACCGGCGAAGGCATCCACTTCAAGGCATCGACCGGCGCGCTGCTGCGCGAGGACCCGGCACCGACCGTCGTCGCGCGGATCAACGAATTCCTGACCGGCCTGCACCTGCAGCACTTCCGCCACTGGCTGCTGCGCTGGCTGTACGTGCTGGGCGGCCTGGCCGGCTGCGCCTGCATCGCCACCGGCTTCCTGTTCTTCGTCGAGAAACGCAAGCGCCAGCACGCGAAGCAGGGCAGCATGGGCGCACGCGTCGTCGATGCGCTGGCCGTCACCACGGTCACCGGCATGGTCATCGCGGCGCTCGGCATGCTGGTCGCGAACCGGCTGTTGCCGGACACCTTGCCCGCCGGTTGGCCATGGCGAGGCGACCTGGAGAAGTACTGCTTCTGGGGCGCGTGGGCGCTGGCCATGGCGCACGCCGTGTGGCGCACCGCGCCGGTGGCCGCGGGCAAGCTGGCGCCGGCCTGGCGTGAACAGTGCCTGGCGATCGCCGTGCTCGGCGTGCTGGCGCCGGCGCTGAACTGGATCACCACGGGCGATCACCTGTTGCGTACGGTCGCCGAAGGATATTGGCCCGTCGCCGGCGCGGACCTGTTCATGCTGGCCGGTGCGGGTGTCGCCGCGGTGGCGGCACTGCGGCTGCGGCGGCGCGATGCCGTGCCGGCCGCCGCCAAGGCCGCAGTGCTGGAGGCTGGCCATGCGTGATGCGTTGATGCTGCTGGCCGCGCTGGCGGCGTGTATGGCGGGCATGGGCTGGTTCGCCCTGTCGCTGGATGTGCATTGGGCACAGGTGCGCGGGGCAGTGCCGCAACCGGCCGGGCTCGCCGCCGCGCTGCGCACCCTGGGAACCGCGGCGCTGGGTGCCGCCCTGGCGCTGTGCCTGAGCGTGGATTCCGCCTCGATCGCGGTGCTGGTCTGGCTGATGTCGCTGGCCTCCGCCGCGCTGGCGATCGCGTTCACGCTGACGTGGCGGGCGCGCGCGCTGGCCTGCCTCGTGTTCTGGGCCCGCTGAGCTTCACTTTCCGCGGCGTCGGCCTGCCCGCGCCGCCACCAAGGCGAGTCCGCCGAGCAGCATCGCCCACGTGGAAGGTTCGGGGATCGGTGCCAGGGGAACCGGCATGCCGACCTCGCGGCCGGGCCCGGGGTAACCGAGCCGGGGCGGCGGCGCCAGTGGCGCGACAGGGGCGGCCCATGGCGGCAAGGCTTCGCTGCCCGATGGCACCGCTGGATACACGGGTGCCGGCTGTGGGGGCGATTCGGGAGGCTGGGCCGGCAGCGGCGGAGCGCCGCCGGTCGTGCCGGGCGCGCTGCCACCGGACGTGACGATGCGCCGTACCCGGCTGACGTTGCCGCACACCTCCGGCACCAGCACGCACGCCTCGCCAACGCAATACACGGCTGCCGTTTCGCGATGTGCTGGCTGCCATTGCGAACGGGTCACGGTACGGCACAGCCGGGTCTTGTCGAAGTGCATGTCCGAAATCGTGCCGGCATACGTGTAGTGCCCGGTGACGGATGTCCTGCTGATCTCTACCTTATCGTCGGGAATGCCGGCGTCGATGCGCCTTGCCAGGGTGGCGCGCTCCGCTTCGGAAATGTCGCGGTAATGCGCCAGCGCGGCAGCCGGCGTGCCGCGGTAGCGGTCGACACCTGGCCGGTCCCATGAACAGACTGGTTGCACGAGAAATGCGGCAGCGGCCGCGGCAAGTACGAACGCCATGCGGGTCTCCATGAAAACTGTCTTGGAAGGACTGTAAGCCGTTCACATTGCTGAGTAGGTGCGTGTCCTAACGCACAACAATGTGTCGCGGCATGCAAGCCGCGTCGTTACAATGGAGGGCCGCTCAGGCGGCCAGCGAGTCGTCCGCGAGGGAATCCGCGGTGGGTGGCGCGAGTCGGGCCGTGGCGCCCTCGACCAGTTGCGGCGCAAACATGCGCTTCTCGGCGGTGTGGGCGCCGTGCGCTTCGATCATCGACGTGAGCAGGTCGGCCGCCGCCAGTGCCATGCTGTGCATCGGCTGGCGCAGCGTGGTCACGTCCGCGCTGAGCCAGCCGGCCGGTTCGATCGCATCCAGGCCGGCAACCGACATCGTGCCAGGCACGTCGATGCCCAGCTCGTGGCGTGCCGTGTCGAGGCAGCCCTGCGCCATCACGTCGTTACCGCAGATGACCACGTCGGGTGTCCTGCCGAGGCAGGCGATGATCTCCCGCAGGCCCTGGGCGCCGCCGGCATAATCGAACCGGCCCGGCACGACGACGGGGCGGGGCAGCCCCAGTTCATGCAGGCGCTCGCAGGCTCCCGCGCGGCGCTCCGTTGCCAGGGCCGACGCTTCCGGCCCCGCCACGATGCCGAACTGGCGGTGGCCGGCGCGGGCCAGCCGGGTGGCCAGCATGCGGCCCGCTTCGTACTGGTCGCACAGCACGCTGTTTACCGTGCGGCCGCGCAGGTTGCGGTTGAAGACCACGAGCGGCAGGGCGCGGCGCTCGAATTCCTGCACCTGTTCCTCGCTCAGGGAAGCGGCGATGATGGCCCCGTCGACCTGGTACTGCCAGATGTCGGCCAGGATGTGGCCGACGTCGGACTCGTGCTGCATCGTGAACAGCAGCACGCGCTTGCCGCGGCGGGCCAGTTGCTGCGAGAGGTCGGCGAGCGCTTCCGGGTAATACAGGTTGGCCACGTGGGACATCACGACGGCGACCATGTTCGAGCGCCGCGTGATCAGGCTGCGTGCCGCCGCGTTGGGGATGTAGTCGAGGCCGGCGGCGGCCTTCATCACGCGCGCATAGGTTGCCGCCGATACGCTCGCGCCGGGCTTGAAACAGCGCGACACGGCCGACTGCGATACTCCGGCGACCAGCGCCACGTCATAGGACGTGACGCGCCGGTTCTCGCGCAGGGCGGCAGCCTTGTATTCGGCCACCCTGGCGGCGGCCACGCTGTCTACCGGAGGGGGTGTCTTCGTTTTTCTCATCGTTCGTGTCGGCCCGGTTCGACCGTTTCGGTTGAGGATAAAGGCAAACTTACCTTGTGGCAACAATTCCCATGTGGAAATTTCTGCTTTGTCGCGTCGGCGCTACCCGGCCATGGCCAGCGTTACCGCGATAACGGCCAACAGCACGCCGGTTGCTCCCGCGCGCCGGCGCCAGTTGCCGCGGATGTATTCCAGCGCCTGGCCGCGTCGTGCATGCGCCCGGCCCGGTCCCGCCGAGCCGGCCGTGCGCATGTCTTCTCCCATCTTGTAGCGCACTTGCCGCGAACCTCTGCAGTGATGTTCCATATCCGTCTCCCTTGGTGTCGAATTTCCTAGCGTAACTATCTGCGGCATGCGGGATTTGATTCAGCTCAAGCCAACTCTGGTAAAATTTCGCCCCTTTCAGATGAGGTAGCGATGGCAGCAGCGTGCGGTGTCGATTTCGGCACGTCCAATTCCACGGTCGGGTGGGTCGAGCCGGGCCGGCCGGTGATGTTGCCACTCGAGGATGGCAAGGTCACCCTGCCGTCGGTCGTGTTCTTCAATGCCGACGACGACGAGGTCACGTTCGGCCGCGCCGCGCTGGCCGACTACCTGGCCGGCTACGAGGGCCGCCTGATGCGTTCACTGAAGAGCCTGCTCGGGACGCCGCTGATGGATGGCCAGACCGAGGTGGCGGGCCGGGCGCTGTCGTTCCGGTCGCTGCTGGGGCAGTTCATCGGCGAACTGAAGCGCCGTGGCGAGCAGGCCGCCGGGCGCCGTTTCGATGCGGCGGTGCTGGGCCGCCCGGTCCACTTCGTGGACGACGACCCGGCCGCGGACCGGCTGGCCGAAGATACGCTGGCCGCCATCGCGCGCGACGCCGGTTTCCGCGATCTCGCCTTCCAGTTCGAGCCGATCGCTGCCGCCTTCGACTACGAGTCGCAGATCGCCCGCGAGGAACTCGTGCTGATCGCCGACATCGGCGGCGGCACGTCGGACTTTTCGCTGGTGCGGCTGGCACCGGCGCGGGCCGCGAAGCCGGATCGCCGCGACGACATCCTGGCGAACGCCGGCGTGCATATCGGCGGTACCGACTTCGATAAATACCTGAGCCTGGCCGCCGTGATGCCCCAGCTGGGTCACGGCAGCACGCTGAAGAACGGCAGCGCCGTGCCTTCCAGCTATTACTTCAACCTGGCGACGTGGCACACGATCAACCAGGCCTACACGAAGAAGATGTCGCAGCAGTTGGGCGAACTGGTGCGCGATGCGCGCGAGCCGGAAAAGCTGCAGCGGCTGCGCAATCTCATCGAGGACCGCGCCGGCCACTGGCTGGCGATGCGTGTCGAGGAAACGAAGATCGCGCTGTCCGCCCAGGCGCGGGTGACGCCGGACCTGGACCGACTCACGCCGCCCGTGGCGCTCGACGTCGATCGGGAATGCTTCGTCGCGGCCATCGGCGCACTCGTGGATACGGTCGGCGGCACGGTCGAGCGCCTGCTGGGGGAAGCCGGCGTGCGGCCGGAGCAGGTCGATACCGTGTTCTTCACGGGCGGCTCGTCCGGCGTGGCGGCGCTGCGCGAGCGCATCGGCGCCGCCGTGCCGTCCGCGCGCAGGGTCGAGGGCGACCTGTTCGGCAGTATCGGCGCGGGCCTGGCGCTCGACGCGGTACGGAAATTCGGTTGAGGCCCCCATGCTGACCAAGCAGATCGTCATGCTCGACTTCGAGACCACCGGATTGTCGCCGGAGATGGGCGACCGCATCACGGAAGTGGCTGCGCTGCGCATCGCCGACGGCGCGATCGTCGAGCGCTATGTCTCCCTCGTCAATTGTGGCGTGCGCATTCCCGCCTTCATCACGAGCCTGACCGGCATCACGCAACGCATGGTCGACACTGCGCCGCCGGCGCACGAGGTCGTGCCGCGCCTGCTCGAGTTCATCGGCGCCGACACGCTGTCGGCGCATAACGCCAGCTTCGATGAAAAATTCCTGCGCGCCGAGAGCTCGCGCCTCGGGTTGGCGCCCGCGCATGGCGGCACGGTTTGCTCGCTGAAGCTGTCGCGGCGCGTCTACCCGGCGTTGCACAGCTATAAGCTGGGCAGCCTGGGCAGCCAGCTCGGCATCCCGTTCCGCGGCACCGCGCACCGCGCGGAGGCCGATGCCGAGGTGGCTGCGCAAGTGCTGATGCACATCGGCCGCCACCTGGCATCAAACTATGGCATCGCCGCGGTCGAGCCCGCATTGCTGATGTCGGTCAACAAGCTCGCCGCGGCGAAGGTCCCGGCGTTCCTGCGCAAGCATTCCGCCGCTGCGGCCTGAGCAGTGCCGCGGGCGCGGCTAGCCTGCCTGCCCGCATGCCGCGTCGCGTCGCGTCAAGCTTTCTTTTTGCATGCCGGACCATGAGCAACCGGGCAACCGATTGAGGTCGCTCAAACGGCGTGCGCAATCGTTTATTAAGCTTTATGCAACATAGCGACGTGCTGGATGGGGGAGCTGGCATGAACAACCGTTTCAACAACCGTTTCAATCACCAATCCAACGACCATCACTCGGGAAAGGATGTGAACGTCTACGCGTGGTTTCGCGAAGCTTCGGAAAAAGGCGACCCGTATGCGCAGTTCAACCTGGCACTGATGTACAAGCGCGGCAAGGGCGTGCGGCGCGACGACGACGCGGCATTCATCTGGATGCGCCTGTCCGCCTTGCAGGGCATCGCCTTCGCGCAGAACCACCTGGGCGCCATGTACTACAAGGGTGCCGGCACGAAGCCGGACGACACCGAGGCCGTGTTCTGGTTCCGCATGGCGGCCAAGCAGGGCGACGCCTCGGCGCAGCAGAACCTGGGGCTCATGTACCGCAAGGGGCGCGGCGTGCCGCAGAACCACGCGACCGCGCTCACGTGGTTCTGCCGCGCCGCCGAGCAGGGCGTGGCGAGCGCCCAGGCGCTGCTCGGCGAAGCCTATGCGCAGGGGCTGGGCACGAAGCGCAATTTCCAGCTCGCGCTGGCGTGGTTCCGCAAGGCCGCGCTGCAGGGCGACGCGACCGCGCAACTGAACCTGGGCCTGATGTACCGGCGCGGCCACGGCGTGTTGCAGAGCGACACGCAGGCAGTCGCGTGGTACCGCCAGGCGGCGGCGCAAGGCATGACGGCCGCCCAGCGGCATCTCGGGGTGGCGTACGCGGAAGGCCGCGGCGTGCCGGCCGACCTGGAGCGGGCCTGCTCCTGGCTGCGCCGTGCCGCCGAGCAGGGCGACGTGGATGCGCAGTTCAACCTGGGCGTGATGCTGTCGAACGGTTATGGCACGCACAAGGACGAGGCGCTGGCCTTCGACTGGTACCACCGCGCGGCCACCGCCGGCCACATGCTCGCCCAGTACAACCTGGGCGGCATGTATGCGCAGGGGCGCGGCGTGGCCCGCGACCCGGCCGCGGCGCTCGCGTGGTACCGCAAGGCTGCCGATCAGGGCGCCGCGAATGCGCAGTTCAATGTGGGCGTCATCTATGCCAATGGCCACGGCGTGCCGAAGGACGAAGCGCGCGCGGTGGCCTGGTACCGCCATGCGGCCGAGCAGGGCGACGCCAGCGCGCAGAACAACCTGGGCGTGATGTACGCGAACGGGCAGGGCGTACCGCAGGACGATGCCGAGGCCGTGCGCTGGTACCGCAAGGCGGCCGAACAGGGCCATCCGCTGGCGCAGTACAACCTGGGGGGCATGTACGCGGGCGGGCGCGGCGTGGAGCGGGATCCGGTGCTTTCCTATATGTGGATCTCGCTGGCGGCCGAGGCCGGCGATGAAACGGCCTGCAACAACCGCAAGCTGATCGAGCGCAAGCTCACGCGCGAGGAAATCGGTTCCGCCGAACTGATGACGCGCCGCTGGCGCGACGCCCATCGCGCCTGAGTGGTTGCCGCGCCCGCATCACCGGTAGCGATGCGCCGGGCCGCCACCTCCCTTGCCGCGCGCGCCCGGCAACGCGTCGGCGCGGTCGGCAGGCCGCCGCAAGGGTGACAATGCGTCCCGGCGTGCCGCGAGGAGGGCGCCACGAGTCGATTCCTGCATGAAATCATTCATGCACCGCCGGCTGCCGAATAAAGTGCGCCGCCGACGCTGGTAGAACCTTTCTTATTTGCCATGGTTGACGCTATGATCGGGAGTCCGCCGTGCCGAGGCGGACTTCACATCACAAGGACATCCATGCAACTGAAACGCGCTACCCTCGCTACCATCGTCTGCGCGCTGCTGGCCGGTACCACCGGCCAGGCGCTGGCGCAAAGCTGCCCGGCCCGCACCGACCAGCAGCCGCTGGCCTATCCCGTCACCAAGAAGGTCGACCAGCGGGACGACTATCACGGCACCACGATCGCCGATCCCTACCGCTGGCTGGAAGACGCCAACAGTGCCGAAACGAAGGCATGGGTCGACGAACAGAACCGCCTCACGCAAAGCTTCCTCGGCCAGATTCCCGAGCGCGCGGCGATCCGCCAGCGCCTCACGCAGTTATGGAACTTCGAACGGTATTCGGTGCCGTTCAAGGAGGGCGGGCGCTATTTCTACAGCCGCAACGACGGCTTGCAGAACCAGGCCGTGCTGTACACCCTGAAGTCGCTGGACGACGAACCGCGCGTGCTGCTCGATCCGAATACGCTGGCAGCCGACGGCACGGTGGCACTGGCGGGGGTGGCGGTAAGCCCGCAGGGCAGGTACCTGGCCTACAGCACGGCGGCCTCGGGCTCGGACTGGAACGAGATCCGCGTGCGCGACATCGACACGGGCAAGGACACGGCGGACCATATCAAATGGGTGAAATTCTCGGACACGGCCTGGGCGCACGACGGGTCGGGCTTCTACTACAGCCGCTACGACGAACCGGCCGAAGGCACCAGGCTTGCCGGCGTCAACTACTTCCAGAAGCTGTACTTCCACAAGCTGGGCACGCCGCAGGAGCAGGACGTGCTGGTCTATCACCGGCCGGACCAGAAGGAATGGGGATTCCAGGCCGAGGTGACCGATGACGGCCGCTACCTCGTCATCAACTCTACCCAGGGCACCGATCCCAGGAACCGCGTGTTCATCAAGGACCTGAAGGAAAAGGGTGGCAAGGTGAAGGGCTTGCTGGAAGCATTCGACGCGTCCTACACCTTCATCGACAACGACGGCCCGCGCTTCTACTTCGTCACCGACAAGAACGCGCCGAAGTCGCGCATTGCCGCCATCGACGTGCGCACCGGCAAGTGGACGGAAATCGTGCCGGAAGCGAAGCAGACGCTCAAGGGCGCCAACATCGTCAACGGCCAGCTGGTGGCCGAATACCTGGCCGATGCCTACAGTGCCGTCAAGGTGTTCGACCTGAAGGGCAAGCCGCTGCACGACGTGACCTTGCCGGGCATCGGATCGGCCAGCGGCTTCGCCGGCAAGCGCAGCGACACGGAAACGTTCTACGCCTATACGAGCTTCACCACCCCGTCGACGATCTACCGCTACGACCTGAAGACCGGCAAGAGCGCCGTGTATCGCCAGCCAAAGGTGGACTTCGACCCCGCGGCGTACGAGACGCGCCAGGAATTCTTCACCAGCAAGGACGGCACCCGCGTGCCGATGTTCATCGTTGCCAGGAAGGGTACCAAGCTCGATGGCGGCAACCCGACCTACCTGTACGGCTACGGCGGCTTCAATGTGCCGCTGACGCCGGCATTCTCGGTGGCCAACCTGGCCTGGGTGGAAATGGGCGGCGTGTATGTGATGGCCAACCTGCGCGGCGGCGGCGAATACGGCGAGGAATGGCACCAGGCCGGCACCAGGCTGCGCAAGCAGAATGTCTTCGACGACTTCATCGGTGCCGCCGAATGGCTGATCGCGAACAAGGTCACGTCGCCATCGAAGCTGGCAATCGGCGGCGGCAGCAACGGCGGCCTGCTGGTCGGTGCGGCGATGACGCAGCGGCCGGACCTGTTCGGCGCCGCGCTGCCTGCCGTGGGTGTGATGGACATGCTGCGCTTCCACAAGTTCACGATCGGCTGGGCATGGACTTCCGACTATGGCTCGGCCGACGACCCCGAGGAATTCCAGGCACTCGTCAAGTACTCGCCGCTGCACAACCTGAAGCCCGGCACATGCTATCCGGCCACGATGGTCACGACGGCCGACCACGACGACCGCGTCGTGCCGGCGCACAGCTTCAAGTTCGCGGCGGCCGCGCAGGCAGCGCAAGGCGGCGCGGCGCCGGTGCTGATCCGCATCGAGACGAAGGCCGGCCACGGAGCAGGCAAGCCCACGTCGAAGCAGATCGAGGAAGTGGCCGATCGCTGGGGCTTCCTGTCTCGCACGCTGGGCATGCAAGCGCCCGCCGTGTCCGCCTCGCTGGCGGGCGGAGACGCGCGGTAAACGTGCCCTGTTGCAACAAAGAAGGCGCTTCGGCGCCTTTTTTGCTTTCCGCAAGGAAATTGCCGGCCAAAATGCTACAATTCCTCACCCCCGGTGCATCCTGCCGGGCCCCCGAATCACTTCGCACGCATTATGGTCACCAATACCGGAAACATCGCAATCGATGCGCTCGTCTACAGCAGCTGGAAAACCACGGCCAATACGCCGGTCACACTGACATATGGATTCCTGACTCGCGCGCCGGTCGGTGCCTCGGCCGAAGACCAGTACGGCTTCCTGGCCATGACGGCCACCCAGCAGGCCGCGGTGCGCGTCGCACTGGCGCAATGGTCGGCCGTGGCGAATGTCACGTTCGTGGAAGTGGCGGCAAATGGGGGGCAGCTGCAGTTCGGTACCAATGCGCAAACGGGCAGCAGCGCGTATGCGTACCTGCCGAACGGCTACAGTTCCGTGCAGATGTACCTGAACAACAAGGTGTCGTACACGTCGAACTTCACGACGGGCTCCTATGGCCCCTCCGTGCTGATCCATGAGATCGGCCACATGCTTGGCCTGAAGCACCCGGGCGATTACGATGCGGCGGGCTCCAGCATCGGCGGCCCATTCCTGCCTGCCGAGACCGACAACGGCGACTATACGCAGATGTCGTACCAGGACCCGAGCAGCTACGCGATCAACCGCACGTTTGCGACGTCGGCAATGCTTTACGACATCCAGGCCATCCAGTACCTGTACGGCGCCAACACGACGTACAGGGTCGGCAATGATGTCTATCAGTTTTCCAGTGGCACCGCGCCGCAGTGCATCTGGGATGCGGGCGGCAGCGACACGCTCGATTTCTCCGCCTGCGCCGGCGCCTCGGTGATCAACCTGAACGCTGGGGCTTTCAGCGAAACCGCGCGCGGCATGAACAATGTGTCGATCGCCTACAACGTGACGATCGAAAACGCGATCGGCGGCAGCGGCGGGACCGCCTTCTACGGCAATGGCATCGGCAACCGGCTGACCGGCGGCGCGGGCGCGGACGTGTTCTACCAGGGTGTCGGCAGCGACACGATCGCCGGCGGGGCGGGCCAGGACACGGTGGTGTTTTCCCGGTCTTCCGATGACTATATCGTGTTGCGCGAAGGCGGCACGCTGACGGTAAGCGGCGAGGGTACCGATATCCTGACCGGGATCGAGTACCTTCGCTTCGCCGACGGCACGCTGGGCATGGACGCATTCGGGGCGGCGACCACGCAACTGGGCAGCGGGAACAATGACATCCTCACCGTTCCCGCGGGGGCCGCGCACATCGACGGCGGCGCGGGCCTCGATGTCGCCGTGTTCTCCGGCGCGCGCGCCGGTTACCAGATCGTCCGCACGGCCGAAGGCTATTCGGTCACGTCGAACACCACCGGCGTTGCCGATGTGCTGGTCAACGTGGAGCGGCTCGATTTCGGCGACGGCAATGTCGCACTCGATATCGATGCCGGCGCCGGCCAGCTGTATCGCGTGTACGCGGCGGCATTCGACAGGGCGCCCGATGACGGCGGCTTCGGTTACTGGCTGAAAGCGCTGGATGCGGGCGTGCGACTGGGTGTCGTGGCCGAGGAATTCGCGCGCAGCCCGGAATTCATGCACACCTATGGTGCGCTCGATAATGCGGGCTTCGTCACCCAGCTGTATGCGAACGTGCTGGACCGCAGTTATGACCAGGGCGGCTTCGACTACTGGCTTGCCGTGCTGAACGCCGGTGCCGCGCGCGGCGATGTCTTGACGGGGTTCTCCGAATCGGCGGAACTCCAGGCCAACCTCATCGGCACGATCATCAACGGCGTGAACTACACTCCTTACGCCTGATCACGCCGAGCCTTCGGTCTCCCGCGTCAGGCTGATGCGGTTGCGGCCCATGTGCTTGGCCCGATACAGCGCCGCGTCAGCCGTTGCCACCAGCTGCGACGGATCATTCTCGGGCGCCGCCAGGGCCGTCGCGGCCCCGATGCTCACCGTGACGAAGCGCTTTGCCGCGCCCAGATTCGGCAAATGGAGTTGCTCGACCCGGCAGCGGATCCGTTCGGCCACGATGGCCGCCCCCTTCAGCGACTGGTTCGGCAGGATCACGGCAAATTCCTCGCCGCCATAGCGCGCCACCAGGTCGTTGGCCCGCATCTCCTTTGCCACGGCGCCGGCGATGCGCTGCAGGCATTCGTCGCCGCCCACATGGCCGTAGGCGTCGTTGTACTGCTTGAAATTGTCCACGTCCACCATCAACAGTGACAGCGGTTGTTGCTGGCGCAGTGCGCGCTGCCATTCGGCGTGCAATGTGTCGTCGAAGCAACGGCGGTTCGCCAGGCCCGTCAGGCCGTCGCGGGTGGCCAACTGTTCGAGCGCGATCTGGGCCTGCTTTTCGTCCGTCATGTCGCGCAGCGTTTCCACCACGGCCGCGAGCCGGCCGTGTTCATCGCAGATCGGGCTCACATCGACCGCCAGGTAGCGGCGCTTGCCGGCGCGGGGCATGTCGCACCAGCCTTCCGCGCTCACGTGCCCCGATTGTTCGCCCGCGGTGTCATGCGCGTCGTACAGCGCCGCCACCTCCCGCGTGCGCTGCTCGACCACCAGGTCGGCCAGCGTGGGGCGCGGGTCCCGGTGGAAGCAGCGCCATGCATCGCGCGTCCCCAGCACTTCGTAGCCGGGAACGCCGGTCAGGCCTTCGCAGGCGCGATTCCAGACGATGACGCGGCCGCGCGCATCGAGCACGAAAGCGGGGATGGCGAGGAGTTCCAGCAGCCTGAATGCATAACCATGCGACTGGTCGGCGTGCGGGAAATCCATCATGTGCTGCACTTTTTGCGAACTGTTCATTGAGGTGCCTGCGAGGTAGCGACTGCGGTTGACTCGTTCAAAGGTTGGGTACGCGGCTCTTTTTCTTTCCTTATTGCTCTTTTATTTGCGTTTTTCTTGCGCTGAGTCTTAATTGTGCATCCCGGTATCGGCCCTTCATTTGATCGACAACAAAGGTGCGCGGAACGGACTGATCCTTGAAGCAGATGCGCCGCGTTTCGTTGTATTGCCACTGGTCATCGCATCCAATGACATTACCGCACTGACCTAGGCCTCTTCTTGCTTGTAGTCAACTTTCGGCGGGGAGCCCGGCATGCGTCGCTTTGGCTTATAATCGAGGGTTCGCCATTCACCGTGGCCGCCAGCTCGGCTGGCGTGAGCCCGGCCGCACAGGATTCATCGTGACATACAGCATCAAAGAGATCTTCTATACTTTGCAGGGCGAGGGCGCCCACGCGGGCCGGCCCGCCGTCTTTTGCCGCTTCGCCGGCTGCAACCTGTGGACGGGCCGCGAAAGCGATCGCGCCAGCGCCGTTTGCCAATTCTGCGACACCGACTTCGTGGGCACCGACGGGGAACGCGGCGGCAAGTTCGCTACGCCACAGGCCTTGGCCGAGGTGATACACAGCCTCTGGCCGGATACCTACGCCGCGAGCAAATACGTCGTCTTCACCGGCGGCGAGCCTTTGCTGCAGCTCGACGCGCCGCTGATCGACGCCATGCACGCGGCCGGCTTTACCATCGCCATCGAGACCAATGGCACGGTGCCCGTGCCGGCCGGCATCGACTGGGTGTGCGTCAGCCCGAAGGTGGGCTCGCAGCTCGTGGTCGCGAAGGGCAACGAACTGAAGGTGGTGATCCCGCAAGCGAACCAGGACCTGGCGGATTACGAGCACCTGGACTTCGACAACTTCTTCGTGCAGCCGATGGATGGCCCGCTGGCCGCTTTCAACACGACGCTGGCGATCGAGACGTGCAAGCGCAATCCGAAATGGAAGCTTTCGCTGCAGACCCATAAACTCCTGAACATACCCTGATATTTTTCTCTTATGTTGACGATTACCCGCAAGCTGGAATTCGACGCCGGCCACCGCATTCCCGACCACAAGAGCCAGTGCCGCAACCTGCACGGGCACCGTTATACGCTGGAGATCACGCTGACCGGCGAGGTGATTTCCGCCGAAGGCAATTCCGACAACGGCATGATCATGGACTTTTCCGACGTGAAGGCGCTCGCCAAGGAGCACCTGGTCGACGTCTGGGATCACGCGTTCCTCGTCTATGACAAGGACAATGCCGTGATGGAATTCCTGGCGTCGCTGCCGAACCACAAGACCGTGGTGATCGACCGCATCCCCACCGTGGAAAACCTGGCCGCCGTCGCGTTCGGGATCCTGAAGGCCGCCTACAAGGACCGTTATGGCACCGGCCTGAAGCTGCACAAGCTGGTGCTGCACGAAACGCCGAACTGCTGGGCCGAGATCACCGATGCCTGACGCGGTCGGCCCCGGCCAGGATGCTTTCATGCGCGAAGCCCTCGCCGAGGCGCAGCGGGCCTGGGACCTGGGCGAGGTGCCGGTCGGCGCCGTGGTGGTGAAGGATGGCGTGGTGATCGCGCGCGGCTTCAACCAGCCCATTGCCGGCCACGACCCCACGGCGCATGCCGAGATCGTCGCGCTGCGGGCGGCCGCGCGGGCGCTGGGCAACTACCGGCTGCCCGGCTGCGAGCTCTATGTGACGCTGGAGCCGTGCGTGATGTGTTCCGGTGCGATGATGCATGCGCGCCTGGCGAAAGTGGTGTACGGCGCGCGCGACCCGAAAACGGGCGCCGCCGGCTCCGTCGTCGACCTGTATGCGTCGGCGCAGCTGAATCACCACACGCGGGCCGAGGGGGGCGTGCTGGAGGAGGAGTGCGGCAACCTGCTCAAGACTTTCTTCGCCAGCCGGCGCGCCGCGTCCCGCGCGGCCAGGGCGGAGCGCGAAATCGAGAAAGAGCGAGAAGCGATCGTCGCGGAGCGTCTTGCTGGCGGCGGCACCGGCGGGTAAGATGGCCGCGCCTCTTGTCTCCCTGGAGCTCGTTTGAAGAATATCGGTATCGCGATCGCCGCCCCGGGCGGCTTTGCGCTGGATGAAGCGGCGCTCGCGCGCGGCATCGCCCGCCTCGAAGCACTGGGCTGCACCGTCCACAATTACTATGACCCGGCCGGCAGATTCCAGCGCTTCGGCGGCACCGATGCGGGCCGGCTCGCGCAGCTGGAGGCGGCCAGCCGCGATCCGGACGTGCAGGTGGTCATCGCCCTGCGCGGCGCCTATGGCATCTCGCGCATCCTGCCGCGCATCGATTTCCGGGCCATGGCCGACAGCGGCAAGCTGTTCACCGGCTACAGCGATTTCACGGCCTTCCACATGGGCATGTACGCGGCCACGGGGCGCAAGAGTTTCGCCGGCCCGATGATCTGCGACGATTTCATCCGCGACGAACCGGTCGACTACACGCTCGACCAGTTCTGGAACTGCCTGCGCGGCCCCACGCACGCCGTGCGCGGCACGGCAGCCGGCAACCCGGTCGTCGACGTGGAAGGGCCGCTGTGGGGCGGCAACCTGGCGATGCTGAATCACCTGGTCGGCACGCCGTACTTTCCGCGCATCGCCGGCGGTATCCTGTTCATCGAGGACATCAACGAGCACCCGTACCGCGTCGAGCGGATGATCCTGCAATTGCTGTACGCCGGCGCGCTCGACGGCCAGCGCGCGCTGGTGCTGGGCGACTTTTCCGGCTACCGGCTGGCGGCCTTCGACAACGGCTACGACTTCGACGCCATGCTCGCCTACCTGCGCGAGACGCTGCCGATCCCGGTGTTGACCGGCTTGCCGTTCGGCCACGTGAAACAGCGCTGCACGCTGCCGTTCGGCGGCCTGGCGCACCTGACATCCGATGCGGAAGGCTTCGACCTGACGGTCACGGACTACCCGACCCTGGCCGATCCGTACCGCTGAAGGGTGGGCGAGGGCCGCGGCCGGCTGCCCCGTGCCGGGAAGACAAGGGAAATGATAAAATGCGCGGTTCATTGAAACATTCCAACGCAAGGGCTCATCAGTGCTATCCACCGCAAACATCACCATGCAATTCGGCGCCAAGCCGCTGTTCGAGAATATCTCCGTCAAGTTCGGCGACGGCAACCGCTACGGCCTGATCGGCGCCAACGGCTGCGGCAAGTCCACCTTCATGAAGATCCTCGGCGGCGATCTGGAGCCGTCGGCCGGCAACGTCATGCTGGACGTGAACGAACGCCTGGGCAAGCTGCGCCAGGACCAGTTCGCGTACGAGGAGATGCGCGTGCTGGACGTGGTCATGATGGGGCACACGGAGATGTGGGCCGCCATGCAGGAACGCGACGCGATCTACGCGAACCCGGAAGCGACGGACGACGACTACATGAAGGCCGCCGAGCTGGAAGGCAAAGTGGCCGAGTACGACGGCTACACGGCCGAGGCACGCGCCGGCGAACTGCTGTTGGGCGCGGGCGTCGCGATCGACCTGCACCAGGGACCGATGAGCGCCGTGGCGCCGGGCTGGAAGCTGCGCGTGCTGCTGGCGCAGGCGCTGTTCTCGAACCCGGACATCCTGCTGCTCGACGAACCGACCAACAACCTGGACATCCACACGATCCGCTGGCTCGAGGACGTGCTGAACCAGCGCGACTCGACGATGATCATCATCTCGCACGACCGCCACTTCCTGAACCAGGTGTGCACGCACATCGCCGACATGGACTACGGCACGCTGAAGATCTATCCGGGCAACTACGACGACTACATGCTGGCCTCCACGCAGGCGCGCAACCAGCAGCTGGCCAACAACGCCAAGGCGAAGGAAAAGGTTGCGGAGCTGCAGGACTTCGTGCGCCGCTTCTCGGCCAACAAGTCCAAGGCGCGCCAGGCCACCTCGCGCGCAAAGATGATCGAAAAAATCAAGGTCGAGGACATCAAGCCGTCCTCGCGCGCCTATCCGTTCGTGCGCTTCGAGGGCGAGAAGAAGCTGCACCGCCTGGCCGTCGAGGTGGATTCGATCTCGAAGACCTACGACAAGACCCTGTTCAAGAACTTCAGCATCCTCGTCGAGGCGGGTGAGCGCATCGCCATCATCGGCGCCAACGGCGCCGGCAAGACGACCATGCTGCGTTGCATCGCCGGCGACATCGCCAGGCTGCAGCCGGATACCGGCTTCGTGAAGTGGGCCGAGAACGCCAACGTGGGCTACATGCCGCAGGACCCTACCGAGGACTTCGCCACCGACGCCAACCTGACCGACTGGATGGGCCAGTGGACGAAGGAGGGCGACGACGACCAGGCCGTGCGCTCGATCCTGGGTCGCCTGCTGTTCGGCGGCGACGAGGTGAAGAAGTCCGTGCGCGTGCTGTCAGGCGGCGAGAAGGGCCGCATGATGTACGGCAAGCTGATGCTGGGCCGCCATAACGTGCTGCTGCTGGACGAACCGACGAACCACATGGACATGGAATCGATCGAGTCGCTGAACATCGCGCTGGAAAAATACGCCGGTACGCTGATCTTCGTGTCGCACGACCGCGAGTTCGTGTCGTCGCTGGCGAATCGCATCATCGAGATCAAGGAAAACGAGGTGGTCGACTTCCGCGGCAATTACGAGGAATACCTGACCAGCCAGGGTATCAATTAATCGATAAAAGCGATGAATACCGTAGCCAATTCCGTAGCAATGAAGAAGGGCGAATTCGCGGTCGAATTCGAGAAACCGCTGCTGGAGGAGAACGAGCAGGGCGGCAGCTGCGTGGCCCACGCGTGGGCGCGCACGCCGGCACCGGTGCCGGCCGACGAGAAAATCCTGTTGAAGGAGCGCATTCGCACCCTGCTGCGCGAGCGCGACGCGGTGCTGGTGGCCCACTACTACGTGGATGCCGACCTGCAGGACCTGGCCGAGGAAACGGGCGGCTGCGTGTCCGATTCGCTCGAGATGGCGCGCTTCGGGCGCGACCATCCGGCCAGGACGCTCGTGGTGGCGGGGGTGAAGTTCATGGGCGAGACGGCGAAGATCCTGTCGCCGGAAAAGACGATCCTGATGCCGGACCTGGACGCGACCTGCTCGCTGGACCTCGGTTGCGATCCGGACGAATTCAAGGCGTTCTGCGACCAGCACCCGGACCGCACCGTGGTCGTGTATGCGAACACCAGCGCGGCCGTGAAGGCGCGGGCCGACTGGATGGTCACCTCGTCGATCGGCCTGGACATCGTCCAGCACCTGCATGCCGAGGGCAAGAAGATCCTGTGGGCGCCCGATAAACATCTGGGTTCCTATATCCAGAAGCAGACCGGTGCCGACATGCTGCTGTGGCAGGGCTCCTGCCTCGTGCACGACGAGTTCAAGGGCATCGAACTCGACCTGCTGAAGGCCGAGCACCCGGATGCGAAGGTGCTGGTGCACCCCGAGTCGCCGGCCAATGTGGTGGAACAGGCCGACGTCATCGGCTCGACTTCGCAGCTGATCGCCGCCGCCGTCAGCCTGCCCGCGACGAAATTCATCGTCGCCACCGACAACGGCATCCTGCACAAGATGCGCCTGGCCGCGCCAAACAAGACCTTCATCGAAGCGCCGACCGCCGGCAACAGCGCCACCTGCAAGAGCTGCGCGCACTGCCCATGGATGGCGATGAACGGCTTGCGCAACCTGGCCGACGTGCTGGAAAACCTCTCCAACGAGATCCATGTCGATCCGGCGGTGGGTGAACAGGCCAAGGTGTCGATCAACCGCATGCTCGATTTCGCGGCCGCGAAAAAAGCCAAGGTGGCGCCGGGCGCCGACCTGGCAAAAGAAGCCAAGCTGTTCAGTGGAATTGGCCCCGCATAAGGATTGGAGTTGAGTACCGGGTTATGAGCACATTAATTAACCGATTTGCACCGTTCGACGAGGCGCTGTCGCGCGCCTTCGAAGCCAACCTGCTGGCCGCGTTGCTGGAAGACGTGGGCACCGGCGACTTGACCGGCAACCTCGTTCCCGAGGCCAGCCGCGCCGTTGCCCGCGTGATCGTTCGTGAAAATGCCGTGCTGTGCGGCGCGCCCTGGTTCGAAGGCATCATGCATGCGCTCGACCCGGCGATCGGCATCGAGTGGCATTACGCCGAGGGCGAGGCGATGAAGGCCGATACGCCGGTCTGCACGCTGGTCGGCCCGTCGCGCGCGATCCTCACGGCCGAGCGTTCGGCGCTGAACTTCCTGCAATTGCTGTCCGGCGTGGCCACGGCCACGCGGCGCTACGTCGACGCGATCGCCGGCACGAACGCGGCCATCCTCGACACCCGCAAGACGCTGCCGGGCCTGCGCCTGGCGCAGAAATACGCGGTGCGCGTGGGCGGCGGGCAGAACCAGCGCCTGGCCCTGTACGACGGCATCCTGATCAAGGAAAACCATATCGCGGCGGCGGGCGGCATCACGGCCGCGCTGGTGGCCGCCAAGCACGTGGGCGGCAAGGTGTCGATCCAGGTCGAGGTGGAAAACCTCGTCGAGCTCGAGGAAGCGCTGGCCGCCGGCGCCACGTCGATCCTGCTGGATAACTTCGACCTGGCCATGATGCGCGAGGCCGTGCAGGTCAACCGCGGGCGCGCCTTGCTGGAAGCATCCGGCGGCGTCAACTTCGACACCGTGCGGGCGATCGCCGAAACGGGCGTGCACCGCATCTCGATCGGCGCGCTGACGAAGGACGTGAAGGCCACCGACTACTCGCTGCGCATCGTCGACGGCGCCGCGCTGTAACGCCCAGCGCCGGGCGCCTGCGATTGCCGTCGCGGGCGAACTTCGTCTTCGCCCGGCACCCCGGGCATGACGCGGCCGCGTTGGCGGCGGCGCTGCGGGAGCGGGCCATTCTGGTACGGCATTTCAAACTGCCGCGCATCGACCAGTTCCTGCGCATCTCGATCGGCACGGACGAGGAGTGCGGCAAGCTCGTTGCCGCGCTGCGCGAAGTGCTTGCCTGACG
Organism: Massilia sp. METH4; assembly: GCF_037094685.1. NCBI lineage: Bacteria > Pseudomonadati > Pseudomonadota > Betaproteobacteria > Burkholderiales > Oxalobacteraceae > Massilia > Massilia sp. METH4. The sequence continues at coordinate 5,341,187 of NZ_CP146614.1, read as the reverse complement.
CCGCCTGTCGGAAGCGGTTGCGCTTCGCGGGCGTGACTGTCAGTCCATGACCAGCCGCATGGGTTGCTCATGGAGCCCGTTTCGGTTGGGCATCGGGATGGGCGCTCCCATGGCTTCGAAGCCCAGGCGGCGGTACAGGCGCACTGCCGGCGTGTCGCCCGCCGTCACGCCCAGCTCCATGACCGTCGCACCCCGGTCGCGGGCCCAGCCGATCGCGCGTTCGAGCAGCGCCCGCGCGATGCCGCGGCCGCGGTAGTCCGGTGCCACCCACACCTGGTACACCACGGCGTTTCCGCCCTCGACCTGTGCCCACGTCAAGCCGGCCGACTCGCCCGCCACTTCGGCCAGCAGCGGCAGCTGTTCGGGCGCCGCCACCGCCTGCGCCAGCAAGGCCTGCCAGGTCGCGTCCGCGCGCGCTTGCGCGTCCGCCAGCGTGCTGCCAAACGCGTCGGGGGAATCGGCCAGCGCCGCCAGGCGCAGCGCGCGCCAGGTGGTCCATTCGCCGGCAGTGAAGGGGCGGATCGTGAAGTCGGTCATTGAAATAGTGTTGAGTTGCCGAGAGTACATTGTAGCGGCCAAACGAAACATATTGCCAAGAATCGGGGGCTGTCCCTGTTGTAAAAACTCGGGGACTGTCCCCGGTTGGTCATGTGTTGTTTTGAGACCAGCCCGACAGCAAAAAAGGCCACCCGAAGGTGGCCTTGGAAATGCGGCGCCGGCACGCCGCCTCACGAAAATCAGTCGGCCGCGTAGATGTCGCGGTCCTTGGTCTCGCGCACGAACAGGGCACCGATGATGAAGGTGATCAGGGCCACCACGATCGGATACCACAGGCCGTAGTAGATATCGCCCTTGAACGCCACCAGCGCGAACACGGTGGTGGGGAGCAGGCCGCCGAACCAGCCATTGCCGATGTGGTAGGGCAGCGACATCGAGGTATAGCGGATCTTGGTCGGGAACATCTCGACGAGCATGGCGGCGATCGGGCCATAGACCATCGTCACGTAGAGCACCAGGATAAACAGCAGCAGCACCACCATCGGCTTGTTGATGCGCTCGGGATCGGCCTTGGCGGGGTAGCCGGCCGCGCGGATGGCGGAAGTGACCTCGGCCTTGAAGGCCGTTTCGCGCGCCTTGCTGGCCGCATCGAAGTTCAGGTTGTCCGGCGTCATCACGGCATTGAACGAGCTCAGCTCCTTGTCGCCCACCTTGATCTTGGCGACGGTACCCGGAGGCGCATCCTGGCGCGTGTAGTTCACCGCCGAGGCGGACAGCGTGCTGGTGGCGATATCGCAGGACGATGGGAATTTGCGCTGGCCCGTCGGGTTGAACAGGAAGTGGCAGGATGCCGGATCGGCCACCACCACCACCGGGGCGCTGATCTGGGCCGCTTCCAGTTGCGGGTTGCCGTAGTGGGTCAATGCCTTGAAGATCGGGAAGTAGGTCAGGGCGGCGATCAGGCACCCGCCCAGGATGATCCACTTGCGGCCAACCTTGTCCGAGAGCACGCCGAAGATCACGAAGAACGGCGTGGCCAGCAACAGGGCGATGGCGATCAGGATGTTCGCCGTGGCGGACTCGATCATCAGAGTCTTTTCCATGAAGAACAGGGCATAGAATTGGCCCGTGTACCACACCACGGCCTGGCCCATCGTGAGGCCGACCAGCGCCAGGACCACGATCTTCAGGTTCTTCCATTCGCCGAAGGCTTCGGACAGCGGCGCCTTCGAGGTCTTGCCCTCGGCCTTCATCTTGGCGAAGGCGGGCGATTCCTGCATCGCCATTCGGATCCACACCGAAATCCCCAGCAGCAGCACGGACACCAGGAAGGGAATGCGCCAGCCCCAGGCCTGGAATTCGTCCTCGCCCACGGCGGTGCGCGTGGCCAGGATCACCAGCAGCGACAGGAACAGGCCCATCGTGGCGGTGGTCTGGATCCAGGAGGTGAACAGGCCGCGCCTGCCGTGAGGCGCGTGCTCGGCCACGTAGGTGGCAGCTCCGCCATACTCGCCACCCAGCGCCAGCCCCTGCAGGATGCGCAGGGTGACGAGGATGATCGGCGCGGCGATGCCGATCGACGCATGCCCCGGCAGCAGGCCCACGATGAAGGTGGACAGGCCCATGATCAGGATCGTGATCAGGAAGGTGTATTTACGGCCGATCATGTCGCCCAGCCGCCCGAACACGATGGCGCCGAACGGCCGCACGATGAAGCCGGCGGCGAAGGCAAGGAGGGCGAAGATGAAGGTGGTGGTGGGGTCGCCGATGAAGAATTGCTTGGCGATGATCGTTGCGAGGGAGCCGTACAGGTAGAAGTCGTACCACTCGAACACGGTGCCGAGGGAAGAAGCGAAGATGACCTTCTTTTCCTCCTTCGTCATCGGTGTGGCCTTGCCCCCCATGTTCCGCGGATCCGCGGTCCCAGATGTGATAGCCATGATAGTAGTCTCCAGTTTATCGGTGTGCCTATCGTTGCAGTCCGGTGCCGTCCGGGTCGGGCCCGGTTATTGTGTTGGCCGATCGAGTGTGGGCGCCGAACCTTACGCGATTCTTTCATGAAACTTACACGAAACTTACGCAAGAGGAGGCGCCGGCGGCGGCCCGGCGGCGCTGTGGTATCCTCGCGCGCTTGTACAATTAAGCAAACAGCAAGGATGCCCGAATGATCAAGCACATCGTGATGTGGAAGCTGAAGGACGAGGCCGAAGGCGCCGACCGCGCCACCAATGCGCGCAAGGTGAAGGAGTTGCTGGACGCGTGCATCGGCCTCGTACCGGGCATGGGCAAGTTCGAAGTGGCGCTGGCCCAGCCGGGCCTGGAGGCAACGTATGACGTGGTGCTGTATTCCGAGTTCGCCGACAAGGCCGCGCTGGACGCCTACCTCGACCATCCGCAGCACGTGGCGCTGAAACCCTTCATCGCCACCGTGCGCGAAGGGCGCCAGTGCATGGACTACGAGGTCTAGCATGAGAGGTGCGGCGTGACCTCGGTGCGCGAGCTGTTCAGCCTGGAGGGCAAGACCGCCCTGGTCACGGGCGGCTCGCGCGGGCTCGGCCTGCAACTGGCCATGGCGCTGGGCGAGCAGGGCGCCACGGTACTCATCAGCGCCCGCAAGCAGGCGGGGCTCGACGAAGCCGTGGCGGCACTGCGGGCGCAAGGCATCGCCGCGCACGCCGCGGTAGCCGACCTGGCCGACCCGGCCGCGGCCGATGCGCTCGCGCAGGCGGCCATGGACAGGCTCGGTCAGGTCGACATCCTGGTCAACAACGCTGGCGCGGGTTGGGCGGCACCAGCCGAGGATACTCCACTGGAAGCGTGGGACAAGGTGATGAACCTGAACGTGCGCGGCGTCTTCCTGCTCACGCAAGCGGTCGGCCGGCGCTCGATGATCCCGCGCCGCGCGGGCAGCATCGTCAACGTCGCCTCGATCGCCGGCCTGGCCGGCAACCCGCCGGGCACGATGAAGACGCTGGCCTACAACACGTCCAAGGGCGCGATCGTGAATTTCACGCGCACGCTGGCCGGCGAGTGGGGTGCCTACGGCATCAACGTGAACGCCATCGCGCCGGGCTTTTTCCCGTCGAAGATGACGCACGGCCTGTTGAATGAAATGGGCGAGCGGCTGGCAGCCGATGCGCCGCTGGGCCGCCTGGGCGGCGACGACGACCTGAAGGGCGCCGTCGTGCTGTTCGCCTCGCGCGCCGGGCGGCACATCACCGGCCAGATCCTCGCCATCGACGGCGGTGTCTCCGCCGTCTGAAAGTGTGGAAACAATGAACAATACGTACCAGAGAATCGTGCTGGCCGCACGGCCCCAGGGCGAAGTGACGCCAGACTTGTTCCGGCTCGAGACCGTGCCGCTACCCGAACTGGCCGACGGCCAGCTCCTGATCCGCAACCACTACCTGTCGCTGGACCCCTATATGCGCGGGCGGATGGACGACGCGCGCAGTTATGCGGCGCCGCAGCCGCTCGATGAGACCATGATCGGCGGCACGGTGGGCGAAGTCGTCGCCTCCCGGCACCCGTCGTTCCGCGAAGGCGACTTCGTGGCGGCGATGGGAGGCTGGGCGGAAATGGCCGTGTCCGACGGCGCCGGGCTGCGCAAGCTGGACACCTCGGCCGTGCCGCTGTCGGCCTATCTCGGCGTCGTGGGCATGCCGGGCATGACGGCCTGGTATGGGCTGAACCGTATCCTGGAATTGCAGCCGGGCCAGACGGTCTGCGTGTCGGCTGCCAGCGGCGCGGTCGGCAGCGTGGTCGGGCAACTGGCGAAACTGCGCGGCTGCCGCGCCGTCGGCATTGCCGGCGGGCCGGAAAAGTGCGACTACGTGGTGCGCGAACTGGGCTTCGATGCCTGCGTCGATTATCGGGGCGGCGACCTGCGTGGCGACCTGAAGGCGGCGGCGCCCGACGGCATCGACGGCATCTTCGAGAACGTGGGCGGCCCCGTGTTCGACACGGCCCTGGCGCGCACCAATCCGTTCGCCCGCGTGGCGCTGTGCGGCATGATCGCCGGGTACAACGGCGAGGACATCCCGCTGCGCAGCGTGCGCGTGCTGCTGAAGAACCGCATCACGCTGCGCGGCTTCATCGTCACCGAGCACCTCGACTGCTGGCCGCAGGGCCTGGCGGAGCTGGGCTCGCTCGTCGCGGCGGGCCAGCTCAAGTACCGCGAGACGGTATCGCAAGGGCTGGCCTCGGCGCCGGAGGCCTTCATCGGCCTCCTGAAAGGCCGCAATGTCGGCAAGCAGCTGGTGAAACTGGTGTGAGCGAGGCAAGCATGAAGTCCCATCAAATCCGTTACGGCGACTGGGCCACGCTCAGCGCCGATGCGCAGGTGATCCGCATCGCCGTCTTCGTGCGGGAGCAGAATGTGCCGCCCGAGATCGAAATGGACGAGAAGGACGCCGTCTGCCTGCACGCCGTCGCCTATGACGCGGCCGGCACTCCCGTCGGCACCGGGCGGCTGCTGCCCGACGGGCATATCGGCCGGATGGCGGTCATGAAAGACGCGCGCGGCACCGGCATCGGCAGCGCGCTGCTGCGGGGCCTGATGGCGCATGCGCGCGAACGGGGCCACCCTGAAGTGGTGCTGTCCGCGCAAACGCATGCGGCGCCGTTCTACCTCGCGCACGGCTTCGAGCAGGTCGGCGGGCAATTTCACGAAGCGGGCATACCGCATATCGAGATGCGGCACGTGTTCTGAGCGCTGCCCGTCAGCCGGCGCCGACCTCCGCGTGCGCGGAGAGCGCCTGCGTTTCCACTTCGGCGGCCACTGGGACGCCGACGGCACCGCGATGGCACTGGCGATCCAGCGCGTGGCGGCCGGCCATGGACAGAAAGCCGCCATTACCGCCTTCCCCTGGTGGCTGGTACGGCTGGCGGCACCCTTCCATGAGACCATGCGCGAGCTGCTGGAGATGCGTTACCTGTGGCGCGTGCCGCTGCGGCTGGACAATGCGCGGCTCGTCGCCGAGCTGGGCGCCGAACCGCATACCCCGCTCGACGTGGCGGTGGAGCGCACGCTCATGGGGCTGGACTGCATTCCGGCCACCAGGGCCGATGCACGGGCCGTTGCACCCGTCACGCGCTGAGCCATCGGCCGACATCGAGGATCGCCTGCGCGAAGTCCCCCGGCGCCTCCTGCGGCAGGTTGTGCCCGATGCCGCCGCCGAGCTGGCGATGTTCGTATCTGCCGGTGAACTTCTTGCAATCGCATGTGTGCGCTTGCCGGGCCGATACGCTTGGATACGGATCCAGCCGTGCGCCGATCGTGGCACGGCGCCGCCAAGATACCCCCTCCAGGAGGAGGTGGACCGATGGATGAGCTACAGGAGAGAGTGCTGGCCGAGTTGCGCCGCTACGGCGCGAACCGGCTGAAGGACGTGGCGCGCGGCGCCGAGACCCGCGAACTGGCGGGCCTGCTCACGGAGAAATACGGCTACGGCCTGGCAAAGGCCCTGGCCATCGCCAGGGAACTGGCCGGCGAGCCGGTGCCGGATCTGGCGCGCGAGATCGAAAGCGTGGTGCTCGAAGTGGATCCCGACGCCGTGGAGCACCGGCGCAACCGGTGGGATGCGATGCCCGCCGGGCTGTCGCTGCCGCGCCGGGACAGATGAGGTATGCTGCGTGCATGGAGACACGCACATGACCGTACGCCCCTTCACGGCTGCCGACTTCCCGGCGGTCTGCCGCATCTACCGGGATGCCAGGCTTGCGGAACTGGCCTTCGAGCCGGGCAACTTCACGATCACCCCGCTGGAGGAAGACCCTACGCTGCGCCAGGCCTTCGACGAGTCCGACGTGCTCGTGTTCGACGATGGCGGGGTGCTAGGCTTCGCCGCGACATGGGGCGGCCACTTGCGGGCCCTGTTCGTGGCCGACGGGGCGCGCGGCAACGGTGTGGGCGCGAAACTGCTCGATGCGGTGCGCACGCCCGGCATGTCGTTGCACGTTGCGCATTCGAATGCCGGCGCCCGACGCTTCTACGCGCGCCATGGCTTCGTCGTGGCAGGCCAGACCGTGCGCCCGTATGGCGGCCATGAGGTGACCTACGACAGGATGACGCTTGCCGCCGCGGCGGCGGAAGGAAGCGGGCAGTGAAGACCTACCACGGCAGCTGCCACTGCGGCGCGGTCCGGTTCGAGGCCGACATCGACCTGTCGCGCGGCACGCTGCGCTGCAATTGCTCGATTTGCGTGAAGGTGCGCTTCTGGCCGGCCATCGTCGACCCGGCGGCGTTCCGGCTGCTGGCCGGAGAGGAGGCGCTGACCCTGTACCAGTTCGCCACGAAAACCGACCGGCACCTGTTCTGCCGTCATTGCGGTGTGCGTTCGTTCGGCATCGGCCGTTCGCCCCGCTGGGGCGAATTTTATGCGGTCAATGTCACCTGCCTCGATGACGCGACGGCGGAAGAACTGGCTGCGGCGCCGATCACCTACCTGGACGGCAAGAACGATAACTGGGACACGCCGCCGGCCGAAGTCCGGCACTTGTGAGGCGGCGCGGGCGCGCGCGTCACGGTGGCGGCGGGCCGCCGAGCTGCGCGCAGCGCTCCGTCAACAGCCCGTGCAACTGCCGCACCGCCGGTGAGAACTGGCGCCGGTGCGGGCAGATCAGCTGCAGGGGCGCCGCTTCGCCCGGCTGCGCCGGCAGCACGACGGCGAGCCGCCCGGCACGCACGTCGCCGTGCACGTCCAGCCACGATTTGTAGGCGATCCCATCGCCCGCAATGGCCCAGCGCCGTACCACGTCGGCATCGTTGCTGGCGAGCACGCCTTTCACCTGCACGGTGCGGCGGCCCTTCTCGGCCGGAAAACCCCACTTGTCGTACAGCCGTCCATCCATATGCCACAGCAGGCAGGAATGCCGCGGCAGCTCGTCCAGGGAGCGTGGCTCGCCGCATTGCTCGAGGTAAGCCGGCGAGGCCACCAGCACGCGCCGGTTCTGCGGGGCGACGGGCAGTGCCACGAAACTGGCATCATCGACGCTTCCGTAACGCAGGGCGATATCGACGGGGTCGCGGAACACGTCCGTCAGCTGGTCGGCAAACTGCACGCGCAGCTCGAGCTTCGGATGCCGGCGGCGGAAGTCCGTCAGCCAGGGCAGCAGCACGTTGCGGCCGAAGTCCGATGGCGCCGCGATCTGCAGGGTGCCCGACAGCACGTCGTCATGGCGGCGCAGTTCATCGCGCCCGCTGTGCAGCAGGTCGAGCGCTTCCTTCGCATACGGCAGGTAGCGCTCGCCCTCGTCGGTCAGCCGCAGGCTGCGCGTGGACCGGGCGAACAGGCGGATCTCGAGGTCCCGTTCCAGCCGCATGATGGCGGCGCTGACCTGGCCTGGCAGCAGGTTGGCCTCGCGCGCGGCCTTGGTGAAACTGCCGCAGGCGGCGGTGCGGACGAACAGGGACAAGTCTTCGAAGCGGACCATTTTCATTCGAGGAGTGAAAGTGCTTCCCGATTATATGGGTTTTTCCATTGCCGGCGCAGCCATATGATGAGTGCAACTTAACCCAACCGGAGAACAACAGTGAAAGCAATCGTCTACACCCGGCATGGCCTGCCGATCGAGAACCCGGAATCGCTGGTCGACATGGAGTTGCCCGATCCCACGCCTGGTCCGCGCGACGTGCTGGTGCGCGTGCACGCCGTATCCGTGAACCCGGTCGACACCAAGGTGCGCCGCGGCGCGGCCGTTACCGGGCCGCGCGTGCTGGGCTGGGATGCGGCCGGCATCGTGGAAGCCGTGGGTGCGGAAGTCACCGCCTTCCAGCCGGGCGACGAAGTGTATTACGCCGGCTCGCTGACGCGCCCGGGCTCCTACAGCGAATTGCACCTGGTCGACGAGCGCATCGTCGGCCACAAGCCGAAGACGCTGGCCTTCTCCGACGCCGCCGCGCTGCCCCTGACGTCGCTGACGGCCTGGGAACTGCTGTTCGACCGCCTGAAGGTGCCCGAGCAAGGTGGCCATGGCCGCGTGATGGTCGTCATCGGCGCTGCCGGCGGGGTGGGCTCGATCCTCACGCAGCTGGCGCGCAAGCTGACCGGAGTGACCGTGATCGGCACCGCCTCCCGGCCCGAGACCGCCGAGTGGGTGCGTGCGGCGGGGGCCCATGAAGTGATCGATCACTCGAAGGCGATGAAGCCGCAGCTGCAGGCACTGGGCCACGAATTCGCGGACATCGTCATCAGCCTGACCCATACCGACCACCATTACCCGGACATCGTCGAGATGCTTGCGCCGCAGGGCCAGTTCGCGCTGATCGACGACCCCGCCACGCTCGACGCGATGCCGCTCAAGCGCAAGAGCATCTCGCTGCACTGGGAACTGATGTTCACCCGCTCGATGTACGAGACGGCCGACATGGTGCGCCAGCGCGAGATCCTCGACCGCGTGGCGTCGCTGGTCGACATGGGCGCGCTGAAGACGACGGTGGGCGAGCACCTCGGCAAGATCGATGCGGCGAACCTGCGCCGTGCCCACGCGATCATCGAAGGCGGCAGGGCGCGCGGCAAGATCGTGCTGGCCGGTTTCTGAGCGAGGCAGTCATGAAGGCTTTGACTCTCATCGCTTCCGCCGTGCTCGCGCTGGCCGGCAACGCCGGCGCGGCTGAAAAGATTCCGACCGTGGGCAAGCTCGAACGCGTGGCACGCTTCGATGGCGCGATGCCCACCGGCGTGACCGTTGCCGAGAACGGCCGCATCTTCGTCAACTTCCCGCGTTGGGGCGACGACGTGAAGTTCACGGTGGCCGAACTGCGCAACGGCAAAGCGGTACCGTATCCGCAGGCGGATGCCGATCCCTTCATCAGCGTGCAGAGCGTGGTGGCCGACGGGCGCGGCCGCGTGTGGATCCTGGACACGGCGGCGCCGGAGTTTTCGGCACCCCGGCAGGGCGGCGCGAAACTGGTCGCGGTGGACCTGGCGACCAACAAGATCGTGAAGACGGTCGTGTTCACGCCGGATGCCGTGCTGCCGACCACGTACGTGAACGACGTGCGCTTCGACTTCCGCGTGGGCGCGGAAGGCGTTGCCTATATCACCGACTCGTCGCTGTCGGGCCCCGGCGCGATCATCGTGCTGGACCTGGCCAGCGGCAAGGCCGTGCGACGCCTGGAGGGGCACGCATCCGTGTCGCCCGAGCCGGGTTTCGTTCCCAGCGTCGACGGCAAGCCGATGCCGGCTTCGTTCAAGGTGGCGTCCGACGGCATCGCGTTGTCGCCGGATGGGGAAACGCTGTACTATTGCGCGCTGTCGAGCCGGCGCCTGTATGCCGTGCCGACCAAACTGCTGCGCGATCCATCCGTATCGGAGGCGGACCTGGCCAAGGCCGTGCGCGACCTGGGCATCAAGGGCGCATCCGACGGCCTGGAAGCCGATGCCAAGGGCGCCGTCTATGCCGGCGACTACGAGCACAACGCGATCCGCAAGCTCGATGCCGGCGCGACGACGTGGCGCACGATCGCCCAGGCGCCCCGGCTGTCGTGGCCGGACACGTTCTCGATCGGGCCGGACGGCTACCTGTACGTGATCGCCAACCAGTTGCACCGTCAGGCCGGCTTCAACGAAGGCAAGGACCTGCGCCGCAAACCGTATGAGCTGCTCCGCGTGAAAGTGAACGCGGGGCCGGCACCCACCAAGTGAACGAAGGAGCATTAGCATGGATATCGTTGCCAAGGCGCGCCAGCGCTACACCGTCAAGTCCTACGACCGCGAGCGCAAGGTTCCGGCCGGGATCATCGAACAGCTGCGCGAAGTGCTGCGCCTCGCGCCGTCGTCGGTCAATTCGCAACCGTGGCACTTCGTCGTCGCCGCCACGCAGGAGGGCAAGGAACGCATCGCCAAGGCCGCCGAAGCGGGCTACCAGTACAACGCGGCCAAGATCCGCGACGCCTCGCACGTGATCGTGCTGGCCACCAAGGTGGCACCGGACGACGCGCAACTGGCCGCCGTGCTGGAACAGGAAGAGAAGGATGGCCGCTTCGTGAACGAAGCGGCGAAGAACGCCCAGCACGCCGGCCGCATGTCGTACACGAACCTGCACCGCTTCACGCAGAAGGACGTGCCGTTCTGGTACGAGAAGCAGACCTATATCGCGCTGGGCAACCTGCTGCAGGCGGCCGCCCTGCTGGACGTGGGCGCCACGCCGATGGAAGGTTTCAACGCCGAGGTGCTGGACAAGGAACTCGGCCTGCGCGACAAGGGCTTCTCGGCCACCGTCATCGTCTCCCTCGGCTACAGCAGCGGCGAAGACTTCAATGCCAGGCTGTCGAAGTCGCGGCTGCCGGCGGAGCAGGTGTTCACCGACATCTGAGCGCCATGGTACGCCGTGTCGCCGCCTGCTTCGACAATTGCTGCCGACAGCCAGGCATCGGTGACGCACATCGATGACAGGCACCCGGAATGTGTTGCCTGAAAAATGGGGTCTGTCCCCATTTTTCAGGAAATATTGCCGAGAAAATGGGGACAGACCCCATTTTCGTGGCAACTTCTAGCGGATCAGCTGCTCGTGCAGCACCGCAGGCGCCTCCGCATACAGCTTCACCACGGTCGACGTGCGCGTGCCGTAGTCGGGCGACTCGATCTTCACGGCCGACAGCTGCCGCTCCCGTTCCAGCGACACCCCCGTTTCCGGAAGCCGCTGGTCCGGCGCGCGGGTGGTATCGGACAGCATCTCGAAATACGCCTCCTCGGGCGCGCCCAGGCACAGCAGGCTGGCGAACTGCGCCTTCGTGCGCACGACCTTCGGCCAGGGCGAGTCGAGCAGGGCATTCGACAGCCCGTACACGCCCGGCGCCAGCGCCTGGCCGTTGCGCGGGTCTTCGTCGCCACGGTTCGAGAACCACACCAGTTCCTCGCCGTCGCACAGCACGAGGTTGAAGCCGTTATAGACCCTGGCGCCCGGCCGGATCTGCTCGACGTATTCGCGCGCGCTCATCGTCGCCGACAGGAAGTTCGAAACCAGCATCCCGCGCGACGGGGCGTGCGGGTCGTAGTCATGCGGCGCGCGGATATTGGTGATGGCGGCGAAGCGCGAGGGTGCCTTGCCGGTGTTGTCGATGGTGGCGAATGCATTGCCGTCGCAGCGCGCCCGCAAGGGGGAGACGTGCGCGGGCCACTGGCAATCCGGCCCTTCCGGCCGCGTGATGCCCATCCAGCTGCCGCCGGCCTTCAGGTCGCGGCCGGCGATCACCTGCGGGTTTTCCTCCCAGGGCCCGGCCGCCGCGCTGGCCCGGTCGAAGTATTCGTCGCGGTTGGCGGCGGCGATCAGCGGCACGCCCGGCACGACACGCCAGGCAAAAACGATCAGGCACATGAGGGAATATCCTGGAATACTTCGGTATGACGGGGGCCCGCGATCAGCGTGCCCAGATCGGCGGCGCCGACGGCTTGTGCCAGCGCCTCCGTGAAACCGGACGGGGTGGCGGGGTAAACCTCCATCCACGTCTGCACGCCATCCGCACCCTGCGGGCGGCGCTTCAATTGCGGGGCCACGCCGTGCGCGGCCCCCAGCTGCTCCTGCAGCGCGCGCACGCGCGGCAGCAGGGCACCCGCATCCTCGTCGCGGACGCGGTAGTAGACGTACAGGTCCATCAGACGTCCAGCTTGTCCAGCACGTAGGGCAGGCTCTGGAATTGCAGCGCCGGACCGTCCGCGGCGCGGGCGCGCACGTCCGCCGCCTCCAGGGCGTCGAGCTTCATCTCGACGAGGGCATCGACCCCGCCGGCACCGTTCGGCGCCGCGTTGACGACCATCCCGCAAGGCTGGCCCGGGTCCGCCGGGGCGAAGACCTCGGTCCCTGCCGTGACAACAGCATCGTCGATCGTGACGAGCGCGGTACGCCGCTTCAGCTTGCCCAGGTACTGGCTGCGCGCCACGATCTCCTGGCCGGGATAGCAGCCCTTCTTGAAATTCACGCCGCCCAGCAGTTCGAAGTTGACCATCTGCGGCACGAACTGTTCCTGCGTGGCGGCGGCAATCAGCGGCACGCCGGCGTGGATCTCCGACAGGCGCCACGCTTCATTGCCGCCGACGACGAGTCGGTCGGCCAGCTCCGGCGCGGCCGTGGCGGCCGTCTCCGGCGTCGTCAGCCACAGGTAGCGGGGCGCGCCGAACGCATCGGCCACGCGCAGCAGCGTGCCGAGCGGGTGGTCCAGCTTCGTGTACGGCGCGGCGGGGAGCGCGTCGAACCAGGTTTGCAGCACGGCTTCGGCCAAGCCACCGCCCAGGCCAAGGACGACGCGGCCTTCCGTCGCGTCCGTGGCCTTCGCCTTGGCGCGCAGCACGAACATCTGCAGCCGTTTCTGGATCGCCGGCTGGATGTCGCGCGCCAGTTGCAGGTAGATGGATTGCGCGTCCTTCCACATCAGGAAACTGGCCAGCAGGCGGCCCTTCGGCGAGCAGTAGCCGGCCAGGCGCACCTCGTTCGCGCCTAGGTGCTCGACGTCGTTGGTCAGTTGGCCGTGCAGGAACGCGGCCGAGTCCTCGCCCGTGAAGGCGATGAGACCGAGGTCGGTGATGGGAGCCACGAAACCGGTGGCGAGGGCCGCGCGGGCGGGCGCTTCGGCCGGGGCCGCGAGGATTTGATTCCAGTTGTTCATATAATTTTTACGTTGGCTATGGTTTGGCCATGATTTGCCCAGGATTTGCAACTAAGTTGCCTGAGTAGGCATTATCATTACGGGCTCATTATAAAGATCCCGCGCCAAACGCGCCGGCCACCCGCAAAACGGGTGGCGCGGCCTCGAAGCGCGGTCAGGATACGACATGGCATTCATAAGAAAAACGATACTGCTGGGTGTGCTCGTGGCAGCAGCCGCCACGGGCGGCTTCGCCTGGTGGGCCAAGCAGCCGATCATCGGCGAAGGAGACACCATTGCCTTCACGATCACCAAGGGCAGCGGCGCCCACGCGGCCGGCCAGCAGATCGCCGAAGCGGGCGTGCCGATCCAGCCGCTGCTGTTCAACCTGCTGGCGCGCTTCACGGGCAAGAGCGGCAAGCTGAAGGCCGGTTCGTATGAACTGAAGCCCGGCACGACACCCACCCGGCTGATCGACCAGCTGGTGCGCGGCGAATTCGCGCAGGAGTCGCTGACGATCATCGAAGGCTGGACGTTCAGGCAGATGCGCCAGGCCATCGCCGCGCACAAGGGCTTGAAGCACGATACGGTGGGCCTTTCCGATGCGCAGATCATGGAGAAGATCGGCTCGGGCTACAAGCAGCCGGAAGGCCTGTTCTTCCCCGACACCTACCTGTTCGCCAAGGGCTCTTCGGAGCTGCAGATCTACAAGCAGGCCCACACGGCGCTGTTGCAGCACCTGGACGCGGCGTGGGAACGGCGCGCGCCCGACCTGCCGTATGCGGACAAGTACCAGGCCTTGACCATGGCGTCGATCATCGAGAAGGAGACGGGCCAGAAGTCCGAACGGAACATGATCGCCGCCGTGTTCGTCAACCGCCTGAGAATCGGCATGATGCTGCAGACCGATCCCACCGTGATCTACGGGCTGGGCGAGAAATTCGACGGCAACATCCGCAAAAAGGACCTGGAAACGGACACCCCGTACAATACCTATATGCGCAACGGCCTGCCGCCGACGCCGATCGCTCTGCCGGGCCTGCAATCGCTGGGTGCCGCGCTGGCGCCGGCGAAGACGGGAGCATTGTATTTCGTTGCGCGCGGCAATGGCACGAGCCATTTTTCCGATAACCTGACCGACCATAACCGGGCGGTCAACCAGTTCCAGCGCAGGCAATGACCCAGAGTACCCCAGCAGCACGCGGCAAGTTCATCACGTTCGAAGGCATCGACGGTGCCGGCAAGTCCACGCACATCCAGTACGTGGGCGAGCTGATCCGCGAGAAAGGCGTGGAACTGGTGAGCTCGCGCGAGCCGGGCGGCACACCGCTTGGCGAGAAGCTGCGCGAACTGGTGCTGCACGAAGCGATGCACCTGGAAACCGAGGCGCTGCTGGTGTTCGCCAGCCGCCGCGAGCACATCGCCCAGGTGATCGAACCGGCGCTGGCGCGCGGCGCCTGGGTGATATCCGACCGGTTCACCGATGCCAGCTTCGCCTACCAGGGCGGCGGGCGCGGCCTGGACCTGGTCAAGCTCGACACACTGGCCAATTGGGTGCACCCCAAGCTGTGGCCGGACTTGACGATCCTGTTCGACGTGCCGCTGGAAGTGGCGCGCGCCCGCCTCGATGCCACCCGCCAGCTCGACAAGTTCGAGCAGGAGAAGGCCGACTTCTTCCTCGCCGCGCGCAACGAATACCTGCGCCGCGCGGCGCAGGATCCGCGCCGCTTCCGCGTGATCGACTCCACGCAGTCGATCGAAGCGATCCGCGTGAAGTTGAAACAGATCGTGGACGCACTGGAATGACGATGGAAACCACTTCATCCATTTATCCGTGGCAGGAGCAGGCATGGCTGGCCTTGCAGCAGATCCGCGTGCGTCTTCCGCATGCCGTGCTGTTCCACGGCCCGGCCGGCATCGGCAAGGCCGACTTCATCGAGCACTTCGCACAGGCGCTGCTGTGCGAAGACGTGCGGCCGGACGGTCACCCATGCAACGCCTGCGCCTCGTGCGGCTGGTTCGTCCAGCAAAGCCATCCGGACTTCCGGCGCATCCGCCCCGAATCCTTCGAGGAGGACGGCGCGGCCGAGGGTGAGGAGGGCGAGGAGAAAAAGAAGAGCAAGGCGCCCTCGAAGGAAATCAAGATCGAGCAGGTGCGGCAGCTGGCCGACTTCATGAACATCTCCACGCACCGGCAAGGCTTGCGCGTGGTGGTGCTGTACCCGGCAGAGACGCTGAACATGCCGGCCTCGAATGCGCTGCTGAAGACGCTGGAAGAACCGCCGCCGGGCACGGTGTTCCTGCTGTCCTCGAACAGCCTGGACCGGCTGCTGCCCACGATCCTGTCGCGCTGCCGCAAGTTCGCGCTGACGATGCCGCCGCATGCCGACGCGCTGGCGTGGCTGCAGGCGCAGGGCGTGCCCGATGCCGACGGCTGGCTGCGCGAGCAGGGCGGCGCGCCGCTGGCCGCGCTGGCGCAGGCGGAAACGGGCAACCGCGAGGACATGGACACGCTGCTGCAATACCTGGCCCATCCCTCCGTGGAAGGGGCGTTGCGCACGGCGGACAAGATGCAGAAGGTGCCGCTCACCTCGGTGGTGGCGTGGCAGCAGCGCTGGCTGTACGACCTGTTCTCGCTGAAGCTTTCCGGCCGCATCCGCTACTATCCCCGCTACCAGCGCGAGCTGAAGGTGCTGGCGGACCGGGTGCCCGTATCGAGCCTGCTGGCCGCGATCAAGGGGACCGCGGAGCGGCGCGCCACGTCGGACCACCCGCTGTCGCCCAAGCTGTTCCTGGAAGACATGCTGCTCGACTATACGTCGTGCTGCCACTGACCGGATGCGACGATGAGCACACGCCCGCCCGACCCTGGCGACCATCCTTCCGGCCCCGTGACGCGGCCGGCGGTGCTGTCGCTGGCGATCCGCGAGAAGGCGGCGCTGTACGCGGCCTACATGCCCTTCCTGAAGAACGGCGGCATTTTCGTGCCCACCACGCGCACCTATCGCATCGGCGACGAGATCTACCTGATCCTCACGCTGATGGATGACCAGACCAAGTACCCGATCGCCGGCAAGGTCGTGTGGATCACGCCGGCCGGGGCGAACAATAACAAGGCGCAGGGCGTCGGCGTTCATTTTCCGGACGACGAGGCGGGACGGCGCACCCGCGCGCGCATCGAGGAAATCCTCGGCGCGGCCCTGCGTTCTTCCCGCGCCACCCATACTCTGTAATGTCCGACTTCATGTCCTTCCGCCACCGCATTGCCACGCTCGACGACTTGCCGACCATCGTCGCCATCTACAACAGCACCATCGCCTCGCGCGAAGTCACCGCCGACACGGAGCCGGTCTCCGTCGAATCGCGGCTGAACTGGTTCCACGAACACCAGCCCGGGCGCCGGCCGCTGTGGGTGATCGAGCGCGCCGACGACACGTCGGACACGCCCGAGATTCTCGGCTGGATCTCGTACTCGAATTTCTACGGCCGCCCGGCCTACTCGGGCACGGCCGAGGTGTCGATCTATATCCACGAGGCGTGGCGCGGCAAGGGCATCGGCCGCTACGCGCTGGCCGAAGCCATCGCCTACGCACCGACCATCGCCGTGCACACGGTCCTCGGCTTCATCTTCGGCCACAACAACGCCAGCCTGGCGCTGTTCCGCAAGTTCGGCTTCGAGGAATGGGCCCACTTCCCGCGCGTGGCGAACCTGGACGGTGTCGAACGCGACCTGATCATCCTCGGCAAGCGGGTGGCATAACACCGTTACCTGACGAAAATGTTACAGGCCCCCCAAGACCGGTGACAGGCACCGGCCTTTCCGGAACATTTCCAGCAACCGGTGACAGGCACCGGATTTTTTGCAATATTTCCCAAAGCCCGGTGCCTGTGAACTGACCCCCAAAAGTTGGACACCAACTTTTGGGGGTTTTTCATGGCGAAGTACAGTGTGCAGTTCAAGCAGCAGGTGGTCGACCGGTATCGAGCCGGGCCGCTAGGCTGCGTCCGTTTGGGCAGAGAGTTGGGCGTGGACCCTAGTCTGGTCCATCTGTGGGTCAGGCTATACGAGACCCATGGCAAGGCAGGCTTGGAGAAGAAGCACTACAGCCACACCGCCGAGGGCAAGCTGGCGATATTGCGGCACATGTGGAAACATGAGCTGTCGTACTTCGAGACGGCGGTGGCCTTCAATGTACGTCATCCCTCCAGCATCGGCCAGTGGGAGCGCTGTTATCATGGCGGGGGTATAGAGGCGCTACGTCCTCGACCGCGCCAGAGACCGAAGAAAATGCCCACATCCAAGCCCCCCGCACCGCTGACGCCTGTCAGCGAAGAAACCAAGACCCTTGAAGAGCTTCTCGAGGAAGTGAACTACTTGCGGATGGAGAATGCCTACTTAAAAAAGCTGGGGGCCTTGGTTCAGGAGCAGCGGACGCAGCGTGCGACAGTGCGCAAAAAGCGAAAGTAGTCACTGAACTGAGGCAGCAATTCCCCTTGGCTGGCTTGCTGAAAGTGGCAGGCCTGGCACGTAGCACCTACTATTATCAGCAGCAAGTGGCAGAGCAAGGCGATAGGGATGAGGCCTTGAAAACGCGTGTCCAGGACGTCTTTGACGCCCATTCCGGGCGCTACGGCTATCGCCGCGTGACCGCCGAGAACCGCAAGGCTGGGCAGAAGGTCAACCACAAATGCGTACAGCGCTTGATGAGCGATCTCGGCTTGAAGTCCTTGGTACGACCAAAGAAGTTTCGCACTTACAAGGGCGAAGTGGGCGAAGTAGCAGATAACCGCTTGGAGCGTAATTTCGAAGCTGCAGCCATGCACGAGAAGTGGGTAACCGATGTCACTGAATTCAAGGTCGGTGGCGAAAAACTGTACCTCTCGCCGGTCATGGACCTGTGCAACGGCGAGATCATCGCCTTCGAGATGAACACCCGACCAGTGCTGAGCTTGGTTACCAATATGCTGAGAAAAGCACTGCGAAAGCTCGGCAAGGACGACAAGCCAGTGCTGCATTCAGACCAGGGATGGCACTATCAAAAGTCAGCTTACCGACAGGCGCTGAAGAGGAGCAATGTCGTGCAGAGCATGTCGCGTAAGGGCAATTGCCTCGACAACGCTGCGATGGAGAGCTTCTTTGCCGTACTCAAGACCGAGTACTTCTATCTGCAGAAATTTGCCAGTATCAAAGAGCTGAAGAAGGGCTTGGCGAAGTACATCCATTACTACAATCACAAGCGCATCAAGCTCAGGTTGAATGGGCTGAGTCCTGTGCAGTACAGAACTCAGCTCCAAGCAGCCTAGCTACAGACCGTCCAACTTTTTGGGGTCACTTCACTGTCACCGGTTTTTGGGCAACATTTTTGCTCTGCGCCCCTTAAGCCACCGGCTTTCCCGGCTTGGGCTACAATCGAGGCATGTTTATCGATTCACATTGCCATATCGACTTCCCGGAGCTGGCAGCCCGGATGCCGGAGATCCGCGAGAAGATGGCGGCCAACAAGGTGACCCACGCGCTGTGCGTCTCGGTCGATCTGCCGGACTTTCCCCGCGTGCTCGCATTGGCCGAGCAATATCCGAATATCTACGCATCGGTGGGCGTGCACCCCGACTACGAAGACACGCCCGAGCCCACCGTGGCCCAGCTCGTCGAGCTGGCGCGGCACCCGAAGATCGTCGCCATCGGCGAGACGGGCCTCGATTACTATCGGCTGGAGGGCGATCTCGAGTGGCAGCGCGAGCGCTTCCGCACGCATATCCGCGCCTCGCGCGAGTCGCGCAAGCCGCTGATCATCCATACCCGATCGGCCAGTGAAGACACCATCCGCATCATGCGCGAAGAGGGCGCCGGTACGGACAAGGGCGGCGTCGCGGGCGTGATGCACTGCTTCACCGAATCGCTGGAAGTGGCACGGGCCTCGATGGAGATGGGTTTCTACATCTCGTTTTCCGGCATCGTCACGTTCAAGAGCGCGAAGGAATTGCAGGCGGTGGCGCTGGAAGTGCCGCTCGAGCAGATGCTGATCGAAACCGATTCCCCCTACCTGGCCCCGGTGCCTTACCGTGGCAAGATGAACGAACCGGGCTACGTGGCGCACGTGGCCGAGTTCATCGCCAAGTTGAAGGGTGTGTCCGTGGAGGAGGTGGCGGCGGCGACCAGCGCCAACTTCTTCAAGCTGTTTTCCGCGGCGGTGCCGGCGTGATGGCAGCCCTGCTGCGCCGCGTCGCCAAACGCCTGCGTAAATTGCGCGCCCGGCTGCGCTCGCGCATTGCGCTGCGGCTGGGGATCGCCACCGTGGCCGTTGCCTCGGCCCTGGCGGCCGCGCCGGGCCTGGCGCAGGGCGACGACGCCGTGTCGTTCTTCCGCGCCGCCCAGGTCAACGACGCCGGCCGGATCAAGCCCTTGCTGGCGCGCGGCCTCGACCCGAACCTGCGCGAGCCTGAGCGGGGCGAGACGGGCATGATCGTCGCCCTGCGCAACGATGCGATGGACGTGTTCCGGCTGCTGCTGGCGCAGCCGAAGATCGACCTGGAAGTGCAGGCCGCCAACGGCAATACGGCGCTGATGATGGCAGCGTTCAAGAACAATATGCCGGCAGTGAAGGCGTTGCTGGCCAAGGGCGCGCAGGTGAACCGCCCCGGCTGGACAGCGCTGCACTACGCCGCGGCGGCCGGTGCCCTCGACATCATGCGCGTTCTGCTCGACCAGCATGCCTATATCGACGCCGAATCTCCCACGAAATTGACGCCGCTGATGCTCGCCGCCCGCGAGGGGCAGGAAGATGCCGTCAAGCTGCTGCTGCAGGAAGGCGCCGACGCCACGCTGCGCGACAGCGCCTTCAAGATCGACGCCGCCGAATTCGCCGAGCGCGCCGACAAGCCCTGGATCGCCAAGGCGATCCGCCAGCACCTCGCCGAACAGATAATGCGCCGTTGAGCTCGTGTCATGGTGCCTCGTATGATGATCCCGTCGGATCTTTGGCAAAATTACCGCTGAAGGAAACGGCCAGGCAGAGTGATGTCGATGGTGTCTAAGGCCAAGAGCCTGTGGGTCAGATTGGCGCCTCTGCCTGTTTTTCATTGTTAAGTCCGGACGGTATCTTAGGCTTCGAGCCTGCATACGAGGGTGGTCACCAAATGAATTTCGTAGGCACGCCAGTAGTAGGAATTGATGTCAGCAAAAGCAAACTGGATATAGCGTTGCTGAAGAATGGGAAGCTCAAGAGCAAAGTGCTTCCGAACAACAGGGACGGTTACGCAGAGCTGATAAAGTGGTTGAAGAATCAGGATGTTACGCTCGATGCGGTCCATATTTGCATGGAATCGACAGGCGTGTACAGCGAGCCTGTTGCCCTGGCATTGAGCGACATGGGCATGAAGGTGAGCGTCGTCAATCCTGCCAGCATCAAAGGATTTGGCCAGAGTCTAATCATCCGAAACAAAAACGACAAAGCTGATGCAGCTCTCATTGCGCGATACTGCGCAGCGATGAGCCCAGCGCTTTGGCAGGCCCCTTCGCACGAGCAGCGGCAATTGAGGGCTTGGAACGAGCATCTGGCATCGTTGAAAGACATTCGACAGCAACAGGCCAATCGTATCGAAGCACTTGAGTTTGCAAACCAGACCGAGGTGGCAGCTCACGCCAAGACGCACTTGGATTGGCTGGACAAACAAATCAAGCAGCTGGAGAACGATATCGATGATCACATCGATCGGCATCCGGATCTCCGGCACGATGCTGAGCTGATTGAGTCGATCCCAGGCCTTGGCCGCGGGACCGCGGCCAAGGTACTTGGTCGTGTGGGGAACCTGCGGCGCTTCGGCAGCGCCAAGGAACTGGCGGCCTACATTGGGGTGACGCCACGCCAGAGGCAATCAGGCAGCTCGGTGAGGGGTAGGACTACCATTACCAGAATGGGCTGTCGCGACCTGCGGGCAGCCCTATACATGCCAGCACTTACAGCGATCAGAAAGAACCCGCTGTTAAGGGAATTTGCAAACCGGCTGCAGTCAACAGGCATGGCTAAGATGGCTGTCATCGCTGCCGTCATGCGCAAGCTCGTGCACCAGATGTACGGCGTCGTCCGCTCAGGAAAGCCATTTGACCCGAATCACATGGGCAAAAGGCTTGCGGGTGAACACGGTATCTGACCCCGTGACACGAGCTCAACGGTAATGCGCACGGTCCGCGTTGTCCCGGTGCCAGGCCCCCTGCCAACAATTGCCCGGGGGGTAGCTGGATTTGCGGGTACTTGGCGCCTGCCCATCGTTATCGTACGCATGAGCTCGTGTCCCGCTGCCTGACCCCATGATACGTGACCCCATGATACGTGACCCCATGACACGGGCTCTTCCATAGCGCTTGTCGCCATCCTGGAGCTGAACCGTCGAACTGGACCTTTTTCCCCGCCAATCTCCGCGTTTTGCCGGCCCGCGTCGTTGCCCATAATGTCGCTGTCGCCACGAGAAGGAAAAACCATGCTGTCGGAACGCGAACTCGAAAGCTGCTACCTGGGCCAGTTCATCCCCGTCCATTACCATCACAACCTGCTGATGGATACCAACCGCATGCACAACTTCCGCGCGGCGATCACCCATGTCGTGAAGCCGGGCATGAAGGTACTGGAGCTGGGCGGTGGTACGGGAGCGCTGTCGTTCTTCGCCGCGCAACGGGCGGACAAGGTGTATTGCGTCGACTTCAATCCCGACATGGTGGCCGAGGCGCGCCGTTTCCTGGCCATGAACCGCTGCGGCGAGAAGGTCGAGGTGATCCATGCCGATGCCTTCGAATACCTGCCGCCCGAGCCGGTCGATGTCGTCATCTGCGAGATGATCCATGTGGGCATGCTGCGCGAGAAGCAGGTCGAGGTCATCGAGAACTTCAAGCGCCGCTACGCGCAGAAGTTCGGCGGACCGCTGCCCGTCTTCCTGCCGGAGGCCGTGCTGATGGCGGCCCAGCCGCTGCAGCAGGAATACGACTTCGAAGGGTTTCATGCGCCCATCGTGCAGTTCCAGCAGCCGGGCATCGCGCAGCCGGGCACGGTGGAGATGGCCCAGCCGGCCGTCTATTCCGTGATCGACTTCACGCAGCCCAACGACACCAGCTACAGCTGGGAAGGCAAGTTCGTCATCGACCGGGACGGCACCGTGAACGCGATCCGCTTCATCACGAAGAACATCCTGTCGGTCGTGCAGGAACGGGCGACGACGATCGACTGGCTGAACCACTACATGGCGCTGCCCCTGGAGCGTCCCGTCGAAGTGAAGGCGGGCGATGTGCTGCAGGTGGCGTTCGCCTACCGCGCGGGCGGCTCGATCCCGTCGCTGCAGGCGCGCCTGTCGGCCAGCGTGATGTACCACGCCGCGCTGCAGCCGCAGGTCGTCGCCTACGCCTGACCGAGCCCCGTTTTTGGACGGCGGTGGCGCCATCCTGCATCCCGTCGCGGGTCGTCGTCTGCGCCTGACCGTTCAGCTCCACTTTTCGACAGCGGTGGCGCCGTGCGTAATCCCATCGTGGATCGTTGCCTGCGCCCGACCGTCTGGCCCTGCTTTTCGACGGTCGGTCGCGCCGTGCGGCAACCCGTCGCGCGGTCATTGCCGCGCAGTCCCGCCGGCGGCACCATGTGCACTCCATATATCCTTGCGCGAGTACGCCATGCCGAGCTTCATCCTGTGGTTGGTCCTGCTGTTCCTTTGCTGGCCGCTGGCCCTGCTGGCCTTGCTGCTGTACCCGGTCGCCTGGCTGCTGCTGTTGCCGTTCCGGCTGATCGGCATCGGTGTCGATGCCGTGTTGGAACTGTTGCGCGCAGTGGTCATGCTGCCCGCCCGCGTGCTGGGCGGCGGGCGCAGATGAATCAGAAGCCCACCAGGAACCCGGCGCCCAGCGACATCTGCGAGTAATTGTAGTCGATCAGGCTCTGGCCATACCCCGAGAAGAACTGCACATAGCCCTTCAGGTTGGCGCGCAGAGGGAAGGCCCAGCCGAGCTGCAACGAACCGTGATCCGTGTGCAGGTTCCGCCGCGCCAGCAGCGAATATTCGCTGCCGCCATCGCGGTAGACGAGCCGCAGGTCGCCATGGCCCATGAAGTCGGTGATGTCGAGGTTGTCGTTGTCCGACTTCGAATTGTCCAGCCGCTTCCAGATGCGCGCCGTCACGCCCAGTTTGCCGTATTCGCCGCCCACCTCCGCGTACAGCCGGTTCCAGCTGCGCGACAGCGTGGCCGCCTGGCCATTCGACTGGTGCACGAAGCCCAGCCCCGCGTAGCGCAAGTCGAAGCCGCCGAGCCGCTTGCCGATCGGCGCGATTGCCATGATCTCCGGCTGGTAGTTCGTTTCCCGGAACGGGCTCGATTCATCGCGGTTGTACGCTTGCCAGAAGCTTTGCTGCGTGTAGCCGAACCACAGGTCGACGGGCGAGCCGGCGATCGTCTCCATCAGTTTCAGCTTGAACGACAGCTGGTAGGCCAGTTCCACGTGCTTCGAATCGATGCCGGACGGCGTCACTTCCTCGAAGGGCGCCTCGTTGGTGCTGTTGCTGTAGTTCGCCAGCAGCAGGTAATTGTCGCGGTGCGGGCGGAAATTGAATACGCCGCGCTTGCTGTCCCCGTCCAGTTCCCAGAGCGGCACCTGCACGGACACGATCGGCTCGACGGCGGCCGGCGCGGCCGGTTCCACGGTCTTCGCCAACGGCCCGCCCGGGAATGCGCCTTGCTGCTGGTCGGTGCCGTTCGCCGCCAGGGCGGGCGGCGCGTCCGCCGGCCGGTTCGCCACCAAGTCGTAGCAACCCAGCCGCTCGGTCGGGTCGGCCAGCAGCGCGCAGCGTGCCAGGTCCTTGTCCAGTTCCGGCCTTGCCTCCTGGGCGGAGACGGCGAAAGGGAAGAGGGCCAGCATGGCCGAAAGGCAGGGGGCAAAGTGTTTTTTCATTGTCATCATCTTGTTTTTTGGCATCACGCGAGTATAAGCACGGACGGCGCGGAATAGTCGCACGGCTGCGCTTGAAAAAGGGAAGCCCTCCCAAGCCTGGGCAAGCCGATGCTGCTACAATTTTTCGACGCGACCCGCGCGGCCGCGTCCTCCAAGGAGAATGTCATGAGCCGCAAGACCCCAATCGAGCGTTACCGGAATATCGGCATCAGCGCCCACATCGATGCCGGCAAGACCACGACCACCGAGCGTATCCTGTTCTATACCGGCGTGAACCACAAGATCGGCGAGGTGCACGACGGCGCGGCCACCATGGACTGGATGGAGCAAGAACAGGAGCGCGGCATCACGATCACGTCCGCAGCCACCACGGCATTCTGGCGCGGCATGGCGGGCAATTTCCCCGAGCACCGCATCAACATCATCGACACGCCGGGCCACGTGGACTTCACGATCGAGGTGGAGCGCTCGATGCGCGTGCTGGACGGCGCCGTGATGGTGTACGACGCCGTCGGCGGCGTGCAGCCGCAATCCGAGACCGTGTGGCGGCAGGCGAACAAGTACAAGGTGCCGCGCATCGCCTTCGTCAACAAGATGGACCGCGTTGGGGCCGACTTCTTCCGCGTGCGGCAGCAGATCCACGACCGTCTGAAGGGCAATGCCGTGCCGATCCAGATTCCGGTCGGCGCGGAGGACCATTACCAGGGCGTCATCGACCTGGTCAAAATGCAGGCGATCATCTGGGACGACGCGAGCCAGGGCGTGAAGTTCAGCTACGGCGACATCCCGCCCGAACTGCGCGAGCTGGCGCAGAAATGGCACGACAACCTGGTGGAAGCGGCCGCCGAGGCGACGCCCGAGCTGACCGAGCGTT
Source organism: Massilia sp. METH4 (assembly GCF_037094685.1). Taxonomy (NCBI): domain Bacteria; kingdom Pseudomonadati; phylum Pseudomonadota; class Betaproteobacteria; order Burkholderiales; family Oxalobacteraceae; genus Massilia; species Massilia sp. METH4. Next base: position 5,316,307 of record NZ_CP146614.1, on the reverse strand, counting down.
ACCTGGACGGCGAGACGCTGACGGAAGCCGAGATCAAGGCGGCGCTGCGCCAGCGCACGATCCGCGGCGAGATCGTGCCCATGCTGGCAGGCAGCGCGTTCAAGAACAAGGGCGTGCAGGCGATGCTAGACGCCGTGGTGGAATACCTGCCGTCGCCGGTGGACGTGCCGGCCATCGCCGGCCACGACGAGCACGACCGCGAGATCGAACGGCACCCGACCGACGCCGACCCGTTCGCCGCCCTGGCGTTCAAGATCATGACGGACCCGTTCGTGGGCCAGTTGGCCTTCTTCCGCGTGTATTCCGGCGTCGTCAATTCCGGCGACACCGTCTACAACCCTACCAAGGGTCAGCGCGAGCGGCTCGGCCGCATCCTGCAGATGCATGCCAACGAGCGCAAGGAGATCAAGGAAGTGTTCGCGGGCGATATCGCGGCGGCCGTCGGCCTGAAGGCGGTGACCACCGGCGACACGCTGAGCGACCCGGCGCACGTGATCATCCTGGAAAAGATGGTGTTCCCGGAACCGGTGATCTCGCAGGCGGTGGAGCCGAAGACGAAGGCCGATCAGGAAAAGATGGGCATCGCCCTGTCGCGCCTGGCTCAGGAAGACCCGTCGTTCCGCGTGCATACGGACGAGGAATCGGGCCAGACGATCATTTCCGGCATGGGCGAGCTGCACCTGGAAATCCTGGTTGACCGCATGAAGCGCGAGTTCGGCGTCGAGGCCTCGGTCGGCAAGCCGCAGGTGGCCTATCGAGAAACGATCCGCAAACCGGTGACCGACGTCGAGGGCAAGTTCATCAAGCAGTCCGGCGGCAAGGGCCAGTATGGCCACGTGGTGCTGGCGCTGGAACCCCTGGAGCACGGCAAGGGCTATGAATTCGTCGACGCCATCAAGGGTGGCGTGGTGCCGCGCGAATTCATTCCCGCCGTCGACAAGGGCATCCAGGAAACGCTGCGCTCGGGCGTGCTGGCCGGCTATCCGGTGGTGGATGTGCGGGCGACCCTCACGTTCGGCTCCTATCACGACGTCGACTCGAACGAGAACGCGTTCCGCATGGCTGGCTCGATGGCGTTCAAGGATGGCATGCGGCGCGCCGACCCCGAGCTGCTGGAACCGATCGTGGACGTGGAAGTGGAAACGCCCGAGGAATTCATGGGCAATGTGATGGGCGACCTTACGTCGCGGCGCGGCATGGTGCAGGGCATGGACGAGATCCCCGGCGGCGGCGGCAAGCTGGTGCGGGCGCTTGTGCCGCTGGCCGAGATGTTCGGCTATTCCACCACGCTGCGTTCGCTGACGCAGGGGAGGGCAACGTACACCATGGAATTCAAGCACTATGCGGGCGTGCCAAAGCATATCCTGGACCAGATCGCGACGGCGAAGGTGAAGGGGTGATGCACTGGCGCGGCCGATGATGCGTACGCCGGTCAGCCGGCATGCGGACCGCGCCCGATCTTGGGCGCTGGCAGGCGAACACCGGTGTCGCGCACCTTTTCCGGAAGAATCACCCGGAAAAGATGCACGACACCATGCGGCGCCAACAGTGTCGGCCGGCGAACCATGCGGCGGCCCCTGCGCCAACAGTGCCGGCCGCCTCACGCCTGCAGCGTTGCCGCGAACACCCGCAGCGTGTACTCCACCTTCACCTTCTGCGCAGTTCAAGCCGTTACGTTAACCCTGCAACGCGCCAAGGGGCGAGTTGCCGCCTGATCGCGATCGGCGCAAGGCATCGGGCGTGCCGCCGTGCACAAAAACTTGCACATCGTGCCGGATCGGACCTACATGGAAACCGGAAGAACACCTATAGGCCCGCCGACGGGACGGGGCTACATTCGTGTTTCGGCCCCCGCGGCGCCGCGGCGCGGCATCGCCCGGGCGATCCCATCCAATGGCAACTGATGCAAGAACCAAAGGAGAAAACCATGAAACGACTACTCACGCTGGCGGCAGTGGCCGTCGGCAGCGCCTATCTCGCCAAATACCTGAAGGGCAAGGCTGCAGGCCAGGACAATTCCACGGCCAGGGAAGAAATCACGGTCGACGTGCCGGTGCGCACGGCTTATGACCAGTGGACGCAATTCGAGGAATTCCCGAAATTCATGGACAGCGTCCATGAAATCCGCCAGCTGGACGACAAGCGCCTGCACTGGAAGGCGGACGTGCTCGGCAAGCCGATCGAATGGGATGCCGAGATCACCGAACAGATCCCGGACAAGCGCATCGCCTGGCGCAGCACCACCGGCACGCCGAACAGCGGCGTGGTGCGCTTCGAACCGCAGGGCGCCTCCCGCACGAAGATCGTGCTGGAGCTGACCTATACGCCGACCGACCCGGTGGAGGCAGCCGGCGACCTGGTGGGCGCCGTGGGCATGCAGGCGCGCGGTAACCTGAAGAAGTTCAAGGAAATGATCGAGGCGCGTGGCAAGGAAACGGGCGCCTGGCGCGGCACCATCCACAGCCCGGACAGCCCGCGGGTAACGCATTGATTGTTGGCCACACCCTGGTGTCGGACATGGTTTCCCAAGGGGAAACCGTGTCCGACACCGGTTTTCCGGGGATGTATTTGATCCCTCATGAGAACACCGGTGTCGGACACCTTTTCCCGCATGGGAAAAGGTGTCCGACACCAAACGGGTGTCAGCGCCCCAGCAGCTTCCCGAACTCCTCGGCCGGCAGTGGCCGGCCATAGAGGTAGCCTTGCCCCTGCTCGCACCGCAACAGCTTGAGCAGCTTGGCTTCCTCGTCCGTTTCCACCCCTTCGGCCACCACCTTCAGCTCCAACGTGTGCGCCAGCGTGACGATGGTCGACACCAGCCCCATGTAGTTGGCATCCTGCGTCATCTTCACGACAAACGACCGGTCGATCTTGAGCACGTCCACCGGCAGCGTGACGAGGTAGGCCAGCGATGAATAGCCGGTGCCGAAGTCATCGATGGCCACGGGAACTTCGAGCTCGCGCACGCGGTTGAGGATGTCGACCACGCGGCGGTGGTCCGAGACCAGGCTGCTTTCCGTGACTTCGATGGACAGGGGCTTCAGGTGCGCCTCGGCCGTGTTCAGCGCGCGCTCGATGTCGTCGAACAGCGAATCGCAGCGGAACTGCGCCGGCGCCACGTTGACGGCGATCTGGGGCGGCTTGAGCCCGGCGTCATACCATGCCCGCCAATCCTCCATCGCCCGTTGCATCACGTTGCGCCCCACCTGGGTGACGAGCCCGCTGCGTTCCAGCACGGGCACGAATTCCGTGGGCTGGACCAGGCCGCGCTCGGGGTGCCGCCAGCGCACCAGCGCTTCGGCGCCCGCCAGCTTGCCTGTCTTCAGGTCGATCTTCGGCTGGTAGAAGTTGACGAACTCGCCCCGTTCGACTGCCTCGCGCAGCTCCGCCTCCATGCTGATCTGGCGCGCCAGCGCATGGTCCGCGTCGCGGTCGTAGAAGCCGATCTGCTCTTCCTGCATGCGCGCGCCGGCCAGCGCGCCCCAGGCCTTGACGAGCAGCTCGTCGGCGCTGGTGCCGTCCTCGGGCAGCATGGCGGCGCCCACGTTCACCGTGCACCAGATCTTCTGCTGGTCCACCTGGTAGGAGCCCTCCAGCATCGGGATGATCGTGTCGCGCGCATAGCCGCGTGGCGAACGCTCCTCGTCGGCAGGGTAGAACAGCGCGAAGCGCCCGATGCCCACGTGGGACAGCACCATGCGCTCCGCCACTTCGTCCCTGAGGCGTTGCGCCACCTGCCGCATCAGGCCGATCGCCGCCGTGTTGCCGTACGCGGAGCTGATCTCGTCGAAGCGGTTGATGTTGATGAGCAAGACAGTGCCGCTGGCGTTCACGCTCGCCAGCGCGGCAATTTCCTCGTCGAAATGCAGGCGGCTGGGCAGTCCGGACAGCGCATTCGTGCGGGCCAGCCGGAACAGTTCCTGGGCATTGATCAGCCGCTCCAGGCCGAAACTGAGCTCATTGCCGATATCGCCGGCCCGTTCGCGGTAGAAGTGATCGAAGAATTCCGGGCGGTATGAGTAAAACGAAGCCACGCCCCAGCACTTGTTGTTGACGAACAGCGGAATCGCCATGCACGAGGCCACGCGCGGGTGCGGGCTCGCCAGGTGGTTCGCGCATTGCAGGCAGCCGGTGGCGACGGCGGCGCCAGCCAGCTCGGGCAGGAACCAGCCGGCGACCGTGCTGGCATCCGCGCCGCCGTCCTGGTCTTGCCACTGATGCTCGGTACCGTCGCGCGCGGCGGAGGTGAACGGCTCCAGCGCCCCCGTGGCTTCGTCGACCCGGCTGATGACCACCACCTCCAGGCCGGGCTGTTGGGCGGCCACGCGGCACGTATCAAGGCACAAGGCCTCCAGCGTCTTGGCGCGCGAGATGATGGCGGAAAGGCGCGACAGCAGCACGTAGAAATTGTCGTGGCGGATCAGCGCGCGTTCCTTTTCCACCTCGGTGGTCATGTCGATCGCGCTGCCGCCCAGGAACGGCTCGCCGTCGACGTCGATCGGGAACTTGTGCACCAGCCAGTGTCGCGTGCCGTCGTGCGACGTTTCCATCGTCTTGATCGTTTCGCCGTTCTCGAGCACGGCGCGGTCCTGTTCTTCCAGGCTGTGGCGGATGTCTTCCGGCCAGAAATGGCTGTCGTCCTTGCCGACCACGGTCGGCACGCCGAAGAAGCCGTGCAGCGCGGCGTTACCCATCACATAGCTGCCATGGCGGTCCTTGATCCACAGGGGGGAGGGCGAATGTTCGGCGAAGCCGGACAAGAAACTCTCGGCGCGCGCCAGCTTGCGCCGGAGCTCCTCGTTCGCCGCTGCCACGGCCGCCAGGTCCGCCAGCGCCTGGCGTTGCTCGGCGCTCATCGCCGCCGGCGCGCAAGCCAGCAGCGACCGCTCATCGGCCAGCGCCTCGGGCGGTACCTTGCTGCCGCACAGATAACCGGCGAGGCGGACGAGTTCCGGCGCAATGTCGGACGCCACTTCCGACGCAACTTCCGACGCAACTTCCGACGCAACTTCGTCCTGCGCGCTGGCGACCTGGGGTAACTGGTGTTCCTGGGGGACGATATTGTTCATGAGTGGAATGAAAACGACGCTCTAGTCCATCAACTTGAACTTGAGCTGGATGGTCAGCGCGCCATGCAGCCGATCCTTGTACTTCGGTACGATAGCAAAGTTCACCCCCACCCGTTCGTACTCTACGCTCACGACGGGCAGCAGTGCGGGGAACCAGCCGCCGTCCTTGTGCTTCGGGTAACCGTCGAAGGCGCCGATGACGGCGCCGAGCCGCAGGGGGCCCAGCGAGAAAGGCTGGTAATAAATGCCGGCATAGTTCGACATTGCCCGGTCGCTGTTGTGAAAACGCCCCGCCGTGACGGACGCGACCGTGGAAAAACGGTACTCGGCGCCGATGCCCGGATTGGTGTCGTCCAGGCCCTTGTCGCGGTCGAAATGGTAGGAATAAAAGCCCGGATTGACCCACAGCTCGCTGCGCGGCTGCGATTCGATGACGCCGAAAGGGTTGGCGTGGGCGGCCTGGGCGGCAAACGCCAGCGACGCCAGCATGGCGCCCCGCAATGCATGGTTCATGGGCTTTCCCCGATTTGTTGATGGCGCGGCAATTATAGCGATTGCTCAAGCATTTCGCGCTCCTTGATGAAGACAAAACAATTGCTGGGTTGAAATTGACTGCCTTTCAGCAATCGTTGACAGTGGGAATCCCACATCTCAGCGAGGTAGCAATGAAAAAGCACACGATCATGATCGCCGCCGCCATCTCGGTCCTGGCGGCCTGCGCATCCACCACGAAGCCGGGCGTGGTCGGCGTCCAGCGGCAGCAATTGCTGCTGGTGTCCGCCGAAAAGGTGGAGCAGATGGCGCTGGTGAACTACACGCAGCAAAACCGCGAAGCGCAGTCGAAGGGCCGCCTGGTGACGAAGGGCGCCGACTACGAACGCCTGAAGAAGATCGCCGCGCGCCTGCAGGCCCACGTCGGCACGTTCCGCGACGATGCGGCGAAATGGAACTGGCAACTGGCGCTGATCGATGCGCCGGTGATCAATGCCACCTGTGCGCCGGGCGGCAAGATCACGTTCTACACGGGCCTGATCCGCCAGTTGAAGCTGAACGACGACGAGATCGCCATCGTGATGGGCCACGAAATCGCCCACGCGCTGCGCGAGCATGGCCGCGAACGCGTGTCGCGCGCGTACGCGCAGAACGCGCTGACGACGACGGCGCTGGCGGCGGCGCCGAACAGCCAGGCCCAGATCGAGGCGGCCAACGCCGTGGCGCACTACCTCTACATGCTGCCGAACTCGCGCCAGAACGAATCGGAAGCGGACGCGATGGGCCTGGAACTGGCCGCCCGTGCCGGCTACAAGCCGGAAGCGTCGGTGGCCGTGTGGCGCAAGATGCAGGCGCTGGACAAGAAGTCGGGGGAGAAGCGGTCGGCCGAATTCACGTCCACCCACCCGTCGAACGAGACGCGCATCGGCGACCTGACGGCCATGCTGCCGAAAGTAACGCCGCTGTACCAGGCCGCGCTGCCCGCCAGGACGAACGTGAAGTAAGCCGGGGCACGCAACGTCAAAGCCGCAATTCCCAGTAGCCCACATCGAGCCAGCGGCCGAACTTGAAGCCCACTTCGCCGAAGTGGGCCACCTTCACGAATCCCAGCTTTTCATGCAGTGCCACGCTTGCCGGGTTCAGCTGGGCGATGCCGGCAATGGCGAGATGGCAGCCGGCATCGCGCAGGCGCCGGAGCAATTCCAGATAGAGCGCGGTGCCGTGCCCCTTGCCGGAGGCGCCGCTTGCGAGGTACACCGAGGTCTCGACGGAGTAGCGGTAGGCGTGTCGCACACGCCACTTCGTTGCATAGGCATAGCCGGCAATCGGACCGTCCGCGTTTTCCAGCACCAGCCACGGCAGGCCGCCATCCTGCACGCCGGCGATCCGGGAGCGCATGTCGTCCGGGGACACGGCCGTTTCCTCGAAGCTGATCGTCGTCTCGAGGATGTAGGGGTTGTAGATGGCAGCGATGGCGGCCGCATCGCCGGCGGTGGCGTCGCGGATCACGCCTGTTCCACGCGCGACGTCGAATAGTTGTCCTTGACCCGCACATAGTGCTCGGCCGAGTAGCGCAGGTAGGCGATTTCGGCCTCCGTCAACGGCCGCACGCGCATGGCGGGCCTGCCCACGTAGAGATAGCCGCTCTCCAGCGTGCTGCGCGGCGACACCAGGCTGCCCGCGCCGACCATCACGCGGTCCGGGATCACCACGTCATCCATGATGATGCTGCCCATGCCGATGAGGCACTCGTTGCCGATGCGGCAGCCGTGCAGGAGCGCCGAGTGCCCGATCGTCACGTAATCGCCGATGACGAGGGGAGAGCCCTGCGGCTTCTGCGGCGTCCTGTGGGACACGTGGCACATCGCGAAGTCCTGGATGTTCGTGCACCGGCCGATCTCGATATCGTTGACGTCGCCCCGCAGCACCGTATTGCACCATACCGAAGCGTCGGCGCCGAGGCGGACATTGCCGATCACCTGGGCCGACGCATGGACATACACGCGTTCGGCGAGGACGGGGGCGGCATCGAGGTAAGTTGCGAGGGGCATCAAGGTTCCTTTGTCGGACTGGGGGGCGCGACCTGGACGGCGCATGGATGAGACTTTTTGTCCAGATATCGACATTGTGCCGAACCGCGGCCCCCTGCACAAGCGTTGCGGGAAGGGATCGCCGACGTCGCGCCGCGCGTCGGCCACCGCGGCGATGGCGCTATGATTGCCGCACGAACGAAAATCAACGCGCAAGTGCAGGCGGGAGCGAGGCGATGAAGCGAACGATCAGGCGATATCTGGCGGTCTTGCCGATGGTGGCGGCCGGGCTGGGGGCGGCGAGGGGGCAGGCGATGGGCAACCCGGGTGGGGAGGTTGGCATGCTGCTGGTGCTCGATGCGCCAGCCAGCCAGGGGCAGGTGAAATTGCGGGTGGAACTGGAAAACCGCGGCAAGCGTACCGTGCTGGTGCCGCGGGCGGTCGCGTCGATGGAACGGCTGCTCGGCAACGTCTTCACGGTGACGGATGCCGTCACGGGCGAGGCCGTGACGTATGTCGGCCCGATGGTCAAGCGCGGCCCGCTCACGGCCGCTGATTACCTGGCCCTGAAACCCGGGCAACGGCACCGGCACGTGATCGATATCGGCCCGGCCTACGATTTCAAGCCGGGCCGGCATGACTACAGGGTGTCCTATGCCGGCCACTACGTGGCCGATGCCCGGGCGCTGGCGGGCACCGGCGCGCCCGGCATGCCGCTGGAAGCGCCGCCCGTGACGTTCAGCGTGGCGCGGTGACGCTTACTGCAGCGCCGGCGTGTTCTCGCCGAAGTATTCGTGCGAGTCGGCGTTGTCGACGGCGCGCGCCGGGTTGTTCTTGGCCAGCGATGCCGCCGCGCTTTGGCCATAGGCCCAATCGTCCGTGCCGGCCACCACGTTGAAGTGGCTCAGTTCATGCACGAGCGTGCCGCCCTTCGAATCGGTGCCCGACAGCGGCGCGCTCCAGAAGGCGTTGCACACATAGATCTTGTACGGCTGCGTCGGATACACATAGGCGTAGTAGCTCTCCTTGCAGCTGCAATCGACGGTGACCGGCTTGTTGTCCAGCGCATCCTTGATGGCCGTGAAGTGCGATTTGACCGTGGCGTAGCGCGAGGCGTCGTACGTGCCGAACCACTTCGTGTAGCGGGTCCCCGCGGTGCCTGCGGCCAGGTAGGTGTTCGCGCCGTTGGCCATCGTCTTCGCCGCGCTGAACGCGGAGGCGATGGTGGACTGCTGCGACGCGCTGCACTGGCTGTACGCGAGGCTGGCTTCGCCGATCGGCACGGGCTGCGCCCGCTTCTGGTTGGTGCCTTCGATCCACACCTGCACGGCTTCCGATTGCACGAAGTCCTCGGCGTCGTCCACCGCGACGCCCTTTGCACCATCCTTCGCGGCGTCGGCGCGTGCCTTGTACGGCACGTCCGGCGCATGCGTGCGGAAGCGGATCGCGTAGTCGCCGGTGGTGGAGAGGTCATACAGCGACGTGAGTTCCACCGTGGCCGAATACGACTTGCCGGGCTGGAGCACCACGTAGTCGGCGGCCGTCGGCGCCGCGCGCTTCACGTGCCGGCCTTCATAGGCGACCGGAATGCCATCGCGGCTGACCTCGAACAGCGATTCCTCGATCGCGCCGAACGGGGTGTGCCACTTCAGCATGCGCTGCGGCTTGTCGCCCGTGTTGGTGAGCGTGACGCGCACCACCAGGTCGTCGCCCGGGCCCAGCGATTGCTTCGCCGCGCTCACGCTCGCCACGACGCCCGGCGCCGCAAATGCCGACATGCTCCATGCCGCCGCCAATACCGCACCGCCGATCAACACGATTTTCCTCATCGCCGACTCCTCTAGTGAAAGTGAATGAAGCACCGGATGGGCCCGGTGAGAATTCATCGTCACATGGCGATTAGCGCCGAGTCAACATTGTTAAATCGTGTGTGCTCACTGCTGCGGCTCAGCCGCAACAGCTGCGTTAAGAATCAAACAAATACGCTCGAATGTTAAATTTTGGACATTCGCAGGGCGCCGATCAGGCCCGCGGCCGCTGCTTGTGGAACACCAGCGGGCTGTACGGCACGGCGGACGGTGGCGGGGAGTTCAGGATGCCCGGCTTCATCGCGCCCACGACGTGCATCTCGCACGGCTTGCAGTCGAAGCGCAGCGTGTATTGCTCGTTGCCGGAAACGAGCGTCATCGGTTCGGCCTTCACCTGGCCCTGCACGCCCTGCACGCCCTTGGCCTGCTTCGGGCACAGGTTGAACGAGAAGCGCAGGCAGTGCTTGGTGATCATCAGCGGCACTTCGCCCGGTTCCTCATGGGCTTCGTAGGCGGCATCGATCATCTGCACGCCATGCTTGTGGTAGAACGCGCGGGCTTTTTCGTTGTAGACGTTGGCCAGGTACGTCAGCTGGGTATCCGGGTAGATTGCCGGCGGTTCGGCCGGCGCCTTGCGGGGCGGGCGCTCCCAGGCCGCCAGGCGGGCCGCTTCATGGGCGGCGATCGCGTCGCGCCGCAGCGCGTTGACGGCGCCGTTCGGCACGAACCAGGGCTGCGCCAGTTTCAGCTCGACCGACGTGGCCTCGAACATCGTGTTGCCCAGCTTGCCGAGGCTGGTGCGCAGCGACGCTTCCGCCTGCGCCGCCTGCTGGGCCGGTTGCAGCGCCAGATGGGCGGAGGTGGCCGTCGTGATGCCATCCTCGTCGGTCACGGTCAGCGTCAGCCCATCCGCCCCGTCGGACAGTGCCAGGTGCACGCCCACCCTGCGTTCGGAAGACTTCTTGGTCAGCGCCGCTTCCCACTGGTGGTCGCGGTTGCGGTGCACTTCCGTGCCCACCTTCAGCGCCGTCAGGCTCGCCATCGGCTCGTTGGGGAATACGCGCCAGCGCTGGCCTTCCTCGCTCTCGCCGAGCTTTTCCACCTTGTTGGCCTGGATGCCGGCCGGGGTGCGCTTGACCATGTAGTTCAAGCCGTCGCCATTGGCCATCGGCGCGTCGGTCAACAGGTCGAAGTGGTCGCCGCCGAGCCGGGTCACGGTGCCCAGCTTCACGCCCAGGTATTTTGGCGAGTCGAACGCGCCGATATCGTCCTGGCGGCCGCCGGCGAAGTAATCGGTATGGCCGCGGTGGAAGTTCTTGTCCACGTCCGGCGTGAACAGCACCTCGGTGCGGCCGCTGGAAGCGCGCGCGAATTCGGGACGGCGCTCCAGGATCTCGTCCAGCAGCAGCCGGTAGTGGGCCGTGATGTTCTTCACATACCCCATGTCCTTGTAGCGGCCCTCGATCTTGAACGAGCGGATGCCGGCATCGACCAGCGCTTCCAGGTTGCGGCTCTGGTCGTTGTCCTTCATCGACAGCAAGTGCTTTTCGTAGGCCACCACGCGGCCCTGGCTGTCCGACAGCGTGTACGGCAGCCGGCAAGCCTGCGAGCAATCGCCGCGGTTGGCGCTGCGCCCCGTGTCCGCGTGCGAGATATAGCACTGGCCGGAGAAGGCGACGCACAGCGCGCCGTGGATGAAGTACTCGAGCGGCGTATCGACTTCCGCGCGGATCTTCCTGATCTGCTCGATCGTCAGCTCGCGCGCCAGGACCAGCTGCGAAAAGCCGACATTGCCGAGGAACTTCGCCTTCTCGACGGTGCGGATGTCGCACTGCGTGCTGGCGTGCACCTGGATGGGGGGCAGATCCATCTCCAGCAGACCCATGTCCTGGATGATCAGCGCATCCACGCCGGCCTCGTAGAGCTGCCAGATCTGCTTGCGGGCCAGGTCCAGTTCGCTGTCGTGCATGATCGTGTTCATCGTCACGAAGATACGCGCGCGGTAGCGGTGCGCGAATTGCGTGAGCGCCGCGATGTCTGCCAAAGGGTTGCTCGCATTGTGGCGCGCGCCGAAGGCCGGACCGCCGATGTACACGGCATCGGCGCCGTGCAGGATGGCTTCGCGGCCGATCTCCGCGGTTTTGGCGGGGGACAGCAGTTCGAGTTGATGGTCGAGGAGGGACATGGCGGGCATTCCTGGCTGGCGAAGGCGGAGATTATAGCCTTGCGCGCCCCCGCTGTCATGGTGGCGGGGCTCCGTGCTACCGGGCGGCCCGGCAGCGGCCATTGTCCTACAATTGACTAGCCGACAACTTGCGGAGGCCAGGCATGGAATGGTTTGCTGACCCGAACATCTGGATTGGTTTGCTGACGCTGATCGTGCTGGAGATCGTGCTCGGCATCGACAACCTGATCTTCATCGCCATCGTGGCCGAAAAGGTGCCGCCGCACCAGCGCGACAAGGCCAGGCTATTGGGCTTGTCGCTGGCCTTGCTGATGCGCCTCGGCCTGCTTAGCGTGATTTCCTGGATCGTGACGCTCACCGAGCCGTTGTTTACGGTCGGCACGATGGCATTTTCCGGCCGCGACCTGATCCTGCTGCTGGGCGGCATCTTTCTCCTGTTCAAGGCCACCATCGAATTGCACGAGCGGGTCGAGGGGCAGGTACATGCCAGGAGCGGCCCGGTGACCTATGCCAGCTTTGCCGCCGTGGTCGGCCAGATCATCGTGCTCGACGCCGTGTTCTCGCTCGATTCCGTCATCACGGCGGTCGGCATGGTCGACGAACTGGCCGTGATGATCACCGCCGTCATCGTCTCGATGGCCGTGATGATGTTTTCCTCTAAGCCGCTGACGAGCTTCGTCAACGCCCACCCGACCGTGGTGGTGCTGTGCCTGTCGTTTCTGCTGATGATCGGCCTGTCGCTGATCGCGGAGGGCTTCGGCTTCCATATCCCGAAGGGTTACCTGTACGCGGCAATCGGCTTCTCGGTCGTGATCGAGGCGCTGAACCAGCTGGCGCGGCGCAATTTCCTGCGGCAGCAGGAACACCTGCCGCTGCGCGAGCGCACGGCCAATGCCGTGTTGCGGCTGATGGGCGAAAAGACCGATGATGCCGGCCCCGCGCCGGCGGCGGCGGCGCGCGAGAATGCGGACCCGCCCACGTTCGAGTCGGCGGAACGGCACATGGTCAGCGGTGTGCTCAGCCTGTCGCAGCGGCCCGTGCGCTCGATCATGACACCGCGCTCCGACATCTCCTGGGTCGACCTGGACGACGACGCCGCCTCGATCCGTGCCCAGCTGCTCGATGCCCCGCACAGCTTTTACCCGGCCGGGCGGGGGCAGCTGGACAATATTGTTGGCGTTGCGCGCGCGAAGGACGTGATCGCGGACCTTGCGGAAGACGGCCACATCGACCCGGCGCGCAGCATCCGCCCGCCCATCGTGATGCCCGATACGGCCGGCGTACTGCAAGTGATGGAGACGCTGAAGCGCTCGCACGGCCAGCTGGTGCTGATCGCCGACGAATACGGCACCATCCAGGGGCTGGTGACGCCGATCGACATCCTGGAAGCGATCGCCGGCGAATTCCCCGACGAGGATGAGCAGCCGGTGGTACAGCACCTGGGCGACGGCCGCTGGCGCGTGGATGGCGGCGCCGACCTGCATTACCTGCAGCAGGTGCTGGAATCGGACGCGCTGGGCGTTGCCACCGACGAATACACGTCGCTCGCCGGCTTCATGCTGGAACGCCTGGGCAGCATGCCCGAAGTGGGCCAGGTGCTGGCGCTGGACGATCTGCGGCTGGAGGTGGCCGAGGTGCGGGAGCGGCGCATCGCCATGGTGCTGGTCAGCCGCGTCGATGCCACCGCCGCCGCGAAAGCGCCGGCGACGAGGGTCTAGAAACGACCGCTTCGCCCCGGGCCGCTCAGGGAATCTTGCGCCGTAGCGGCATCGGCACCGGCATCTCGCGCGTTGGCATCGGCGCCCGGTCCGGCGGCGCGAGGCCGGTAACGAGATCGGCGATCTTGACGGACTGGCCGGTCTCGAAGCACTGGTTGGCGGCCACGCCGATCAGGATCGAATAGGCGCCGGAGCGTTCGTCGGCCATGCGCTTGTACTTGTCCGCCGGGGCGGTGCCGAAGATTTCCTCCAGCATCACCGCATCGCCGCCGCCATGGCCGCCGGTGCCCGTCCAGGGCTCGATGTCGCGCGCAGCGCCGCGCAGCGGAATCACGCGCGTCTGCACCTGGTCGCTGCGGCTCTGCACCTCGGCCGCGCCGGCCGCGCCCACCTGTTCCACGATGCGGTGTTCCAGCCGGCCCTTGGTGCCGTTGAAGGCCACGTGGTAACCCTCCCACGCATCGTAGGCGGACAGCGCATAGGTCAGCTGCGTGCCGTTGTCGTAGCGGACCATCACGTTCATCGTGTCCTCGATATTGATCTCGGGGCGCCACACGCACTGGTCGCGGTAGTAGCCGTCGTGCTTCTCGTTGTCGAGGTACAGGGCCTTCAGGCCGGGATCGACCGCGAGGTCGAAGTAGAACGTGCATTTCTGCTTTTCCGGGCAGGTAAGGCAGCGCTCGTGGGCGCCGGCCAGGCCCATGCGCTTGGCCGTGGCGGGCGTGTAGAACTGGCGCGAACCGAACGCGTGCACCAGTTCGGGCTGGGCGCCCAGCCACCAGTTCACCAGGTCGAAATGGTGGGTCGACTTGTGGATCATCAGCCCGCCGGACATCGCCTTGTTGCTGTGCCAGCGGCGGAAATAGTCGGCGCCGTGCACGGTATTGAGCAACCAGGTGAAATCGACCGACAGCACGTCGCCGATCTCGCCGCTCATGAGGATATCCTTCACCTGCGAGCGCGGCGGCGTGTAGCGGTAGTTGAAGGTGACGCGGATATGGCGGCCGGTGCGCTGCACGGCGTCGAGGATGCGCTGGGCTTTCGCGGCCGTCGTCGTCATCGGTTTTTCCGTGATCACGTCGCAGCCGGCTTCCAGCGCCCGCACGATGTAGTCGTCGTGGTTCGCATCGGGTGTCGTGACGATCACGTATTGCGGCTTCGTCTCCCGGATCATCTGGTCGAAGTCGGCAGCCTTGTAGGCGCGCGGCTGGCTGGCGCCGGTGGCGCCGATCGTGCGCACGGCCAGCGCGGCCCGGCCGGGATTGCTGTCGCAGACCGCCACGATCTCGTTGCCGTCGCGGTACTTCCCGGTGATGGCGCCGGTGAACATCCGGGCCCGCGAGCCCACGCCGACCACGGCGTAGCGCTTGCGGGGTACGGCGGCAAAGGCGCTGGTCGCCAGCATGATCGCGGCCGCGCCGGCGGCCTTCAGTACGGTGCGGCGGTCGATCGGGCCGGCATTGTTTTCGCTCATCGAAGTGTCTCCATTGTAGATAGGTAGGCTACGCCGGCACTCGTCTGTCGCGAGTTCTAGTTCTGTTTGGCGGCGGCTATGCCGATGGTAGGTCCAATTGATCAGGGTGGCAAGACCGGTTGCGCGAACTGGACGGACCAATCACGGTGATGATCGAAGCCGGGCGCGGGTGGCAACGAACGGCGTGGATATAATTTTTTCAAGCCTTGCGGTCAAATAGCGCTATCATCCTGGTAGTCGTAGAAATGAACCAGCAGCATCCCAGCCATCAGATGGAGGCGTTCATGACGATGCACTCTTACCTGCGGATCGACGGCGCCCCGGGCAGCTGCGCGGAGAGCGGGTACGAACACTGGATCGATTGCGATTCGGTCAGCTGGTCGCTGCGCGGGCCCAGCGTGCCGGGCGGTGTATCGGAAATCCGTTTCGTGAAGTCCCGCGATGCCGCATCGACAGCGCTGGCGCGGCTATGCATTGGCGCCAGCCGCCTGGCGGGAGCGCGCTTCGATTTCGTGCGGACCGGGGCGCGCGGCGAACGGACCCGGTGCTACGAGATCGTCCTGGAAGACGTGCTGGTTGCGCACGTGGCGACCGGCCCGCGGCGCGGCACGGAAATGATGGAAACCGTGGTGCTGACGTTCGCCCATGCCCGGCTGACGCAGCTGACGGACATGGGTGAGCCGGACGAGACGTTCGCCTGGCAGGGCGGAATGCGGGCTGACGGGCCCGCTCAGGGCGCCAGCCGATAGCGCTGCTCGCGGTACAGCAGCGACGGCAGCATCACGTGCGCCATCGCACGATCGACGAGCGGTTGGGCCGGTGGTGCCTGCGTGAGTGCCAGCGCCCCCGTGGCAGCGTCGTACCGGCCGGCCAGCGGCGCCTGGTCCGGGCGCAGGATCGTCACGGAATCGTCCTCCAGCCAGGCGAAATAGTTATCGAACTGCAGCATGGCGCGGCCCGGGGTGGCGCTGTCCCGTGCCAGGTCGCGACCGATCATCGGGTGTTCGCTCGACACGCCGATCAGCGACAGCAGCGTGGGTGCCAGGTCGATCTGGCTGGCCAGCGTGCGGATGCGCTTCGGTTGCACGTCAGCGCCGAGGATCAGGCCGGGAATATGGAACTTATTGACCGGTACGAGGCTGTCGCCATAGACGCGGGTGTCGTGGTCGGCCACGATCAGGAACACCGTATCGCGCCAGTAATCCTCCCGTTGCGCCGCGCGGATGAACTTGCCGAGCGCGAAATCGGCATACTTCACCGCGTTGTTCACGCTGGCCTTCACGGGATCGTGCAGGGCGATCTTGCCGTCCGGGAACTCGAACGGTTCATGGTTCGACGACGTGAAGATCAGGCTGAAGAACGGCTTGCCCTGGGCGTGCAGGGCCTTCAGCCGTTCGAGCGACTTGTCGAACAGGTCTTCGTCGGAGGCGCCCCAGCTGCCCTCGAAGCGGGGCTGCATGGCGCGGCGGTCCACGACGTTCTGGAAGCCGTTGCCGGTGAAGAAACCGCGCATATTGTCGAAATGCGCTTCGCCGCCATACACGAACTCGGTCGCATACCCCTCTTTGCCCAGCCCCAGCGCGAGCGTATAGAAATCGCGCTGCGCCAGCGACAGCTTCACGACGCTGCGTGCCGGCGTGGGCGCGTAGCCGGACACCACCGCCTCGATGCCCCGCACCGAGCGCGTGCCCGTGGCATACAGCCGCTCGAACCACCAGCCTTGCTCCTTGAGCTTGTCCAGCTCCGGCGTCACCGGCAGGCCGCCCAGCGACGGCACGAAGGTGGCACCCAGGCTTTCTTCCAGGACGATGACGAGGTTGAGGGGCCTGGCACGCTGGTAGGCGGCCTGCTGGCGGTGCAGCGTGGGCAGTTCCGCCGACGGATAGCGATAGTCGCGCAGCCACGGCGCCGCTTTCACTTCCGCCAGTACTTTCTCCCTTGGAAACTTGCCGTAGATTTCCGACGACCTGGCTTCCTTGCGCATGGAGCCGATGGCATCGAGCACCGACCAGGCGGAATTGATGACGAGCGAGTTGACCAGCGCGTCTCCCGAGAGCGCGAAGAAGGCCGGATTGGCCGGGCGGTGCGCCGTCGTCGAACGGATCTGCAGCACCACGAGCAGCATCAGCAGCGGCCAGGTGAGGAGCAGCTTCTTCGCCGGCCACAGCCTCATGTGCACGGAACCGCGCCGCACGGCGCGGTGCACCAGCATGCCGAGCGCGATCGTCGCGGCGACCGTGGCGATCAGCACGAAGCGGTAGCCTTGCCACAGCGTGCCGAACACTTCGGCCGGGTAGCCCAGGTACTCGATGAACAGCCGGTTCGGCCGCGTATCGTATTGCAGGATGAATTGCGGCGAGGCCAGCTCCATGAAGCCGATGAACACCAGTGCGGCGGTGGTCCACCATGCCGTGAGGCGCGTCCAGAGCCGCGCGGTGCGCCGGTGCGCCAGCAAGGGTGCGAGCGCTACCGGCACGGCGATGAAGTAGCCCAGCACGATCAGGTCGGCGCGCACGCCCTGCACGAAGATCTCGCCGAGGAGCCTGGCCGCCGACACGCGCTGGTGCTGCCAGGCGACGAGGGCGGCGCGCGACAGCGACAGGATCGCGAGGCCGGCGGCGAGCAGGTAGAACAGGTTCAGGTATGGACCGATGTAGTCCCGCCAGCGCGCCGGGGCTGCGGCTGGGGGGAGTGATGGCAGGTCCGTTCGTGCGTGGCTAGCGGTTTGGCGCATGGGCGATATTGGTGGGTCCGTGGCGCGGCCCTGGGGCATGTCGAAACGACGCACGTTAACGGAAGGGGTGTCGCGGATGAGTTAAGCGGCCGTTAAGGTACCGTTAAAGCTAGCGATCCGCAAGCCGCGTCCAGGCGAGCGCCGGCCGGCCGGAGGGATGTGTTACCGCCCGCGGCACCGCGATCATGTTGTTTTCGTTGCAATCCGAACACGATTACAATGCCGGACCGGCGATATCGGGCTATAAAGAGGTTTCCCAGCCCCCATGCCGCGCAACCGCCGATGAAGGAAAGACTGCCATGCCTGAACGCCGTTATGCCGCCTACCCGACCGCCACGCTGTACGAGTTCGGCAAGGAACCGGACAAGCAGCCGCCTGCGGAACCGAATCCGCTCAAGCAACTGCTGTGGGGCGACGAACTGGACGTGCTGGGTGCCAGCGCCGACGGCCGCTACCTGCTGGTATTCGCCCGCAAGGCACGTGGCTGGATGCGCGTGGAGGACACCGTGCCCGACCGGCTGCTGGAAGTGGTGTTCGTCGATATCGGCCAGGGCGACGGCGCGCTGGTCATCACGCCCGAAGGCAAGCGCTATGTGGTCGACGCGGGCAAGGGGGACAATATGGCCCGCTTCCTGCGCTGGCGCTTCGGCTTCAAGCAGCCGACGACCTTCGACGCGGCCGTGGTATCGCATTCGGACCTGGACCATTACGGCGGCTTCGAGGACCTGTTCAAGCAACGCAACCTGCGCTTCGCGCGCATCTATACGAACGGATTGATGGAGAGGGCGGCCGAGAAGCCTTCCCAGGCCCTCGGCGTGCCGGTGGAGTGGCAAGGAAAAAAATACATCACCGACCTCGTGACGAACCTGGAACAATTCCAGGCCTTTCTTGCCGCACCCGAGCGGGCCGAAGGCAAGCGCTATCCGACCATGTTGCGCGAAGCCTTCGAGGACGGCAAGTTCGACGACTTGCGCATGCTCGATGCGTCGGCCACGTACATGCCCGGGCACGAACCGGGCGAGCCATTGCTGATCAAGGTGCTGGGCCCGGTGGCCGACATGGCGGACGGCCGCAAGGCCCTGCGCTGGTTCGGCGACGTGGGCAAGACGAAGAACGGCCACTCGGTGGCGCTGCACCTCAAATATCGCAACGTGCGCATTTTCCTTGGCGGCGACCTGAACATCGAATCGAGCCGCCACCTGCTGGGCGCCCATACCGGCCTGCCGGGGAAGCCGGCGAATGCCGCGGAGGAAAACGCGCTGGTCGAGGCGGCCCGGCCGTGGTTCGAGAGCGATATCGCCAAGGCTTGTCACCATGGCAGCGCCGACACGCTGCTGCCGCTGATCCGCTCGATCAATCCGATCGCCACGATCATCTCCAGCGGCGACGACGAACCCTACGCCCATCCGCGCGCCGACGCACTGGGCGCCATCGCCAGGTGGAGCCGCGGTATCCGGCCGCTGCTGCTCAGCACCGAGCTGGCCCGCTCGTCGAAGGAAACCATCAAGTGGCCCGAAGCGTTGCGCGCCCAGCTGCGCGACCTGGCGGCAAAGATCGCACAGGCCGACACCGACGAGGAGCGCGATCGCGCGCAGGCGAAGTTCGAAGACAAGATCGCCGAACTGGACCGAAGCGTGGCCGTGTATGGCGCGATTAACCTGCGCAGCGACGGCGAGAAAGTGCTGCTGGCCTACAAGCTGGAACGGTCGACGCCCACCCGGGGCTGGGATTACTACCTGCTCGAGCCGGATGCCGATGGGCAGCTGGTTTACCGGAGCAAGTACGATTGACCTGGCAGCCAACGATCTTCCTGGCGAGTGGCCGTGATCGTATACAATCGGAGGATGCGTTTCTTCCTGATCTTCCTGTTCGCCCTGTCGATGTCGGTCAGCGCCCTGGCAGCTTACCGCATGCCGGAGCATTGCTGCCCGGAGGCGGCCTGCGCGACGCTGTGCCCGGCGATGCAGTGCGGCACGGCCAGCCCGGCGATCGCGCCGCCGCCTGCGGCGATGGCGTTTTCGACGGTGGAACTGGCCGCTGGGGCAGCGCGGGAACGGCCTGTCGTGATGCCGTCGACGGTTGAAGAAATCTGGATTCCGCCGGATTGACGGGGCGTGATCCCATCCGGACTTTTTTCAACAATTTTGGAGTGTCACATGAAACGCAAACTGATCAAACTGAGCGCCGCCGTTGCACTGCTGGGCGCATCCGCCGCCGCCTTCGCCTCGGCCAATGGCTGCTGCGGGAGCATCGAGTGCTGCCTGCAAATGCTGGCCTGCTGCTTCTAAGCGGTAAGTAGTTAGCCGGGAAGGGCGGCCGCGGCCGCCCTTTCGGCGAGCAGATCGGGGCCGAACACTTCGTAGTGGATGCAACCCTCGGCGGTGCCGCGCCCCAGCCTCTCGCAGGCCGTTCTCGCGCTGAATCAGCGTGTCGGCCAGGCTGCCGTACGCTTCCGCCCAGGCCGAGAGGATATCGTCCGTGGCCGCTTCGCCCAGCACTGCCTTGATCGCGCCAAGGAGGTGGCGCCCGACGATCGAATACTGCTCCGGCAGTACGCCCAGGCTCACATGCTTGTTGGCGATGCCTTCCAGGACGGCGTGCAGGGAAGAGGGGTCGATATTGGCCGCGTAGGCATATACGGCGCGCGCCAGCGCTTCCTGCTGCTGGCCGCGCTCCTGGTGGCGCATATTGAAGATGTGCTTCAATTCCGGGTGCGTGCCCGGCATGTCGCGGTAGAAGTGCTTGATGATGTCGTAGCCGTGCTCGGCGAGGACGGGCGCGGTGGCTTTCACGGTGGCGCGCGTGGCGGGAGACAGCATGGCGTGCTCCTTGAAGTGGCAAGGGAGAGGTAACGAAAGGTAGCAGTCCCGCGCGCCCGCGGCGCCGACCTCGAGTGCCATGACGACCGAGGTCTATACAATTAATGTGCAACTAACCGAAAAGGTTTCCCATACCCAGCAACCTCAAACGTCAACACGGCGCGGCCAATAGCATCCAGAAACCGGCAAAGGAGCGCGACGACCAGTGAAAAACCAGAAGGGGAAGGGAAGCACAGGAACAACAGACGGGATGGGACCTACCTTCCGGCGATCATTTTGACGCTACGGCAGGGAAGGTAACCACTGTATCAATAGTTGGGATGGGACCTTCGATCCGTCGATCGGTTCCGTGCCAGGGACACCGAAGCTAAAAAAAGCGCAACAGAGTGGTTGCCACCCTTGATTGGCCGATCGTTGAAACGCCAACGGAGTCACTCAAGTAATACAACGAAATATGTTGTTTTTCCAGAGTCTCGGCGCGGGGCACTAATTTGCCGGAAACCGGCTGCTCCGCGATCCCCTGTCGCACCAAGCGGGCAGGCGGCCGCGCCTCTCGCGCACCGCCGGCAAAATTCCACCCCGATCCGCCGTCAGAAACGGTATGTCAAGTTGGCGAGGATGTTCAGCGCGCGGTCGCGGTCCTCCGACTGCGGCGCTCCGCCCCTGGTGCGCCATGCCAGCGTCACGCCGCCAGTCCATTTCTCACCGCCATAACGCACGCCAAGACCGGCCCCCGCCAGCGCGCGGTCATTGTCGATACCGCCCCAGGCCGACTTGTTCAACTTGACCTTGCCCGCGTCATAGAACAGGTAGGGCGTCGCCTGGCCCACCGTGTAGCGCAGTTCCGCCTGGGCCACCCAGCCGTTGTCGCCGAACACTTCACCATTGGGATAGGCGCGCACGCCGTTGACGCCGCCCAGGCCGAGTTTTTCCGACGAATCGAGATTCTGCGCGGCGCGCTGGAGCGACAGCCGGCCGAACAGGTTCAGGCGGCTGGTGAAGGACTGGATGCGCGCGATGTCGAGGTTCAGCTTCGAAAAGCTGCCGGCCGTGCGCGCGCTCGCGCTGTCGTTCGCCAGCGAGGCGCCGTCGAGGTCCAGGTTGCCCTTCACCCATGACAGGGCGCCGTACGTGATGCCCGCGTAGAGGAACTGGTCGCGCACGTCGAACGCCAGGTTGACGGGGAGGACGACACTCGACTTGTCGCTTTGCGTCGCCGTCGCGGCCTGGCTGTCGCGCAGCTTCTTCCGGTCGATCCCCACGGACAGCGTCAGGTTGCGCTGCTGCGACCGTACCAGCGGATAGCTCAGCCCCACGCTGGCCACGTCGGCCGTGCCGCGCGCGCCCAGTGCCGCGAAACTGCCGGACAGCTCGTAGAACGAATGCGTATAACTGACGCGCCCGCGCAAGCCGCTGTGGCCGAGCGGCAGCGCATAGGCAAGCGCGCCGAACCACATGTTCTCTTCCGTGTACAGCGCTTGCACCGAGATCTGGTCGCCGAACATGAAGGGGCTGTCGAGATCCACGCTGGCATGCAGGCGATGGCGGCCGGTGGCGCGCGAGCCGAAATTGTCGATCCCGACCTCGCCCTTGTAGCGCCGGTCGCGTTGCACCTCCACCAGCAGGTCGCCGGTACCGACCGTGTCGCCCGGCCGCATCGTCGGAATGCTGATGACGCCCGGCTGGTCGTTCAGCAGCAGCGTCACGCGCTCCAGCCCACCGCTTTCGATCAATCCCCCCTTCGGCAGCTCGTCGAGGAAGCCCTGGGCGCTAGCCACGAAACCGGGTTCGCCATGCGCCACGACCCTGCCATAGCGTCCTTCGAGCACCTGGATATGCAGTTCGCCGGTAGAGAGGTCCTGTTGCGGAAGGTAGGCGCGCGCGAACGGATACCCCGCCTGCTGGTAATGGCTGGTGACGCGCGCGGCGAGCGCGCTCAGGCGCGCGAAATCATACGTGTTTCCGCTGATGGGGCCGAGCGCCGCCAGCAGCACATCGCTGGCGATCCGCGTGTTCCCGGAGATGACGATGCGCTGCAAGGTAACCTGTTGCCCGCCAGGCTGCTGCGCCGGTGCTGGCGGCGCAAGCTGCAGCGGAGCGGCCGACTGCGGGAGCGGCTGCGGCAGCTTGCGGGCATTCTCCTGCAGCAGCTGGCCGGCATCCGGCGCCTGTTGTGCCAGCGCCGGCAGGCAGGCAGAGACCAGCATCGCCATCGGCAGCAGCGAAAGTTGTCGTTTCATGGATGTGAACCTGGATTGGTTGTTCGGTTTGGCGGCCATCTTACTGATCCGCTCCGTCGGCGGCCGTCCCGTTGGTGACGGATGCCGGTGTCCGGATGCCGCCTCCCACGACCAGCACGTTCAGGTATTTGACATCGCGGCCGGCGCCCAGCGCCTGCGCCGAGGTCTGGCGCCGCTCGGTCGCGCTGACGGCCTGCGACGGGTCGGACGATGCGCCGTCCACCGTGGCCTGGCCGGCGGCTCCCGTTGCCACGCCGCCGGTACCTTGCTCCGGAACGGCGACGTACGCCAGGCCGCCGAGCGACGGCGTCGGCAGCGTCGAGACGAGGCCCGCGGCCTGCGGTGTGATCACGGTCGCCACGACGTTGATAGGCGCGGGCGCCGGCGCGGCCGGGATGACGGCCGGCGGGGGTGGCACCGCCGGTGCTGGGGACACCGCCGGAGCCGGAGCAATCGCCGGAGCTTGGACCACCTGCGGAGCCGGGACCATCACCGGAGCGGGGGCCACTACCGGAGCGGGGACGACCTCCGGAGCCGGAACCGGCGCCGGGGTCGCGGCGGCAAGAATATTGCCCGCGGCGGCCAGCGTCTCGGCCAGGAAGTAGTTGCCGGCGTCGGCGCCCGACAGCAGCTGGCCGCCGATGCTGACTGGAATTGCCGAGCCCGCGGCGGCCTGCGCGAACTGCGCCGTCATGCCGGCGGCGTTCACGGCCACGCTGTCATTGGCCAGCACGCCGGACAGCACACCCGTCGCCGTAAGGGCTGCCGTGGTGGTGCCGTCGGCAACCTTGTCGGCCACCGTGATGCCGCCAAGCGTCAAGGCCCTGCGGGTGATGGCCGCCGTGGCCGTGCGCTGGCCGGCCAGGGCGTAGTTGCCCGAATCGCCACCGGACAGCGTGGTGGCGAGGTCGACCTGCTTGCCGGAACCGGCGTTCCGGTCGACGAAGCTGCCGCTGGTGCCCAAGGTTACCGCGTCGCCGGCGACCAGGCCGTCCAGCGTGGCACCCGCCGTGCCGACCGTGGCGGCGGTGGTGCCGTCATAGGTCTTGTCCGCAGCCGTCAATCCGGCCACCAGCAGGGCCTTCGGCGTAATGCTGGCCGTCAGTCCGGTTGGCTGGGCAAGGGTGTAGTTCGAGGCCAGGCCCGTGCCGTCCAGGAGGCCGAGCGCGGTGACGGTGACGGATTTCCCGGTACCGGCGTTCTTGTCCCCGAAGGTGCCGGCGAGGTTGGCCAGATCCAGGCTCTCGCCCGCGACCAGGCCGACCAGGCTGCCGCCCGTCAGGGCCGCCGCCGTCGTGCCGTCATAGACCTTGTCGGCCGCCGCGAGTCCGGAAACCGTCAGCGCCCTGCGCGTGATCGTGGCCGTCGTGCCGGCCTGGCCCGTGATCGCATAATTGGCCACGTCAGTCCCGCCGTACGTGCTGGCCAGCGCCACCGCCTTGCCGTTGCCGGCGTTGCGGTCGGCGAAGCTGCCCGTGCTGGACACGGTGACGCTGTCGCCATCGATCAGGCCCGACAGGGCGGCGCCGGATGTATCGACGGCTGCCGCCGTGCTGCCGTCGTACACCTTGTCGGCGGCCGTGATGCCGGTCACCGACAGCGCCCTGCGCGTGATGTCGGCCGCCAGGCCGGCCGGGTTGGCAACCGTGTAGTTGCTTGCCAGGCCCGTGCCGTCGGTCAGCGTGGCGCCCGTGACGGTTACCGCCTTTGTGGCGCCGGCGTTCTTGTCCGCGAAGGTCGCGGCCAGCCCGGCGAGGCCGACGGTCTCGCCGGCCACCAGGCCGTCGAGGGTGCCGCCGGTCAGCGCTGCCGCCACGGTGCCGTCGTAGGTCTTCGAGACGGCATTCAAGCCGGTGACGGTCAGGGCCTTGCGCGCGATGCTGGCGGCCGTGGCGGCCTGGCCGGCGATGGCGTAGTTGCCCGCGTCGGCCCCGCCGTAGGTGCTGTTCAGGGCGACCGTCTTGCCGTTGCCGGCGTTCCGGTCGGCGAATGCACCGGTGGCCGATACGGTGACGGTGTCGTTCCCGACCAGGCCGGCCAGCACGGCGTTCGACGCGTCGACGCCGGCGGCGGTCGTGCCGTCGTAGGTCTTGTCGGCGGCGGTGATGCCGGACACGGTCAGCGCCTTGGGCGCGATGCTGGCCACCGTCGCTGCCTGGCCGCTGATGGTGTAGTTGCCGGCGTCGCTGCCGCCGTAGGTGCTGTTCAGGGCAACAGTCTTGCCGTTGCCCGCGTTCTTGTCGGCGAACGAGCCGCTGGACGACACGGCGACGGTGTCGCCAGCCACCAGGCCCGCGAGCACGGCATGCGTCGCGTCGACGGCCGCGGCGGTGCCGCCGTCGTAGACCTTGTCGGCTGCCGTGATACCCGACACCGCGAGGTCCTTCCGGGTGATGGTGCCGTGCGTCGTCGCCGGCAGCACGAGGCTGTAATTGGCGGCCAGGCCCGTGCCATCGGCCAGGGTGCCGCCGGTGATCGACACGGTCTTGCCGATACCGGCGTGCTTGTCGGCGAACACCCCCGCGAGACCCTGCAGGCCGAGCGTCTCGGTGCCCACCATGCCGGTCAGCGCGCCGGTCAGCATGGCGGTCGCGGTACCATCGTAGGTCCGCGTGATGGCGCCCACCCCGGTGAGGGTGACTGCCTTACGCAGGATGTCCGCCACGGTGCTGGCCTGGCCGATGATCGCATAGTTCGCGGCATCGGCGCCGCTGAACGTGCTCGCCAGCGTGACGGTCTTGCCGGCGCCCGCATTGGCGTCCGCGAACGTGCCGGCCGCGGTGACGGCGACGCTGTCGCCGGCGACCAGGCCACCGAACACGGCGCCCGCCGTGCTGACGGTTGCGCCGGTCGTCCCGTCATAGGTCTTGTTCGAAGCCACCAGGCCCGTCACCGACAGGGCTTTCGGGGTGATGCTGGCCGTCAGCCCGGCCGGTTGCGCCAGCGCGTAGTTCGAGGCCAGGCCGCTACCGTCGCTCAGGGTGACGCCGGAGAGGGTCACTGCCTTGCCGCTGCCCACGTGCTTGTCCGCGAACAGGCCGCCGATGGCGGAGATGCCCAGCGTTTCGTTGCCGACGAGGCCACCCAGGGTGCCGCCGGTCACAGTGGCGCCCAGCAGGCCGTCGTAGACCTTGTCGGCCGCGGTCAGGCCGGTGATGGTCAGTGCCTTCGCCGTGATGGCCGCACCGTTGGCGAAGCTGGCCGCCGCGAGGCTGGGCAGCTGGTAGTTGCTGGCCAGGCCGGCGCTGCCGTCCGCCAGGGTGATGGCATCGATATAGCTTGCCGACGCGACGTTGGCACTGTTCGCGGTCGCGCCGCTGGCCGCCAGGTCTTCGCCGGCCACCAGGTTGCCGATGACGACGTTCGAGAGCGACGTCGAGCCGTCGTACGTCTTGCCGCCGTGGATCGTCACCGTGCGCGGCGTGATGCTGGCGGTGGCACTCGCCGAGGTGCCGGCCAGGGTGTAGTTGCCTGCGTCCGCGCCAGAGAGTGCGATATTGCTGATGTTCACCGAATAGGTGCCGACGTTCCTGCTGGCGAAGTTGCCGGTGCCGCTGGCCGTGACCAGGTCGCCAGCGATCGCGCCGGACATCGAGACCGCCGCTGCGGTGGTCCCGTCGTACACCTTGTTGGCCGCGCTGGGCGTCAGCGCCTTCGGCGTGATCGTGTAGCTGCCCGTGCCGTAGTAGGCGACGGCATAGGTCATGCCGTTCGTCGTGTAATTGACCGGGTTGTTCGGACTCGCCTTGAGCTTGTTGTAGAACCCGGCATTCTTGCTGGCCGTGTAGTAAGCCGGAGCAGGGGAGAGCGACGAGACGGAAAAGTTCGACAGGTTGCTGAGCGTGTTGAGCGTCACGCCGGTAGCCGCCGTGGTGCCGTCATACACCTTCGTGCCGGTGCCCGACTGGATCACGTACAGCGGCTGCGTGGCCATGTCCACGGCCTGGTAGGTGGCGTACAGGTAGCTGTTGTTCGACCCTGGCACCACCATGGTGCCGCAGTTGGGATAGGGCGTCGCGCAGCTCGACAGCTGCGGCGACTGCGTGTAGGCCGACAGGCGCGCCGCACCGTTGACGTAGACGAGCCAGGAGGCGACGGACGGCCCCTGGAAGGCGATGCGTGCCCGGTTGCCGTAGGAAACGAGACCGATCGCGCCTTCCGCCAGGTCGTCCGCCGAGTAGTTGCCGGGCGTGGCGTTGACCGCGTTCAGCAGCGTCGTGCCGCCGCCGGTGGCACTGCCCACGGTCGTCAGCGTGTTCGAATTGCCCTCGAATGCGAGGCCGAACGTGTTCTTGCCGCCCTTGCTCTCGCCATTGATGAGGAGGTTGCCGGTGCCCGACAAGATAGTCGCGCCCGACTTGATGTACACGCCCGCGGTGTCGCCGCCATAGCTGCCGCTGTTCGAACCGACCAGCGAGCGGCCGTTGATGGTGATGTCGCCGCCGCTCGACAGGATGGACTTCGCCTGCTCGACGCTGACCGCCGCGGTACTGCCGCTGGAGTTGAGCGCATAGCCGATGCCGCTGCTCGCGCTGCCGTTGGCACCGCCGATGAGGATGTCGCCGCCATTGGACTTGAGGTTGCCGTTCACCGTCACGCCGCCGGTCGTCGCGCCCGCGGCATTGGCGGCGGACAGGGTGACGTCCAGCTTGCCGGCCGTGGAGGTGATGTCGGCGTTGACCACGATATTGCGGTCGGCACGCAGCGTCAGGCTGGCATTGCCGCCGCCGGTCTTCGTGATCGGACTGGCAACGGTGATGTCGCCGCTGCCCGTGACCGTCGCGCCGCCGTGACCGGGCACGCTGGACTGCGTGGTGACCGTCACGCTGGTGTCGCCGTTCAGCGCATTCGCGAGCGTTGCCGCGGCCGGGGCATTGATGGTGTAATCGTACGGGTCGATCAGCCAGTTGCCGCCGGTACCGCGGGCGGAACCGGCTTCCACGGACAGGCCGGGCCCGGTCTGGACATGGGCCGCCGAGGTCTCGATGAACCCGCCATTGCCGCCGTCCGGCGCACTGGCGTCGAGCTTGCCGCCGGCGTACAGGGTGCCGTTGACCATGTCGCCCAGCAGCAGGATCTGGCCCGGAGCGCCGGATGCCAGCGTGCGCGCCTGGACGATGCCGGAATTGTTGATCGCGGATGCGGTGATTTCGCTGGCCGACCGGGCCGTCATCAGCACGGTGCCGCCATCGGCGCGGATGGCGCCGCCGTTCTCGACAAGCGCGTCGAGCGCGCCTTCCTGGAGGCGCAGCTTGACGGGGCCGCCGAAATCGACGATCACGTCCTTGCCCGCGCCGAGCAGCACATTGCCGCTCGCGGCGTCGATCGTTCCCGCGTTCGAGACTTTCGCGGCGACGAGTGCGACATTGCCGCCGGCTGCCACCCGGATATTGCCCTGGTTGATCACCGCATTGGTGCTGGCCCCGGCCAGCCGGTAATTCCCGGCCATGAAGTCATCGGTCGCCATGTTCAACGTCGACGCCAGCAGCCCGCCGACATTCACCTGGGCCGTGGGACTGAAGAGCACACCATTCGGATTGACCAGGAACACATGGCCGTTCGCGTTGAGCGCGCCCTGGATCAGCGAGGGATCGGTTCCGACGACGCGGTTCAGGGCCACCGAGGAGGAGGAGGGCTGGACAAAGTTGACCGTATGGTTCTGGCCGATGGAAAAATTGCTCCAGTCGATGGCCGCCTTCGCGCTGGACTGCTGGACGGTCATCGTCTGGCCGCTGTAGCCGACGGATGCCTGGCCGGCGACCACCTGCGCGCCGGTCGGCAACGGAACTGCCGCCTGCGCCGCGGCGGTTGCCACCGCCAACGCCAGCAAGGTTGCCTGCCGGCGCCGGCGCGCACGGGACGTCGAAGACTTAACCCGGCCGGAACCGAGTTCGGAAACCACTTGCCAGCAACCAGTGCACGCGTTCCAGATCACGCGATAAATGCGATTCATTCCTGCTCCAAAGATCAGCGGCAATACCCAGCCCGCTCGTATTGTTGAGATTGTCGATTTTGAATTGCGCGGCTGCGGCGGGTGACGGCTGGCTTGGCGATCGACGAAGCGATCCGCCAGCGGCGGCACGGCACTGCCTGGCTCGCCCATGCGTGGCGTGGCATGGCGGGGGTGTGCTTGCGCACGAGCGACGAGGGCCTGGTCGCGGAGGAATTGCTCAATCGGCGTTCGCGCCGGTACAACTGGAGATTGGTTGCACTAGGGAACTAAGAATTGGAGGCAGGATCGCACAATCTCTGATCTGGCGCAAAGTTTTTGCCCGTGGGGAACCCTGGATTCACTATAAAACAACGAAGTGCTAGGGATCGGCTAATACAGTCGCGCTTGCTTGGTGTCCCGCAGGATGCGCAGGCGGGATGGCGTCGGGTCGGAGATCTGCTCTTAAAAGTTCCTGGATGCCGTGCAAGAGCTGAACTGACAGGGTGCACAGTCGCGGGAGCGGGAGTCGCAAATACCAGGGTCGCAAAATGCTTTCTGAAAGGCCCGGCGCCAGCTTCGGGAGCTGAACAAATATGGCGCACAATCACGCACATATGGACACTATGCGAACTTCGCATAATCTATATTATGTCAAATGCGATGTAGAGCCACTCGGCTCGTCTGCTTCCGTCACGGCCCGAACCCCGTCCCCGTCGCTGTCGGGATCGAAAATCCGCTGGCTGACAATTCACGGCCGCAGGCCCGACACCAACTCCGACGGCGCCTTCATCCATCCTTCATGTTTGCTTGAGGCTCCCTTCATGTCGCCTTCCCATACTCGATGAAGACCGGCATTGCCGGTACCACCATCATCGACAAGGAGAAGCAATGCTGACGGCAAATTCATCCGACAACACCAGCTCATTCAACCGCACCGGATCATCCAACTACCTGACGGCAAGGCCATGCGCCGTAGCGAGCGCCTGCGTGATGGTCATCGCCAGCGGTTGCGGAGGCGACCACCGTGACAGCAACCATCCGCCGCCTCCGCCGGCCTCCACCACGGTCGCGGTCGTGGACGGGGCGCGCTACGCGCCGCAATTGACGGGCACATGGCGCGTGCTGGGCCAGGGGCGCTATCTTGCGTTTGGCGCGGAAGGCCTGCGTCAGTATTTCGAAACCGCGTCGGATTGCTATGCGACCGCCGACACTGTCGACCCAGCGGAGCTGGCCGGCGCCACCGCCACCGGGCAGTTGACCCAACCCGGCGGACAGGTCGAGCTCTTCAGCGTGCCGGGAACGCCGGTAGAGATGCGCCTGCAGCGGGTGGACGCATTGCCTGCCAGGTGCACGGCCGCCGCGCCATCTGGCGCGGTCGCCACCGCGCGCGTCCTGTGCGAGACCCTTCAGGAGCGCTATCCATTCTTCAGCGAGCGCCGTATCGACTGGGCGGGACGCTGTGCCGCTTTGCAAGCGGCAGCGGCGCAGCGTCCCAGCGAGGCCGCGCTGGAAACGGCGCTGATCGAAGCCCTCGACGGCTTCGACGATGAGCATGTCAGCCTGCACCACGTCGAGCGCGGCCAGCTGCTGTGGGCGGCGGCCGCGCCCACCACAGTTCTGCTCAAGCAGGCGTTCGGCGCGCAGGACGAAGTCGGGGACTTCGACGACTTCTACACCGCCTGGCTGGCCCGCAACCAGCAGGCGGCGGCTGCCCGCCTGACGGAGCGCCACGAAGCGCTGGGCGGAGCGGTCGTCTGGGGCCGCTTGCCCGGCAATATCGGCTACCTGTCGATTACCCGCATGGCGGGCTACGAGGAAGGCGCCGGCCCGGCCCGCGAGATGCAGCTGGCTGGCGAAGAGATGGACCGCGTCGTGGCGGCGCTGGCCGATACGCGCGCCATGATCGTCGATGTGGCGCTCAACCAGGGCGGGCTCGATCTGGTCAGCGGCGTGCTGGCGTCGCGCTTTGCCGATCGGCGCCGGCTGGCCTTCGTGACGACCATGAAACAACCCGAGGGCAGCCCGGCCCGCGACTGGCATATCGAACCGGGCGGCCCGCGGCAGTACCTCAAGCCAATCTACCTGTTCACCAGCGAGCAGACGATCAGCGCCGGCGAAACCTTCGTGCTGATGATGCGCACGCTGCCGCACGTGCGGCAGGCAGGACAAAACACCGCCGGCGCCCTGTCCGACGTGATGGGCAAGCTGCTGCCGGGCCCCTACGTCGTCGGCTTCCCGTACCAGATCAATCGCGACCCGAACGGCGTGCTGTTCGAAGGGCCAGGCATCGTCCCGCATTTGCCGATCACGGTGTTCGACCCGGCCGACCCGGCGATGCTGGAGTCGGGTCACCGTAAGGCGCTGTCGGCGCTGCTTGCCCGGATCGGCAATTGAACCGACCGAGGGCTGTACGCTTGACTACGCGGAGGCGCGCCGGCCGCGCGGATGAGCCGAGCAACCGCAGCCTGTCCCGGCGAAGAATGGGCGATCCGGCGGACCATGTGTCCAGTGGCCCCCCTATTCCTGGAGAACGCGGGTCGAGGAAAAAGCCCGGTCGCCGCTGCAAAACCTCGGGGGCGGGCTGCGGCAAGGAGTGCCATCGATACGGCGTGCATCTTTTGTACTCGACATTACAGGATGTAATGTCGAGTTGGCGAAGTCACGGAATTGATGCGCAGCCTTCATACGCCGCCGCACCCGCAGGTCTGCGCTGTCCCATCGCCTGGTCGTTGTCGTGCTGGGGACCCGTATCGGCAGCGTTGCCGGCGATCCCGGCGGCGCGAGGGGCGCCCTGCCATGTCCCTGTCGCCAGCCGATCAAGAGTGACGCAAATCCGCCGATCGAGTTTCTTTTCTAATCATAGAAATCCACAAGCTTGCACCTGTGCGCAGGCAAGGCGCCCTCGCCTTTCTATTCCTGCGTTCCAGTGTCGTACCCGCACCTGGCCTGACTGATGCGTCCAGTTGCCGTCTGGACCATGGTTCCAGGGGAAGCGACCCGCTCCGCCGTTCCGATATTTCGCCGCTCCCGCGTCGCTTTTTGGATCGGGACAGTCATGGTCGCAATGAAACCCCACCGGGCGCCACGCCCCCGCTCGCCCGTTCGCCCGTTCGCCGTGCTATTCAGCGAGGCATTCGCGGTACAGCGCCAGATAGGCTGCCGCGGCCTTCTCCCAGGTGAACATCCCTGCCCTCGCACGTGCCCGCCGGGCGCCGTCTTCCGTTTCGAAGCGTCGCATGCCGCTCACGAACACCTCGGCCATCCGGTCCGGATCGAAATCGTCGAAATAGAAAGCCGCGTCGCCCCCTACTTCGGGCAAGCTTGTCAGGTTCGACAGGAATACTGGCCGGCCATGGTGCATCGCCTCGAGCGGCGGCAAGCCGAAACCTTCGGCCAGCGACGGGAACAGGAATGCGGCGCAGTGCGTGTAATACCAGTCCTTGTCGGCCTGGCTGACGGGCCCGGTGATGGCCACGCGGTCGGCAACGCCGAAGCGCGCCGCTTCGTCCAGGATTTTTTGCCGGTACTCGTCCTTGACCGGTCCAGCGACGACGAGTGTGTAGTCCGTCCCGCGCAGCAGGGGCACCAGCACGTGAAAATTCTTCTTCGGGCACACCATGCCGACGGTGAACAAGAAGCGGCCGGGCGGCATGAAGCGCGGCTGGTGGCCTTCGGGGGCGACGCTGAAGTCGACGCCATTGTGGATGACGGAAATCTTGTCGCGCGCGGCGGGGAAAAAGCGCACGATGTCCGCCTTGACGAATTCGGAAATCGCGACCACGCGGTCGACACCGTCGATCTTGCGCGCCATCCTGGCCATGTGTTTCCGCAGCCTGGGGCTGCCCGGGCGCTGTTCGTGGACCTGGTTCAGGTCATGCACGGTCATGACCGTCCGGGCGCGGACGCGTTCGGGGCCGAAGCGGCAATACTGGTCGGTGAAGTGCACGATGTCGTATCGGCCGCCCTGGGGGAAGAGCCAGCCGTGATAGCGGCGGCGTGCGATGTAGGAAGCGTCAGCGCCGAGAAAGCCGCGCTGCGGCTGTGCAACGTATGCGCTCAGGTCGAAGCTTCCCTTGCCCTGGAGCGCCAGTTGCCGCCCCAGTGAATTGCCGAACGTATGCAGGCCCGTATTCTCGAAACGCATCGAATCGAGGGTGATCAACAACTTTGGTGTCATGCATTCCTTGCTTTGATGCGATCGTCGCCATGAAGCGCCGCCGTGCTGGTGCGCCAGCGAACTACCACGTCCGCCACCTGGCCGGCGCTGATCGCTTCCATGCACGTGCAGGCCTGGGCACCGGTGCAGGTGCCGCATTGCCGTTCGCCGCTGAGCGACATGGCATGGCTGCCGAGCGCCCCCCAGCGGGCAATGTCGATCGGCTGGATCGGCGGGAACAGGCCGAGGGTGTTGCGCCCCAGCGCGGCGGCGACGTGCAGCGGGCCGGTGCCGCTGGCGATCAGGCCATCGGCCAGGCCGATCAGCGCCACGAGGCCGCGCAGGTCCACGCGGCCACACAGGTTGTGCACGTTCGGACTGGCCAGCAGCGGCCCCGCCTCGCGGGCCAGCAGCTCGCCCTCGGCGCGGCTCCCCGTGATCCAGATCGCGATGCCCGGGTCCACGGCCAGTGTCGCCGCCAGCTCGGCGTAGCGCCGCAGCGGCCATTCGCGTCCGTTCCCGTTCGACTTGGGGTGCAGGATCAGGTTGAACGGCGCGGGGTCGAACAAGGCGCTGGCTTCGGCCGAGCGCGGGGCTTGCAAACCGTACAGCGCGGGGATGTCGGCCAGCGCGGGCACATGGTCGATCGCGAGCGGCTTCAATAAGGCGAAGTTGAGCTGCGCTTCGTGCAGGCGGGAACGCACGCGGCTGAAGTGCGCGAGGCGATTGCACGTCAGCCAATGGTGCAGGCGGTGGCTGCTGCCCACGCGATTGGGCACCCCGGCGCGCCTGGCGGCGCGGCCCAGCGCACGGTGCGGGAACGCAAAGATGACGGTATCGTAAGCCTCGTCCTCGAACAGCCGGTCGACATCGACTTCCTCCAGCGCGAGGGTACGGTCGACGAACGCGCAGCAATTCACCACCGGCGCCGCATAGGCGCGGCACAGCAGGTCGACCTTCACGCCAGGAATCAGCTGCTTGAGGTACCCGGCCAGCGGCAGGGTGAGCACGACGTCACCGATATTATCGGTGCGGCAGATGAGGATGCGCGAAAGGACTGGTGGCATTACCGGGATGTGAAAGTTCTCTTGGGATGTCGATCGGGCATCGTCGCATGGTGCGGGCCGGCGACACGAAGACACGAAATCGGGCGCATCTTCCCATCAATTTCGGCATAGCGCAAGGCTGTGATTGAGATTGCCCTACTCTCCACCGGGCGGCAATGCAAGCATTGACATAAATTTTCACAACTTTTCACGTCCGGTGTGGGTCGTGGCGAGTGAGCCGGGTCCTCGAGCCACGCTGCGCCGCGCGGCGTCACCGCCAATGGCGGTACAGCCAGTAACTCTCATCGTCATCCACCCGGGCGAGCAGCTCCGCCGGGCTGGCGCCCGCGAACCTGCGGCACTCCCTGCCGAGATGCGGCTGGTCCGAATAAGCGTTCTCGCACGCCAGTCCGGCCCAGTCCACCCGGCCGCCGGCGGCCGCCGCGCGCGCGCCGAGGATGGCGGCCTCGAAGCGTTCCGCGCAGCGCAGCGTCCGCAACGTCTGCCCGGTCGCCCGGCGAATATTGCGCTCCACTTGCCGCTCGCCGAGGCGGCCGACGCCGGCCGCGTCGCACAAGCGGCTAAGCCAGCCCCGCGTGCCCCCCGCGTCGGCGACATGGCGAGCGAGGAATGTCTCGACGCACGCGATCCGGTTTCGGTCGTCCGTGGCGCCGGCGACCTCGCGCAACAGCGGGTGCCATGCATCCGGCAGCACGGCATCGGCCGGGACGAGGCGGTCGGCCAGCGCCGCCGGGTCCACGCCTGCCAGCCGCGCGAACGCATCGGGATAGAAGACGATGGTAAATGCATGCACCCGGCCGGCGCTGAAGGTGGTGGCAGGCCGCGTGAACGGGCCGCCGACCACCACGGCCGGCAGCACGCGGGCCGCCGCGGACACGCCGTCGTGCACGGTGCCGGACAGGAACCAGGTCAACGTGCAGAACGGTGCGGCCGGGAACCGGTTCGGGTGCGGTGCCGAGCCCGCGCCGCTGTCGCGCCAGAGATAGGCCCGCACTGCCGCGCCGCTCCGCCGGCCTGGAAACGAGACCCCGGTGCGGCCATGTCGGAATCGTTCAAGACCGGCGATGAGCCCCTTCATACTATCCTCCTGTCCGAACCGCCGCGAGCCACGCCATGTTCCAACACCCCGCCTTTCGCAAGCTGCATCGTTGTTCCGGCCTCGTGCTGGCCGTCTTCGTTCTCGTCCACCTGCTCAATCATGTCCTGCTGGCCGTCGACCACGCGGCCGCCTTCGCGTTCATGGACGCCTTCCGGCACGTCTACCGCCAGGGCGCCGTCGAGCCGGTCATCCTCGTGGCCGTACTGGTGCAACTGGCGACCGGACCGGCGCTCGCCAGAGGGGCCGGCAGCGCAGTGGCGGCGCGGATCAGCGGCTATTATCTGTTGTTTTTCCTGCTCGTGCATGTGTCGGCGGTGCTGTGGGGCCGCCTGGGCCTGGGCCTGGATACCGATATCGGCTTCGCGGCGTCCGGCATGCGCGGCTGGCCCGGCATCGCGTTCTTCGCGCCTTATTACTTTCTGGCAGTCGTGGCCGTATGCCTGCACGTCGGCCTTGGCCTGTCGCGCCTCTTCGGCGCGCCTTCCCGTGCCGCTTTGCTCGCCTCGTCCGCGACAGGACTGATTGGCGGCGCCGCCATCGTCGGCGGCCTGCTCGCAGTCGCGGGCGGCACGCCGGCGCCATAGCCGGGTTCCGCATAAGCAGTCACATTAATCTTCGTTTCCAGCAGAGCGCCCCTTCCATATACTTTTTTCAGCGGTGGCGAACACGCCATCATGGCAAACAAGCATAAGGGAGACCGATGCAACATCTGCTGGGTCATCGAACGCTGGCCGCGCTGTGCGCCGTGGCCCTGCCGGCCGTGGCGGCCGAACCGCCGACCACGGACAAGGTCGAAACGGTCGAGGTGCCGGCCACCCGCACGGGTGCCGTCGACGTGCAGCAGGTGCCCGCCGCGATCACCGTGATCAAACCGGAAAGCCTGTCGAAATACGGGCTCGGCAACCTTGCCGACATCGCCGACCTCGTGCCGGCCATGACCGTGCAGCAGCAGGGAACGGGCGTAAACAACATCACCATGCGGGGCCTAGTGGTGCGCGGCATCGTGCCTTCGGAAGTGCAGGATGCCGCGCTGGTGGCCGTCTACATCGACGAGATGCCCGTCACGCTGAAGTCCGCCAACCCGGACCTGAAGGTGCTGGACCTGGAAAGGGTCGAAGTCCTGCAAGGCCCGCAGGGCACGCTGTTCGACGCCGGTTCGATGGCCGGCACGGTGCGCCAGATCACCCGCAAGCCGGAATTCAACGACCTGTTCGGCTCCGTCGAGGCGGTCGGCTCTCATACGAGCGGGTTCGGCGCTGGCAATCACAACCTGCGCGGCACGGTCAACCTGCCGCTCAGGGACGATACGCTGGCGTTGCGGCTGACCGGCTACACGGGCAAGGATTCCGGCTACATCCGCAACCAGCTGACGGGGCGCACCACCAACGGCGTCTCCACCAACCAGGGCCGCGCGGCGCTGCGCCTGCAAGCCACGCGCGACTTGCTGATCGACGCCAGCGTGACCGCTTCCAATATCAAGGGCGGCATCAACGATGCCTACGCCGACCTGCCCGCCTACACGACGATCGCCTTGCTACCCGAGGTGGGCAACGACAAGCTGCAACTGTATAACGTGACCGTCAACTACGACCTGGGCCGCGCGAAGCTCGTCTCGTCCACCTCCTACCTGCACCGCGACACGCTCTACGTAACCTCGGCCCAGTATCCGGCCACCGCCTTCATCTTCGGCGGCCAGGCGCCGCTCATGCAGTCGGCGTACACCATCGCCAACAAGCTGGCCGATTTCG
The DNA here is from genome assembly GCF_037094685.1 of Massilia sp. METH4. NCBI lineage: Bacteria > Pseudomonadati > Pseudomonadota > Betaproteobacteria > Burkholderiales > Oxalobacteraceae > Massilia > Massilia sp. METH4. The sequence goes on along the minus strand of NZ_CP146614.1, from coordinate 5,279,736 downwards.
CCCAGGAGTTCCGCTTGCAATCGAACGGTACCGGCCCGCTGAAATGGACGGCCGGGGCCTTCTTCGAGAAGGGTTCGCGCGACACCTTGCAAGACCAGCCCACCACGGGCTTCGACGCCCGCTATGGCGCCACGCGCAATTTCCCGGGCTACGATTCGCGGGTCAACGACCTCGCCTCGACGCCGGACAATTATTTCACGGGGCGGCAGTACATCGATTCGCGCCAGGTGGCCCTGTTCGCCGAGGCGACCTACACCTTGTGGGACCGCCTGGACCTGACGGCCGGCCTGCGCCTGTTCCGCGGCACCCAGGACTTCGACCTGGCGTTTTCCGGCCTGTTTGGCAACCTGGCCACCGCCACGCCGGCCGCGCCGACCGGTGTGCCCGCACTGGCCAGCAGCAGCGCCACCGCGCGCGGCGCCAATCCGCGCTTCGCCGCCGCCTGGCGGATCGACGCGAACCACACGCTGTACGCCTCCGCTGGAAAGGGCTTCCGCTATGGCGGCAACAACCAGCCCGTGCCGTTCAACTTCTGCGGCATCCATGCGCCCGCCACCTTCGAACCGGACACGCTGTGGAACTTCGAGGTGGGGTCCAAGAACACACTGTTCGATCGCCGCATGACATTCAATGCCAGCGCCTACCGCATCGACTGGGACGACGTGCAGGTGTTCAACCGCCTGCCCTGCACCTATTACTTCACCCAGAATGCCGGCAAGATCCGCAGCCTGGGCCTGGAGCTGGAAACGCTGTGGAAGATCACCCGCCGGGCGTCGGTCGGCGTCAATGCTGCGCTGAACCACGCGAAGGCGACCGACACGGTGCAGACGGGGATCGCCGCGCAAAACATCCCGGCCGGCGCACGGGTGCCCTACGCGCCGAAGTTCGCCGCCAGCGCGACGGCCAGCTACAGCATTCCGCTGCCGAACAACGACGAGCTGGGCCTGTCGGCCACCTATGCGCACCGCGGCGAGGCGTACACGAATTTCGCCCGCGAACAGGGCAACTACGCGCAAATCCCCTCCTCGAACACCGTGAACGCCACGCTCACCTGGCGCAGGGGCGCCTACGAGGTCGGCCTGTTCGGCACCAATCTCACCAATGGCGCCAGGGTCAGCGACGTGGCGCCGAACACGATCGCCATCCAGCCCGGCAATACCCTGTACCTCGTGCGGCCGCGTACCGTGGGCTTGCGCGTGGCGGCGCGTTTCTGATCCGCGGGTGCAGACATGGCGCGCGCGGAATATTTGGACGACGCCCACCGGCGACAGGTCGCGGCCGAGCGGGCGCGCGCCCTGTGGCGCGGCGAATGGCCGACCTGGCTGCTGATCGCCGTCATCCACGGCGGCTGGTATGGCACCCTCGTCTTCTGGAAGGAGCTCGGACCCTGGCTCGGCACAGCGGCGATGATCTGGTGGTGCACGTGGTTCATGTCGCTGCAACATGAGCTGATCCACGGCCACCCCACGCGCCTGCCCTGGCTCAACGGCCTGTTCGGCCAGGCGCCGCTGGCGATCTGGTACCCGTACCAGCTGTACCGCGACAGTCACCTGCGGCACCATGTCGATGCCCACCTGACCCTGCCGGCGCTCGACACCGAGAGTTATTACGTGGCCCCGGCCGCGTGGGCCGGCATGAGTGCGCCGCTGCGCGCGCTGCACTGGTTCAACAAGACCTTTGCCGGGCGCCTGCTCGTCGGGCCGGCGATTTCGATCGCCGCAATGCTGGTCGAGGCGGTGCGGCAACCGCTGCGGGGGGACTGGCGCTGCGTGCCGATGTGGCTTGGCCACCTCGCCATGGTGGCGGGGCTGCTGTGGTGGGTCGAGCGCCAGTCTGGCGTGCCGCCCTGGTATTACCTGCTGGCGATCGCCTACCCGGCACAATCGCTGGCGATGGTGCGCTCCTACTACGAGCACCGGCCCGCCGCCGAACACAAGCAGCGGATCGTGCTGAACGAGGCAGGCCCGGTCTTCCGGCTGCTGTTCCTGAACAATAACCTGCACCTGGTGCACCACGACCTGCCCTCGCTGCCCTGGTATCTGCTGCCCCGCGTGTACCGCGCCCGGTGCAGCGCCTATCAGGCCCGCAGCGGCGGCTTCCATGTGCAGGGCTACGCCGTACTGATGCGCAGGTACGCCTTCCGCCCCGTCGATGCCCCCGTCCACCCTCACCTGCCCGAACAAGCCCATGAAGTGGATCGCCGCACTGCCCATGTATGACCTGTCGCCCCGGCTGCGGCAGGAACACTGCGCCTTGCAGGGTGCGCTGTTCGAACAGGCCGATATCACCGCGCCGGTCGAACACGTGGACGATACCGGGCCGCTGGCCGAGTTCTGGCGCCGCCCTGACCTGCTGCTCTCGCAGACCTGCGGCTACCCGTACTGGCGGACGCTGCGCCAGCACGTGGCGCTGCTGGCCACGCCCTGCTTCGACGTGCCGGGCTGCATGAACGGCGATTACTCCAGCGTGCTCGTGGCGCGCAACGGCAGCGGCATCCGCACGCTGGCCGACGCCCGCGGCCGCGTGGCCGCCGTGAACGAGCGGCACTCGAACAGCGGCATGAACGCGCTGCGCCATGCCGTGGCCCCGCTGGCGCGCGGAGGGCGCTTCTTCCGGGACGTGGCCTGGACCGGCAGCCACGCCGCCAGCCTGCGCGCGGTGCGCAGCGGCGCGGCGGACGTGGCCGCGATCGATTGCGTGACGTACGCCTACCTGCGGCGCGAAGATCCGATCAGTGTCAACGGCATTGCCATCCTGGGGTTCACCGCGTCGTCGCCGGGTTTGCCGCTGATCGCCGCCAACGGCGTACCGGACGCGCTGTTGCGGCGTTTGCGCGAGGCGCTGCTGGCGCCCGGCGCGCGCCTGAAGGAAGCCATGGCGGCGCTGCGCATCCGGCGCTTCGCCGGCGTGGACGAGCGGGACTACGAGCGCATTGACGACCTGGAACAGCTGGCCGTGAACCTCGGCTATCCCGAGCTGCGCTGATCAGACCACGTTCTTGGCGGCCACCGAGGCCATGATCTCGTCGTGCCGCTCGTTGTCGGTCTTGTGCAGATAGGCGGCCGTGGTGGAGATGTTCGCGTGGCCCGCCGTTTCCTGCAGCGTCTTCAACTGCACGCCGTTATTGGCATGGTTCGTCAGCATGCTGTGGCGCAGCCAGTGCGTCGAGGCTTGCCGCAGTTGGGCCGCGGTATCGCTGTCGCCGAGCGCCGCGGCGGCGTCGGCCGCGGCCGTGAACACGGCCTTCAAGGCTTCGGACGCGGCTTCGTCCGTGATGCGCGCCAGGCCGCGGCTGCGGCTCGACAGCACGAGCGGCGTGCTGTCGCCGCGCCCCGTCTGCGGCAACAGGCCGAAGGCGGTGCGATAGCGGCGGAAGGCATCGAGCATGTCCGGCGGTACCGGCAGGCGGCGCGGCTTGCTGCCCTTGCCGACCACGTCGATCCACCAGCGGCCATTCCCTTCCGTATAAATGGCGCCCATGTTCGCGCCCACGATCTCGTTCAGCCGCGCCCCCGTGTGCGCATACGCAATCAGCAGGAAACGGTCGCGCTCGCGGCGGCGCTGCGCGGCCGGCGTTTCCGCTTCGCGCCCTTCCACGGTGGCGAGCGCCAGGCCGATCGCATCCTGCGTCAGGTAGCGGGTGATGCGCGCGGCGGCGGGAATCCTCACCTGCTTGACGAGCGCGCCCGGGTCGCGGCGCAGGTAGCCGGTCTGCTCGGCGAATGCCAGCAAGCCTTTCACGGCGATCATCGCCTGCCGGCGGCTCGCATCGGACAACGGGCCCGAAAACGGCCGGTAGCGTTCGTCGGTGCGCGGCCACTTGGTGGTCGAGATCCAGTCGGCCGGAGGCGCTTTCAGGAATTCCTTGTAAGCGTTCAAGTCGGCCACCGTGAGCTGGCGGAGAGATTTACCTGCCTCCTCCCGGCACCACGTAAGAAACCGGTACAGCTCCTTCTGGGTATTGGCGACGGACTTGGGGCGCAGCTCGCCGTGGCTGATGTACTCGCGGGCGATTTCGCTGTCGGTCCGCGCATCGGTCATCGCATCGTCGGGAATGTCGCGCCAGGCGTCTGGGTCGACGTCGCGCCGGGCCAGGCCGCCGGCGCTGCGCGGTGAGAATGGTTGCAGGTCGATCGGTGCGAATTTGCCCATGAAGCTTGCGGTTCTGGTCCGAAATGTACTGGTTGGATAGACAGTATTGTACAGTACTCCATACAGTATTTTTAGTGCCTCGGGGTGCGGAAGACCCAGAGGTAGACGAGCAGATTGAAGGCGATGACGGCGCCGGCCAGCACGAACTGCATATTGCGGGTCATGCCTTCCGGGTAGATGAGCCAGAGCAGCCAGCGCTCGATAAAGTCGCCTTCGTAGCGCGCCATGCCTGCGCTTGCGCGCAACGTGTTTTCCAGGCCAGTAAGAGGGCAACCGATGCCCAGCGCCTCGACGAGGAAGCCCCATGCCGCGGCGGGCAGGTGGACGGCGGCGAACCAGCGGCGCCAGGCCGCCAGCAGGCCGCCGAACAGCACGAACACGATAAAGGCCAGGTGAACGATCAGTACCGCCGTGGCGGCCAGTCCGTAGAACACGATGGGCGCCCTCCTCCCAGCGCCTTGTGGGACTCTAGTGTGGTGAATCAGAAATTCGTTGACGAATAAACTTGACGAAATCGTCTCAAGACAAGGCGGAAATGCGCGGTAAGGCCGGGGCCTTTCCGTGCATTTTCAACGCAGTATTGAGGCGATTTTCGTCGAGTTTATTCAACGAATTTCTGATTCAGCACACTAACACCTTCGGCTGGCGATCAGCGCCTGCCCGCGTGCTTCAGGATCCACTGCTGCTGCGTGGCCTGGTGCGCGCTGGAGGTCGAGTGCACCTGTTCGGGCTCGATCACGAACTGGCGCGGCGCAGTGATCACGTTGTAGACGGCGAAGGTCGACGTGGGCGGTGTCACCATGTCGTTGTAGCCGGCGTAGAACAACACCGGGGCGCGCAGCCGCCTGGCGAAGTTCACCGTGTCGTAGTACCCGGTGGTCTTCACTTTCGGCCCGATGGGCTGGTCCTTCACGTTGCCCGCGTCATCCTTGCGGAACAGCCCGGGCCAGCCGCCGGCGCGGCCGCTCAGGTAGCCCGTCACGTCGGCATAGGCGGGATAAGAGGCCACCGTGGCCGTCACGCGCGGGTCGAGCGCCGCCGTCACGATGGCCAGCTGGCCACCCTGGCTGCCGCCTTGCGTGATGAGCGTCTTCCCGTCCCATTTCGCGTGGGCGACGAGGTAATCGAGGCCGCGCAAGGCGCCCAGGTACACGCGCCGGTAGTAATAGCTGTCGCGGTCGTCGAGGTTATAGCGGTTGTAGCTTTCCAGCGCGCCGTAGCGCAACTGCTCGTAGACCTCGTCGGGCAGGTTGACGGGAATACCGTGGATGCCGATCTGCAGCGTGATCACGCCCTTCGCCGCGAGGTCGGCGGTCCCCTTGTAGCCGCGCACGCCGGCGCCGGGCACCTGCAGGACCGCCGGGTACTTCCCTTCGGCGCGCGGCACCGACAGGACGCCGTAGATGCGGGTCGGGCGGCCACCTTGCCCGACGTTCTGGTAGTGCAGGTAGCTGACTTCCACGTCGGCCGTGGAGAGGTCCGGCGCGGGCGTCACGGTCCATTGCGGATCGATCTTCGCCAGCTGTTCCTTTTGCGCGGCCCAGAACGCATCGAAGTCGGCCGGCTCGGCCTGCACCGGGCGGATGTCGAAGGGATTGAAGGCGGCGGTGGCCGTGGCTTTCACCGGCTTGCCTTCCACGGTCGCCTCCACGATGGCCCGCACGAAGCCGGGCTGCGCCTGTGGCGGGACCGGCAGCGTCAGGCCCGCTTTCGGCACGACGGCCGTGCGGGCCGGCCCTTCCAGCATGTCGGGACCGATGCGGTAGCGGATCGGAATGCCTCCGGCAGGATACGGTTCCACGTCGAGGCGGATGCGTACCGTGGCGCCCTGGCCGGTCTTGTACGTCCAGTCGGGGCGATCGAGCGTGACCGTCAGCGGGCTTGCCGCCGGGGCGGCGTCCAGCAGGCGGACTTCGGAGGATGCGGCGGCGGCGGAAACGTGGAGCTGGGCGGTGGCCAGCACGGCGGCGAGCGTGAGGAGGCGCAGGGAGTTCAGGGTCATGGGAGCGGATGAGTGGGCATGATGGGACATGCTAGGAGCGACTGGAGTAGTCGTCAATGCCGGGCTGCGAAAAACTCACCCCCTTGCGTGGCGGAGCGCCCGATTCGCGTGTCGGCATGAAAAAACCGGTGACAGGCACCATTTTCGAAGAAAAATGGTGCCTGTCACCGGTGTTCCGCGGCCGGCGGCTGCCCGCTTACGCCGGCAAACCGCAAGCGTAGAGGTTCAGCCTGCCGCGACGCGCTTGGCGATGTACGCCAGCGCCTCCTCGACCTGGTCGATCAGGATCAGGCACAGGTCGCCTTCCTGCAGGCGATCCATGGCCAGGTCGATGGCGACGAATTCGCCGTTGATCTCGTCCACGTTGCGGGTGCGCGGGGCGCCTTGCAGGCCCTGGCGCAGCAGCGCGATCACTTCGCCGTCGGCGCGGCCGCGCTGGCACTGGTCTTCGTACAGCACAACGTCGTCGAACGCCTTGCCGAGGATTTCGGTCTGCTGGGTGATGTCCTCGTCGCGGCGGTCGCCCGCGCCGCTGATCACCACGGAGCGGCGCTTGGCCGGCATCGATTCCACGGCACGCACCAGGGCCAGCATCGCGTCGGGGTTGTGGCCGTAGTCGGCGATCACGGTGGCGCCGCGGTAGTCGAACACATTGAAGCGGCCGGGCGCGTTGTGGCTGTCCGTCGTGAACGTGCTCAGGCCCAGGCGGATCGATTGCCAGTCGATGCCGGCACCCCAGGCGGCGGCCACCGCCGCCATGGCGTTCTCGACCTGGAAGCCGATCGTGCCGTTGCGCGTCAGCGGCACGTCCGCCAGCGCGATGCGCTGCTGGGACTTGCCTTCGACGGCGACCAGGTCGCCCTTGTCGACGTACACGGTACGGCGGCCCTGCGCGATGTGCGTGGCAACCACCGGGTGATAACGGTCGGCACCGAAGAAGATCACCTTGCCCTTCGATACGGAGGCCATGGCAGCGACGATCGGGTCGGTGGCGTTCAGCACGGCCCAGCCGTTTTCATCCACGTTCTGCACGATCACGCGCTTGAGCACCGCTAGGTCTTCGACCGTGGTGATGTAGTTCAGGCCCAGGTGGTCGCCCGCGCCGATATTGGTGACGACGGCCACCTTGCAGCGGTCGAAGGCCAGGCCCTCGCGCAGGATGCCGCCGCGCGCCGTCTCGAACACGGCCGCGTCCACGTCCGGGTGCTGCAGCACGTTGCGCGCGCTGCGCGGGCCCGAGCAGTCGCCCGAGTCGATCTGGCGACCGTTGACGTACACGCCGTCGGTATTGGTCATGCCGACGCGCAGGCCGGACGAAGCGATCAGGTGGGCGATCAGGCGCACCGTGGTGGTCTTGCCGTTCGTGCCGGTCACGGCGACGACGGGAATGCGGCCATCCTCGCCCTCGGCGAACAGGGTACCCACGATTGCCTCGCCGATCGGGCGGCCCTTGCCGTACGACGGCGACAGGTGCATGCGCAGGCCCGGCGCGGCGTTCACTTCCACCACGCCGCCGTTCTGTTCCTCGATCGGACGCAGCACGGAATCGACGACCACGTCCACGCCGCAGATATCGAGGCCGATCATCTGCGCCGCTTCCACGGCGCGCGCCGCCACTTCGGGGTGCACGTCATCGGTCACGTCGGTGGCCGTGCCGCCGGTGGACAGGTTGGCGTTGTTGCGCAGGATGACGCGCTGGCCCTGGGCCGGCACCGAGTCCGCCTCCAGGTCTTGCAGCTTCAGGCGCGCGAGCGCGATATCGTCGAAGCGGATCTTGGTCAGCGACGTGGAATGCCCGCTGCCGCGGCGCGGGTCGGCATTGACCATGTCGACCAGCTCGCGCACCGAATGCTTGCCATCGCCGACGACGTGCGGCGGATCGCGGCGCGCGGCGGCGATCAGCTTGTTGCCGATCACCAGCAGGCGGTAGTCGTGGCCGGGCAGGAAGCGTTCGACCATGATGTCGTCGCGGAACTCGCGCGCCGTGTTGAATGCGGCATGCGTCTGTTCCTCGGTGGTGATGTTGACGGTCACGCCCTTGCCCTGGTTGCCGTCCTTCGGCTTGATCACCACGGGCAGGCCGATCAGCTGGGCCACTTCCCAGGCCTCGGCGGCGCTGTCGACGGTGCGGCCGACGGGCACCGGTACACCGGCGGCGTCCAGCAGCTTCTTCGTCAATTCCTTGTCCTGCGCGATGTTCTCGGCGATCGCGCTGGTCGAGTCGATCTCGGCGGCCTGGATGCGGCGTTGCTTGCTGCCCCAGCCAAAGGCTACCATCGAGCCTTGCGTCATGCGGCGGTAAGGGATCTTGCGGGCCACGGCGGCCTGCACGATGGCACCCGTGCTCGGACCCAGGCGCACGTCCTCGTCGAGGTCGCGCAGTTCCGTCAGCGCGGCGTTCAGGTCGAACGGCGTGTCCAGCAGCGCCGAGTTGACCAGCTTTTCCGCCAGCTCCACGGCCAGCTTGCCCACTTCTTCCTCGGTGTATTCGACGACCATCTGGAAGATGCCCTGTTCCACCGTCGGCGTGGTGCGGCTGAACGTGACGGGGCACCCGGCCTCGGCCTGCAATGCCAGCGCCGTCAGCTCCAGCACGTGCGCCAGTGGTACCGCGTCGCTATGGCCATGCGGCTGGAACTGGCCGATGCGGGGAAAGCGCGCGCGCAGCCTTACTTCGAAGCCGGGCAGCTTGTCGGCCGCCAGTTCTTCCGGCGTGCAGGACACGATGGCTTCGATCGCCGTATGGTGGCTCCAGAGGTTAGGGCCGCGCAACGCGCGGGTGCGGATCACTTCCATGTACTGATTCCTGTTTGGTTTTATTCTCTGCCGCCGGCTTACGCCCGGCGGTTTTTCCATTCGAACGTGCGCAGGGCGGCGGCCACCAGGTCCGGCGACAGGCCCAGCGCCCAGCCCGTGCCGATCGCGGCCAGCACGGCTTCGCGGCACTCGTCCTCGTCGTTCGGCAGGCAGTTGGCCGGCAGTTCGGCGACTTCATCGGCACCGATGGCCATCACGAACGAGCCGCCGCGGCCGAACACGACCCGGCCGCCTTCCTTGCGGTGCGCGGCCAGCGCCGGCGCGCTTTCCTCGACCGCGTAGAACAGCACTTCGCCATCGCACAGCCGGGCCATGTCGGCCACCTGTTCGTCCGCGGCGTTGAGCACCGCGACGCCGTCGGACAGCACCACGTCGACCTGCGTGCGCAGCACGCGGTACATCTGGTCCGGCGCATCGATATAGAACTCGCCCAGGCGGTCATGGCCGCGCGTGTCGGTGACGACGCCGACCGTGCAGCGGTCGTAGGGCAGGCCCTCGGTGAGGATCATGCGGTTGCCGTTGGCGAAGACGGCCGATTCCACGTTCTTGTTCAGCAGCAGGCGCTGGCCCGATTCCCATTCGGTCAGCGGGCCGCGCGCGATCTTGCGCCCGTTCAGGTAGACGCCTTCCTCGCAGGCCACGCCCACATAGCGGCCCGAGACCTGCAATTGCCAGGCGGTCAGGCGCGCGATCAGCGCGGTATGGCAGGTGCCGGCCACGCCCACGATGGGAATGCGGCCGTTCTCGCCCGGCGCGAACAGCTGGTCGACGATGGCCTCGCCCACCGGCCGCGGCGTGCCGCCCGGCGCGGGCTTCAGGTGGGCCAGCAGGCCCGGGCTCGCGTTGACCTCGATGATGGCGCCGCCCTGTTCTTCCAGCGGGCGCGAGATATCCTGCGCGACCAGGTCGATGCCGGCAATGTCCAGGCCTACGGCGCGTGCCGCCAGGGCCGCCATCTCGGCCACGGCCGGATGCACGAGATCGGTCACGTCGTTGGCGACATTGCCGTTGATGGCGATGAGTACCTTGCGGCCGGCTTCCGGCACGGAATCGTGCGCCAGGCCCTGGCCCTGCAGTACCAGCTGCACTTCGGGCGACTTCTCCGGTTCCACCGGGTTCAGCGGATGTTCCTCGTTCGGCCCGCGGCGCGGGTCGGAATTGATCTGCGCGTCGACCAGCTGCGTGATGGTCGACTTGCCGTCGGCCGTGATCCACACGGACTCGCCGCGCGACGCGGCGACGACCTTGCGGCCGACCACGAGCAGGCGGTGCTCGTCGCCGAGGATGTAGCGCTCGACGATCACCGACGAGCTGTCGCCCCGTTCGAGCGCGATATGGAAGGCCTTCCGTACGTCGGCCTCGTTCGTCAGGTTCAGCGTCACGCCGCGGCCATGGTTCGCGTCGGAAGGTTTCACGACCACCGGCAGGCCGATATCCTGCGCTTCTTCCCAGGCTTCATCCTCGGTCTTGACCAGCGCGCCTTCGGGCACGGGCACGCCGCAGGATGCGAGGATGCTCTTGGTCATGTCCTTGTCGCTGGCGATGCCTTCGGCGATCGCGCTCGTGTTGTCCGTCTCCGCCGTCCAGATGCGGCGCTGGCGGGCACCGTGGCCCAGCTGCACCAGGTTGCCGTCGGTCAGGCGGATATGCGGGATGGCGCGGTCGACCGCCGCATCCACGATACTGTTCGTGGATGGGCCTAGGCACAGGCGCTCGACCATGTCAGTCAGCTTGTCCACCGTGGCCTTGAGGTCGTAGGGCCGGTCTTCGATGCAGGCCATCAGCAGGTCGCGGCCGGCCGCCAGGGCGGCGCGCCCCACGTTTTCCTGCCGGGTGCGGAAGGCCATCTTGTAGATGCCGCTGCCCTCGGCCGTCTGGCGGGTCTGGCCGAAGCCCGTGCGCATGCCGGCCAGGTTCTGCAACTCCAGTACCACGTGTTCGAGGATGTGCCCGGCATAGGTGCCGTCGCGCAGGCGCTCGAAGAATCCGCCGTGTTCGCCCACGCCGCAGCGGTGCTCGATCATGCCGGGCAGCAGCGCGGTGAGGCGTTCATACAGGCCAGGAATCTTATTGGAAGGGAAGTTTTCCAGGTCGCCGATATCGAGCCAGGCTTCGATGACGGGGCGGTAGGTCCAGATGTTCGGTCCGCGCAGGTAGTTAACGCGGAGAACGTCGATATCTTTCTTTTTGGTCATGTTTTTGCTCTAGTACCTCTTACGCTATACTTCGCCCGCCCTGCGGCCCGGCGGTGTGCCAGGCCGTCCGGGAGGCAGCTTCCTCTTCCGAATCGTCCCCGAAGAATACAATAAATAAAATTAGGCCCTGTTCTTCCGTGCGCTAATCGTGTCAGCGCACTGATAGCCTGAACCGTTGTTAGCTGATGCACAGGCTGTGATTCAGGCTGATATTTTCCCATCTATTTTACTTTCTTGCCCGTTGGCAAAGTCCACGGTACAGAATAATGGAGCTTTCCAGACAATGACAAGAACCGATCTTCCCCCGGGGCCGCCGCGCATCGAACTACCTGAGATATGGCGTTCGGACACGCAACTGCAGCTTGCTCCTGGGGAAAACGTCCAAAGTGCGCTGGAGGTTGACCTCGATTCCAAATTGCATTTCGCGAAAGGTATCGTGCTGCTGACGGACCGGCGCATCCTGGCGCACGCGCCGGGCGAAAGCTGGCTTTCGTGGCCGTACCGTGCGGGCATGGCGCTGAAACTGCATGACCACGCGGGCGTGGGCCACCTGGAACTCGTCGACGAACTGGGCCGCCTGGCGGCCTGGCGCTTCACGCTGGGCCAGAACCTGCACGCCATCAAGCTCACCGAGCAGTTTGGGCCCCTGCTGGAATCGGCGTTGACGGGCGTTCCCGTCGTGCCCCCGGAGGAACATGCCTGCCCCACCTGCAAGGCCCCGCTGGAGCCGGACCAGGACGAATGCCCGATCTGCACCAAGGTCGTGCACACCCCGCCATCGACCTGGACGCTGTTCCGCCTGTGGCGCTTCGCCCACCCGTACCGCTGGCCCCTGCTGGGCGGCTTCACCCTGATGCTGCTCTCGACCGGCGCGCACATGATCCCGCCCTACATCAGCATGCCGCTGATGGACAATGTGCTGATCCCCTACCAGAACGGCCAGCCGGTCGACACGAGCCTCGTGTACAAGTACATGGGCGGCCTGCTGGCCGCCGCCATCCTGGCCTGGGTGCTGGGCTGGGGCAAGACCTATGTGCTGGCGCTGGTCTCCGAGCGCATCGGCGCGGACCTGCGTACGGCCACCTACGAACACCTGCTCCGCCTGTCGCTGGAATACTTCGGCGGCAAACGTACCGGCGACCTGATGGCGCGCATCGGCAGCGAGAGCGACCGCATCTGCGTGTTCCTGTCGCTGCACCTGCTCGACTTCGCGTCCGACTGCCTGATGATCATCATGACCGGCGTGATCCTGTTCACGATCGATCCGTGGCTGGCGATGGTCACGCTGGTACCGCTCCCCTTCATCGCCTGGCTGATCCACCTCGTGCGCGACCGCCTGCGCACCGGCTTCGAGAAGATCGACCGCGTGTGGGGCGAGGTGACCAATGTGCTGGCCGATACGATTCCCGGCATCCGCGTGGTGAAGGCCTTCGCGCAGGAAACGCGCGAGGCGCAGCGCTTCCGCGTGGCCAACAAGCACAACCTTGCCGTCAACGACAAGCTCAACAAGGTCTGGTCGCTGTTCTCGCCGACCGTGTCGTTCCTGACCGAGATCGGCCTGCTGGTGATCTATGTGTTCGGCATCTGGCAGGTGTCGCAATCGCACGTGACGGTGGGCGTGCTGACCGCCTTCCTCACGTATTCGACGCGCTTCTACAGCCGCCTCGATTCGATGAGCCGCATCGTGTCCGTCACGCAGAAATCCGCGTCCGCCGCCAAGCGCATCTTCGACATCCTCGACCACGTGTCGTCGGTGCCGGAACCCGCCAACCCCGTGAAGCTCGACAAGGTCGAGGGCAATATCACGCTGCGCGAAGTCGGCTTCCGCTATGGCAACCGGGCCGTCAACCGCGGCGTGAACCTGGAGATCAAGGCCGGCGAGATGATCGGCCTGGTCGGGCATTCGGGTTCCGGCAAGTCCACGCTCGTGAACCTGATCTGCCGCTTCTACGACGTGGCCGAGGGCGCGATCCTGCTCGATGGCGTCGACATCCGCTCGCTGGCCGTGTCTGACTACCGCCGCAACATCGGTCTGGTGCTGCAGGAACCCTTCCTGTTCTTCGGCACCATCGCCGAGAACATCGCCTACGGCAAGCCGAACGCCACGCGCGCCGAAATCATGGCCGCGGCCCGCGCCGCGCACGCGCACGACTTCATCCTGCGCCTGCCGCAGGGCTACGATTCGATGGTGGGTGAGCGGGGCCAGGGCCTGTCCGGCGGCGAACGCCAGCGCATTTCCATTGCCCGTGCCCTGCTGATCGATCCGCGCATCCTGATCCTCGACGAAGCCACGGCCTCCGTCGACTCCGAAACCGAGAAGGAAATCCAGAAGGCGCTGGACAACCTGGTGGCCGGCCGCACCACCATCGCCATCGCGCACCGCCTGTCCACGCTGCAGCGCGCCAACCGCCTGGTGGTGATGGACCGCGGCAAGGTGGTCGAGGAAGGCCCGCATGAAGAACTGATGGCGAAGGAAGGTGCCTACTACCGCCTGTACCAGGCGCAGGCCCGCAACGTCGATACCGACCTGGATGACAAAGGCACGCAACGCGATGACGACAATTGACTTTACCCTGCGGCGGGATGCCTTCGGCCGCCTGTCCCTGCAAGATGCCAACGGCGTGGTGCACGAGGGCGTGTCCCCGGTACGCGCCTTCCCGATCCAGGCGCCCGACGAGGGCCTGGCCCTCGTCAACACGGATGGCAAGGAGATCGTGTGGATCGAGCGGCTCGACGACCTGCCGCCGCAATCAGCTGCACTGATACGCGAGGAACTGGCGGGCCGCGAATTCATGCCGGAGATCCGGCGCATCGTGGATGTCACGAGTTTCGCGACCCCGTGCACGTGGACGGTCGAGACCGACCGCGGCACCGCCGACTTCGTGCTGCGCGGCGAGGAAGATATCCGGCGCATCGGCACCGAAGCGCTGCTCGTCTCGGATTCCCACGGCATCCACTTCCTGATCCGCAACCAGTACACGCTGGACAAGCACAGCAAGAAGATCCTGGACCGCTTCCTGTGACTCGCCGCGGCGCGAACGACCGTTCGCGCCGACCCGGCTTATTTCAAGTTATTTCAGCTTATTTCAGCTTATTTCAAATATGGCGCGCAGGCCGCCGCCTTGCGCGCGGCCCCGTCGCACACCGCCCGCCGGCATTCGACGGCGCCGGACTGGCCCGGCCCCGGGCAGCGCGCAAAGATCGCGCCATAGCCATTCGCCCGGGCAGGCGCTTCGGTGCGCCGGCGCGGCGCCGGCTGTTCGCGGGGGACAGCCGATTCGTCTCCCGACGCACCGGAAGTGACCGCCGTGGCAGCCGGAGGTGTGGCCGGCAGTACGGCCGACTCTTGCGTCCGTGCCGCACGGGAGCCCTGTGATGGCGCCACCTCGGCCGTCACCCATTCCGGCAAGTCGCGCAGCACGGCAGCCGGCACCGGCTGGCCGGGGAGCACCAGCGGTGGCAGGCGGTCGGTTGCCGGCGGCGAAGCGCGCACCGTTTCCTCGGCCGATGCCGGGCCGGTCGGCGGGCTCGTCGCACCCGGCGCGGCACTCCGGGCGCCCCCTGCGGGCAGCGTGAGCCCCTGCCCGGCGATGGAGCTCTCCACGCTCGCCATGGCCCGGTCGGTCCGCCAGGCGCTGACAGCCCATGCCCCCGCCACGCCTATCGCGACGAGCAGCAGCACGCCGCCGGCAAGGGCGAGCTTGCGGGAAGCGCGGGGCGACAGGGTCGGGGCGCCAAGCGCCGGCTCCGGCGCACTGTTGCCGGCATAGTCGCCGGCCGACTCTTGAGGGTCCGATTGCATCCCGCGAGGATACCCCATCTTTAGGGCGCCCGGCGCACCGGTAGAGGCTTGCATTGTGCGGCCGCGCACTGACCACCGGGCAATGCCGGGTTACCGTCGGTCATTACCAAGGAGATACCATGAGCGACAAGTTGAGGGTCGAGTCCGCCGACATGCCGGCGGGCGGCTGGGGATCCGTCAAGGAAGTGACCAGCATCCTGCTGCACGAGCATGTGCCATTGAAGGACAGCCGCCTGCTGCTCAAGCAGAACAAAACGGACGGGTATGCCTGCGTGAGCTGCGCCTGGGCCAAGCCGGCCAACCCGCATCCGTTCGAATTCTGTGAAAGCGGCGCCAAGGCCACAGCCTGGGAAACCACCAGCAAGACGATCGGCGCCGACTTCTTCGAGCGGCACACGGTCACCGAACTGGAGAGCTGGAGCGACCATGCGCTGGAAGACCAGGGCCGGCTGACGGTGCCGCTGCGCTGGGATGCGGCGAGCGACCGCTACCGCCCGATCGACTGGGAAACCGCGTTCCGCGAGATCGGCGCGGCGCTGCGGGCCTGCGAACGGGAACACGTCGTGTTCTATTCCTCCGGCCGGGCGTCGCTGGAAACCTCGTACATGTACCAGCTGTTCGCGCGCATGTACGGCAACAACAACCTGCCCGACAGTTCGAACATGTGCCACGAAAGCACGTCCGTCGGTTTGCAGAAGTCGATCGGGGTGGCCGTCGGCACCGTCGAACTGAACGACTTCCAGCACACGGACTGCATCTTCTTTTTCGGGCAGAACGTGGGCGTGAACAGCCCGCGCATGCTGCACCAGCTGCAGGAAGCGCGACGGCGCGGCGTGCAGGTCATCACGTTCAACCCGTTGCGCGAGCGCGGGCTCGTGAGCTTCACGAATCCGCAATCGCCGCTCGAGATGCTGGCCGGCCAGGAAACCGCGATCAGCACGCAGTACCACCAGCTCAAGCCCGGTGGCGACACGGCCGCGCTGATGGGCTTGTGCAAGGCCGTGCTGGCGCGCGACGACGAAGCGCGCGCGCCTGGTGCGCAGCGCGTGCTGGACATGCCCTTCCTGCAGGAGCACACGCACGGCTTCGACGCCTTCGAGGGCGCGCTGCGCGCCTGCGCGTGGCACGATATCGAGGCCGCATCCGGCCTGTCGCGCGCGGCCCTGGAATCCGCGGCGGACGTCTACTGCCGCTCCGCCGCGGTAATGGGGGTGTACGGCATGGGCCTCACGCAGCACCGCCACGGCGTGCAGAATGTGACGATGCTGGTCAATTTCCTGCTCATGCGCGGCAATATCGGCAAGCCCGGCGCCGGCGTCTGCCCCGTGCGGGGCCACTCGAACGTGCAGGGACAGCGCACGGTGGGCATCACCGAAAAGCCGGAACTGGCACCGCTCGACCGGCTGAAGGAGCAATACGGGTTCGAGCCGCCGCGAAAACCGGGCATGAACACGGTGGAAGCCTGCGAGGCGATCCTGGCGGGCAAGGTGCCGGCATTCATCGGCCTCGGCGGCAACTTCGTGCGCGCGGTCCCCGACACGGTGCGCATGGAGGCGGCCTGGCGCGAGCTGCCGCTGACGGTGCAGGTTTCGACCAAGCTCAATCGCAACCACGTCATCCATGGCAAGGCCTCGTATATCCTGCCCTGCCTGGGCCGCATCGAGATCGACCGGCAAAGAGGGATTCCCCAGGCCGTTACGGTGGAGGACAGCACGGCCTGCATGCACGGCTCGCGCGGCATGGCCGAGCCGGCAGCCGCCACGCTGCTGTCCGAGCCTGCCATCGTCGCGGGGCTGGCCAAGGCAACGCTGGCGCCCAATCCAAAGGTGGACTGGGATGCCTGGGTGGCCGACTACGCACGCATCCGCGATGCGATCGAAGCGACGTATCCGGCGATCTTCCGCGACTTCAACCGCCGGATGTGGACGCCCGGCGGCTTCCGCAAGCCGCTGGGGGCGGCCGCGCGCGTGTGGAACACACCCAGCAAGCGCGCCGAGTTCTCGGTGCCGCAATCGCTGGAGGCCGATCCCGATTCCGACAGCCGCGACCCGGCAGCGCTGCGCCTCTTCACGGTGCGCAGCGACGGCCAGTTCAATACCACGATCTACAGCCACGACGACCGTTTCCGCGGCGTGTACGGCAGCCGCAAGGTGCTGTTCATGGCCCGGTCCGAGATGGACCGGCTGCACCTCGCGGACGGCGACGAAGTCGAGCTGGCCACGGCCGTGAGCGCAGATGCGCCACGCCATGTGCGCGGCTTGCGCGTGGTGGCATACGATGTGCCGCCCGGCACGGTCGCCGGCTACTACCCGGAATGCAATCCCCTGATTCCGCTGTGGCACCATGCCCTCGAGAGCAAGGTGCCGGCGGCGAAATCGATCGACGTGCTGGTGCGGCGCGTGGCCTTGCATTGATCCGGCTCGCACGCCGTCGAGGGCCGGTTTGCGACAGGTTGAGTAAAAATCATGTTTGCAAGGTTGACAAAGCATGGTGGGCGTCTAGGCTGGAGTTAGCGCCGCCTGGCGCCACTGCGCGGTTCCTCAACCAATTGACATGGAGTGATCATGCCCTCATCTGTACTGACCAGATGGGCTGGGGCCGCTGCGCTTGCCGCGCTGGTGGCTGGGCCCGCACAAGCCGATACCCGATTCGTCTACTACGGAAACCTGGACGACAGCGCGACGGTGGAGACACCGATCGACCCCGGGGACAACCTGTTCGTCGACACCTTTGCCGCAGACCAGGGCGCCCTGAGCCAGGTGACGACCTTCACGCTGAGCAGCACGGTGGATTTCACGGGCCTTGCCGGCTGGATCGTCGACACCGCCGATGGCCAGGGTCCGCGCCTGGTCGGGGTGAACATCGATATTCTCGACACCTGGTCGAACGTGGTGGCGAGCGATGAATTCACCGGCGTTCTTGGAGGCTTTGCCCACTCGAGCCTCGCGGGCAGCCTGGGCCCGGGGATCTATACCCTGGTTGCCACCGGCAACGCCGTGCGCGACGCCTCGCTCGACATCTCTCTATCGTTCACTACGCCGATTCCGGAACCGGCCACGTACGGCATGCTGATCGCCGGCCTCGGGGTCCTGGCGACGTTTGCGCGGCGCCGGCGCTAAATTGCCGGCTGCGGCGCTTCAGGGCGACCGTTCCAGGTAGGGACGGCAGGCCCGCTCTTTTCCCGCGCCGCCATTGCAGATATGCACGCGGCAGGTCACGGCACCCTTCCTGCCAAGGGGCGGGCAGCGCTTGAAGGTCTCGTCGCGCGCGAAGCGCCGTGCCGACCGGCGCTCTGCCGCAGCTCTAGCGCGCTTGACCGATGACTTGCCAGACTGCTTTGCCGCGCCTTTCGCGGGCTGCACCGCCGAGCCCTTCGCTGCTTGCTTCGCTGCTTGCTCCATGGCGCGCGCCGTGGTGTGACGCCCCTCTTCAAACGAGCCACCCTCACGCGCCAGCCTGGTGCCGGCGGTATCCGCGCGCGCGTCGGCGCCGTCACGCTCCGGCATGGGGGCGCCGGCACGGCCGGGATTGACGGCTGCCGCAACCGCCGCTCCGCTGCCGACCGCCATTGCCGCAGCCGCAGGCGCCAAGCTCTGCGCAGCCGCGGCCATGTCCTGGCCGGGCGGCACGGTGGCGACCGGGGGTATTGCTTGCGCAGGCGCCCCATCGCCCGTACTCGCCGTACTCGCCGTACTCGCAACCGGCACGGCATCCGCCCGCATCGATGCATCGCCCCCCTGCCCGCCTGCCAGCACATTGGCGGGCGCCGTCGGCGGCACGGCCGCCGCGCGTGCAACCTCATGCAGGGTCCGCTCCGCCTCGAACTGACGCACCAAGGCGAACGCCGCGAAGACGAGAAGCAGGATCACGGTGCCGAAAAGCAAGCTTAGCGCGAGTCCGCGGCGACGCGCCGCCGCGGGCTCGAGGGCTGGTGCAATGAAGTCATCCGCCTTGCCTTCGCCGAGATGGGTGGCATCGAAGGGGGCGGATGCGGATGTCGAGTGCGGTGCCGGCGTGTCGCCGGCGCCGCGATCCACGGCCGGGTCCGACGGGCCGGACTGTTCGGAAGAAGGAGAATGTTCGCGCATACGGAAGAGTACGATGTTTGGACAAAGCATGTCGCAGAAAAAGCAATTTTATCGTCCTGACAGCATTTTCCTCCCTCTCGGCCGCGCGCGGCTTGTCACCGGTCGAGCAAGTCGACTACGGCTGCGCCCTGCGCGGGGGCACCGGTGCCTCCCGAGGCAGGAGTCCTTCGGCCAGCAGATCCTGCCAGAATGCCTCCGGTATCTCGACGTTCATCAGGGCGGCGTTGCGGCGCAGGTGTTCCGGGCTGCTGGCGCCAGGTATCGTTGCCACGACGACCGGGTGCGCGAGGCCGAACTGCAGCGCCGCGGCGGGCAGGTCGACGTTGTAACGGGCCGCGACCTGGCGCAGACGGTCGCGGTGCTGGTGGTGTTCCGGCTTTGCAGGGCCGTAATCGTAATTGTTGCCGCCCGCCAGGAAACCGGAGTTGAACGGCCCGCCGATCACCACGTTCGCGCCACGCTCGGCGCATAGCGGAAACAGCGCCTCGAGCGGCGTGGTTTCCATCAGCGTGTAGCGGCCGGCCAGCAGGAAAATATCGGGGTCGGATTGCTGGAGCGCGCGCAGGCACGGTTCCACCGTGTTCACGCCCAGGCCCCAGCCCTTGATGATGCCTTCCTCGCGCAACTTGACCAGGCCCTCGAACGCGCCACCGGGGCCGGCGGCGATGCGGAAGTAGTGATCGAACTCGTTGCCGAAGAAATCCGGCGACAGGTCATGCACATACACGATGTCGATACTGCCGATGGCCAGGCGTTGCAGGCTGTCCTCGACGGCGCGGCGCGCGCCGTCCGCCGTGTAGTCGATCACGCGCCGGAACGGCAGCGACGATACGAAAGGCGCCTGGATATCCCCCGCGACGTCCGGCACCAGGACCCGGCCCACCTTGGTCGACAGCGTGTACTCGGCGCGATTGCGCCGGCGCAGCGCGTGGCCGAAGCGCAGTTCGGACAGGCCGGTGCCGTAGTGCGGCGCGGTGTCGAAGTAGCGGATGCCCGCCTCCCAGGCGGCATCGACGGTGGCATTGGCCGCTTCGTCGCTGGTGGCGTGGTACATGTCACCCAGCCCGGTGCCTCCAAGGCCCAGGCGCGTGATCGGTCGGTAGCGCTGGTTCACGATCGGTCCTCTCTTCCCGTTGGTCGAGGGCTTATGCTACACCGCGACCACGGCGCGCACGGTTGCGAACGGCCGGCACGGTGCGCACGATTGCGAACGGCCGGCACGGTGCGCAGGATTGCAAACAGCCGGCAAGGTGCGCCTCAGGCCGGCTTGGCCTTCTGCTTGCGGGCGGCGCTCAGGTAGGATTCCAGCGCCAGCGGACGCACCAGGCCGAGGCGCTTGCGCATCGCCTCCTCGGGCGTGCCGGCATTGAGTTCCACGACGGCGAAACCGTTGCGCAAGGTTCGCCCGCCCGCGTGGGGCAGCGCGACGCCGGCTTCCTTCAGGGCGTTGCGCGCCTGGCGGTACACGGTGCTCTTGTGCAGCGGATGCCCTTCTTCGTCTGCCGGAAACGCCAGCCGGCCAGGGATGCCGAGCCGGCGGCGCGTTTCCAGCCAGTCGAGCACCTCGCCCACGGCGTGCGCTTGCAGGAAGGTTTCATGCGGCCGGCTGGTCGGCTGCTTGCCCGCCGGGGTCAGGCGAATCCGCAAGGTGCCATCCTCCTCCGGCCCCGCCGCCACTTCGCTGGTCTGCAAGCCGATCGCTTCCGACACGCGCAGCCCCGCGCACAGCATCACCAGCTGCATCGCCCGGTCGCGGCGCCGCTTCCAGGACGTCAGCTCGGGCTTGTGGGCAACGACCTGGTTGGCCTGGGTGGGCGACAGCGCCACCATTTCGCGGTCGCGCGCCGGCCGGTCGGCCGCCAGCAAGGCGATGGCGACACTTGCCGGATTCGGCGCCGCGGCGAGGTGCTCGTAGCAGCGCTCGAGCAGCCGCAGGTAACGGTAGGCGATCTTGCTGTGCAGCGGGCGCCCCCGAGCATCCCGCGTGGACAGGAACTCGCGCAGGTCGCCCGGCTGCACCCCGCTCATCTTCAGCCCACGCTCGTGGAGCCACTTGACGAAGCGGCCGAACATGAAGCCATAGACCTCGGCGGACGCCTCGGACAGCGGCGGCGCGGCTCTCTTCGCCGTTTGCGCGAATGCCGGACTTTGCAGGAAACGTTCGAATTCGATGAGGGGATTGCGGTCCCAGGCGGTAGTGTTCATGGTGAGTCGATCTTATCACCCTTGGCAACTAACCTGCGCACTCGTGCGCGATCGGCTCCCGCACCTTTTCCCTGGTGGCGGGCCGGATATCCGTCGTATGCTTAGAGGTCGCGGGTTTGAAAGATTCTTTCGGTTAGTTGCATTAAATGACGAACGTGAAACGCCGGGGCGCGACTGCGATGCGTTGTCGTGTTGGACGATTGATCGGCTTTGTCAGCAGCCGGGGCCGCAAGAAACTAGGATTGCACCCACGCCGCGATACGCCGCGCGAGTTCTGGTGAGGCGCTGAGGGCGATTTCCTTGCATTCCGCCTCCCCGTCGAGCGCGATGTGGTAGACCGGCCATGCGGATATCGCACAAAACATCAACTGGCCGTGCCTGGTCCTGAACCATCCCGACAGGTAGCCGAAGGCGGCAATGCCATTGGCGCGGGTGCGAAGGCCGAGCTCCTCCACGGTCGCCACCTCCTTCACTGCGGCCGAGGCAATGCGGGAGCGGTCCAGCGCCAGCGTGTAGACGCTGTGGCGGATCACCAGTACATCGGCATCGAGCTCGACCGCGCGCCGATGTGCGGCGGCCGCAACAATGGCCCCGAGGCCGATCGCCATCACTGCGAGCACGGCCGCTGCCCGCGCCTGGTCGGACTCGGCGTCCCCCGCTGTCGACGGCCTCCACCAGATGACCGCGACGGCGAACAGCAATGGAACGAACACGGCCAGGGCCAGGTAAAGAATCTGTTTGCGCGAAACTGGAAGTTCGTTCTTGCTCACTGCCCCTCCTCCTGCCGATGGTCACGGTTAAGAGCGCCTAACAAAACCCGCATGGCAAGGCGCGGCGTCGAAGACAGTACACCTGTACGGCGAGACGCTGCAACGCAGCGATGGGGGTTTTGTTAGGCGCTCTAAAGCGCGCGGCCCGGCTGGCCAGGCTGCGCAAGCCATTATCTCATCGATAAAGGTGCGTAAATCTATCGAAGATTCACACATGACTGGCGTTGGACGGCGCCTCGCTCCTTTACTGACGGGGCATCTGGCCACAGCACAGCGCGGTGAGCCATCGGCCGGCGGATACCTGCACCCCAAAGCAAAAAAGGCCCGCAACGAACGTTGCGGGCCTTTCGAATCCTGGTGGGAAGTGCAAGTTTCGAACTTGCGACCCCTGCAGTGTGAATGCAGTGCTCTACCCCTGAGCTAACCTCCCGAAGAAGCACTATTATAGGGAGGCACTTGAGCTGCGTCAAGCGCCTGTCGGGCTACGCGGGGACCGCGCGCCAGACGCACGTGCCCTTCACGGCCTTGTCCAGGCCGTTGAGCAAGTCCTCGTGCGCGGCCGCTTCCTCGTCCGTGGCGCGCACCACGAGGATCTCGGCCAATGCCACGTTCGCAAGATCGACGCCGGTGGCTACTTCCTCGACTTCGATATCCATGCCCAGGCTGTTCTGGCCGCGCGTCATCGCCAGGTAGACATCGGCCAGCAATTCCGCGTCGAGCAATGCGCCGTGCAGCTTGCGGTGGGCATTCGAGATGCCGTAGTGATCGCACAGCGCATCGAGCGAGTTCCGCTTGCCGGGGCGCAGCTCCTTGGCTTGCACGAGGGTGTCGATGACGCCGCCGATATGCTCGTCGAACGACGGCAGGTTCAGCATCTTGAACTCGTGGTT
Organism: Massilia sp. METH4; assembly: GCF_037094685.1. Lineage (NCBI taxonomy): Bacteria > Pseudomonadati > Pseudomonadota > Betaproteobacteria > Burkholderiales > Oxalobacteraceae > Massilia > Massilia sp. METH4. Next base: position 5,256,815 of record NZ_CP146614.1, on the reverse strand, counting down.
CAGGAAACCCAGGTCGAACGGCGCGTTATGGATGATGACTTCGGCACCGCGGATGTACTCGCGCAATTCCTCGACGATTTCATGGAAACGCGGCTTATCGGACAGGAACTCCGTCGTCAGGCCGTGCACGGCCAGCGCGCCCTCTTCCGAGTCGCGGTCGGGATTGATGTAGCGGTGGAAGTTGTTGCCGGTGAGCTTGCGGTTGACCAGCTCCACGCAACCGATCTCGATGACGCGGTTGCCGAGCTTGGGGTTGATACCGGTGGTTTCGGTATCGAGGACGATCTGGCGCATGTTAAGGTGCTTTATGACAGTGCTTTATGACGGTGCTTTATGACGGTGCGATAGGCAGCGGCCGCGCAGTATACAGCACCCGGTGCGGGCAACAGGCTGGCGTGGCCGGGTGACCCTGGTTTACTTGCGGCGCACGGCGTCGACGCCGCGGTTGGCCAGCATGTCGGCCCGCTCGTTGCCGGGGTGGCCGTTATGGCCGCGCACCCAGCGCCAGTCGACCTTGTGCACGGACTGGGCGATATCGAGCGCCTGCCACAGGTCGGCATTCTTCACGGGCTCCTTCGTGGACGTCTTCCAGCCGCGCACCTTCCAGCCGTGGATCCATTCGCTGATGCCCTTCTGCACGTACTGGCTGTCGGTGTGCAGGATCACCTCGCACGGCCGCTTCAAGGCGTTGAGCGACTCGATCACGGCTTTCAGTTCCATGCGGTTGTTCGTGGTGTTCAGCTCGCCGCCGAACAGTTCCTTCTGCGCTTCGCCCGCCACCATCAGCGCGCCCCAGCCGCCGGTGCCGGGATTGCCCTTGCACGCACCGTCCGTAAAAATCTCGACTTTATCCATGTTCCTTGTGTTTGTTCGTTGCTGGCACCGCCACCGGCGACGCGGCCTTCTTCCTGCTCCACGCCGGCCCGATCAGCCGCATGCCCTTGACCCGCTTGATCGCCTGGACGAGATAGACGGCGCCGAAATACGGCCACCAGCGCTCGCCCGCGCGATCCATGAACGCATAGCGCGCCAGCCAGTGCTCGGTGCGGCAGGCCGGCGCGTAACAGCCGAAATGGCTGTGGCTGACGCCCATGTTCAGCAATTTTAACCAGTCTTTGATGCGCGGCATCGAAATCAGTTCGCCGCGTGGCAGATAGCGGGTGCCCGTCACCCTCCCCCGCATCTGCCGCAAGCCCCACAGGCTGGCCGGATTGAAGCCGCAGATGATGAGCTGCCCTTCCGGGATCAGCACACGCTCCACCTCCCGCAGCACCTGGTGCGGTTCCGCCGCGAACTCCAGCACGTGGGGCAGCACCACCAGGTCCAGGCTTTGCGAGGCGAACGGCAATTCGATCGTATCGAATGTCAGGACCACCGGCGGGCCCGCCGTCTCGACGGTACGCTGCGGCAGCGTGTCGGCCAGCCATTTGTGCGGCATGCGGCTGGCCGCCAGCGCATCGATCTGGGGCATGCCGATCTGCAGTGCGTTGTAGCCGAAGATGTCGGCCGTCAGCGCGTCCAGGCGGCTTTGCTCCCAGGCGCGCACATACCGGCCAGCCGGGGTTTGAAGCCAGCTGTCCAGCGCTATAATGGATTTTTCGGATGCTGCGCTATCCATGCGTTCCCTTGGCAATTACCGCCGACGAATTTGATGTTCAATGACCTGATGACCCCGTTTTCGACCGATATGTCGACAGCCTCGCCGACAAGGATGCCAACAAGCATGTCAGCAACTGAGCCAACAACTGAGCCAACAACTGAGCCAACCGGGTCGACAAGCACGGCGTTGCGCGTGATGCCGGTGCCGGCATTCAACGACAACTACCTGTGGCTGATCCATGACGATCAGCACGCGGCCGTCGTCGACCCTGGCGATGCCGGGCCGATCCTGGCCGCGCTGCGCGAGCGCGAGCTGACGCTTACTGCCATTTTACTCACCCACCACCACGGTGACCACATCGGCGGTGTGCCGGCCTTGCTGGAACGCTACGAGGTGCCCGTGTTCGGGCCGGCCGGCGACGGCATCGCCGCCGTCACGCATCCGCTGGGCGAAGGCGACCGGATCACGGTGCCGGGCATCGGCCTCGAACTGGCGGTGCTGGATGTACCGGGCCATACGCGCGGCCACATCGCCTACGTTGGCGATGGCGCCGGCAATGGGGGCCGGCGCTGGCTGTTCTGCGGCGACACACTGTTCGCGGGGGGCTGCGGGCGCCTGTTCGAGGGCACGCCGGCGCAGATGGCGGCCTCGCTGGACAAGCTGGCGGCCTTGCCGCCCGATACCGAAGTGTATTGCGCGCACGAGTACACGTTGTCGAACCTGCGCTTTGCCCTCGCGGTCGACGCAGGGAACGAAGCATTGCGTGCGCGCATGGAATTGGAGGCGGCGAAGCGGCAGCGCGGTGTGCCAACCGTGCCCAGCACGATTGCCGTCGAACGAGCAACGAATCCTTTCCTGCGCTACCGCGACGAACACATCGCCGCGCGCCTGGCGGTCGACGGCAAGGTGGCCGCCGGCGCGCCGCCGCTGGCCGTGTTCGCCGCGCTGCGCGAGTTCAAGAACCATTTTTGACGGGAACATCATGGAGAAAGTCAGGTTCTACTACGACCCGATCAGCCCCTATGCGTGGCTGGCCACGAAGCAGATCGCCCGCATCGAAGCGGCGGGCGTGCACCTGGAAATGGAACCCGTGCTGCTGGCGGGCCTGTTGAAGGCGCACGGCACGAAAGGGCCGGCCGAGGTGCCGGCCAAGCGCGAATTCCTGTTCCGCGACGTGATGCGCATCGCCGATGCGCACGGCCTCGCGTTCAAGGGCCCGCCCGGGCATCCGTTCAATCCGCTGCTGGCCTTGCGCATGTGCCTGGCGATACCGTCGCTGACGAGCCGCCGGCGCTTCACGTTCATGCTGTCGCAGGCGTGCTGGGAACGGGGGCTCGATATTTCCAGCCCGGCCGTGCTCAAGCAGCTGGCCGCCGAGTGCGACCTGAACGGCGAGGCGCTGGAAGCGGCGGCTACCACGCCCGACATCAAGGCGGCGCTCATCGCCGCGACGGAACAGGCGGCCGCTGCCGGCGTGTTCGGCGTGCCGACGTTCAGCTACATGGGGGAATTGTTCTGGGGCGGCGACCGCATCGACCTGCTGCTGCGCCGGATTGCCGGGCACCGGATCGACGAGGCGCGCCTGAAGGAATTCCTGGCGCGCCCCGCGCTGGCCGTGCGCGGAGCGTGACGCCAGGGGACTGCGTCAGATTTCCTCGTACAGCGGCAGCGTGAGGAATTCCGCGAACGATTCGGACGTCGACATCTCTTCGAAGATCTGCGCGGCGCGCTCGTAGTTCGGGCTGGCGCCGTCCGGTGCCGCTTCCTTCACCTTCGGCAGTTCCTCGGCGATCATCGTGCGCACGATGTCGGCCGTGACCTTGCGGCCGTCGTCGAGCACGCCCTTCGGCGAGCGGATCCATTGCCAGACCTGCGAGCGGGAAATTTCCGCCGTGGCCGCGTCTTCCATCAGGTTGTGGATCGGCACGCAGCCGTTGCCGCCGAGCCAGCTGCCCAGGTAATGGATGCCCACATTGATGTTGTAGCGCAGGCCCGCTTCCGTGATCGGCGCTTCGGGCTGGAAGTTCAGCAGGTCGGCCGCGGTCACTTCCACGTCCGGGCGCTGCTTGTCGATCTGGTTCGGCTTGTCGCCCAGCACTTTGACGAACTCCGCCATCGCCGGCTGGACCAGGCCCGGGTGCGCGACCCAGCCACCGTCGTAGCCATCGGTCGCATCGCGGGACTTGTCGCCGATCACGCCGGCCATGGCCACCGCATTCTTTTCAGGATCGTTCTTGATCGGAATCAGGGCCGACATGCCGCCGATCGCCGGCGCATTGCGCTTGTGGCAGGTCTTCAGCAGCAGCAGCGCGTAGGAACGCATGAACGGCGCCGTCATCGTGACCTTCGGGCGGTCGGCCAGGCAGAAGTCCCTGTCGACCTTGAACTTCTTGATGCAGCTGAAGATGTAGTCCCAGCGGCCCGCGTTCAGGCCGGCGCTGTGTTCGCGCAGTTCGTACAGGATCTCGTCCATCTCGAAGGCGGCGACGATCGTCTCGATCAGCACGGTCGCCTTGATCGTGCCCTGCGGCAGGCCCAGCTCGTTCTGGGTCATGACGAAAATGTCGTTCCACAGGCGCGCTTCCAGGTGCGATTCCATCTTCGGCAGGTAGAAATAGGGGCCGGCGCCGCGGGCCAGCTGTTCCTTGGCGTTATGGAACATGAACAGGGCGAAATCGAAGATGCCGCCGGAGATGCGCTTGCCGTCGACCAGCACGTGCTTCTCGTCCAGGTGCCAGCCGCGCGGGCGCACGACCAGCGTCGCCACTTTGTCGTTGAGCTTGTAGGATTTGCCGTTCTGTTCCAGCGCGATGGTCTTGCGGACGGCGTCGATCATGTTGATCTGGCCGGTGATCTGGTTGTTCCAGTTCGGGGTATTGGAATCCTCGAAGTCGGTCATGTAGCTGTCCGCGCCCGAGTTCAGCGCATTGATGACCATCTTGCGGTCGACCGGGCCGGTGATTTCCACGCGGCGGCATTGCAATGCCTGCGGCAGCGGAGCGATCTTCCAGTCGCCGGCGCGGATATGGGCCGTCTCGGCCAGGAAGTCCGGGCGCTCGCCGGCGTCCAGGCGCTTCGCGCGTTCCACGCGGGCAGCCAGCAGTTCCTGGCGGCGCGGCTCGAAGGCGCGCGACAGTTTTGCCACCAGGGCCAACGCTTCCGGCGTCAAAACGGTTTCGTAACCGGGCTTGATGTCGCCCGTGATTTCCATACCTGCCGGTAACGCGATGCTCATGTCGATCTCCTTGTGCTCTGGTGAAATTGGATGCCTTGCAGTATATTGACTGCAAACTTACCTAAACGAGACAAATAATCACTTCATCTGTGCAAATTTGTCATAACTGATTTCTGGCGAACAGGCATGGCACAGTTCAAACAGATCTCCACTTTCGTGGAGGTGGTGGCACGCGGCAGCCTGTCGGCCGCGGCGCGCGCCGAAGGGATCGCTCCGGCCGTGATCGGCCGCCGGCTGGACGCGCTGGAACAGCGCCTGGGCGTCAAGCTGCTACAGCGTACCACGCGCAAACTGGCGTTGACTGACGAAGGCGCGGCCTTCCTCGAGGATTGCCAGCGCATCCTGGCCGACCTGGAAAGTGCGGAGGCGGCAGCGGCCGAGCGCAGCGCCCGTGCCACCGGCCACCTGCTGATCTCGGCACCGGCCGGCTTCGGGCGGCGCCACGTCGCGCCACTGATTCCCTCGTTCGTGGCCGAACACCGCGACGTGACGGTCACGCTGAACCTGAACGACCGTGTCGTCGACCTGATCGGCGAAGGCGTGGATGTGGCGATCCGTATCGCTACATTGGAGGATTCCAACCTTGTCAGCGTGAAGCTGGCCGACAATCACCGCGTGGTCGTCGGCGCCCCGGCCTACTTCCAGCGCCACGGCGTGCCGCGCACGCTGGACGACCTCACGCGCCACAACTGCCTGGCGATCAGCAGCGCCGGCAGCCAGCGCGGCTGGACGTTTCGGGACGGGAGCAAGAACGTGACCTTGCGTGTCACGGGGAAGATGAGCTGCAACGATGGTGCCGTCCTACATGACTGGGTATTGGCCGGCAAGGGACTCGGCTGGCGGTCGATCTGGGAAGTGGGGGCCGACATCGAGGCGGGCCGGCTGGTCACCGTGCTGGACGATTACACGGCGCCGGGCAATGACGATATTTATGCCGTGTTCGCGCAGCGGCGGCACCTGCCCCTGCGCATTCGCGCCTTCGTGGATTTCCTGCGGCGCACGTATGCGGCGCCTGGTTACTGGCCCAAAAGCTAGCGGGTAATCCCGGCCCGCGGGAAACGGCAGGCTGGCATGACAGGCCGGAACAGCGCACTGACGCACCGACCCTTTGGCGCATTGACGCATTGGCGCGCGAGCGCGCCAACCCGCCTGGAATGCGGCTCGCAGGCCCATTTTCGGAAGCGGCGAATGCGCCGTCACCAACGTTTTCGTGCCTGGGCGCCCGATGCGCAAATGCTCCGGGCAAAAAAAAATCCCCGGTAACCGAGGATTTTTTGATCGTTAGATCCAGCGTATTACAGCGGCTGAATGTTCGATGCCTGCTTGCCTTTCGGGCCGGCCGTCACATCGAAGGATACGCGCTGGTTCTCTTGCAGCGATTTGAAGCCGGTCGATTGGATCGCCGAGAAGTGAGCGAACAGATCTTCGCCGCCTTCGTCAGGGGTGATGAAGCCAAAACCCTTCGAATCATTGAACCATTTTACGATACCAGTTGCCATTACAATTCCTATTACAGTTAAATGAGCTTGCGCCCGTGATATCGTTTGAAGCAAGTATGCAATGGCAGACAAACTGCACTACCCTTGAATCTAAACGATCCCGCATTATACCGAATACAGCGCCAAAAGCACGTCGTGAGGCACGATTTTTCGAAATTTATCGCTCGTGTCAGGCGAAAAGTGACAGAAATCACAGAAATCCCAGCGCGGCGCTCAAAATTTGAGCTAATTAATGCTGGGCATCAATGATTTACGGCACGTTTCACGCTCGGGAGACGGCAATTCGATCGGTTTTCACATCGAACACCGAAATTGCCCGCCTCGCGAGTATGCCCTCGCGTCGTCGGCATATGTGTAACTATAGACAATATCGGCAGCGGCTGTTTGATTAATGTCAATCGTGTGTGGGATAAGTCACAGATTTCGGATCATGGCTGGCCCACGCGAGGTAAGCCTGGATGCGCGGAACCAGCTCGGGCCAGCCGGGCTCCCCTGCCAGCAAGGGGCGCACCGCCTGTTCCAGGCGCCGGGCCTCCTCGCCCAGGACGGTGAAACCGAACGACCCTGCGGACCCCGCGACCGTATGCAGCGCCTGCTGCACGGCCTCCAGCTGTTCGCGGCCGGGCGCCATGCCGGCGGCAGCGAGCGCGCCGGCGATCGCTTCCATGCGCGCGGGCACACTGGCGCCGAACCGGTCGGCCAGCGCCTGGAGGTGGTCGCGGTAGTCGGGATCGCGCGGCGCCGCCACGATTACTTCGTACCGAAGATGCGGTCGCCCGCGTCGCCCAGGCCGGGCACGATGTAGGCGTGATCGTTCAGATGCGAGTCGAGCGACGCGCAATAGATCTTCACGTTCGGGTGCTTCTTCTGCACCACCTCGATGCCTTCCGGTGCCGCTACCAGGGCCAGGAAGATGATCTGGTCATCGCCGACGCCGCGGTTCTTCAGCACGTCGATGGCGTGCACGGCCGAATTGCCGGTGGCGACCATCGGGTCGCACAGGATGAACGTGCGGTCGACCAGGTCCGGCAGGCGCACCAGGTACTCGACCGGGTGGTGGGTTTCCGGGTCGCGGAAGACGCCGATATGCCCCACGCGGGCCGATGGCACCAGGTTCAGCAAACCGTCGCTCATGCCGATGCCCGCGCGCAGGATGGGCACCACGGCCAGCTTCTTGCCGGCGATGACAGGCGCGTCGATCGTCATCAAGGGGGTTTCGATCTCGCGCGTGGTGAGCGGCAAGTCACGGGTGATTTCGTACCCCATCAGCAGCGTGATCTCCTTGAGCAGCTCGCGAAAGGTACGGGTCGACGTCGCCTTGTCGCGCATATGGCTCAGCTTGTGCTGGATCAGCGGATGATCGGTGATGAAAAGGTTCGGAAAGCGCGGATCTTGTTTCATTTTTACTCAGGACAAACGGTTTGTGTGCCGCATTATCCCAGCCCCCCGTGCGGGCTGTCCATGCCGCGGCTGAAAAAACTCAGCCCGCGACCATGGCTCGCTCCAGGATCGCCGCGCAGTCTGTCCCGGCCGGCAGGCGGCCGTAGGCTCCGCCCGGCTCGCGCGCCAGCCGCGACGCCACGAAGGCGGAGGCCACGAAGGCCGGGGCATGGCGCAGCAGCAGGCTGGCCTGCACGGCCAGCACGATGCGTTCCGCCACCACGCGGGCACCGAACTCGTCGGCGGTGCCGGCCGCCAGGTCCCGGTTGAGCTGGCCCGTGAAGCGCATGTAGTCGGCGTTAGCACTGCCCGCGCTGGCCAGTTCCGCGGCCAGCGCCTCGCCGGCCGCGGGCGAGCGGCCGAGCGCGCGCAGCACGTCCAGACACATCACGTTGCCGGACCCTTCCCAGATCGAATTGACGGGCAGTTCACGGTACAGCCGCGCCAGTTCCCCCTCTTCCACGTAGCCGCCGCCGCCCAGCACTTCCATGGCCTCGGCGCCGAAACCGGGCCCGCGCTTGCAGATCCAGTATTTGCCGGCCGGGGTCAGGATGCGCGCCAGCAGGGCCTCGGCCGGATCGGCGGGGTGGTCGAAGCAGCGCGCCAGGCGCAGGGCAAACGCGGTGGCCGCTTCCGACTCCAGCGCCAGGTCGGCCAGCACATTGCGCATCAGCGGCTGCTGCGCCAGCGGCTTGCCGAACGCGTGCCGGTGCCGCGCATGGTGCAGCGCGCGCGTGAGCGCCGCGCGCATGATGCCGGCCGAGCCGAGAATGCAGTCGAGCCGGGTGTGGCTGCCCATCTCGAGAATCGTGGCGATGCCCCGGCCGGGCGCACCCAGCAGGTGGCCGCAGGCGCCGGTGAATTCCACCTCGGACGATGCGTTCGAGCGGTTGCCCAGCTTGTCCTTCAGCCGCTGCACGCGCACCTGGTTGTGCGAACCGTCGGGCAGGAAGCGCGGCACGAGGAAGCACGACAGCCCCGCTCCGTCGGCCCTGGCCGTTTGCGCCAGCACCAGGTGGGCGTCCGCCTGCGGCGCCGAGAAGAACCACTTGTGGCCGACCAGCCGATAGACGCCTTCTGCATCCTCGCCGAAGATCGCGCGCGCTTCGCCCGGCGCCAGCGGCTCGGCGCGCGTGGTATTGCTGCGCACGTCGGAACCGCCCTGCTTTTCCGTCATTCCCATGCCGATCAGGACGCCCGCCTTGTGCTCGATCGGCAGCGGCCGGGGATCGTACTCGCGGGCGAGGATCTTCGGCACCCAGCGTGCCGCCAGCGCCGGCGATTGCCGCAGGGCCGGCACGCTCGCATACGTCATCGTGACCGGGCATTGCGAGCCATTCTCGACCTGGCCGAACAGGATGTACCGCGCGGCCCGGGCCACCTGCCCGGCCGGCTCGCTGCCATCCCAAGGCGAGGCATGGGCGCCGGCCTTGACCAGCAGCTCCATCAGCGCATGCCAGGCGGGGTGGAATTCCACCTCGTCGATCCGCCGGCCGGTGCGGTCGAAGGTATGGAGCACGGGTGCATGCAGGTTGGCCAGTCTGGCGAGGTCGAGCGTCTCATCGCGGCCCAGCTCCGCCCCCAGCTCCAGCAAACCGGGTACGGCGGCCGCGCCGCCTTCGCGCTCGACGGCTTCGCGCAGCGCCGGGTCGCAGGCAAACAGGTTGACGTTGCCGAACGGCGGCACCGCGTTGAAGACCTCGTGCGTGTCGAAACCCTGCATCCCTGCCTCCCTGGGTATCCCAGCCGGAATTGTGTTTTTAGCCAGCCTAGCGGAAAGGGGTGGGTATCGCAAGAACAACGGACAGCCGGTACGGCGAGATGGCTGCAAGGAGTAATGAGAATCACTCATCTCAACAACATTTTTTACGCCTCCATCGTAAATGTTGCTCGATTTCATGTAATTTCCGCGCGTAAAATGATACATTCACGCAAACGTGACCCGCCCTTCTCGACTCGGTTCGCAGGTTGCGGCAGTTTACCGACGAGATTTCCATACCTGAGCACGCGCCCCATGCTTTCCAGTCCCACCACGCCATTGCCGGAGAATGCCCGGCACGCCGTCGACGGCCTGCTCGAAGAAGCCGGCGACATCGTGTTCAGGCTCGATGCCCCCGGGCGCGTGCTGTTCGCCAGCCGCCGTGCGCTGGCGCTGCTCGGCCCCGGGCGCATGGTGCTCGGCCAGCCGCTGGCCGCCTTCGTCTCGGAACTGGACCAGGCGGCCCTGAAGGCCACGCTGGCGGGTTTGTCGAAAAAGGGCGTGGCGCGCCTGGAATTGCGCGTGCAGCAGCCGGACAGCGACGTGTGGTTCGACCTGCGCTTTTCCACCCATGCGAATGCCGATGGCTCGACCGGCATGCTGGTGGTGGGCCGCAACCTGTCGGCCCAGCAAGCCACGGAGGAGCGCTTGCGGCACATGGCCACGCACGACGCGCTGACCGAATTGCCGAACCGCCTGCTGCTGGCGGACCGGATCCGCATGACCATCGCCCAGGCGCGGCGCTCGGGCCAGGGCTTTGCCGTGGCCGCCATCGGGCTCGACGGCTTCAAGAAAGTCAACGACGGCCTCGGCCACCCGACCGGCGACGCCGTGCTGCGCATGGCCGCCGCGCGCCTGCGCAAGACCTTGCGCGACAGCGATACGCTGGCGCGCGTGGGCGGCGACGAATTCGTGGCGGTGCTGCCGGGCACGTTCAACGAACAGCAGATCCGCCTCGTCACGGGGCGCCTGCTGGCGACGCTGCAATCGCCCTTCGAAGTCGGCGCGCACACGATCTACGTCGGCGCCTCGCTCGGCGTGGCCGTCTACCCGCAGCACGCGGAAGATGACGTGCGGCTCGTCGCGCTGGCCGATGCCGCCCTGTCGCGGGCCAAGGAAACGGGCAAGGCGCGCTGCGTCGTCTACAGCCCCCGGCACAACAGCCCGACGGAGCACGACATATCGCTGGAGGCGGCCATGTTCCAGGCCGTGCGCGAGGGCGAGTTCGTGCTGCACTACCAGCCGATCGTCGACGCCCAAACGCGCGAGATCGAGGGCTTCGAGACGCTGATGCGATGGAAGCACCCCACGCTGGGCATGGTATCGCCGGCCCAGTTCATTCCCATCGCCGAAACGAATGGCCTCATCAGCCTGCTGGGAGCGTGGGCGCTGAAGGCGGCCTGCGTGCAGCTCAGGCAATTCCAGGAGGCGGCGAAACGACCCTTGTATATCTCTGTTAATATCAGCCCCCGCCAATTTCGCAGCGACAAGTTTCTCGACGTGCTAGACGATGCCATCTCCTTTTCCGGCCTGTCCGGCGAACAGCTCGTGCTCGAAATCACCGAGGGCACGCTGATGATCGACCCGGCCCATGCCGAAACCATCCTCGGCAAGATGGCCGAACGCCGCGCCCGCATCGCCATCGACGATTTCGGCACCGGTTACTCCTCGCTGGCTTACCTGAAGCGCTTTCCGATCTCGGTACTGAAGATCGACCGCGCCTTCATCCGCGACCTGCCCGGCTCGGAAAAGGATGGCGCGATCTGCAACGCCGTGCTGGATCTGGCGCGCCACCTGTCGCTGTCGGTGGTGGCCGAGGGCGTCGAGACCGAAGGCCAGCTTGCCTATATGCGCGAGCGCGGCTGCCGCTATGTGCAGGGCTACCTGACGGGCAAACCGATGGCCGCCAACGTGGCCATCGCGGCGCTCACCGAGCGCCACTACGAAGACGTGTCGCGTGGCGGCGCGCAGCAGGCGCTCCAATGACGATCGATGCAATGACCACCAGTGCCCACGGCGAGCAGACGCTTGCCCTGCTGTGGGAACGCACCCGCCGCCAGGGCGACATGCCCGCCTTCGCGAAGGCCATCGGCGCCGTGCTCGGTGCCATGCGCGGCGAGGAGGACGGCGAATTCTCGATGACCGAGACCGTGCTGTCGGACCCGGTGCTGACCAACAAGGTACTGCGCCTGGCTAACAGCAGCATGTATTCGGCCTTCGGCCAGCATGTCGCCACCGTCAGCAAGGCCGTGCTGGTGCTGGGCACGGAGGCCATCGGCCACCTGGCGTTGGGCCTGAAACTGGTCGAGGAACTGGCCTCCGCCAGCACCGACTCCAGGCAGGCGCATATCGAGATGGAAAAGGCCGTGTTGGCCGGGCTGGTGGCGCGCGAGCTCGCGGCCACCGTGCGCAGTCCGCACACGGAACAGGCCGTGGTGTGCTCGATGCTGCATACGCTGGGCCGCATGATGGTGACCTTCTACCTGCCCGAGCTGTGGATGAAGATCCAACAGCGCGGCGGCCCAGGCAACGAAGATGCAGTGGCGCCGGAACTGCTCGGCATCTCGCTGGCCGACATCGGGATGGCCGCCGCCCAGCGCTGGAACCTGCCGAGCAATCTCGTCTCCGGCATGCGCACCGTCGAGGCGGCCAAAGACGAAGGCCAGGCACCGCTGCCGGCCGCCGACTGGGTGGCCGGCATCGCCACGCTGGCGCGCCGCTGCGCGTCCTCGCTATGGCACGACGATGCGGCCGGCGCCGCGGAAGTACTGCGCATGACGGCAGCCTACGCGCCGCTGCTGGGCCTCGAACCCGAGCGGATGCAGGAAGCGATCGCCCAGGCCCGCGAGGCAGCCACCGAGGAGCTGGCCATCGCGCCGCTGTCCAAGCCGCTGGAGCGCCGCGCCAAGGCCATGGCGCAAACGCGCCAGCGCGCGGCCGGCAATCGCATCCTGCAAAGCGGGCTCGCCGACATGCGCGACATGCTGGACGGCGCCAGCCCTGGCCAGATGGTGTCCGCGGCACTGGAAACGGTGTACAAGGCCCTCGATTTCTCGCGCGCAGTCGCCTTCGTGCGCAACCGCCGCGAGGGCCGCTACGCGGCGCGCATGTGCTTCGGCAGCCTGGCCAAGGAGGCCCTGGCCGGCATGTCCTTCGAGGACACCTATCAGCCGAACGTGTTCCACGCCGCGCTGGGCAGCGACCGGGTGATCTTCATCGAGAACGCACGCGATCCGGCATTCGCCGCCAAGCTGCCGCAGTGGTGGAAGACCGGGCTGGCCGAGGCCCGCAGCTTCGTGATCCTGCCGCTGTCGGCCAACGGGCAGCCGGCCGGTTTCCTGTATGGAGACTGGGACGAGACGTTCCCGCCGATCCAGCTGTCGCAGGCAGAGTTCACGCTGCTCAACGAGCTGCGCGCGCTGGTGGTGAGGACCATCGAGCGGCGCCACCAGGCCGAGATATTGAGCAGCCGCGCGGCCTGAGGGCGGAGCGGGCAGTCACCGCGGGGGACCCGGTATCTTCGGCGGAAAACCGGTATCTTCGGCGGAAAACCGGTGTCGCACACCTGAAGGTGTCCGACACCAGCCATTCAGGCGCTGCGGGCCAGGCCAGGCTTCTGTTTTCCGATCAAGACTGGCGCGCGATATCCGGCGTGCCCACCTGCACGTCGCCGCACTGGGCGCGGTGCATCAGCGCATGGTCCATCAGCACCAGCGCCAGCATCGCCTCGGCGATCGGCGTGGCGCGGATGCCCACGCATGGATCGTGGCGGCCGAAGGTTTCCACCATCACCGGATTGCCGGCCTTGTCGATGGACTGGCGCGGCGTGCGGATCGACGAGGTGGGCTTGATGGCGATCGAGACGGTGATGTCCTGCCCCGTCGAGATGCCACCCAGCACGCCGCCGGCATGGTTGCTGCCGAAACCCCGCGGCGTCAGTTCGTCGCCGTGCTCGGAGCCGCGCTGGGCGACCGACGCGAAGCCGGCGCCGATTTCCACGCCCTTCACGGCGTTGATGCCCATCATTGCATAGGCGATGTCGGCATCGAGCTTGTCGTAGATCGGCTGGCCCAGGCCCACCGGCACGTTGCGCGCCACCACGTCGATGCGCGCGCCGATCGAATCGCCGGCCTTGCGCAGGTCGTCCATATAGCTTTCCATCCGTGCGATCAGCGCGGCGTCCGCCGTGGCCGCGAAAAACGGATTATTGGCCACATGGCTGAAATCCTGGAACGGCACGTCGATGTCGCCCAGCTGGCGCATGCAGCCGGCGAATTCGGTGCCGTATTTTTCCTTCAGCCATTTCTTGGCGATCGCCGCGGCACCCACCACGGGCGCCGTGAGGCGTGCCGACGAGCGGCCGCCGCCGCGCGGATCGCGCACGCCGTACTTGTGCCAGTACGTGTAATCGGCATGGCCGGGGCGGAAACTCTCGGCGATATTGCCGTAATCCTTGCTGCGCTGGTCTTCGTTGCGGATCAGCAGCGCGATCGGCGTGCCCGTGGTCACGCCTTCGTAGACGCCGGAGAGGATCTGCACCGCGTCCGGCTCCTGGCGCTGCGTCACGTGGCGCGACGTGCCGGGCTTGCGGCGGTCCAGCTCGGGCTGGATGTCGGCCTCGCTCAAGGCCAGGCCCGGCGGGCAGCCATCGATGACGCAACCGATCGCCGGTCCATGGGATTCGCCAAAAGTCGTTACGGTGAACAGCTTGCCAAAGGAATTGCCGGACATGTGATCAATCTGAAAGAGCGAAGGAACTGGCAATTTTACCGCTTTAGCATCGGCTGATCCAGCCAATTGGGGTTGTTGCGGGAACATGCGACAAATGTAACTATTTCTGCGCAGCAATTCCATTCCGTGCTTATAATGTGGGAGTTGCGCCGGTATCCTGTTCAATCCGCTATAAAGGGCCGGGAAGACACCATCTGGAGAAGGACGCATGCCCCCATCGAGCACTCCCATCGGCGGCCAGGATGAGCTGGTCTTCCTGGACGAGCCGCCGCCGCAACCCGCCGCCGCGCGCCGCGCCGCATGGCGGGTAATGATCGTCGACGACGACGAGGACGTGCATTCGACTACCACCTTCGCGCTCGGCAACCTGGACATGCAGGGCCGGCCGCTGGAATTCGTGCACGCCTACTCGGCCGCGCAGGCGCGCGAACTGCTCGCCCACGAACAGGACATCGCCGTGGTCCTCCTCGACGTGGTCATGGAGCAGGACGACGCCGGCCTCCATCTGGTGCGGCACATCCGCGAGACGCTGAAGCTGGCGGACGTGCGCATCATCCTGCGCACCGGCCAGCCCGGCTATGCGCCCGAGATCGACGCGATCCGCGACTTCGACATCAACGACTACAAGACCAAGTCCGAGCTCACCCGCATCAAGCTGTACACGACGGTGACGGCGGCCATCCGCTCCTACGAGCAGATCCGGCGCATCGACGACAGCCGGCGCGGCCTGAACCGCATCGTCGAGGCGGGCACGGCGCTGATGGCCCTGCACGGCGTGCGCGACTTCGCCGGTGGCGCCCTGCTGCAGGCTGCGGCGCTGCTGGGGCAGCCGGCCAGCGGCATGCTGTGCGCGCGCGGCGACGGCGCTGCGGCCCATGTGGTGGCCGCCTGCGGGGCCTGGCGTGCGATCGAGGGCGGGCAGCTGGGCACCGATACGGAACCCGCGCTGCCACCGCTACTGGCGCGCGCATTGGCGGAACGGCGCAACGTCCATGCAAACGATGCCGTGGCCCTGTACCTGGCCGGCAAGACCGGCCGCAGCTTCGCCGCCCTGCTCGATCTCGTGCGCCCGGCCACCGAGCTGGAAGAACGGTTGCTCGAAGTGTTTGCGGCCAACGTGGCGGTGGGCCTGGACAATGTCGAACTGCTGTCCCACCTTCACGAGGCGGCCTTCTACGACACGCTGTCGAAGCTGCCGAACCGCACCCGGCTGATCGAGATCCTGGACGCCACGCTGGCCGGTCCGGCGCGCGACGAGGCCACGCTGTGCCTCGTCGACCTGGACCATTTCGCCGAAACCAACGATGCGCTGGGCCACGCCTTCGGCGACCAGCTGCTGGCGGCAGTGGCGGTGCGCCTGCAGAACTGCCTGGCGCGGCAGCTGACGGTGGCCCGCATCGGCGGCGACATCTTCTGCGTGCTGGGAGACTCGTCGCAGGTGCACCCGGCCGGCATCCTGCCGCTGTTCCAGGAACCGTTCGTGATCGAAGGCCAGACGGTGCAGGTCAGCGCCACGCTTGGGCTGGTGCGGCTGGCCGAGCACGACGGCAGCGGTACCGATGCGTTGAAGGATGCCGACATCGCCCTGAAGCGCGCCAAGTCGCAGCAGCGGGCCGGCCACTTCTATTTCACGCGCAATATGGGCGTCGAGATCCGCGAGCGGGTGCGCATGATGCATGCGCTGCGCTCGGCGTTCGGCAGCCATGAGCTGTTCCTGGCCTACCAGCCGCAGATGGACCTCGCCACCCGCCGCCCGGTCGGCGCGGAAGCGCTGCTGCGCTGGCGCACCGCCGACGGCAAGTTCGTGCCGCCCGACCGCTTCATTCCCATCGCCGAGTATTCCGGGCTGATCGTCGATATCGGCGAATGGGTGCTGCGCACGGCCTGCGCCGAGCTGGTGCGCCTGCGCGCCGCCGGTCACCATGATTTCACGATGTCGATCAATGTCTCGCAGGTGCAGTTCCGCCACCCGCAATTCCTGCAGGTGCTGCGGCGCGCGCTGGCCGACACGGGCGCCCCGCCCCGCTACGTGGAACTGGAGATCACGGAATCGATGGCCATGGAAGAGCCGGAAACCTTCATCGCCATGCTGGCCCAGGTGAAGGAAACGGGCGTGCACATCGCCATCGACGATTTCGGCACCGGCTTCTCGTCGCTGTCGCACCTGCAGCGGCTGCGGCTCGACCGGCTGAAGATCGACCGCGCGTTCGTGACCGAGATCACCGGGTCGTCGCGCGGCAGCAGCATCGCCGAGATGGTCATCCAGCTCGGGCGCAACCTGGGCTTGTCCGTCGTCGCGGAGGGCGTCGAGGACGAGATGCAGGCGCGCGTGCTGCACAACCTCGGCTGCCCGCTGGCTCAGGGGTATCTGTTTGCCCGGCCGATGGGGGCGGGAGAGTTGTCGGACTGGCTGTCCGGCCAGGCCCGGCTGCGCGCCTAACCGGGCAAATATTGCTCCAAAAATGGGGACGTACCCCATTTAACGGGAAACATTGCCTGGAAAATGGGGGTCTGTCCCCATTTTTCAGGCAACAAAAAACGCTGCCGGGGCAGCGTTTCGTTGGCGGACGCGAGCCGGTCAGCTCGTCGTCTCGTCCTGCTCGGCCGGCCAATCCCGGATATACGCCTTCAGCATGCGGTTCTCGAAGCTCTGCGCTTCCAGCACGGCGCGGGCCACGTCATAGAACGAGATCACGCCCAGCAGCGTCTTGGCATTCATCACGGGCAGGTAGCGCGCGTGCTTTTCCAGCATGATGCGGCGCACTTCGTTGACCTCCGTGTCGGGGGTCACCGTGATCGGGTGGTCGTCCATGTGCTTGCGGACCGTGCCGCCGCCCACGGAACCGGCGTTCTCCTGCAGCGCCTTGAGCACTTCGCGGAACGTCAGCATGCCCACCAGGTCGCCATATTCCATCACGACGAGCGAACCGATATCCTTCTCGGCCATCGTGGTGGCGGCTTCCACCAGCGGCTGGTCCGGCGTGATCGTGTAGAGGATGTTACCCTTGACTTGAAGGATTTCTGAGACTTTCATGGTGCCCGTCCTGTCCGTGTATGAGGTGTTTTTTATTCTATGCCTTCTGGGGCAATGTAGCGTATGCGGGTGAAAAAATCCAGCGCGCGAGGCATGCATGCCGGTATCGACACCCGAACTGTTCCGTTTCAGCAGGGGATCGGGTCCTCCTCGCGCCCGACCGCCGGGCCGAAATGGTCGGCCAGCGTGAGCCCGAGGCCCGCTTCCACCGCGTCCTCGACATTGCGTGCCAGCCGCGCCGCATCGCGGCGCGCGGCCACGTCGCGCGGGTCGCTGGACTCCTGCGCCACGCCCGCGTTGACGAGCATGCCGCCGAACACGAACAGCCGGTAGACTTCGGCCAGGGTCAGCGTCTCGGGGTTGGCCAGCAATACCCAATTGTCGCCCGTGTCGTTCACGTGCTTGCCGAACTGCACGCGCGGCACGGGCTCGCCGCGAACCCGGCCCACCCAGCCCTTCTCGGCCATGCGGTCCAGCAGGCTGTCGAGCTCGTCGAAACCCAGCCGCGTGCGCGCCCGGATCGTCGTGGACGACACCAGCGCCGTGTCGGCATAGCGGCTGGCGCCGTGCAACACCTTCAGCACGGCCATCGCATCGACGAACGCCCCGCCCGGCACGGGCTCGTACCACCAGCGCTCGTACTTGACGACCGGCAGCGCCGCCACCAGCAGCGCGCCCACCAGCGTGATCAGCCATGACAGATAGACCCACAGCAGGAACAGCGGCAGCGCCGCCAGCGCCCCGTAGATGCGCGAATAGGTGGGAAATTCCGTGATGAACACGGCGAAGCCGCGCTTGGCCAGCTCGAACGCGAGCCCGGCCAGCACGCCGCCGGCCAGCGCATCGCGCCAGTCCACCACCTTGTTGGGGACGGCGATGTAGAGAAACGTGAAACCGGCCGAGGTGAGGAGCAGCGACAGGATCGAATACGCCAGCGCGCCGAACACATTGCCCACCAGGCTCGAGGTCGCGGAAAAGAAGTCCGTGGACAGCGAGATCGACACGCCGATGACCAGCGGCCCCAGCGTGATCAGCGCCCAGTAGACGAGGATGCGGCGCGTCCAGCGCCGCTCGGCCTTCACGCGCCAGATGCGGTTGAACACGCGCTCGATCATGCCCATCATCGCGACCGACGTCGCCACCAGCGTGACCGCACCCACGGCTGACAGCCGGGTGGCCTGCGAAGCGAACGTGGTCAGATAGGACAGGATCGTGTTCGAGATCGCCTTCGGCATCACGCTCTGGATGAAATACGCTTCCAGCGCCGTGCGGAAAGTCTTGAACATCGGGAACGTGGTGAACACGGCCAGCGCGATCGTGAGCACCGGCACCAGCGCGAACACGGTGGTGAAGGTGAGCCCGCCGGCAACCTGGGGCAGGCTTTCCTCGCGCAAGCGGCGCCGCGCGAACAGGCACAGGTCGCGCACTTCGGCCCACGACAGGGACCGCAGTTCGGCCACGCCGTCGTTGCAACGGCGCGCCATGTATTGGTATAGGGTGACGATACGCTGGTTCAAATGGTTCCGGCCCCTGGCCATGGTGTAAAGCGTTCTATAATACCAACGATGAACGCGCCCAACCTGATTATCCTTGTTTTGTTCTATTCCCGGCATGGCGCCACGCGCCGCCTGGCCGAGCTGATCGCCCAGGGCATCGAGAGCGTGCCAGGGTGCGACGCGCGGCTGCGCACGGTGCCCGCCGTCTCCACGGTCACGGAAGCCACGCAGCCCGACGTGCCCGCCGACGGCGCGCCCTATGTGGAACTGGCGGACCTGGAAGAATGCGCCGGCATCGCCGTCGGCTCCCCCACCCGCTTCGGCAACATGGCGTCGGCCATGAAGTATTTCTGGGATGGCACGTCGAGCCAGTGGCTGTCCGGCAGCCTGGCCGGCAAGCCCGCCTGCGTGTTCACATCCACCGGCAGCCTGCATGGCGGCCAGGAATCGACCTTGCTGTCGATGATGATTCCGTTGCTGCACCACGGCCTGATGGTGATCGGCCTGCCCTACACCCACCCCGACCTGATGACGACGTCGTCCGGCGGCACCCCGTACGGCGCCAGCCACTGGGCCGGCGTCGATGGCCGCAAGCCAGTGACGGACGAGGAAAAGCGCATCGCCGTCGCCCTCGGCAAGCGCCTGGCCGAAACGGCCGTGAAATTGCGGGAGCGGTAATGAACGGCACCCGGCAAAAGGTGTTGTGGTGGGGAGCGCTGGCCAGCGTGGCCGCGCTGATCGCCTGGTGCCTGCTGTGGGAAACCTGGCTGGCGCCCCTGAAGCCGGGCGGCTCATGGCTGGTGCTGAAGGCCGTGCCGCTGCTGTTCCCCCTGGTAGGCGTACTCAAGCGCGACCTGTACACGCTGCAATGGTCGTCGATGATGATCCTCGCCTACCTGGCCGAGGGCGTGGTGCGCGGCTACAGCGACCAGACGATGCCCTGGCTTGGCTGGGGCGAAGCGGCCCTCGTTCTCGTATTCTTCTGCTGCGCGCTGCTGTACGTGCACCCATATAAACGAGCTGCCAGGAAGGCCGCGCAGGAACTGCTGGACAAGGTGGCGCGCAGCCGCAACGGGCACAGCAAATAGATGGCTGTCTAACGAATGAGCGCCTTCCTGGACCGCTGCCGCGCCATCGCCGGCGCCGCCTTCGTGCTCGACGCGCCCGCCGACATGGCACCCTTCCTGCGCGACTGGCGCGGCCGCTTCACGGGCAGCGCGCGCGCCGTGCTGCGGCCGGGCAGCGTCGACGAAGTCGCGCAACTGGTGCGCCTGTGCGCGCTTGATGCCGTGCCGGTCGTGCCGCAAGGCGGCAATACCGGCCTGGTGCTGGGCAGCGTGCCCGATGCGAGCGGCAGCGCCGTCGTCCTGTCGCTGGCGCGCCTGAACCGCATCCGCGCGCTGGATCCCGTCAACCGCACGGCCACCGTCGATGCCGGCGTCATCCTGCAACAGTTGCAGGAAGCGGCCGCCGCGCAAGGCTGCCTGTTCCCGCTGTCGCTGGCCGCCGAAGGCAGTTGCACGATCGGCGGCAACCTGTCCACGAATGCCGGCGGCACGGGCGTTCTACGCTACGGCAACACCCGGGAACTGTGCCTGGGCCTCGAGGTCGTCACGCCGCAGGGCGAGATCTGGTCGGGCCTGCGCGGCCTGCGCAAGGATAATACCGGCTATGACCTGCGCGACCTGTACATCGGCGCGGAAGGC
Source organism: Massilia sp. METH4 (assembly GCF_037094685.1). Classification (NCBI taxonomy): domain Bacteria; kingdom Pseudomonadati; phylum Pseudomonadota; class Betaproteobacteria; order Burkholderiales; family Oxalobacteraceae; genus Massilia; species Massilia sp. METH4. The sequence continues at coordinate 5,236,315 of NZ_CP146614.1, read as the reverse complement.
ACGCTGGGCATCATCACCGGCGCCGTGATGAAGCTGTTCCCCGCGCCGAAGGCGTCGATCACGGCGCTGGCCGCCCTGGCTTCCCCGGCGGATGCGCTGCGGCTGCTCTCCCTGGTCCAGGACCGTGCCGGCGCCAGCCTGACCGGCTTCGAGCTGATGTCGGCGTTCAGCCTGGAGCTCGTGGCCAGGCATTTCCCGCAGCTGCCGCGCCCGTTCGCCGGGCCGCATCCCGAATACGCGTTGCTGGAGATATCCAGCAGCGAATCGGAAGCGCATGCGGTCGCCCTGCTCGAAGGCGCGATCGGCGCGGCCTACGAGGCAGGCATCGTGCGCGACGCGGCGGTCGCGACCTCCGTCGCGCAATCGCGCGGGCTTTGGCAACTGCGCGAACACATTCCGCTGGCCCAGGCGGCGGACGGCAAGAACATCAAGCACGATATCTCGCTGCCGGTCTCGCGCATCGCCGATTTCATCGCCCATGCGGAACCGCTGCTGCAACAGGCCTTCCCGGGCTGCCGGCTGGTCTGCTTCGGCCACCTGGGCGACGGCAACCTGCACTTCAACGTGGCGCCGCCGGCGGGCATCGGCAACGAAGCCTTCCTCGTCAACCAGGAGAGCGTCAATCGCGTGGTGCATGACGCCGTCGTGGCCTTCGGCGGCTCGATCTCGGCCGAACACGGCATCGGCGCGCTCAAGCGCGACGAACTGGCGCGCTACAAGTCGCCAGTGGAATTGAACCTGATGCGGGCCATCAAGGCCGCGCTGGACCCATCCAACATCATGAACCCCGGGAAGATCCTGTGAGGGTTCTCCTGGCCATTGCTTCCCTCGCGGCCGCCCTGCCCGCCCACGCGCAGATGTACAAGTGCGTCGACGGCGGGAAAGTCACGTACAGCGAGGCGCCATGCGCGCGCGGCACGCAGACCGTCATGAAGGCGCAGGACGCTCCGGCAATGCAGCCCGAACCGGGCGAACTGGAACGCATGCAGGTGGAGGCGGCCAGGCTGCAACAGGAACGCAAGCTCCGCGAAGCGCGGGAAGACCGCCTCGATGCGGCCCGTGAGCGCCAGGCCGCACGGCGGCGCGAGCAGTGCGCCAGATTGCAGCGCGCGAGCAAATGGGCGGCCGACGACGCGCGCCGCGCCACCGCGCAAGGCGCCGACGCGGCCCGGCTGAAAGCGGCCCGCGCCGCCGAGCGCCATGCGGCGGAGTGCCAGTGACGTCGTTCCGTGTTCTCTCCCGCTGGCTGCTGCTGGGCGAATGGCGGGCGCACCCGGTCCGCGCCCTCACCGCCATCGCCGCGATCGCCGTCGGCGTCGCGCTCGGTTTCGCCATCCACCTCATCAACGCCGCGGCGTTCAATGAATTTTCGGCGGCCGTGCAAAGCCTGTCCGGCCAGGCCGACGTGCAGGTGTCCGGCGCCGAACCCCTGTTCGACGAAGACATCTACCCCCGCCTGGCCGCGCGGCCCGAAGTGGCGGTCGCCTCGCCGGTGCTCGAGATCAACGCCTCGCTGCCGGGCGGGCGCGAGCCCTTGAAAATACTCGGCCTGGACGTGTTCCGGGTCGGCTACATCGCGCCCGACCTGATCGGCGCGCCGGAGAGCGGCGTCGCAATCGACACGCTGGCCAGCGACGCGCTGTTCCTGTCGCCGGCTGCGCAGCAATGGCTCGATGCGAAAGCCGGCGGTTCGATCGTCTTCATGGCGGGCACCGGCACGATCACGCTGCGCGTGGCCGGCTCGCTGCAGCGCGCGCGCGTGGGCCAGCGCCTGGCCGTGATGGACATCGGCGCGGCGCAGTGGCGCTTCGACCGCCTCGGCAAGCTCTCGCGCGTGGACCTGAAATTGCGCGACGGCGTCGACCGCAATGCCTTCCAGCGCACGCTGGCGCAGGAACTGGCGCGCGACTATCCGGGCCGTTTCCGCGTGGGACAGCCGAACGACGCCGACCAGGAAAGCCGCACCAGCAATATGAGCCGCGCCTACCGGGTGAACCTCAGCGTGCTGGCCCTCGTCGCGCTGTTCACCGGCGCCTTCCTCGTGTTTTCCACGCAGGCCCTGTCCGTGATGCGCCGCCGCAGCCAGTTCGCGCTGCTGCGCGTGCTGGGCCTGGAGCGACGCCAGCTGCTGCGCCAGGTGCTGGTCGAAGGGGCCACGCTGGGCGTGATCGGCGCATCGGCGGGTATCGCCGGCGGCTATGCGATCGCGGCCGTGGCGCTGCGCTTCTTCGGCGGCGACCTCGGGGCCGGCTACTTCGCTGGCGTACGGCCGGAAGTGCAGTTCACGCCCATCGCCGCCCTCGTGTATTTCGGCCTCGGCATCGGCGTGGCCCTCCTCGGCTGTGCGGCGCCGGCCTGGGAAGCGGCGCGCGCCGCCCCGGCCATCGCGCTGAAGTCCGGCGCGGACGAAGTGGCGCTGCGCCGCCTGTCCCGCCCCTGGCCCGCGCTGGCCTGCCTGGCACTTGCGGCCCTGCTGTCGCAGTTGCCGCCCGTGATGGAATTGCCCATCTTCGGCTACCTGTCCATCGCCCTGATGCTGATCGGCGGCATCGCCCTGATGCCGCGCATCGCCGCCACGGCATTCCGCTTCGCGCACGCGCGCTGGACGGCGGCCACCGCCGGGCGCGCAGCGATTCCCACGGTGCCGACGTTGACGCTGGCGCGCCTCTCCAACGCATCCGGCCAGGCCGGCATCGCGCTGGGCGGCGTGCTGTCGAGCTTTTCGCTGATGGTGGCCATGGCGATCATGGTGGCCAGCTTCCGCGTGTCGGTCGACAACTGGATCCTGCAGGTGCTGCCGGCCGACCTGTATGCGCGCATCGCCAGCGCCGGCGCCACCGCCGGCCTCGCGCCACGCGAACAGGAAGCGATCCGTGCCGCTCCCGGCATCGCGCGGGCCGAATTCCTGCGCCTGCGCTCCGTGTCGCTGGCACCCGACCGGCCCAACGTGGCGCTACTCGCCCGCGACATCGATCCCGCGCAGCCGGAAAAAGCGATGGTCCTCGTAGGCGACGGGGCGGCGCAGCGCGGCAATGCGCTGCCGCGCGCCTGGGTGTCCGAAGCGATGGCGGACCTGTACCGCATCCGCCCCGGCGACACGCTGCCGCTGCCCCTGGCCGGTCGCGCCGTGCCCTTCTTCGTGGCCGGCATCTGGCGCGATTACGCGCGCGTTTCCGGCGCCGTGCTGATCGAACGCGCCGACTACATGCGCCTGACGGGCGACCGCGACGCCAGCGACGCCGCGCTGTGGCTGGACCGCGGCGTGAGCACGGCCGACGCCACCGAAGCCTTGCGGCGGCTGCCCTTCGGCGGCACGCTGGAAGTCGAGGCGCCGTCGGCGATCCGCGCCCTGTCGCTGCGCATCTTCGACCGCAGCTTCGCCGTCACGTACCTGCTGGAAGCAATCGCCATCGTCATCGGCCTGTTCGGCGTGGCGGCCACGTTCTCGGCGCAGACGCTGGCCCGCGCGCGTGAATTCGGCATGCTGCGTCACATCGGCGTCACGCGCGGGCAGATCCTCGGCATCCTCGCCTTCGAAGGCGGCGCGCTGACGGCGCTGGGCATCGCCACCGGCTTCGTGCTCGGCTGGGCGATCAGCCTGATCCTCGTCCACGTCGTGAACCCGCAATCATTCCACTGGACGATGCAGATGCATTATCCGTGGCCGCTGCTGGGTGCCGTGGCCGGCGCGCTGCTGGTGGCCAGCATGCTCACGGCCCTGGCATCGGGCAGGCAGGCCCTGTCCGGCGGCCCGATCCGCGCCGTGCGGGAGGACTGGTGATGCGCCTTATTCTCATCCTGCTGCTGGCCCTTGCCGCCCCGCTGCTCGCGGCGCCGCCCGTGTTTTCGCCGGTGCTGCCGCTGGAGAACGGCAAGCGACTCGCGTTCCCGCGCGACTTCGGCGCGCATCCGTCGTTCCGTACCGAATGGTGGTATGCGACCGGGTGGCTGACGACGGCCGAGGGCAAGTCGGTCGGCTACCAGGTGACGTTCTTCAGGAGCCGCACGGAGACCGACGACGCCAACCCCAGCAAGTTCGCGCCCAAGCAGCTCATCATCGGCCACGCGGCGCTGTCCGACGCGGCGCAAGGCAAGCTGCTGCACGACGAACGCAGCGCCCGCGCCGGCCTCGGCCTGGCCTATGCCGCCGAAGCGGATACCGACGTGAAGCTGGACGACTGGCGCATGAAGCGCGGCGCAGACGGGCGCTATCGGGTGACCCTTCCCGCGGCGGGCTTCGCGCTCGAACTCGTGCTGGAACCCACCCAGCCGGTGCTGCTGCAGGGGCGCGGCGGCTATTCGCAGAAAGGCGCGCGCCCGGAGCAGGCCAGCTATTACTACAGCGAACCGCACCTGAAGACTTCCGGTACGATCGTCGGCGCCGACGGCAAGCGCACGAGCGTGACGGGCGTGACTTGGCTCGACCACGAATGGTCCAGCCAGGTGCTCGACCCGCAGGCCGCCGGCTGGGACTGGGTGGGCGCGAATCTCGACGATGGCGGCGCGCTGATGGCCTTCCGCATCCGGAACAAGGCCGGTGGTAAGATGTGGGCCCACGCGACGTGGCGCGACGCATCCGGTAAGATCACGCATTTCGGCCCCGACGATGTGACGTTCACGCCGCGCACGCGCTGGCGTTCGCCCCGGACCGGGGCCGAATACCCGGTCGCCGTCACCGTCGACACGGGCGGCACCGCCTGGCAGCTCGACCCGCTGCAGCCCGACCAGGAACTCGATTCGCGCCGCTCGACGGGCGCCGTGTACTGGGAAGGCGCGGTCACCGTCAGCCGCGACGGCAAGCGCGTGGGCCGCGCCTACCTCGAGCTGACGGGCTATGTCCGCGCGATGAAACTCTAGAAAAACCAATAGCTACCCAGATGAGCAACAGCACCACCACCACCGCCCGCGACACCGTGGCGCCCAATGCCCCCCGCGAACTGAAGAAAGGCAGCCTGGCCGCCTTTCGCGGCCTCGTGCCCTTCCTGAAACCGTACCGCTCGCGCTTCGCGATGGCCGGCATCGCCCTGGTCGTCGCGGCCGGCGCCACGCTGGCAATCCCGTACGCGTTCAAGCAGATGATCGACCTGGGCTTCGGCGCCAAGGCCGGCGTGCACAGCGCCGAGCACGTGAACGCCGTGTTCCTCGCCCTGTTCGCCGTGGCCGTGGTGCTCGCGCTGGCGACCGCGGCACGTTTCTACAGCGTGTCCTGGCTGGGCGAACGTGTCACGGCCGATATCCGCAGCGCCGTCTACAGCCACGTGGTGCGCCAGAGCCCTGCGTTTTTCGAGACCACCCAGACCGGTGAAGTCCTGTCGCGCATCACGACGGATACGACGCTGATCCAGGCAGTCGTCGGCACGAGCATCTCGATGGCCCTGCGCAATATGCTGCTGTTCATCGGCGGCCTGGTCATGCTGTTCGTGACGAGCCCGAAGCTGACCGGCATCATCATCGGTCTGCTGGTGCTGACCGTGCTGCCGATCGTGATGTTCGGCCGGCGCGTGCGCAAGCTGTCGCGCGATTCGCAGGACCGCATTGCCGACGCCTCGGCGGTCGCGGGCGAGATCCTGAACGCCATGCCGACCGTGCAGGCATTCACGCACGAAGACATCGAAACGCGGCGCTTCGGGTCCACCATCGAAAGCGCTTTCGGCACGGCGATGCGGCGCATCCGCGCGCGCGCCCTGCTCACCATGCTGGCCATCGTGCTGGTGTTCGGCACCATCGTGTTCGTGCTGTGGCTGGGCGCCCATGCCGTTCTCTCCGGCACCATGTCGGGCGGCGACCTGGGGCAATTCATCCTGTACGCATCGATTACCGCGGGCGCCATCGGCGCCCTGTCCGAAGTGATGGGCGAGGCGCAGCGCGCCGCCGGCGCCACCGAGCGCCTGCTCGAACTGCTGGCCACGCAATCGGATATCCGCGAGCCGGAACAGGCGCTGGCCCTGCCGCCGCGCGCCGCCAACGGCGCGGCGCTGACCTTGGCGGACGTGACGTTCTCGTATCCGTCGCGCCCGGAGTCGGCGGCCCTCGACCACCTGAACCTCGATATCCGCCCCGGCGAGACGGTGGCCATCGTCGGGCCGTCCGGCGCCGGCAAGACCACGCTGTTCCAGCTGTTCCTGCGCTACTACGACCCGCAGCAGGGCACGATCCGCCTCGATGGCGTGGACATCCGCCACCTGGCGCTGCACGACCTGCGCGGCGCGATCGGCATCGTGCCGCAGGATACGGTGATCTTCTCGGCGGACGCGATGGAGAACATCCGCTACGGCCGCGCCGACGCGACGGACGAGGAAGTGATCCGCGCCGCCAAGCTGGCGGCCGCCCACGAATTCATCGAACGCCTGCCGAACGGCTACCAGTCGTTCCTGGGCGAGCGCGGCGTGCGCCTCTCCGGCGGCCAGCGCCAGCGCATCGCCATCGCCCGCGCCTTGCTGAAGAATCCGCCGCTGCTGCTGCTCGACGAGGCGACCAGCGCGCTCGATGCCGAATCCGAGCGCCTCGTACAATCGGCGCTGGAAGCGGCGATGGTGGGCCGCACCACCGTCATCATTGCCCACCGCCTGGCCACCGTGCAGCGCGCCGACCGCATCATCGTGATGGAAGACGGCCGCATCGTCGAAACCGGCACGCACAAGAGCCTGGTGGCGCTGGGCGGCATCTATGCCAACCTGGCAGCACTACAATTCCATAATGTCCATGTCGAGCACGCCCATGACTGAAGCCGAACTGCGCCAGCAATGCACGGTCGTGCTGCCGGGCCACCGCCAACAGACGCCCGCGCAAGCCTTCGCCGCCATGGCCGCATGGTGCGGGGAACACGGCGTCGCGCATGACCTGTATGGCGAGGGTGAACTGATCCAGGCACTGGAGCGCAAAACCGCCGCGCTGCTGGGCAAGGAAGCGGCCACGTTCTGCATCACGGGCACGATGGCCCAGGCTACGGCGTTGCGGCTGGCGTGCGGCGACCGCGGCAGCCGCCTCGTCGGGCTGCACACGACGGCGCACATCCTCAAGCATGAACGGGGCAACCACCAGTTGCTGGATCACTTCCACGCGTTGCAGGTGGGCAGCCCTTACCGGCCCTTCACGGTGGACGACCTGAAGGCCATCCCCGACCACCTGGGCGCCGTGTCGGTGGAATTGCCGGCGCGCGAGATCGGCGGCATGTCGCCGGCCTGGCACGAGCTGGAAGCGATCAAGGCGCATTGCCGCGACACGAATACGCACCTGCACATGGATGGCGCCCGGCTGTGGGAAGCGGCCGCCGGCTACGGCCGCGCGCCCGCGGAGGTCGCCGCCGGCTTCGATACCGTGTACACCTCGCTGTACAAGGGCATCGGCGGCATCGGCGGCGCCATGCTGGCCGGCAGCGCCGGCTTCGTCGCGCGGGCGCAGGAATGGTACCGCCGCCAGGGTGGCAGCGTCATCCACCGCACGCCGTACGTCGTGGCCGCCGCCATGCAGATCGATGCCCGGCTGGCCGCCATGCCGGCGCTGTTCCGCCGCACGCAATGGCTGTTCGAAGCGCTGCGCGCCTATCCGATGCTGCGCGTGAATCCGGCCCGGCCGCATGCCAACCTGTTCCACCTGCATATCCCGGTGGAACGCGAGCGCGCACTGGAAATCCGCAACGACATCGCCCGCGAACACCGCATCTGGCTGCACAATGCCGTCCACCATGCGCAGCTGGACGGCAGCTGCTACACGGAATGGTATGTGGGCGACAACCTGCTGGACCTGCCCGACGAAGCAGTGCATGCCGCGCTAGTCGCGTGGAACGGGGCACTGGAGGCGGCGCTGTGACCTTCCGTTCCCTGAAACTGATCGACCCGCTGCTGCGCGCCCTGGACGAGCTGGGCTACGACGAACCGACGCCGGTGCAGCGCCAGGCCATTCCCGCCGTGCTGGCCGGGCGCGACCTGATGGCCGCCGCGCAGACCGGCACCGGCAAGACGGCCGGCTTCGCGCTGCCGCTGCTCAATCGCCTCACGCTGGAAGGCGCCGTCGAACCGTTGGGCGTGCGCTGCCTCGTGCTGGCGCCCACGCGCGAACTGGCCGAACAGGTGTACGGCAGCTTCCGCAAGTACGGCGCGCACGTGCCGCTGCGCTTCGGCGTCGCCTACGGCGGCGTGCCGATCGAACCGCAGGTGAACAAGCTTCGCAAAGGGCTGGACGTGCTGGTGGCGACACCGGGGCGCCTGCTCGACCTGCAGCGCCAGGGCGCCCTCACCTTCGCCCAGCTGCAAACCCTGGTGCTGGACGAGGCGGACCGCATGCTCGACCTGGGCTTCGCCGCCGACCTCGATGCCGTGTTCGCCGCGTTGCCGGCCGAACGCCAGACCTTGCTGTTCTCGGCCACGTTCCCGGAAGCGATTCGCGCGCTGGCCGGGAAACTGCTGCGCGACCCCGTGTCGGTGCAGGCGAGCCCCGCCAACGCGGCGGCAAAGACGGTGCGCCAGCTCGTCATCACCACCGACAAGAAGTCCAAGCCGGATCTGTTCCTGCACCTGCTGCGCGAACGGGGCTGGAGCCAGGTGCTGGTGTTCGCCAAGACCCGTAAAGGCGTGGACCAGTTGGTCGGCCTGTTGCAGGAGGAAGGCATCCGCGCCGACGCCATCCACGGCGACAAGCCGCAGCCGGCGCGCCTGAAGGCGCTGGCCCGTTTCAAGGAGCAGGATGTGCAGGTCCTCGTCGCCACCGACGTCGCCGCGCGCGGCCTCGATATCGCCGGCCTGCCGCTGGTGGTCAACCACGACCTCCCCACCGTGGCCGAGGACTATGTGCACCGCATCGGCCGCACCGGCCGCGCCGGCGCCACGGGCGAGGCGATCTCGCTGGTGGCGGCCGATGAAGTGGAGCTGCTGCGGGCCATCGAGGTGTTGATCAAGCAGGTGCTGCCGCGCGAGGAAGTACCGGGGTTCGAAGCGGATCACCGGGTTCCGTCGACCGGTACGCCGAGCAAACCAGCCCAGGCCGCGACGCGCAAGCCTGCGGGCAAGCCTCGCACGGGCGGGCCGGCGCCCATGAACTCCGCTGCCGGCAAGCCCGCCGCGCCCGGGGCGAAGACGCCGGCCGCGCCGCGTCCCGCCGGCGGCTTTGGCCAGGCGCCGCGCGAGGCGGCCAAGCCCGCCAGGCGCATTCCGCAGGGCACCGTCGTGGTCGCGGCGGGCCGCGGCGCGAAGTCGGCGGCCAAGGCTGCCGCCAAGGCAGTCGCACGGCCAGCGAAGAAGCGCTGACCTGATAAAATCGACCATTTATTTTCCGGAGCACCGCACATGCAGCAGTACCAGCAACTGATCGAAACCGTCCTCGCCCAGGGCACGTGGCAGGACAACCGCACGGGCATCCGCACGCTCTCCGTGCCGGGCGCCATGATGCGCTTCGATCTGGCGCAGGGCTTCCCGGCCGTAACGACGAAGCGGCTGGCCTTCAAGTCGGTCGTCGGCGAACTGTGCGCCTTCCTGCGCGCCTCGCGCAGCGCGGCCGACTTCCGCGCGCTGGGCTGCAAGGTATGGGACCAGAATGCCAACGAGAACGCCCAATGGCTGGCCAACCCGTACCGCGAAGGCGTCGACGACCTCGGCCCTGTCTACGGCGTGCAGTGGCGCCAGTGGCCCGGCTACAAGGTGATCGAGGCGGCCGCCACCGCGCAGCGCGAAGACGCGCGCCGCAACGGTTTCACGGAAGTCGCGCCCATCGTCGAGAACGGTGTGGAAAAAGTCCTGCTGTACAAGGCCATCGACCAGCTGCGCGAATGCCTGGACACCATCGTCAACAACCCGTCCAGCCGGCGTATCCTGTTCCACGGCTGGAACCCTGCCGTGCTGGACCAGGTCGCCCTGCCCGCCTGCCACCTGCTGTACCAGTTCATCCCGAACGCCACGACGAAAGAGATTTCGCTGTGCCTGTACGTGCGCAGCAACGACATCGGGCTGGGCACGCCATTCAATATCGCCGAAGGCGCGGCGCTGCTGCACCTCGTCGGGCGCCTGACGGGCTACACACCGCGCTGGTTCACCTATTTCATCGGCGATGCGCACATCTATGAGAATCACATGGAGATGGTGCAGGAGCAGCTGAAGCGCGAGCCGTACGAATCGCCGCGCCTGGTGATCGCCGATCGCGTGCCCGAGTTTGCCAAGACGGGCAAGTACGAGCCGGAATGGCTGGAGAAGATCGAGCCGTCGGACTTCAGCCTGGAGGGGTATCGGCATCATCCGCCGTTGACGGCGCCGATGGCGGTGTGACATCGTCATGCCGGAGCTGACCCGAGATTCAAGTCACTGTCGTGGCCAGCAGGGCCGTAAATCGCGGAATACCAGTGCATGCTCGGGGAACACCAAAAGCGCCTTGGGCGGGCGTCTGTCGACGCGTGGGAATACCAATCTGACGTTGACAAGAGCAACGCGCCGATCGTCAGGTGCGAGCTTGTCCTTAAGCGCCGGCTCCCCCGGTTCGTCTTCGCGCCCGTCCTTGTAGGGCGGCGCGCTAAAATTCGACGAAGCTAGCAAGGCAGCAAAGGGAATGCACGCCTTGCGACACGCCCACCACTGAAGGCCGCGCTTGGCCCTCTACACGTACACGGGTTGCACTCGGTGAGAGGTTCCAGAGAATAGTCTGAAATACCCGCGCGACCCTGAAGCTAGCAGACCGCCAAGCCCCGGCACATGCCTAGGGGTTGCAAACCATCCGCGGGGGCTTGCTACGCCTTTGCGCCCTGCTGGGCCTAAGGGACCATCGTTCTCGCTGTCTCCATCGCAGTCAAGAACACGGCGACAATCCCGAGCTCGACGGACAGCAGTACAAAGGCCGCTTCGAAAAAAATGCCCTTCTTCCTCCATGCGTAGCGAACTTTTACTGGTAATTTCCTGTGGAGTCGCGGATCGAATCGCTTGAAAGCACGGCGCACCTGAAACATCGGTGCGAATCGACCGATGAACAACGACGCGTTGGCAATGCCGGATAGCAGGGCGAGAGCCACGAACATGAGAAATATAAATGTCTGTGCCCAGTTTGATAAATCCCATTCGTTAAGGTCCAGACGCGATCCGGTCACGAATGCAAGGGACAGTAGCAACGCCTGCGGTGTTAAATTTCGCAGAAACTCCAGAAATATCGTCCGTCCATCGGTCAGCAGATACATAACTCTTCCTTATATCGATACGTCGATCGCCCCCAGAGGCAGGCTCTAGTGACAACATTGCCTACAGTTTCCCCTACCTCAGGCGCAATTCGACCTACTTGCGCAATGCATGGAACAAAAAGCAACACTATGTGTTGTCCAGCAGCGGCTGTACTTGATACACCCCAGCGGTTGAAAATTGATATGCCAGTCTAAGACCATGGCCCCATTTTGCGAGGCAGCCTTGATACCCAACGAGGGTACGTGGAAATGGAAATACTGAAGAGGCAGAGATTGAGTCTGCAGCGAATCGCCGCCGAGGTCGGATGTGCGGTGAACGCGTACTGCATAGTACTCTGCGATGCTAACCCAAAGTAGATAGCGGCCTCATCAACGCGCTGCGGCTTGAACCGACGGCCACGCCAGCGATTAGGACGGATGTACGTAAGGTAAATGCGGTTTAGCACCGTCTCATCAATCGGAACGTGCGCAACCCCACGCCTGCAGTGCAACTGAGCGATCTTGCACCGTTGCACCAACGCAACTGCTACGCGCGTCTGTCCGCGATGTGTGCTGAGTAGCACCGTGACATGCGAGGGTTATGAAGATGCCTCAACACTAGTCTGAACGGCCGCCGCCACTGTCAGTCTTTGAGAGGATTGGTGACTGCGTAATCCCGCGCGCTACAGCTCACGCTGGCAGCGGCGCACCAGCCCGATACTTCTTCGCCAGCCGGCTCAGCGTCGCCCGTTCCATCTTGCACAACCGTGCCGCCTCGCTGATATTCCCGTTCGCCTGCGCCAACGCGCGCTCGACGAAGCGCCGCTCCACCTCGCGCACGGCAAACTGCTTCTCTCGCCGCAACACCCCGATATCGACCGGCGCCCCGCCGTCCGGCGCGCTGCCCAGTGCGGCACAGCAGCGGCGCAGGTCGTCCGCTTCGATGCGCGGGCCGGTGCTCAGCAGGTGGGCGCGCAACAGCACGTGCTCCAGCTCGCGCACATTGCCGGGCCAGGGGTGGCTGGGCAGCAGGTCGCTGGCCGCCTGCGCCAGCCGCTTCGGCTTGCCTCCCTCGCGCTGCGCCGCCTTGGCGAGCAGGTGGGCGGCCAGCGGACCCAGGTCGTCCGGACGCTCGCGCAATGGCGGCATGCGGATCGACAGCACGTCGAGCCGGAACAGCAGGTCGGCACGGAATACGCCGCGGTCGGCCAGCTCGCGGAGATCCACGTTCGAGGCCGCCACCACGCGCGCATTGCCGTGACGCCGCTGTTCCTCGCCCAGCGAGCGGAACGAGGCATCCTGCAGGAAGCGCAGCAGGCTGACCTGGCCGCGCGGCGACAGGGCCTCGATCTCGTCCAGGAACAGCGTGCCGCCTTCGGAATCGCGCACCAGGCCCTGCCGGGCGCGAATCGCATCGGTGAAGGCGCCCTTGGCGTGGCCGAAGAACTCGCTTTCGACCAGTGTGTCGGGCAGCGCGCCGCAATTGACGGGGATGAACGGTCCGCCGCGGCGCTCGCTCAGCGCGTGCGCGGCAAGCGCGGCCAGTTCCTTGCCGGTGCCGCTCTCGCCGGTGATCAGGAGCGGCGCGCGCGAGGGGGCAAAGCGGCGGATCAAGGCGAGCGCCTCCAGGAACACGGGCGAAGAACCGACGAAGTCGCGGGGCAGTTCCGGCTGCGGATACGGTTCGGACAGCAGCATGGCGATTCTCCTTGCCCGAAGATCGGGCGCCGCACGGGTACGGCGGAAACCGCCCAGCGCGCGAACGCCGTCAGGCCAGTATAGGGAGGTGGCTCAGGCAGATCAAGCGCTGTGCATTCCCGCCACAACCGTGCGATTTTCGACACAGGCCAGGGCGATGCCCGGACGCGGGCTGGCCGTCACGCCCCGTGGCCGGCGACGCACACTCGCCCGTCCTTCCGCCCCTGCCGCAATTGGCATGGCGATTGCAGCGCCACGGGTGCGCCCAGGCGCATGCCGGATCGCCATGCCAGTGAGTCATGGCATTGAGTCTTGCCACTGAGTCTTGCCACTGAGTCTTGCCAGTAAGTCTTGCCAGTGAGCCTTGCCACCGAGCGATGCCGGCCGCCCATGCAGCTCCAGTCGGTTGCCATGAAAGGACCAGCCATGCCCAGCACCCTCACCTACCCCGGCGTCTACATCGAGGAACGGCCCAGCGGCGTTCGCACCATCACGGGCGTGGCCACGTCGATCGCCGGCTTCGTCGACAACTTCTCGCGCGGCCCGCTGAACGAGGCCGTCCAGTGCCTCGGCTATGCCGACTTCGAACGCGAGTTCGGCGGGATCGACCGCCAGAGCGCGGCCAGCTACGGCATCAAGCAGTTCTTCCAGAACGGCGGCGCCGAGTGCTGGGTGGTGCGGGTCGCCACGCTGGACGACGCCGCGCCGGCGAACAATGCCATCGAGGCGCGCGCCCTGATCAACGACGAACCCGCCGGGGCGGGCGACGACATGTTCCGCGTGCTTGCCGGGCGCCGGCTGCGTGGCCAGCCCGCCGCGGATCCCGGCACCTGGGGCAACAACGTGCGGCTCGACGTCGACTACGACACGGCCGCGCCGACCGAGACATTCAACCTGACCGTCAGCGAGGTGGTGGTCGAGAACGGGCGGCCGCGCGTGGCGCGCACCGAGACTTTCCGCAACCTGACGATGGACGCGGCGGCGCCCAACTACGCGATCCCCACCGTCAACGAAACGTCGCGCATCGTCCAGCTGGACCGGCGCAATCTGGCCGGCACGGCCGACCTGCCGGCCCTGCCCGTTGTCGCGCCCTTCCCCCGCCCGGCCGTGACCGGCACGCTGGGCGACCTGCTGCCGCTGCCGCCCGTGATCCCCGCCAGCGGCGCGACCTTCGACGTTACCGTGGCCGACGATACCGATCCGCCCGTCGCGCGGCCGACCCGCACCGCGACCCTGACCTATCCCGGCCCCGCGCCCACCACGTATGCCGCGCTACGGCCCTTCATCGAAGCCGCGATCCGCGGGCTCGCCGATCCGGGCGTCGTCACCGCCGAGCCGGAACGCTCGGCGCTGGCCGGCGCCACCGTGCGCCTGCTCGGCAACGGTACCGCCGCCAGCCCGTTCCGCTACGTCGTTCAAGGCGGCCGCGGCAGCCCGGCCTGGCTGCCCGGCACCACCATCGACGTCGAGGGCCCGGCGGCTGCCGACATGGGCTTTCCCGCCGCGGTGGCGCCGAACGTGCAACAGTACCAGCTCGAAGGGGGGCTCGACGGCATCCTTCCGGTGGACGACGCGGCGCTGATCGGCAGCAGCGCGGCCAAGACCGGCTTCCATGCGCTGGACGACGTGGACCTCGTCAACATCCTGTGCATTCCGCGCGCCGCCGAGCTGGCCGGCACCGCGATGCGCGCCGTGTACGACCAGGCCGCCGCCTACATGGCCAGCCGGCGCGGATTCCTGCTCATCGACATTCCCGAGACCACCGCCACGCTCGATGCGATGCAGACGTGGATGATGGAGAACGATTCCTTGCGCAGCCGCGACGCGGCCGTGTACTTCCCGCGCACCTTCGTGCCCGACCCGGCGAACGGCAACCGGCTGCGCAGCATCGGCGCCAGCGGCACCATCGCCGGGCTGTATGCGCGCACCGACGCCACGCGCGGCGTGTGGAAGGCACCGGCCGGCACCGATGCGCGGCTGGAGAACGTGCAGGCACTGGCCTACGTGCTCACCGACCTGCAGAACGGCGCGCTCAATCCGCTGGGCGTGAACTGCCTGCGCACCTTCCCCGGCTACAGCCACATCTCGTGGGGCGCGCGCACGCTCGACGGCGCCGACTCCCTGGCCAGCGAATGGAAGTACATCCCGATCCGCCGCCTGGCGCTGTTCATCGAGGAGAGCCTGTTCCGCGGCACGAAATGGGTGGTGTTCGAACCGAACGACGAACCGCTGTGGGCGCAGGTCCGCCTGAACGTGGGCGTGTTCATGAACAACCTGTTCCGCCAGGGCGCTTTCCAGGGCCTCACGCCGCAGCAGGCCTACTTCGTCAAGTGCGACAAGGAGACCACCACGCAGGCCGACCGCAACCTCGGCATCGTCAACATCGTGGTCGGGTTCGCGCCGCTGAAGCCGGCCGAATTCGTCGTCATCACCATCCAGCAGATCGCCGGCGATCTGCAGTAAGGAGTCGGCCATGGCCCAGTTCGCAGTCAACACGCACCGCTTCGATCCGTACAAGAACTTCAAGTTCCGCGTCAAATGGGATGGCCGCTACGTGGCCGGCGTCAGCAAGGTCGGCGCGCTCAAGCGCAGCACCGAGGTGGTGGAACACCGCGAAGGCGGCGACCCGTCCACCTCGCGCAAGTCGCCGGGGCGCACCAAGTACGAGGCGATCACCCTGGAGCGCGGCGTCACGCACGATCCCGAATTCGAGGATTGGGCCAACAAGGTGTGGCACGTGGGCGCCGGCCTGGGCGCCGAGATCAGCCTGAAGGACTTCCGCAAGGACCTGATCCTGGAGGTGTACAACGAAACGGGCCAGGTGGTGCTGGCCTACAGGATCTACCGCTGCTGGGTGTCCGAATTCCAGGCCATGCCGGATCTGGACGCCAACGCCAATGCCATCGCCATCCAGACGCTGAAGCTGGAAAACGAGGGCTGGGAACGCGACCTCGCCGTCGTCGAACCGGCCGAACCGACGCTGTCGTGAGGGGGCGCGCGCCATGCATGCCGCCACGGTACCCGTCCGGCCGTTCGGCCAGCCACCCGACCTGGACCTGGACTTCGGCCGGCCCGACCGGCCAGCGCTCGTGACGGAGCTACTGGCCGGCTGCTGCGCGCCCGCCGATGCAAACTTCTGGTGGGACCAGTCGGTGAGCCTGCGGACTGCAACCCTGTTGAGGCTCGCCGCGTTGACGGACGGGCGCGATACGCTGCCGCTGCATGCGCGCTGCACCGCTTGCGGCGAGATGTTCGGCTTCGACCTGCCGCTGCGCCAGCTGGCGGATTACGCGGCCGGGGATGAGCCGCTGCGCGTGGCGCTCGGCACCGGCCGCGCCGCCACCCTGCGCCGGCCCACCGGTACGGACCTGCGCCGCTGGCGCGAGGCGCGCCCCGCCACGCGCGAGGCAGCCGTGACGCTGATGATCGGCACGCTGCTGGTGGAAGGCGACGGCAGCCCCGATGACGAGGCAGCCCTGGCGCCGGCCCTGGCGGCGCTCGACCCCCTGGTCGACTTCACTGTGGCCTGTGCCTGCCCCGCCTGCGGCGCCGGCAACGACGTGGCGCTCGACCTGGAAGCACTGGCGCTGGGCCGCCTGGCGGCCAGCCAGCGCACGCTCCTCGAGCAGATCCACATCTGCGCCACGCACTACGGCTGGACCGAAGCGCAGGTGCTGGCCGTGCCGCCGGCTCGCCGCGCCCGCTACCTGGCCATGATCGGGGAAGAACGATGAGCGGCTACTTCGACGCGCTGCTGCGCTCCGGCGGCATGGCGGCAGCCCCGCAGATCCAGCCAACTGCACCAGAATCCGGGCTCGAAGCGGTCGGCGGCATGGCGGCGGCCCCGCCGATCCAGCCAACCGCACCCGAATCCGGGCTCGAAGCGGTCGGCGAAGAGCCCGCCATGCCGGTGCCCGCCGGGGAGCGGCAGCCGCCTGCACTGGCGGCTGGGTTGACCGAGCGTACGCAGCCGGCAACGCCAACACAAACGCCGGCGGCGCCGCTCGCTCCGCCGATCCGGCTCCCATCCGCGCCGCATCCTGCACCGGCTTCCATAGCCGCGTCGACTTCGGCCGTGGGTGAACCGCCGCACGAGGCAGGTGCGCCGCGTCCCGCGCCCGAACAATCGCCAGCGCCGCCCGCCGTGCGGGCGGCGGCCGCTGCCGAACCCGGGCGCGCGCTGATCCAGGCGGCGCTGGACTGGGTCGCGGCCGGACCGCAAGACGCCTCCGACACGGGCCCGGCACACCCCGCGCCATTGCGGGCCGGGCAGGAGCAGCCCGCGCCGGTGCCGGCCGGGCCGCGCCGTGCCGAAGGGATTTCTCCTCCCGCGGCAGCATCCGCCGATGTCCTGCAGGGCGCGCTGCACGACGAAACGGTGGAAATCTCGATCGGCACGATCCAGGTCCGCGTCGACGCGCCCGCCGTGCAGGCAGCGGCAGCGCCGGCAGTCCCGGCGCCCCCGGCCGGCATTTCCGGTCCCACCCGAGGCGCGCTGGCGCGCCGCAGCCTGCGCAGGTTCTGACATGGCGCTCGCCGACTCCCTCCGAGCGATCGGCGCCGTCACCCGGCTGCTCCAGGAGCACCTGGCCGCGGCCGGCTTCCTCGTCTCGGTCGGCAAGCCGGAGGATGCCGCCAGCCGCAACACCAGCGCGAAGCTGAACCTGTTCCTGTACGAGACGGCGGCCGATCCCCACCTGCGCAACATCCCGCTGCACGAAGGCGAACCGCCGCCGCTGTGGCTGGTGCTGCGCTTCCTGCTCACCGCCTTCGATGCCGACGAGAGCAGCGACACGGCCGCCGCCCACGAGCTGCTCGGCAGCGGCATGGCCACGCTGTACCGCCTCAACTACCTGAGCCTGGCGCCGCCGGTGGACGTGGCGATCCGCAGCGCGCTGGAATACAACCCCGAACCGCTGAAGCTGACGTTCGACGAGTCGGGCCCCGACCTGCTGTCGAAGCTCATGCAGGGCAACGAGGAACGCTACCGCCTGTCGGCCGCGTTCCAGGTGCGGCCCGTGATGATCGTGCCGGGCACGCCGCCGCGCGCCTCCCTGCTGGTCGGGGTCGACTACACGACCACGCCGGAAACCATCATCGGCCGGGACGGCGTGAACATCGACGTGCTGCCGTCGCTGGGCACGGTGCTCGAACGCGTGGAGCCCGACCGCTTCGAGGCCGGCACCGTGATCCGGCTGTTCGGCCGCGACTTCGGCGGCGACCTGGAAGTCATGCTGGGCAATGTGATGCTGACCCTGGACGAACGCCGCCTCGACCACCTGGTGGTCACCGTCGAGGGCAGTCCCGGCGCGCCGATCGCGGACGGCACTGCGCTGTCGGCCGGCGAAACGCCCCTGCTGGTGCGCCGCCGCCTGGACGCCACCCACACGCGCTCCAGCAACCTGCTGCCGGTCCGGCTGCTGCCTCTTGTTACTGGCGCACTGCTGGCAGCCGGCGACCTGGAATTGCAGGGCGTGTTGCTCGGCACGGCGACGGACGACGTGATCGTCGTCATGCTGCGCGCCGCCGACGGCGTACCGGTGCACCGCTTCGATACGTTCGATTTCGCCGCGGACCAGCAAACGCTGACCGTCCAGAACGCGACGGCGGCGCTGCCGGCCGGCAGCTACCGCGCCATCCTGCTGGTCAACGGCCAGCAGGCCAAGGCCAGTCCCCTGGTGGTGGTGCCATGACGACCCCGCCGCCGGCCGCCGTGCCGTTTCCCGATCGGCTCGCCGATCCGGCCGGTTTCCTTCCCGGCGTCGCCGGAGGCGACCCGCTGGCGGCCTACTGGCTGGCACAGGTCACGCTGCGGCTGCGCCGCGAAGTCTGCTGGCTGTGGCGCGAGCGCGCGCAACAGGGTGCCGGCGACGCGTCCGGCGCGCTGCCGCCGCCGGTCGACCGCGCGCTACCTTCGCTCGACCTGTTGCGCTACGAACACGAGCGGCAAGCCTTCCAGCGCGACGATGCCACGGCCAGGCACCTCGGCGAGCGTATTGCCGCCCTGCCGCCGGCCGCATCGGACGACCCGCCGCGCGGCTCCTTTGGCTGGGTGGCGCGCACGCTGGCGCTGGAACCGGTCGAATGCTTCGTGCTGGCCGTCGCCCTCTTGCCCGCCGTGGACAGCGCCGCCGGCCCGGTGATCGCCAGCTGCCTGAACGAACCCGCCCGCACCGCACCCACGCTCGGCCTGGCGCAGCGCCTGTGGGATGCCCCCGATGCGCTGGTCCGCTGCTTCGACCCGGCCCACAGCCTGCTGCGCCACGGCCTGCTGGCATGGGCGCCGGCAGGCATCGTCGACTGGCAGGCGCCGCTGGCGGTGCCGCCGCTCGTGGCGCGCGAGCTGCTCTTCCCCGGCGGCCCGCTGCCGGGCGCGCTCGAAGCAATCTGCGCCGGCCCCTTGCCCGCTGCGCTCGACCCTGCCGCGATCGCGCGGGCGGCCGCCACGGTGCGCCAGCAGACCCGGGGCATGCGCCTGCTGCCCATCATCGGCGCGGCCGATGCCCCACTGGCCGAGGTGGCCGCCGCTTGCGCGCGGGAAGCTGGCGTCCACGCCGTACAGCCGAGCGCCGCGCTGCCGCCCGAACAATTGCCGCAGGCACTGGCGGCAGCCTGGCTGCGCGGCCACGCCGTCTACCTGCCGGCGGCCACCCTGTCCACGCTGCCGATGGAGCACGGCGGCCCGGAAGGGATGCTGCGCCCGCCACCGCTGCCCGGCCTGCCGTTGGCGGTCTTCGTGGGCGCTGCCAGCCGGGGCGCGCTGCGCGGCCTCGGCACGACCCTGCCGGCGCTGGTGGTGCCGCCGCTTTCCTATCCGGAGCGGCTGGCCGCCTGGCGGCAGGCCCTGCCCGACGGCGATGCGATGCTGCCCGAGCTGGCGCGCCGCTTCCGCTACGAGCGCTCGGCCATCGGCCGGGTCGGCGCCGAGCTGGCGAACCTGGGCCGCCCGCCCGAACCGGCCGAGATGCTGGCCGCGGCGCGGGCCGACCTCGATCTCGGCACGCTGGCGCAACCCGTGCTGCCCCGCTTCCGGCTCGCCGACCTGATGCTGCCCGCCCCGCAGGCGCGCCAGGTCGAGGAAATCATCGCCGCGATGCGCGCGCTCACCCGCGTGCACTACGACTGGGGCACGGCCCGCGCCTGGAACGAGGCGGGCCTGGCGGCGCTGTTCGCCGGGCCGCCGGGCACCGGCAAGACGATGGCGGCCGAAGCGATCGCGGCGGAACTCGCGCTGCCGCTGTACCGCATCGACCTGTCGCAGGTGGTGGACAAGTACATCGGCGAAACCGAGAAAAACCTGCGCCGGCTGTTCGACGCGGCCGACGCGGCGGACGTGATCCTGTTCTTCGACGAGGCCGATGCGCTGTTCGGCAAGCGCACCGAGGTGCGCGACGCGCACGACCGCTACGCCAACCTCGAGATCAGCTACCTGCTGGAGCGGATGGAGCGCTTCAAGGGCATGGCCCTGCTGGCCACCAACCGCAAGAAGGACGTCGACGAAGCCTTCCTGCGCCGGCTGCGCTTCGTGGTCGAATTCCCGCTGCCGGAAGCGCCGGTGCGCGAACGCATCTGGCGCGGGGTCATTCCGCCCAATGTCGATGCGAGCGGCCTCGATTTCCCCTTCCTCGCCGAGCGCTTCCCGCTGGCGGGCGGCCATATCCGCGCCATCGTCTTCCAGGCTTGCCTGCAGAGCGCCGGCGCGCAGTACGCGCAGTGTGGCGTGCCGCGGCTGGGCATGGACGCGGTCGTCCTGGCGGTCCAGCGCGAATACGAGAAACTGGACCGTGCCAACAGCCTGAACCAATTCGGGCCCTATGCCGCCCTGGTGGCGGCGCAAAGGAGCGTGCGATGACCAAACAGCGCAAGCAAGTAAAGATCGGCCGGCTCGAACTGGACTTGCGCGGCATCCCGCCCGGCATCGCTGCCGCCGCGGCGCACGCCCTCGGTCCGGCACTGGGCCGCGCACTCGACGCATCGCATCTTGCCACCGCCGCGCCCGACCGGCCGGTGGAGCGGCTGGATACCGGGCGCCTCGCCACTGCAGCGGCGCCCGCGCCCGGAACGCTGGCCACCGCCATCGCCGGGCACGTCGCCGCGTACCTTGCAAGCGCACCGAAGCGGGGGCAATCATGACCCTGCTGCGCGGCGCCCTGATCGAGTATGGCACGGCGCTGGCCGGGCCGATCCCGAACGTGGTGATCTTCCAGTTCAACCCCGAATCGCTGTCGCGCACCCTGCAGATCCCGCCGCGCCCCAGCGGCGCCACCCAGCGCGAAACGTCGCAGGCCGGCGAAAAGACGTTCGAGCGCATCTCCTTCAAAGCCCACTTCAGCGCGGCCGACGCGCTGGCCGAGGACAAGGAACTGGCCAGACTGTTCGGCATCGGCCCGCAACTGGCGGCGCTGGAAAAGATGGTGCTGCCGAGCGCCATCCTGTCCGGCGCCGTGGGCGCCGTCATCGACGCGATCGGCGCCGTGCTCTCCGGCACGCGCGCCGAGCCTGCCCTGCCGATCCCGCGCGAGACTTACCCGCGCATCCTGTTCATCTGGGGCCCGACCCGCATCCTGCCGGTCACCATCGACTCGATGGGCATCTCGGAGCTCGAGTACGACACGGCGCTGAACCCGCTGCGCGCCGAAGTCGACATCGCCCTCACCGTGATCGGTGTCGACGACTGTTCCGACGACCTGCTGGCCAAGGGCGCGCTCGGCTATTCGACCATCGCCAAGGAAGCGCAGGCGATCGCCAACCTGGCCAATACCGCCGAGCAGGTCGTGGACCTGATCCCATTCTAGGAGCCGCCATGTTCCTGCCCAATTCCCGGTATGCGAAAGTGGCTACCGTCACGACCGGCACCACCGCGACCGGCGAGCCGGTACTCGCGTTGAAGCTGCGCCGCCTGACGCCCGTGGCCGGGCTGCCGGCCACCGTGCAGGCCGGCGACCGGCTCGACCTGTATGCGCAGGAGCGCAGCGGCGACGCCACGCAGTTCTGGCACATGGCCGACGCCAACACGGCGCTGGACAGCCGCACGCTCACCGAACGCGCCGGCGCCACCATCCTCTTGCCGGAGACCTGAGATGCCCACCCCGCGCTTCCGTGTCTGGTTCGGCAGCCGCGCCGCGAGCGAGGAGGAGTTGCGCCGCATCGAAGAGATCGAGGTGACGCAGGAAATGGACGCGTTCTGGGAAGCGCGGCTGCGCATGGCGCTGTGCCTCGACCCGCGCGGCAGCTGGATGCACTGGCCGGGCGATGCCGCCGGGCCGTTCTCGCGCGTGCGCGTCGAACTCGACATCGGCACCGGCCGCTTCGTGCCCTTGATCGACGGGCCACTGGCCGCGGTCGATGCCGGCCTCGATTCCCAGCCGGGCCGCAGCAACGCCACGATGGTGGTGCGCGACGACAGCGCCTTCCTCGACCGCGACGAGGGCGTCGACCCGCCGTTCGAGGGGCGCACGGCCAGCCAGATCGCCGAAGAGCTGTTCGGCCGTTTCGACGACGTCATCAGGAGTACGCGCATCCTGGCCACACGGCGCCGCCCCGAGATGACGGCGCGGCGGGGCACGGTGCTCCAGTTCCTGCGCGAACTGGGCCGCGCCAGCGACCGCCATGCGTATGTGCTGCCCGGCGAGAACCGCGGCGAGAGCATCGGCTGCTTCCTGCCCGATCCGGAAGGCCCGGCCGGCCTGCCGGCGCTGGTGCTGGTCGGCGCCGGACGCAACCTCGTCTCCGCGACCGTCACGCAAGACCCGCAGGGCGGCGAGCTGACGCAGGCACGGGTGCTGCGCGTCGATGACCAGGGCGTGACCACGTTCGAGACCAGCGCCGCCGACCTCGGGCTGATGCGCAACCTGCCGGCACGACCCGCCGACCTCACGCCGCGGCGCCTGCTGCACCCGGCCGACACGCCGCGCGACGATCCGGACGAAGCGGCCACCGCCCAGGCACGGCGCGGCGGCTATGTGTACACCTTGAGCAGCAAGGTCGTGCCCGGCTGCTACCCGGCCGTGCTCACGCCCTACCAGAAGGTGCGGGTCGATGCCGGCGCCACGCCGTACAGCGGCTATTACCTGATCACGCAGGTCGTGCACCGCATCACGCCGTCGCTCTACGTGCAGGAAGTCGAAGCCAAGGCGGATTCGGTGACCGAGCTTTCCGGCGCGGCCGTGGCCGAAGCACTGGGCGGGGGCCTGCGTCTCGCCGTCTCCACCGGTGGAGGGATCTTCTGATGCCTGACCTGACCGAACGCATCGTCGAGAGCCTGGTCGAACGGGCCGGTACCAGCTACTTCGGCAAATACCGCGGCGTCGTCACGAACGTGGACGACCCGGAAAACCAGTGCCGCATCCGCGCCACGGTGCCGGCCGTGCTGGCCGACAAGGAAACCGGCTGGGCGCTACCCGCCGTGCCGTTCGCCGGCGACGGGCACGGCATGGTGATGCTGCCCGAGGTCGGCGCCGGCGTGTGGATCGAATTCGAGGCGGGCCAGCTGGACAGCCCGATCTGGTCCGGCACCTGGTGGGCCAGCGGCCAGCGCCCCGACCCGCAGGGCGCGGCCGTGCGCGTGCTGGTGTCCGTGCACGGCCACAAGGTGGTGCTGGACGACGCGGCCGACGAACTGGTGATCACGCACGGCGGCGGCCCGGAGATCAAGCTCACGTCCAGCGCCGTCGAGATCACCTGCGGCGCCTGCAAGCTCGTGATCGGCCAGCAGGACATCTCGCTGAACAATGGCCTGATCAAGGTGGGGCTGGCGGGCGTGAGCCTCGTCAACGGCGCGATGTCGTTTGGAGTGCCGCCATGATCCCCATCCTCACCACCGCGAGCACCGTGATGTGCCCCCACGGCGGCGTCGCCCACCTCGTCACGACGAACACGGAGGCGCTGGTCGATGGCGCGCCGATGCTGTTGCAGACGGATGTGCACCCGATCGTCGGCTGCCCGTTCGCGCCGGTCGCGTATTCGCCATGCCTGACGATCCGCTGGGTCACCGGCGCCACGCAGACGTCGCTGCGCAACGTGCCGGTCCTGTTGCAGACGAGCGTGGGCCTGTGCCTGAATGCCGCCCAGGTCCCGCAGGGCCCGGCCATCGTCGTGCAGGTCCAGCAGAAAGCGAAAGGAACCTGACATGGCCACCACGCTCTCCAGCGGCCGCCACCTCGCCTTCCCGTTCCACATCGGTACGGACGGGCGTACCGCCGCGCCGCCGCACGACGATGCGCACGTGCGCGAGGAAGTGCTGCAACTGCTGCTCACCAGCCCGGCCGAACGGCTGTTCCTGCCCGAGTTCGGCGGCGGCGTGCGGCGGCTGGTATTCGAGCCGGCCTCCGAGACGCTGCGCGGCGTGGTCAAGGCGCGCATCACCGATGCGCTGACGCGCTGGCTGGGCCACCGGCTGACCGTGGAACTGGTGGAGGTGGCATGGAACGATGCCGGCGCCACCCTCGAGGTCACCGTCAAGTACGTGCCGGCCGGCGGTGCCGACGCGCGCATCCTGCGCTTCCAGCGCACTTCCACCTAGGTGCACCATGGCCGCCATCGTCCACCCCGACCATGCCGCCGACCGCGCGGACGTGCTGGCCAGCCATGGGCTGGACGGCATGCAACTGGTGCTGGTGGCGCTGCCGCCGGGGCCGAACCCGCCGCATGCCGACCTGGAGCTGCGGTTCTACAACGGCGTGCATGTCGCCGCGATCCTGGCCGACATCGGCGGCGATCCGGCGCGGGCGCGGCAGGTGTTCCGCATCCGTGGCGGCAGCCGCATCGTGGCCGGCAGCGCCCAGGGCCAGGTGCAAGTGACCGCCGTGGCCGCGCTCGACGCCACGCGGCTGGCGCTGCGCGTGGCCCCCGTGGGCGACTATTCGACCTACACGCTGGAACTGGTGTGGGATGCCAGCCGCATCGATCCCTTCTTCAGCACGATAGGATTCCGCTTCCGGCCTGGCTGCTTCACCAACGATTGCGCCCCCGGCCCGACGGGCCGCCCGCAGGTGCCGAGCCCCGCGATCGATTACCTCGCCAAGGACTACGATTCCTTCCGCCACACGCTGATGGTCGCGATGGCCGCGCGCGTGCCCGGCTGGGGCAGCACGAGCGAGGCGGACCACGACCAGGTCCTGATCGACCTGTTCGCCGCCGCGGCCGACGAGCTGTCCGATTTCCAGGACCGCGTGATGAACGAGGCCTACCTCGGCACGGCGCGCAAGCGCGTGTCGCTGGCCCGGCATGCGCGGCTGATGGATTACCACCTGCACGAAGGGAACCAGGCCAGTACCTGGCTGGCGCTCGACATCGCCGCCGGCCAGGCGCCGTTTACGCTGGCCGGCCAGGAAGTGGTGGCCTGGACCGGCGGCACGGCGGCCCACGAGGGCAGCGTGTTCTTCGCCACGCGCCAGCGCCGCCTGGCCGCCGGAGAGCGCCGGCGCCTCGACCCGCTGCTGAACCGGCTGCGCCTGCACACCTGGCGCGACGCCCGGCCGGCGCTGGCCGCCGGCAGCACGAGCGCCGACATCGTGCCGCTGGCCGGCCTGGCCGCGCAGGCCGACGCCGATGCGCTGCGCGACCTGGTACGGAACGGCCTGTGGCGCGAAATGCTGGTGGCCGAGGTGCTCAACCCCTGGACCGGCCGGATTCCCGGCCATCGGCGCGATCATCGCCAGTTGCTGCGCCTGATGCCCGGCGTCGACGTGGCGCGCGGCGCCGCGGAATCGGTGTTCGACCCGGTCACCAGCACATGGCTGGTACGGGTGCACTGGCGGCCCGAGGATGCGCTGCGCTTCGACTACAGCTTCACCACGTTCTGCCCCGGCCCGCCGCCGGCCACCGTCGCCGACGTGTCGCTGTTCTACGGGAACCTCGTCATGGCGTACGAAGGCCGGCGCATGGAAGCGCACTTTCACGAAGCCGGTACGGTACTGCCCACCGACGGCGACACGGTGCGGCACCGCCATTACGCCCGCATGGACCGCTTCGGCACCGGCCTGGACTGGACGCTGGCCGCCCTGCCCGACACCGAACCCCTCGCTTACCTGGCGCCGCCACCCGCGCAGGTACCCGATCGCGCGCCGGACGGCGAAGTCCCCGCCCGCTCCACGCTATGGGTCGAGGTGGAAACGCCGGACGGCGTGCGCGACCCGTGGGACGAGGTGGAAAGCCTCGTGCACAGCGACGACTCGGCCGAGAACGGCGATCACTACATGGTGGAGACCGACGAAGCGCGGCGCAGCGTGCTGCGCTTCGGGAACGGCAGCAACGGCCGCGCCCTGCCGGCCGGTGCGGTCATACACGCCGAATACCAGGCCGGCGGGGGCCACGCCGGCAATATCGGCGCCGACCAGCTGGTGCACGTGGGCGCGCTCACCGGGCCCTTGACCGGCGCCGTGGAAGCGGCCACCAATCCATTCGACGTGACAGACGGCCGCGATCCCGAGCCGTTCGAGCGCATCCGCCGCAACGCGCCCGAAGCGTTCCGGGCGCGCCAGCTGCGCGCCGTGACGCTGGCCGACTATGTGCGCCGTGCCGAGGAAGCGACCGGCGTGGCCCGCGCGGTGGCGCGCTACGCGTGGACCGGCAGCTGGCGCACCGTGCGCATCGCCATCGACCCGGCCGGCTTCACGGTGGCGGGCGATGCCCTGTCCGGCGCGCTGTGGGAAGAGCTGTACCCGCGCGTCGCCAGCCACCTGGAGGCGGTGCGGCTGATCGGCGAAGACCTGGAACTGCGCCCACCCCGCTATGTCGCGCTGGACATCGTGATCGCACTGTGGGTGGATGACGCCTACTGGCGCGAAGACCTGCGGCTCGTGCTGGAACAGGAATTCTCCGACGGCTGGGCGACCGATGGGCGGCGCGGCTTCTTCCACCCCGACGAATGGACGTTCGGCCAGGCCCTGCACCGCAGCGCCATCGCCGGGCGCATCGACCGCATCGCCGGCATCCGCCACATCAAGGGCATCGCCATGAAACGCTTTGCCGCGCCCGCTTTGTCCAACTCGGCGCCGCCCAACATCGAACTGCTCGAGATGGCATTCGATGAAGTCGTTCTGCTGGCGAACGATCCGGACCACCTGGAGCGCGGCCGCCTGCGCTTCGAACTCGATGGCGGGAGGGCATGATGGCCTGCGATCCTCTGATCACCGATCCCGCGGCCTTCCCGCTGCGGCCCGCATATCGGTCCGAAAATCGGCCCGGCCTGCCGCGCATCGCCTACCGGATCGGCCGCTACGGCGACTTCGTGGCGGCAATGACGCGCGCCATCGACAGTGCGCCGGAACTGGCCGGCTGGACCCATCGCGGCGCCGACGATCCCGGCATCGCCCTGCTGGAAGGCGCCGCCATCCTGGGCGACATCCTCACCTTCTACCAGGAGCACTATGCCAACGAGGCCTACCTGCGTACGGCGGCGTGGCGCGACAGCGTGGCCGAACTGGTACGGCTGACCGGCTACCGGCTCGCGCCCGCAATCGGCGGACGCGCCACGCTGGCCTTCGAGGCGCGCGGCGACAAGCCGGTGACGATCCCACGGGGCTTCGCCGTCAAGGCCGACCTGGAGGAGCGCCCGCAGCCGGCGGAGTTCCAGACCGACGCCGAACTCGACGCCTGGCCGCACCTCGGCCGCTTCCACCTGTACCGCCCGCGCCGCTACCCGTTGCTGCTGGAGGCGGGCACGCCCGCGTTCGATGTCGTCGCCGTGGGCGGCGCCGCCAACTCGGCCGCGCTGGCCGCCTTCGATGTGAAGGCCGGCGACCGCCTGATGCTGCTGCCGCCGGAGCCGCCATGGACCACCACGGGCGGCACCGTCACCGCCCAGCCGGCGCCACAGATGGTCAAGGTGAAGGCCGTGACGCGGCCGCTGGGCCGCCTGCGCATCGAACTCGACGCACCGGTGCTGCGCAACTGGATCGGCGCCGTCGCGGCGCGCCGCATCGGCCGCACCTTGCGCCACCTGGGCCACAATGCGCCACCCAAGACGATGGAGAGCACGCTGAACGGCACCACCGTCACCGGCACGACGGAACGCAACACGTCCTTCGTGCGCCACCTCGGCTGGGAATGCAACCACACGGATGCATCGATCGGCCTTGCCCCCACGGTGCTGCCGCTGGACGTCGAGATGCCGGACCTGGTTCCGGGCACGGAAGTGGTGCTGCAGACAAAGGTCAGCCGTGACGGCGCCGCGGCCCTGCCCGCGACCGTGCTGCGCACCATCACCGGCACCGAAGCGCGCACGGTCGGCTTCGGCAATCTCACCGCGCCCGCCACCCTCCTGTCGCTCGACCTGCCCCTGGTCGTCGATACCAGCCCGGTCGAGTTCAAGAGCGACGTGCGGGATTACCGGCTGCACGAGGTCACCAGCCCGGCCCTGGCCCTGCGCGCCGTGCCCACGGCGCGCAGCGGCCCGTTCACGCCGCTGGCGGACCGGCTGTGCTTCCACGGCACCGCCGCCCAGGCCCGGCTGCTGGCCGGCCGCCGCCTGTACCTGGCGCACGAGGACGGGCGCGAGGCGGAACTGGTGTGCACCAGCGCGCCGGAGGATTTCGCGGCGTCCCCAGGCGATCCGCCGGCCATGTGGCCGCTGCGCTTCGACCGCCTGCCGGCGCCGTTCCGCCACGCCGATTTCGACGAAGCCGCCCCCACCGTCACGGTGCTCGGCAACCTCGTCGACGCATCGCAGGGCAAGGCCGAGCGCGAGGCCGTGCTGGGCAACGGCGACAGCCGGCAGAGCTGGCAGACCTTCGCGCTGCCGAAGTCGCCCCTCACGTATCTCCTCGATCCCGCCGGCACGCCGCCGCACGCGCCGGAACTCTCGATCTGGGTGAACGGCCGGCTGTGGACGCGCGTCGATGCATTCTTCGGCCGCGGGCCCACGGAAACCGTGTACATCGTCCGCGAAGATGCCGAAGGGCGCAGCTTAGTGCAATTCGGCGACGGTATCACGGGTGCGCGGCTGCCTTCGGGCCTCGACAACGTGGCGGCGCAGTACCGCAGCGGCGCCGGTGCGCGCGGCCCGGTGAAGCCCGGCACCACGCCGACCGCCAGCGAACGCCCGCCCGGCTTCGACAAGGTAACGCTGGCCGGCATCGTGTCCGGCGGCGCCGACGCCGAGGATGGCGAAAAGGCCCGGCTGGCGGCGCCCGGCAAGGTGCAGAGCCTGGGGCGGCTCGTCAGCATCCGCGACTACGAGACCGAAACGCTGGGCGTGCCCGGCGTGGTCACCGCCGCGGCCGCGTGGGACCTGTTCGCCGGCGTGCCGGCGCTGATCCTGCGCGTGCTGCTGGAGGCGGGCCGCGAGGCCGAGTTCGCCGACGTGCGGGCGATCCTGGCCCATGCGCAGCGCTGCCGCGGGCCGGACCGCTTCCCGCTCGTCGTCCAGCAGGCGCTGCTGCGCTATGCGTTCGCCGATATCGCCTATGCCCTCGACCCCACGTACCGGCAGGAAGATGTCGAGGCCGGCCTGCGCGCCGCGCTCGGCCTCGCGGACGCGCATTCCGAACCTGCCGCCGAGCGCACCGGGCTGTTCGGCTTGCGTGCCCGACGGCTGGGCGAACGCGAATACGCCAGCCGCATCGAAGGGCGGCTGCAGAACGTGCCCGGCATCCTGTGGTGCAAGGTGACCGCGCTGGGCCTGCTATCGGCCGGCATCACGAAGCCGGACGAGGTGCCGCTGCTGCCGGCGCCGCGCCCCATGGCGCAGGCGGTGCCGTGCAGCCCGCACGAATTGCTGCAACTGGCGGCAGCGCACCTGGTGCTGAGCAGTGTCGCCGAACCCGCCGCGGGAGAATGCGCATGAACCTGCCCGCCGTCCCCCTGTTCGACCGGCTGCCCGAGATCTACCGCACGCGGGACGCCGAGCAGCAGCCCGCAAACCAGCTGCGCGCCTATCTCGCCGCCGTCGAGGGCCCGTATGGCGCGCTGCATGCGCACATCGCCCAGCTTTATGAAGACCTGTTCATCGACACGTGCGACGACTGGGTGATTCCCTACCTGGCGGACCTGCTGGGCACCACGCACCTGCAGGGCGAGCCGCGCACATTGCGCGCCGACGTGGCCGACACGATCGCGCTGCGCCGCCGCAAGGGCACGCTGGGCGCCATCGAACGGCTGGCCGTCAATCTCACGGGCTGGGCGTGCCGCTGCGTGGAACTGCGCGAAAACCTGGGCTGGACCCAGCACCTGAACCACCAGCGCCCCGACGCCGGGGGCAGTCCGCCGTACGGCGACCCACGGCTCACGCGCTTCAACGTGCCGCGCGGCGGCACCGCGCCGCTGCGCGATCCGGCCGCGCTGTCCCTGCTCGGCACGCAGTTCGACACCTTCGCCCACACGGCGGACGTGAAGCCGGCCCTCGATGGCGTGCGCCACGTCAACCTGCCGAACCTGGCGATCTTCCTGTGGCGGCTGGCGGCCTACCGGCTCCCGCGCATCCTGCCGCTGGCGCGCGGCAGCATCGACCTGGGGGCCCAGCCGCCGGGCCTGGCCCGCTTCGCGCTGCGCTTCGACCTGCACCCGCTGGACTTGCCCGTGGCCCTGTTCAACACGAGCCGGCCGGGCTTCCTGCGCCCCGGCACCTCGGGCGGGGTGGTGTCGCCGCTCACCGAGCCCGATGCCGTGCCAGGTCCCGTGCTCGCGCCGCGGCTGGACAGCGACACGCCGGCCGGCCATCCGGAAGCGTATGTCGCCGTCGACTTCTACGACGCCGCGGCCACGCCGCCCACGGGCTTCGACCTGGGCGATGCCGGCCTGCACCTGTTCATGCCCGAGACGCTCGCGCCCCTGCTGGTACCCGCGCCGCCGGCCACCGACTGGCGCTGGCTGTTCCGCGGCGCCAACCTGTGCGCCTGGGAGACCGGCTTGCGGCGCCCGCTGCGCAGCGGCGAGATCGTCATCGATCCCCGGATCGGCCGCGTGCTGGTCGGCCTGGATGCGCCGGCGCAGGCGGCGGAACTGATCGGCGCGGACGGCACCTCGCGCATGTTCGCCAGTCTCACGTACGGTGCGGCCGGGCCGGTGGGCGCCCATCCGGTGGCGCGCGGCACCGCGGCCGTGCCGGTGGGCACGGAGCTGCGCATCGTCGGCGCCGTCGCCGGCGGCATCGCGTTGCAGGATGCGCTGAGCGGTCTCGATACGGTCGCGACGCCCGTCATCATCGAGATCGCGGACAGCCTGGTGCACGATGTGGACCTGGCCCTGGTGCCCGGCACGTCGGTCGACGGCACGCTGTCGCTGCGCCTCGCGCAACCTTTGACCCTGCGCGCCGCCGGCGGCCAGCGGCCGATCGTGCGGCTGGCGCAGCCGCTGTCGCTGCGGCCTGTGGTGGTGGCGGACGCCACGCCGGAACAGCCGGCGGTGCGCCTGGACGGACTGTATATCGACGCGGCAGCCGGCTTCCCGGCCGGTACCGCGCTGATCGACCGGGCCGCCGTGGCGCGGCTGGAAATCGTCAGCTGCACGCTGGCGCCGGGCGGGCACAGCCTGCGCGACGGCACGCGCGCCCCGCTGCGTCCGGCGCTGCGCCTGGCCGATGGCTATGGGTTCACGAATCCGGCCGACATCGACGCCTTCGTGCCCACGCCCGACATCATCGTTGCGCGCTCGATCACCGGCAGCATCGGCATCGACGAACGCTACCGGCTCGACATCGCCGACAGCATCGTCGACGCCGGCCTCGGCCTGCGCGATGCGCCAACAGGCGTGTTCGCGATCGGCGCCGCCACCAGCCCCGCCACAAATTGGGGGGCGAGGCTGGACTTTGCCGGCCTCACCTGCTTCGGCCCCGTGCGCGTGGCCGCCACCGGGGGCCTCGGCGGGATCTTCACCCAGCGTTTCGAGGTGCTGGACAACCAGCACGGCTGCATCCGCTGGAGCGCATTCGCGGGAAATATCGGGGCCGACGCCGACCGGCTGCCCCCGAACCATTTCTGCGTGCACGGCGCGCGCATCGTCTTCACGTCCGAACGCTTCAACGATCCGGGTTACGGCCAGCTGGCGCGCGCCACCGACCGCCGGGTACGCGAGGAAGGGCCGGGGGACGACGCGATGGGCGCCTTCGGCTTCGCGCTCGAGGCGCACAAGTGGGCCAACCTGGGCTTCCGCCTGCGCGAATTCATGCCGGTCGGTGTGCGGCCGCTGATTCTGCCGGTGACATGACCATTGACATGAGCTTGCCCAGACAAGCCAGGAGACCTGAACGGGGGATGCTATGCAAGGCGATTTCTCGGTATTGAACTTCGATCCCCACGAGCATGCGCGTGGCGTGGCGGCGCCGGCCGACGGCGTGCTGCGCAACGTCAGCGGCGTGCTGCACCAGCAGGGCCGCGTGACGACCGACGCGGACATGACGGAAGGGGAATTGCTCGAGCTAAGCTGGAATGGCCAGGCCGGGCGCGACATCATCGGCGCCGGCATCTGCGCCGTGCCGGCCGCGGAACCGAATGGCTTCCGGGTCGCGTCGGCGCTGGTCAGCGGCACCGACGTGCTGGTGGAACTGCACCCCGGCCGCGCCTGGGCGGACGGCATCCTGACCCGGCTGCCGGGCGAGCTGCCCGATCCGGCCGCCACGGTGACGCGGGTAGCCACGTACTTCGGCCCGCCGCTCACGACGCCGCAACCCACCCCGGATACGGTCGACGACGGCGTGCGCGATGCCGTGATCCTGGAAGTGTCGGAACAAGCGCTGCACGGCTTCCAGTACCCGCAGCGCCTCGTCGAGCCCGCACTGGGCGGGCCCGACACGTCGGAACGGGCCTATGTCAATTACCGCATCCGCCTGTTGCGGCTGGGCGAGAACGACGATTGCGTGTCGATCCGCGACCGGCTGCGCGACGATCCGGCCGCGAAGGGGCGGCTGACGGTGTCGCTGGCCCCCGTGGTCGCCATCCCCGGCGACTGCCCGGTGGCCGGCGGCGGCGGCTACACGGGCTTCGAGCATTACCTGTACCGCATCGAAGTGGCGGACGTGCCGCCGGCCGCGCCCGCGCGCTTCAAGTGGAGCCAGTGGAACGGCGGCCTGGTCGGCCGCGGCCGCTTCGACGCCTCCACCGCCCCCGACCGCGTGATCATCGATGCCGGCCGCGCGCCCATCGTGCATTCGGGGCTGACGGAGTTTTACCTGGAGGCGCTGCAATACGATGCGCTGGCCGGCGCCTGGACCGTGGTGTACGCCACCATGGCCACGTTGAATACCGACCATGACCTGGAACTGGCGGCGCCGGCCAGCTTCGGCACGCTGCCCGCCACCACCGATCCGGTGTTCTTCCGCCTGTGGAACGGCATCGCCGACATCGCCGATTTCACCAATGTCGCCAACCCGGTCGAGCTGCGCGACGGCATCCGTCTCGCCTTTGACGCGCCGGCAGCCGGCAACTACCGCCCCGGCGATTACTGGACCTTCACCGTGCGGGCCGGCGACATCGCCAACGAG
Source organism: Massilia sp. METH4 (assembly GCF_037094685.1). Classification (NCBI taxonomy): domain Bacteria; kingdom Pseudomonadati; phylum Pseudomonadota; class Betaproteobacteria; order Burkholderiales; family Oxalobacteraceae; genus Massilia; species Massilia sp. METH4. Next base: position 5,203,073 of record NZ_CP146614.1, on the reverse strand, counting down.
CAGGTGCTCGTCGACGATGCGCCGCCAATCGGCATCGTCTACCACCGCGTGCCGCTGGCCGAGATCAACTGGACCGGCCGGCAGGACACCACGGTTTCCGGTTCGATCGAGGATTGCCGTGTGCCGTTCGGCCCGCTGACGGCGCGCCGCGGCTGCTGCACCTTCGTGATCGGCGACGGGGTGACCTCGTTCGGCCATTTCAACTCGCTGGAAGTGGCCGCGGCGCACCTGCCGGCCGCCGGCGGCGAACTGTGCCTGCTGCCCGGCCTGCACCGCGCCAACCTGCGCCTGGAGGGACGCCGCAACATCACGATCCACGGCTGCGCGCGGCGCACGCTGGTCCTTCCGCGCACGCAGACGCGCTTCGATCCGATCTTCCACTTCGTCGACTGCATCGGCATCCGCGTGCACACGCTCGACCTGCTGACCTACGACGGCATCGCCGTGCTGGCCGACGGCAGCGAGAATGGGCTGTGCCGCGATATCCGCATCGATGCCACCCGCATGATCGCGCGCATCCACTGCATCCGCGCCAACGCGGCCGCCGGCCTGCACATCGCCCATAACCGCCTGCACGTGCTGGATACGGCGGCGGGCCTGCCGGCCATCTCGCTGGCGGCGGACGACAGCCTGGTGGAGCGCAACACGCTCGTGCTGCTGCCCTTCGTCGACCGCACGCCGGAGCCGGAAGAGCCGGACGACGATCCGACCCGCGACCCGGCCGATCCGTGTGCGCGGCCGGAAGTACTGTACCGCTTTCCGCACCTCGTCCTGGCCTATGCCAACATGGCATGGACCCATGTGCTTGCGCTGCTGGTGCCGCTGCAGCCCTACCGCGCGATCGGCGGCATCCACCTGCGCGCCGGCTGCGAGCGGGTGCGGCTGCTGGAAAACGAGATCGTGGGCGGCGCCGGCAACGGCGTCACCCTGGGCGGCGACCTCGATCCGCCGCCGCCGACACCTCCCGATGAACCGCCGCCGGAGGACGTGCCGCAAGTGTCGGTGGACATCGACGACAACGCCACCTTCCGCGCCGTGGTGCGCGACGAGTCGGGCGCGCCGCGGGCCGATATCGCCGTCTACCTGCAAGGCCCGAACGGCACGCTGGCCTCGGAAACGGGCGACGATCAGGGCCGCGTGATCGTGAAGACCGCGCCGGGCCTGAACCTGCTCAGCGCGGACCCGGCCTGGCGCATCGTGCGGCTGGGGCGGATCAATGAACGCGTGTATGAAGTCGTCATCGCGCGCCGTGCGCAGCGGCGGCCCGAGCCTGGCTTCCTGCACGAAATCACCATCGAGGCCAACCGGGTCTCGATGATGGGCCTGTCCGGCATCGGGTTCGGGCTGCGCGCCGGCGCCGTGCTCGCCGGCCCGAACGTCGCCGCACCGGGAGACAATGCGAAGGACAACCTGCTTGCCGCCATCGATACGGCGCTGTGCAACCTGGCGCTGACGCCGCTGCTGCGGGCCACCCACCCGGTACGCGACCTGGTGATCCTGAACAATCGCCTGCTGTACAACCTGCGCAACCCGTTCACGGAAGCGATGCTGGCGCAGGCGCAGGTGATCGGGCGCGGCGGCGTGTCGCTGGCCGTCGTCGATGCCTTGATCGTGCGGGGCAACCACATCAACGAGAACGGGCCCACCGCGGCCGACCCGGTATGCGGGGTATTCGTCGGCTGGGGCAACGACGTGGAGATCGTCGACAATACGCTGGCCGGTAACGGCACCGTCACGGCCGGCTACGAGGACAACCGGCGCGCCGGCCTGCGCGGCGGCCTGTACATCCGCTTCGCCGGCGCGCTCAGCGAGCGGCTGTCGCAGTCGACCGGCCGCACCCCGGCGCTGCGCGTGCACGACAACCGGGTCGACCAGCCGGCCGGCCGCGCGCTCACCGCCTTCGCCTTCGGCCCCGTGTCGGTGGCGAACAACCACTTCAGCAGTGCCCACACGGGCCGCTTCGGCTTCCTCGATGCGGCCTTCGGCGGCGTGCTGCTGCTCAATTTCGGCGGGATCCACCGGCTGGTGGCGCGCATGACCGATAACGCGAACAACGCCGGCGCGGTGGCCGAGGCGGGCCTGCCGGGCGGCGAAACGCTGTTCGACGACAATTTCGCCCGGCTGGACGCCGTGAACCGTTCGCTGATCGCCTGTGCCGTGCTCGTGATGGACGACCTGGGCTACGCCGGCAATACCAGCTCGGTGTTCCGCGGCGATCCCTTCTTCTGCAACACGGTGCTGATCGGCGACACGGTGCGCGCCACCGGCGGCCGCTTGCGCGAGGGTGCCACGCGCACGCTATCGATGCTGACCCTGGCCCTGCGCGCCAATCTCACGCTGCTCAACCAGGCCGACCATTGCATCTTCGCCTTCCCGGCCGCGAGCGGGCCGCACGTGCCGCGTACGGTCGACGAACCGAACCACGTTCTCGATTCCACCTTCTGCCGCGATGCGGCGGGCACGCCGGCGCCGGTCGGCACCTTCGCCGCGCCGGCCCTGTCGGCCTATGCCGCGGAGCTCGGGGGCACGTTCGAACCCGATGCGTTCAACGCGACCGAACTGGCCCCGCTGGCGCGCCGCTACATGGGCACCGCCGTGAAGCACGTCGCCACCACGCAGGTGGCGCTGACCCGGGCCTTGCAGGCGGAGGCCGTGCACCTCGCCGCCAAGCATGGGGCGGAGCATCCGCGCGCCGCGGCCGTTGCCGCCCAGGCGCGCTCGGCGGTGCAAACACGCCGCCTGCTGTCGATCGCCGCCGAGGCGGTCGAATTTGCGCCGCCGGAGGTGCCGGAGCGCGGCGCCGCCGTCAGCGGCCGGCTCGTCGACGGCAAGGGCCAGGGCGTGGCCAACCATGCAATCGAACTGGTGACGGAGCGCGGGGCCGCTGGCGCGCCGCTCGGCCGCAGCGACGCCAACGGCCACTTCAAGGCCGCCTTCGATGCGCAGGAAACCGCCCGCTTGATGAAGCTGGGCAAACTGCTGCCGCGCGTGCTGGACCCGGCCGGCAAGGAAGTGCTGCTGAGCCAGGAGGCGATCGCCGTCGACCACGGCGCGAGCGTCGTCGTCACGCTGGTACTGCCGTGGCAGCAAGGCGGCGACCCGTGCACGGCGCGCACGCCGCTCGACCGGCTGGACCTGGATGCGACAATGCGCCAGCAGCTGATCAAGGGCGGCATCGAGGATGTGGAAGACATCGTGGCCATCGACCCGCAGGTGCTGGCCGAACTGCTGGGCAGTGAGGATGCGGCCAGGCAGTTGATCGCGCTGGCGCGCCGGGTGCTGGGCTGACGGAGGTTCACGTGGAGCACGCCGCCGCCAAGGCTCCCGCCAAGCCGCGCACCGCCGCCACCATGGCGGCGCGGCCAGGCCAGCCGGCCGCACAGTCATTGCATCAACCGCGCGAGGCCGCCCGGCCACCGCCGGCCCACTGCGCCTGCGGCGGGACCTGCCCGCGCTGCCGCGCGAAGTCGCGCCTTGGCGTCGGTCCGGCGGGCGACTCGTTCGAGCGGGAGGCGGACGCCGTGGCCGACCGCGTGATGCGCATGCCGGCCGGCGCCCGGGCGCCCACCGTCGCGGCCGGCGGCGCCGGGGTACAACGCAAATGTTCGGCATGCGAGAGCGAAGACGAAAAGCTGGTCGTGCGCGCCAAGGCCGCGCCCGGCGGCGCCGCGCCGGCCGTGGTGGACAGTGTGCTCGGCGGACCCGGTCAGGCGCTGGACGGTGCGACCCGGCGCTTCTTCGACAGCCGCTTCGGCTACGATTTTTCCGCCGTGCGGGTGCACACCGGCGGCGCGGCCGCGCAGTCCGCCCGCGCCATCAATGCGCTGGCCTACACGGCCGGGCACGATATCGTGTTCGGCGCCGGCCAGTACGCGCCCGACACGGACGCCGGCCGCCACTTGCTGGCGCACGAGCTGACCCACGTCATCCAGCAATCCGGCGGGGCCGTGCCGGGCGCGCGGCTGCAACGCCAGGAGGGCGCCACCGATGACGAAGAGCCCGAGATCGACTTCGGCGAAGTGGAGCCTTCCACCGGCGTCGGCCGCCCGCCGCCCGAGTTCGGAGAGCGGCCGGCGGAACCGGGCTGCCCGGCCGTGCCCACCAACCTGGGCGACCTGCGCCCCGATCCCCCCTGCCCGACCGAGGCGGTCGGCTCGATCGTCGGCTCGCGCTTCCAGTTCTGCATGGATTCGGACGCGTTCATCGACCAGCGGCAGGTCGACCTGCTGCGCGATTTCGCGCGGCGCCAGCGCGCCGACTCGCTGTTCAAGGTGCACGGTTTCGCCAGCACCGACGGCGCCGCGGCCTACAACCTGCGCCTTTCCTGCCACCGCGCCAAGCGCGCCGCGCGCGAGCTGCAGAACGCCGGCGTGCCCTCGCAGCAGATCCGCATCGCGGCAATGGGCGAAACCTCCAGTTTCGGCGCCACGCAGGCGGAAAACCGCATCGTCATCGTCGGCGCGGACGCGCCGGCCGGCCAGGTGACGCCGGACGCCACCCGCCGCGCCACCACGCTGCGCGAGGCGGCCGACCTGGCGATCGGGCGCATCATCGCGCGCGACTACCGGCTGGCGGCGGACGCCTATGTGTCGCGCTGGACCTGCGGCACCATCCCCAGCGTGGCCGAGATGGTGCGCCGGACCACGGTGCTGGTGGAGGGCGAGAACGGCAACGCGACGATCCCGAGGCCGCCGGCGAATCCGCTCGACAATCCGCGCCTGGGTCATCCGAACGTGACCGGCCTGCGCGAGATCGTGCTGGCCCGCGAAACGTTCAGCGAGGCGGACAACCCGGTGCTGTGCGCCGCCGCGCGCATCATCGACATGGCCTTCCACCACTTCCTGGCACCGCGCCTGAACACCGGGCCGAACGACGCGGCCGTGCACCCGGCTGCCATCTTCCTGGTGGAGCTGGCCGGTTTCCCGCCCTGCATGACGCCGGCGGGCACCGATCCGGCCACGGGGCTGGTCCTGGTGCCGGCACAACGGTGGTGGCGCGCGCCCACGGCCGACCCGCTGGCCAGCACGCCGCCACCCTGCCCCAGCCGCCAGCTGCCGGGCGCGATCGACCCGCAGCAGCAGGGCCCCGCTCCGCCCACGCCGCTCACGTTCAGCAGCGTGGCCTTCGACGCGACCGGGAGTTCCACCGTGGTGACGCCACGCATCTCCGAACCGGGTAACGCGGTGCGTATCGCCGCGCCGCGCGGGGCCTTCCGCTTCCGCGCCACCGTGCAAGCGGCCGGCGACGCTGCGCAGTTCCCGCGCTACGAAGTCGGCTTCCTGCAGACGATCGTGGCCGACCAGCGGGTGGCCAGCTACGTCAGCGGCCATGCGATCAACGAAGCCGTGCCGGTGCCGATGCGCGACGGGCCGCCGGCGCACCTCGACGGCCCGCCGTGGTTCATGCCGCCAGTCGTGCAGCGGCTCGACGCCACCGGCAGGGCGACCGCGGAACTCTCCGATTCGCCTTCGGCGGCCATGCCGCTGGTGTTCACGGACCTGACGCGGCTGGACCCGTCCCAGCCGCTTTCCCGCACGGTGCAGGCCGGAAATGACCTGAACCGCGCGACGGTCAGGGTCACCTTCAATACGTGGGTGGCAGCGCGGCGCGACGACGCGCCGATGGACCGCTTCTCCACCCATTTCGTCGAAGGCCGCCAGACCACGTTCTCGATGGACCTGGAAATGTTCGGCCACAGTGGCGAAGCGAAGCAACGCAGCGTGATCGATCCCGCACCGCTGACCGACAGCACGCCGATGCAGGTGAATGGGCCGACGGCGGCGGACGTGAACCCCTTGGAGCGCATCACCCACATTTCGCCACCGACGCCGCGCGGCCAGGTGCAGGGCGCCGCCGATGCCGCCGAGATCCGCCGCCAGGTGCGCAGCGTGGCCGCCGAGCTGGTGCCGCTGCGCCAGGCGCTGCACCTGGACGGGCCGCTGATGGTCAGGGTGCGCTTCGACCCCACGTCCGGCCGCCTGATCCTCGACACACCGGAACGGCCGGCCACGACGGTAGAGGAAACCGGCCCGGATGACGAGCGCGAAGGCGTGGGGGAAAGTGGCCGCAAGCAGCTCGGCCGCGAGTTTACGCTGCGGCTGCGCAAGGACCTGGTGGCGGCACCGGGCGTGCCGGACCTGTCGCAGGGCTTTCCGACCGCGCTCGCGGCCCTGCCCTCGTTCGCGGCCAGGCGCCGGCGCGCCGCCGCGCAGGACCCGAATCCCTTCGCCGCCGAGCACGGCATCGGCCTCCTGGCGCAAATCCGCGAAGAGCAGGAGCTGGCGCGCTCGGACGAAGGGCTGCGCAACAATCCCAATGTCTACGATCCGTCGATGTTCCCGCGCGTGAATGTCCGCTTCGAGGAAGAACGCTACTGCTTCAACTTCGCGGTGTCCGGCGTGGATCTCGACGGGCCATGCAACGACCCCACCATGCGAACGGATGGTTGCGTGCGGCCGTTCACGGACGAAAAGTTCACGTTGCGTACCAATCCCCTCTTCGTGCCGCAGCAACTGGGCGGAGAGACCTTCAACTCGCCGGTGACCGTGAACGTGACGACGTTCCCGATGCGTTTCGTGCTGTTTACACCGCGCGAGAACCCGGGCGGCAGCACGTTCAATCATGAGATGCACCACATGATCGACTCCCGCAACATCCTGCAGGCGATGAAGGACCGCCTGGCACGCCGCATCCGCGCCCGCGTGATGGAGATCCGCCGGATGGCCGCCGACAATCCGGAATTGAAGGAAGGCCTGCTGACGATGGCCACGATCGAGGAAATCGTGCGGCAGGAGCACCAGCCCTTCCTCGACTTCTTCCAGCGCGAATTCCTCGCCCGCGGCAACGCCTTGCACGCGCGCGAGAACCGCGGGGCGCTACCGCCCTACCGCAGCGCGCTGCCGCCCGACTGGACGACCTTCCGCGAGCCGCCGTTTACCGGGGGCACGCGCGGCAGCCTGGACGACGGCTCCTGCTGACGGGAACGAGATCTGCTCAGCGCACGAACCAGCGATTCCTGGACAGCATGATCTCGTGATGGCCGTGCCCCGCCGGTATCATGGGGAAGCAGTTCTCCGCCTGTTCGACCACCACGTCGAGCAGGAACGCGCCCGGCGACGCGAGGCATTGCGCAACGGCGTCGTCGAGCTCCGCCGCATCGGTCACGCGCCGGGCATCCCAGCCGAACGCCCGTGCCAGCGCCACGAAATCGGGCATCGCTTCGGAATAACTGTGACTGTACCGTTTTTCATGGTGCAGTTCCTGCCATTGCCGCACCATGCCCATGCAGCCGTTATTGGACAGGACCAGCTTGACCGGGCAGCGATGCTGGATGGCCGTCGACAGCTCCTGGATGTTCATCATGACGGACGCGTCGCCCGACACGCAGACGACCAGCGCATCCGGATGGGCCACCTGGGCACCGATCGCCGCCGGCAGGCCGTAGCCCATCGTTCCCGCTCCGCCCGAGGTCAGCCAGCGCCGCGGACGGTCGAAGCGCATGTACTGGGCAGCCCACATCTGGTGCTGCCCGACGTCGGTGGAAACGATGCCGTCGTGCTTCGCCACGTGGCTGGCGAGGGTCGACATCAGTTGCTGGGGCAGGATGGCCGCCGCCGGTGCCGGAACATCGAGGCAGCGCTGCGCGCGCCAGCCGTCGATGCGCTGCCACCAGTCCATGGTCAGGGCGTGATCGGCGCTGTCCTCTTCAAGCACGTACGCCAGCGCGGCGAGCACGGTGCCGCAATCGCCGACCAGTCCGACATCGGTGCGCACGACCTTGCCGATGGACCGCGCATCGATATCGATGTGCACGATCCGCGCGCCGGGGCAGAAATGGGCGAGCTTGCCCGTCACCCGGTCGTCGAAGCGGGCGCCGACGCATACGACGAGGTCCGCTTCATGCATGGCCAGGTTGGCCTCCAGCGTGCCGTGCATGCCGAGCATGCCCAGCCAGCGAGGATCGCTGGCGGGAAAGGCGCCCAGCCCCATCAGGGTCAGGGTACAGGGCGCATTCTTCCACCGCACCAGCTTGCCGAAGGCGGCACAGGCTTCCTCGCCGGCGTTGATCAGGCCCCCTCCGCCATAGAACACGGGCCGGCGCGCCTGCCGTATCAGTTGCGCGGCCGATGCGAGCGCGGCCCGATGAGCACCGTCCCGCGGCGAATCCGGCGGCGGCTGCGGCGCGGGCAACGATCCATCGTGCGCGACGCGCTGCGCCTGGATATCCTTCGGCACATCCACCAGCACGGGTCCCGGCCTGCCACCAAGCGCCGTCGCCACCGCTTGGCGAATGGTCGGCACGATGGCTTGCCCTTCGCGGAGCTGCGCATTCCACTTCGTCACGGTACGGGAAATCCCGAGGGCATCGCATTCCTGGAAGGCATCCGTGCCGATGGCGCTCGTGGCCACTTGCCCGCTGATGCACAGCACCGGAATCGAGTCGCTCAATGCATCGAGCAAGCCGGAGACGGTGTTGGCCATGCCGGGCCCCGAGGTGACGAAGACGACGCCGAGCTTGCCGGTCGAGCGCGCGTAACCCTGCGCTGCGTGCACCGCGGCCTGTTCGTGCCGGACGAGGATATGGCGTATCCGCCCATCGAGGGCGAGCGCGTCGTAAAGCGGCAGTACCGCGCCGCCCGGATAGCCGAACACGGTGTCCACGCCGCAGTGGACCAGCGTATCGAGCAGCAGGCCCGCACCGGTCGGTGCGCCCGCTGCCACGCCGTTCCGCGCGGCGGAAAGTTCGTCGGGAGAAGGTTTCATGCCCTGAATTTTATCGACGCAGCCGGTGAAAGTGCTTCATAATTTCACGCGATAACAGTACAACTCATGAAAGATTTTCTCCCGGTATGGAAGAGCAAGGAAAAACGTTCGATGCGACCGATCTGCGCATCCTGGCAATCCTGCTGAAGGATTCGCGCACGCCGCTGCAGGAGATCAGCGCGGCCATCAAGCTCTCGACGACGTCGTGCTGGAACCGGATCAAGCGGATGACCGACAGCGGCGTGATCGAGGCTTATACGGTCAAGCTCGACCTGGCACGCCTGGGCTATCACGACACCGTGATCGTGCAGGTCACGCTCGACAGCCACAGCGACGAGACGCTGTATGAATTCGGCCGGGCGCTCGAATCGATGCCCGAGGTGCTGGAAGCCCTCTTGATTTCGGGCGATTACGATTATTTCCTGCGCATCGCCGTGAAGGACACGCGCGACTATGAACGCCTGCTGAGGGAGAGGCTCTACAAGATTCCGGGCATCCGGCACAGCAAGTCGAGCTTTGTGCTGCGCACGCTGAAGAAGGCCGAAACGCCGCTGACTTGACCGGGAGCGCCGGCCAGCCTGCCTAGCGCGCGCCGCGCGCGCGCACCAGCTTCAATAACTGCCGGCAGGCGGGCGACATGGCCCCATCGGCCGCCTTCAGCGCCACTTCGCGGCCATCGAGTTCGACCTTCATCCGGTAGGTACGGCCGTCACGCATCAGTGGTGGCGGCTGGGCAAAGCTGGTATCGGCGTCGGCCACCACCTCGCGGACCAGCTGTTCGCACGCGGCCGCTTCGTCCGGCGGCAGGGTCGCCGTATCCAGCACGACGGGCTTCGCCAGGCCGGGGGCGGCCACGAAGCCGCCTTCGGTCGCTACTTCGATGCGCATGCATCCTCCCTGCAAGACGAATTGGTTCCCGGCGCGCCAACGATCGCGGGCCGAAGCGCGTGTTCCAACCCCAGCTGTTACAGTGGGGTTGAATCGAAGCGCCGGCGACAGATTACTTGATCACCCCGACATCCTTCCACGCCTGAATGACCGCCTTGGCCTCGGCGCTGTCCACGCCGTACAGCTTCTCGGCATTCGAGCGCGTCAGCTTCGCGAAGGCCTGGAACGTCGACTTCGGCTTCAGGCGCGCATCGAGCAGGCTATCGTACCAAATCCTGCCGGCCTTCTCCCACGCGAAGCCGCCGATGGCGACGGCGGCCAGGTAGAACGCGCGGTTCGGAATGCCCGAATTGATGTGCACGCCGCCGTTGTCTTCCACCGTGCGCACGAAATCCTTCATGTGCCCCGGTTGCGGGTCCTTGCCCAGAACACTGTCATCGTAGGCCGTGCCCGGTTCCTTCATCGACCGGATCGCCTGGCGTTTCGGTCCCGGTTCGAGGAACAGTTGCGCACCGATCAGCCAGTCCGCTTCGTCGGCCTTCTGCTTCAGGCCATATTGCTTGACGAGCGATCCGAACACGTCGGAGATCGATTCGTTCAGCGCGCCGGATTGCCCTTCGTAGACCAGGCCCGCCTCGACTTCCGTCACGCCATGCGTCAGCTCGTGGCCGATGACATCGATCGACGCGGTGAAACGCGTGAACAGCTCGCCGTCGCCATCGCCGAACACCATCTGGCTACCGTTCCAGAATGCGTTGGCATAGTCTTCGTCGTAGTGCACCGTCGCGTCCAGCGGCAGGCCGGCGTCGTCGATCGAGTTGCGCTGGAACTGGTCGAAAAACAGCTCATACGTGGCGCCCAGGTAATCGTAGGCTTCGTCGACGCTGACGTCGCCCGTCGCGTCCGAACCTTCGGTACGCACCACGGTGCCCGGCAGCGACTGGTCGTTCTTCGCATCGTAGATCGTGCGCTTCAAGGCCGCGGCCGTGCCGGGCATGGCGCCGCGCATCGCTTTCGGCGCGCCGCTCGCCACCGCGGTGGCGCGGAACTGGCGGAACGAGACGTCGACCGACAGGGTGTCGACGGCGAACCGCCGCTGCGGATCATTGCCGTTCTTGGCGATCTGGCTCAGGATATAGGGCGGCAGGATGCAATGGATGGAATGGCGGTGCGGCTTCTTCGTACACATAAGAACTCCTGGCTTCATTAAGCAAAACTGGTGAAACAGACGTTCCCGGAGGGGAAAGGGAGCTGCGGTACTACGCCTTCTCTCCCTCCTCGCCGTCTTCTTCCTCGTCCTCTTCATCGGGTTCCCGGAACGCTTTCACCGCTTTCACGATCGCCCTGGCATTGCCCGACAGGATCGCTCCGCCGAGCGCGATGACGTTGGTGACGAGGCCGATCACATCACGTACCTTGTCCAGCTTGTCCAGCGTCTTGCGCGCCGCGTCCAGCGCGGCATGCAGGGCTTCGGCCTTCAGGCTCGCGTCCGTTACCACCAGTGCGATGGCCTGGCCGCGCAGCACATTGGCCAGCGCATCGAGCTTTTGCTCGCATTCGACCCGCACGAGGTGCTCTTCCTCGGGTGTCAGCGCATGGGTGACGCGGTATTCGAACAGTTTCGTGGAAATGCCCGTATAGCGGTTGGCCAGCTCCGCCAGCTCATCGGCCGTCAATTCCTTCAGGGTCGTGCTCATCCCGGTATCCTCCGCTTGTCGATCTGCTTGTCGAGCCCTCAGTGGCTTTTACCTCGTTGCCCTGCCTCGCTGCTCCACCCCGCGCGCCGTCCGGCCGGATCAGTCGCGCCGCTTGTCGAACTGGTCACGCAAGGCGTTGGTCGCCTCGCGGTGCCTTGCCAGCGATGCGATCAGCGCGTCGTTCTGCGTCGCCAGCTGTTTCGCCCGTTCCTGCTCGCGGACGAGGTTGACGGCGTACATGCGCACGGCCAGCGGCTCGGTCTTCTCGAAGCGCGGCAGGGAGTCCATGGCGATGCGGCTACGCTCCTGGTACGTCTTTAGCTGCTCTCCGGTGATTGACCGCGCGTACCACGCGAGGGCATCGGTGGTGGCGTTCACGGCCTCGCTCTGCTCGAGCAACTGCTTCATTTCGCTGCGCGCCACGCGCTCGGTCGCAAGCCGCGACACCAGCTTGCCCAGCGAGATCACGGCTTTCGCCTTATCCTCCGACACCACCGGTTCGCCGGAGCGGTCCTTCAGGCCCGTGACCGCCGCGCCCAGCCCTTTCAGCTCCGCCGAATAGCTGGGCAGCTTCTCGTCCGCCAGCGCGGCCAGCGTGGCCGAATAGCCGTCCAGCAGGGCGACCAGGTTGAGGATGTGGGTGTTGTTCTGCGCAAGCGGCGCACAGTTGGCCGCGGCGCTGGCCTGCACGTCGGCGATGCGGAAGGCCACGAAACCTTCGCTCACCTGCTCCTGCATCAGGAACTGGGATTGGCAGATCTGCACCGGCGTATCGGCGATCGCGGCAAACGATGCCCCCAGCTTCTTCGTATCATCGGCGTACGTGCGCACGGCGGAAAAATCGGCACAACCGGCGATCGCCAGTGCGATCGTGACCCCGGCGGCCAGCCGGGTCATAGTCAACAGCGAGGTGCGGCGCAAGGTCTTCACGTTCTGCTCTCCTCCATCGTTGCGGCGCAACGGCGGGGCCGGCACTGCGGCATCCCGTCGAATGGCCATCATTTGTCTATATGATAATACCATTTCGGGGTTGCGGGCTGAGCTGAATTTTTAGCGGCGGCGCAGCGCGGCCCAGTTCACTGCGGTGGCGGCGTCATCGACGCGACCAGCGCGTGATACCAGCGCTCCTTGCGCGTCTTGTGCAACTGGTACCAGGCGCGGATCGTCTCCGGCCGCCACACCTTCAGCATTTTCAGGACCTCGGCGGAAAACTCCAGCGGTGCCAGGCCGGTGGCCGTCAGCAGGTTGTCGCCGCGCACGGCCGGCTCGTTGCGGTACAGCTTTTCGCCGCGGTATGCCGGGCAGGTCTGCTTCAGGAAGCCGAGGTCGTTGCTGGTGTGCCGGCGCTCGTCCAGCGCCCCCACGCTGGCCAGGCCGTTGGTGGCGCCGCAGATCGCCGCCACGTTGTGGCCCGCATCCAGCGCATCGCGCGCGAAGTCCAGGATGGGCCGCAGCTCCGGCTGGTCCCACCGTTCGCCGCCGGGCAGGATCAGCACATCGCCGGCCTCCAGCACCAGATCCGCCAGCGCCAGGTCGGGCACATGCGTCACGCCGCCCATGCTCGTCGCCTCGGCCGTGCTCAGCCCCACCTTGCGGAAGCCGAAGTCCACCAGCGGGTTGGCGAAGAAGCGGCGGCTGTGCAGCTCCGCCGTCAGGTATCCGATCTCCCAATCGGCCAGCGTATCGACCACTACCAGGTAGGCATTCATGGATTCTCCTTGTCGGTTTGGCATGCCAGTATAGCTTCACGCCGCCAACGGCAATAGCGCATTGGCCCATAGCCGCGGGGCCCGCTCTTCCTTCGTGCGGCTCCAAAAGTTCCGGGAACATGGGGGCCCAGGGAAGCACCCGCGAACAGCGCAAAAAAAACGACCCTTGGAGAACTCTCCAAGGGTCGCAAGGTCCGACGCATTTTTGTGCCGGTCAGCGCGGCGGCACGTTTTCCAGCACGCCGATCGGCGCATTGACGAGTTTTCCGTCGACCTTCTTCACCTCGCGGATATACATGTTCTGCACGATGTCGCGCGTGGCCGGATCGATCGCGATCGGGCCGCGCGGGCTGTTCCACTTCATGCCCGCCAGGGTCTTGATGGCCGCCTCGCCGGTCACCTTGCCGTTCAGCCGGCGCACGGTCTCGGCGATCATGCCCATCGTGTCATAGGCAGCCACCGTCACGAACGTCGGTGCCGGGCGCTGCGGGTTAGCCGCCGCATACGCCTTCAGGAACGTCTTGTTGGCCGGGTTGTCCAGGGCGGTCGAGTAGTTCAGCACCGTCACGGCGCCCAGCGCGCGCTCGCCCAGCGCTTCCAGCGTCGGCGAGTCGCTCGTCATGTCGCCCACGCCGAGGAACCGGATGCCGGCCTTGTCCAGCCCCTTGTCCGTGAACGCCTTCAGGAGCGCGGTGCCGTCCTCGGCGCCGGGAGCGAAGAAGAACAGCGCGTCGGGCTTCTGGTCCTTGGCGCGCTGCACGAAGGGCGAGTAGTCGGGATTGGCCAGCGGCACGCGCGCCGAGCCCACCACCTTGCCGCCCGCTTCATTGAAGCCCTTGACGAACTTCGCCTCCGCGTCGGCGCCGGTACTGTAGTCGCTGACCAGCGTGTAAACGGTGCCGATGCGCTTGCCGCCCCCGCTCTTGCCGGTCCAGGTGCCGAACGGTTCCGTCATCTGGTGCATCGTCATCGACGTGCGCACCATGTAGGGCGACTTGTCCGTGATGCCGGTGGTGACGGCGTTCATCACGATCATCGGGGTCTTCGCACGCGTGGCCAGCGGCGCCACGGCCAGCGCGCTGGGCGTGAGCGAGAAGCCGATCAGGAAGTCCACTTTCTCGCGGGCGATCAGTTCCTGGGCCGCCCGCTTCGAATGGTCGGCATTCGAACCGCCGTCGTCGCGATAGATCACCTCGATCTTCCTGCCAGCCACGGTGTCGCCGTGTTGCTGGAAATAGGTGCGGATGCCATCCTCGAACGGCTTGCCGATATTGGCGAACGGGCCGGTCAACGCGGCGATCACGCCGACCTTGATCGGGTCCTGGGCGTGCGCCGCGGGGGCCAGCGCCGTTGCCAGCGCGGTGGCGATGACGATGGTGCGAATCTTCATGCGCGTGTTCATGGTGTCTCCTCCATTATTGTCTAGTTGGCGCGAATGGTGCCTTCGTCGCGGCACTCGTACATCGCTTCCACTTGCGCCGCGCGCCGTGCCAGCACGGCGGCCTGGTTCACGGACCCCTTGTCCGTCAATTCGCGGTGGTCGATCGAGGGCGGCTCTTCCTGCAGCCGCAGCATCGCCACCGCGGTCGAGGAACCGGTCGCCTCGGCATTCAGCCGCCGCAGCAGGCCGGCAAAGAACTCGCGGACCGGCCCGCTGGCCAGTACCTCGGCCGGCGTTGCGTCCGCACCCAGCCCGGCCAGCGCCTGGCACGTTTCCATGCGAGGGAACACGAGCAATCCCACGGCGTGGCGATCGATCCCGGTCACGACGGCGTCCAGCACGTACGGCGCGCCCATGCTGATCACCCTGGCCCTCAGCGGTCCCACGCTCACGAAGGTGCCGGTGGCCAGCTTGAAATCCTCGGCGATGCGGCCGTCGAACATGAAGCCCAGCTCGGGCTGCGCGGGGTCGGCGAAGCGCAGCGCGTCGCCGGTGCAGTAATACCCCTCGTCGTCGAACGCTTCCGCGGTCAGCGACGGCATGCGCCAGTACCCCGGCATCACGTGCGGCCCCTTGAAACGCGCCTCGAGCTTGCCGCCGACGGGTACCAGCTTGACGCGGCAGCCCGGCGCCGGCACGCCCACATAGCCGGCGCGCACGATGGGCCCGGTGCCGAAGGTGCACGAGGGCGACGTTTCCGTCATGCCCAGCCCCGTCATGATGCGGATCGATTCGCCGCAGTGGCGCACCGCGATGCCGTCGAGCCGGTCCCACGCCGCCTGCGACAGGCCCGCCCCCGCGCAAAAGAACAGTTTTACGCGCGAAAAGAAGGTGGCGCGCAGCTGGGCATCCGTTTCCAGCGCATCGGCCAGCATTTCCCAGCCCTTCGGGATGTTGAAGTAGACCGTGGGCGCGATTTCCTTCAGGTTGGCCAGCGTGCGCGGAAACTCCTGCGGCGTCGGCCGGCCATCGTCCAGGTACAGCGTGCCGCCGTTGTAAAGCGCGATGCCGATATTATGGCTGCCGCCGAAGGTGTGGTTCCACGGCAGCCAGTCCACCAGCACGGGCGGCGCCTCGCCGAAGAACGGGAAGGTTTGCAGCAGCATCTGCTGGTTGCTGGTCCACATGCCGTGCGTGGTGACGACGGCCTTCGGCTTCTTCGTGGAGCCGGAAGTGAACAGGAACTTGGCGATCGTCTCCGGCCCCACCCCGGCATTGGCCGCGTCCACGGACGACGGCACCGTCTCGAGCAGGGCCGAAAAGCGCGTCACGTCGCGATCCCCCACCTCGCCGGCATCGAGGATCAATTCTGTCCCCGCGGGCAGCACTGCGGCGATCGCCCGGCTGAAGGCGATGCCATCGGAAGCGTAGACGGCGCCCGGGGTCAGGTGCGCCACCAGCTCATGCAGCCGGCCGAAGTCGGTCGCTACCAGCGAGTAGGCCGGCGACACGGGCACGTAGGGCACGCCGGCATACATGGCGCCCATGGCCAGCTGGTAGTGCTGCAGGTCGTTGCCGGACAGGATGACGAGCGGCCGTTCGGCGGAGATGCCGCGGTCGAGCAAGGCCTGGCCGATGTGGCGCGCACGTTCCAGCATGTCCGCATACGTGATCCTTATCCATTCGCCATCCGCCCCGCGGCGCGCGACCAGCGTGCGCTCCGGCCAGTCGCGGGCGCCGCGTACCAGGCAATCGGTGAAGCGGCGCGGCACCTCGCCCAGCGGCGTCTCGGCATCCACGTACCAGTTGTCCCCTTGCCGGCGCACGGTAACCTGCGGGCAGCCGATGGCCACGGCACGGCACCGTCCCGGCATCTGCGATGCAGTCATGGGTCCTCCTCAGATCGGGTAGTGGCGCGGCGTGGTCTGCACCGTGATCCAGCGCAGGTCCGTGAATTCGGCGATGGCGGCCTTGCCGCCGAAGCGGCCGTAGCCGCTCGCCTTCACGCCGCCGAACGGCATCTGCGCCTCGTCGTGCACGGTCGGGCCATTGATGTGGCAGATGCCCGATTCGATGCGGCGCGCCACGGCCATGGCACGGCCGATATCGCGGCTGAACACGGCGGCGGACAGGCCGTACTCGCTGTCGTTGGCCAGCCGGATCGCCTCCTCGTCGCCGTCGAAGCGGATGATCGAAACCACCGGCCCGAACGCTTCCTCGCGGTAGGCCGCCATCTCGGGCGTGACGCCATCGATGATGGCCGGCTGCAGCAGGTTACCGTCGGCGCTCGGCACGGCCGGCAGCACCGTGGCGCCGCGCTCCACTGCATCGCGCACCAGCGCCTCCACGCGCTGGGCCGCGGCCGGGTCGACCATGCCCGCCAGCGGCGCGTCCGCGTGGGCCGCCTTGAGGCTGGCGGTCTTGGCGGCGAATTTTTCGAGGAAAGCCGGGGCGATCTTCCGGTCGACGAGGATGCGGTCGGCCGACATGCAGATCTGGCCCTGGTTGAAGAACGACGAGAAGGCCGCCGCTTCCACGGCCGCGTCGAGATCGGCATCGTCCAGCACCACGACCGGGTTCTTGCCGCCCAGTTCCAGCAGCACGGGTTTCAGGTGTTTCGCGGCCTGCTGGGCGATGATGCGCCCGACATGCGTGGAGCCGGTGAAATTGATGCGCTTGACGGCCGGGTGGGCGATCAGCGCCTCGACCACGGCCGGCGCATCCTGCGGCGCGTTCGTGATCACGTTCACCACGCCGGCCGGGAAGCCCGCTTCCTCGAACACGGTGCCGAGCAGGCGATGCAGCGCCGGGCATTGCTCGGAGGCCTTCAGGATCACCGTGTTCCCGCACGCCAGCGGCATCGCCACGGCGCGCGTCGCCAGGATCACGGGCGCGTTCCAGGGCGCGATGCCGAGCACCACGCCGCAGGGCTGGCGCACGCCCATCGCCAGCGAGCCGGGCACGTCGGAAGGAATCACCTCGCCGGCCACCTGGGTCGTCATGCCCGCCGCCTCGCGCAGCATGTTGGCCGCCAGCGTCACGTTGAACCCGTACCAGATCGGGCTGCCGCCGGCTTCGAGCGTGCCGCGCGCAACGAACTCGGCACGGTGTTTTTCCAGCGTGTCGGCAGCCTTCAGCAGCAGGCCGCGGCGCTCGGTGGGCAGCATGGCGGCCCAGGCAGGGAAGGCGCGCTGCGCGGCGTCGGCCGCGCGCCGGGCATCTTCCACCGTGGCAGCGGCGGCGCGGGTGGCGGTGTCGCCGTTGGCGGGGTTGCGGCGCTCGAAGGTTGCGCCATTCGAGGCGGCGGCCGGGCGGCCGTCCACCAGCAAATCGGTGTCGAACATGGTGTCTCCTCTGTTACTCGGTGGGCCGGCAGGTTGTGCCCTGCTCTGTGGCCCGTCACTATATAGGATGAGGTGTCAGGTGCGTTTGTACGCCTGCAGGCCCGGCTTGATCGTCTTATCGTCCAGGAACTGCTTCAAGCCTTCCTTGCGGCCCTTTTCCGGGTCGCGGTAGTTCGACTGGTCGGTCTTCGCGTACAGGTAATCCTCGCCCTGCTCCCACGTCAGCTCGCGGGCGCGCTTGAAGCCCTGCTTGGCGTAGCGCAGCACCACCGGGTTCTTCTCCAGCAGGTTGCGCGCCAGCGCCACGACCGCGTCGCGCAATTCTTCCCTGGGTACGCTGCGGTTGACCAGCCCCATCTCGGCCGCCTGCTTGCCGGTGAAGGTCTCGCCCGTCATGATGTAGTGCAGTGCCTGGCGATGGCCCATCGTGTCCGCCACGGCCTTGCTGACCAGGTTCCCCGGCGGGATGCCCCAGTTCACCTCGGAGAGGCCGAACACGGCGTCATCGGCGGCGATCGCCAGGTCGCAGGCCACCAGCGGCGAGAACGCGCCGCCGAAGCACCAGCCGTTCACCATGGCGATGGTGGACTTGCTGTACATGCGCAGCAGCTTCCACTGCCATTGCGAGCAATCGCGGCGGATGCGTTCCTGCATGATCTCCGGCTTGCCGTCCGTCTCGCGGAAGTACTCCTTCAAGTCCATGCCGGCCGACCAGGACTCGCCGGCGCCGGTCAGCACGATCACCTGGGCCGCGTCGTCCAGCTCGAGCGTTTCCAGCACGTCGATCATCTCGCGGTTCAGCGTCGGGCTCATGGCGTTACGTTTTTCCGGCCGGTTCAGCGTGATCCAGCCGATGCCTTCCGCGACGTCGACCTTCACGGTTTGCCAGCGCCCTTCGTACTTGTTCATGCGTGTCTCCTCTGTCATTTGATGTATCAGGCTACCTGATATGAAATGCATACTAGTCCTAATCAGGCAGCCTGACAAGTACTTTTTTAGCGGCAGGTGAAGCTGGCCGCGTCGTCCACGTTGCCACCGGCATAGGTGGCCACTTTCGGCCAGCTGCACAGCGGCCGGGTGCGGCCGGCGGGGATGGTGCCGAGGCCCGGATTGGCGCTGGCCGTGCGGGCGGTGGCGCGGATCGCCTCGGGTTCGATGCCCTTCTCCACCCAGTCCACCAGGGCGCTCATCATGTCGAACTGGTCGGTCGCCGGGCCGCCGGAGCAGTGGTTCATGCCGGGCACGGAGAACACGCGGGCGAACGCGCCGGTGTCGCTGTAGTTGGCCTTCAATGCGTTCAGCCACTTCACCGTGTCGTCGAACGAAAACACCGGGTCGCTCACGCCGTGGAAGACGAGGACCTTGCCGCCGCGCGCGCGCAGCGTGTCGAGCCGGCCGGGATTCGGCGGCGTCATGAACGACATCGACGATTCCGTGAAGCGGTCGGTGGTGGCAAAAATCTTCGCGGCATTCGCGTCGAAGTTGAAGTTGAGCGCGTAGTCGAGCAGCGACGTGCCCGTGCCCGTCAGCACGGCCGGATCGGCCGGCGGCGTGGAGAAAATAAACGCCATCGACGGTGCCCCCAGCGTGGCCGTCAGGCCGGGGCTTGTGGCGGTGCCCAGCTTCCAGCTGCGCCAGCCTGGACCGGCGATGCCCGGGTCCCACGACCAGCGCGCGTACAGCGCATTGCCGGCCGAGTTCTTCGGCCCGTCGTACACCTTCTGCAGGGCCGCCTTTTGCGTGGCCGTCAGGCAGGCACCGTCCGGCGCGCCGGCGCACGTGGGCACGTCGCGCGCCAGCGAGAACGCGGCCTGGCACTGCGCCGTGTCGCTCACCATCCCGTCGGCCAGGCCATCGAGCTTGTCGCAGCGCTCGAGGATCTTGCCGGCCACCAGCCGCAAGTCGGCGTCCGAGTAGCCGGCGCCGATGTTCGGCCGGCCGTTGGCCCCGGCCGGCGCGGCGGCGGCGAAGGCTTGCGCATCCCACATCTGCGTCACCGCCGCCTGCGGCAGGTTGTAGCCCGGCGCGCCGGCCAGCACGCCGTCGTACTGGTCGCCGTAGCGGCTCGCCGCCACCAGGCCGTGCCGCCCGCCATTCGAGCAGCCGACGATGTACGACCGGTCCGGCCCCTTGCCGTAGGCGGCGCGGATGACGTTCTTCGCCATCGGCGTGAGCTGCCCGACCGCGTTGTAGCCATAATCGAGCCGGGCTTGCGGGTCCAGGCCGTAGACCTGGCCGGCGATGGCGCCGTTGGCCGTGGCGTCCGGCACGTGACCGGCATCGGAGCTGATCACCGCATAGCCCTGCAGCAGCGCGTTGCTGACCGGGCCGCCGCCCAGCAGGTTGCCGAACGCCGCGTTGCCGCCGCTGATGCTGCCATCGTTGCCGCCATTGGCCTGGTAGAAGAAGCGGCCGTTCCAGTCGCGCGGCAGGCGCATCTCGAAGCCGATCGCGTACGGCCGGCCGTCCACGCCGGTCCGCTCGTTCATTTTTCCCAGCACGACGCAGTGCTCGGGCATCGGCGTCGCCACGCCGTTCAGCGTTTGCGTCACGCTGCCGGCCGGCGCCAGGGTGGCGGATGTGATGGTGGTGCCGGCGAAGGCCGCCTTCGCGGCAAGGTCGGTGCAGCTGGTCAGCTTGGCGCCCGTGGCAACGGCAAGGTGGGTGGTGGCGGTGGCCGTGGTGCCGCTGCCGCCGCAGCCCGGCAGCATGGCGGCGAGCGCCAGCGCCGCCAGCGCCGGGCGGATGGAATGGTCGTGCATGGTTGTCTCCGGGTTGTTATGGAAGTCAATATCAGGTCTCCTGATATTGACTTCATACTAACGCCGCAGGCAGCCGCTTGCAAGCACTGCCTGCGCACCGACGCGTCTGCCGATCGCCAGTTACTTTTGGAGAGCTTTGATGGTTGAGAGGCGTGCTAGGATCCCCCATCACCACACAACAAGGCCCGTGTCATGAGACTTGCGCGGCTCGACTCAGGCATGTTGTCGGCCGCCTTGTCCGGCGTGTCCGGCAACCTGATCCTTGGCTTTTCCTCGCTCTACTGGAAAGCGCTCGCGCAGGTGCCGCCCACTGTCCTGCTGGGCTTGCGCATCGTGTTCTCGCTGGCCACGCTCCTCCTCGTGATGGCGGTACTTGGCCGCTTTCGAGGCCTGAGGCAACGATTGACGCCGCGCGCGCTGGCCATTCACACGGCGGCCGCCCTCCTTGTCGTGGTTAACTGGGGCACCTTCATCTGGGCATCCATCCACGGGCACGTGGTCGAGAGCGGGCTCGGTTACCTGATCGCTCCCTTCGTGGCAATCGGCGTTGGCGTCATCGCGCCCGGCGACCGGATGAGTTGGCTGCGCAAGGGTGCCCTGGCCCTCATCGCGGCCGCCGTGCTGGCCATGGTACAGCGCAGCGGCGAGCTCGCGCACTGGGTCTACCTCCTCATTGGCGGGACATGGGGCGCTTACGCATGCCTGAAAAAACTCACGACACTGGATGCATTCAGCGGATTGCTATGCGAAACGGCGGTGCTGTGCGTACTGCTGGCGCTGTCGCTTGCAACGCCCTACATGTCCCTACGCCTGCCGCACGGTCTTTCAGCCGGCGCCATGCTGGCCTTGGGCCTGTGCGGCGTGGTCTCGGTCCTGCCGCTATGGCTGTTCTCGCTGGCGGCGGCCCGGCTGCCATTGTCGGTGATGGGATTCTTCCAGTTCGTCCTGCCCACCACGCAACTGGTCGTCGCGCTGGTCTTCTACCGCCAGGAAGTGTCGCTGAACACCCTCCTCTCGTTTGCCGTCATCTGGTGCGCGCTCGGCATCCTCGTCGCCGAACCGTTCCTGAGGCGCGCCAGACCCGCGCCGGAGGCGTCGTCCTGAGGCGGCCGCGGGTGGCGCCGTGAGCGGCGGCGATTGTCTTACAATACCGCCCACCATGACTTTCGCATCCAGCATGCCGCACCAGACCGACAACCCCGGCCGCCCGTCCGGCCTTGCCTATCTCGTGGGCCGCCTCGACCACGTTCTGAGCCGCCACCTGCGCGATCGCCTGGCCCCGCTGGGCCTGACCGTGACCCAGTACACGGCGCTGTCCGTATTCCGCGCCCAGGGTTCGCTGTCGAACGCCCAGCTGGCCGAGCGCACGATGGTTTCGCCGCAATCGGCCAACGAGATGGTCAAGGCCATGGAGGCGCAGGGCTGGATCGAACGGCGGCCCGACCCTTCGCATGGCCGCATCATCCAGATCAGCCTCACGATTGCGGGCCACGCCGTGATGGAGCGCTGCGATGCCGAGGTGGTTCAGGTGGAGGCGATGATGTTCGCCGACCTGGCGCCCGCGCAGCGCGCCGCCCTGCACGCGGCGTTGCGCGGGGCGGTGAAGGCGCTGAGCGGGGCATGAGCGGCACATGAGCGCGCGGCGGTCACACGGCTGAAGCAAAAATCGCCGATAATGCGGCACTTTCGACCATTGCACACCATGACGCAACTTTCCATCATCGTCGCCATCGACCGCCAGCGCGGCATCGGCGTGCGCAACCAGCTGCCCTGGCACCTGCCGGAAGACCTGGCCCATTTCAAGCGCCTGACGACGGGCCACCCGATCATCATGGGCCGCAAGACCTTCGATTCGATCGGCCGCCCGCTGCCGAACCGGCGCAGCATCGTCATCACGCGCGACACGGCATGGCAGCGCGACGGCGTGGAAGCGGTGCATTCGCTCGACGAAGCGGTGGCGCTGGTCGGCGACGCGCCCGCCTTCGTCATCGGCGGCGCCCAGGTGTTCGACGCGGCGCTGGCCGTGGCGGACCAGCTGATCGTGACGGAGATCGACGGACAGTTCGAATGCGACACGTTCTTCCCGCCCATCGAGCCGGCCATGTGGCGCGAAGCCGAGCGGACCCGTCACCAGTCCGCGAACGGCACCGCGTTCGACATCGTCATCTACCGCCGCCACGCCGGATGAGCCGCCGCCTTGGGCGCGCCCGTCGGTGGCGCCGCCGCCGGTGAACAATGAGTAATATTTTTTTACCTGAGCGGTGCGAATTCTGCGAAAATCGCGGTCCTTTGAATTGCGGTATGTTGATTTATTGCACCCAGCCCGCCCCCGTCGCATGAGACCAGGGCGGTTCTTCTTTTTGGAGACATCATGAAATTTCGTTTCCCCATCGTCATCATCGACGAGGACTTCCGTTCCGAGAATTCGTCCGGCCTGGGCATTCGCGCCCTGGCCGCCGCGATGGAAAAGGAAGGCATGGAAGTGCTGGGTGTGACCAGCTACGGGGACCTGTCGCAGTTCGCCCAGCAGCAATCGCGCGCCTCGGCCTTCATCCTGTCGATCGACGACGAGGAATTCGGCGCCGGCTCGAAGGAAGAGACCGACCACGCGCTGAAGTCGCTGCGCGCCTTCGTGGAAGAGATCCGTTATAAAAACGCGGACATCCCGATCTACCTGTACGGCGAAACGCGCACCTCGCGCCACATCCCCAACGACATCCTGCGCGAGCTGCACGGCTTCATCCACATGTTCGAGGATACGCCGGAATTCGTGGCACGCCACATCATCCGCGAGGCGAAGAGCTACCTGGACGGCCTGTCGCCGCCCTTCTTCCGCGCCCTGGTGCACTACGCGAACGACGGCTCCTACTCCTGGCACTGCCCCGGCCACTCGGGCGGCGTGGCCTTCCTGAAGTCGCCGATCGGCCAGATGTTCCACCAGTTCTTCGGCGAGAACATGCTGCGCGCCGACGTGTGCAACGCCGTGGAGGAGCTGGGCCAGCTGCTGGACCACACGGGTCCCGTGGCCGCTTCCGAGCGCAACGCGGCGCGCATCTACAACGCCGACCACTGCTACTTCGTGACCAACGGCACCTCGACGTCGAACAAGATGGTGTGGCACTCGACGGTCGCGCCGGGCGACATCGTGGTGGTGGACCGCAACTGCCACAAGTCGATCCTGCACTCGATCATCATGTGCGGCGCGATCCCCGTGTTCCTGATGCCGACGCGTAACCACCTCGGCATCATCGGCCCGATCCCGCTCGAAGAATTCACGATGGAGTCGATCCAGAAGAAGATCGAGAGCAATCCGTTCGCGCGCGACGCCGTGAACAAGAAGCCGCGCATCCTGACGATCACCCAATCGACCTACGACGGCGTGGTGTACAACGTGGAAGTGCTGCGCGAAATGCTGGACGGGAAGATCGACACCCTGCACTTCGACGAAGCGTGGCTGCCGCACGCCACCTTCCACGACTTCTACAAGGACATGCACGCGATCGGCAAGGACCGCCCGCGCGCCAAGGAGTCGCTGATCTTCTCCACCCAGTCGACCCACAAGCTGCTGGCCGGCCTGTCGCAGGCTTCGCAGGTGCTGGTGCGCGACTCCGAAACGGTCAAGCTGGACAAGGACACGTTCAACGAGGCGTACCTGATGCACACCTCGACCTCGCCGCAATACTCGATCATCGCCTCGTGCGACGTGGCCGCGGCCATGATGGAAGCGCCGGGCGGCACCGCCCTCGTCGAGGAATCGATCCTCGAAGCGCTGGACTTCCGCCGCGCCATGAAGAAGGTGGACGAGGAATGGGGCAGCGACTGGTGGTTCAAGGTGTGGGGCCCGGAAAACTTCGCCGAGGAAGGCATCGGCACGCGCGAGGACTGGATCTTCAAGGCCGAGAGCGAGGAATGGCACGGCTTCGGCAAGCTGGCGCCGGGCTTCAACATGCTCGACCCGATCAAGGCCACCATCGTCAACCCGGGCCTGTCGCTGGACGGCCAGTTCTCCGACACCGGCATTCCCGCCTCGATCGTGACCAAGTACCTGGCCGAGCACGGCGTGATCGTGGAGAAGTGCGGGCTGTACTCGTTCTTCATCATGTTCACGATCGGCATCACGAAGGGCCGCTGGAACACGCTGCTGACCGCGCTGCAGCAGTTCAAGGACGACTACGACAAGAACGCTCCGCTGTGGCGCATCCTGCCGGAATTCTCCGCGAACAATCCGCGCTATGAGAAGATGGGCCTGCGCGACCTGTGCCAGCAGATCCACGATTTCTACAAGGCCTACGACGTGGCCCGCCTGACGACGGAAATGTACACCTCGAGCATGATCCCGGCCATGAAGCCGTCCGACGCGTTCGCCAAGATGGCGCACCGCGAGATCGAGCGCGTGGCCATCGACGAACTGGAAGGCCGCATCACGTCGATCCTGCTGACGCCTTACCCGCCGGGCATTCCGCTGCTGATCCCGGGCGAGCGCTTCAACAAGACCATCGTCGACTACCTTCGCTTCGCACGCGACTTCAACGAGCGCTTCCCCGGCTTCGAGACGGACGTGCACGGGCTGGTCAAGCGCGAGGTCAACGGCAAGCGCGATTACTTCGTCGATTGCGTGAAGCAGTAAATTCGCTTCAACCCGGCAAACAAGCGGCCCGCGTGGCCGCTTTTTCTTTGTTGGCCCCAGCCTTGGTGTCGCACACCATTTCCGGACGCTCCATCCGGAAGTGGTGTGCGACACCGGTGTTCTCATGAGGCATTGGGTGCCTCTGCGGAAAACCAGTGTCGGACACGGTTTCCCCAAAGGGAAACCATGTCCGACACCAGGCCATCGCCGACGGTTCGCACAGCAATCGCCATCGATACACCCCGCGACCGACAGCCGCTCGTCAAGGTCTTATTTAGTTAAACCGAGGCACAGCCAGCGCTGCTATATTCATTCTGCGCCGCACCGTTGCTCGCGGCTACGATCTTGCGCGAGGTGGCCATGGCGCTGTCGATCTGGATGCAGGTATTGGACGGGGGCGCCGCAACGGCGGCCTCTGCGCTGCGCGCGGCGTTGGGCACTGCCGGCGTATCGGTCCGGGATGCCGCCCACGAAAGCGCGCCGAAGGGCTTCGGCGTCGTGCTCTGCGGTGCCAGCGATACCGCCCTGCCCCAGACGGTCCAGGCCCTCGCGCTGAACGCCGCCGTGCTGGCGATCGACTGCGCGGGCGAGCCCCTGCGGGCCGATACGATGTGGGCCCTGCTCGAGGCTGGCGCGATCGACCTGCTGCCATGGAGCTCCGCCGAGCTGTGCGCCCAGCAGGTCGCCGCCCGCCTGCAACGCTGGGATGCCCTGCAAAAGCTGATGGCCTCGTCCACCGTGCGCAACTGGCTCGTCGGCGACAGCGGCGCCTGGCGCGCGCTGGTGCAAAGCGTGGTCGAGGTGGCCGCTTTCACGCAGTCGCCGGTGCTGATCACCGGCGAGACGGGTACCGGCAAGGACCTCATCGCCCAGCTGATCCACCGCCTGTCCGGCGCACCGGGCGAGCTCACGGTGCTCGACTGCACCACGCTCTCGCCCGAACTGGCCGGCTCCGAACTGTTCGGCCACGAGCGCGGTGCCTTCACGGGCGCCCTCAACGCGCGCGACGGCGCCTTCGCGATGGCCGATGGCGGCACCCTGTTCCTCGACGAGGTGGGTGAGCTGCCGCTGCCGCTGCAAGCCCAGCTGCTGCGCGTGATCCAGGAACAGAAATACAAGCGCGTGGGCAGCAACGGGTGGCAGCCGAGCCGCTTTCGCCTCGTGTGCGCGACGAACCGCGACCTGGAGGCGGACATCGCCACCGGAGCCTTCCGGGCGGATCTCTTCTATCGTATCGCCGGCTGGCGCTGCCGCCCGCCGCCGCTGCGCGAGCGCCAGGGCGACATCCTGCCGCTGGTCGAGCATTTCCTGCGCCAGCTGGACCCGCAGGGCCAGGGCCGGCCGCTGGAACCGGCGGTGCGCGAATACCTGCTGTCGCGCGAATACAAGGGCAATGTGCGCGACCTGCGCCAGACCGTGTCGCGCATCTGGTACCGGCATACGGGGCCCGGCCCCATCACGATCGGCGACGTGCCGCCAGACGAACGGCTGCACCGCGCCCCCGCCTGGCCGGACGCGCCGTTCCGCGACGCGATCCGCCACGCCGTCGACCGCGGCATGTCGCTGGCCCGCATCGGCCAGGCGGCATCGGACACGGCGATCCGGCTCGTGCTCGAACAGGAGGGCGACAACAACCAGCGCGCCGCGCAGCGGCTGGGAGTGACGGATCGGGCGTTACAGATCCGCAGGAAAGCGGCGCGCGAGGGCGAGGTCGAGAGCCGGCAATGATGCCGGCCCGCGCGGCCCCGGCCATGTCACCACATCATGACCGCCGTCTGCCCCTGCCGCTCGCTATGATAAAGCCGCACGCGCAGCACGTATTCACGTCCCTTCATGAGCTTGACCTGGAAGGCGGCGTTGGTATCCTCGCCGCTGTCGTCGTCCGCCGTCACGTAACGGTAGTCGCCATCCACGTTCTCGAACAGCACCATCACCGAGTCCGAGGCCCCGAAGGTGCGGAAGTCGTACTTGCGCGTTTCCTGGGGCGCGACGCGGAAGTTGCGCTGTTCGCCCGGTGTCAGCTCCAGCGGAATCGACTGCGCGGGCTTGAGCAGCACCATTTCGTCGCCCTCGGGCGGATACAAGGCGAGCACCCAGCTGATATCGCGGGCCGACAGGCCGCCGTGCGGCCGCAGGCCCTCCTCGAAGAAGCGCACCGGTTCCTTGATCAGCCCCGGCTCGAACGGATAGTGCATGATCGAGTCCGGGTCCCATGCGGAACCCTTCACTTCCGTGGGGTCGAGCTTGCGGATGATGTTCCAGAACGTCTTGTCCCGGTTCCATTCGTTGGGAGGCTTGGCCAGCGCGGCATAAACGGCTTCTTCGTCCCATACGATTCCCGCGTTGGGGTTCTGGTGTTCATGGGGGAAGCCCAGCGTATGGCCGATCTCGTGCACCGCCGTGTCGACCTCGCCCGGCCGGGTGAGATCCCAGCCGAAGTTCATGGTGCGCTCATTGGGCCCATGATCGAGTATGCCGCGCCCGAGGAACGACCAGGCGCCGTCGCCTTTCATGAAACCGATGCGTATCTCCGCGTCCTCGCGATCGTGCACTTCCTGGAATCGGACGCCGATACCGACATCGCTCCAGATCTTGAACGCTTGCCGGACGACGGCAAGCTGTTCCTCGGCGCCCACCCAGCTGACGAAGCGCTCTTCTCCGTCCGTGAACAGTACTTTCTCCCCATCGGTATCGCGGTCGAAGAAGTAATACCGCAACGTGGTACCGCTGACCCATTTGTTCCCGAACAGGATGATGAGGTTCTCGCGCCTGGCGCTCACGCCCGGCTTGAACACCCTGCGCGGCTCCGGCGGTATGGCGCAGAAGTGCGGCTTGCCGGCATGGTCCGGCTCCTTGTCTTCCGACGCCCGCAGGCTCGTCGGCACGGTATCGTATTTGTCTGACATGGCTTCCCCTGGTAGGACGCGTCGCTGTGGCGCACGCCCCCGGGGCGACGCGGGCCCGGGGCTGGACAGCGCAATGACCGCGCGTGGCGGCAATGAAGGGGCATCTCCGGCGGCTGCCGGGTGCGGCGACGCTGCGCAGCGGTTGCGCGCGGCCTTATGTGTGCGGGAAGCTGGAAGAAGTCTACGCTTGCGGCGGCGGCCTGGGCGACTTTCATCGCCACAGTTGCGAAAGCGCCACGCAGCGCTACGAAGCGCTACGGGGCGCCCCACGCACCCATCGCACCGGGCAGCTCGTTGAGGACGTTGCTCAGCACGACGCGCGGCCCGAGCCGCCCGTGCAATTCGCGCTCGCACGCGCGCCGCTGGTCCGGCGTCAGGTGCGGCGTCACCCAGATGAACACCGGATAGTTCGCCAGGGGCAGGCCGAACGCGTTGCCGCAGCGGCGATGCTGCATGAGCCGGGTGCGCAGGTTACCCGTCTGGCCGCTATAGCCCCGCATCGGCGACCCGGCGGGGAACTGGATGATGTACAGGCCACAGTAAGGGCCCAGGTGCGGTGCCGAGTACAGCAAGCGGTCCATCCGGTCGAGCCTGCCGATGTACACATACGACGCCCTCATGCCGCACAGTGGCGCGCGCAGGGCCGCGGCGATGGCTGGATCGAGCGGCGGGCCGCCCGGCTCGCCGCTCAGGTAACGTCCACCGATGGTCGAAAGCTGCCGGCACGCCGGCGCCGTGGCCGCACCGCGGGTCCGCCCGCCTTCATCTTCCTGCTCCAACTCGAGCGCCGGGAAGCCGAGCGTTTCAAAGTATGTATTCATAATGCTCCCATCCTTTCGATCGTGCGTTCGCTTGCGGGTGGGTCGAGCCGGAATGCACCGCGGCTGCCGCCCGCGCGGCGGCGGGCGTCGTGCCGATCAGCCGCAGAAAGTTCTCGCCCAGGATCAATGCCTCGTCGGCCTTCGGCAAGCCGAGCAGCCGGACCTTGTGCAGCTCGAGCCCCGGATGCAGCCAGGGTCCGTCCGAGCCGAACAGCACCTTGTGCGGCCCGGCGCGCCGCACGGCTTCCACCAGCAGGTCGAAGCGGCGCACGCCCGACGTATCCGTGTAGATGTTCGGATGCCGCGCCAGGTGGTCGATCAGCGCCAGCTGGCCACTCCACTGGTCGGCGAAGCTGCCCAGGTGCGGGATGATGAAATCCACGTCCGGGTATTGCGCGGCGAGCAGCTCGGCCACGTGCGTCTCGCCCATCGGGTCGTACAGCACGGGGATGCCGAAGCGCCGCGCCGCGTCGCAGATCTCGCCGCTGATCGGCGCGTCGCCCCGGTGCACCTTGATGCCGATGAAGCCATAGCGCTCGACGGCCGTGCGCACCATGTCGCAGATCCGCCCGCGATCGCGGCGCGCGTGAACAAAGGCATAGCCGAAGAAGCGGTCCGGCTGCCCGGCCACGATCCGGGCGACGGCGGCGTTGGCACGGGCATAGTCGGAGTGGAACGCGGCCAGCAGCGCGATGCGGCCGATGCCGGCCGCCTGTGCCCGGCGCAGGTAGCGGTCCAGGGCCAGGTCGCTGTCCCAGGGCCCCGTCAGGCCGTCGCCGGGGCCGGCGTGGCAATGGCAGTCGATGATCATGGCGCTTCACATCCCGCGCTTCACAGCTGCGCCGAGGGCACGTGCTGGCGCAGCGCCCGGTTGATGGCTTCGCGCAATGCGGCCGGGCTGCCGTCGCCCTCGGCCGCCTGCTGCGCGGCGCTGCCGGCGATGCGCACGAAGCGGCGCGCCATCTCCAGCTCGGCCTGTTCCGGGTCCATGCCCTCGGCCTCCATCTCAAGCGCCTTCGCCAGGGCCGAGCCGGCCGCCTTGCCGATCATCGTGCCCACGCCGGGGATCGGGATCATCGAGCCCAGCGCGCCGCCCACGAAGGGCAGCGCCGTCTTGGCGATACCCTTCAGCACGCCGCCCAGCGGCTTGACGACCTTGCCGATCGTCGAGCCGACCTTCTTGATCCCCTTCCACGCCTTCTTGAACAAGCCGCCGAGGAATTGCTCCAGTTCCTCCTCGCTGGCGACGGACAGCAATTCCATCGCCAGTTCCAGTTCCTCCACTTCGGAGAAAGGCATGTCCAGTTCGCCGAACCCGCCGAACTCACCGAGGAATTCCCCGTCGAACGCGCCTTGCCTGCCGCCGCCGATGCTGCCGTGGATCTCAGCATGGAAAGGCAGCACCTCGAATTCGCCCTGCCCGCGGCAAGCGCCGCAGGTACCGCAACTGCATTGTGACCCGCTCATGATCGTCTCCTTCATGTCCATCCAAGTAATTCCATTTCCAGTTCCGCGTTCTGGTTCGTCAGCACGCCCGGGTGGTTGCGCAGCATGGCCCGGTTGATCGACATCTCGATCGTGCGCCGGGCCGGCTCGGGCCGCCCGCTCTCCGCGATATAGACGTGGTGCCCCGACACCGGCAAGCCCAGCACCGTGGCGCCCAGCCGGTGCTTGACCAGCCGTTCGTGCAGGTTGCCGGTCTGGCCGTTGTAGGCCTTCCAGGCATTGCCTTGCCTGAACGTGATCAGGTAATGGCCTGGCCGGCGTGGCAGGTTCAGGTTGCGCACATCGTTCAGCCGGCCCACGTAGCGGAACCTGGGCGCCGCCTCGGCCATCGACGCAAGCACGCTGCGCAAGCTGCCCGGCATCTCCTCCTGCGGCGGGGCGTCGTCGCCGTCATCCGTGGCGGCCAGCTCGATCGGCTCGAACGCCGGCGCGCCGCCCCCGCCGCCATCCCGCACGGGCAGCGGATAGCCCATCGGTTCGGCCACCATCACCCCGCCCGGCCAGCCATAGACAGGCCCCCAGTACGGCCCGCGCGGCCAGCGGCCAGGCCGCGGCCCCGGCTTCGGCCGGCCCGGCGGTGCTGGGCGCCCCATCGGCGCACGGCCGGGGCGCCCGCCGCCACGGTAAGCCGGGCGCGCGCCGCTCCTTCCTCCCATGCCTCCCATGCGCCCACCCGACCTGCCGCGCTCTTCCTCGAACTCGCCGTCGCCCTCCTGCTCGCCGCTCCACTCGCCTTCCGCTTCCCACTCGCCCGCCATCCCTCCGGCGGAGAAAGGCAGTGCCTCGAATTCCCCGCTCATCGATTGCCCGTTCATGCCAGCTCCTTCACGTGATGCCGCAGGGCGCGTGCCGCCCTTGCGATGTCGTCCCCCGTGTGGTCGGCGCGCAGCAGGAAGGCCAGCAGCGCCGTGCGCCCCCTGCATTGCGGTACCGCCAGCACACCGTCGCGACGCAGTGCCGCGTGCGCCGCCGCCAGGTCCATCCCGGGCGGCAGTTGCACGGCCTGCACCGGAAACACGCCGCCCCCGCAGCCGATACCCTGGTCAGCCAGCGCGGCGCGGAACTGAACGATCCGCCGCAGCAGCACACGCCGCAGCGCATTGCCGCACGCCGCGTTCAGGCGCAGCGCGTGGCGTGCCGCGATCACCGTGGCCACCGGCGGCGGGCTGGCGTGCAGCCGCGTGTCGCTGCAGGCCTCGAAGCGCCGCACCAGCTCCGCGCTGCCGGCCAGCACCGCGAGCGGCACGCCGAACCCCTTGGCCAGCGAGGCCCCGACGATGACAGGCGCCCCGGCCAGCCCATGCGCCACGACGGAGCCGCCACCACGCCGGCCCAGCACGCCCAGCGGCTGGGTGTCGTCGAGCAGCAGCACGCCGCCCGCACGGGCCGCCAGCGCCGCGTAGCGGGCCAGCGGCGGCGCCCGGCCCAGGCCAGGGCAATAACCGTCCGCCAGGATCAGCGGGCGGCGCCCCATCCCCGCCGCCAGGCCCGCCAGGCGTTCCAGCTCCCGCATCTCGCCAGCGCGGAAGGCGCGCAACGGCAGCCCCAGGGCCGCGGCCCGCTCGGCGCCCCAGCGCGCCACCGGATACGCGGCGTCGTCCACCAGCACCAGGTACCGGTCCCTGGCCAGCATGCCGAACAGGTCCCAGAACAGGTGCAAGGTCGAGGGCAGCAGCGTGGCCGCCGCGCAGCCCTGCAGTGCCGCCAGCTCGCGCGCCACCGTGCGCGCGCCGGGTACCTCGGCCAGCGCCGCCGGCTTGCCCAGCGTCAGGGCGGGCCAGTCGTCCAGCGCGGCCCGCCCGTGACGCATGCCCAGGTAGAGCGCACTCGTGAAATCGGCTTCCCGGTTCACACGATGCTCAGGTGGCGGTCCTCTGCTGCCGCGCCAGCCTCTGGCGCAGCAGGACCGAGGGCAGCGTGGCGTCGCCCACCGGGTTGCCGGCATCGACCGACAGGTCGACCCCGGTCGCCGCCCGGTACGCGTGGATATAGCCCTGGGCCTGCGGCCGCCAGAAGCGCGCCCAGTTGAACGCCTGCGTCGCCTCGTACACATCGCTCCAGTGGCCGAAGCGGATCGACAGCAGCAACTGCTCGCCGAAGATCGCCAGGTTCCGGAAGTGCATCACGCTCGTGTCGCTCCACATCTGCAGCTTCTTCATCGCTTCGACGCGGTCCATCCACGGCTCGGGATAGGCGACCATCACGCGGGTGGGCAGGAATTCGCGGAACTCCGGCCGCGCCAGCAGCCATTGCTGCATCAGCATCTCGATCCGGGCGGTCGACGGCAGGTCGCCATACTGGTTGTGCATGCCCTGCGACAGGATCAGGTGCACTTCCTTCAGCGCGTTCAGGATCGGGAACGCGTCGGCCTTCACCGTCGTGTCGTCGTCCTGCCGGTAGAACGTCGTCAACAGGCGCAGCAGGTGGTGGAAGGCCTCCAGGAATTTGGAACGGCTGTCGGCAGGGCGCATATTGCGCACGGCCTTGCCGTCCAGCCGCATGCCGTAGTGGTGGTCGTACTCGTAGTTGCGCCGCACCACCGTGAGCCGGTGCTGTTCATCCTGCGTATAGCCCCACAGCAGGTTGTTCAGCGGGCGCAGCATGTCGATTTCCGTGTTCGCCAGCGGGTCGGTGACGAGTGGCGAGCGCAGGTTCTGGAAGCGCTGCGTGATCACGTTCATCGTCTGCACCAGCATGCCTTCTTCCTGCCAGTAGCTCCAGATCAGTTCGATCAGGCACGGATTCGTCAGGCGGTCCTGGATGATGCCGAAGCACAGTTCCGCCTCCTCGCCGTGGGCATTGGGCACGATGATGGGCACGTCGGGCAGCTTGCGCCGGATCACCGCCAGGTAGGGCAGCATTTCCGTGCCGCCCACCGATTCCAGGTAATCCTGCACCAGCGTGTCGCGCAGGTCGCCGCCGGCCGGGATGTCCCGGCGGTCCAGGTAGGCGTTGTCGTTGACCGGATCGAAGGCGAACGGCTCGCGCAGCACGCCGCAATTGACCATCACGAACGCCTCGGTTGCCGCCTTCAGCACGCGGTACGATTCCGAGTCCGTGAACGGCAATGCGCGCCGGTTCCTCAGTGACTGGAACGCGGCCGTCTTCCGGCCGAAGCGCGAGCGCTCGAACGGCGCGCTGGCCGGGTCGCCGGAGGGCACGCAGAACAGCTGGTCGAGAAAGTCCATGTAGTTGTTGAACGACAGCGCCTCGGTGCTGTTGCGTATCAGCGTCCACAGCGCCAGGTCGGGCGTGGCCTCGGTTTCGGTGCGCGACAGCGCCACGCCGATATTGCCGGTGATCGGCTGCGCGGGCTTTTCTTCCGCGTCGAAGCCGCCCTCCACGGCCAGGCGGGCGCCGTTCGGAATGGCAAACGGCAGCATGCGCGGCGTGGTGACCACCGATCCGGCGCGGCGCGCGAACACCAGCCGGCCCCGGAAGTCGTACCTGCCCGGCTTCCTGATGTATTGGGCGGCCGACCAGGCGCTGCCCTCCGCCGCCTGCCAGCGCCCATCCACCTCCAGGCCCACCCGGTCGCTGACCGCGTTCGGACCGTTGCTGCCTTCGAAGTCGACGACGGCGATGGCGCGGTTGCCGACGATGGCATCCCTGGTGCGCGTGCCCCCCGACGAGGGTTCGAATTCGAACTTCACGACCGGGCTGATCGGCAACGCGATCGTCATCTGCAGCACTTCGTCGGCGCCCAGCACGCCGCCCTCGAAGCGGTACACGTCCGCTCCGTCGGCCGGCGTCACATGGTCGTACAGCACGAAGTACGCACCCGGTTCCAGTTCCTCGAACCTGACGATGCCCTGCGGCCCGGTCGGCCGTTCGATCAGCCGGTCGTGATCCTGCGGCCGCCAGTTCTCCCACTCGTTCGCCCGGAACGCAGGGAATGTGCCCGGGTCGAGGTCGCGGGCCCTGAACAGCACCAGTGCCGCGCCCACCAGCGGGCGGCCGGTCGTCTCGTCCGTCACCTTCGCTTCGATCGTGCCCCTGCCCTCCACCACCGTCACCACCGTCACGGCGGCCACCGCGGCAGGGGCGCCCTTCGCCACTTTTCTCGTACTCATGTCGCTCTCCTAAAAGGTCATTCACCTGTCGTCAGTGCCAGGCCGGTGCCGCTCGCCGAGCCCCGCACCGTGCGGGCACGCCCTTGGCCATCCTCCAGCGCCGTGCGCATCGCCCAGTGCGTGAGCAGGCGCGCCAGCAGCACGCTCTCGTCTTCCGGCGCCAGCAAGCCGTCCGCGCGCGCCTGGCCGATCACGGCCAGCACCAGCGAAGGCGGGCTGTCGTACATGCGCTGCGGCGCCGCGTGCCACCATCGGTACAGCCGCGCCAGCCGGGCCGGTTGCCGGGCACCGGTGTCCATCGCCTCCACCAGCGAAGCGCCGCGCAGCGCACGCGGCCGGTGGTGGGCCAGCAGGCCGGCCATCGAGGGCAGGCTTGCCGTCAGCTGTTCCAGCAGCAGCCGGTCGCGCGGCGCCAGGCCGTCGAGCGGGTAAAAGCCGTCCCACAGCCGCTCGATGCGGGTCCATTGCGGGTGCGGATACAGCAGGCGCCCCACCGCGCAACTGAGCTTGACGCGCAGCCACGGCACCGGGTGCGGATCGTCGGCATTCAACCTGAATACGAACACGCGCGGCAGCGACAGGACGCCGATCAAGCCCAGCGTGGCAACCACGCCCACCCGCGCCAGCGACCAGAAATCGGCCACCACCTCGGAAATCCAGCGCTCCCACAGTTGCCACACGACGGGCGGTCCACTGCCGCCGTGCTGCAGCGATTGCAGCACGGGCCGCAGCGATCCCACCAGATCCAGCAGCGCGGCACCCTGGTGTCCCACCTCGTGCACGAGGGACGAGGCGATGCTGCTGCCGATCATCCGCTCGCGCGGCACGCGGATGATCGCGACCGGGTTCTCGCCGCCGCCCGGCAACCGGGTACGCGCCCGGCGGATCGCCGCGCCCGGGCCGCGGTCCAGGTAGCACACCAGCGGCGGCGCCTCGAAGTAGCCGCCCGGCAGCCGCAACGCGTCGCGCGAGACCGCGTCCAGCCCGGCGAGCCACACCCCGTTGCCGTGTTCGCTGCGCTGCGTGACGACGTCGATGAACAGGTCGAACTGCGTCAGTGCGGCATTGAATTTCAGGCGCAGGAAGGTGAAGCGCCGTTGCGCGTCGGCCACCGTAACCCGTCGCGCCGCCGGCCCGCGCAGCCAGCCGAGGAAGCGGCGCACCATGGTTCGCAGTTCGCGGCGCACCAGCGTGAGGTGCCGCTCGATCGCCGCCTGCGCCGCGGTGGGCAGCGCGGCCGCCGGCACCATCGGTTCGATCAGCACGAACGGTTGCATGCGGTCGACCCGGTTCAGGAGCGAGCGCGCTTCCTGCGCCAGCATCCAGGCCGCATAGGCATCCATGGCCGTCAGGCGCCGTACAGGATGATCTTGCGGCCCTGCCGCATCCACCGTCCGCTGCTGGCGCCGCGCCCGCCGGCGGCCCCGGAACGGCCCTGGCCCTGGCTCATCTGGCCGCCCTGCATGCCCTGGCCACCCTGCGTCGCCAGCGCGCCCTGCCCGGCGCGCGACTGGCCCTGGCCCAGCAAACCCGGCGCGAACTGCTTGGCGGCCGCGGTGGCGGCCTGCTGGGCGATCTGGCGCGGGTCGCCGCCCCTGGCCTGGGCAGCGCGGTTCACGGTATCCGCCGCGATCTTCACGAAGGTCTTGGCGCCTTCGAATTCACGGTCTTCGCCGGAGAG
This sequence comes from Massilia sp. METH4, assembly GCF_037094685.1. Lineage (NCBI taxonomy): Bacteria > Pseudomonadati > Pseudomonadota > Betaproteobacteria > Burkholderiales > Oxalobacteraceae > Massilia > Massilia sp. METH4. The sequence continues at coordinate 5,166,915 of NZ_CP146614.1, read as the reverse complement.
CTCGCCTTCGGCCTCCAGCCCCAGCGCACTGCCGGCCGCCGAGGCCAGGCCGCTGCCGATCTTGGCGCCCAGCGGGCCGCCGAAGTAGCCGCCGATCGCGCCGCCGGCCATCGGCAGCGCCTTCTTGGCCACGCCCTTCAGCACGCCGCCCACGGCCTGCCCGACGGGCGACTTGATCACATTGCCGGCGACGGAAGCGGCCTTCTTCAGGAAGCTGCCCAGGAACTGGTCCAGCTCCTGTTCGTTGGTGACGGAGAGCAGCTCGTTGGCCAGCTCCATCTCGTCCGCCTCGGACAGCAGGCCGCCGCCCTCGCCCGTCCATTCGCCCTGGCCGAATTCGTACTGTTCCATTTCATAGCCGCTGCCGCCGCCAAATTCCTGGCCGAATTCCAGGGTCGTGCGATCGATGTCATGCATGATGAGCTCCTGTTGATAGTCAAACACCAAAATTGGAACGGCCGCACCGCCCCGCCTAAATATCGATGACCTGTATGCGTGATGTGTCCCGCGCCGGCGCCGCGCCGTGCCGCAGCAGGCCCGGCGCATTGCGGCGGGCGGCCTGCCGCAGGGCGCGCTGTACCGCCGCGCCGGCCGGCTGCCCGCCCGCGCGGCTCATGGCCTGCCGGGCGGCGTCCGCCGCCAGGCGAACGAAGCGCCGCGCCACTTCGAATTCCTTGTCCTCCGGTGACAGCCCCTCCAGCTCCAGGCCGAACACGGCGGCCGCCTTGCGCTTGAGGTCCGCCGGTGCCCGGCTGGCGTCGATCGGAAAGACCATGCGCGCCGCGTGCTCCAGCACGCGCAGCATGGGAGTGCGCAGCGCCGGCTGGCGTCCGTCGCCGGCCGCCGCCACGATGTCGGCAAGGACCGGCTTCAGCTCGTCGGCATCAGCCGCTTCCAGCAGGCGCGCGGCGAAGTCCATTTCGCCGTATTCGTCGCGCCAGGGCTTGCCGGCCTCCGAGGCGGCCGGCAATTCCAGTTCCGGCTTGAAGTCGAGCAGGCGGCGGTCGATGGTGGAACGGTCCATGGCACTCTCCGTTGGAAGTGCGGCCGATCTGCCGCACGCACTCGGGTAGGTGCAAAGGCCATGCCAGGGTTTTTGAGGGAGGAATGCCGCGTGGCGGCGAAACGGCATTCGCCCCGCCGGGATGGCGGGGCGAAAACGGCGAAACGGAATTCGCCGGGGCGGGATTTACGCGGCGACGGCGACCGTCAGCGTGGCCACGTACCCATCGGTGGCGTTGCCGGTCACCGTGGCCAGCTGGAGCGAGTAGCCGTCACTGAAGATGTTGTCGGTCGCGAAGCTGATCTGTGCGAGGTTGCGCACGCTGGCGCTGTAGCCGGTGGTGGCGTAGACGGCGTTGCAGATATCGGTGGGGAACGCGAACTGCGACGTCTTCACGCGGTTCGACGCGCTCGACGCCTTCGCCAGGCTGGAATAGACCTCGAAGTGCACGTGCGGCATGCGGCCCGAATAACAGCCGGGGAAAATGGTGGTGAACGTGATGTCGCCGTTCGCATCGGCTTCCTGCACGCCGCGCAGGTAGTTCTGGTTCGTCACGCCGCCCGAGTACAGCGAGTAATTGCCGTCGCGGTCGCAGTGCCACAGGTAGACGGCGAAGCCGCCCGCCGCCGCGCAGCTGCTGTTGGCGTTCACGATGTGCAGCTTGATCGTCAGCGGCACGCCGGCGGCGGTGCCGCTCATGGTGCCGAAGCTGCTCCGGATGTCGCTGCGCACCACGCCCGTCTGGGTGAGCACGTTGACCACGCCGCTGCTGTTGCTGTTGGTGCCGTCGGCCGGGTACGGGCCGCCCGTCTCCTCGGGGATCACTGAACAGCTACCGGTGGCGGTGGTCGTGGTGCCCGTACTGCCCGTCGTGGTGGTGGTGCCGGTCGTGCCGGTCGTGCCGGTTGCCACACCGTCCGTCGTGCTGGCTGCGCTGTCGGACGAGCCGCCGCAGCCGATGATGGGCAGCGAGGCCGCGCCGGCGAGCAGCCAGCGCAGCGACCGGCGCCGTCCGGCCGTCGCGTTCAACATCGTTTGCAGGTCTTCCTCCAGGCTGTGGCCGTGTTGTGCCATGGCTTGCTCCTTTTATCGTGGGTGGAATTACGCGGTGCTGCTGGCCAGGTCGCCGTCAGCGGCCCGGACGAGCCGGGCCGCCATCGCGGTCGACGCCGGGGCGCGGCGCCCGCCCATTCCCGCGCTCGTCGAGCTGCTTGCGCTGCTCGGCCGTCAGCACTGCCAGCACCTTCTGTTCGGTGCGCAGGTGCGACAGCGTGATGTTGGCATCGGCCTGCGCGGCGGCCTGCGCCAGCTTCACGGCGGCCGCATCGTCGTACTTCCCGGCGCCGTGCAGTGCCAACAACGCGCGGTCGGCCTTGTCGCGCGCCCTGGCCTGCTCGCGCAGGTACGGCACCTGCCCATGGACGATGGCGAAGATCTTGTCCTGCTGCGCCTCGGTCAGCTCGATGCCGCGCAGGTAGGGCTGCGCGCCATCGAAGCCGTGGCCGAAGCCGGGGCCTTCGCCACGGGGGCCGCGCGGGCCGTCCTCCTCGCGCATGGCCGGGCCGTGGCCGCGCGGGCCCTGGCCAGGGCCCTCGCCGGGCGCCTCGTCGAGCGGGTTGTCAGCCATCGCCCCGAGCGGCAGGGCCAGCACGGCGGCGAGCAGGAGTCGTTGCAGGTTTTGTGTTGTGTTTTTCATCAGCGGTCCTTCGGTGACAGTGGAGCCGCCATTCTGTGGCGCCGCCGTGTAAAGCGCGGTAGCCACATGTAAATCGGTGTAAATGGAGATGCTGTAAATCCGGGTAAAAGCGCCGTATCCCCGCGCGCGTGACTGCTATCATGGTTCCCTTTGTAGCCCGAAGAAGAAGTGATGAGCAAGGTCCTGCTGATAGACGACGATGTCGAATTGATAAGCATGTTCCAGGAATACCTGGAGCAGGAAGGTTTCGAAGTGAAGACGGCCCACGACGGCGAAGCGGGCACCGCGGCCGCACTGACGGGCCAGCACGCGATCGCGATCCTCGACGTGATGATGCCCCGCATGAACGGCCTGGAAACGCTGCGCCGCATCCGCGCCGCGAGCCGCATGCCGATCCTCATGCTGACCGCGCGCGGCGACGATACCGACCGCATCGTGGGCCTGGAACTGGGCGCGGACGATTACGTGACCAAGCCGTGCACGCCACGCGAGCTCACGGCGCGCATCCGCGCCATCCTGCGCCGCACCGCGGGCACGCCGATGGACCAGCTGGCTTCCGCGCCCCTGGTGGTGGGCCAGTTGACGATGTGGCCGGAACAGCGCCGCGCCACCTGGGCCGGCGCCACGGTGGAGTTGACGAGCACGGAGTTCAACCTGCTCGAAGTACTGGCCCGCAACGCGGGCAAGCCGGTCAGCAAGAACACGCTGTCGGAACAGGGCCTGGGCCGGCCGATGGCGCGCTTCGACCGCAATATCGACGTGCACCTGTCGAGCCTGCGGCACAAGCTGGGCACGCTGGCCGATGGCCGCTCCTGCCTGCAGACGGTCTACCGCATGGGTTACCAGCTGATCAAGGATTGACGTGGGCCGCCTGTTCTGGAAGTTCTTCCTGTCGATCCTGCTGGCGCAGATCGCGGCGACCGTGGGCATCGGCGGCGCCCTATGGCTGAAGAACCGTGCCGCGGAACAGGAAGCCCGTCCCGTCATCGACACCAGCCCGCCCGCCGCGATGGCGATCGAGTCGGCCGCCGCCACATTGGAATTCGGCGGCGCGGCGGCCCTCTCGCGCCTGCTGGAAAACATGGACCGCCACCGCGTATTCGCGGTGGACGACCTGGGCCGCGAACTGCTGGGCCGCATCGTGAAGCCCGAGCAGGTGGCCGCCGCCCGCGCCATGCTCGACAAGGGCGACACCCGCGTGGTGCGCCGGCTCACCCTGCCCAACGGCCGGCGCTACCTGCTGTTCCTGCCGCCGCACGAGCGCGATACCGCGATGCGCGGGGCGGACGCGCGCCCGCTGCTGGCCGGTGCGGGCATGCCGATGCCGGGCGCCGGGCCACGTGTTGATTGGCTACCGGCGCAACCCGGCGCGGACGGCCCAGGGGCCGGCGCTCCACCGCCGCGCTTCGAAGGCGCGGCGCCGCCCCGCCCGGACCCTGGGCCGATGGGCCCCGACGGCCCGCGCGGCCGCTTCCAGCCTCTGACACCCTTCATTCCGCTGGCCGCCGCCCTGGTGGCCAGCTCCCTGTTCGCGGCCCTGCTGGCCTGGTACTTCGCGCGACCGATCCGCGCACTGCGCCAGGCATTCGAGGCGGCTTCGCACGGTGACCTGGCGCCCCGCTTCACCGATGCCGCCAGGGGCCGCGGCGACGAGCTCACGGACCTGGGCCGCGACTTCGACCGCATGACGGCCCGGCTGCGCAACCTGATGGATGGCCAGCGCCGCCTGCTGCACGACGTGTCGCATGAAATGCGTTCGCCGCTGGCGCGCCTGCAGGCGGCCATCGGCCTGGCGCACCAGAACCCGGCCCGCATGGCCGCCTCGCTGGAACGCATCGACCGCGAGAGCGTGCGGATGGACAAGCTGGTCGACGAACTGCTGACGCTCTCGCGCCTGGAGGCGGGCGCGCTGTCCGGCGCGCGCGAAGAGATCGACGTGGCCGAACTGCTGCACGCCATCGTCGCCGACGCGCAGTTCGAGGCGGCCACGCAGGGCCGCACCGTCACCGCCCGCGGCACGGCCGATGTCGTGCTGCTTGGACAGCCGGACCTGCTGGCGCGCGCGATCGAAAACGTGGTCCGCAACGCGATCAAGCACAGCCCCGAAGGCGAAACGATCGACGTGGAATCGGTGATCGATGAGCGCATGCTGCGCGTGCGCGTGCTCGACCGGGGCCCCGGCGTGGCGCCGCAGGACTTGAAGACGATCTTCGAACCGTTCTTCCGCAGCAGCGGCACGGAAAAGGATGTGGAGGGGCACGGCCTGGGCCTCGCGATCGCCCGGCAGGTGGTGCAGCAGCACGGCGGCACCATCGGCGCCGTCAACCGCGACGGCGGCGGCCTGCACGTCGAAATCGCCCTGCCGCTGGACTAGCCCACCGGTGACAACACCGGTGACAGGCACCGGTCTTTTTGCAATATTTCCTCAGCACCGGTGACAGGCACCGGTTTTTTTGCAACATTTTCTCAAGGGCCGCTGCCGGATGCGACGCAATCAGGCACGCGTGTCCCCCGACGCAGGGCCATCGGCCCGTTCGGGCTCCTGTTCTTCGGAAATGTTTCCTGAAGTTCGGTGCCTGGAAGGAGTGATGGCATGCATGCCATCACCGCTTGGCAGGCGCGGAGCATGCTCCGCGAAACCCCTGCCAAGCCACCGGTCTTCTGCAGTGGCGCTCAAGCCTTCGGCAGCGTTACGCCCCGCTGGCCCTGGTACTTGCCGTTGCGGTCCTTGTACGAGGTTTCGCACACTTCGTCGCTCTCGAAGAACAGCACCTGCGCGCAGCCTTCGCCGGCGTAGATCTTGGCCGGCAGCGGCGTGGTGTTCGAGAATTCCAGCGTCACGTAACCTTCCCATTCCGGTTCGAACGGCGTGACGTTGACGATGATGCCGCAGCGCGCGTACGTGGACTTGCCCAGGCAGACCGTCAGCACATTGCGCGGAATGCGGAAGTATTCGATGGTGCGGGCCAGCGCGAAGGAGTTCGGCGGGATGATGCAGACGTCGCTTTTCACGTCCACGAAGGAATTCGAATCGAAATTCTTCGGATCGACGATCGTGCTGTTGATGTTGGTGAAGACCTTGAACTCGTCCGCGCAGCGGATATCGTAGCCGTACGACGACGTGCCGAACGAGATCACCTTGCGGCCGTCCACTGCCCGTACCTGGCCCGGCTCGTAGGGCTCGATCATTCCATGTTGTTCCGCCATCTTGCGGATCCATTTGTCGCTTTTAATCGTCATCGTTCGTGCTTGAAACTGTTGGAGGAGAGTGCGGCGCCGCCGCGTGGCAGCGATTCTACGCGATCGACCCTGCCTCTGAAAGCTTTTGCAATGTTTTACGCCTGCCTCGCCCCGGCGCACAGCGGCATTTCGGTGCCAATGAGGTCACAGACCATGTCGCGGATTGCCTGCGCCGTGAGCAAGGGGAACTCCATCGGGAACAGGTGCCCGCCCGGCATCAGCCGGAAGTTGCGCCCTACCAGCGCCTTGGTGGCCGTCAGGCCGGCCTGCCGGTTCTCCATCGAAATCCGGCCGGCCAGGTAGCCGACCGGCACGGGAAACTGGCCCGCCACCAGCCTGCTGATGTGGTGCGGCAAGGTGCGGTACACGGCCGTTTCGACCTCGCGCGAGAAGCGCAGCTGCACCCCGTCCGGATGCGGTACCAGCCCGGCATCGAGATAATCCTGCAGCACGCCCGGCGCCCAGGCCGCGAACAGTTCCTTGCTGGCGAAGTGGCGCATCGCGTCGGCCTGGCTCGGCCACACCATCCGCCGCCGTACCGACAGGCGCGACGGCGAATAACGGTCCTCGGCATTGAAGCGCTTGATCAGGCGCCACGCAACGGCGCGCCAGCCGGCCAGTACGGGCGAATCGAGCAGTACCACGCAGCGGACCAGCTCCGGCCGCCGCGCCGCCGCCATCAGGCTCAGCATCCCACCCAGCGAATGCCCGACGAGGATCACGCGCTCGCCGTGGTAGCGCGACACCAGCTCGGCGATCAGCTCGTCCGCCAGCTCGCGCCAGCCGTCCCGCACCAGGTAGCGCGGGTCGTGGGCATGCATGTCGAGCGCCTGGACATCGAAATCGTGGGCAAGGTGCTCGAACATCTGTCGATACGTGCCGGCTGGGTAACTGTTCGCGTGGGAAAAATGCAGGATCGGTTTCATGAAACAACAGGGCGGCACCCGCACATTCGGGCGGCGCGAGCCTAGCGGATGAGTCTTAGATTTGCCTTATTTCAAGTATATTAGCATACCGTCATGGCTTGTCCTTCCGGGCCGGGCCGGCGATGCAAATACAGGCAATTGCACGACAATTTGACGAAAGCCATCGCATCGCGGCCGGAATAAGATCGGCTCCCCCTATTCTCGTGGAGCCGACGATGACACCGACGATCAGATCCCTCGCCAACGCGTTCCGCCTGGGCGCGCTGGCTGCCCTGCTGGCCGCATGCACCACCGCGGGCGTGCCTGCCGGCGCCCCGGAGGAGCTCGCCGACCAGGGTGCCTGCCTCGGCAAGAATCCGAGCGCCCTGGCAGCGGCAACCCAGGGCATGCCACCCTACGTCGGCAGGGACAGCTACGCCAACGTGGCCCTCGACGCAGGCACGGTCCTCTACTCGCTCACACCCGGTATCGCGCCGGGCTTCGCCGTCAGCGAAGCGACGCTGCGCGACACCGGCGGCAGCTGGCAGGAATACTATGCCCTCGTGCAGGTCACGACCGATCCCGGCAGGGATGCCGATGGCCGGCCCCGCAAGCTGCGCGAGGCGGTGCGGGCCTTCCACGTGACCGAACCGGTCTGCGTGGCGCGCGGCACCGCCATGGCCAACCCGCAATTCGGCGCGGGCGGCGGTACGCAGTACTATGTGCCGCCGGCCGACGCGCACAAGCTCAGGCCCGGCGACATCATGCCGATTTCCCAATGGCGCATCGCGATCAGCGCAGAGTGATGCGGCGCGAATCGGCCTGGAGGGATCATGGCGGCGGCGCCATGCTGCAATACGATTTCGTGCCGCCTGCGCAGTGGAGCGGCGCGCGGGTCGCTGAAGAACAGCTGGCGATCGCCGACGCGATCGCCGGTGATGCCGAAGCCGGGGACGAGGGCTGGTTGCAGCTGGCGCGCCGCCTCCCGCCGGCATTGCGAAAAGCCCTGGTGGCCGAGCTGCGCGCGGGGAATCGCCTGGCCGGCATCGGCGCCGTCGGCTGGCCGGACGAGGGCAGCATCGTCGTCAACCTGCGCGACCGCTTCGTCACAGCCCGGCACACGCTGCCTCCCGGTGTTCGATGGCGGCAGCTCGACGATCCGCGTTATGCCCGCGAGGAAATGAGCCTGACAGTAGGGCCAACGGCATACCTGATCATCAGCTGAGACGCGGGAAGCATGGAAAAGGGCGCTGCCTGCATTTCCGACCTCGCCGTCCGGCTTGCGGCATGCGCCAGCCACGGCAAGCACCGTTGATTCACCGGCGGCACCGGATACTCGATACGTCGGCATCGTCGCCCGGGCTGTAGGACGAACTCCACCATTCGCCGTGTCAGGCCGCGCCCTTCCCGAACATCCGCGACTCCGCCGCCAGCGCCAGCAGGTTCGGATCCCGCTCGCGCGACTTCGGCAACAGCAAGGTGATCACCTGGTGCGACGCATACGGCTGCGCCAGCGGGATGAGCTCGATGCGGGCACTGTACTCGGCCACGCGCGCCGGCAGCAGGCTGTAGCCCATGCCGCTGCCGACGAGATTGATCAGCGAAAAGATGTCCGGCACCTGCAGCGTCGTTTCCGGCGTGAAGCCGGCCTCCCGGAACGCGTGGTTGAAACTGTCGGACGTGACGAAGCCGCTGCCCAGCGTGATGAACTGCTCGTTGCGCAGGTCCTTCAGGTCGACCCGGGCCATGCCCGCATACGGCGAGCCCAGCGGGGCGGCCAGCCGCACCTCGTCCTCGAACAGCGGCACGGACAACAGGTTGCCATTGTCGTTCGGCGTTTGCAGGCCGATGACCACGGCATCGAGCCGGCCTTCGGCCAGGCCCTGCAACAGGTCCTTGTTCGACCCCAGCGTGAGATCCACGTGCAGCTCGGGCCGGCGCAGCTTCAAGCCCATCAGCAGGTGCGGTATGCAGCGCAGCGTGAGCGAATAAAGGGACCCGATGCGCAGCCGGTGGCTGTTGAAGCCGGCCAGCTCGCGCACCTTGCGGATTCCCTCCTCCGTTTCCGCCACCGCCCGCTGCGCATGGCTGGCGAACGCAAAGGCAGCCGGCAGGGCCGTCAGCTTGCGGCCCTCGCGCTGGAACAGCTGGCAACGCAGCCCTTCTTCCAGCGAATGCAGCGCACGGTGGACGCTGACGATGCTCTGGCCAACTTCTTCGGAGACGCGGGCAAGGCTCGACAGCCGCATGAAGGCCAGGAATATTTCCAGTTTCTTGAGGGTGATTTCTTCGTCGATCATGGGGCAAGCTTACCTCAAACGCGCATCCAATCGTTAACGCCGGAGTAAACATCGATACGCCTGGGTTGATTGAATGGCCACGCTGGCGCGCCTATGCTCGCCTTACCCAACCAGTCAACGACGGGAGAATGCATGAACAGCACACCCCCACGCCAGTGGGATACGCGGCGGCAGGAAAAGCGCCGCCGCCTGGAATCAGTGCGGCACCTGTGCGATGGCCGCGTGCTCGGCACCGATGCGATCGTCGACGCGCTGCAACTGCTGGTGGCCAGCGGCGACCGCGTTGTCCTCGAAGGGAACAACCAGAAACAGGCCGATTTCCTGGCCCGCGCGCTGGTGCAGCTGGACGCCGGCAAGGTCAACGGGCTGCACCTGATCATGCCCAGCGTGAGCCTGCCCCAGCACCTCGACCTGTTCGAGCGCGGCATCGCCAACAAGCTCGATTTCGCCTTCGCCGGGGCGCAAAGCCTGCGCATCTCGCAATTGCTGCAGGATGGCGTGCTGCAGGTGGGCGCCCTGCACACCTACGTGGAACTGTATGCCCGGCTGTACGTGGACCTGGTGCCGAACGTGGTGCTGGTCGCCGGCTACAAGGCCGACCGCGACGGCAACCTGTACACGGGCCCCAGCACGGAAGACACGCCGGCGCTGGTGGAGGCCGCGGCCTTCCGCGACGGCATCGTGATCGCCCAGGTGAACGAGATCGTCGACGATCCGGTCGGCCTGCCCCGCGTGGACATTCCCGGCTCGTGGATCGACTTCGTCGTGCAGGCCGACAAACCCTTCTATATCGAACCGCTGTTCACGCGCGACCCGCGCCTGATCAAGCCGGTGCACGTGCTGATGGCGATGATGGCGATCCGCGGCGTGTACGAGCGCCACAACGTGCAGTCGCTGAACCACGGCATCGGCTTCAACACGGCGGCCATCGAGCTGCTGCTGCCGACCTACGGCGAGCAGCTGGGCCTGAAGGGCAAGATCTGCCGCAACTGGACCCTGAATCCCCACCCCACCCTGATCCCGGCCATCGAAAGCGGCTGGGTCGACAGCGTGCACTGCTTCGGCGCCGAACTGGGCATGGAAGCCTACACGGCGGCCCGGCCGGACATCTTCTTCACGGGCCGCGACGGCTCGATGCGCTCGAACCGCCTGCTGTGCCAGATGGCGGGGCAATATGCGGTGGACCTGTTCATCGGCGCGACGCTGCAGATGGATGGCGCGGGTAATTCCTCCACCGTCACGCACGGCCGGCTGACGGGCTTTGGCGGCGCGCCGAACATGGGCCACGACCCGCACGGCCGCCGCCACGCCACGCCGGCCTGGCTCGACCTCGTCGAAGGCGACGACCCGCTGGCGCGCGGCCGCAAGCTGGTGGTGCAGATGGTCGAGACGTTCCAGGACGGCAGCCAGCCGACGATCGTCGAATCGCTCGATGCCGTGGAAGTGGGCAAGGCATCCGGCATGCCGCTGGCTCCCGTGATGATCTATGGGGACGACGTTACGCACGTGCTGACGGAGGAAGGCATCGCCTACCTGTACAAGGCCCGCTCGCTGGAAGAGCGCAAGGCGATGCTGGCGGCAGTGGCGGGCGTCACGCCGGTCGGCCTCACCCACGATCCGAAGCAGACGGCGCGCATGCGGCAGCAAGGCTTGATCGCGCTGCCGGAAGATATCGGCGTGCAGCGCTCGCAAGCGACCCGCTCCCTGCTGGCGGCGAAGAGCATCGCCGACCTGGTGGACTGGTCCGGCGGCCTGTACGAGCCGCCCGCCAAGTTCAGGAGCTGGTGATGACCGCCCTGCACCCATTGCAAGCACATTCCGGGCGCGGGACCCGTGCCGCCTGGCTGGCGGACCTCGCCGTGGCCGCCCTCGTCGACGAAGCCATGCTGACGCCCAAGCCCGGCCTGGTGGACATGCGCGGCAGCGGCGCCCACCGCGACCTGAGCTGGCTGCTGATGTGCCACTCCGCCCACGCCCTGCATCCCGGCTTCGCGGCGATGGCCCACGCCGGCGCGACGATCGGCGACCTGCCCTCGCTGCGCCGGCGCATCGGCGCCATCGGCCGCGCGGCCGAGGCCACGATGATGGCGGCCACCGGCGGCGTCAACACGCACCGCGGCGCCATCTGGGCGCTCGGGCTGCTGGTGACCGCCGCCGCGCGGGGCCCCGCCCCCCCTGCGGCCATCGCCGAACGTGCCGGCACCCTCGCCTGCCTGGCCGACCCCGGCGCGCCCGCCTGTACCGGCAACAAGGGCGAGCAGGCCCGCAAGGCGTACGGCGTGGGCGGCGCGCGCAGCCAGGCCGAGGCGGGATTCCCGCACGTGATCGGGATGGCGCTGCCCATGCTGCGCGCCTCGCGACGCCGGGGCGACGGCGAAAGCGCGGCGCGCCTGAATGCCCTGCTCGCGATCGTGGCCGACCTGGACGACACCTGCCTGCTGGCCCGCGGCGGCCCACCGGCGCTGGCAGCGGCCCAGTCGGGAGCGCAAGCGGTGCTCGACGCCGGCGGCGTGGCCAATCCGGCCGGCCAGGCGGCGCTGCGCGACCTGGAGGCGGACATGCTGGCCCGCCGCATCTCGCCCGGCGGCGCCGCCGACCTGCTGGCGGCGACGCTGCTGCTCGACGCGCTGGCGAACGAACAACCACAAGCGATGGAGGGACACGATGGAGCGATTGCAGTTTGAATTCGCGGCCGGCCAGCCTGCCGCGTCCCGCACGGTGACGGGCGTGGTGGCATCGGGCGACCTGGAAGTGCTGCTGGAACCGCAGGCTGGCGGCACCACGAGCGTGGCCGTGCAGACCTCGGTCGACGGGTATGGCGCCACCTGGACGGCGCTGCTGGCGCGCGTGTTCGCCGACCCGGCCCTGCCGGCGGCGAAGATCGAGATCAACGACAACGGCGCCACGCCCGGCGTGGTGCGCATGCGCATCGAGCAGGCGTTCGAGGAAGCGGCACTGGGAGGGCAACGGGCATGAACATCGAGGCACTGTTACGGCGCGACAGCTTCATCGAGCGCAATGCCCGCGGCCGCGCCCGCGCCCTGCTGGACGCCGGCTCGATGCGCGAGCTGGTGGGCCCGTTCGACCGCGTCACGTCGCCCTGGCTGGCGCAGCAGAAACTGGTCACGCAGGCCGACGACGGGGTGGTAGTGGCGAAAGGCACGCTGGACGGCATGGCGACAGTGGTGCTGGCCATCGAAGGCGCCTTCCAGGGCGGCAGCATGGGCGAAGTGGGCGGCGCGAAGATCGCCGGCGCCCTCGAACTGGCGGCGCGCGACAACCGCGCCGGCAAGCCGACGCAAGCCGTGATCCTGTTCGAGACGGGCGGCGTGCGGCTGCAGGAAGCGAACCTGGGCCTGGCCGCCATCGCGGAAATCCAGGCCGCCATCGTGGACCTGCGGCGCTACCGGCCCGTCATCGGCGTGAGTGCCGGCACGGTGGGCTGCTACGGAGGGATGTCGATCGCCGCCGGCCTGTGTTCCTATCTCGTGCTCACGCGCGAGGCCCGCCTGGGCCTGAACGGCCCGCAGGTGATCGAACAGGAGGCCGGGCTGGCCGAATTCGATTCGCGCAACCGGGCGCTCATCTGGGCGCTGACCGGCGGCGAACAGCGCGTGGCGACGCGCCTGGCCGACGTGCTCGTCGACGACGACACCGCGCAGGTGCGCGCCGCGCTAACCGATCTGTTCCGGGCCGGCCCGCCGGCAATGCACCGCAGCGACCGCTACGCCGACTTCCTGGCCAGCCTGGCGCATGTCGATACCGCCCGGCAGCCGGAAGCCGCCGATGTCCGCACCGTCTATGAAAAGGGACTCACATGAGCATTCGATCGAATGGGGCCACGTGGCTCGGGGAGCTGACGGGCGGCGCCCCGGCACTGCATGCCTGGTCCGCCGTCCGCGTGGCCAACGGCGAACTGGCGGGCGCGCCGGCCCGCTTCATCGCCGTGGTGCAGGACCCCGGCAACCAATTCCCGCGCGCCCGCAACGGCGAGGTCGGCCTGGTCGAGGGCTGGCAACTGGCGCAGGCAGTGCACGAAACCATGCACGAGGATCGGGATGCCCGAACCAGGCGCCCGATCGTCGCCGTGATCGACGTGACCAGCCAGGCCTACGGGCGCCGCGAGGAAGCCTTCGGCATCCACCAGGCGCTGGCCGGCGCGGCCGGCGCCTATGCCGAAGCCCGGCTGGCCGGCCATCCCGTCATCGGCCTGATCGTCGGTCTCGCCATGTCCGGCGCCTTCCTGGCGCACGGCTACCAGGCCAACCGCTTGATCGCCCTGGCCGATCCCGGCGTGATGGTGCATGCGATGGGCAAGGCCTCGGCCGCGCGCATCACGCTGCGCTCCGTCGAGGCACTCGAAGCGCTGGCGCAAAGCGTGCCGCCGATGGCTTACGACATCCACAGCTACGCCTCGCTCGGGCTGCTGTGGAAAGTGCTGGCGCCGTCGAGCGCGGCCGAACCGACACGCGATGACGTGGCGCTGGTACGGGCCACCCTCGAGGAAGCGCTGGCCGATATCGCCCCGAACGAGGCGCGCGACCTGTCCAGCCGCTTCGGCGGCGAGCACCGCGCCGCGTCGCGCCGCGTGCGGGAACTGCTGCGCGAACAGTGGAACGCGTGATGGTTTTTCGTCCCCACGACCTGCTGTTCCCGCGGGTGCCGGGCCGCTTCGATGCCGGGGGCCCGTGGCCGGACTGGCTCGACGCCGGTTGGCTGGCCAAGGCGCCGCTGGTGGTGCGGCGCGAAGCGGCGCCGGGCGGCGTGGTGCCCGTGGGTGCGCGCGGCATGCACCGCAGCCAGCGCTGCAAGGGGTATATCCGGGCCGATGCCGTCGCCCGCTGCATCACACCGGAAATGCTGGCCCACCCACCGGCGCCGGCGCCCGGCGCCCTGCCCCCGCTGGCGGCCCTGGCCATGCTGGCGCCCCGGCTCGACGCCTTGCGGCTCGCGTGGGGGCCGGCCGGCGGCACGGGCTTCCACCTGGCCACCGGCCTGCCCGTGCTGCGGCAGGATAGCGACCTCGATCTGCTGGTGCGCGCGCCGGCGCCGCTGCCGGCACGCACCGTCGAGCGCCTGCTGGCCCTCGCCGACGGTGCCCCCTGCCGCGTCGATATCCAGGTGGACACGGGCACGGCCGGCTTCGCCTTGGCCGAGTACGCGCGCGGCGGCCGCGTCCTGCTCAAGACAGCGCACGGGCCGCTGCTGGTTCGCGATCCGTGGCAGCATGCGGTGGCGGCATGAGCGTGCTGTTCACCTTCCCCGGCCAGGGGGCGCAAAAGCCCGGCATGCTGCACGCCTTGCCGTCGCATGAGGAAACCGCCCGCACGCTCGAGGAAGCCGCGGCCGCGCTGGGCGCCGACCCGCTCGGCCTGGACACGCCCGACGCGCTGCGCTCCACGGTGGCGGTGCAGCTTTGCCTGCTGATCGCCGGCGTGGCCACCGCGCGGCACCTGGCCGCGCTGGACGCCCGCCCCGCCATGGTGGCCGGCCTGTCGATCGGCGCCTGGCCGGCGGCCGTGGCGGCCGGGGTGCTGGCCTTCCCGGATGTCATTCGGTTAGTTGCATTTCGGGCCCGCTCGATGGAGGAGGCCTATCCTTCCGGCCATGGCATGACGGCCGTCACCGGCCTGGCGGCCACCGAACTCGAACCGCTGGTCGCGCGGGTGCGTGCCGCCGGCGAGCCGGTCTACCTGGCGAACCTGAACGGTCCGCGCCAGCTGGTCATCGCGGGCAGCGACGCGGGGATGGCGCACGTCGCGGCGCTGGTCCATGCGGGCGGCGCCGGCGCGAAGGCCGAGCGGCTGGCCGTCGCCGTGCCCTCCCACTGCGAGCTGCTGGCCCGCCAGGCGGACGAGCTGGCGGCGGCCGTGGCGGCCGTGCCCCTGTGCCGCCCCCGCATCACCTATATCAGCAGCAGCGTGGCCCGCGCGCTGTTCGATCCGGCCGCCATCGGCGCCGACCTGGCCCGCAACATGGCGCGGCAGGTGCAATGGCACGACACGCTGCGGCACGCCTGGGAACGCGGCGCCCGGCTCGCCGTGGAGATGCCCAGCGGAAGCGTGCTGACGAAACTGACGCAGCCCGTCTTCGACGGCGGGGTGGCCGTGAGCTGCGACGGCGCCTCCATCGGCGATATCGCGACGCTGATCCGCGCCGCCGGAGAATAGCCGCGCCACTTCGCGGTGCATCCGGCGCCCGTTTTGGGGCAAGGAACGCTGACGGATTGTCGACAATCCGTGCGACGCCATCGGCACAGGCGCCGAGGTCCGGTCCGGCCGCGAACCCAGCCGTCATGCGGCCCCGCACGCCCCGCCGTGGGCCAATGCCGACATTTGCCGATATTTTCCGGCAGTGGCACGGCGCTTGCTAAGTAGCGGATGAGCCAACTATTCCCTCCTTCGCATGCCCACCGCACCGCCCAGTACCGCCCGTTCGCCGGACCCCGCACCGGAAGAACGCATGTACCTCGACGTCTACGACGCCATCATGTCCCACCGCCTCACGGCCGGCACCAAGCTTACCGAAGGGGCGCTGGGCGACATCTACGGCATGGCGCGCCACCATGTGCGGCAGGTGCTGGCCCGGCTGGCCGCGGACGGCCTGGTGGACCTGGAGCGCAATCGTGGCGCCCACATCGCCAGCCCTGGCCCGCGCGAGGCCGAGGAAATGTTCGAGCTGCGCCAGCTGCTGGAAGCGAAGGTGGTGGACAAGCTGGCCGGCCGCCTCACCGATGCCCATCGCCAGGCACTGCGCGAGCTGATCGAGCGCGAGCGCAACGCCTGGATGCGCGGCGACCGCCCGCTGTGGATCCGCCTGTCGGCGGAATTCCATATCGAGCTCGCCAAGCTGGCCGGCAACGGCCTGCTGGTCGATGCGCTGCGCCGCCTCGTTTCCCGCACCACGCTGCTGATCTCGAACCTGGACACGACCGGCCAGCAACCCTGCTCGTTCGACGAGCATGCCGCCGTCGTCGAAGCCTTGGGCGACCAGGACAGCACCCGCGCCCAGGCGCAGATGGCGCGCCACCTGGACCAGTGCGCGTGCCGCCTGCTGGCACCGGCGCCGCCGCGCTTCGACCTGCGCAGCGCCCTCGGCAAGGACGCCGGCACCCGCAAGCAAGCCTGACCATTCACCGCAGCTTTCACCACTGAAGAGGAATCCCATGCGTTCTACCACCCGTTCCAACCCGTTCGCACGCCTGGCTGCCGGCGTCGCCGTCTGCCTGCTGGCCCTGCCCGCCCTGGCGCAGGACACCAGGATCAAGTTCCAGCTCGACTGGCGCTTCGAAGGCCCGTCCGCCCTCTTCCTCGTGGCGAAGAGCCGCGGCTACTTCGCCCAGGAAAAGCTGGACGTGACGATCGACGCCGGCAGCGGCTCGGGCAATGCGGTCAACCGCGTGGCGTCCGGCGCCTACGACATGGGCTTCGCGGACCTGGCCGCGCTGATGGAATTCACCGCCAACAATCCCACCGCCCCGGGCAAGCCGGTGGGCGTGATGATGGTGTATAACGACACGCCGGCCGCCATCGTGGCACTGAAAAAATCGGGCATCCGGTCCCCGGCCGACCTGAAGGGCAAGAAGCTGGGCGCTCCCGTGTTCGACGCCGGCCGCCGCGCCTGGCCGCTGCTGGCCAAGGCCAACGGCCTGCCGGCCAACAGCGCCAGCTGGACCAGCATGGAGCCGGCACTGCGCGAAACGATGCTGGTCAAGGGGGACGTGGACGCCATCGCCGGCTTTTCGTTCACCTCGCTGCTGAACCTGAACGCGCGCGGCGTGAAGGACCAGGACGTGGTGATCATGCCGTATCCGCAGTACGGCGTGCGGCTGTACGGCAACGCCATCATCGCCTCGGACACGCTGGTCAAGGAAAAGCCGGAAGCCGTGAAAGGCTTCCTGCGCGCCTTCGCGAAAGCGGCGCGCGACGTGATGGCGAACCCTGAGGCGGCCATCAAGGCCGTCAAGGAACGCGATGGCCTGATCGACGAAAAGCTCGAACTGCGCCGCCTGAAGCTGGCGATCGCCAGCGCCATCGCCACGCCGGGCGCGAAGGCGGAAGGCTTCGGCCGGGTGTCCCCGCCGCGCCTGTCGCTGATGGCGTCGCAGGTGTCGGACGTGTATGCGACCAAGACGCGCGTCGACCCGAACGCGGTATGGGTATCGTCCTTCCTGCCCTCGGCGGCCGAACTGAACGTGTTCCCGAAATGAGCGCCCTGTTGAAAATGCCGGAAGCGGCCGAAGGCGACACGTTCGTCGATTTCAGGAACGTCTGGCTGGCATATGACAATACCGGCGAGTTCGCGGTGGAAGACATCACGCTGCAAACGCGGCCGGGCGAATTCATCGCCATCGTCGGCCCGTCCGGCTGCGGCAAGTCCACGTTCATGAAGCTGGCCACCGGCCTGAAGGCACCGACCCGCGGCAGCGTGCGGATCGGCGGCGAGGCGGTGACGGGGCCGTTGAAATTCGTCGGCATGGCCTTCCAGGCCCCCACCCTGCTGCCCTGGCGCACCACGCTGGACAATGTGCTGCTGCCGCTGGAGATCGTGGAACCCTACCGCCGCACCTGGAAGAAGGACCGCGCGCAGTACGAGGAACGGGCCCGCAAGCTCCTCAAGACCGTAGGGCTGGACGGCTATGCCGACAAGTACCCATGGCAGCTTTCGGGTGGCATGCAGCAGCGCGCCTCGATCTGCCGCGCGCTGATCCACGAACCGAAGATGCTGCTGCTGGACGAACCGTTCGGCGCCCTGGATGCCTTTACGCGCGAAGAGCTGTGGTGCGTGCTGCGCGACCTGTGGACCGAGCGCCGCTTCAACGTCATCCTCGTCACGCACGACCTGCGCGAAGCGGCCTTCCTGGCCGACACGATCTACGTGATGAGCAGGCGGCCGGGCCGCATCGTGGCGCGCCGCGAGAACCCGCTGCCCCAGCCGCGCGACCTGGAAACCACCTACGGCGAACCGTTCGGCGCGCTCGTGCACGAGTTGCGCGAGCACATCGGCCGCGTGCGCAGCACCTGAAGGAAGCGCCATGAAATCCTCCACGATCAAGACCTTCGCGCCATGGCTGCTGCTGGCGGCCATCCTGCTGCTGTGGCAAGCCATCTGCGCCGGCTTCGCGGTCTCCGAGTTCATCTTCCCCAGCCCGCTCGCCATCGTCGATGCGCTCGGCGAGTACGCCGGGCCGATCGCCACCCATGCCTGGCGCACGTTCTGGGTCACGATGGCGGGCTTCGGCATCGCGGTCGCCGTCGGCGTGGCGCTCGGCGTGGCCATCGGTTCCTCGCCGGTGCTGTATGCCGCCGCCTACCCCTTGATGACGGCCTTCAATGCGCTGCCGAAGGCCGCCTTCGTGCCGATCCTCGTCGTGTGGTTCGGCATCGGCGCCGGCCCCGCCATCCTGACCGCCTTCCTGATCTCGTTCTTCCCTATCATGGTCAATATCGCCACCGGCCTGGCCACGCTGGAACCGGAGCTGGAAGACGTGCTGCGCGTGCTCGGCGCGCGCCGGCTGGACGTGCTGATGAAAGTCGGCCTGCCGCGCGCCATGCCCTACTTCTTCGCCTCGCTGAAGGTGGCGATCACGCTGGCCTTCGTCGGTTCCACCGTTTCGGAAATGAACGCGGCCAACGAAGGCATCGGCTACCTGCTGGTGTCGGCCGGATCGTCGATGAAGATGCCGCTGGCCTTCGCCGGCCTGGGCGTGATCGGCGCGATGGCCATGGCGATGTACGAGCTGTTCGCCATCGTCGAACGGCGCTCGACAGGCTGGGCGCACCGGGGCGCGCGCTAGCGCGTATCGCTCACGCGATTGATCGGATCCGCCTTGACATGCGCTGCCATGCCGGTCTCTACTGGCCGGTAACACTGACAAGACGGAGACGACGATGGACCTGCGACATGCCCTGGCCGGGCTGCTGGGCGGCTGCTGCGTGGCCCTTGCCGCCGCGGCACCGCACGGTACCGCGATACAGCACTACCGCAACCCGGTCATCCACGCCGATTACTCGGATCCCGACGTGATACGGGTCGGTGAAGACTATTATCTCGTCGCCTCCAGCTTCCATTTCTCGCCCGGCCTGCCGGTCCTGCAATCGAAGGACCTCGTGCACTGGAAGATCGTCGGGCACGTGCTGCCGAAGCTCGATTTCCACCCCTCCTACGACCTGGCCGCGCCCTACACGCTGACGGACAGCACTTCCAAGCCCGTCGGCCCCGGCCTGCGCTACGCCGGCGGCGTGTGGGCGCCCGCGATCCGGCACCACGCCGGCCGCTTCCACGTCTACTGGGCCACGCCGGACGAAGGCATCTTCATGAGCACGGCCGAACACCCGGCAGGACCATGGTCGGCTCCGGTCACCGTGCTGGCCGGGGCGGGCTACGAAGACCCCTGCCCGTTCTGGGACGACGACGGCAAGGCCTGGCTGGTGCATTCGAAAGTGGGCGCCGGCCCCATCATCCTGCACGCGATGAGCCCGGACGGCACGCGGCTCCTCGACGGCGGCCGCACCATCGTCGAGGACAAGGAAAAGCTGCCCGTGCTGGAAGGACCGAAGGTCTACAAGCGCAACGGCTACTACTACATCTTCGCGCCCATCGGCGGGGTCGGCACGGGGCCGCAAGCGGTAATGCGGGCCCGCTCGATACAGGGGCCTTTCGAGCACCGCACCGTGCTCCACCCCGGCAACGGCCTGGCCGGCCCGCACCAGGGCGGCTATGTGGAAACGCCGTCGGGCGAAGGCTGGTTCGTTCATTTCAACAGCACGGGGGCGTTCGGCCGCATCACGCACCTGCAACCGGTGACCTGGCGCGATGATTGGCCGGTGATGGGGAACGAAGGCTTGCCGGTGCTCGAACATGCCGCCCCGAGGACGGCGGCGCAGTCGCCCGGCTGGCGCCTGCAGGATTCCGACGAATTCTCGGGCAGCACGCTCGGGCTGCAATGGTCGTGGAACCATAACCCCGATCCCGGCCGCTGGAGCCTGGCGCAGCGGCCGGGCTTCCTGCGCATCGAAGCGGGCAAGGCCCGCCATTTGGTCGGCGCGCGCAACACGCTCACCCAGATCCTGCAAGGCCCGGCCTCCGAGATCACCACCCGCATCGAGCTGGCCGGAATGGGCGACGGCCAGCGCGCCGGGCTCACGCTGTTCGGCGTGAAGGTGCCCTGGATCGGCGTCGCGCGCGCCGGCGCAACGACCTACCTGACCTATGCGAACGGCGGCGAAGAAACACGCGGTCCCCGGATCGACGGCGGCAGCATCGTGCTGCGCGCCACCGTGCGGGCCGATCAGACCGTGCAGTTCTCGTATGCCCTCGACGGGACGAGCGGCTTCACGGACTTCGGCCCCGTCACGCCGCTGGCGAAGTTCTCATGGTGGAAAGGCAGCCGGCCCGGCGTATTCACCTATGTCCGCGCGAGCGAGGACGAGCCGCGATCGAACGCCACCCCGGACCAGATCCGCCGCAACTACATCGACATCGACTGGTTCCGGGTGGCGCGCCAGCACGGGGCCTACATGCGGATGTTCAGGGTGGCAAAGAACGTCCTGCCCAGCGGATCGTAGGTAGCCGAGACGGAATTGTTCGACGGCAGCTGGGTCGATCCCAGCACCGGCGGATCCTTGTCCGTCACGTTGCGCACGCCCGCCGTCAGGTTCACCGACTTGCTGAAGTCATAACCGGCCGTCAGGTCGAGATACGTGTAGGCCTTGATCTTCGGGTTGGTCAGCGAGTCGTAGGCGGGCGGCGTGGCGCCCCGGCGCAGGGGAATCGCATAGGCGTCCGTCACCACGCTGCTGCTGTAGCGCGCCCGGGCCGAGAGCATCAGCTTGCCCGTGTTCAGCGTCACGCGCGCCGTGCCCTTCCACCGCGAGACGGGCTGGCCGCAAGTGCCGCCCCAGGTGCCCGCGCATTCGTTCGTCACGTCGGGGATATCCTGGATCGGCGTAAACGTCAGCTCGTCCACATACGTCCAGTTGGTGTCCAGGTTCCAGCGCGACGGGGCGCCGGACAGGCCCCACGCCGTGTTGAAACCGTAATGCGCCGCCAGGTCCACGCCGCGCGTGTCGATGCCGCCGATATTGGCGGCCGTCGTCATCACGTAGGTTGGCGCGGCGATCTGGCCGGTGACGGGGTCGCGGTTGATCGCCCGGCAGTATACGCTGTCCACGTCCTGGATCGTGTAGTAGCACAGGTCCAGCACGGACTGGATGCCGCCGCCGCCCAAGGTGGAAATGGCCTTGTCCAGCGTGATGCGGTAGAAGTCGAGCGACAGTTGCAGGCCGCGCACCGTGCCCGGGGCGAACACCGCGCCCACCGTGGTCGTGTGGGAAGTTTCCGCCTCCAGGTTCGGGTTGCCGCCCAGTATCTGCGTGAGGAATTGCGTGGGTTGCACCGATGCGTCGAACACGAGGTTGCCCGGCACGCCGGTCGCCTGGCACAGTGCGCGCACGGCTGCCGTCTGCTGGCCCGCGGCCGCGCGGCTCGAGCACGGGTCGATCGCCGTCGGACCGTTGCGGCCCTGGCCGCCGAACAGCTCGCCCACGTTCGGCGCGCGGATCGACTTCTGCCGCTGCACCCGGAACGTCAGGCTGTCCGTGGGCGCCCACTCGGTGCCGATGGAGCTGGTCCACACCTTGCCGACCGACTCCACGTCGTAGTCCGAACGGCGGAAGGCGCCGCTCACGGACAGGCTCTTCGCGAACGCCCGGTCCTTCAGCAGCGGCACGCGCGCCTCGCCGTAGAATTCCTTCACGGTCGACTCACCCTCGGTGGGCCGCGCTGCGTTCCAGCCCGACACGTCGCCCGAGGCCAGGAACGCATCCGGCGTGTACTTGCTGTACGCGTGGCGCCGCTCGAAGCCGGCCGAGAAATCCACGGGCCCGGCCGGCAGCTCGGCCAGCTTGCCGGTGACGTTGGCGGCGACCACCTGCTGCTCGGCCACGATATCGGAGTTGGACGAGATCATGATCGCCTCGCGCGCCGCACCGCTCATGTTCTGCCCGAACGGATTCAATACGGGCGCGGCGCCATTCTGCGCCAGCATGGCGTTCTGGAAGCGCGACAGCGAAATGGAGCCGGCCTGGTACTGCGATTCCGTGGTGCGGGCGTTCGTGTAGTACACGTCGTATTTCAGGTCGCTCAGGTAATTCTCCGACACCGATGGCAGCTCGCCCTTCAGGCCGATGGCGAAGCGATACACGGAATGGTCGGTTTCGGCCAGCCGCGTGCCCAGGTCGGACAGCCGGCGGTTCAGGTTGACGAGCGCGAGGCCGTCGCCTGCCACCGTGGTCAAGGTCTGCGAGCCGTTCGTCGCGCGCAAGGTGCCCGACTCGCGCAGGTCGAGCTGGCGCATCACTTCCTGCATCTGCGGGCTCAGATAAGGGTTGTTCGTATCGACGAGGAAGTTCCCGCTGGCGCTCGTGGGGCCGATCTGCACCTTCGCCGTGTTGCTGCTGTAGTGCAGTTCGAGGTAGCCCGTGGTGCGTTCGTTGAAATCGTAGTGGGCGAAGGCATTGCCCATCCACCGCTTCTGCGGCGTGACGACATAGGACAGCGGTCCCAGGTCGTAGCCGTCGTCGGGCGCGACATATGGCCGCACGGCCCGGCCGCCGGCATCGAAGATCGCGCCCAGCGTGCCCATGCCCTGCAAGCCGGCCGCACGCAGGGCGGCATCCAGCGCTGGATTGGACGCGGCCGAACCGATGACCGGCAAGTTGCCGATGCGGCCATTCGGGACGGTGGAGGAGCCGCTGTAGATCAGTCCCGGCCGGCCGCCGGCGGACAGGCAGGTCTGTCCCGCGGGCACCGCCAGCGGCGTGCCGGGGCGCGTGGCCGACCATGATGCCGCCGTCACGCAGCCATCGCCCAGCGACGGCAGCGAATAGCCGCCCAGTTCGCCGCGCGTCATGCCTTCGCGGTCCATGTAGTTCAGGGACAGCACGGCATTGCCGCGGTTGTTGGCGAAATTGCCGCCCACCGTCAGGTCGACGCTGGTCGTCGGCGTCTTCGTCGGCTGGTCCCAGCTGCGCTGCGTGTTCAGTTCCACGCCTTCGAAATTATCGCGCAGGATGAAGTTTACGACACCGGAGATCGCGTCCGAGCCATACACGGCCGACGACCCGCCCGTGACCGTTTCGATGCGGCGCACCAGCGCGGCGGGAATTGCGTTGATGTCGGTGGTGAAACCCGGCCCCGTGATGGCGAAGCGGCGGCCATTCACGAGGACCAGGTTGCGCGTCGGCCCCAGGTTGCGCAGGTTCAGCGTGGCGGTACCGGATGGCTGGCCCGCCTGCATCGTGTTGGCCGTGGGGCTGCTCAACTGGCTGGCGGTGAATTGCGGGGTGTCGGTGAGCAGTACCTCGAGGTTCTGCGTGCCCGTCACCTTCAGCTCCTGGGCATCGAGCACCGTCACCGGTGTCGGCGCCAGGAAACCCCGGTTCACCAGGCGCGTGCCGGTGACGACGACCTTGTTTTCTGGCGCCACGGTCGCGGGGGCTTCCTGCACCTCCTGCGCGGCCGCGTGGCCCGGCACGATTGCCGCCATGCAGGTAGCGACCAATACGGCCGATATGGATTGCTGTTGCCGGGTGTTCGTGTTACCGCTTTGCCTTTGCCGCATGCTGGAATCCCCCAATCGAATCGTTATCGGTTTCCATCCTCCGCACGTCCAGCGGGCTGCCTTGCAGCCGTGAACGGAATCGATGGTAGGGAGCGGGAATCGGGCGCGTCAATCGGGCAAACGCTCACGAAGATGATTAATGAGACGGCGCTCATGCCTTTGCGCGCCAGGGCAACTTTTCTCTCATTGCGCGCCGATGTCGTCAACGGACCTGCGTCGTGGCGAAGGCGTCTTGCGCATTTTTGCCCCGCCAGCGGTCACGGCGTGATCGAACGCAGTGGCTCACTCCACCGCCAGCTTTTCCACGACCGCCTTGCGATAGCGCCGGCTCATGCGCAGGCGGTGCGGACCGTCGAGCACCACCTCGTACTCGCCGTCCGCGCGGATTTCCAGGGAGCGCACGCGCTCCATGTTGACGATCGCCGAGCGGTGGATGCGCTGGAAACCGTGCGGTGCCAGCAGGCTTTCCAGCTCGGCCAGGCTGCGGCGCAGCATGTGCGCTCGGCCGCCGGCATGCAGGGTGGCGTAATAGTCGCTCGCTTCGATCCAGTCGATGTCCGCGTACCGCACCACGTCCAGCGAACCGGCGTTCTTCACGATGAAGCGCCGCGTTTCGCCGGGTACGCGCAGCCGCGCCTTGACGCGCTCCAGCACGCGCGCGAAGCGGGCGTCGTCGTAGGGCTTGAGCAGGTAGTCGAGTGCCCCCACCTCGAAGGCGCGCAGCGCGAACTGATGGTGGGCGGTGACGAAGACGATGGCGAAAGGCGGCGCGGGGCCAACCCGCTCGAGCAGTTCGAAGCCGTCGCACTCAGGCATCTCGATATCGAGGAATACCAGGTCCGGCTGCAGCGCCGCCAGCGCGGGCAGCGCCTCCTCCCCGGAGCCGTACTGGCCCACCACCTGCACCGTCGCGTCGCGCGCCAGCAGCAAGGCCACGTTGCTGCGTGCCAGCGGTTCGTCGTCGACGATCACCGCACGCAGGGGTGCGGGGTGTCCGCTCACGGCTCCTCCCGTCATGGCTCCTCCCGATAAGGCAGCACCAGCATGGCCAGCACTCCATCGCCCTCGTTGCGCAGCGTGAGCGCCTGCGCCTCGCCATACAGCGCGTGCAGGCGCTGGCGCGAATTGGACAGCCCCACGCCCTCCCCGGCGCCCACCGACAGCGGCGGACCGTCGTTGTAGACCTGGATCGCCAGCCGCGCACCATCGGCAGCCGCGCTCACGCGCAGTTCGCCGCCCCTGGCGCGCCGCGCGATGCCGTGCTTGATGGCGTTTTCCACCAGCGGCTGCACGATAAACTCCGGAACCTGAGCGCGCAACAGCGCGGCGGGAACGTCGATCCGGCAGCGCAGCCGTTCGGCAAAGCGCGTCTGCTGGATCGCGAGGTATTTTTCGATGAAGGACAGCTCGTCGGCCAGCGTCACGAATTGCCGGTCCGGGTCGTCGGTCACCCGCCGCAGCAGGTCGCCCAAGCCCGCCGTGATGGCGATCGCTTCGTCGCCGCGCTGTTCGCGCACCAGGGCCGTGATGGCATTCAAGGCGTTGAAGATGAAGTGCGGCTCGAGCTGCCGCCTGAGTGCGGTCAGGCGGGTTTGCGCGAGGAGCTCCGCGAGCCGCGCGCTGGCCGCCTGCTGCTGCAACAGCCGCGAACGCGCCTCGAAGGTGATGGAAAGCGCCACGATCGCGCCATAGATGATGACGTCCCCCACCAGGTTGCCCATGAATTTCGCTTGGAACAGCGGCAGGAAAGGATCCGGGCCGCGCGGATAGGCAAAGGGATCGGTGGTGTGCTCGAGGAAGGCGCTCCAGGCAGCCCATGCCGCACCGGCCGCGAGGCAGGCTACGCCATGCAGGCACCAGGACCGCGCATCGCGCGCGGGTAGCGGAAAGCGCCGTAGCAGGCGCAGCACCACCGGCGTCCACAGGGCCCAGACGAGCCAGGAGGCCACCGTCACAAGGAACAGCGTCACCCATGCATGCTCCATGCCCATGGCGTGCATCGATACCACCGTCTGCGTGGCATCGAACAGGCCGAGGGCCAGCCAGGCGAGCGCCACGCCGCGCCACATCCGCCCATCTTGTGAAGTCGTTCCGATCATGGCCGCCATGATAAGGGATAGCTCGCCGCGGTGGAGGATGCGGCCGGCCGCGCGAGGGCGCTTTGCAGCGAATGCACGGCTGCCTGCAGCCGGGCGCCTCGCGCGGGGCCGGCCAGGACGGGACAATGGCGCCATTGCCTCGAGCGAGGTGCAACCAGGAACCGAACATGCAGCGACGTGACCTCTTCCGCATTTCCACCGCAACGGCGCTCGCCGCGGCGTTGCCCGGCCCGGCCGCTGCCGGCCGGCCCGCGCCGGCCGAGCCGTTGCGCCCACCTGCCGAAGGGCCGATCCCGGTAGCCTTCGTGCTCTCCGCGGGCGCCGTGGTGATCGATTTCGCGGGGCCGTGGGAAGTATTCGATAACGCCAGCGTGCCGGGCCGCGGCGAGGGGCCGGCGTTCCAGCTGTACACCGTGGCCGAAACGCTGGCGCCGATCAGGGCCAGCGGCGGCATGACGGTCGTGCCGGACTTCACGTTCGACACCGCCCCGGCGGCGCGCGTGGTCGTGATCCCGGCCCAGGGCCCGCCGACCGAGGCGCTGCTCGGCTGGATCAGGAAGGCCGCGCGCACGGCCGACCTCACGATGTCGGTCTGCACCGGCGCTTTCGTGCTGGCGAAGACGGGCCTGCTGGCCGGCAGGTCGGCCACTACCCACCACGGTTCATATAGCACGTTCGCGATGCAATTCCCGGACATCAGCCTGCGGCGCGGCGCGCGCTTCGTGGAAACGGGGAACCTCGCCAGTTCCGGCGGCCTGTCCTCGGGCATCGATCTCGCGCTGCGCGTGGTGGAACGCTACTTCGGCCGCGCCGTCGCCCTGAACACGGCCGATGCGCTGGAATACCAGGGCCAGGGCTGGCTGGACCCGGATGCCAACCGCGCGTACGCGAAACCGCGGCGTCTCGCGGCGGCGCAAGCACTGTGCCCCGTCTGCGAGATGGTGGTCGACAAGGCGGGGGCGCCGGCCAGCGCGTGGCGGGGCCGAACGTATCACTTCTGCATGACCGATCACAAGAAGGTGTTCGACGCAAATCCCGGTGCGTTTTCAGGCAGATGAACCGGGTTCGAACCGGCTGGCGCGCGACGCGCCGTGGTACCCACCGCACCGCTGGAACGCCGTCCTGCCACCGTTAGCCTGCTGGCCGGGTACTGACGTTGCAACTGCGCCGTTCCATCGATCCGCGCCCGTTTTCAATGCCAGTAGCGTGGGCGCAAGCGCCGGTATTGCTGAAGCGAGACGCCATCCGCGACGGTGATCAGCACGGCGCCGGCTTCGTCGGTACGCACGACATGGACACGGCGCTCGTCGTAGCGCTCCATGACTTCGCGCTTTGGATGCCGGTAGCGATTGCGGTAGCCGACTTGTAAAATGGCCACTCGGGGGCGTACCGCGTCGAGGAACCCGGCCGTGGACGACGTGCCGCTGCCGTGGTGCGGCACCAGCAGCACGTCTGCACGCAAGCCATCTCCCGATCTTGCGACCAGTTCCGCTTCCTGCCTTGCTTCGATGTCACCGGGCAGCAGTACCGTGCCCCCGGGAGCCACGATCCGCAGCGTGCAACTGCGTCCATTGGTCTTCAGCGCGGCATCGGCATAGCTCGCAGCCGTCGGATGCAGCATCTCGAAACGGATGCCATCCCATTCCCAGCGCTGGCCCGCTTCGCAAGGCCGGTGCCGCGCCGCGGCCAGCGCCACCGCATGGCTGCCCGCCAGCGAGGACAGCATCCAGCCCGCCTTCACTTCCTTGAGCACCGCCAGGGCGCCGCCCGCGTGATCGGCGTCGCCATGGCTGACGACAATGCCGTCGAGCCAACCAATGCCCCGTGCCCGCAGGTAGGGCACGATTACGCGGCTGCCGGCATTCGCCTCCGGTCCATACGATGGCCCGGTGTCGTACAGCAGCCGGTGGCCCGCCGTTTCGACCAGCACGGCCATCCCCTGCCCCACGTCGAACGCCACGATGCGGACCGTGCCGGGCGCGGGCGCGTCCGGCTGGGCGGCGAGCAGCGGCACCCAGCAGGCGGCGCCCAGCCAGCGCACCGGCCAGCCGCGCGGCGCCAGCAGCCAGAGCGTGCCGGCCAGCGCAATGGCGAACAGCCACCAGGGCGGCACCGGCGCACTGTACACGGCGAGCGGCGCGGCGCTGAACCATTGCAGCAGGCCGGCCAGCTGCCGCATCAGTTCGTGCGCCAGCACCAGCAGCGGCGTGGCCAGCGGTTCCGGCAGCAAGCCGCCGGCCAGGGCGAGCGGCGTGACAAGCAGGCTGACGACGGGGATCGCGATCGCATTGGCGAAGGGACTGACGATCGACACCTGCGCGAACAGCAGCATCGTCAACGGCACCAGGCCGAGGGTGACGGCATACTGCGTCGTCGCCGCGGCGCGCAGTGACGCGGCCAGGCGCTGGCGGCGGGTGAGCGGCGTACCGCGCCGCGCGCCGGGATCGATGGCGGCCGGGTCGCCGGCATTCTTGTACACCGCGGTACGCCCGACGGTGGCAAACAGGATGACGGCGACGGCGCCGAAAGAGAGCCAGAAACCAGGCCACATCACGGCCCAGGGATCGATCAGCACCACCAGGCCGGCCGCAAGCGCCAGCACGTGCGACACACAGGCGATCCGGTCCGTCCACAGCGCCAGCGCGACCACGCACAGCATGGTCAGCGTGCGCTGGGCGGGAACGCCGAAGCCGGCAAGCGCCACGTACACGAGTGCCGCCAACATGCCGGCCAGCGCCCCCACCTTCTGTGCCGGCAACAGCAGCGGCCACTGCGCATGGCGGACGAACAACGAGCGGCGCCAACATGCGGACGCCGCCCAGGCCACCAGGCCGGCGATCATCGTGATGTGCAGCCCGGAGATCGACACCAGGTGGCTGACGCCGGTGCGGGCGAATGCCTGCCAGTCTTCCTGGTCGATGCCGCGCTGGTCGCCGATCACCAGCGCAACGATCACGGCGGCATATTCGCGCCCGTCGAGCGCGCGCCCTATCTTGCCGCGCAGGCTGTCGCGCATGCGCTCGACGGCATTGCGCGGCGTGAACACGAACTCGTCCAGCCGCTCGTGCGGTCCTTCGAGCCGCACATAGCCGGTGGCGCGGATGCCCTGTTCCAGCAGCCACAGCTCGTACTCGAACCCGTGCGGATTCGCATTGCCGTGCGGCCGTTGCAGCCGCATCTTCAGCCGCCAGCGCTCGCCGGGGCGCAGCTCGGGCACCGCTTGTACATCGCCACGAAACCCGGCATACCACGACAGCGCGATGCGCGGCGGCACGCGCAGACCCTCCGCGCGTTCGACGTCGAAGACGAACCGCGTGAAATGGCTGGTACGGTTCGGTAACATGGCAATCGTGCCGGTGACGAACACATCGCGGCCCTCGTCGGCCTTGGCCAGCTCGGGCGCCAGCGCGTGCGATGCCAGCAGCGCGGCCCAGTAAAAACCCAGGGCACATGCGCATGCCGTGCCTGCCGCCACCCTCGCCCACCCGTGCGCGAGCCGGGCGATCGACGCGGCGAGCACCAGCAGCGCCACGAGTGCATACAGGGGGTGAGCCGGCAGCGCGGCCTGCGATTGCAGGAACGCCGCACCGGCGACAAAGCCGAGGATCGCGCTGCGCATGGCACCTCACGGAATGGGTCGCGCGGCGGGCGCGGCGGAGGCATTACGATAGGCGGTGGCGCCGCCACCGCGCCTTGCGTTCCGTCAAGCCGGGATGCATTGTCCTTATTCCGGCATGATATATCCAAGGCCGGATTTATTCATTGACTTCGCCGTGGCGAGCCGGGACACTCCGTGGTATCGGTACCACCAACAAAGGGAGAATGATGAAGGCTGTCGGAGCGGTTCTGGGCGTGATGATTGCCGCATGCGCGCTGCCCATTGGCGCGCAAACAATGGGACAGGTTGCCGCGCCAAGCGTGGACTACTACGGCGATGCGCGGCCGGATGCGCCCGAGCTGGCGGCACGCGGCAACTTCCAGGTGGGCGTGCGCACCCAGGTCATGGAGCATCCCGACCAGCTGGACATCCTGAATGCCACGCCAACCAATCCGAATCCCCGCTACACCCGCAAGCTGACGCTGGAAGTCTGGTACCCTGCCAGCCTCGCCGCCGGGGAAAGGGAACATACCGTTTATACCGATGTCCTGGGATCGGGACCCGGCAATGCGGCACGGCCGAACACCCCGTTCCAGTTCCCCGGCCGCGCCGCCCGCGACGCCGCGCCCCGGCCCGCCGGTACGGCATCGGCCCGTTACCCGCTCGTCATCGTGTCACACGGCTATCCCGGTTCGCGCCTGCAAATGAGCTACCTCACCGAGAACCTGGCATCGAAAGGCTATGTCGTGGTGGCCATCGACCATCCCGAGTCGACGCGCGCCGACAAGGCCGGTTTCCCCAGCACGCTGCTGAACCGCCCGCTGGACGACCTGTTCGTGCTCGCGACCGTGGCGGCGTGGGCGCAACCGGGCAGCGGCCATTTCCTGGCCGGGCAGGTCGACGCGGACCGCACCGCGCTGCTCGGCTACTCGATGGGCGGCTACGGCGCGTTGAACACGATCGGCGCCGGCATCAGCGCCGCGGCCGTGGCCTTCGTGCCCGGCGGCAGCCTGGCCGTGCACCAGCACGGCAATCCCGCATTCGAAGCGCGGCGCGACCGGCGCATCAAGGCGGCCGTCGCCTTCGCGCCATGGGGCGGCGCCAACAAGATGTGGGATGATGCCGGCCTGGCCGGCGTGCGCGCGCCGGTACTGTTCATCGCCGGCGACCAGGACGATATCTCCGGCTACGAGGAAGGCGTGCGGCGCCTGTTCCGGGGCGTCGTCCATGCCGACCGCTACCTGCTCACCTACCGCGGCGCGCGCCACAACGTCGCGCCGAATCCGCCACCCCGGGCGGCGGCGGCGGCGGGGCTGGAAGACTTCATGGCCTATGCGGAACCGGCGTGGGACAGCCGGCGCATCAACAACATCAACCAGCACTTCGTCACCGCCTTCCTCGGCGTCACGCTGAAGGGGCAGCCGCTGCAAGCCTACCTGGACTTGCCGCCCTTGCCCTCCGGCGGCGCGGCGGGAGCCGATGCGGCGCCGTGGAAAGGGTTTCCTAAGCGGTCCGCGGTGGGACTCGATCTCGAGCACCTGCCGGCAAGGTAGGCGCACGCCCGGCCGACCATATGCCCTGCCGGTGCCGGCCCCCTGCATCGCCACGGGTCGAGGTGCGACAGCGTAAGCGTGGCGCTCGGACCGCCATGCGGCCGGCTGCGCGCCGCCGTGCCCCGGCTTACAGGCTGAAACGCAAGCCCACCCGATACATGCGGCCGAGGACGTCGAACAGCGAGGGATTCAGGCCGTAGCCCACGTTCGGGCCAGGCGCCGTCGGCGAATTGCGGTCGGTCAGGTTGTCGATCTTCGCATAGGCCATCACGTTTTCGGACACCTTGTACGTCGCGCCCAGGTCGAAATACAGCGCGCCCTTCATCTGGTTGTTGTCGATGGTCGGATGGATCGTCGTCGCAACCGGACAGTTGGTCTGGCACTCGATGTACTCGTTGCTGTAGACCCCATTGCTGATCCAGCGCTCGGTCAGCGTCACGCTGGCGCGGTCGGTCGACCAGGCTTGCGTGGCCAGCAGTTTCCAGCGTGGCGTGGAGCCCAGGTTGACGCCCGCCGCCTCCGTCGGGATCGTTCCGGGCACGCCCGAGTCGGTGATGTTGTCGATCGTATGCGTGGCCAGCGCACGCAGCGTGAACATGCCGGGCAAGCCCAGATTCGCCATGCTGCCCCGGTACGAGGTTTCGATATCGAAGCCCCGCAGCTTCAGCGACGCCAGGTTGAATTGCTGCAGGCGGACATAATTATTCGACGGCACCGGGCTGTCGAGCAGCATGGCGGCGCACAGTTCCTGGTTGCCGGCAACGCACAGGTCCACTTCCTGCTGCAGGCCCAGCGTCGAGATGACGCCGTCAACCTTGATCGTATAGTAGTCGATCGAGGCGCTGAAGCCCGGCAACCAGCGCGGCTGCGTCAGGACCACGCCGACCTCGGTGCTGCGCGCGGTCTCCGGACGGAGCGCCGTGTTGCCGGTCACCTGCTGCTGCACGGTCAGCGTGGTGCCGCGGTAGTTCACCACGTTATTGGTGGTCACGATCGGCGCAAACAGTTCGCTCAGGTTGGGAGCGCGTACGTCGCGCGAGGTGACGGCGCGCAGGCGCAGTCCGTCGACGGCCGTTTTCCAGGTACTGCCGATCTTCCACGTCTTGGCGTTGCCGGCGGTGCTGTAGACGGTGCCGCGTCCCGCCACGTTCAGGTTGGCCTCGCCCAGCCAATCGGACTTGAACATCGGCAGGTTCAGTTCGAGATATGCCTCGCGCACCGAATACTCGCCCTGGCCGTTGCGGTAGTTGCCCGCAAACCAGTTACCGCCCGTCGTCGCGTTCAGCACCGGATCGGCCGGATACTCGACCGAGTTCGGGCTATCGGGCGTGACGCCGTTCCCGTAGGGGTCGGCGCGCACGACGTACCCTTCCTTGCGGTACTCGAGGCCGGCGGCGACGGCCAGCGGGCCGGCCCATAGCGTCCATGGCTCGCCGCTCACGTTCAGGCTGGCCACGTCCTGCGTCTGGCGGGTGTGCTGCTGCGGGCCGAAGCCGGGCATCACATAGGCCAGCGCGCCGGTGCTCTGCGGCACGTTGCCGATGATGTTGAGCGGCTGGCAGCCCGCGTTGCGCGCCACCACGCTGCGGCAGACGATGCTGCCGTCGGGCAGCCTGACGGCGTCGATGGCGGCGTTATAGCGCGGCGTGAGCGTGATGTTCCTCACATACAGGTCGGTGTGGTTGATGCCGCGCTGGTAGTAGGCGTTGTACGACCAGTTGGTCCCACCCGCGTCGAAGCGGCCATCGGCACCGATCACGTAGCGATTCTGGCGGCGCAGCGGCTCGACACTGATGTTTTTCGGGAAGTTGGCGTTGCCGGTACCGTACTGGAAACTGGTGATGTTGTTGGCCGCGCAGGCCGCCACGATCGACGCGGGCAGGAACGGGTTGTCGCACTGGATCGTCAGGTTGGCGTTTTTCGGTGCGCCGGCATTCGGCGTGTTCGAGGAGTCGACCTGGGCCACGTTGGTCGTGATGAAGATTTCATGGTCCGCGTTGATCGCGTAGCTGAGGCGGGTGTACAGGTTCTCGCGCGTGAGCGCGGAGGCCAGGCTGGTGCTGTTGCCCGAAGTCCCGGACAGGTCGCCGCCCACGCAGTACGGGCTGATGCAACCGCTGACGCCGCCTTTTCCGTCGGGCACGCCGTTGCCGCCGTAGTTGAATTTGTAGGGGACGCCGCCATCGCCGAAGGCGGTTCCTTGCAGCGGTCCGGAGGTGATCAGGCCATAGCGGTTGTACTGGTAGGGCTGGGCGTTGCGGATGTCGTACATCTGCGGCCGGCCATCGGTGGTCTGGGCCAGCGGGCGTGTCTGGAAAGCCGGGGCATTGAAGGCCGTGCGGCCGTTCGGACCGGGCCCGATGCCGAAGCCGTGCGGCGGCACGCCGTCTTCCTTGCTGCGCTCCCCGCTGACCACGAAGTGCAGCTTGTCGTCCAGGAAGCCACGGCCCCAGGCCGCCTGCAGCGTGACGTTCCGGTCGTCGTGATACTTCGTCTGGCCGCCCTGGATGTTGGCCTTGAAGCCGGTGAACTTCTTGTCCGTGATGAAATTGACGACGCCGCCGATCGCGTCCGAGCCATATGAGGCGGAAGCGCCCCCGGTGACGACATCGACACGCTTGACCAGCAGCTGCGGGAACTGGCTGATGTCCGTCACGCCGGTGACGTTGGCCGGCACCACGCGCTGGCCGTCGAGCAGGGTCAGCGTACGGTTCGCCCCCAGGCCGCGCAGGCTGAACGCGCTCAGGCCCTGCAGGCCGCTCGACGTACTGTAAGTGAGCACCGAATTGCCGGTGCTGCCCTGCAGGGCGGGCAACTGGGCGATGGTGGTGAAGACGTTGGGCTGGGCCGATTTTTCGATATCGTCGGAGGTCAGCGTGGTGGTCGGTGTCGGCTGATTGTAGCCGCGCGCCGAGATGCGCGAACCGGTCACTGTCACCACATGATCGCTGGCCTGGGACGTGGCCGCCGGGCTCGGCGCGGCCCCGGCCGCGGGAACTGGCAGGGTCTCCTGCGCGCGCAAGGACGCGGAGCCGATCAGGCCCGCGCCAAGCAACACCGCCGTGGAGAATTTCAGGGGAAATGGTCGTGCGGGCTCGGCCGCGATGCGGCAACCGGTATGCAAGTTCATGTTGTCTCCGTTGTGGTTTTAACAGGCTTCCTGATACTGAAATTCATCTTAGAGATAGCGCTATCACCGATCCAATGACTTTTTTCTCGAATGTGATAACGTTTCCAATATCACGATGCGATCCACGTACCGGCAGGCCTGGCGGCGGGAATCGCCTGCGCGTGGACGAACTGTGCGGAAGGGAATGCCCCAACGACGCCTGGGATGCCGCGGCTGCGGCGAGGCTGCGGCGTGGCTGAGGGATGCAACGGGTAGCCGGCGCGCTATGGAGCTCGGCGGGAAGCCAGCTCGACGGCACGGCAGCGGCCGGGGTCAGCCGACCATTTGGTCCCGGTTGGTGGACTGCGGGCTGCCTGCGTACTTCCTCTCGAATTCCAGTATCGGCATCGGCCTGCCCAGCAGATACCCTTGCAGTGTGTTGCAGCCGCTGTCGATCAGGAAGGCGCGCTGCCCTTCGTGTTCCACGCCCTCGGCCACGATATGGAGCTTGAGCTTCTGGGCCAGCGCGATGATGGCTTCGACGAATGGCGTGGCACCCTCGTCCAGGTGCACGTCGTGGACGAAGGAACGGTCGATCTTCAGGGCCGTCAGCGGAAAGCGCTTCAGGTAGGCGAGCGAGGAATAGCCTGTGCCGAAGTCGTCCAGCGAGAAATGCACGCCAAGGTCGCACAGCGCGTGCATGCGTTCGACGATCGCGGCCACGTTCCCCGCGAACACGCTTTCCGTCAACTCCAGGCACAGCTTGCCCGCGGGTGCGCCCGTCTGCCGCAGGATCGCCGCCACGCTCGCCGGCAGGTCGTCGTCGCGGAACTGGTGCGCGCTGACGTTGACAGCCAGCTCGACGTGCCGGAGGATGCAGTCCCCGCTCCAGCGTGCGAGTGCGCGGCAGCTTTCTTCCAGCACATGGCGGCCGAGCGGCACGATCAGGCCCGAAGCCTCCGCGACGCCGATGAATTCGTTCGGTGAAACGAGCTCGCCATTGCCGCGCTGCCAGCGCAACAGGATTTCGGCACCGACCAGTCGCCCGTTCACGCAGAATTGAGGCTGGCAAAACAGGACGAACTGTTTCGCCGAAATACCTTCGTGCAGCGCGCGCTCGAGCGCGGCCTGACGCTCGGCGGTGGCCTGCATGTGGGCGTCGAAGAAACGTGCGGTATTGCGCCCGTCCGACTTGGCCCGGTACATCGCCAGGTCCGCCTGCTTGAGCAGGGTTTCGATATCGGTCTCGGTGCCATGGAACAGCGTGATGCCCATGCTCGGCGTGCTGAGGAATTGGCGGCCCGCCAGGCAGTACGGCTGCCCCAGCGCGAGCAGCAGTTTTTCCAGCACGTGATGGGCTTCATTGACCGCCGCGGCCGCCTCGTCGCCGAGGTCTTCCAGCACGATGACGAACTCGTCGCCCCCCAGGCGGGCCAGCTGGTCGCAATGGCGCACCGTATGGCGCAGCCGATCGGCAACTTCGCGCAGCAGCTGGTCGCCCAGGTCATGGCCCATCGTGTCGTTGAGCAGCTTGAAATTGTCCAGGTCGAGGAAGATGACGGCGCCGAGGCGCCCGTTGCGCTGGCTGCGGGCCAGCGCGTTCCCCAGTTCCTCGATCAGCAACCGGCGGTTCGGCAAGCCGGTCAGGTGATCGAAGTACGCCAGTTCATGGATACGTTGTTCCGCCGCCTTGCGCTCGGTCAGGTCGGTATTCGTGCCCGAAAGGCGCAAGGCCTTGCCGTCGGCGCCGCGCAGCACGTAACCGCGTGACAGGGTCGGCACATAGTGTCCGTCCCGGTGCCGCAGCCGGAATTCGAAGCTGTAGCCTTCGCGCTGTCCCTGGATCACGTCGGCCAGGAAGCTCGCCACGCGCTGCCGGTCGTCGGGGTGGGCCAGCTCCAGCCACAGGCTCGTCGTGGTTTCCAGTTCGCCCGGCCGGTAGCCAAGCATGCTCCACCAGCGATCGGAATAATAGATCTCGCCCGCCACCAGATCATAGTCCCACGGTGCGTCCGTCGAGCCCTGCAGCACGAGGCGCAGCCGTTCCTCCGATTTCTGCAGGTTCTGTTCCGCCTGTTTCAGCCGGGTGCAGTCGGTGAAGCACACGACTACCCGGCACAGCTTGCCGTCGCTGTCGAATTCCGGATAGGCATTGCAGATGACCCAGCGCACCGATCCCGCTGCATCGGTGGGGATGCCGACAAGGACCTGGGATTGCTGGCGCCCCGTG
This sequence comes from Massilia sp. METH4, assembly GCF_037094685.1. Lineage (NCBI taxonomy): Bacteria > Pseudomonadati > Pseudomonadota > Betaproteobacteria > Burkholderiales > Oxalobacteraceae > Massilia > Massilia sp. METH4. The sequence goes on along the minus strand of NZ_CP146614.1, from coordinate 5,130,559 downwards.
CGCCGCACCACATTGACGGGGAATTGCTCCTCGTCCATGCGCTTGCCATCAGCGTCCAGCAGATGCCAGGCGCCGTCGCTCGCGGCCGTACCGCGCAACTGCTCGACAGTACGGCCGATCAGGTCGCACGCCAGCGTGTTAACGTTGAGAATCCGGCCGTCGGCATCGTGCACGACGACGCCGGCAGGCATGTGTTCGAGAAGGTCGTCAAGCCGGCGCTGGACCTCCGCGGCGGTGCTGGAAGTCATGGGTTCATGGTCATCGAATTGGCCGAGGTGCGTTCGATGGTATCACGCTGCAAGCGGGTGTCGCGCCCGACGGCAATCGTGTCGGCGCCCGCCACGGTTCGGCTGGCGACCAGATCAGGCGGCCGGACTGAATCCGATGCATCGCCAACGCTGCTTGCTGGGCTGCGGTTTTTACCGCTGCAGCCTTTACAGCCGGTTGCTGAGCCGCCATGTAGATCGCGCGCGCATCAGCCGCATCGCTCTTGTTCCCACCAGCGCAGCCGAACAGCGATTGCCAGCCGATCTCAGCCATAAGGGAAAACCCGCTTCTGCGCACTCCACCGAAGCGCGCCATTGCGCCGAGTGGACAAAGGCTTCCGCTACGTGAGTATCAGGGTCGCTTCAACTGCCCGATAACGCTCGCAACCTTGGTGGTAATGACATCGACCGCCCGTTCGTTCGCGCCGTGCGGCAGGATGACGTCGGCGTGCCGCTTGGTGGGCTCGATGAATTGCTTGTGCATGGGGCGCACGGTGCCCATGTACTGGCTGACGATGCTGTCCATCGACCGGCCGCGCTCGGCGATATCCCGTTGCAGGCGGCGGATGAAGCGCACGTCGGCCGCGGTGTCGACGAAGATCTTCAGCGACATCATGTCGCACAGGTTCGCGTCATACAGGGCGAACAAGCCCTCGATCACGATGACCGGTGCTGGTTTGACGGGAATGGTCTTGCCGGTGCGGGTGCTGACCGTGAAGTCATACTCCGGCATCTGGACGGTTTCGCCGTTGCGCAGGCCCTGGACGTGCTCGACCAGCAGCGGCCAGTCGAACGCATCCGGATGGTCGTAGTTCTGCTTGCGGCGCATTTCCGGTGTCAGGTGGGTCTGGTCGCGGTAGTAATCGTCCTGCATCACCACCGAAACCAGTTCCGTGCCGAACGAAGCCAGGACTTGCTGGGTCACCGTTGACTTGCCACTGCCGCTACCGCCGGCGACCCCGATGACAAACGGTACATAGGAACTCTCATTCATCCCCGAATGATACCGGAGTGGCGGGCGAACCGACAGGTTCGGCAGAAAGTCTGGTCCCCATGAGCGCGCGCCTTCAGGCGCCCATCAATGCCCTCAGGCGCGGCATCACATCGTATGCGCTGGTGGTGGTCGCATCGCGCAAGTCATCATTGGACATACCACGCAACTGCGCCAGCACCGCGCCGATCCCCGGTACCTGATCGGGCGTATTCACGCCGGGATGCACCCACTGCGGCGCGATATCCGGCGCATCCGTCTCCATCACGATGGCCGACAGCGGCAACTGCTCGGCCAGGCGGCGTATCTGCAAGGCCCGCGTAAATGTGAGGTTGCCGCCGAAACCGAGCTTGAACCCCACGTCGATGAACCCCTGTGCCTGCTGGAAGCTGCCATTGAAGGCGTGAGCAATGCCGCCCGCGGGTGGAATCTGCCGCACATGTTTCAGCACCTGGTCCTGCGATTTCCGAACGTGCGTCAGGATCGGCAGCGCGAATTCGCGGGCGATCTTCAATTGCTCGCGGAAGAAGTGCACCTGCTTGTCGCGCATGGCCGGCTCGCGCAGCGCGGGAATGAAGAAATCCAGCCCCACTTCGCCGATCGCAACGAAGTTCGGATCATCGAGCGCCGCGCGTACCGCCTCGCGCATGGCGACCAGGTCGTCATCGGTGGCGCGCGGCACGCAGATCGGATGGATGCCGATGGCGTATGCAGCATTGGCAGCGGCGGCCCCCAACGCGCGCACGGCATCCCAGTTCCCTCGCTCGATCGCCGGAATGACGATCATGCCGACGCCCTTCTCCAGCGCGCGGGCCGCCACGCCCAGCGAATCGCCGCCGAATTCGCGGGCGTCCAGGTGGCAGTGCGTGTCGATCCACATGGCTTACTCCGGTCTCAAGCCTTCTTCCGTCAGCCGCAGCACGCGGTCGCAGCGGCGCGCCAGTTCAGGGTCGTGCGTGACGATCACGAAGGCCGTGCCGAGGGTGCGCGACAGTTCCAGCATCAGGTCGAAAATGTGCTCGGCGGTCGTGTGATCGAGGTTGCCGGTCGGCTCGTCGGCCAGCACGCAGGCCGGTTGCGTGACGAGGGCGCGCGCCAGCGCCACGCGCTGCCGCTCGCCGCCCGACAGTTCGCCCGGCACGTGCGTGACGCGCTTGGCCAGGTTCACGCGCGCGAGCATCTGCAGCGCCGCTTCCTCGGCCTGCGCGCGCTTCACGCGCCGGATCATCAGCGGCATCGCCACGTTGTCCAGCGCGGAGAATTCCGGCAGCAGGTGGTGGAACTGGTAGACGAAGCCCAGCGCCTGGTTGCGCAGATCGCCCCGCGCCGCTTCGGACAGCGTGGCGAAATCCTTGCCCTGCAAGGTCACGCTGCCGGTCGACGGCGTGTCGAGGCCGCCCAGCAGGTGCAGCAGCGTCGACTTGCCGGAACCGGAGGCGCCCACGATGGCCACGCGTTCGCCCCGATGCACGGCGAAGTCGATATTGGCCAGGACCTGCACGGCCTGGCTGCCTTCCTTGAAGGTCTTGCCCAGGTTGCGGCAGGAGAGCACGGCGGTGTCGTTCATTTGCTCATTCATAGCGCAATGCCTCGGCTGGTTTCACACGCGATGCCCAGCGGCTCGGGTAGATGGTGGCCACGAAGGCCAGCAGCACCGAGATCAGGCCGATCGTCGTCACGTCCGGCCAGCGCATGTCGGACGGCACGGTGGTGATGTAATAGATATCCTTCGACAAGAACTGCACTCCCAACAGGTTTTCGATAAACGGCACGATCACGTCGATGTTCTGCGCCACCAGCACGCCGCCGCCCACGCCGATGGCGGTGCCGAGCAGGCCCACCAGCGCGCCCTGGATGACGAAGATCTTCATGATCGAATTCGGCGAGGCGCCCAGCGTGCGCAGGATGGCGATGTCCGGCTGCTTGTCGGTCACCGTCATCACCAGCGTGGACACCAGGTTGAACGCCGCCACGGCCACGATCAGCGTGAGGATGATGAACATCATGCGCTTTTCCACCTGCACGGCGGCGAACCAGTTGGCATTGAGCTTCGACCAGTCGCGCACTTCCAGGTTGGCCGGCATGAGCTGCTTCAGTTCCTCGGCCACCTGTGGCGCGCGGTGCATGTCCGCCAGGCGCAGGCGCAGGCCGGACGGCGCCTCCATGCGCAGCATGCGCTGCGCGTCTTCGAGGTGGATGAAGGCCATGCCGGCATCGAATTCCTGGTGCCCTGCCGCGAAGATGCCCACCACCGTGAACGAGCGCATGCGCGGCACGACACCCGCTGGTGTCACCGTCCCCTGCGGCAGCACCATCGTGATCTTCTCGCCGATGCCGGCGTTCAGGGCCCTGGCCAGGTCGATGCCCAGCACGACATTGAATTCGCCGGGTCGCAGGGCGTCGAAACTGCCGAACTTGACGTGGCCGGCCACGTCGGACACCGCCGGCTCCTGCGCGGGCAGCACGCCGCGCACCATGGCCGGGCGCAGCGCGTCGCTGCCGTGCATCAGGCCCGCCTGCATTTCCGAGAACGGCGCGGCGCCCTTCACTTCCGGGTGGCGCAGCGCGTTCTTCGCCTGCTGCTGCCAGTCGGGCATGCCGCCGGCCTTGTCGAACACTTCCACGTGGGCCAGCACGGAGAGCATGCGGTTCGTCACGTCCTTCTGGAACCCGTTCATTACCGACAGGATGATGATCAGGGCGCCCACGCCGAGCGCGATGCCGGCAGTGGAAATGAGGGAGATGAAGGAAATGAAGCGGTTGCGGCCGCCGCGCTTGCCGGCCCGCGTGTAGCGCAGGCCCACCTGCCATTCGTAAGGGAGATTCTTCAGGAAGCTCATCGCTCGTCATTCCAAGAGGGAGCCGGAGTTTGCCACATTTTCGCCTTACTCATACCGCAATGCCTCCGCGGGCTTCACCCGTGCCGCATACCAGCTGGGGTAAAGCGTGGCCACGAAGGCCAGGCCGACGGCGGTGCCGCCGATGGCCGCCACGTCCGACCAGCGCAGGTCGGAAGGCACGGCGCTGATGAAATAGATGTCCTTCGACAGGAACTTCATGCCCAGCGCCGATTCGATGGCGGGCACGATCACGTCCACGTTCATGGCCAGCAGTACGCCACCGGCCACGCCGAGCGCCGTGCCGATCACGCCCACCAGGGCGCCCTGCACCATGAACACCTTCATGATCGAGCGGGGTGACGCGCCCAGGGTGCGCAGGATGGCGATGTCGGCCTGCTTGTCCGTCACCGTCATCACCAGCGTGGCGACGAGGTTGAAGGCGGCCACCGCGATGATCAGCGTGAGGATGATGAACATCATGCGTTTCTGGGTCTGCACGGCCGCGAACCAGTTGGCGTTGACCTTGGACCAGTCGCGCACCAGCAGGTCGCCGGGCATCGTCTGCTTCAGCTGGAACGCCACTTCGGGCGCCTGCTCCACGTCGGCGATCTTCAGGCGCAGGCCGTAGGGGCCCGGCAGATCGAGCAACTGCTGGCCGTCCGCCAGGTGCACATAGGCCAGCGAGGAATCGAATTCGTTGTGGCCCGCCTCGAAGATGCCGACCACGGTGAACGTGCGCATGGCGGGCGCGCCGCCGGAGATGCCCCCTTCGGACAGCGCCATCGCCACCTTGCCGCCCACCTTTGCTTCCAGCGCCTTGGCCAGCTCCACGCCAAGCACGATGTTCATGGCGCCGGGGCGCAGGGCGGCCAGGCTGCCTTCCTTTACCTGGCGCGGCACGTCGGATACCTTGCCCTCTTCCTCCGGCAGGATGCCGCGCACGATGGCGGGACGCATCACGTCGCCGCCATGGGCCAGCAGCGCCTGGAGCTCCACGAAGGGCGCGGCGGCCTTCACCTCCGGGTTGGCGAAGGCATTGCTGGCGGTCGCGCGCCAGTCGGCCATCGGGCCGCCCAGCTGGTAGACCTCGATATGGCCCAGCACCGACAGCATGCGCGTTGTCACCTCCTTCTGGAAGCCGTTGTAGACGGAGAGGACGATGATCAGCGCGGCCACGCCCAGGCCGATGCCCGCCATCGAGATGGCGGAAATGAAGGAAATGAAGCTGTTGCGGCCGCTGCGGCGCCCGGCGCGCGTGTAGCGCAGGCCGACCTGCCATTCGAACGGCATCTTGTGCGTGAAACTCATGGAGAAGGATGGCTCCTGGTGCAAAGTGCGCAGTTTGCCATATAAACAGCATTGCCGGGCTTACAGCTGAGTAGATTGCGGAGGCGCGACCATTGCCGAAGGCAATGGTCAACCCTCACCATTGCCGAAGGCAATGTTCATCCCTATATAATGTCGCATGGCTTCCACGACCCTCGTAATACCATTCGGCCTGCCGCCGGCCGAAATGGCGCCGGACCTCGTCCGCGCCCTGCAAGCCCCGGCGCTCGCGACCCTGCTCTCCCGCCATTCCGCGCACACGGTGCACGCCTTCGAACCGGCGCGGCTGCTGCCGCACGAAGCCTGGCTGGCGCATGCGCTCGGCGTGGCCGGCGAACCGGGCACCCAGCCGGCCGCGCCGTTCGCGCCGGCCGTGATGCGCGGCCTGGGCCTGGCGCCGGACGCGGGCCACTGGTACCTGTTCCACCCCGTGCACCTGGTGGTGGGCACGCACCTGATGATGCCGGACCTGCGCGGCCTGCGCATCGCGGCCGAGGAGTCGCGCGCCCTGTTCGAGGCCGCGCGCCCGCTGTTCGAGGAACTGGGCAAGACGCTGGTCTATGGCGACGCCCATACCTGGTTCCTGCGCGCCGACGACTGGGCCGGGCTGGCGACGGCCTCGCCGGACGCGGCCAGCGGCGACAACCTGCACCCGTGGCTGCCCGAGGGTGCGGCGGCGCGCGACTTTCGCCGCCTGCTGAACGAAGTGCAGATGCTGTGGCATGCCCACCCGGTCAACGAGGCGCGCAAGCAGCCCGTGAACTCGTTCTGGATCTGGGCGGGCGGGCCGGCGGCGCAGCCGCGGCCCGATACCCCGCTGGCGACCAGCGCCGCGTCCGCCTGGCTGAACGCACTGGCCGCGCCGGAACTGCGCGACACCACGTCGGTCCAATGGCTGGCGACGAAGGATGCGCACCGCACCGCCGTGCTCGGCCACCTCGCCGCGAGCGCCATGGCCGAGGATTGGCCCACCTGGCTACAGGCGATGCGCCAGCTGGAGGACCAGTGGTTCGCCCCGCTGCGCGGCGCGCTGCGCTCGGGCGGCATCGGCGCCCTGCGGCTGGTGCTGACGAACCGGCACGCGTGGACCGAGACGACCGCGACGAAAATGGCGCTGAACAAGTTCTGGCGCCCGGAAAACCTGAATTACCTGATCACCAAGCTGAACTCATGACCCGTATCACCACCCGACCCTGCCCGTTCCGCGAATCGGAAATGCTGCGCCAGGGAGGGATCCACCCCGTGCTGGCGCGCCTGTTCGCGGCGCGCGGGCTGACCGATCCGAAAGACCTGTCGTCCGAGCTGTCGGCGCTGATCCTGCCCTCGGGGCTCCTGCACATCGACGCGGCCGCCGTGTTCCTGGCCGACGCGATCGCCGCGGGCAAGCGCATGGTGATCGTGGCCGACTACGACTGCGACGGCGCCACCGCCTGCGCCACCGCGCTGCGCGGCCTGCGGGCAATGGGGGCCGACGTGGACTTCATCGTGCCGAACCGTTTCGAGTACGGCTACGGCCTCACGCCCGAGATCGTGGCGCTGACGGCCCGGGAAAAGTCGCCGGACATCATCCTCACCGTCGACAACGGCATCGCCAGCATCGACGGCGTGGAGGAAGCGAAGCGGCGCGGCATCGAAGTGGTGGTGACCGACCACCACCTGCCGGGCGACCGGCTGCCCGATGCGCGCGTGATCGTCAACCCAAACCAGCCGGCCTGCGGCTTCCCGTCGAAGAACCTGGCCGGCGTGGGCGTGGTGTTCTACGTGCTGCTGGCGCTGCGCGCCGAACTGCGCCGGCGCGGCGTGTTCGACGCGCAAACGCAGCCCAAGCTCGATTCCCTGCTCGACCTGGTGGCGCTGGGCACGGTGGCGGACGTGGTCAAGCTCGATTCGAACAACCGCATCCTCGTGGCCCAGGGCCTGAAGCGCATGCGGGCCGGGCGCATGCATGCCGGCGTGGCGGCCCTGTTCCGCGTGGCGGGCCGCCAGGCGCGCTGCGCCACGCCGTTTGACCTGGGCTTCGCGCTCGGCCCGCGCCTGAACGCCGCCGGCCGGCTGGAAGACATGTCGCTGGGGATCGAATGCCTGATCACGGACGACGAAGGCCGCGCCTGGGCGCTGGCCCAGCAACTGAACGAGATCAACCTGAAACGCCGCGAGATCGAGGCCGAGATGCAGGATACGGCCCTGTTGCACCTGGACGATTTCCAGCCCTCGCAGAGTTCCACGATCAGCGTGTTCGACGAATCGTGGCACCAGGGCGTGATCGGCATCGTTGCCTCGCGCCTGAAGGAAAAGTTCTACCGGCCCACGATCACGTTCGCCCCGGCAGGCGACGGCTGGATCAAGGGTTCCGGCCGCTCGATCGCCGGCTTCCACATGCGCGACGCGCTGGACCTCGTGTCCAAGCGCGCGCCCAGCCTGATCGACAAGTTCGGCGGCCACGCCATGGCGGCCGGCCTGTCGATCCGCGCCGAAGCCTTCGATGCGTTCGCCCAGGCCTTCGAGACCGTCGGCCAGGCCTGGCTCACGGAACAGCAGCTCGAACGCGTGATCGAAACGGATGGCCCGCTGGAAGATGCCTATTTCACCACGCAATTCATCGAGCTGATGGATGGCATCGTGTGGGGCCAGGGCTTCGCGCCACCCGTGTTCTGCGACGAATTCCGCGTGATCAGCCAGCGCATCCTGAAGGACAAGCACCTCAAGCTGCTGCTGGAACGCAATGGCGCCCGCTACGACGCCATCTGGTTCGGCCGCACGGACGCGCTGGGCGACCGCGCCCGCGTGGCATTCCGGCTCGACGCGAACGAATACAACGGCACCACGCGCGTGCAATTGATGGTGGAGCACGCCGAGCCGGCGTGACGCCCGGCGCTACGGGCGGTTCGCGCCCTCGTCGTTGCACACCGGCTCGCCCGAATCGAACACGATCTTCCACTGCCCGGGCGCTGACAGGCGCCACACCGAATTGAATCGGCCGATGAGCTTGCCTTCTGGGTCGTGCACCGGGCCGCTAGAGTGGGCCAAGGTGCCCGATTGCAGTACGTCCACCCGGTCCGGCGTCCAGGAGAACGGGGCCTTCGCGCCCTGGTAATAGCGTTGCCAGAAGGCGGCCACGGCGGCCTTGCCACGCAGCGGCGCCGGCCCAGTGTAGAACACCGTTTCATCGTCCAGGAAGCGCCCGAAGGCGGCGAAATCGCGGCGCGCCATCGTGTCGGCGAACGCTTTTTCTGTGTCCGTCACCTGTCGCACCAGGGTGGCGTTATCCACTGGCGGCACGGTGGCGCAACCGGACAGCAGCGCGGCGGCAAGCGCCAGGGAAGCGGCGGTGGCATTCATCGGCTCTCCTTTGTCGAAACTGCAAAACCCCATGGTAGTGCCGGGCCTCGCGTTGCGCACGGGTTGCGCCATTGCGCCGTGACAAACGCGCCACGCTTGCAGTAAATCCGGAAACGGAGTATAAGAACTCCAGATACGGAGGCTTTATGCATGCACCCCACGCACAACCGGCGATATTTCCCTACAGTTACCCGAAATCGCGCTATGAACCGGCCCAGCCGGTCGACCTGAATGCCCGCCCGGAACGGGAACGCCTGTCGCAGACGGCGCTGAAAGGCTTCTTCAAGCTGGCCGCCGCGTGGAAGCTGCGCGACGAAGATGCGCGCGAGCTGCTGGGCGGCCCGTCGAGCAGCGCCTTCTACGAGTGGAAGCGCAACCCGGTCCGCGTGCTCGAGGTCGATCGCATCACGCGCATTTCCTACCTCATCGGCATCTATAAATCCCTGCACATCATCTACGGCGACCAGCTCGCCGACGAGTGGATCCACCTACCAAACAAGAACATCATCTTCGGCGGCCGTTCGCCGCTGGCCTACATGCTGGCCGGCGGCCTGCTGGCCATGCAGACGGTGCGCAAGCTCGTCGATGCCCGGCGCGGGGGCCTGTAATTGGCCGGGCCCGACGCGGCACTGCCCGTTCCGCCCCTGCGCCTGCTCCGGCAATTCGACACCTGCCGGCTGATTCCATCACGCTTCGCCGACGTGGAGGATTCCGTGCTGGCGCCGCTGGCCGACAGCGACGCGGAACTGGCGGACCTGTTCGAGCTCGACAATGCCACGAATGCCCGCCTGCTGGCCGAACACGGCGGCGCGCCGGGCATCGGCATCGACGAGCTGCTGTCGCACGTGCCGAACTTCCGCATCATTAATGCCGCGTTTACCTATCCGCGCCCGGAAGGCAGCCGCTTCAACGACGGCGACCGGGGCGCGTGGTACTGCGCCTTCGACAGCGACACGGCGCTGGCCGAGGTGATCTTCCACAAGACGGTCGAGTACGCGGAAATCGGCCGCTTCGACGACAGCGTCAGCTACCAGGCCATGCTGGCCGATTTCACGGCCCAGTTCCACGATATCCGCGGCCTGCCCGAGTTCGACGCCTGCCTGGCGCCGGACAGCTATGTAAGCTCGCAACTGCTGGCCGAACGGCTGCTGGCGGGCGGCTCGACGGGCATCATCTACCCGAGCGTGCGCCGGCCGGGCGGCACCAACCTGGCCTGCTTCCGCCCCGCCCTGGTCGGCAACGTTCGCAAAGGGCAGGCCTATCGGTTAACATGGCGGGGCAACCCGGCGCCCGTCGTCGAACCGAGACATCCTTGAAGAAACTGTCATGCAACTGAATCCCGAAAAAGACACCGAACTGAGCCAGAAAGTCAACCGCGAGACCGCGCGCCTGCCCTGGAGCGAACTGATGCGCCATTTTGCCTCCGGCAACGTGGTGTGGATCGCGGACGAGCTCGATCTCGTCGACGTGGCCGTGCGCATCGCCCACGACGACAAGGCCAGCGTGGGCCAGTGGATGGCAGCCGGCCAGATCGCCAAGGTCTCGGACGCGCAGGCGCGCGACTGGCTGGAGACAGACACGTCGCTGTGGGCCTGCGTGGTGAGCCCGTTCATCCTCGTGCAGCAGCAGAAGATACGCCACTGACCGGCATGCCCCGATGCTGGCCGCGCTCGACGCCCACCTGACGGATCCCCGCCCCCGCACCCTGCGGCCGGCCCACCGGCCAATGATCGAATTCCTCTATTTCGGCATCAAGGAGGCGCGCGCCTGCCTGTTCGCGGGCCTGTTCTTCCTGGCGATCTTCCTGGTCCCGCGCGGCGGCCTGCTCGGCATTCCCCGCTACGACGTGCTGCTGGCCGTGGCGCTGGGCATCCAGGCCTGGATGCTGCTTGCGAAGCTGGAAACGTGGGACGAGGTGAAGGCCATCGGCCTGTTCCACGTGGTCGGCTTTGCGCTGGAAGTGTTCAAGACGCAGATCGGCTCGTGGAGCTACCCGGACTTCGGCTACACGAAAGTGCTCGGCGTGCCGCTGTTTTCCGGCTTCATGTACGCGGCCATCGGCAGCTACATCATCCAGGCCTGGCGCCTGCTGGACCTGCGCGTGCGCCACCATCCGCCGCACCCGCTGGCGGCCGGCATCGCGATCCTGATCTACGTGAATTTCTGGACCCACCATTACATCGGCGATTACCGCTGGTACCTGGCTGCCTGTGCCCTGGGCCTCTATGCCCGCACGACCGTGATCTTCCGACCGCTCGACCGGGAGCGCCGCATGCCGCTGCTGCTGGGCTTCGTGCTGACGGGCTTTTTCATCTGGCTGGCCGAGAACCTGGGCACGCTGATGGGCGTGTGGCGCTATCCGAACCAGCTGGGGGCGTGGTCTGTTGTTCATGTGAGCAAGTGGAGTGCGTGGTCGCTGCTGGTGATCATGACGTTTACCATCGTGGCGAACCTCAAGCATGTGAAGGCGCGGGTGCATGTGCCGGAGTGACATTCCGAGTTGCAATAGATAAATGTTGCTTTAAAAATGGGGACAGACCCCATTTTCAGAGCAACTTCCGGCTGTCATGGCATCGTTACCTTGTGCTTCAGCGCGTGCGCCGATTCCTTCAGCAACGCATTGGCGCGCTGATCGGCACCTTCGTCGTACGACATTTGCGCCAGCTGCTGCAATGCGCCCGGATGCCCCAGTCCGGCGGCATGTTCCAGCCATGCACGCGCGGCTGCCGGATCGGCGTCACCGCCCTCCCCCGCCAGCCTCATGTTCGCCAACACGAACATCGCTTCCGGCACGCCGCCACGCGCGGCCTGCTCCAGCCAGCCGATGGCGGCGGCGCTGTCCGGTGCCGCGCCCTTGCCATTACGGACCATCACGCCAGCCCAGTAGGCGGCGGCCGCGTCGCCATTCCGCGCCGCCGTGGTGAAATCGGCGAGCGCCTGTGGCCAGCCGGCCGGCGGCCCGGCCATGGCCTGCCGCGCCGCCGACAGGTCAGCCGCACTGGACGACACGGCGCCCGCCAGCAGCAGCGCTGTCAACAAAAAGCGGGTCATTGCGCCAGATCGACCGCGTACAGCGCGAACCCCTTGCCGCCGCCATCGTCGCCGCGCAATTCGCGCACGTTCGACAGACCCGCCTCGCGCGCCAAGGCTTCCCTGCCAGGCGCCGAATGGAAGACCACCGGGCCCTTCGTGGCTACTTTCGCGAAGCGCCAGCTGCGGCTCGCACCATGGCTGGCACGCGTGAGTTGCTTCGTTGCGCGGATGTACTCGATCAGCACGTCGCGGTTATTGTCCGGCGCCGCCACCACCGTGCTGCTGCCATCCAGGCCGGGGAACGCCCCGCCGCCGCTGGCACGGTAGTTATTGGTCGCGACGAGGAATTCACCGCTGGCGTCGACCGGCTCGCCGCGGAAGCGCAGGTTTTTCACGCGCTTGCCCGGCGGCTGCGTGATGTCGATCTCGTAGCGCAGCTCATCGCTGGACGGCATGTCGAAGTTATAGCCCGGAAACTGGGTGTTCACCAGTTCCTGCGGTTCCGTGCGGCGCGGGTCGATCGTGTTGAAGCGTTCCGCCGCCTTTTCCAGCCACGCGCGCAGGCCGGCGCCACTCACCTTCACGCCGTACAGCGCATTCGGATACAGGTACAGGTCCGCCGCGTTGTTCAGCGCGATGCAGCCCGCCTCCACGTCCGTGTAGTCGCGCACGCCGGCCGTTCCGGACTTGAACGGAGAGGAGACGGACAGCACGGGCAACTGCGCGTACTGCGGCAGGTTCGCCTTCACATAGTCGCGCAGGTACGCGGCCTGCGCCTGGTTGACGACCTGGATCGCGCTGACGTCGCCCACGTCGGCGAAATACGTCGACATGCGGAAGTCGGTCTTGCCGATCGGCGTCTGCACATAGCGGATTGTGGCCTCGTGTTCTGCCGCGATGAGCGGCGCGATGGCCGGGTCGCCGGCAACGACCTCGCGGCCCGCCGCGATGGGCCGCGCCTCCACAGTTGTGCGCGCCTTGTCGACCACCCAGGCCTTGCCGTTCCAGGCCAGCGACAGGCCGATCACGCCCAGGTGCTTGCCCCACATGCCTGCCATCACGGTCGGCACGCCGTGAACTGTGCCCTTGGCCTTGTCGACGCCCGGCAGGTCGAATTGCGGCACCGTGCTGGCCGCGTTCGGGAACACCTGGTGCGAATGGCCGATCAGCATAGCGTCGATGCCCGTCACCTGGGCCAGGTGCCAGTTGCCGTTCTCCATGGTGGGCGAATACGGCGCGTCATCGAGCCCGCCGTGCGAGATCGCCACCACGATGTCCGCCCCCTTGGCGCGCATTTCCGGCACGTAGCGCTGCGCGGTCTCACGCACGCCTTCCGTGTACACCTTGCCCTCCAGCCAGCGCTTGTCCCACGTGAGGATCGTCGGCGGCGTGAAGCCGATGATGCCCACCCGCAGCGTGGCCGGCACCTTGCTGCCGTCCGGCGCGGTGGCGGTGATGCGCCTGTCGATGATCGCGTACGGCGCGAACAGCGTCTGGCGCGACTTCACGCTGTACACATTGGCCAGCACCTGCGGGAATTTCGGCCCGGCGCAGCGTTCGGTGGCAGTCACCCCTTCGACGTCGAAGCGGCTGCCCGATACCTGGTTCAGGTACGCCAGCCCATAGTTGAATTCGTGGTTGCCGACGCCCGCGCCGTCGTAGCGGAGGGTGTTGAATGCCTTGTAGATGGCCAGGGTCTCGCTGCAATCGAGCGGCTTCACGATCGCCTGGTAATCGGCCAGCGCCGTGCCCTGGATGGTGTCGCCGTTATCGAGCAACAGGTTGTCCGGATACTGCGCGCGCGCCTGCGCGATCAGCGTGGCCGTACGTTCCAGGCCGATCGTCGGCTCCGGCGCCAGCTTGTAGTAATCGTAGCTGACGACATTGGCATGCAGGTCGGTCGTTTCCAGCAGGGCCACGGTGGCGTGGCTGCCGGCGGGCAGTCCGGCCGTGACGGCGGCGGGGATGGTAGTGCATCCCGCCAACAGCAGCGGCAGGCAGAACAGGACGGGACGTTTCATTGTCGAGAGATGGGGTGCAAAGCGGGCATCATACGCATGCGGCCGCCCTGCCGACAATAGCCGCACGCCGCGATGCGCGCGCCGATTGGACACTGTCGGCATTCTTTACATTTTGATCCGCATCAAACATTACTAAAATTTCAAGTCCTTGTTTCTGATAAATATTAATGTTTTGGCATGCATCTTGCTGCTGAGCTTGCGGGTACGCCCGCTCTCACAACGATATTTCCAGACTAGGACCATGACCATGCCATCCACGCTCCGCCGCTGCCTGCAGGCAGTGGCGCTCTCCGCGCTATGCGCGGCCCCCTTGCACGCGGCGACGATCAACCTGTTCACCGCCTCCGGCAGCTACAACGTCGGGCAGAGCTTCAATGTCGACTTTCGCATCGGCGGTTTGTCCGGCGCCCCCGGCCAATCGCTGTCCGGCTTCGACCTGAACGTGCTGTTCGACAGTTCGCTCCTGCAGCTCACCGGCTACGGCTTCACGGATCCGGCGTCGAACCGCAACGAGCTCGATTTGCCCGAACCGGGCTCGTTCGGGTTCTTCGGCGAGGCCAGCGCCAACGCAGGCGTGATCGACGCGTTCGGCATTTCCGGCAACAGCGCGGCTGTCCTCGATGCCGGACAGGCCGACGAGTTCCGCTTCCTCACGCTGACCTTCCAGGCACTGGCCGCCAGCGCCACCACGGCGATCCAGGTGGACCTGAACGATCCGAACCTGCTGTTCCTGAACAGCGACGCGGGCGACCTTGCCACTGGTTTCGGGGCGGCCCGTGTGGCGTTCGCCATCGCGCCGGGCAGCACGCAGGTGCCGGAACCGGGCAGCCTGGCCCTTCTGCTGGCCGGTGCCGCCGGCATGCTGTTGATCGGACGGCGCCGTTCCCACGCCAGCACGGCCGCGCTCGCGATGGCGCTGGCCGCCACCGCGGGCTCCGCGTCGGCGCAGCAACCCGTGGTGAGCAACGAACCGCCGGCTGCGACCGCGCAGGCACCGAAAGCAGTCGATGCCGTGATCGTCGCCGTCAAGGGCCGGCGTGCGCAGATCAAGCTGTCCAACGGCACAGTGCAGTGGGTATCGGTGGCCGGCCCGATCGCGCAAGACCAGGTGGGCAAGCGCATCAGCGGGAAGATCGCCCCGCGCGGCGACGCCATCATGCTGTTCGACCCCGTGATCGCCAACTGAGCCGGAGACCTCCATGCACATTCTCAAGCAAGCGCCGCTGGCCGCGCTGATCGCCGCCGCATGCGCGGCGCCCGCGTCGGCGCAAACCACCTCCCCGTTCGAGCCGCCCGAGGAAAAGCTGGGCGTGTACGTCGTCAACGCCGGTTCCGGCCTCGACACCGGCTGCACCTTCCGCAGCGAGGGGCCATTGCGCATTCGCATCCCCCTGCCGAAGGTCGTCAACGATGCCCAGCTGAACGGCGATGGCACCCTGAAGGACCCGGGCAAGCTGGTGTCGAACGGCGTGCTGTCCGCGCAGGCCACGATCCGCTTCCCCGTCTACGACATCGACGACAAGAACACCACGGCCGGCGTGGCGCCGGAGATGGACCGCGTGACCTTCAACGGCAAGTTCAAGAAGACGCTGGAAGGCTTCAACAATACCTGGACCGACGATTCGATCATCGTGCCGATCGAGGAACTGAAGTTCGGCCAGGACAACGAGCTACTGATCGACATCGACACGGCCAACACCGATGACAGCTGGTGCATGGCGGTGGACTGGGTGGCGGTGGAATTCGAGGCCACGCCGCCATACGTACTGCAGCACGGGATCTCGGCCAACCAGTCGACCTGGGACGAGGACGCGGCCACGGGCGTGCTGCGCGCGCTGGAAGAACGCGGCGTGCTGTTCACCCGCTTCTCGCTGGGCCAGGGTGCGGGCGGCAATGGCGCCGTCGCCACCAACGCGCAGGAGCTGAACACCCTGATCGCCGATTACCTGCGCCCGCTGAAGGCGGACAAGGTGCACGTGATCGCCCACAGCAAGGGCGGACTCGATACCCAGGGCCTGCAAGCCCTCGGGCCGGAGTTCGAGATCGTGTCGCTCTCCACTCTTTCCACGCCGCACCTGGGCAGCGTGGCGGCCGACATGTCGATCATCGCCAAGACCGAGGCGGACGACAAGATCGCCAACGGCCAGGACCCGAACGGTTTCGCCAGCGCCTACATCAATACCTGGACGTTCGGCCAGGGCCCGCAATTGCCCGGCCTGCGCGACCTGACCACGTATGCGGCCACCACGGCACTGACGACGGGATTGCGCGGCAATATCTCCGGCACCTACACGTTCGGCGCCAACGCCGACCTGAATGGCGACAACGACCTGACGACGGACGAGTCGACACCGCTGTTCCCGTTCATCGCGCACTACGGCGCCGAACGCGCCTGGCGCGTGCTGCGCGACTTCCACTCCGCGCCGATGACGCTGGCGACGGTGCCGGGCAGGTTCTGGGGCACGCGCACCGTGCTGACCTACACGCTGAACCAGGCGCCTACTCCGCAGGCCAACGATATCGTAGTGACGGAAAGCTCGGCCAATCCCGGCTACGGCACGCCGCTCGGCAACAGCCCGGCCAACCACAGCACCGTCAAGAACGGAAACAACGTCAACACGATCCTCGACACGACGATCCCCCTCAAATAATGCAGAGAGCCGAGATGAAAACTACGAAACCAATGAAGTGGTCCGCCCGCGCGGCCGCCGGCCGCATGATGGTGGCGGCGGCACTCGGGGCGATCGTACCGCTGGCGGGCATGGCACCGGCCGGCGCGCAAACCGTGCCGGTAGCAGTGAATATGCCGGCCACCGTGTCCGGCGCGGTCGTGCCGGGCGCAACGTCGCTCGACATTCCCTTCTCCGTCGCCGGCGCCGACGGCCTGCGCCTCGAACTGATCGCACCCGTCGACGGTGTGTCGCTGACCTTGCTCGACCCGGCCGGCAACGTCGTCATCGCGCCGGGCGACCCGCGCGCGACGTTCCGGCCGGGCAGCCTCGCCAGCCCGGCCCTGCCCGGCGGGATCTTCGAGATCGCCGAACTGCCCGAACCGCTGGACGGTACCTGGACGATCCGCCTGGCCTTCCCCGCCGCCCCCGGCAAGACCGTGGCACTGGGCACCGTCTTCGCCCGATCCCGCTACCAGGTAGGCGTGGCCGTCGAGCGCGACACGCTGCTCGTCGGCGAGGATGTCTCGCTCGGCCTGTTGGTACTCGAGGACGGACAGCCGATCACGGGCCTGGCGCCGACGATCGCCCTGAACGGCGGTGCGCCGCTGGGCGCGGCCGACGATGGCCAGGGGGCCGATGGAAAGGCGGACGATGGCGTGTACAGCGTCGACCATACGTTCACCGCCGCCGGCGACTACACGATCACCGGCAACGTCGCCATCCCGACCCCGAAGGGCACGATCAACCGCACCGCCACGGCGCGCGTAAAGGCCGTGTCTCCGCAGCTGAACAATGCGACCGTGGGCCTGACCACGCTGCGCGGCGCCAACAACTGCGTCTCGTCGCTCAGGGTCGATTTCGGCTTCAATGTGCTGAAGGCAGCGCGTTATTCGACGCTGGTGCGGCTCACCGCGCCAAACGGCCGATCGATCGACGTGCGCAAGGCCGCCGGCTACGGCACCGGCGCAAGTTCCGTCACGGCCGAATACAAGGCAGCCGATATCCGCACCAGGCTGGGTGCCGACGGGCCCTACGCCGTGGCGCTGATCGACGCGCTCGAACTGGGTAACGAGCAGTTCACGCTGGCTTACCGCCAGCGCGACGCAGGGACGTTCACGACGAGCCTGGCCCAGTTGTGCTCGGGCGCGATCGAGGTGCAGCCGCAGCTGACCGCGACCCCGATCCTGCGCGACGGCCATATCGACCGCTTCCGCCTGGCCTTCCCGATCACGGTGACGAACGGCGGCTTCTACCAGATCTCGTACAAGGTGGTGGGGCCGAACGGCGAGGACATCGAACTGGTGAACGCCTCGCGCTCACTGGTGGCGGGGGCCAACAATGTGGAAGTGGAACTGGCTTCGGACAGGTTCCAGGTGGTCGACGGCCCATACCGGGCGATCTCGCTCGTCGTCCTGCAGGGCAGCAACAGCGCGCGCGTGGCGACGATCGGCAGCACGGCGGCGTACTCGCGCTGGCAGTTCTACCCGAAGAAGGCGGGCGACCTCGATGGCGATGGCCTGGTGGGCGCGAACGACGCAGCGCTGCTGTCGCAGCAACGCGGTGCTCCGGTGTACACTCCGGGTGACCGCCGCGACATCAACCGCGACGGCACGATCGACATCCGCGACGTCCGCGCTCTGCAGCAGTTGCGCTGAGCCGCCTTTCCAGGAGCAGCAGCACGGTGAAGCCGTCAGTGACCGCACGCCGCCACATCCCGGCACTGGCCGCCGCCATCACGGCGGCCTATTTCCTGCTCGCCATCGGCGCGGTCAGGGCGTTCGCGCTCGGCCTGCCGGGGTGGCTGGAACAGTCGCTGTCGGTGCTGGCCGCGCCCGGCATCATCGCGCTGCTGGCGTGGAACCCCGTGTTCGCGCCGCTGGGCATGACGGCGGGTGAGGCTGTCGTAGTGCCGAAGCTGCTGCCTTGCCTGCTGATCATTGCACTGTATGCGGGGTTGGCGTATCTGGTGGCGCGCCTGCTCACCAGGCGCCGATAAACCGGCCGGCCCGTCGCACGGTTCCTTCTATCGCGTCGGAGGCGCGAAGGTCCCCGCCTCGACATCAAGACCATATCGCGGCCTCCGCGGTTCGGGGCCGATCGTTAACATCCGATTCGCCCCAGGCAGACGTCCGGCCGACCGGTATGACTACTGCAATCCAATATAGGCACTTGGCGGGACTCCTGCGTGGCGACTGAACGCAGTACTGAAACTGCTTGCCGATCCATACCCTATTCTTTCAGCAATTTCGGCTAAAGCGAGTTTGTTTTGACGCAGCAGATTCTTCGCGAGCGCCATGCGCCAGGCGAGCAGGTATCCCATTGGCGTCAGGCCCACTCCGCGCGAGAAACGTCCGAAGAACGCCGATCTCGACAGCGCTGCCTTCGCGGCCAGTTCACTGACTGTCCAGGGATGGGCAGGCTCCGCATGCATGTGCCTGATTGCCGTGGACAAGCGAGGGTCCGCAAGTCCGCGGAGCAGACCGGGCGTTGCATCGTGTCCAGACGTCGTGCGTAATGCTTCAACGAGCAGAATTTCGATGAGCCTTCCGAGCACCAGCTCCCGCCCCGATCTCTGTTCGAGCGACTCCTCTCTGACCATCTGGACCCACCGCTTGAGCCGCTCGGCGCCCCGGATATGCAGCAGCGCCGGCAGCAGCGAAACGAGCAGGGCCGCATCTGGTGAATCGAAAGCGAAGTATCCGCCGAGCATACGCATTTCGGCGGCGCCGTCCTGTCGGCCGTGACGGATCTCGCCCTCGCTTGCCTTGGCGGAGGCCGGATCCATGAGGGTCGGTGCAGCCGTGTCCGAGCTCGACAGGGTGAAGCCTGGCGTCGCGGGAAGCAGAACGAAGTCGCCAGCTTGTAATCGGACGGGCTGTTGACCATCGACCGCAAGCATGCATTCGCCGTCCAGCATTGTGCAAAAGCTCGGTTCGCCAAACTTCTCGTACCGCACCGCCCACGAGCCGGCACCGCCGATGAGCTTCGAGAAGACCGCACGGGGTTTCATCAGGCCGATAATTTCGGACAGCGGATCGGCCATGACAGGACTCTCGCAAATGATATCGGGACCCTGGATTATAGCGAATCCACTCGCCGCCTTGTAAAGTCATGCCACACCAATACATGAAAGGCAGGCAATGAAAACGATTCTGATTACCGGTTGTTCTTCCGGCTACGGTCTGGAAACTGCACGTCACTTTCACGCGAAAGGATGGAATGTAGTGGCGGCCATGCGCACCCCGAAACCGGAAATCCTGATGCCGCGCGATCGGCTGCGTGTCCTGCCCTTGGACATCACGCGGAGCGCAAGCATCGAGCAGGCCGTCGCGCTGGCCGGGCCGATCGATGTTCTGGTCAATAACGCGGGGATCGGATTGTTCGGCGCGTTCGAGGCAACCCCGATCGACACTGTCCGCGAGGTCTTCGAAACCAACACGTTCGGCACGATGGCAATGACCCAGGCGGTCTTGCCCCAGTTCAGGGAGCGCAGGTCCGGGCTCGTGATTAATGTTACCTCGACCGCGGCCATGGCGCCCTTTCCCCTTGTCGCGGCTTACACCGCAAGCAAGACCGCAATCGAAGGGTTCACTGAATCGCTGGCGCTCGAGCTCGCGAACTTCGACGTACGGGTCAAGCTGGTCGAGCCCGGCTATGGCCCCAGCACGCGCTTCGCTGCAAATGGCGCGGAGCGCATGCAGGGATTGATATCCGAGCCTTACATGGCCTATGCGCGCTCGATCTTTGCTGCCTTCGGCGCGGCAGCCACCGTGACCACCGAGGCAGCGGTAGCGGCCGCAGTCTGGCACGCGGCGAACGATCCAGCCGCTACCCTGCGCTATCCGGCGGGCGACGACGCCATTGCGCTTGCCCAGGCACGGTGAGGTGACGCGCGAAGAAGAGCGGCGCTTGAATCCTCGGGACGCCGCCTTCACGGTGGCGCTGATCGGGTGCGCTCATCGCGCCAGGACGACGCCGCGCGAACTCGCGGCTCACCGCCTGGATGAAGCGCGCCCCGCCAGGCCAGCCGGGGCACTTGACGGCCCGTGTCCAGTGATCGCATTGCTCGTCGGCGGTGGCGTGCCAGGTGTCGGCTCCGGCTCCGGCGCCGGGCTGGAATGGGCAGCGATCCAGTCGCTCAACTCGCGGCCGAAGACACGCAGGCGGGCCGTCTCGACCTGGCGGCGCTTATAGGCCGCGTGGCTGGAGGGACCGGACATACTGCGCTGATGGCTTTCCTTGTCCATCAACTGCAACTCATAGTCGAAGAAGAAGCCGACGTCATAATCCTGGCCCGCAGTTTCCGGATAGCCTTGTTCTGCTTGCAAATGAATCATCTTGCGCACCGTGACCTGGATGCTGCTGAAATCAGCGCCGCTGTGGGGATTGTCGGCGCGCGTCTGGCGCTTGGCGACGGCCAGGAGCTCTGCGTCCATCCGTTGCAGCAGCTCGGCCGGATAATCGTGACTGCGCTCCAGCATGAGGCGGTACTTCACGAAAATCTCCTTGGCCGCTTCCAGGTCGAGCAAGGTATTGCGGGTGCGGTTAGGCTCGATGTTCGTGATCGAAAGGATGTGCGCGCGCTGCAGGGTCTCCAATGCCAGCAAGCATTCGAAGCGGGTGCCGAAGACGAGGCGCACGCCCAGGTGATCGTAAATATCCTGGGCCAGGTAGGCCGCCTTTTGCAGAAGCTTGAGGAGGATGCTGTTGCGGCCCTTGTTGCGCTTGCGTTCGAGATGGTGCAGCGGGAGGCACAGCTCGCCGTCGGACAGGAAGTAATGACCGTGGTCGTCTTCGTGGATTACCTCGTCCAGCGTCGCGAACACCTGGTCGCGGATCGTATTGAAGTGGCGCAGTTCCAGATTGTTGTCGATGTAAAAAATCGCATGCATCACCTTGAGAACGGCACAGGACCACATGCGCAGTTCGCTATTATGCTGGGCGTGATGGGATGCGTAGACCAGCAGCTGGACCGGATCGTCGGGCGCGTACACGTCGCGTGGAATGAGCCTTCCCTGGGCCGGCTGCAAGAACGTGCCGATGACGAAATCGACTGCCTCGCGGTGGCACTTGCGGATGATGTCGCGGGCGACAGGCTGGTCGAGGTCGTAGCCATATTCGCGCACGAATTCGCGCGCATCATGCAGGTTACGCAGGGCGAGCGCGCCCAGGTCGATTGCCGAGCGGCCACTGGCCATGGCTCCCAGGTAGCCCCAGTTCAACGAGAACTTGCGCTTGCTCTCGAGCGTCGGCCGAAATTCGCTCATGTCTGTTGCCTCGATCTGCTCTCTTCGACCAAGTATCCGACTGTTCGGTATTGAGGTCAATTAATATCCGATGCGTATGTGCATCAGGCCTGCAAGCGGCCCGGCTATCTGCACCGGATTGGCCCGCAGAGGGCACGCCAGCTGCCATTTCAAGTGGTACACGCTCCCCCTGCTCCCGCCAGCCTGCCGCCGGCGCCACGTAAGGTATAATCCAAGGTTTGATCGCCCTCTACAGAGACAAGAAAACCATGGAAGCAGAACGCATCAATTCCCTCGCCGCCCAGCTCGCAGACCTGACGTCCCGCGAAGCCGAACTTCGGAGGTATCTTTGACTTCGATAAGAAGTCGGAGAAACTGGAACAACTGAACGCCGAGCTCGAAGACCCGGCGGTCTGGAACGACCCGAAAAAAGCCCAGGACATGGGCCGCGAAAAGAAGGCTCTCGAAGCCATCGTCGACACGCTCGTCAAGGCGAAGAGCGACCTGGCCGACATGGCCGAGCTCTTCGAGATGGGCAAGGAAGAGAACGACGACGACACGCTGGAATCGGTGATCGCCGACACGGCCGAAATCGCCAAGGTCATCGAAGGCCTGGAGTTCCGCCGGATGTTCAACAACCCGATGGACCCGAACAACTGCTTCATCGACATCCAGGCCGGCGCCGGCGGTACCGAGGCGCAGGATTGGGCGTCGATGCTGCTGCGCCAGTACCTGCGCTATTGCGAACGCAAGGGCTTCAAGGTCGAGGTGATGGAACAGTCCGAGGGCGAGGTTGCCGGCATCAAGACGGCCACCATCAAGGTCGAGGGCGATTACGCCTACGGCCACCTGCGCACGGAAACCGGCGTGCACCGCCTGGTGCGCAAGTCGCCGTTCGACAGCGCCAACGGCCGCCACACCTCGTTCACGTCGCTGTTCGTCTACCCGGAGGTGGATGACTCGATCGAGATCGAGATCAACCCGGCGGACCTGCGCATCGACACCTACCGCGCATCAGGCGCCGGCGGCCAGCACATCAACAAGACCGACTCCGCGGTGCGCCTGACGCACGCGCCGTCCGGCATTGTCGTGCAGTGCCAGAACGACCGCTCGCAGCACCGCAACAAGGCCGAGGCGATGGAAATGCTGAAGGCCAAGCTGTACGAGCAGGAACTGCGCAAGCGCATGAGCGAGCAGCAGAAGCTGGAAGATTCGAAGACCGACGTGGGCTGGGGCCACCAGATCCGTTCCTACGTGCTGGACCAGTCCCGCATCAAGGACCTGCGTACCGGCTTCGAGACCGGCAACACGAAGAACGTGCTGGACGGCGACCTGGACGATTTCATCGCCGCCTCGCTGAAGCAGGGTGTGTAAGCGATGACGACCCACCCTCCCCGCGCGTTCATCTTCGACATGGACGGCACGATCGTCGACAACATGGCGTTCCACACGAAGTCGTGGGTGGCGTTCTTCGAACGGCGCGGCCACGACATCGACCCGGACGACTTCTTCCGCGCCACGGCCGGCCGCCAGGGCCATGAAATCATGCGCACCTACCTGGGCGCCGACCTGACGAAGGAGGCCGCGGCCCTGCTGGACGCCGAGAAGGAAGAGCTGTACCGCGAGCTGTACGCGCCGCACCTGGAAACCGTGGCCGGCTTCGAGCAGTTCATCGCGACGGCGCAGGAGCAGGACGTGCGCCTGGCCGTGGCCACGGCCGCGCCGCCCGCCAACATCGTGTTCACGCTCGACGGGCTGGACCTGCGCCGCCACTTCGACGCCGTGGTCGGCGCCGCCGACGTGGCGCGGGGCAAGCCGAACCCGGACGTGTTCCTGCTGGCGGCCGAGCGCTGCGGCGCCGCGCCCGAGCACTGCATCGTGTTCGAGGATGCGCCGCTGGGCGTGGAAGCGGCCCGCCGCGCCGGCATGCGCGCCGTGGTGCTGACCACCACGCTGCCGGCCGAGGCGTTCGCCGAATTCGACAACGTGATCTGCGTGGCACGCGACTTCACGGAACTCGATATCGCGACCCTGTTCGATACCAACAACATTCAACAAACGACGTAACCATGAACACCGAAACCCAAGCGGAAAACCAAGAGCAGCAGGCGCCAGGCCAGGACGACAACAAGATCATCGCCGAGCGCCGCGCCAAGCTGGCCGCCATCCGCGAAAAGGGCGTGGCCTTCCCGAACGACTTCCGCCCCGAGCACAAGGCGGCCGACCTGCAGGAGCAGTACGCCGGCAAGTCGCGCGAAGACCTGGAAGCGAACCCGGTGCCGGTGGTGCTGGCCGGCCGCATGATGTTGAAGCGCGAAGCGGGCAAGAAGGCCGCCTTCGCGACGCTGCAGGATTCGTCCGGCAAGGCCTGCGACGGCCGCATCCAGATCTACGTGACGCTGGACGTGACGGGCGAAGCGGCGATGGAAGCGTTCCGCGGCTACGACCTGGGCGACATCCTGGGCGTGAAGGGCACGCTGTTCAAGACCAAGACCGACGAGCTGACCGTGAAGGTGACGGAACTGCGCCTGGTGACCAAGTCACTGCGCCCGCTGCCCGATAAATTCCACGGTCTCGCGGACCAGGAAACCAAGTACCGCCAGCGCTACGTGGACCTGATCATGAACGAGGAAACGCGTCGCACGTTCAAGGCGCGCACGGCCGCGATCGCGTCGATCCGCCGCTTCATGCAGGACCATGAGTTCATGGAAGTCGAGACGCCGATGCTGCACCCGATCCCGGGCGGCGCGGCGGCGAAACCGTTCATCACGCACCACAATGCGCTGGACATGCAGATGTACCTGCGCATCGCGCCGGAACTGTACCTGAAGCGCCTGGTCGTGGGCGGCTTCGACCGCGTGTTCGAGATCAACCGCAACTTCCGCAACGAGGGCGTGTCGATCCGTCATAACCCCGAGTTCACGATGATGGAATTCTACGCGGCGTACACGGACTACCAGTGGATCATGAACTTCACGGAAGCCGTGATCCGCCAGGCCGCGGTCGACGCGCACGGTTCCGCGGTGCTCACCTACGGCGGCCGCGAGCTGGACCTGTCCAAGCCCTTCCACCGCCTGACGATCGTGGGCGCGATCAACAAGTTCGCGCCGCACTACACGAACGAGCAGCTGGAAGATGCGGAATTCATCAAGGCCGAACTGAAGAAGTTCGGCGTGAAGCCGCACGCGCACTCGGGCCTGGGCGCGCTGCAACTGGCATTGTTCGAGGAAACCGCCGAGGCGCAGCTGTGGGAACCGACGTTCATCATCGACTACCCGGAAGAAGTGTCGCCGCTGGCGCGCGCGTCCGACACCCGCAAGGGCATCACCGAGCGCTTCGAGCTGTTCATGGTGGGCCGCGAGATCGCGAACGGCTTCTCGGAGCTGAACGACGCGGAAGACCAGTCCGCGCGCTTCCTGTCCCAGGTGGCCGCCAAGGAAGCCGGCGACGACGAGGCGATGTACTACGACGCCGACTACATCCGCGCGCTGGAATACGGCATGCCGCCGGCCGGCGGCTGCGGCATCGGCATCGACCGCCTGATCATGCTGCTGACCGACTCGCCGAACATCCGCGACGTGCTGCTGTTCCCGCATCTGCGCAAGGAAGACTGATTTTCGACGGTGCCCATGAAAACGCGCGGCTTTCGCCGCGCGTTTTTTTTAGGGCCGTAGCCATCTGTGCCTGGTGTCGCACACCATTTCCAGGGGAAATGGTGTGCGACACTGGTTTTCTTCCCCGTCAGTCGCGGCCATCAGGGAACCCGGGTTTTCCCGGATCCGTGGGTGCCTCTGGAGAAAACCGGTGTCGCACACTTTTTCCGGAAAAAGCGCCGGAAAAAGTGTTCGACACCATACGGCGTTCCACACCATACGGCGGATCTACATCACCACCCGGTAGCATGGCACATACGCCTTGCCCGGCAGCTTCATCCGGCTGTGCGCCACGAACGAGGCCAGCAGCCGGTCCATCGGCTCCATGATCGCCACGTCGCCGTGGATCTCGAAGTGGCCATGTTCCTCGATGGCGCGGATGCCGTCGGCCTTCACGTTGCCGGCCACCACGCCGGAGAAGGCGCGCCGCAGGTTGGCGGCCAGCACGTGCACAGGCTGGTTCTTGTGCAGCTTCAGGTTGCGCATGTTTTCATGCGTGGGCGAGAACGGGCGCTGGAATTCCTCGTCGATGCGCAGCGCCCAGTTGAAGTAATAGGCATCGCTGCGGCTCTTGCGGAATTCGCGCACCTGCTTGATCCCCTCGAGCATTTCGCGCGCCACGCTTTCCGGATCGTCCACGATGATCTTGTAGCGCTTCTGCGCCTCTTCGCCCAGGGTCAGGCCGATGAACTCGTTGATCTGCGCGAAGTATTCGCGCGACGATTCCGGGCCAGTGAAGATCAGCGGGAAAGGAATCTCCGCATTGTCCGGATGGAGCAGGATGCCGAGGATGTACAGGATCTCTTCGGCGGTGCCGGCGCCGCCAGGGAACACGATGATGCCGTGGCCGGTGCGCACGAAGGCTTCCAGGCGCTTCTCGATGTCCGGCATGATTACCAGGTCGTTGACGATCGGGTTCGGCGACTCGGCGGCGATGATGCCCGGTTCCGTGATGCCCAGGTAGCGGCCATTCGTGAAACGCTGCTTCGCGTGGCCGATCGTGGCGCCCTTCATCGGGCCCTTCATCGCGCCCGGGCCGCAGCCGGTGCAGATATCGAGGGCGCGCAGGCCCAGCTGGTAGCCCACTTCCTTCGAGTAATTGTATTCGGCGCGGTTGATCGAGTGGCCGCCCCAGCACACGACCAGGTTCGGATTCGTTTGCGGACGCAGCACGTTGGCGTTGCGCAGGATGTGGAAGACGGCGTCCGTGATGCCTTCGGTGCGGCTCAGGTCGAACTTGGGATTGTCGGTGACCTCGTTGCTCACGAAGACGATATCGCGCAGCACGGCGAACAGGTGCTCGTGGATACCCTTGATCATCTTGCCGTCGACGAAAGCGATCGCCGGCGCGCCCTTGATTTCCAGCTTGATGCCGCGCTCGCGCTGCATGATGTTGATGTCGAACGACTGGTAGCGGTCCAGCAGTTCCTTGCCGTCGTCGATGGTGCTGCCGCAATTGAGAACGGCCAGCGCGCATTGGCGGAACGTCTTGTACAGTCCCCCCTTGCCGGTATCGAGCAACTTGACGACTTCCGCTTTCGACAGTACTTCGAGTTTGCCTTCTGGTGAAATCAGTGTATCGACAAAGCCTTGTTCCATGGTGCGTAATTCCTTTATTAAGTAACAGCGGCAAACCTCTTATTCCCTGCCAATATACGACATCGGCAACGTAAAAGGATGGCAATCTTTTCAAACGAACCACGTTGTTGCAACGCACCACATGATTCCGTCGACATCGCAGCAAGGTACATTACAATGGCGACTTTTTTTCCAGGAGATGCCGCATGAGCGGTTCAAGCAAGGCAGTAGACACGGCCATCCCCGAATTCAAACAGATTTTGGGGCATCCCGCTCCACTGTGGATGTTGTTCATGACGGAGTTCTGGGAACGCTTCGCGTTCTACGGCATCCGTTGGGCGCTCGTGCTGTATATCGTCGCCCAATTCCACGGTGGCGCGGCTTCCGGTGAGGCCGACGCAAACCTCACCTATGGCTCGTATCTCGCGCTCGTCTACGCGGCGGCGCTTTTCGGCGGCTATGTAGCCGACCGGGTCCTTGGCTACCAGCGTTCCATCCTGGTCGGCGCAGCCTTCATGGCGGCCGGCCTGTTCATGATCGCCGTGCCCGATCCCACCATCTTCAAGGTCGGCCTGGCCACGATCATCACCGGTAACGGCCTGTTCAAGCCAAACATTTCGACGATGGTCGGCAAGCTGTACGCAACCGCCGATTCCCGCCGCGATTCGGGCTTCACGATCTTCTACATGGGGATCAACGCGGGCGCGTTCATCGCGCCGATCCTGACCCAGCACCTGGCCCAGTATGTCTTCAACACGGGCGACATGCCCGAGTACAAGGTGGTGTTCATCGCTTCCGGTATCGGCATGCTGATCTCGCTGGTCTGGTTCTTCATCGGTCGCGCCGGCCTGAAAGGCATCGGCATGCCCGAGCCGCAGGCGGCCAGCACCGCCCGCATCCTGTACGTGGTGCTGGGTGCCCTGGCCGTGATTCCGGTCGTGTTCGCACTGCTGGCCGTCGGCGCCCAGCAGCTGCAAGGCGTACTGACCGTGCTGTTCATCCTGCTGGCCATCATGCTGCTGGTCGAAGGCTACCGCAACGGCCCCGTGGCGCGCGACAAGGTCTGGGCGATGATGATCATCTTCGCCTTCAACATCCTGTTCTGGATGTTCTTCGAACAGGCCGGCAGCTCGTTCACCTTCCTGGCCGAGAACATCGTCAACCGCGCGTTCGGCGACTGGACCTTCCCGACCGCCTGGTTCCAGAGCGTGAACTCGATCGCCATCATCACCTGCGCGCCGATCATCGCCGCGATCTGGATCTACACCGCCAAGCGCGACGTGGAACCGTCGATCCCCCGCAAGTTCGGCCTGGGCCTGATCTTCAACGGCCTGGCCTTCCTGCTGCTGGTGTTCGCGCTGAAGACGATGGTCGTGGACGGCAAGATCCCCTTCTGGACGCTGTTCATGGTCTACGTGATCCAGTCGATCGGCGAGCTGTGCCTGTCGCCGATCGGCCTGTCGATGGTGACCAAGCTGGCACCGACCCGCCTGGTGGGCCTGGGCATGGGCGGCTGGTTCCTGTCGACCGGCATCGGCAACAACCTGTCCGGCATCTTCGCCTCGCATGTCTCCGGCGAATCGGGCATGTCGGTGCAATCGGCGCTGTCCGGCTACAACTTCGGCTTCTGGTCGCTGGTGATCGGCGGCGCGATCCTGTTCCTGCTGGCACCGCTGATTCAAAAGCTGATGCATGGCGTGAAGTAAGCGTATCTCGCTCCAGTAAAGAACGGCGGCCCGCGGGCCGCCGTTTTTCGTTCTCGCAGAGGTGAAGAGCGGTCTCTTGCAAAGCACCCCAAGTCCTGCATCCGGGGTGAAACGCGCGAATCGGCCATTTGAAGAAGAGCCAGGCCTACCCCTGCACCAAAGGATGCGCACTTAACCAGGCATCCAATATCTCCGCCGCCCCCGCCGGCAAATGCAACCCCAGCTTCGTGCGCCGCCACAGGATATCCTCGGCCGTCGACGCCCACTCGTGCCGCCGCAGGTAGTCCAGCTCCGCCTCGAACAGCCCGGGCAACACCTCCTCCCCCATGTCCGCCATCGAGGCCCGCCCCTGCAGCAGCGCGTGGATGCGCGTGCCGTAGGCGCGGGCGTAACGGGCAATGAGCGGGCAGGCCAGCCAGCCGTAGTGCACCTGCAGGCCCGAGCGCCACCCGTCGAACTCCAGCACCGAGCGGGCTAGCGGCTGGGCGCCGAACAGGTCGCCGCCCGGCAGGCAGGCGCCGGCCGTCCAGGCGCCGGCGCGGTGGCCGAGCGCCTTGCAGACGAGGTCCGCGCCCTCCTCGGCCAGCTTGCGGTAGGTCGTCAGCTTGCCGCCGAAGACCGTCAGCAGCGGTGGCGAAGAGGACTGCGTATCGGCATCCAGTTGCAGCCGGTAGTCGCGCGTGACGGCGCTGGCCTTGGCCGCCGCGTCGTCCAGCAGGGGGCGCACGCCGGCGTAGCTCCACACCACATCGGCCGGCGTGACCGGGGCGCGAAAATACTGGCTGGCCACGCCGCACAGGTAGCGCACCTCGTCGTCGTCGATTGCCACGGCCGACGGGTCGCCGCGGTATTCCACGTCCGTCGTGCCGATCAGGGTGAAGTCCCGTTCGTAGGGAATGGCGAAGATGATGCGGCCATCGTCGTGCTGGAACAGATAGGCGTCCTCGTGTTCGAACATCCGCCGCACGACGATATGGCTGCCCTTCACGAGCCGCAGGTGGGTCGACGAAGGGCGGTGCAGCGCCCCGTCCAGGAACGCCGCCGCCCACGGCCCGGCCGCGTTGACGATACAGCGCACGGTGATGTGCTTGTGCGTACCGTCCGGCTTGCGCAGGGTGACGCGCCACAGGCCATTCTCGCGCCGCGCCTCCGTGCACGCGGTGCGCGGCAGGATGCACGCGCCCTTCTGCTTGGCGTCCAGCGCGTTCAGCACCACCAGGCGGGCATCGTCGACCCACGCGTCCGAATAGATGAACGCCTGCGCGAAGGCCGGCCGCAACGCCCGCCCGGCCGGATGGGTTGCCAGCTGAACGCTCTCCGAACCCGGCAGCAGCTCGCGCCGGGCCAGCCGGTCATACAGGAACAGCCCGGCGCGGATCAGGGCCGCGGGGCGCTGGCCCGTGTGCGGCATCACGAAGCGCAGGGGCCGCACCACGTGGGGCGCCGCGCGCAGCAGCACTTCGCGCTCGGCCAGCGCCTTGCGCACCAGGCCGAATTCATAATGCTCGAGGTAACGCAGCCCGCCGTGGATCAGCTTCGTGGAGGCGGACGAGGTATGTGCCGCCAGGTCGTCACGCTCGCACAGCACCACGCACAGGCCGCGTCCCGCCACGTCGCGGGCGATGCCCGCGCCATTGATGCCGCCTCCTACCACCAACACGTCGCAATCGACGTCCTGCCTTGCCGCAGCCATGTGATCCCCGGACCTCGTAGTTACCAACAGTAGTCACCAACAATCGTCACCAACAATAATTACCATCAAGATACGTCTTTACGCGGCGCCGGGCAAGCCTGCACACTTCGTTCCCTGTTTCGCGGCTACCCATCCTCGCCCTTCCTGTTCCGCTTCCTGATCGTGTCCGACTGCTCCTGCGCGGGCTTGGTCGCGGGCGGCGGCGCGACCGGCAGCGGAAAGCCGAGGAACACCATCACCAGAAATATCGGCAACAGCAGATAGAAGACCGGACGGCGCCAGTTGAGCTTGGACTTGAGCATGCGGCCTAACTCGGCGCTGTGGTCATGATTTCAAGGGAGGCCGAACAAATATGGCTGGCCGGCGTGGCGCACCCGCGACGGAGCGTGGCCGATCAGCCCTGGTCTATAATGATTGGCGTTTTTGTAACCCCGCCAACCGGATAACCACCTCTTGAGCAAGCTCCCTTCCTGGCTGAACCGCCGCACCCTCACGCTGGGCCTGATCGCCGCCACCGTCGCAGGCCTCCTCGCCACCCTGGCCCTTCTCGGCTACCTGTTCCTGATCGTGCGACCCCGCCTGCCCGAGCTCGACGCCGTGATCGACTACAAGCCCAAGATTCCGCTGCGCGTGTACACGGCCGACAAGGTGCTGATCGGCGAATTCGGCGAGGAGCACCGCGACTTCGTGCCGGTCGCCAAGATCCCGGAGATGATGAAGAAGGCGGTGCTGGGCATCGAGGATACCCGCTTCTACGAGCACGGCGGCGTCGACTGGCTGCGCTTCCTGGGCGCCATGAAGGCCAACCTGTCCGGCAGCTTCCGCCAGGGTGCGTCGACGATCTCCATGCAGGTGGCGCGCAACTTCTACCTGACGCGGGAAAAAGTCATCTCGCGCAAGCTCAACGAGATCATGCTCACCTACAAGATCGAGGCAGCCCTGTCCAAGGACGAGATCCTGGAGCTGTACATGAACCAGATCTACCTGGGCCAGCGCTCCTTCGGCTTCGCGGCGGCGGCACAGACCTACTTCGGCAAGCCGCTCGACAAACTGTCGATCGCCGAGATGGCCATGCTGGCCGGCCTGCCGAAGAATCCGGCGCGCCACAATCCCGTCACCAACTTCAAGCGCGCCAAGGCGCGCCAGCAGGTGGTGCTGAACCGGCTGCACGAACTGAACTACATCACCGATGCGCAGTACGAGGCGGCGATGAACGAGACCCTGCAGGTCAACCGCCGCGGCCAGTCGTTCGACACCCATGCCGAGTACGTGGCCGAGCTGGCGCGCCAGGCCGCCTATGCCGAATACAAGGAAGACGCCTACACCCAGGGCATCGTGGTGCGCACCACGATCGTCTCGAGCGACCAGGATGCCGCGTACGAGGCGGTGCGCCGCAACGTGATCGCCTACGACCAGCGCCATGGCTACCGCGGCCCGGAGGCGTTCATCGCCCTGCCGTCGGACGAGGAAGAGCGCGAGGAGGCGATCGACCGTGCCCTGTCGCTGCGCCCCGGCAGCGAGGGGCTGGTCGCCGCGGTCGTGCTATCCGCCAGTACCCGCGAAGTGCGCGCCGAGACGGCCGACGGTCTCGATGTCACGATCACCGGCGATGGCCTGAAGCTGGCCGCCGCCGCGCTGTCCTCGAAAGCCAAGGATGCTTTCCGCATCCGGCCCGGTGCCGTCATCCGCGTGGCCCACGACAGCCGCAAGGGCTGGGCGATCACGCAGGTGCCCGCCGTGGCGGCCGCCTTCGCCGCCATCGATCCGGAAACCGGCGCCTACCGCGCGATGGTGGGCGGCTTCGACTACAACCTGCAGAAGTTCAACCACGTCACGCAGGCATGGCGCCAGCCCGGCTCCGCCATCAAGCCCTTCGTGTATTCGGCCGCGGTGGAAAAGGGTTATGGCCCGGCCACGCTCATCGACGATTCTCCGCTCGAGCTGCCCGGCGGCGCCAACGGCGAACCGTGGCGGCCGCAGAACGACGACTTCGTGTTCGACGGCCCGATCACGATGCGCGTGTCGCTCGCCAAGTCGAAGAACGTGCCCTCGGTGCGCATCCTGCGCGCCGTCGAGGTGCCGTATGCGCACGAATTCCTGGGGCGCTTCGGCCTGGACCTGTCGCGCCACCCGCAGAACCTGACGATGGCGCTGGGCACCGGCGCCGTGACGCCGGAGCAGCTCACCGGCGCCTACGCCGTGTTCGCGAACGGCGGCTACCGCGTGCAGCCCTACCTGATCGCGAGCATCGAGGACGCCAACGGCAAGGTGCTGAAGGCCACTAAACGCGCGCCGCAGCCGGACGAATCGGCCCGCGTGCTCGATCCGCGCAACGCGTTCATCATGGACAGCATGCTGCACGAGGTGGCGCGCACCGGCACGGGCGCGGCGGCGGTTCAGCGCATCGGCCGGCCGGACATCGCCGGCAAGACCGGCACAACCAGCGACGCCATCGACGGCTGGTTCGGCGGCTATGGCGGCGGCATCGTGGCCGTGGCATGGATGGGTTACGACGAACCGAAGTCGCTGGGCAGCCGCGAGTTCGGCTCGACGCTGGCGCTGCCGATCTGGATCGACTACATGCGCTCGGCGCTGAACGGGCGCCCGATCGTCGAGCGGCCGGTGCCCGAGGGCGTGGTGCAGGTGAACGACGACTGGATGCTGGAAGAATATGCGAACGATCCGGCCGTGCGCGCGATCGACCTCGATCCGGGCTTCATCGAGGGCGCCGAGCCCGCGCCGCCGCTCGAGGGGGCCGAGCCGGCGCAGCCCGCCCAGCCGGAGCCGGCGCCCTCTCCCTATATAAACTGAGAGAACCAGACCGCGGCGTTATCGCCTGATGACGGCATCACCCGCGATCGTGACCGCCGCCGGGGCGCCGCCGGCGATCTCGACTTCCACGTGCACGATGCCGTCGCGCCCGAGCGCGCGGCCCTGGTGGCCTTCGAAGACGAGCCGCCTGCCGTCATGGGCGATCAGGCCGTGCCGTACCAGGTAGGCACCGAGCGGACCGTTGGCGTTCCCGGTGACCGGGTCCTCGGCAACACCGATCGCAGGCGCGAACATCCGCCCTTCGGTACGCGCACCCGATCCTTCGATCGCGAACACGAACCAGCCCTTGCTGCCTACTTGCGCACCGAGCGCCGTGAGCGCCTGTGCGTCGGGTGCCAGCCGGTCCAGCAGGGCGCGATCGGCCAGCGGCACCAGCACCTTCGAATGCCCGGTCGACACCACCTGCACGGGTGAGGCAGTGCAGATATCCTCGGGTCGAATGCCGAGTGCCGCGGCGATCGGCGCGTGCAGCGCCCGCGCCACCGGCTCCCCGAACGTGGGCGCGCCCTGCCGGATCGCGATACGCCAGTCGCCGTCGCGGCGCGCCGACGTAATGCGCTGCGGGCCCGCGCCGGTCTGCTGCACGAAGCTCCCCTCGATGCCCTGCACCACGGCGCGCACATAATGCGCCGCCACCGTGGCGTGACCGCACACGGGCACCTCCACGGTCGGGGTGAAGAAGCGCACGCGCACGTCATGGCCGGGGCCATCGGGCGGCAGCACGAATGCCGTCTCCGAATAGCCCAGCCGCGCGGCAATGCGCAGCATGTCCGCGTCCATCAAGCCGGCTGCATCCAGCACCACGCCGGCCGGATTGCCCTTGCCCGGCGTGCGGGTGAATGCGTCAACGTGGTAGATCTTCCGTTCCATCGTCTCTCCTTTGCTGTTCGATGCCGCCAGCATAGACTCTGCCGCCGGTTGTAACAATCTCCGGCAGCGATGATAGACTCTTCCGCCAGATGAGAGAATCGGAGCCATGAACGAACTGGATGACTACCGCGTCTTCGTGACCATCGTCGATGCCGGCTCGCTGACCGCGGCGGCGCGGGCGCACGGGCGCTCGCTGCAGTCGGTCAGCCGGATGCTGGCGCGGCTGGAGGAAGACCTCGGCACGCAACTGATTCGCCGCACCACGCGCAGCCTGCAGTCGACGCCGGCGGGCAGCGCTTTCGCGGAACGGCTGCGCCCGGCCCTGGCCGATATCGATGGCGCACGCGCCGCCGCCCGCCAGGACGCCGAACACGTGGCCGGCAGCTTGCGCATCGCCGCCCCCGCGCTGCTGGCCGCCAGCCACCTGGCGCCCATGGTTGCCCGCTTCATGCACCGCTGGCCGGAATTGCGCGTGGAACTCGTCGCCGGCGACCGCCATGCCGACCTGGTGAAGGAAAAGTTCGATCTCGCGGTCAGAGTCGGCGTGCTGTCCGACTCCAGCTTGCGCGCCCGACCGCTGGCGCGGCTGCGGCGCGTGTTCTTCGCGGCGCCCGAGTGGCTGCAACGGCACGGCACGCCCGCGTCGCCGGAGCAGCTGGCTCACTTGCCGTGCGTGATACGCACGATCGGCCCCGAGCGCGCCCAATGGCCGTACCGGGCCGGCGGCGTGGCGCGGCGGGTCAGGGTCGCGGGCACGTTCCGCGCGAACGACGCGGCGACCTGCAACGAGGCGGTGGCGCAGGGCATCGGTGCCGGCATGGCGGCGCTGTGGCAGGTGCGCCGGCTGCTCGACGAAGGCCGTGTCCAGCTCATCCTGCAGGAGTTCGAACCGCCGCCCCAGCCCGTGCAGGCGGTCTGGCACGGCAACCTGCCGGCCGGTGCCCGGCTGCTGGTCGAGCACCTGGCGCTGCAATTCGGCACGCTCGGCTGGTAAATGCAGCCCTTGCCGCGGGCACCGTAGCTGGTATGCTGTAACCGAAACGATCCTGAGCGGGAGTCATCTTGGCCACCTGGAAGCAGCTATCGCCATCGCACTACCACACGCTGGGCAGCGCAATCGCCTTCGGCGTCACCGACGTGGGCGGGCGCGCCACGAACCAGGACAATTTCATCGTCGCACCGGAATTGAACCTGGTTGCCGTGGCCGACGGCATGGGCGGCCACGAGGGCGGCGAGATCGCCAGCGCCGGTGCGCTGGAACTGCTGTGCAGCCACCTCGGCGGCGGGCCGGGCGGCGCCCCGCATGACCCGGACGCGACGTGGGCGGGAGCGCCGGGCGGCTCGCCGGCACGGCTGCGCAACGCGATCGAGTACGCCAATGCCCAGCTGTACGCCGCCAACGCGGCACGCCACCATACCGATGGGATGGGCATGGGCACCACGCTGACGGGGCTGTGGCAACCGGTGCCCCATGGGCCGCTCCACGTATTCCACGTGGGCGACAGCCGCCTGTACTGCTGGCGCGGCGGCACCTTGCACCAGCTCACCCGCGACCAGACGCTGTACCAGCAGGCCGTCGACCTCGGCGCACCGCCGCCGCTGCCGCCGCGCAACCTGCTGCTGCAGGCGCTCGGGCCGTCGCCGGCGTTGCAGCCGGACGTCGCCACCTGGCTCCCGGCGGCCGGCGACGTCTACTTGCTGTGCAGCGACGGCCTGCATGGCGAATCGGCGCCCGAAGCCATCGGCGCCGTGCTTGCCCAGGCAAGGCCGGACAACCTGGACACCTGTTGCGCGGAACTGGTGGCCATGGCCAAGCGCGACGGCAGCCGGGACAACATCACGGCGGTGCTGCTGCACTATCGCGGCTGACGCAATCCCCGCCCTACCCGGGCGACGCGCCCCTGGCGCATCGACTATAATGTCGCCTTGCCGCGAACGCGGTCTCCGTTACAGTCCGTCAGCCTTCCTGCCGCATGCCTTTCGACTTTACACGAGCACTCCCCAAACCCGGCAACCGCTTCGCGCTTCCCGCGCTGTACGGTTCGGCCGATTCCTATGCGCTGGCACAGGCAGCGCTGCAACTGAAGAGTGAAGGCCGCATGCTGGCCATCTTCGTGGCCCAGGCCAGCGACGGCCAGCGCCTGCTCGACGAGATCCCGTGGTTCGCGCCAGGCCTGCGCTGCCACCTGCTGCCCGACTGGGAAACACTGCCGTACGACGCGTTCTCGCCACACCAGGACCTGGTGTCCGAGCGCCTGGCGACCCTGCACGAGATCCGCAGCGGCCAGTGCGACGTGGTACTGGTGCCGGCTACCACCGCGCTGGTGCGCATGGCGCCGCCATCGTTCCTGGCCGCCTACACGTTCTTCTTCAAGAAAGGCGAGTCGCTCGA
The DNA here is from genome assembly GCF_037094685.1 of Massilia sp. METH4. Lineage (NCBI taxonomy): Bacteria > Pseudomonadati > Pseudomonadota > Betaproteobacteria > Burkholderiales > Oxalobacteraceae > Massilia > Massilia sp. METH4. Next base: position 5,094,101 of record NZ_CP146614.1, on the reverse strand, counting down.
CGAGGCGGCCCTCAAGGCGCAATTGACGCTGGCCGGCTACACGCACGTGACGCAGGTGATGTCGCCCGGCGAATACTCGGTACGCGGCGGCCTGATCGACCTGTTCCCGATGGGCTCCGCCCTGCCCTACCGGCTCGACCTGTTCGGCGACACCATCGAGACGATCCGCACCTTCGACGCCGACACGCAGCGCTCACTGTACCCGGTGAACGAGGTGCGCCTGCTGCCGGGGCGCGAATTCCCGATGGACGAGGCGGCGCGCACCACGTTCCGCAACCGCTGGCGCGAGACGTTCGAGGGCGATCCCTCGCGCTCGGTGGTCTACAAGGACATCAAGAGCGGCATCGCCTCGGCCGGCATCGAATACTACCTGCCGCTGTTCTTCGACGAGACGGCCACGCTGTTCGACTACCTGCCCGGTGGTGCGGCGCTGGCGCTGGTGGGCGACATCGACGGGGCGATCCGCCGCTTCTGGGGCGACACCGAGAGCCGCTACAAGTTCCTGAAGGCCGACCGCGAGCGCCCGATCCTGCCTCCTGAAGCCATCTTCCTGCGCGACGAAACCTTTTTCACGCTGGCCAAGGCCCACGCGCGCCTCACGATCGGCAAGAGCGTCGACGGCGAACCGTCCGAGCTTTCCGCGCCTATACCGAACGTGGCCGTGAACCGGCACCTGGACGATCCGCTGACGAACCTGCGCGCGTATGCGCTGCGGCCCGACCTGCGCGTGATGATCTGCGCGGATTCGGCCGGCCGCCGCGAGACGCTACAGCAGTACTTCGCCGAGTTCGACCTGCATCCGGCACTGGTGGACGGCTACGCGGGCTTCCTCGCCGCGCACGACCGCCTCGTGCTCGGCGTGGCGCCGCTGCAGGCCGGCTTCGAGCTGCGCGCCGGCGACGACACGCTGGTCTTCATCACGGAAACCGAGCTGTATGCCGGCACCGGCCGCCGCGTGGGCAAGAAGAAGCAGGAAGCCGTCACCCAGGTCGAGTCGATGGTGCGCGACCTGTCGGAGCTGAAGATCGGCGACCCGGTGGTGCACATCAACCACGGCATCGGCCGCTACATGGGCCTGGTGTCCATGGATCTGGGCGAAGGCGAAACGGAATTCCTGCACCTGGAATACGCGAAGGACACGAAGCTCTATGTGCCCGTGTCGCAGCTGCATGTGATTTCGCGCTATTCCGGCGGCGCGCCGGAGGATGCGCCGCTGCACGCGCTGGGTTCCGGCCAGTGGGACAAGGCCAAGCGCAAGGCGGCCGAGCAGGTCCGCGATACCGCGGCCGAGCTCTTGAACCTGTACGCGCGCCGTGCCGCGCGCCAGGGCCATGCGTTCGAATATTCGTCGCACGACTACGAGCGCTTCGCCGAGAGCTTCGGCTTCGACGAAACGCCGGACCAGGCGGCCGCGATCCTGAACGTGATCCGCGACATGACCTCGGGCAAGCCGATGGACCGGCTGGTGTGCGGCGACGTGGGCTTCGGCAAGACCGAGGTGGCGCTGCGCGCCGCCTTCATCGCCGTGATGGGCGGCAAGCAGGTTGCCATCCTGGCCCCCACCACGCTGCTGGCCGAACAGCACGCGCAAACCTTCGCCGACCGCTTCGCCGACTGGCCCGTGAAGATCGCGGAAATGTCGCGCTTCCGCACCGGCAAGGAAATCGCCAACGCGATCAAGGGCATGGCCGACGGCACGCTCGATATCGTCATCGGCACGCACAAGCTGCTGTCGGACGACGTGAAGTTCTCCCGCCTGGGCCTTGTCATCATCGACGAGGAACACCGCTTCGGCGTGCGCCAGAAGGAGGCGCTGAAATCCCTGCGCGCCGAGGTCGACGTGCTGACGCTGACGGCCACGCCGATCCCCCGCACCCTGGGCATGGCGCTGGAAGGCTTGCGCGATTTTTCCGTGATCGCCACCGCGCCGCAGAAGCGCCTGGCCATCAAGACATTCGTGCGCAGCGAGGGGGAATCGATCATCCGCGAGGCCGTGCTGCGCGAGCTGAAGCGCGGCGGCCAGGTGTACTTTCTGCACAACGAGGTGGAGACGATCCAGAACCGCCTCGCCCAACTGACCGAACTGCTGCCCGAGGCGCGCATCGCCGTGGCCCACGGCCAGATGCACGAGCGCGACCTGGAGAAGGTGATGCGCGACTTCGTGGCGCAGCGCTACAACATCCTGCTGTGCACCACGATCATCGAAACGGGCATCGACGTGCCCACCGCGAACACGATCATCATGCACCGGGCCGACAAGTTCGGCCTGGCCCAGCTGCACCAGCTGCGCGGCCGCGTGGGCCGGTCGCACCACCAGGCCTATGCCTACCTGCTGGTGAGCGACGTGCAGTCGCTGTCGAAGCAGGCGCAGCGCCGCCTCGACGCGATCCAGCAGATGGAGGAACTGGGCAGCGGCTTCTACCTCGCCATGCACGACCTGGAAATCCGCGGTGCCGGCGAGGTGCTGGGCGAAAGCCAGTCCGGCGAGATGCTCGAGGTGGGCTTCCAGCTGTACACCGACATGCTGAACGAGGCCGTGCGCGCGCTGAAGGCCGGCAAGGAGCCGGACCTGGCGGCGCCGCTGTCGACGACCACCGAGATCAACCTGCACGTGCCCGCGCTGCTGCCGGCCGATTTCTGCGGCGATGTGCACGAGCGCCTGTCGCTCTACAAGCGCCTGGCGAACTGCGAATCGCAGGAAGCGATCGACGGCCTGCAGGAGGAATTGATCGACCGCTTCGGCAAATTGCCGGAGCCGGCCAAGGCCCTCATCGAAACGCACCGGCTGCGGATCGCCGCGAAGACCGTGGGCATTGTTAAAATCGATGCCCATGGAGAAGCAGCGAACCTGCAATTCATGCCGCAGCCGCCCATCGACCCGATGCGCATCATCACCCTGATCCAGAAGCACCGCCACATCAAGCTGAACGGGCAGGACAAACTGAAGATCACCGCGAGCATGCCCGACCTGGCGGCGCGTGTCGCACAGATCAAGACCGCGATCAAACAACTGACTTCTCCGTGAAGCCAGCTTCGAACTTAGCCCAATGACTCAAGTACAAGACGTAACGATGAACCTCGTCCTGCAAGGCCTGGACGATTGCAAGCCGCGCCTGGAGCGCATCGCCGCGCTGACCGCACCGCAGCGCATCGTGTCCATTTCCGCCAACGCGCTGCGCTGCGAAGGCATCGCCTTCTCGCCGGCGCTGCGCCAGACCATCGAAGTGGCCGCCCACGCGGCAGAGCTGGACGCCACCTACATGATGGGCGCGCAGAAGCTCACCGACTACAAGCTGGTGGCCATGGACATGGATTCCACGCTGATCACGATCGAGTGCATCGACGAAATCGCCGACATGCAGGGCCTGAAGCCGCAGGTGGCGGCCATCACGGAAGCGGCCATGCGCGGCGAGCTCGATTTCTCCGAAAGCCTGCGCCGCCGCGTGGCGCTGCTCGAAGGCCTCGACGCTTCCGCGCTGGAGCGCGTGTTCGAGGAGCGCCTGCGCCTGTCGCCGGGCGCCGACCGCATGCTGAAGGCCGTGCAGGCCGCCGGCCTGAAGACGCTGCTGGTCTCCGGCGGCTTCACGTATTTCACCGACCGCCTGAAGCCCCTGCTGGGCCTGGACTTCACGCGCGCCAACCAGCTTGAAATCGTCGGCGGCAAGCTGACCGGCAAGGTGCTGGGCGATATCGTCGACGCCGAAGCCAAGCGCGCCACCGTCGAACAGGTCTGCGCCCAGCTGGGTATCACGCCGGACCAGGCCATCGTGATGGGCGACGGCGCCAACGACCTGAAAATGATGGGCATCGCCGGCATGTCGGTGGCGTTTCGCGCCAAGCCGGTCGTGCGCGAGCAGGCCACCGTGGCGCTGAACTTCGTCGGGCTGGACGGGATTCTCAACCTGTTCGACTGAGCCGCCGACGCCTCTGGTGTCAGACATGTTTTCCGGGTGCCGTCTCCGGAAAACGTGTGTGACACCGGTTTGCGCTAGAGCTGGTGGCAAGCGCCCAGGAAAACCGGTCGGTCCGCCGCAGCGGTCGCACACTTTTTCGCTGCGCGAAAAAATGTGCGACACCAAACGCCGGACGCCAGGCGCAAGACACCGAGCCCAAGCCGGTGGCTGCCGCGACACGGCTTGCCATCTGCAAGCAGCCATTCCATGCACATGACGACGCCACCCGGCGTAAAATATCCTTTTCATCACCGAGGTCATCCCATGCGCACCTTGTCGATCGGCGGCAACCAGCTCGACGCGTACCATGTCTGCGCGTTCTTCGACAGCCGCCAGCAGGAATACGCCGTGCTCACTCCCTTCTACCAGGAAGCCGTGGCGCAGCGCGAGAAAAACCTGCACATCGTCGCCGACGAGCTGCGGGACGATCACATGGCCCGCCTGCGCGACGCGGGCGTGGACACCCACCACTGCGCGGCGTGCGGCCAGCTCGAGGTGCTGACCTGGCGCCAGGCATACCTGAACGAGGATGGCGCGTTCGACAAGGACCGCATGTTGGCCACCGTCGAGGCACTGACGCGCAACGCCGCCGCCGGCGAGTTCACGGGCCTGCGCATCATGGGCAATATGGCCTGGGTATTCGCCGGCCTTCCCGGCGCCGAGGACATCATCGAATACGAGGCGGAAGTCAACGAGGTGCTGGCACGCAATCGCCAGCCGGCGATCTGCGTCTACGACACGGCCCAGCTCACGGGTTCGATGATGATGGACCTGCTGCGCACCCATCCCCTCACGCTGATCAACGGCGTCATCCAGGAAAACCCCTACTTCACGCCGCCGCGCGAAATGCTCGACGAATTGCGCCGCCGCGGCGCCGCTTCGTCCGCCTCGGCGACCTGAGCGGATGCACGACGGAGCACAGGACCCGGACGTTCCCGCCGGCGCGCGCGCGCTGACGCGCGAGGCGCGCGACCTCATGGGACTTGTTGCGCTGCCCGCGCTGTGGGCCGGGCGCGACGAGGAATCGGTACTGCGCATCATGGCCGAAGCCGTCGAGCACCTGGTGCCGATGCGCTTCATGTACGCGAACGTGGGCATGCGGGACGGCCCGCGCCTGCGCGTCGACGGCCGCTACGTGGACCTCGCGGCCGCGCCGGCCTGGGAACCGTCCCTGGCCGACTGGCCGCAGGTGGCCACGCAACGCGTTCGCCTGTGCGACACGCCGCTCGGGCCCATGCGCGTGATGCTGCTCAGCCTGGGCCTGTCCGACGCTTCCGGCGGCATCTGGTTCGGGTCCGCCGACCCCGCCTTTCCCACGACCGCCCAGGTGGCGCTGCTGCGCGCGGCCACGTCGCTGGCCGCCAGCGGCCTGCAGACGGCGCGCCTGAACGCCGAGCGGGAAAAGGCCAGCCGCGCGATGGACGAATTCCTGGCCATGCTCGGCCACGAGCTGCGCAATCCGCTGGCGCCGATCGGCGCGGCGGCCGACCTGCTGCGCTATGGCCGGCTCGACGATGCGCAGATCCGCCGCACCAGCGAGATCGTGGCGCGCCAGGTCGTGCACATGACGGGGCTCGTGAACGACTTGCTGGACGTATCCCGCGTCAAGCGCGGCCTGGTGACCATCGAGCGCACGCGGCTCGACCTGGGCCGCGTGGTGGCCGACGCCGTCGAGCAGGTGCGGCCGCTGATCGTCAACCGCCGCCATCACCTGGCGCTGCGCCTGCCGGCGCGCCGCGTGACGGTATCGGGCGACCACAAGCGCCTGGTGCAGGTACTGGCCAACCTGCTGTCGAATGCGGCCAAGTACACGCCGCAGGCGGGACGCATCACGCTGGCCGCCGAACACACGGGTGCCGAGGTGACGGTGTCGGTGACGGACAACGGCATCGGCATGGAAGCGAGTCTGCTGCCGGCCGTTTTCGACCTGTTTACCCAGGCGCACCGCACGCCGGACCGTTCGCAGGGCGGCCTGGGGCTCGGGCTGGCGCTCGTCAAGGCGCTGGTGGAACAGCATGGCGGCACGGTGGCCGTGCACAGCGACGGCCCGGGCATGGGAGCGTGCTTCACCGTGCGCCTGCCGGCCCTGGACGAGGAGCACGCGGGGCCGGAGGGACCGCTCGCCGACGTGGTGACGCATGCAGGCAGCCTGCGCGCGCTCGTGGTGGATGACAACGTGGATGCGGCGCACATGCTGGCGCTGCTGCTCGAATCGCTGGGCCACGAGGTGGCGACCGCCCACGACGGACCCCAGGGCCTGGCGCTGGCCGAGCAGGCCCCCTTCGACGTGTGCCTGCTCGACATCGGCTTGCCGGGCATGGACGGCAATACATTGGCCCGGCGCCTGCGAGCGCTGCCCGCCATGGCCGGCGCGATGCTGATCGCCATCACGGGCTACGGCCAGGAAAACGACCGGCGCACCTCGCTCGAAGCGGGCTTCGACCATCACTTCGTGAAACCTGTCGATACCCATGCGCTGACCCGCCTGCTGAGCGAGTTGACGGCCGCTTCGGCGGCAGCGCCATTGCCGGGCCTCCCCCATCACTAGGGAAGCACTGATTTATTCATGGCGGCGATCTTGGCCCTGAAAAACGTGCCCAGCTGCGGCACAAAAGGCCCGCCATACCCCGGTATGACGAGCCTTTGCGTCTTGCTGGACTCGTTTTTCAGGACCAATCTCATCCACCAGCAATAAATCAGTGCTTCCCTAGGGTCCGTTGTTTTCTGCCAGCCGTGATGGAAAAACACGGGTTAGCCATGCAATTGCCGCGTAATATTCAGTTGGGTCAACGGCCAATTCGCGAAAATCCCCTTCTTAATTCCTCTCGGGAACTTTTCGTTCGTGCAGTGATATTTCTAAAGGGAAAAAATATCATGTATGACGCTCGGTATTTCAAGCGCCTCCTGATGCTTGCGGCATTCAAGGCGGCACTCGGTCTAGGCGCCGTTCAGGCAAGTCCGGTCAATGCGGCGGCGATACCGCCACAGGCAGCGCCGATACACGAACTCAGGGTGGAAACCACGGATATCCTGAATTACGACGAGCGTGGCTCGACGACGAATGTCATCCTGGATTTCTATATAGGAGCCGGGGCATCGGTCACGAGTTTCGCGTGGGACGTCAATGTGACGAGTTATGCCGGAAGTTATCTTTCCGAGATGCAGGTGACATTCAGCGATACCGTGGGGCGCGGAGTGACCTTCACGCCGGGCGACGGTGATGATTTCGACGGCACGGCCGACTACGCCGGCTACCAGGACCTGAGCGAGCTCGGGCTGGTTTTCCAGGTGGGCAGCGACGGCATCCTGCGCCTCGAATTCCATGACGGCTTCAAGGATCTCGGCTTCGACGAGCCGGAGGGCCAATGGAATACCGGTACGCTGACCTTCGGTATCAGCCCGGTACCCGAGCCATCGACAGCGGCCATGGTGCTGGGGGGCTTGCTGCTGATCTCCCGTGCCGCCGGCAGGCGCCGGCCCGGCAAACCCACCGGCCGTATGCCCGCCCAATGACTCGATCGTTACCGGAGCCCGAAAAATGTACACGCGATTCCCTTCCCCGTTGTTCGCCCGGCTGTTCCCGGCCCTCCGCGCAGGCATGCTCTCCTTCGCGGCGCTTCTTTGCTTCGGCCACGCAGCCGCGGCACCGAAATTCGAAGCCGCGCAGCCGATCCCGCTGTATTCCTATTTTGCGACCGGCGATGTCGATGCCGAGGTAACGGCGCCGTCGAGCCTGCCGACACCGTCGTACGTCCTGATGGGTGGCGGGCCCGACGTCGATTCCGCCTTTCGCTGGCTGATCCAGCGCGCCGGCATCAGGCCGGGAACCGGCGGCCGGTTCGTTGTCATCCGGGCCACTGGAACGGAGGCGTACAACCCCTATATCTATTACAGCGACGAGGCATTGACCACCTCCACCAACATCGCCGACATGTGGGTGGGCGGCGCCTCCCTTGGCCTGACGTCCGTGGAAACCCTGGTTATCCCCAGCATCAAGGCGGCCAATAACGCCGCCGTCAATGCGATCGTGGCCCGCGCCAACGTAGTATTCATCGCGGGCGGCGACCAGAGCGATTACATCCGTTTCTGGAAAGGCACCGCGCTCGAACAGACCCTGAAAACCTTGATGGCAAAGAACGTCCCCCTCGGCGGCACGAGCGCCGGGCTGGCAGTGCTCGGGCAATTCGATTACTCGGCCCTCTACAAATCCGCCACGTCGGAGCTGGCAATGCTCGACCCTTATTACAAGGACATTACCTTCGACCCGAATCCATTGAGCCTGCAAGGCGGCTTCATCGCCCCGCCGGCGCTCGCCTCGATGATTTTCGACTCGCATTTCGACAGCCGCGACCGGATGGGCCGCTTCATCACCTTCATCTCGCGGATCGTGGCGCCGTCGACAACGCCGGGTGGCAGCTTCGGCTGCGCGGGCGGCGTATTGCCGGCATCGGCCAGCGGCAATTCGACCGCGCGGGGGATCGGCATCAGCGTCGAGACCGCATTGCTGGTGCAGGGAAATGGCAGCGGCAAGCCTGTCACCGCAAAACGGGTCACCAACGATACGACCAGCACCGAAAGCGCGGTCTATTTCGTCCGCCCATCCGTGCCGCCCAGCGTATGCAGCCCGAAAACACCGCTGACAATCTCCAACGTCGAGGTGCGCAAGCTGGCCGATTCGAATACCGTCTTCAATCTCACCGACTGGACCGGTGTGCCTTTATACCAGCATATGGACGTCACCTCGGGCTTGTTATATCCCGCCGACTGGTACTGAAAGGCCGGCGGCGCGGCGATAGCGCGCCCCGTCCGCGGGGCGCCTGCTTATTGCGGGAGTGTGTTATTTTTTACACATTCCTGCTGCGAAGACAAAATATTCCCAAAACAATTGATTAATTGCCCCGGCCCGGCTAGTGTAAAAGCGAGACCAAGCTCATCGGCTGCGACGATGTGCTGGCGGGTTTAATTGGCAACTCCGCCGGGGAAGCGCTGGTTTATTGCTGGTTGATGAGATTGGCCCCAAGCCAGGATCGCCGCCATGAGTAAGAGCGCCTAACAAAACCCGCAGGGCAAGGCGCGGCGTCGAAGACAGTACACTTGTACGGCGAGACGCTGCAACGCAGCCATGGGGGTTTTGTTAGGCGCTCTAAATCAGCGCTCCCTGGATCCAGGGATTAATCAATTGGGGGAATGAATGTCATACCAGCACGGCAAACACCCGGTTCCAAAGCGTATCGTCATCGGCATATTGCAGGCGTTGAGCACCATGGGGGCTGCCGGCTGGCTGGCAACGCCTGCCACTGCGCAGGATACCCAGCCGATACAGCGGGTGGAAATCACCGGCTCGTCGATCAAGCGCCTGGCCGCCGAAACCGCCTTGCCGGTGCAAACGATCACCCGTGCCGACATCGAAAAGAGCAGCGTCACCACGGCGGCCGAATTGCTCTCGAAAGTATCCGCCAATACGGCCGCGCTGACCGATGGCGCGAGTTTCAGCGATATCGCCGGGCAGCGCGGTTTCAATGGCGCCAACCTGCGCGGCATCGGCGTGTCGTCGACGCTGGTGCTGCTCAATGGCCGGCGGCTGGCCAACTTTGCTTCCCCGGGCGGCAATGCCGGCGTCGACCTGAACGCGATCCCGTCGGCGGCCATCGACCGGGTCGAGGTGCTCAAGGACGGCGCCTCGGCCATCTACGGCACCGACGCGATCGGCGGCGTGATCAATTTCATCACGCGCCGCAACTACGAAGGCGGCGAAGCCAATGTCTACTATGCCGACACCGAGCATGGCGGCGCGCGCAAGGCGACGGCGACCCTGTCGGGCGGCATCGGCAACCTGGAGACCGACCGGTACAACGTCCTTGCCGTGTTCGATTACCAGGACACGACCAGCCTGCGCTCGTCGCAGCGCAAGTGGATCGGTTCGGCCTACCAGCCCGACATCAACCTCGATTCCGGCAGTTCGAACACCTTCCCCGCCAATGTGCGCCGTACGCGCGCCGACGGCACGACCGCCACCGGCCCGCGGCTGAACCCCAGCGCGCCGACGTGCAACCCGCCGGCGACCGTCTACGCGCCGGACAGCTTCGTCGGCCCCACCGCCTGCATGTACGACTACATGCAGGATACGGAACTGTTCCCGGAGTCGCGGCGCGTATCGCTGCTCACCCGCGGCCAGTTCGCGCTCGACAAGGACACCACGCTCTACGGGGAATTCCTCGTCAACGAAACGAAGACCACGTACCGCATCAGCGCGTTGACGGTCTCCGGCGAGATCTACCCGCTGAACGGCCAGTACTATCCGCACCAGCTCATCACGACCAATAAAACGCCGCTCGTCGTGAACATGCGCCTGACCGAAGGCGGTCCGCGCACCAACGAGATCGACGCCACGGCGACGCGCCTGGTGGTGGGCGCCAAGGGCATTGCGCTCGGCTGGGATTACGACGCGGCGCTCAATCACAGCGTGAACAAGGTCGACGACCACTATATCGACGGCTACGTCAGGACCTCGCTGTTCGATGCGGCGTTCGCAAGGGGCGTGATCAATCCATTCGGGCCATCGGGCCCCGAAGGCCAGGCCCTGCTGGCCGAAGCCAAGATCAACGACCCGTCGCGCCGCTCGCGCGGCACCACGGACTCGTTCGACATCAAGGCCACCCGCGACCTGTTCGCCATGGCCGGCGGCAATGCCGCCATCGCGCTGGGCGCCGAGTACCGGCGCGAGAAGATGCGGTTCACGCCATCCGCGCTGCTGGCGGCCGGGGAAATCCGCGGCGAGGGCGAGGCCACGCCGTTTTCGGGCGGCCGCAACGTGAAGGCCGTGTATGCGGAACTGAACCTGCCCTTGCTGGCCAGCGTGGAAGCGCAACTGGCGCTGCGCCACGACCGCTACAACGACGTGGGCTCGACGACCAACCCGAAGGTCGGCGTGCGCTGGAATCCGATGAAACAGGTGGTGGTGCGCGGCTCCTATGGCACGGGCTTCCGCGCGCCGTCGCTGGCCGACCTGTACGGGCCGGTGCGCCTGGGCCAGGCGAACGGCATCTACAACGATCCGCTCGGCTGCATCGTCGTCGGCGGCATCGACAATACCGAGAACCCGGATTATTGCGGCCTGCAACCGGACAAGCTGCGGGGCGGCTCGGCGTCGCTGCGGCCGGAAGAATCGAAGCAGTTCTCGCTGGGCGTCGTGCTCGAACCGCATCGCGACATCACGCTGTCGCTGGACTACTGGCGCATCAAGAAGACCGATGTGATCGTGTCGCCGGAAGGCTCCTACTTCACCGACCCGGTGTCGAACGCCGCCTACATCATCCGCGACGTTCCCGATCCGGCCCTGCCGGGCATCCCGGGCAAGATCCTCTCGATCGATTCGCGGCTGCGCAATATCGGCGCGCTGGAAACCTCGGGCGCCGACCTGGGCATCAGCTGGCGCCCGCGGCCGACGCCGTTCGGCAAGTTCGGCGTCTCGCTCAACGGCACCTACGTCAATGAATACAAGACGCGGGAGGCGGCGGACGGTCCCGAGGTCAGCGCGCTGGGCGTGTACACGAACGACCAGATCGTCCAGCGCTGGCGCCATACGCTGAGCCTGGACTACGACCGCGGTCCCGTCAGCGTCACGCTGCAGCAAACCTACCTGAGCGGCTACCGCGACCAGAACCTGCTGGCCGACGGCTCGGTGCATCGCGTGGATTCGTATTCGCTGCTCGACCTCTCCGGCGGATACCAGATCACCAGGGCCTTGAAGCTGCGGGCCGGCATCAAGAACCTGCTGGACAAGAATCCGCCGCGCTCGAACCAGTTGTTCAGTTTCGCGGTCGGCTTCGACCCGAGCTATACCGATCCGCGCGGACGCCAGTTCTACGGCTCGCTGGCCTACGCGTTCCGGTAGCGGGATCAGCCAGAAACATCGCGCGGCGCTACTGCACCGCGCCACTCTCGCGCAGGCGGGCGATCTCGGCCGCCGTCATGCCCAGCTGAGCCAGCACGGCATCGGTGTGTTCGCCCAGGGCCGGGCCCTGCCAGCGCACGGCACCCGGCGTGTCCGACAGCTTCGGCACGATGCCCGGCATCGCCACCTCCACGCCGTCCGGCAGGCGCTGGCGCAGGATCATGTCGCGCGCCTGGTAGTGCGGATCGGCCACGATGTCGGCCACCGAGTAGATGCGCCCGGCCGGCACGTCGGCCGCCTCGAGTTCGGCAAGCACGTGTTCGATCGGGTGGCGCGACGTCCAGCCGGCGATCGCCGCGTCGATCAGCGCCGCCTGCGCGGCGCGGCCATCGTTCTGCGCCAATTGCGGATCGTCCGCCAGGTCCTGCCGGCCGATCACGCCCATCAGCCGCTTGTAGATCGGATTGCTGTTGCCGGCGATGACGACGTAGGCGCCGTCGCGCGTCGGGTACGTGTTCGAGGGCGCGATGCCCGGCAGCGCGCCGCCGCTGCGCTCGCGCACGTGGCCCAGCAGGTCGTATTCCGGCACCAGGCTTTCCATCAGGTTGAACACGCTCTCGACGAGCGACACGTCGACCACCTGGCCATCGCCCTGCCCCGTCTTCACGCGCAGTACCGCCATCAGCGCGCCCATCACCGCGTGCAGCGAGGCCAGCGAATCGCCCAGGCTCACGCCCACGCGGGCCGGCACGCCGCCCGGCTCGCCGGTGGTGTAGCGGATGCCGCCCATCGCCTCGCCGATGGCGCCGAAGCCCGGGCGGTCCTTGTACGGGCCGGTCTGGCCGTAGCCGGAGATGCGCACCATCGTCAGCTTCGGGTTCAGCGCGTGCAGCACGTCCCAGCCCAGGCCCAGCTTTTCCAGGGCGCCCGGCTTCATGTTCTCGATGAGGATGTCGGCGTCCGCCGCCAGGCGCTTGACGATGTCGATGCCCTCAAGGCTCTTCAGGTTCAGCGCGATGGAGCGCTTGTTGCGGGACTGGAGGTGCCACCACAGCGAGGTCCCGTTGTGCAGCTTGCGCCATTTGCGGATCGGGTCGCCGTCGCCCGGCGCCTCGATCTTCACCACGTCGGCGCCGAACTCCGCCAGCAGCCGCGCCGCGAACGGCGCCGCGATCAGCGCGCCGATTTCAATCACCTTGATTCCAGCCAGGGGTCCGCTCATCATCTCCTCGTGCTTTGCATATGTGAAGCACGGGAGCATAGACAACGGCGGCGCATCCGTCCAGCGCCCCCGCCTCGGGTCTGACGTTACCCCAGCAGTTGCGGATTGCGCTGCCAGCAGGCGAACGTGAGGGCGCTGGCGAACGTCACCCAGGCCAGGTAAGGCAGCAGCATCACGCCGGCGACGCGGCGCACTTTCCAGAACGCGACCGTGGTAGCGAGGATCAGCGCCCACAGCACCAGCACCTCGGCAAATGCGGCGGCGCCCAGGTGCCAGCCGAAGAACAGCCAGCTCCACAGGGCGTTGGCGGCCAGCTGGACGAGGTAGAGGCCCAGCGTGCGCGGCGCCGTCGAGAACCCGCGCGTCCGCCACACCAGGAAGGCGGCAAGCGCCATCAGCAGGTAAATCACCGTCCACACGGGGCCGAACACGCCGGCGGGGGGCGCCCACTCCGGCTTGTCCAGCTGGGCATAGAACTGCGGCGCATCCTGCGATGCCCAGGCGCCCAGCGCGGCGGCGGCGAACGTGACCAGCAGCCAGCCGGCGAGGTGCTTGATGTTGTCGGCAAGGCGGTGCGTATCCATGATCCGGGCGCATTGTTGGAGGAATGCCAACTGTAGCAGCGCCGCCGCGGCCGTGGCGCACGGGCTGGTCGGCCGAGACTATAATCATCGCATGTTCCGATCCAGCCTTGCCCTCGCCGTGACACTTTTCGCCATGTTGCCGCCCCTGCAAGCCAATGCGGCCGATGCCGCGGACCCGAAGGCCGGTGCCGCCGCGTTCCGGGTTTGCGCCTCCTGTCACCAGGTGGGCCCAGGCGCCCGCAACGCCTTCGGGCCGCACCTGAACGGGCTGTGGGGCCGCCGCGCCGGCACCCTGCAATACGGCTACTCAGCGGCCATGAAGAAATCGGCCGTCGTCTGGAACGACAAGACGCTCGCCGCATTCCTGCGCGATCCGGACGAGGTTGTGCCGGGCACCAAGATGCGGCTGTGGGGCTTCTCGGACGAACGCAAGATCGCCAACCTGCTTGCCTACCTGCGCCAGTACCAGTAACCGGAGCCAATATCATGTCCACCACGATCACCCACCGCGGCACGCGCATCGTCACCCTCGACAGCGGCGAGGAACCCGGTACCCACTGCCGCCCGAACGACATCGCCATCCAGGAAGTCGAAGGCGGCTGGACGCTGTGGTTCGTGGCGGACGACGGCAGCATCGAGGGCTATGACGAACCTTACCCGTCGCAGAAGGAAGCGATGTGGTCCGCCAAGGCTGCCGCCGAATACGCCGGCAGCGACCAGCGTTAATGACAGGAGGAGCCATGCTGTACAAGGGGAGCTGCCACTGCGGCAACGTGGCATTCGAAGTGGAAGGCACGATCGAGGGCGCGCTGTCGTGCAACTGCTCGATCTGCCGGCGCAAGGGCGCGCTCATGTGGTTCGTGCCGCGCGCACAGCTGAAGGTGACCACGCCGGACGAGAACGCGGCCACCTACCTGTTCAACAAGCACGTGATCAGGCACCGCTTCTGCCCGACCTGCGGCATCCACCCGTATGGCGAGGGAACGGACCCGAAAGGCAATGCGATGGCGGCCATCAACCTGCGCTGTGTCGAAGGGATCGATCTCGAGGCGATTCCGGTGCAGCACTACGATGGACGCAGCCGCTGAAACGCGCCCGGCTTGGCAGATTTGCTATAGACTGTGCCTTCTTCCCAACAGATGGAGTGCAAGATGGCTCAGGACCTGGTTCTCGATTCCCGCACCGACTCGGCCAAGAGCTGGGCGCAGGGGCTGTATATCGCGCACGGCGTGTGCCTGCTGTTCACCCTTGGCGCCCTGTCGTTCATTCCGCTGATCTTCAACTACGTCAAGCGGCCGGAATCGGATGGCACCTTCGTGCACAGCCACCACGGCTGGCAGATCCGCTCGTTCTGGTGGTACGTGGTGTGGATGGTTGTCGGCTGGGTGCTGGTCGCCACCATCATCGGCATGCTGGTCGCCTGGATCGTGTTCCTCGGCGCGTGGGTGTGGAAGGCATACCGGATCATCCGGGGCTTCATCGCGTTGAACAACAACGAGGCGATCGGGTAAGACAACCCGCGGCAGCCGCCCGGTGTCGGACATGTTTTCCGAGCGCCTTTTCCGGAAAACGTGTGCGACACCGGTTTTCTCCGACCGGGGGCGAGCACGTGGGAAAACCGGTGTCGCACACTTTTCGCTGCGCGAAAAATGTCCGACACCAGGCGAGATCACAGCACCCGCAGGAACGCAACGAGGTCCGCCTTCTCCGTATCCGTCAGCTTCGTCTCCAGCACGAGGTTGAAGAACTCCACCGTATCCTCCAGCGTGATGAGCCGGCCGTCGTGCAGGTAGGGCGGCGATTCCTTGATGCCGCGCAGCGGGAAGGTCTTGATCTTGCCGTCGCCGACCGCCTTCATGCCGTTCACCATCTGCACCTTGTAGAAGCGTTCCGTCTTCAGGTCGTGCATCAGGTTGTCCGTGTAGTACGGCGCCGCGTGGCAGGTCACGCACTGGCCCTTGCCGTTGAAGATCGCTTCCCCGCGCAACTCCTGCTCGGTGGCCTTCTTCGGATCGAGCTTGCCGAGCACGTTCAGCTTCGGTGCCGGCGGGAAGTCCAGCATTGCCTGGAACTCGCCCATGAAGTGCACCTGGCTGCCTCGCTCCAGGATGTTGAGCCCTTTCTTCGTCGCCATCACCGGATCGCCATCGAAATACGCCGCGCGCTGTTCGAACTCGGTGAAGTCTTCTACCGTCTTCAGCGCCCTCTGCGAGCCGAACAGGCGCTGCACGTTCACGCCGCGCAGCGTGGGCGTATCGATGCGGTGGCGCAGTTCCTGCGGCCGGATGTCGCCCGCCAGGTGCGTGGCGCCATTCGTGTGGCCGTTCGCATGGCAGTCGAAGCACGTGGTGCCCCGGCTGGGCCGAACCGAACGGCGGTCCTCGGTCGCGTTGAATTGCTGCTGCGCGAACGGCGTGAGCAGCAGGCGCAGGCCTTCGAGCTGCTTGGGATTGACCAGGCCATTGAACATCTCGTGGAAATTGTCGATGGTCAGCAGCCGGCCTTTCGACACGTCGCCCAGCTCGGGGTGCGAGACCAGGAAGATCGGCGCGGGAAACTCTGGGAGGATATGGTCCGGCAAGTCGAACGACAGGTCGAAGCGGTTCAGGTCGCGCCCTTCCTGGCGCAGCACTTCATCGATGTGAAACTTGGGGAACAACATGCCACCCTCGGGGTGGTTCGGGTGCGACAGCGGCAGGAAGCCTGCCGGGAACAGCCCTTTCGCCTTGATATCCTCGGGACTCATGGCCGCCAGCTGTTGCCAGGTGACGCCTTTCGGCAGCTTGACCCGCACCCCCTCCTGCACCGGCTTGCCGCGGAACATCGTCACGCCGCTGGCTGGCCGGTTCGAGAGATCGTAGCGCTGTGCCAGCAATTCCTGCTGGCGCCTTTCGATGGCGGGCCGCGCCGCCTTCATGCGCTCCATCGTCACGTTGAACGGCTCGGTGATGTCGACCTTCATGTAGCTGGTCGGCGTTTGCGGCGGCTTGGGCTTGCTGTCCTGCGTCCACACCAGGGCCGGCACCAGGGCAACCGCGGCAGCCATCGCGGTCCTGGCTAGCACTCTCGAAGCTTTCATGACTCCTCCTTGTCGTTATTGATGAAGGGCGTGGCAGACTTCTTCCTTCATTAAAGCATTCGGAGGGGTGGTTTTGCGTGCTGAGCTCGATTGTATTGATTGATCGGCGGGATAGGCAGGAACTAATGGCGGGAACCAAATGGCCTTTACAGCAGCGCCAGCGCGGCTTCGATGTCGGCGATCAGGTCCTGCGGGTCTTCCAGGCCAATATTGAAGCGCACGAGAATGCCCTTGTCCGGCCAGTTACGGCGCATGGCCTGGATGCGGTACGGCACGCACAGGCTGTTCGGTCCGCCCCAGCTGTAGCCGATCTTGAACAGTTTCAGGGAATCGACGAAGCGGTCCGTCTGTTCTTCCGTATAGCGGGGATCGAAGATCACCGAGAACAGGCCGCCGGCGCCCGTGAAGTCGCGTTTCCATACCTCGTGGCCGGGACAATCCTCGAAGGCGGGGTGCAGCACCCTGGCGATTTCCGGCCGCGCCTTCAGCCAGGCGGCGACCTTGCGCGCGCCGGCGTCGTGCGCGTCGAAGCGCAGCTTCATCGTCGGCAGGCCGCGCATGACGAGGTACGCGTCGTCCGCGCCCACGCCATAGCCGAGCCGCATGTGCGACAGCGACAGCTTGTCGTGCAGCGCGCAGTCAGTCCCATTCCTGCGGGTGATGACGGCGCCCATCAGCACGTCCGCCCCGCCCGACTGGTATTTGGTAAGGGCCTGGACGACGATATCCACGCCGAGGTCGAAAGCGCGCAGCGCAATGCCGGCGGACCACGTGTTGTCCAGGGCGACGATCACGCCCTTTGCCCGGGCGGCCACGCAGATGGCCGGCAGATCGGGGACTTCCATCGACACGGAGCCGGGCGCCTCGGTCCAGATCAGGCGCGTGTTCGGGCGGATCAGTTCCGTAATGCCGGCGCCGATCAAGGGGTCGTAGTAGCGGGCCGTGATGCCGAACGTCTCGTGCAGCCAGTTGCCCAGCACGCGGTTCGGGTTGTAGATATTGTCGGGAAGGAGGATGTCATCGCCCGTCTTCAGCAGCGCGAAGTCGACCATCGAGATGGCGGCCAGGCCGGAAGGCGCCAGCAGGCAGTCGGTGCCGCCCTCGATCTCGGCCAGGCGGGCTTCCAGCGTGAACGTCGTGGGCGTGCCGTGCAAGCCGTAGGTGTAGGCGTTCTTTTCCTTCCAGTCGCCCGAGCGCAGCGCGGCCACGTTCGGGAACAGCACCGTCGATGCGTGGTGGATGGCCGGCGGGAAGGCGCCGAAGCCGGCGGGCGGCTGGTAGTCGGAGTGGATCAGCGAGGTCTGCGGGGATTTTTTCGTCGTCATGGTCGGTCGCGGCTGCGCGGGCATAAAAAAGGCGGACCTCGATGGTCCGCCTTGCATTGTAACTACTCCGGCCGGATCCCGTGCATCGCGGCCAGTCGGAAGCCTGAGCCCACTGGGCTCAGGCTTCCCCCCAGAGATCATGAGCATCCGCCCGCGTGATGTCGACATCGAAGAACTGCCCGACCGCCAGCTTCTTGTGCGGCTCGAACGGCTTCTTCACGTGCACCACGCCGTCGATCTCCGGCGCATCGGCGGCCGAGCGGCCGATCGCACCGGACGGCGTGAGCTCGTCGATCAGCACCTTGATCGTCTTGCCGACCTTGGCCTTCAGGCGGGCGCGCGAGATCTCTTCCTGCAGCAGCATCACGCGGCCGCGGCGCTCTTCGCGCACTTCTTCCGGCACCGGGTTGGCGATGTCGTTGGCGGTGGCGCCTTCCACCGGGGAGTAGGCGAAGCAGCCCAGGCGGTCGATCTGCGCTTCCTTCAGGAAGTCCAGCAGGTATTCGAACTCGGCTTCCGTCTCGCCGGGGAAGCCGGCAATGAAGGTGGAGCGGATCGTCAGGTCCGGGTTCATCTGGCGCCACTTCAGGATGCGTTCCAGGTTCTTCTCGCCGGACGCCGGTCGCTTCATGCGCTTCAACACTTCCGGGTGGGCGTGCTGCATCGGGATGTCGAGGTAAGGCAGCACGTGACCGCCGCTCATCATCGGGATGATCTCGTCGACGTGCGGGTACGGGTACACATAGTGCAGGCGCACCCAGGCGCCGTACTGCTTGGCCAGCTGGCCCAGCGCTTCCGTCAGCTGCGTCATGTGCGTCTTGACGGGGCGGCCGTTCCAGAAGCCGGAGCGGAATTTCACGTCGATGCCGTAGGCCGACGTGTCCTGCGAAATCACCAGCAATTCCTTCACGCCGGCCTTGAACAGGTTCTCCGCCTCGATCATCAGCTCGCCGATCGGGCGCGACACGAGGTCGCCGCGCATCGACGGGATGATGCAGAACGAGCAGCGGTGGTTGCAGCCTTCCGAGATCTTCAGGTAGGCGTAGTGCTTCGGGGTCAGCTTCACGCCCTGTGGCGGCACCAGGTCGATGAACGGCTCGTGCGGTTTCGGCAGGTGCGTGTGCACCTGCGACATCACCTCGCCGACCGCGTGCGGGCCGGTCACGGCCAGCACCTTCGGGTGCACCTTCTGGATCAGGTCGCTGCCATCGGCGTCCTTCTTGGCGCCCAGGCAGCCGGTCACGATGACCTTGCCGTTCTCGGCCAGCGCCTCGCCGATCGCGTCGAGCGACTCCTGCACGGCGGCATCGATGAAGCCGCACGTGTTGACGATGACGAGGTCGGCGCCGTCATACGACTTGGCGGTCTCGTACCCTTCCGCGCGCAGCTGCGTGAGGATCTGTTCGGAATCGACCAGCGCCTTCGGGCAGCCGAGCGAGACGAACCCCACCTTGGGCGCTGGCGTTCCATCGGCGGGCTTGGGAAGACGGGAAAGTGGCTGAGATTGCATGTTCAAGTGACAACGAATATTCGGACCAATCCGCTATTTTACCTGAACACCGAAGTCCGCGAAACAGGCGGCGCCGCACAGCCTGGTGTCGGACATTTTTTCGCGCAGCGAAAAAGTGTGCGACACCGGTTTTCCTGTGCGCTTGCCACGAGCTCAAGGGAAAACCGGTGTCACACACATTTTCCGGAAAGGCACCCGGAAAATATGTCCGACACCAGAGCGCCACGTCCGCGACCGTTGCGCCACACCGGTTTTCCTGGGCGCTTGCCACGAGCTCAAGGGAAAACCGGTGTCACACACATTTTCCGGAAAGGCGCCCGGAAAATATGTCTGACACCAGGGCGCTGGCGGTAGCTGCTACAACCGCTCGGTGGTGGCCTCGTCGAACAGCGAGATGTTGTCGGGGCGCAGGGCAAAGGCGCCGCCGGGGCGGGTGTCGGGGACGATGGCGGCCACGTCGCGGTCGTGGAAGCGGTGCCACAGCACGCGGTGGGCGCCCATGGCTTCGACCAGCGTGACGGGAGCGCGGCACGCGCCGTCGGCCCGCACGTCGACGTCTTCCGGCCGCACGCCCAGCACCACGGGCTGGCCGTGCACGGGTTGCTGGCGGAACGGGTAGCGCGACAGGTCCAGTGCGATGTGCGCGCTGCGGAAATGCACGCCGCCGACGGTGTCGATCCGGCCATGGAACAGGTTCATGCCGGGCGAGCCGAGGAAGCCGGCCACGAACAGGTTCGCCGGCGCGCGGTAGATCGCGTCCGGCGTGTCGAACTGCTGGATCGCGCCGCCTTTCATGACGGCCATGCGGTCCGCCAGGGTCATCGCCTCGACCTGGTCGTGCGTCACGTAGATCATCGTGGCGCCCAGCCGCGCGTGGAGTTGCTTGAGTTCGCGCCGCAGCTCGGTGCGCAGCTTGGCGTCCAGGTTCGACAGCGGTTCGTCGAACAGGAACACGCCCGCCTCGCGCACGATCGCGCGGCCGATCGCCACGCGCTGCCGCTGGCCGCCGGACAGTTCTCCCGGCTTGCGCTTGAGCAGCGGCCCCAGTTGCAGCATCTCGGCCGCGCGCGCCACGCGCCGCGCGATCTCCGCCTTCGGGGTGCCGTTGACGCGCAAGCCGAACGACATGTTCGCTTCCACGTTCATCGTCGGGTACAGCGCATACGACTGGAACACGAGTGCGATGCCGCGGTCCTTGGGATCGGCATGCGTCATGTCGCGGTTGCCGATGCGGATACTGCCGGCGGCCGCGTCGTTCAGCCCCGCGATGCTGTGCAGCAGCGTCGACTTGCCGCAGCCGGATGGCCCCAGCAGCACGATGAATTCGCCCGCCGCGACGTCGAGGTCGAGCGCGTCGATGACGGTATGGGCGCCCAGCACGATGCGCAGGTCGCGGATGGAGACATTGGCCATGCTTACCCTTTCACTGCGCCATTGGCGATGCCGCGCACGAACCAGCGGCCGGAGATGAAATACAGCGCCAGCGGCACGAGCGAGGTGAGCAGCGTGGCCGCCATGTTCACGTTGTATTGCCGCTCGCCCGTCGTGGTGTTGATGATGTTGTTCAGCTGGACCGTCATCGGCAGGTTGTCCGATCCCGCGAAGACGAGCCCCAGCAGGAAGTCGTTCCAGATGTTCGTCACCTGCATGATGGCTGCCACCACGATCACCGGCAGCGACATCGGCAGCATCAACTCGAAGAAAATGCGCCAGAAGCCGCCGCCGTCGATGCGCGCGGCCATGAACAGTTCGCGCGGCAGCGCGGCATAGTAGTTCCGGAACAGCAGCGTCATCATCGGCATGCCGAAGATCAGGTGCACGATCACGATGCCCGGCAATGAGCTGTACAGCTCCACGGCGGCCAGCGCGCGCACCAGCGGATACAGCATGACCTGGCCGGGAATGAAGGCGCCGACCATCAGCACGGCGAACAGCAGGTTCGCGCCGCGCGGGCGCCAGAACGACAGCGCATAGCCGTTCACGGCGCCCAGCGCGATCGACAGCAGCACGCTGGGCACGGTGATCTTCACGGAGTTGACGAAGCCGCCGCGGATGCCCTCGCATTCGAGCCCCGTGCAGGCGGCCTGCCAGGCGCTGTGCCATGGCGCCAGCGTGGGCGCGGCCGGCAGCGCGAAGATATTCCCGAGCCGGATCTCGTCCATCGGCTTCACCGAAGTCACGAGCATCACGTACAGCGGCACCAGGAAGAACAGCGCCGCCGTGAACAGGAAGACGTAGATGCCGAGCCGGCCGGGCGTGAACAACGGCTTGCGCGGCCGGGCGCTCACGGGTGGCGGCAGTACCGCGATCGGCGCATCACGCTTCATTCCCGGCCCCTTTGCAGCGCCCTGCCGCGCGCGTAATACAGCGGTGCCACGATGCCCAGCACCGTCAGCAGCAGCACGATCGACGCGGCCGACGCCAGCCCGACATTGGCGCGCCCGAACAGGTAATCCATGATGAACTTGGCCGGCACCTCGCTGGCCGTGCCGGGACCGCCCTGGGTCATCGCCACCACGGCGTCGAACAGTTTCACCACCATCACGAACAGCAGGATCAGCGCGGTCGACACCGAAGGCCACAGCATCGGCAGCACGATTGACACGTAGACGCGCCATTTGGGAATGCCGTCGATGCGCGCCGCCTTCCACAGTTCCCCGTCGATGCCGCGCAGGCCCGACAGCAGCAGCGCCATCACCAGGCCGGAAGCCTGCCACACGGTGGCGATGACGATCGTGTACAGCACCATGTCCTGCCGCACGATCCAGTCGAACGCGAAGTGCGCGAGGCCCAGGCGCCGCGCCACCTGCTGGATGCCCAGCTCCGGGTTCAGCATCCACTGCCAGACGAGCCCAGTGGCGACGAACGACATCGCGTACGGGTACAGGAACACGGTCCGCAGCACGCCCTCCCCGCTCACCTGCTGGTCGATGAACACGGCCAGCAGGAAGCCGACGACGAGGCAGGCGGCAATGAACAGGGCGCCGTAGATGGCGAGGTTTTCCAGCGAGAGCAGCCAGCGGGCGTTGCGGAACAGCCGCTCGTACTGGCCCAGGCCCACGAAGTCGCCATTCGGGAAGATGCGGCTCGAGGACAGCGACACGCGCGCCGTCCACAGCAGCGTCAGTACGTACGCGCCGAGCGCCGTGGCGGCCATCGGCAGCAAGGCGAGATAAGCGGAGAAGCAGGCGGCGCGGCCGCTCGGGCCTACCACGTGTTGTCCTTCATCGCCTGCGCGAATGCCTGCTGGGCGCGCTCCGGCGTTTCGTTACGGTTCCAGTAATTGGTCAGCACATCCTGCAGCGCGCCGTTCAGGTCGGGGTCGAGCAGCATTTCCGTGTTCGGCAGCTGGCGCGACTTGTCGGCCATGATGGCGATGCCCATGCGCGCGCACAGGTCGAGCTTCGACACGTCCACGTCCGGCCGGATCGGGATCGACCCCTTGCGGGCGCTGAACTCCACCTGCGGCCCCGGCGCCGTCATCACGGTGGCGAGCAGCTTCTGCGCCCGCACCACGTGCGGCTTGCCCGTCTTCGGGAACACGAAGGCGTCCCCCGCCACCATGTACGGCGCCTTGGGACCGAAGCCGGGGAAGCAGCCGAAATCCCTGCCCGCCACCTGCCCCGCCGACGTGAATTCGCCCTTCGCCCAGTCGCCCATGATCTGCACGCCGGCCCGGCCGGAGACGACGAGGGCCGTGGCGTCGTTCCAGTTGCGGCCCGGCGCGCCGGGATCGGTATAGGCGCGCAACTGCTTGAATTTCACGAGGACGTCGCGAAACGCCGGCGATTGCACGGCCTTCAGGTCGCGGTCGCGGTAGATCCTCAGGTACAGTTCCGGTCCACCGACCAGCACGAACACGGCATCGAACAGGATTTTTTCCTGCCAGACCTGCCCACCGAATGCCAGCGGTATCAGGCCGGCGCGCTTCAGGCGGTCTAGCTGGCTCATGAACTCGTTGAACGACGCGGGCTCGGCCGCGATCCCCGCTTTCGCGTACGCGGACTTGGAATAGAAGAACCACGCGGGCATGTGGATGTCCACCGGCGCGGCGTAGTAATGGCCGTTGATCTTGATGGCGTCGATGATCGTCTGCGGCAGGATCCTGTCCCAGTTGCCGCGCGCAGCCACGTCGTCGAGGTTGTTCAGCAAGCCCTGGTCGACGATGTCGCGGAACTGCTTCGACGTGTTGAACTGCGCCGCCACGGGCGCGTTGCCGCCGACGATGCGGTTGATTGTCGAGGCACGCGACTGGTCGGCGCCCGCCACCGCCTGGTCGATCCACTGCCCGCCCGCGCGGGTGAAGGCGTCGGCGAACTGGCGGATCGCGGCCGATTCGCCGCCCGAGGTCCACCAGTGCGAGACCGTGGCCTTCAGCGGCGGCGCGACGGCCGGCGCCGGCGCACCGGCGCGCGCCGCCGGTGCCGCGGCCAGCGCCAGCGCGCAGGTCACGGCCGCGCCGCGCGTGCGTATCCTACCCTTGCCCATCTTGTCTCCGTGGCACCTGGGGTGCCTTATTGGTATGTGGTAATGATAATGAAACTGGCGGGACAGCAGAAGAGCTTGCTGTCGGTCGCGGCAGTGGAATCGATTCCACTGTCATGTCGGCGATACTAGCAGCGGGGTTGAAGCGGAGTCAACATCAATTCGCCGGGACGAGGGGTGTGGGGAGTGTTGCCGACTCCGGTGGGGAAAACCGGTGTCGCACACTTTTTCGCGCAGCGAAAAAATGTGCGACACCAGGCGTGGGGCGGCGACGCTGGTCCGCAGCGTGGCGGATGTGCCAGCCCATGGACGCGACCGCCACGGGCTACTCGGCGGCGAGGTGGATGCGCAGGCCCGTTTGTGCAGGCGCGATGTCCTCGCGCAGCGTCAGCGCGGGAATGTCGTAATCGCCGCCGTTCTGGCGCCGGAACGGGATGGGCGCCGTCGACTCGAGGCTATCGAGCCGTTGGGTGAACGCTTCGCGCACGCCGGCGTAGCGCGCCTCGCCCATCTTGCCGGCCCGGTAGACGACAAACGGCGGCAGCACGTCGAAGCCGGGGTAATACAGGATGCCGTGCTGGATCGGGAACAGGAGGTCGTCGATCGGGCCGTTGACGCCCCGCCCCGCGTAGTGCGTTTCCCATCCGCCGGCCGTGGTCACCAGCATGGCGCGCTTGCCGGCCAGCCGGCCCTCGCCGTAGCGGTCGCCCCAGTGCCGGTCGGAGTGCTCGCCCACGCCATAGGCGAAACCGTAGGCATAGACCCGTTCGAACCAGCCTTTCAGGATGGCCGGCATGGAAAACCACCACAGCGGAAACTGCACGATCAGCGTGTCGGCCCACAGCAGCTTGCGCTGTTCGGCGGCGATGTCCGCACTCTGGTGGCCGTTGGCATAGGCGAGTTGCGATTCCCGCGCGGGATCGAAGCGGCCGGAGGCGGGCGGAACGGTGCTGTCGTCCGCGTCGACCTGCGCCTTCCAGCCCATCGCATACAGGTCGCTGACTTCCACCGCATGGCCGCGCGAGCGCAGGTGGGCGACAGCATGGTCCTTCAGGGCGCCGTTCAGCGAGCGCGGTTCCGGGTGGGCAAATACGTACAACACATTCATGGCAGGGCTCCGTTGTTGAAAGAGCCCAGCGTAGCGTTCGGCGCGGTATAGTTGAAATGAATGCTCACAATACGTGCCATTGAACATACGCATACCATGGACGACCTGCGCCGCCTCGACCTGAACCTGCTGTTCACGCTGGACGTGCTGCTCGCCGAGCAGAACGTCACGCGGGCGGCCGCCCGGCTGCACCTTTCGCAACCTTCGGTCAGCGTGCAGCTGGCCCGGCTGCGCGAACTGTTCGACGACCCGCTGCTGCTGCCCGGCCCGCGCGGCATGCGCCCCACCGCGCGGGCGGAAAGCCTGCGCGAGCCCCTGCGCCACGCGCTCGAAGCGTTGCAGCGGGCGGTGACGCCGGCCGCGCCGTTCGATCCGCTCGCCGCGCAGGCGACGTGGCGCGTGGCCGCTTCGGACTATGGCGAGTCGACCGTCATCCTGCCGGCGCTGGCGGCGCTGCGCACGGCGGCGCCGGCAGCCCGGCTGGCGATCGTGGAGATGAACCCGGCGCGCATCGCCGGCCAGGCGGAACGGGGCGAGATCGACATCGCGTTCCATACGGCGGCCGGCTCGCCGCCCGGGCTGCGCCGGCGCACGCTGTTCGCCGAGCGCTACGTGCTGGCCGGGCGCAAGGGGCACCCGCGGCTGGGGCGCAGGCCGACCCTGGCGCAGTTCTGCACGCTGGATTTCGTGATCGTCTCGCCCGACGGCGGCGGCTTCGAAGGTGCGACCGACGCCGCGCTGGCGGCGCTGGGCGCGCGGCGCAGCGTGGTGCTGTCCGTGCCCCATTTCCTGTTCGTGCCGGCCGTGCTGGCGCGCACGGACCTGGTGGCGATGCTGCCGGAGCGGCTGGCACGGCAGGTGCCGGAGGTGGAGCTGGTTGAAGCGCCCGTGGAGGTGCCGGGCTACGAGATGGCGATGCTATGGCATGAACGCCTGCACCGCGACCCGGCGCACCGCTGGCTGCGCGACCAGTTCGCCGCGGCGGTGCGCCCGTGAGGGGGTCTATTTCTTGTCGGTCGGCGGGGTGACCGGCGGCACGGCGAACGGGAAGGCGCCGAACAGGTTCTTGCTCTGGTTTTGCATCTGTTCCTGCATCTGCACGAACAGGCTCTTGCTCTGGTCGATGTAGTTGTTCATCATGCCCTGCATGATCGGCGCCTGAACGTTCATGAACTGGGTCCACATCTCCGGGCTGAACGTCTTGCCGTCGAAATTCATCGTGCTGGCGGTAAGACGGCGCTGGATATCGGTAAAGGCCTGGATATTCTTTTCCAGGTAGGTGCCCATCATGCCCTGCATCGCGTGGCCGTAGTAACGGATGATCTGGGACAGCATGTCGGTCGAGAACATCGGCGCGCCGCTCGCCTCTTCCTCGAGAATGATCTGCAGCAGGATGCTGCGCGTCAGGTCTTCGTTCGACTTGGCGTCGACCACCGTGAAGGGCTCACTGTCCAGCACGAGCTGTTTCACGTCGGTCAGCGTGATGTAGGAGCTGGTCTGCGTATCGTAGAGACGGCGGTTGGGATACTTCTTGATCAGGCGTTCGGCAGTTTTCTTTACACTACTCATCACAAGTCCGATTGGATATTCCGCGTTGGTCGCAGCGGATATTGCGCCGCAACGCAAACGCGGCACGTCAAGGGAGGCCGCGAAAAAAAAGCGAACATAGAGTTCGCTTTCACTAGCCCTGCTCATGACATTATAGAGTGAAATTTTCACCGAATGTACTGGCGGACATAGGAAATTGGCGCCGAGAAGCGTCTATTTCGACAGTCCGGCGTCGCTGCGGCACCGCAACACAGCTATCCGGGTCGAAACCGGCGCAAGTCGCCGAGTGCGGATCAGTCCGCCTTTTCCCTGACATAGCGGCCTGGCGCCGGTTCGATCGGCCGGTACTGCGCATTGCCGAGCATGACGCGCGCCTTCACGTCCTTGCCGCCATGCTCGGCCAGGAACGCGGCCCACAGCGGCCACCAGCTGCCGGGATGCTCGACGGCGCCCTCGAACCACGCCTGCGCTTCTTCCGGCCGGCCATCGTTGACCCAGTAACTGCGCTTGTTCTTGGAGGGCGGGTTGATCACGCCGGCGATATGGCCTGAGGCGCCCAGCACGAAGCGGTTCGCCTCGCGCTGTTCAGGATTGAGGATGTTCATCGAGGCGTAGGCGGAGGTCCACGGCACGATATGGTCTTCCCGCGAGCCGTAGATGAACGCCGGCGCGTCGATCGTGGTCAGGTCCACCTTTTCGCCCGCCACCGTCAGCCGGCCCGGATCCTTCAGCTTGTTCTCCAGGTAGGTGTTGCGCAGGTACCAGCAGAACATGGGGCCCGGCAGGTTCGTGGAATCGGAGTTCCAGTACAGCAGGTCGAACGCGGCCGGGTCGTTGCCCTTCAGGTAATTCGACTGCACATAGTTCCACACCAGGTCGTTCGGGCGCAGGCTGGAGAACGTGCTGGCCAGGTCGCGGCCCGGCATCAGGCCGCCCTGGGCCAGCGTCTGTTCGCGGATCTGCACCTGCGCCTCGTCCACGAACACGTTCAGCACGCCCGTGTCGGAAAAGTCCAGGAACGTCGTCAGCAGCGTCAGGCTGGCCGCCGGCTGTTCGCCGCGCGCCGCGAGCACGGCCAGCGCCGTCGACAGCAAGGTGCCACCCACGCAGAAGCCCAGCAGGTTCAGCTGCTCTTCCTCCGTGATGTCCTGCACGGCGCGGATCGCGCGGATCACGCCCTGTTCCGTGTAATCGTCCCATGAAGTTTTCGCCAGCGAGGCGTCGGGATTACGCCAGGAAACGAGGAACACGGTATTGCCCTGCTCGACCGCGTAGCGCACCAGCGAATTGGCGGGCTGCAAGTCGAGGATGTAGTACTTGTTGATGCACGGCGGCACCATCAGCAGGGGGCGCTGCTTCACCGTGTCCGTCAGCGGCTTGTACTGGATCAGTTGGAACAGCGGCGTTTCCAGCACCACCTCGCCTTCGGTCGTGGCCAGGTTGCGGCCCACCTCGAAGGCTTTGTCATCGGACAGCGAGATATAGCCCTTCTGCATGTCGGCCAGCATGTTCTTCAAGCCGCGCGTGAGGCTTTCGCCCTTCGACTCGAGCAGCGCCTGCTGCGCTTCCGGATTCGTCGCCAGGAAGTTCGCGGGCGACATCGCATCGACGACCTGCTGCACGGCGAAGCGGATTTTCTGCTTCTGCTGGAGCGACGCTTCCACGGCGTCGGCCATCGCCAGCATGAATTTGGCGTTCAACAGGTAGGCGGCGGCGTTGAATGCCGTCACCGGGTTCGCGGTCCACGCGGGGTTCGAGAAGCGGCGGTCGCGGATCGTGGGGGTCTTGCCTTCCAGGAGCTGCTGCCACAGCGCTCCGAATTCGGCCATGTATTCGTTCTTCAGGGTTTCCAGCACATCGGGCCTCACCGTCGCGCCGGCTTCGCGCAACAGCGCGGCACCGGGCAAGGGAATGTTGGCCAACGCATCGGGGGTCGGCATCCAGGATTTCCACTGGTTCGGGTCCATCCAGCTGGCCAGTGTCTGCGCGTCGGGCATATTCATGTATATTCCATTGAAAATTGTCAATCGAAACTACCGATGCTGATCGTTGCTCTTGCCTGGATCTACGTCGTGCTGCTGATGTCGTTCACCGAGCCGACGGTCGTCGCAGGCATCATGACTTTCCTGCTGTACTGCGTTCTACCTCTCGGAATTCTACTCTATGTGACTGGCGGGAAGCGGCGAATGGAGAAGCGCCGGCGGCGGGAGCGCGAGCGCACTCCGGAGCCATGATTCACTTCAGCCAGATGAGGCTTGCCTGGCGGCCGGTGACGCCGTCGCGGCGGTAGGAATAGAAACGGCCGGAATTGGAGACGGTGCAGAAATCGCCGCCCCACACGCGCCGCACGCCCACCTCGGCCAGCGCCAGCCGGGCCAGCGCATACAGGTCGGCGAAATACTTGCCGGGCTTGCCGCCGATCGGCGTAAACGCGGCCTGGATATCGGCCGCGGCAACACCGGGGCGGCGCACGAAGGCTTCGAGCACGTCCGCCCCCACTTCGAAGCGGTTCGGGCCGATCGCGGCCCCCAGCCAGGCCATCAGCTCGCCCGCGCCGGCGTCGCGCATCGCTGCCACCGTTTCGTGGAGCACGCCGTCGGCCAGGCCGCGCCAGCCGGCGTGCACGGCGCCGATCGTGCGCCCTTGTGCGTCGCACAGCAGCACGGGCAGGCAATCGGCCGTCAGGACCGTGCAGATGACGCCACGCTCGCGGGTAAAACTCGCGTCGGCGACCGGCGGTTCCCCCTCCATGTCGACGGTGCCCGCGTCCAGCACCCGGGTACCGTGCACCTGCGTGAGCCATACCGGCTCGGCCGGCAGTTCGGCGCGCAGGATGTCGCGGTTGCGCTCCACGCACTTGGGCGCGTCGCCCACGTGCAGGCCCAGGTTCAGGCCACCCTTGCCCTGGCCATCGTCATAGGGCGCCGGGCTCACGCCGCCGCGGCGGGTGGTGCACAGCACGCCCACGTTTTCCGGCAGGTCGGGCCAGTCGGGGAACAACCATTGGGTGGCGGTTTTGTCTGTCATGCGTCGTCGTAGTCGTCGTCCTCGAATTCCCCGTCAGGGTCCCGGTGCAGCGCTTCTTCATCAATGCCGCATTCCTCCAGCAGCGCGCGGAAGTCATCGGCCAGCATGATTTCCCACTCGCAGTGCTCGCCGGTGGCCGGGTGCACGAGGCCGAGGCGGCGCGCCTGCAAGGCCTGGCGGTGGAACACACCCGTGAGGTGCGGCTTGCCATACACATAGTCGCCCACCAGCGGGTAGCCCAGGTGCGCCATGTGGACGCGGATCTGGTGGGTGCGGCCCGTCTCCAGGCGGCATTGCACGAGGCTCACGGGGCGGCGATCCAGCTCGCCGGAGGCCAGGCGCTCGTAGTGGGTAATGGCGGGCTTCGCACCCAGGCCCGTCGACACGGCCATCTTCACGCGGTCGCGCTGGTGGCGGCCCATCGGCGCGTCGATGGTGCCGGACAGCCGCGGCGTGCCCCAGGCCAGCGCCCAGTATTCGCGCTTGACGCTGCGCGCCTGCAACTGGCGCACGAGGTCCGTCTGCGTTGCCAGGTCCTTGCCGATGACCATCAGGCCGCTGGTATCCTTGTCCAGCCGGTGCACGATGCCGGCGCGCGGCACGCCGCCCAGCTGCGGCCAGCGGTGCAGCAGGCCGTTGAGCAGGGTGCCGGACCAGTTGCCCGCGCCCGGGTGCACGACCAGGCCGGCCGGCTTGTTGATGACGATCAGGTGGTCATCCTCGTACACCACGTCGATATCGATCGGCTCCGGCGCGAATGCCACGTCCTCGGGCGCGGCCTGCGGCAGCACCACGATCTTCTCGTCGCCATACACCGTGGCGCGCACCTTGGCCGGCTTGCCGTCGACGGTCACGAAGCCATCCTCGATCCAGCTTTGCAGGCGGCCGCGCGAGAATTGCGGCACCAGCTTCGCCACGACCTTGTCGAGGCGTTCGCCGCACACGTCGGGCGTCAGGTTCAGTTCGATCGGGGCCAGCGGGTCGGCAGGGCCAACGTCTTCATCGAGGACATCGCCCTCGAAATCGGCCTCCGCATCGTCGTCGATCGCGTGGTCGAGTGCGTTGTCTTGTGCTTGTTCTGCCGGCTTCGGCTCAGGATTCAATATCACAGCATTCCCATCGGCTATAATCAGCCAGGTCGTATCTTGTTTAAACGTCTTCTTGCACGAAAACATGCAAAAAAAATTGAAGGTAGTCGCGGCAACCGTTTTGTTCGCCAGCCTGTCGGCTTGCAGCCTGTTACCGGAACAGGCGGATGAAACCAAAGGCTGGTCCGCTTCGAAATTATACTCGGAGGCCAAGGAAGAATTGGCTGGACAGCATTATGAGCGGGCAATCCAGTTGTTCAACAAGCTGGAAGCGAGCTACCCGTTCGGCGTGTATGCGCAACAGGCCCAGCTCGAAGTGGCTTACGCCTACTACAAGGCGCAGGACCAGGCCCAGGCGCTGGCCGCCGTGGAGCGTTTCATCAAGCTGCACCCGAATCACCCGAACGTCGATTACATGTATTACCTGCGCGGGCTGATCAATTTCAACGACCAGATCGGCCTGCTGAACTTCGTGTACGAGCAGGATCCCGCCGAGCGGGATCCAAAGGCGACGCGCGAAGCCTTCGCCGCGTTCAGGGCGCTGGTCGACAAATTCCCGGAAAGCAAATACACGCCGGATGCGATCGATCGCATGAAGTACCTGATCAACGCGATGGCGACGTATGAAGTCTATGTGGCGCGCTACTACTACCGCCGCGGCGCCTACCTGGCGGCTGCGAACCGCGCGATGGACGCGCTGCGCGACTACAAGGATTCGCCGGCCATCGAGGAAGCGCTGTGGATCATGATCCGCAGCTACGACAAGCTGGGCAATGTCGCACTGCGCGACGACGCGATGCGGGTGTTCAAGATGAACTTCCCGAACAGCAAGTTCTTCGACGAAGGCGCGCCGAAGCCCGAACGCAAGTGGTGGAAGTTCTGGGGGTGAAGCAGGGGTTTCGGCGAGCACTGCTCGCCGCCTGCGGAACGGCGCTGGCCTGCCAGCCAGCGACTGGATGAAGCAGGGGTTTCGGCGAGCACTGCTCGCCGCCTGCGGAACGGCGCTGGCTTGCAAGCCAGCGACTGGATGAAGCAGGGGTTTCGGCGAGCATGCTCGCCGCCTGCGGAACGGCGCTGGCTTGCCAGCCAGCGACTGGATGAAGCAGGGGTTTCGGCGAGCACTGCTCGCCGCCTGCTGGACTGGTCCGATCCCGAGCTCGCGTCGACTGAATGCGCTGCCGGCCCCGTGACCAGCAGTCCTGCTGCACCGCCTCAGGCCGCGTTCCGCCGGAACACCCACTTCTCGTCGTTCGACGCTTCCGGCGCGAACGCATACCCGTCCACGTCGAAATTCTTCAGCTCCTCCGGATCGGTTATGCCGTTCACCGCCGCATAGCGGGCCAGCATGCCCCGCGCGCGCTTGGCGTAGAATGAGATGATCTTGTATTTCCCGTTCTTGTATTCCTCGAACACGGGCGTGATGACCGGCACGGCCAGCTTGGCCGGCCGCACCGACTTGAAGTATTCCTCGGACGCGCAATTGACCAGCCAGCGCGCGCCCTGCTCCTGCGCAGCACCGTTCAATTCCTGCGTGATCAGGTCGCCCCAGAACGCATACAAGTCCTTGCCGCGGGCATTCTTCAGGCGCGTGCCCATTTCCAGCCGATGCGGGTGGATCAGGTCCAGCGGGCGCAGCAGGCCGTACAGGCCCGACAGGATGCGCACGCGGCCCTGCGTGTAGTCGAGCTGGGCCGGCGTCAACGTGCGCGCGTCAAGGCCGTCGTACACGTCGCCGTTGAAGGTCATCACGGCCTGCCGCGCGTGCGCCGTATCCATCGTCCACGAAGCATAGCGGCCCACGTTCAGGGTGGACAGCGCGTCGGACAGGTCCATCAGCTCGGCCAGTTCGTGCGGCGAGAATTCGCGCATGCGCTCGATCAGCTGCGCGGAGTGATCCAGGAAGCTTGGCCGGGTGGCGATATCGGTGGTGGGCGGGGTGTCGAGGTCAAGACTCTTTGCGGGGGAAAGCACTATCAGCATATGATTCGAAACTAATCTACTCAGAAACAATTTCCTGCATGATACCTGTTTTACCCGAAACGAACCCGGCGGTACCCGCCACGCCCCAGCGCATCGTCATCGACACCAATGTGTGCCTCG
The DNA here is from genome assembly GCF_037094685.1 of Massilia sp. METH4. Taxonomy (NCBI): domain Bacteria; kingdom Pseudomonadati; phylum Pseudomonadota; class Betaproteobacteria; order Burkholderiales; family Oxalobacteraceae; genus Massilia; species Massilia sp. METH4. Next base: position 5,061,178 of record NZ_CP146614.1, on the reverse strand, counting down.
ACCTGTTTGTGTTCCGCGACCAGCGCTGGGCCGGCCTGCTGGCGGCCATCGAAAGCGGCGCCGTGGAAGCGATCACGCGCGCCGACTGCCGCGACGAATACCACGTGGTGCTGCACTACCCGCACCTGCCGCTGGATGACACCACCCGCCCCGCGAGCGCGGCGCGCTTCGACCAGCTAATCAAGGTGGTGGCGCCGCCCGTGTCCGGCGTGCGGCTGCCCGTGTGCACCGACCGCGACGACCAGAAGTTCCTGGAACTGGCGCGCGACGCCGGCGCGGAGGTGCTCATCACGAAGGACAAGGCCCTGCTGAAGCTCGCGCGGCGGCTGCGCAACGCGGGCATGTTCGCCGTGATCCCGCCGGAACAGTGGCGCCTCCCCGCAGGGCCGGGCGGTGCGCTAGAATGATCCGACACCAACGGCCTACCCCATCATGAACAGCCCGCACCCGACGACCGCCACGCCCCTGCCCGCGACGCCGATCCCCGCGACGCCCGTCCTCGCGACGCGGCTGCCCGCCGTCGGCACCACCGTCTTCACCCGCATGTCGGCGCTGGCCGTGGAACATGGCGCCGTCAACCTGGGCCAGGGCTTCCCCGATTTCGCCTGCGATCCGAAGCTGGTCGACCTGGTGACCGAAGCGATGCGCGCCGGTCACAACCAGTATCCGCCGATGACGGGCGCGCCGGTCCTGCGCCAGGCCATCGCCGACAAGGTCGCCGCCCTGTACGGCCACGCCTACGACGTGAACGCGGAGATCACGGTGACGGCGGGCGCCACCCAGGCGCTCACCACAGCCATCCTGTGCGCAGTGCACCCGGGCGACGAAGTGATCGTCATCGAGCCGGCCTACGACGCCTACATGCCGGCCGTCGAACTGGCCGGCGGCACCGTCATCCCCGTGCAGATGGCGCTGGGCGACGCCGGCTACCACGTGCCGTGGGACCGGGTGCAGGCCGCCGTGGGCGCGAAGACGCGCCTCATCGTCGTCAACACGCCGCACAACCCCACCGGCAGCATCCTGCGCGCGGCCGACCTCGATGCGCTGGCGGCCATCGTGCAGGGCACCGACATCCTGGTGCTGTCCGACGAAGTCTATGAACACATGGTGTACGACGGCCAGCCGCACGCGTCGGTGAGCCGGCACCCCGTGCTGGCCGCGCGCAGCTTCGTGGTCTCCAGCTTCGGCAAGACCTACCATACGACCGGCTGGAAGATCGGCTACGTGGCCGCGCCGGCGCCCTTGATGGTGGAATTTCGCAAGGTGCACCAGTACAACGTGTTCAGCGTGAATGCGCCCATGCAGCACGGCATCGCGGCCTACATGGCCGATCCGGCGCCTTACCGCGACCTGCCGGCCTTCTACCAGAAGAAGCGCGACCTGTTCCGGGCCGGGCTGGCGGGCAGCCGCTTCGAACTGCTGCCGGCCGACGGCACCTACTTCCAGTGCGTGCGCTACGGCGCGATATCCGACATGCCGGAAGCGGCATTCGCCGAATGGCTCACGAGCGAGATCAAGGTCGCGGCCATTCCCGTGTCGGCGTTCTACCGCCAGGCGACGGAATCGGGCATCGTGCGCTTCTGCTTCGCCAAGCGCGACGACACCCTGGGCCAGGCGCTGGAACGGCTGGCCCGCATCTGACGGGCCAGGCGCGATGGCCTCCTCCGCCCTGCACGACCTGCCGCCACCGGAAGGCGACGCCCGCCCGGCGGCGCCGCCGTCGGTGCTGCGCGCGCTTAATCTGGTGCAGCGCCGGCTCGAAGAGGGCGCTCACCTCGCGCCCCACGAGGAACCCGACGCGCCGGAGGATCTGCGCGCCACCGCGCGCGAGCTGCTGCATGCCGTCGACCTGTCGGCCGACGTGGCACTGGCCTGCGTGCTGCGCAACCAGGTCGGCGGCAGCTACGCGGTGCGCCACAGCATCGAGACCGCGGTCGTCGCCGCGCTGGTGGCGCGCCGCCTGCACATGCGGCCGGTCCACCTGCTGTCCGTCGTCACCGCCGCGCTGGCGCTGCATGCGACCGGGCGCCATGAAGAACCGGCTGGCCAAGCCCTGCATGGCTCCCACCCCCGCGACCCGGACCTGTTCGCGAGCCTGCTGCTCGACCATTCATCGCCCCATGCATCGGCGCCCTCCTCCGCCGCCGACATGGCCGCCGCCCACCTGCTGCGCATGGCGGACCGCTATTGCGCCGGCGTATCGCCGCGCAATTACCGCCGCGCCCTGCTGCCGAACGACGCGCTGGCGCGCGTGCTCGAACAGGCGCCCGATGCCGAGCTGGCAGCGGCTTTCAGGGAGGAACTCGGCCCGTTTCCGCCGGGATCGGCCGTCCGGCTGGCCGGCGGCGAGCTTGCCGTGGTTGCCCACCGTGACGCCGGCGGCGTGGAAGTGTTGTGCCTGCGCGATGCCGCTGGGCGCGCGTGCAGCGTGCCGCTGCCCCGCCGCGTCGGCGAGGGCGGTTGTGCGATCGTCGCGGCGCTGGGTGAGGAGGATGGTGAACTGCGCGTGTCGATGAAGCAGGTGTGGGGGCCGCTGGCCAGCCTGTGAGCCGGGCACTATTGCTTGCGCTGAGCTTTCCTGGACTTGCCACGATGTGACGGATGCTCGCCGCAGCAGGAAATGCGAAGGCTGATGACCGCCGCAGCGGATTGCTGTGGCCCAGTGTACCGCAGCTTCCGGCCCAGAGCCGCCCTTCAACCCACAGCATGTGCGCTTGGGAAAACCGCAGGATGCGGGGCAGCAGTGCCGTCTGGTCGAGCAGGCTGAGACCGCTTAACAAAACCTCGGGCTTTTTCTCAGAGCAACGCCCACATACACTTTGGCAATGCGACCGGCTGCCTTCGGCCAAGAGCGGACATTCAGTCGATAGCGAAAATGGTCCGCAGACGCATGTCCGGGACCAATCTAACGCGGTAAGCGCCGCTTAAAGTTTCAGAACTTCGCCATCTTCTGGGATGCGTACGCGATCTTGAATGCCATGTTGCTTCACATGTTCTTTCAATTCCTTACGGGTCAGCGTCATATGGTTGATCGCATCCATATGCGTCGCAACGATAGTCGCGTTCGGGACGCCTTGGTAGGCGTGAAGCACATCGTCCTTACCCATGATGATGGAACCGGTATAGCCGACCATGCGGGCGTCGCCGGCATTCAGAACAATCACGTCGGGCTTGAACTTTGCCAGTGCCTGGTCGACATCGCTACGCCAGATAGTATCGCCGACGAAATATATGGTTTTCGCTCCGGGCGCCTGAAACACGATGCCCATCGCCTTGCCCAACGCTTCGGCTAACGGCTGGTTGGAATACATCTCATCTGTGCCGTGCTGGCCGCCAGTCTTGCTCAGTTGTACACCTTCGAAGGAGGTATTCTCATCCAAGATCTGGACATTGGTATAACCCTGCCCGCGAATAAGTTTGGCATCGGTTTCATCCTGTACGAACAAAGGAATTGCCTTTGGAATTAAGCGATGGTCGCCGCCGTCCCAATGGTCTAGGTGGGTATGACTCACGATTACCGCGTCCACGCCCTTCAGTACCTCGTTCGCCGGCATTGGCAGCTCGATGAGCGGATTGCGCAGTTTGCTGTTGAAAGTCCCTTCAAAGCCTGGATACTTGCCTTTTTTCGCCAGGAAGGGGTCGAGTAGGAAGGTCTTTCCTGCATAGTGAATCTTCGCGGTAGCATTCCGGATTTGTTGGATCTGCACCACCTGCTTGGTCGCCGTTGGACCGACATCTTCAGCCGCATGGGCCGGCAGGCTTGCCGCGCCAAAGGTCAAACTCAGGACGAGGGCCAAGGCTGTTGATCGTTGCATTTTGCTGCTCCATAGATGTGGTAATTGGTAGCAGCATTGTGAATGCGCCGCGCCCGGCGTAATATTGACCCGCATGCCAATTACCGATGCTTTCGGGCCACCAGAGAGTTCGCAGCCATGAATCTGAAACCACCCATGGTCGCCTTGATCATGTATCCCGATTTCAGTCCCTTCCACTTCTCCGTCCCGTACCTGGTGTTCAGCGCGCAAGTGGCCGACCATCCCTCGTTCGATCTGAAGATCGTGACGCCAGGCGGCCAGCCCTTGAAGGCCGAGCGCGCCATGACCGTGCAGCCGGACGGCGGGCTGGAAATGGCGGACATGGCGGACATCCTAGTCGTGCCGGGATGGCATGACCTGGACGCACGTCCGGCCCCCGAGCTGGTAGCAGCGCTGGTGCGCGCGTATGCAAGAGGAGCCCATGTCGTGGGGCTTTGCTACGGTGCGTATGTACTTGCCTATGCGGGGCTACTCGACGGCAAGCGTGCCTCGACCCACTGGATGGCCGAAAAGGGTTTCTGCCTACGTTTTCCGCGTGTGAGGCTCGACATGAATGCGCTGTATGTCGACGAGGACCGCTTGATCACCTCGGCGGGGACAGGTGCGGGACTCGATTGCTGCCTGTATCTCGTGCGAGGGTACTACGGGCCGAAAATCGCCAACAAGGTGGCGCGCACGATGGTCATCCCGCCCATCGCGAGGGGGGACAGGCGCAATTCATTGAGCAGCCCATGGCCGCCTCGACACAGGATTCACAGATCAACCGGCTGCTCGACTACTTGCGGGAAAATCTCGACAAGCAGCACAGTATTGATGACCTGGCGGCACGGGCGGCCACGAGCCGCCGCACGTTTACGCGTCATTTTCTCAAAGCGACGGGCATGACGCTGGTAGATTGGCTGGTCAATGAGCGCCTTCGGCAAACCCGTGAGCTTCTCGAAACGACATCGATACCGGTTGAAAGAATCTCGGAACTCACTGGGTTTCAAACGCCGCTATCACTGCGGCAGCACTTCAAAAAGCGTTTTCAGGTGAGCCCGAGAGATTGGCGCAAAACCTTTGGACAGAAACCGGCCACTGAGCTCGAGTAGCTCTACCTTGAATGTGTCTGGGCCAGCGCACAACTGGCGCCGCCATTTGAACACCATATTCGAATTCAACTGATGCTGCAAAGCCAGTTGCGCCACGGACACGCCGGGTTCGAACGCCTGCTGCGCCAACTTCCGTTTGAACTCCAGCGGGTAGTTCGTACTGCGTCGGCGCCTGCTTGTTCAACTCATTTTCCAAGATAGTCCCCACCAAATGTTAATGGAGACTATCTTGGCCACTGGAGCTATTCAGCGTCTAGACGGTGCGGGCTGGACGCTTACAATGAACTCTTCAGTAAACGACCTTCTTTGACGTGCCATGAAGAACCTCCGATAGTGACACGGTACCTATCGAAGGTGTCCGCCGATACCGGGGAAGCCCACGTCTAGCACCGGGACCGAAGACACTGTGACTCCGCACATCGCTAAAGGAGTGCTTCTGGCGGTCACGCGGTTCAGCGCGAAGAGCCGCGCGTAGGCGGCGTCGCATCCCGCAAAGTCAAGCTAGAATTCACCGGCCCTTGACTACTTTGCAAAAGATAAGTCGTCCTTTGAGCAGGTCATGAGCTCAACACTATCGAAACTGTCCAGGAAGAGCGAGCATTCTACAAGCTAATGAACTTATGTTCTCACGGCTGTTCACATATCGAAAGACAAGTTACGGCTCCGATCATCCAACGCATGTGGCAAAGAGGTTATACGGGTACTGTGGCGCGATCTGCACTGCGAGCGTACCCCCGACACGCCTGTCTTTGAAATGTTGCGCAATCGGCCAAATAATCATTCACACAGATGAGCATTCACACTTCACCTCGAGCGCCCATGGTCGAACCTTCGAAGAATTTGCATGAACGACTTCTATTGTTGCGCGATAGAGTGTTCGCATCATGGCTGAAATCCGTTCAGAAGCAAGTAAAGTGTGCACATGGCCTGCCAGCAGCGTTGCTGCTTGATACGCTTCCGATATTTTATGAGCAGCTCTGCTCGGTTGCCTCTGGGGAGACATTCAATTATCGTCAATCGACCTTGGCTTCGGAGCACGGAGGAGAGCGTGCACGCTTAACGAACTATAATGTTGAGACGGTAGCGCATGAAGTACAGCTTTTTAGGAGCGTGCTATTTGCGACGTGGGGAGATGCCGGATTCGCAATTTCGCGAGAGCAGGCGGCGAGACTTAATTCCTTGATTGACGAGGCAATTCGAGAATCCATCACGGGATTCATTTTAAGCAAAGCCGCCATGCGTGAGCAGTTCAGTACCGCTGTCGTGCACGATCTGCGTACTCAACTCTCCGTCGCGTCGATGGCTGTCGACCATATCCGCGAAGCTCAGCAAATCGACAGATCTCGCGAGCTCGCCACGTTCGCAGCAGAACATCTTGCCCGGATCGCATCGATGTTGACTGAGATGCTCGACATGTCAATGGTGACACCTCCCGCCAGCGAAATGCTGGAGCTTCAGTGGCTTGATCTTCGCGAAGTCATCATGAATGTTATCGAACGAACCCCCGCGGCTGCGAGAACTGACATCATCGGTGTCGCTGTCCAGGGATTCTGGCATCGCGATTCCATCTCGAAGGCGATTGAGCATATTGTTTCCAACGCTATCGCGTACAGCAATCCAGGCTCTCCTATCACAGCAAAGTTGCAATGCTACGGCGGGCGAGTAGCTGTGTCGATCATCAACGAAGGCCCCCCTATCCCACCGAACAGGATTGAAGCGATTTTTCAACTCTATAAAAGAACCGCCTTGAAGGGTGAAGGTGCGTGGGAGATAGGGCTCCCGTTCGCACGGAGCATTGCCGAGCAACACGCGGGGAGCATTGCCGTCGAATGTCGGCACGGATACACCACGTTCATCCTGGATGTGCCTATTGATCCGCGTCCGATTCTGATGCTTCGGATGCGAAAGTAATCAGACCTGTGCACATTTTACAGCTTAAGCCACAGCAATCTTCACTCGGCAAACCCATTCCGATCGCAATGTGTTTTACTCGGCATGACGCCTTCCAATACGGACTTAGCGGGCTATTCTGACGGAACTCGCAGCCTATGTATTTTAAATGTCTAGCGCGGTGAGTCGTTATCGATGATTCGGTGCCTCTTGGTGAATCGCCACCATAAACGCGTAAGCAAAGTCCCACATGGTCTTGGGCGATGGGCTGTAGCTAAGGCCTATGAGAACAAGCTAGCATGACCGAAGTTGACACGGTTTGTCGAGGATAACGATGATGGATCAATCAAGAAGAGCAGTTGATAACCCGGAGGAAAATACTGTAGAGGCTAGAGCCGATCGTCTCCGTGCTGAGCAGGTTGAAGTTGGCTTAGTAATGCAGGAAATGCTCGGGACGTCAGTTGCCGCGCATTACCTGTGCCAAAACGATATTCGCACCGAAGTCGCACTCCGCGTGTTGACGCGACCATGGCAGCGCAGGTGGCGAGCTTTGGCTAACATCTCAGCTGCCGAGAGCGCTGAGGTGATTGCTGGCAAGCTCTAGCGTCAAAGTCATCATACGTTACACCGTATGGCACCTGGCGCCCTATGCTGACGCATATCGCCAATCACCCTAGCTATTACGTCGACGGCTTTCTGCGCTAGATCTGTGTCGCCAAGCCAGCCGGCTGATAGGCCGCTTTCGCTCATTCCAGTTGCTTTTTGACTGATTGCTCTCCGTTAACGAGCTTTCCTGTCAATTCGAAGGTTGCACTCATGTGAGGTCTCATCACCTGATCAAGGAGGTAACATGTCCAGCTACAAGCCACAGGGCCACAGCGACGTTTCACCCTATCTGGTGGTCAACGGCGCGGCGGCCGTCATCGACTTCATGAAGACGGTATTCGATGCCGAGGAGCTGTACCGCCACCCAGGGGAGAACGGTTCGATCCTCCACGCGGAGATGCGCATTGGCGACACAGTCATCATGTTGTCGGACCCGAATGCCGGTTGGGAACCGAGGCCGACCCACGTGCATGTCTACGTGCCCGACGTGGACGCCACGTATGCCAAGGCCCTCTCCGCAGGGGCCCAACCGCTCCAGGCCCCGACGCGAAAGGAAGACCCGGACAAGCGGGGCGGCGTGATCGATGCAGGTGGAACATCGTGGTGGATAAGTACGCGGCAGGCCTGATTAACCGAGCTTGAACGGCCAGCGCACGGCGGCAGGCCGCACGTCCGCGTACCTCATTCACCTGTTGGCTCGGCCCGCACTGTCGATCTGCGCCTCGGGGATCGACGGGTCAAGGCGGCGCGCTACCAGCCGGCTCGGCAATGTCAGACGCTCCGCAACTACTGCAACTGCCCCAGCCGCCGCTCGACAAACGCTTGCAGTTCGGGCGTGAGCCCCCCTTCCCTGGCCTTGAGGTAAGCCTCACGCGCATTGCTGCGCTGGTTGTCAGCCTGCCGCGCCATGCCAAGCCCCATCCACCACACCCCATTCGCGGGGCGCAGCCGCAGCGCGGCTTCGTACTGCTGCGCCGCCTCCCGGTAGCGGCCCTGCTTCTGCAGCACGCCGGCCAGGAAGGCCAGGTAGTCGGGGTTGTTGCCGGCATGCGGCAGCGAGCGCAGCAGCGTTTCGTCGGCCGCGCCGCCGTGTTCCAGTTGCAGGCGCGCCAGCAGCATGGCCAGCTGCGGCTGGTTGGCATCGAGCGACAGGCCGAGCTGGGCGTGGCGCATCGCCTCGTCAGCGCGGCCGTTCTCGACCAGCAGGCCCACCAGGGTCTGGCGCGCGGCCTCGTGGCGGGGATAAGCCTGCACGGTCCCTTCCAGCAGCGCGATGCCTTCCGTGACCCGGCCTTCCTGCAGCGCGGCCAGCGCGCGGCGGTACCCGTTCTCGGCCTGCTGGCTGGCAGTAAGGCCGGCGCCCTGCCCGGTCGGCACGGGTGGCGATGGTGCCGCCGGCGCCCCAGCTGACGGGCTGGCGGCGCGGTCGGGACGCTGCGGCCGGGGACGCGGCTTCGTGGCCGGCGCGGGCGCTTGCGCCACTGGCGCTTGTGCTCGCACCAATTCGGCCGGCGGCAGCTCGGCTGGCGGCACTCCGCCTTGCGGAGCCACCGCTGGTGCTGCTGCGGATCGCGACGGCGCCGCCTGCGGCGCCCCGGCTGGCGGTGTTGCGGTTTGCAACGACGCACCCTGCGGTGCTGGCGCCGCAATCGGTGCCGCCGTCGTCGGATCGGCCGCCGCGGCGGTGTCGAGCGCCGGCGCCGCCACGGCCGGCGCGGCCGCGGGTACCGCAGGCGGCGTTGGCGCCGCGGGAGCGGACATCGAGGCCACCGTCGGCGCCACCGGGGCGACGGGGGCAGCCGCCCGCCCGTTCAGCCAGTACCACCCGCCGCCGCCGATGGCGACGATGAGCGCGCCGACGCCCGCGCCGATGGCGATCGCCTTGCGCGACGAACGATCGGCCGCCACCGGGCGCACGTCGCCGGTGGCGTTGCGCGCCGCGCCGCCGCCGCGCGCATCCAGGTCCTGCAGCATTTTATTGATCAAGCTCATCTGTCAGGCTCATCTCGTCAACGCAAGGGTGATGCCGCCCGCGGCGGCGGCCAGGGCGGCCGCGCTGGCCAGCCACGACCAGCGCGGCCAGCCGCGCGCCGTGCCGATCGTGTCGCGCGCGGCCAGGCCGACCTGCCGCCCCTCCACGAGGTGCCGCCCCTCGCCGTACGCCAGCATCAGCGCCTTGTGCGCGACGATGTTGACGAGGCGCGGAATGCCGCCGGTGGCGCGGTACAGGCGCCGCACCGCGCCCTTCGAAAACAGCCGAGCGCCGGTGAAGCCGGCCACCCGCAGCCGGTGCGCCACGTAATAGTCCAGGTCGTCGCGCCCCAGGGCCCCCAGGTGGTAATGGAAGGTGATGCGTTGCGCCAGCTGCCTGATCTTGGGGCTGGCCAGGTGGGCATTGAGTTCCGGCTGGCCGAACAGCACGATCTGCAGCAGCTTGCGTTTTTCCGTTTCCAGGTTCGTCAGCAGACGCAGCGCCTCCAGGCTTTCCAGCGGCAGCGCCTGCGCCTCGTCCAGGCACAGCACCACATGCTTGCCGCGCGCCGCCAGCTCGAGCAGCCGCACGGTCAGCGATTTCACCAGCTGGTGCTGGTCGACGTCCTTCGGCAGCACGATTTCCAGCTCGTCGGCCAGCGCCATCATCAGCGCGCGCGGCTCCAGGTAAGGGTTCGGCACATACGCCGTGACGAATCCCTCGCCCAAGGTGGCCATGAACTTGCGGCACAACAGCGTCTTGCCGGTGCCCACTTCACCGGTGATCTTGATGAAGCCTTCGCCGCTGCGCGCCGCCACCAGCAGCGTGTTCAGCGCCTCCTGCGAGTGCGGGCTGCCGAAGAAGAAACTGGTATCCGGGGTGATCGAGAACGGCACCTCGGCCAGGCCAAAGTGGGCTTCGTACATCAGCGGCCCCGTTGCGGGTCGAGCCGCTCGATGCGCCGCATCGTATCCTGCATCTCGTTCGACATGCTGCTGGCATCGTCGACGATCGTGGGCTTGATCAGCACCACCAGCTCGCGCTTCTGGGTCAGGCTGTCCTTGTTGCGGAACAGGGTGCCCAGTACCGGCACGCTGCCCACGCCGGGCAGCTGCGACTGGTCGCTGGACGTGGCCTGGCGCATCAGGCCGCCGATGGCCACGATCTCGCCGTTGCGGCCACGCACCATGCTGTCCATCTCGGAAGTGGACGAAGCCGCCAGCGGAAGATTCAGCGACCCGGCCTCGCCCAGGCTAACGGTCTTGTTGACGGTGGTGACGGAGCTCACCGACGGGTGCACGTGCAGCATGATATTGCCGTCCTCGTCGATCTGCGGCGTCACGTCCAGCAGCACGCCGGAAAAGAACGGCTGCACGATCACGTTCGGCGTCACCGTGTTGCCCGAGACGTTCGAGTTCGTCGTGGTGCTGATGCCGGTCACGTAGAACTCGTCGGTGCCGATCTTCAGCACGGCCTTCTGGTTGTTCAGCGTGGCAATGCGCGGGCTGGACAGCACGTGCACGGTGCCCTGCGATTCCAGGAACGAGATCATCGCCGAGAAATTGCTGGTCTGGATCGCCAGGCCGAACATCGTGCCCAGCGCGTCGGCCGCGTTACCGAGCGAGGCGCCCGGGGTGCTGACGAAGCCGGTGCCGGTCCCCTGGCCGACGGCGGACCCCGCCAGGCTTCGCCGCACCAGGTTGGTGCCCGGCGAGACGATGCCGAGTCCGCCGGCGCTGTTGCCGCCCTGCCGGAACGCGGCCCAGTTCACGCCGGACTGGAACCCGCTGTTCAGTTGCACTTCGAGGATCTTGGCTTCCAAAATCACCTGCCGCTCGACGGCCAGGCGGGTCGCCTTCAGGTACTCGTCCACCGCGCGCAGCTGGGCCGGGAAGGCGCGCACCAGCACCACGCCCGACTGCGGCGTGATGATCACGTTGCGGCCATCGTCGCCGCTGCCCACGATGGCCTCCAGGGCACCGCGCAGCTCGCCCCAGAAATCGGCGTCGGACGTCATCTTGACGTTGCTGGCGTCCTCCTGCGCCGACTGGCCGCCGTTCGGCAAGCCCGTCTGCGTCTGGTTCTGGCCCTGCGCCGTGTTCTGCTGGGCCGCGTTCTGGTTCTGGTTCGCCGTGCCGACCGTGTTGATGGACGTCGACGACACGCGCACGTTCGAACTGCCGCGGCGGCTGCCGGTCAGGTAGTTCACCTTGAACATGCGCGTCTGCATCGTCAGCGGCCGGATGTAGATGCGGTTGCCTTCCACCTTGTAGTCGTAGCCGTACAGCTCGCGCACCGCGTCGAGCGCCTCGAAGATCGTCACATCCTTCAGGTTGGCCGACAGCGTGCCGGTGACCTCGGGCGAGACCAGCATGTTGTAGCGGGTGCCGCTGGCGATCGAGGCGAAGAACTGCTGCGCCGGCACATTGTTCAGCGCCACGTTGAACCGCTCGTCCAGCACGGCGCGTGCCTTCGGCAGCGTGGCGGCCAGCGCGGGGGCCGGCGGCAGCAGCGCGGCCTCGACCGCGTCGGGCGCCGTGTTCTGGGCCGCCTTCGCCTTGGCGGCCGCGTTGCGCATCTCGCCGCTGATCGCGTCGTAGGTGTCGCGGCGGCCCGCCGTGTCGCAGCCGGCCAGCAGGACCAGGGAAGCCATGGCGGCCAGCGCGGCCAGGTGGGCGGCGGCGCGGGTCGCCGGGAGTCGCTTCGTATGCATCGTCGTATTCTTCGTCTTCATCGTTGTTCCGCCTGCGTTGCCGGGGCAACCGGGGTGTGCGGCGGCTTCGTGTACAGCCGCAGCGTCTCGCGCGCCTTGCCGCGCCGCAGTACCACGCGGTCGGTGCCGATCTGTTCCACCGTGGCGCCGCCGACACGACCGCCCTGCCTTACCATTTCGCCACTAATCACGGCAATACGGCGCCCGCCTGGCTCGCGCGAGACGAGGATCGATTGCAGTTCCGGCCCCGGTGGCGGGGCCGGCGGCGCGGCGCCGGCGGCCGCCGCGGCCAGTCCGGGCGGCGGTTGCGTGGGATCGGCGATCTGGGCGCCGGCGCCCGCGCACCAGGCCAGCGCCAGCACGACGCCGAGCCACAGCGCCGGCCGGTTGCCGCGGTGCGCATTCTTCATTGTTACAAGGCGATCCATGTGTTGTCCAGGCTCAGGGTGTACAGCGTGAGGGTCAGCGTGGCCTTGTCGTGCTCCGTCGCGTCCAGCGTGGCCTGGCCCCAGTACAGCCGGGCGGGCAGGCGTTCCAGCGCCGTCATGTACGCCACCATGTCGGCATAGGCGCCTTGCAGCACGATGCGCACGCCATGGCGGTACAGCAGGGGCTGTTCCGCCATGGCCGGGGCGGCGGCGGGCTCGGGCGCCACGCCCGGCGGCGTGGTCGACAGGCCGCCTGCGGGCAGTACCGGAGCGCTGGCGGCCGGCGTGCCGGCGGCCGGCGCGTCGCTGAAGTTCCCGTCCATTGTCCCGGCTGGCGGCAGCGTGCGCAGCGAAACCAGCTTCAGCCGGCCATTCTGCTGCACCATCTGCTGCAACAGCGCGGTCATCCGTTCCGGCGCCACCAGCGCCTGCTGGGTGGTACGCAGGCTGGCCCGCAATTGTTCGTTTTCGGCGCGCACGGCGGCCAGGCGCTTGCGCAGGTCCGCATCAGGGTCGGCTTGCGCGGCCGCCTGCTTTTCGGCCATTTCCAGCTCGATCCCGGCCAGTTGTGCGCGCTGTTGCAGGATACTCGCCCGCAGCGTGCGTTCGCGCACGCCGGCCGGTTCGATGAACCCCATGTAGGCGATGAAGATCACCGCTGCCACCGTCGCCAGGCAAGCCATGGCCCGTTCGCGCACCGACAGCGCGTCGATGCGCGCCGCCCATTTCAGCCACAAGGCCTTCATGGCGCCACCCCGGCGCGCGCCTGCAAGGTGAATTCGACCCACGGCGGCGGCGCGGGCGCGGCACCGGTGCCCTCGGCGGGCGGCTCCTTCGTGGCGGCGGACGCCGGGCGGCCGGGCCGGCCCTCCTCGGCATCCGGCCGTGCGATCTCGACCCGTTCGAAGGCCTTGCCGCGCAGCGCCGGTTCACGCGCCAGTCCGTTCAGGTAACCCGGCAGCAGCTCGGCCCGCAAGGCCCGGCCGGACAGGCCGACATCCGCATTCGCACCGCCGATATCGATGCCGGTCAGCCACAAGCCGTTCACGCGCGCGCGTGCCAGGGCCTGGAAATAGGCCGAGTACCCGCGCGGATCGCCGACCCGGTTCTGTTCCAGGATTTCCGTCACGCCGCGCAAGGCACGCTGCTCCCGTTCCGCGCTCGCCACGTCGCGCTCCACGGCGGCATCCTTCTGCCGCGGCACGAGCCCCGCCAGCACGGTGGCCTTGCGCGCTTCCGCCTCCTTCAGCTCCACCGCCAGCGCCGCCGCTTCGTCTTCCAGCGCCGCGACGCGCCCGGTGGCGGTCACCGCGACCGCCACCGAACCGGCCAGCGCCACGCCGACCGCGATCGCCAGCGCGGGCGCTGTCAGATAGCGCTTTTCCTTGCGAAAGCGCGGATTGAACAGGTTGATCTGCTGGCTCATGCCACCGCGCCTTCGTCGCGCAGGCCGCCGCCCAGCACCGTCAGGAAACGGGCTTGCTGGGCCGCGTCACGCAGTTGCGGCACCTTGTCCAGGTCGAACACGGCATCGAGGTCGAGCAGGTCGACCGGCAGGTACAGGTTGGCGGACAGGTAATCGTGCAGGCTGGCGCTGCCGGTCGGCGCCAGGACCAGCTTGGACACGGCCACGTACTGGAACTGCCGCTCGAAGTTGTCGAGCGAACGCTGCAGTTCCAGGGCGATGCGGTCGAACAGGCTCTGCCGCGCTTCCGGCGCGCCCTCGACCTGGGCCAGCCCGATGTCCATGCGCCGCGCCAGGTACAGCTCGCCCCGGAACGTCACCGTCAGCAAGCCGCCGTGCGCGTCGAACGCCAGCATCGCCAGGCCGCGCCCTTCCGGCTCGAGCAGCGCGGAGATATTGCGCTGGGCAATTTCCGGGATGTCGATCGCGCCGAGCTCCACCTTGGCCTCCGTGTACAGGTTCTGCAGCGCCTCGATGATGCCGTTGCGCGCCGCTACCGCGAACACCTGGTGGTTGTGCGCCGGTCCATTCGGCGCGACGGGAATGTCGAGCACGTCGATGGTGGCCTCGGGCACGGGGAAATCGATCAGGTCCTTCAGGCGCCAGCCCACGGCGGTCTTCAATTCGTCGGCAGGCACGTTCGGCGCCTCCACGGCCAGCAGCTGGTATTCACCCGGCACGAGGATGCTCGAGCACAGGTGGGCGGGCGCATCGAGCTCGCGGCCCACGCGCGCGATCAGTCCGGCCGCCTCCGCCCGGCCGCCGGGGTGGAAGGCGGCGGCCAGCACGGCCGGCTTCGCGTCGGCGCGCCGGCGCACGACGGCCGCCGTCACCCCTTCCGCAGCGGCGCTTACCGCCAGCCAGCCATCTTTTTTTTTCGCCTTGTGCCAGAAAGCCATGAGCCTGTCCCGATATCAGGTAATGCTTGCAATACGCCATGCAGTCTCTTGATTATATTCAAGAGTCCGGCGTGTTCCGGTAGCAAATCGCCATGTTTGCCGTCTTTTTTCAACCGCGCTAGTACATTTCACGCAGATACGTATAGGGCCGCGTCGTTACTGTGCCATAGGTGAGCACGCCCCGTACGCTCGGCAGCCACGGCGGGCTGGCCAGCCACATGGACACGTGGCCGCTGCTGCCGCTGCCCGGCGCGTTCAGCTTGATGGTCGCGATGCCATCGTCAAACGCGCCCGACGTCGTGCTGTCCACGGTCAGGTTGACCTTGCACGATGACGCACCCGTCAAGTTCGTGCACGCCGAGAAACGCACATTGCTGAGCGAGAAAGTCGACGTCGAGTCCGTCGTGGCCGGGTACCAGCCGGGCACGCCGTTCAAGGTGCCGAAGAACTCGGCGGTGACGGGAACGCTCATCGCCGACAGCGCCGTGCCCTTCTGGTTGGGCACGTTGACACGGCCGGCCACCACCCGCACGCCGCCTTCCACGGCGGCGGCGCGCTTCGACGTGGTCCCGTCCACGCCGGTCGACTCCACGGCACGCACATAGACCGATACCGGCTGGGGCCAGTTGTTCGCGGTGGGCGCGCCCGACGTGTACGCCAGCGCGGTCGGGAATGTGTAGGTCGGCGCCGTGACCGTGGCGATACCGCCGGCAAAGGCGCTGGCCGCGACCGTGGTGTTCGCCAGTGTGGAGTTCGTGGTGCCGGCGGACGGCGCGCGCTGCGCGGTGTCGCCATTCGGCGCGGTCCACGGGCTCAGCGTGATGTCGCGGGCCAGCTCCAGCCGGTAATTGGGCAGTGCGCCGCCCTGGCTGTTTTTCGCCCTCACCGTGACCTTGAACGGCTGGCCCGAATACACCATGGTGTCGATGCCAACAAGGGGTTGCACCGGAGGGACCGGATCCTGCGGGCAGCGGGCCGCGTCCACGCAGGCCATGGTGCCCTCGACCACCGTCTCCAGCCAGGCCGGATAGAAGCGCCCGACGTTGATGTAGTTGGCCACCACGTCGCCCGTGCCCAGGTAGGAGCCGGTCTTCGCGTTCAGCCGTACTTCTTCGGGCGAACGGGCCAGGCTGGCCTGGATGCGAATGACGCCCACGTCGTCGTAGACGAAGCCGGTGCCGTTGGCGACGCCGGCGGAAAACGCCCCGAAGCTGCCGCCGAGCTCGATGTCGCCGGCCGGCTGTTCGCCCGCGTTGCGCGTGACCATGGCGGCGATCGGCGAGCCGTCCGCCGTCGTGGCGGGCGTCACCGTGAGGGCGATCTTTTCCGGCTCGGTCTCGTTGCCGAAATTCGGCGCCGGCGTGGTCAGGTCATACATCAACGCCTGCACCGTCATCGCGAAGGTGGAGCCGGCCGCCATGAAGCGCCCATCGGCGGCGCTGGCCGGGTCGCCTGCCTTGTTGTTGACCGGCGGCAGGAGCAACAACCGCTCGGGCCGCGACACGAAGGCGCCGGTGGAGCCCAGCCGCCCCTGGTTGTCGGTCACGAAGAACTCGATGCGCCCCACGTCCTGGTAGCGCAGCAGGAAGTCGGTCAGGTCCTCGGCATTCTTGGCCGTGGTCGCGCGGCTCGACGGCGAGCCCCCCGGATACAGGATATTGCTGACCGCGCTCCACGCCGCCGAGGTCTGCGCGGGGATGGCGCCGCCTGGTTCGCAGGTGGGAATCGTCAGCGTGCCGCTGCGCAGGAAATAGCTGGCCTTCACGCCCGCCGTGCGCACCGGATCGTGGCAGCTTAAGGCAAAGCGCATCGGTATCGTCGTGTTCGTGCTGGCAAGCGCTGTCGGCACGCCCTTCACCGTATAGGTGATCCACGTGCTGATGTCGGTGTTGGCCAGCTTGAAATCGAGCTGCAGCGGCTCGCAGGTCTGCTCGGGGTCGCCGAACGGCTTGTTGTGCACGCACTCGGCCGTGGTGAACAGGAACACGGGCGCGAAGGTCTGGGCGCCCACGCGGGCGCTGACGGTCGACGTGTCGTTGCCGTCGTAATAGTCGAACAGCTTGCCGGCGACCGTGGTGCCGAACGTGATGAGCCCCGTCGCCGAGGCCGCGGGCGTGACGGTCAGCGTGATCGGCGGCAGCGTCGTGCCCACCTTGAACAGCCCCGTGTACGTACAGGTGAGCAGCTGCCCCTGCGCCGAGCAGGTCCAGCCGGTGCCGCTGGCCCCGCCGTAGATCAGCGAGGCGGGCAGCGTGCCGGTCACCGTGACCGGGCCGCCCTCGTCCATCGGGCCGTTGTTGACGACGCTGATCGTGTACGTGGTGGGCGAGGACGGCACGAGGCTGCCGTTCAGTGTCATCGTCACGCCCCGGTCGGTGGCCGGCACGTTCGGCGCGGCGACCACCTCGGCATTGAGCAGCACCAGGTCCTGGCCCGACGTGTAGGTGGTCTTGGCCGACCGTTGCCCGGCGTCGATGACGGGATACTTCACCGTATAGGCGTCGAAATCGAGCCCGTAGGACGCGACATCGCCGTTCACGCTGCTCACCGAGTTGAACTGGTTGCCGACCGGGTTCAGGTAATCGGCCTGCTCGACGCCGTTGTAGCGCAGCGTTTCGCCGCCGCCGGACAGCGACGAGTCGCCCTCCCACGTGATGTGGCCGACGCGCGCGGTCAGGTTGCCGATCGGGTTCGGGGTCTGGAAGTTCGCCAGCGTCAGCTCGACCGAGGAACTGCGGATGTACTGGAAGCCTTCGTAGACATTCAATACCCGGAAGGTTTCCTGGCTCTGCGAATAGATCACCAGCAGCTGGAAACCGCCGAGCACGCCCTGCACCGAGCAGAACAGGTTCTTGTCGATGTCCAGCCCGCTGGCCGTGAAGTTGCCGTTGCCCTTGACGATGTCCGACACGTCGGCCGCGCCGCTGAAGTAGTCGTAGCCCACGGTCGACGAAGCATAGCGCCGCGTGGCCGGGGCGCTCACCGTCCGGCCCGCGAAGGTCACCGTGTAGTCGCCGGTCGAGCCGGAACCGGCCCAGTACAGGTAGGCGGCCAGCACGGTGGAGCCGCTGGGGACGGTCGTCAGGGCCAGCGTCACGGACTGAGCGGTGGCGCACGCATCGCTGCTGTTGGACTTCGTGCGCAGCGATTTTTCCGTGCCCGTCAGGTTGATGTTGCCGGCGAAGGTCTTAAACAGCTTGATGGGGGTGTCGGCCAGCGCCGCGCGGCCGCACAGCAGCGACAGCAGCAAGGCCACGACCAGCTTTGCGGCGAAACGGCGCATCAGATCACCACCTGCACGACGCGCTGCACGTAGTCGGCGCCGGGCGCCGCGTTCGGACACACGCCATTGGACGGTTCGTTGCATGCGGTGGCCGTGATCCGGGTCTGCGGCTGGACGGAGGGCACCCCGCTCGCCGTCTGCGTGCAGGTCACCGACACCGTCATCGGCGCCAGCGTGCCGGGCGCCGTGAAGTTCACGCTGGCGCAAGTGCCGTTATTGCGCAGGAGCTGATAAAGGCCGTATTCGACGCCGGTGCGCGCCGCCTCGTACGCCCGCGTGCCCAGCAGGTCGATGGCGGCGGCCTGGCGCTGGGCGGTGGCGAACGTGACGATCGCCACGCCGAGGCCGGAAAGCACGACGAGCAGGAAGATCGCGGTGACGATGCTGATGCCGCGGCTGCGGCGCAGGCGATGAATGGCGTCCATGGTCTAGGGATTGTCGAGTTGGGTCTGGCGGATCAGCTGCGCGCGCTCGCCGTTGGCGTGCTGCAGGAACAGCGACAGGGTCATCAGCGTGCCGGCATCCTGCTGGCGCGGCAGCGGGGTGTTCCTGAACTGGCAGCCGCTGACCATGGTGCTCAGCACCGGCGCGGTGGCGGTGTCGGACAGGGCCGCGAGGTTGCCCACGCCTTGCACGATATTGCGAGTGAAGTGGCGCCGCAGCACGCCGGCGCCGTTCGCGGCCGGGGTGCAGATATACGTCACGGTGCCGGTCACCACCTGGAAGGTGTTGAGCGGCGTTTGCGCACCGGCGAAATGGTTCGTGGCGAGCGTGATGCGGTTGCCGTTGACGCCGGCCACGCGCGAGATATTGTTGGCGCCCTTGGCGAAGTCGTAGGCGTTGTTTGGCGCCACCCCGAGATTGTAGATGGCGATGTAGTCGCCGGCCACGATGGCCTGCTTGCCCGTCGGCGCGGTGCCGACCACGTTGAACTGCGTGGCGCCGTTGACGAAATCGAGCGGCAGCAGCGTGGCGGGCGGATTGTCGCCGACCGAGAAGAAGCGCCCGCCCGTCTTGGTCAGCAGGAACTGGATGGCCGTGTCGCCGTTGTAGGTCGCGACCGTGAACGGCAAGGCCAGGCGCAGCTCGCGCGTCATCCGCCGCAGCGCCAGGTCGGCGGCGTCGGCCATGTCGGCCCTCGCCTGCGTATCGAGCTGGCTCTGCACCGGCACGCGCACGAACAGGGCCACGATACCGGCGATGATGCCGGTGATGACGATGACGACGATCGCCTCGACCAGCGTGAAGCCGCGCTGGCGGCGCAGCGTGGGCGGGCCCGGATCAGTTGTTCGGTGCATGGCGGGTCCGGTAGGTTTCCAGGGTCACCGCCTCGCCACCGTAGGCCACGGTGACGACGACGCGCAGCGATTCCGTGGCCGGCACGGCGCTCGCCGCCGGGCCGATCGACGTCGGCGTGATCGTCACCGTGGCGGCGTAGCCAGCTGGAAATGGCGTGCCGATGACGTCGCTTGCGTAGGGTGCCGCGACGCCCCAGTTCGTCACATAATCGTTCACGTTGTCGAAGGGACGCTGCATCGCGCGCCCGTCCAGGCCCGGCTTCTCCTCGCCGTTCGCGCAGTCGGCGCCCGAGGTGGCGGTCACGTAGTTGGGATCGGCCGCGTCGCACCATGAAAAACGCGCGGCGCGAATTTCGTCGACGAGGCTCTCGGCGATCGCCATCGCCTGCTTCTGGCGGATCGGATCGGCGCTGGCGCGGGTGTTCAGGCTGATGACGGAGAGTACGCCGACGACGGCAATGCCGACGATGACGATGAACATGACCAGCTCGACCATCGTCAGGCCACGCTGACGGGCGCTCGTCATCGGGTGAAACCCGTTTCCGGTTCGATCACGATGGCGCGGCTCTGCGCGCCGCCCGTCACGCGCACGGTCAAGGGGGCGGTGAAGGTGCTGTTCACCGCAGTGGCGCCGTCGGTGGCATGGAACGGCCGGCCGGCCGGATCGAAATAAAACATCGGAGCCACGCTGATCGTCAAACCGTTCGGCACGCCTTCACAAGCCCAGTCGTTGAAATTGCCGCAGCGCGCCAGGGTGGTGGCCGTGCCGCTGTTGGCACGCGCGGCCGGGACGACCCGGCCGGCGCAGGCGGCATCGTAGCACAGGGCCACGCTCGCACCGTCCAGCCGCACGAACACGTTGCGGTTCTGGGCGATGGCCTGTTTCTGCGCGTAACGGATCAAGGCGGTCACCTGCTGCGAATAGCCGGCCACGTCGAAGACCTGCCGGTCGAAGAAGCGCGGCGCGGCGATGGCGCCGAGCACGCCGACGAGCACGAGAACGAGGATCAGTTCGACCAGCGTAAACCCAAACTGCCCCGTACGAAGACGGGGCAGCCGGGAGTATGGTCGGATGGCAATGGCGGTCGTCACGAGGACGAGTATGCCACTATCCGGAATTAGCAGGAGCCGGCGGTGGAAGCGACGGGGGTCACCGTACCATTCGTCGAGTCATAGTTGAACGTGCAGGTCGTCTTCTTCACGTCGGCGATGGCCAGGGTCGTGCCGTTTTCGGTGAACGCGTAATCGGTGGCGTCCAGGCCGGCGGCGGTGCGGATGCCGGCGACGGTCGGCAGGCCGGTGGTCGGGCTGACGGCGATGGAGCTGCCATCCAGGGTCACCGTGGCGCCCGAGCTGCCGTTGACCAGCCACTGCGCCTTCGACATCGCCACGGCGCTCGACACAGCGCCACGGGCGCCTTGCATCTTGGCGCGGCGGGCGTCGCTGCCCAGGTCGGCGAACTTCGGCAGCGCAGTCGCGGCGAGAATGCCCAGGATGACGATGACAACGATCAGTTCGATAAGGGTGAAACCGCCTTGGCCGCGAGTGGATGCTTGATTGAATTGCATGAGAATCTCCAACGTAACAATAAGAATGTGATTTGTGACGGAAGCGACACGAAAATGGTTTTACATTCTGTTCAACCGTCTACCTGATGAAGGGCGACGCACAGTGTTGTTGACTCAGCTGGCGTTCCTGGCGGCTTGGCGTTGTTCGTGGGCAAGCAAAGAGATGATACCTGGAAACTCCAACGTGAAAAGCCTTTCCCGGAAAAATCTTTGTTGCCGCTGAACAAATATACAAGGAAGCGTTGTTTTCTGTCGAAAAACCAGCTGCCGCGTGGGATTTTTCCAACGTCGGCTTGATCCAGCTCACCCCGGTATCCCGGCGGGATGTGTTCGAGCAGCTCCACGGGATTCATTCCCGCCAGCCGGTTCAGCGAGCCCAGGTCGCCTGCCGCATGGGCGTGCATGACGCGACCGGCCAGCGCCGTGCGCATGCTGGCCACCTGGTACCGCACGCCGGCCAGCTCGGCCTCGGCGCGGTAGCGCAGCAGGTAATGCAGCAGGACGCCCGCGAGCAGTGCGAACACGACCGCACAGACGGCGAATTCGAAGCGCGTCGCGCCGCGGCATCGAGCCGGCCTGATCCCCATGTTCAATGCAGGGCCGCCCGGCCCAGGTTCCAGATCGGCAAGAAGATGCCCAGCGCCAGGATCAGCACCATGATTCCCAGGAAGGTAATCAGGATGGGCTCGATCTGCGCCGCCAGCGTCTTCAGCTCGTAGTCGACCTCGCGCTCGTACAGCAGGGCGATCTCGTCCATCAGATCGTCCAGCGAGCCCGATTCCTCGCCGACGGCGATCATCTGCAGGACCACCGGCGTGAAGATGCCCGCCGCCACCGACGTGCGCAGGATGCTGTCGCCCCGCTCCACGCTGTCGCGCATCTGGTCCACGCGCTGGCTCAGGTAGGCGTTGTCCACCGTCTGCGACACGACGGTCAAGGCTTGCACGATCGGCACGCCGCTCTTCGACGACAGCGCGAAGCTGCGCGCGAAGCGGGCCATCGTGGCCTTGTGCACGATCTTGCCGGCGATGGGAACCTTCAGCTTCCAGCGGTCCCAGCGCAGGCGGCCTTCCGGCGTGCGCACCCAGCCCCGCAGCGCGATGCCGGCGACGGCGGCGCCGCCAAACAGCACATACCAATATTGCTTCGTGAACGTGGACGTGGCGATCAGGATCCGCGTCATCAGCGGCAGCTCGGCATTGAAACTCTGGAAGACCTGCTGGAACTGCGGAATGACGAACATATTGACGATGAACATCGCGATCACCATCGCGATCACGACGAACATCGGGTAGCGCAGCGCGCTTTTCACGCGCCCGCGCATGTCGCGGTCGAATTCCAGGTGGTCGAACAGGCGCAGCATGACTTCGTCGAGGCGGCCCGTCATTTCCCCCACGCGCACCATGGAGAGATAAAAATTATTGAATACGGCCGGGTGGCGGCGCATCGCCACCGACAGTTCCCGGCCGGCGTCCAGCGATTCGCGCAGGTCGCGGATCACCTTGGCGAAGGCGGGGGAAATCGCCGATTCCTGCAGGCCGGCCAGCCCGCGCATGATGGGCACGCCGGATTTGAGCAGCGTATACATCTGCCGGGAAAACAGTTGCACGTCGAGCGACGTGACCTTTTTCTCGCGCAGGCGCGCCCAGGTGCCCTGCCCGCCGCCCTTGGCCGGCGCCCGCGTGGGGGTGATCTCGACGGGCGTGGCGCCGCCGCCCATCAGCTGGTCGGCCACGGCCGCCGAATCGACGGCTTCGAGCACTCCCTGCAACAGCTGGCCCTGCAGGCCGCGCGCCTTGTACGCGTAATAAGGCATCAATCCTCTTGCTGGTTACTGATCCGCATCGCTTCGGCCACCGTCGTGCGGCCCTGCACCACGAGCTGCACGGCGTGGCGGCGCAAGGTCTGCCCCGCCATTTCCTTGTGCGCGACCTTCAGGAAGTGCGAGGGGTCCGGGTCGTTGGCGGCATCGACCACGGCGCTGGTCATCTCCAGCAGCTCGTAGACGCCGGTCCGGCCCCGGTAGCCCATGCCGTTGCAGTGCGAGCAACCCTTGCCGTGGAAGTAGCGTGCCATGTCGACCTTGTCGTTCAGTTCCAGGCTCAGCCATTCGCGCTCGGTCGGCGTGGGCGTGTACGGTTCCGTGCAGCTTTCGCAGATCACGCGCACCAGCCGCTGCGCCAGCACGGCCTGCAGCGAGCTGGCCACCATGTAGCGGGGCACGCCCATGTCCATCAGCCGCAGCGGCGTGCTGGCCGCGTCGTTCGTGTGCAGGGTCGACAGTACCAGGTGGCCGGTCATGGCGGCGCGCAGGCCGATCTGTGCCGTTTCCTGGTCGCGCATCTCGCCGACCAGCACGATGTCCGGGTCTTGCCGCAGCGCCGAGCGCAGCACGCGCGCGAAGTCCAGTTCGATCTTCTCGTTCACCTGCACCTGATTGATGCCCGGCAACCGGTATTCGACCGGGTCTTCCACCGTGATGAGCTTCTTTTCCACCGAGTTCAGTTCCGCCAGCGCGCTGTACAGCGTGGTGGTCTTGCCCGAACCGGTCGGCCCCGTTACGAGCACGAGCCCGTTGGGGCGCTGCACGATCGCGCGGAATTTCTCCGTCAGGGGGCGCGGCATGCCGATGGCGTCCAGCCGCAGGTTCGCATTGCCCTGCGACAGCAAACGCATGACGATCGATTCGCCATACTGCGTGGGCATGGTCGAGATACGCACGTCGATCCGGGTATTCTTCACGCGCACGGCGAAGCGCCCGTCCTGCGGCAGGCGCTTTTCGGAAATGTCCAGCTCGGACATCAGCTTCAGCCGCAGCGCCAGCGCGGCGGCGATCTTGATGTCGGCCTGCGTCTGCAGGTGCAGCACGCCGTCGATGCGGAAACGGATGTGCAGCCGGCTTTCCTGCGGCTCGATGTGAATGTCCGACGCGCGCACCTGGGCGGCATCGTCGAACACCGATTGCAGCAGTTTCACGACCGGCGCTTCTTCCAGTCCCGGATTGGCCGCCAGCGCGCCGAAGTCCACGGAGGCGTCGCCCATCTCCTGCTCCAGCTCGCGGGCGAGATCGGTGATGTCCTCGGTGCGGCGGTAGATGCGGTCGATCGCCGCCAGCACCTCGGTTTCGTTGACGACGGCCAGCTCGACGTTCTGCTTGACGATGCGGGCGATCTCGTCATACGCGAACAGGTCGGTCGGATCGGAAATGCCGACCAGCATGCCCCCGTCGCGCTGCTCCAGGACCAGCGCGCGGAAACGCCGCGCCTGGGTTTCCGGCAGCATGCGCACCAGGTCGGGATTGATGTTGTAAAACTTCAGGTTGATGTACGGAATGTTCAGCTGGCGCGCCAGCGCGCCGGCGATCTGCTCTTCCGTTACATAGCCGCTGTCGATGAACACGCGGCCGAGCTTGCGCCCGCTGCGCTTCTGTTCGGCCAGCGCCAGGCCGAGCTGCTCCTCCGACAGCAGCTTTTGCTGAACCAGGATTTCCCCCAGCCTTACCTTTTCCGGCCTTGCCATAGTGCTCTTTCCCCTGTCTTGCGATTCGTCACAGCCAACGGGCCATTGTAGAACGAAATATTGCCCATGGGCTAGAAACCACCAATCGGCACCGGGCCGCACTGGCGCTCGGCGTCGGTTCTTTGCTACAGTGCTGGACTGTCAATATCGAAACGTCATCGAATGCCCGAACCGGCCCTGCGCTGCAGCCAAGTCACCCGACGCCAGGGTGGCCACACCGTGCTCGACGGCGTCGACCTCGAACTGGCACCCGGCGAGATCCTCGGCCTGGCCGGCGTCAACGGCGCCGGCAAGACCACGCTGCTGCGCTGCCTGCTCGACTTTTGCGCGCTGGACGGCGGCGCCATCGCGCTGTTCGGCGTGCCCCACGCGCGCCCCGCCGCGCGCCGCGCGCTGGCCTACCTGCCGGAGCGGTTCAACCCGCCCGCTTACCTGAGCGGTGGCGAATTCGTCGCGCACGTCGCCGCCCTGCACGGCCAGCGCAACGACCCCGCCGCCGTTGCCGCGATGGTGGAAGCACTCGAACTGGACGCCGCCGCGCTGCGCCGCACCGCGCGCCACTACTCGAAAGGCATGACGCAGAAGCTCGGCCTGGCCGCCACGCTGCTGCTCGACAAACGCCTGTACGTGCTGGACGAGCCGGCAAGCGGCCTCGACCCCAAGGCGCGCGCCCTGTTCAAGCGCGCCGTGCTGGCGCGCCGCGCGCAGGGCGCGGCCGTGCTGCTCACCTCGCATGCGCTCGCCGACGTGGAGGAGCTGTGCGACCGCATCGCGATCCTGCATGCCGGGTGCATCCGCTTCGCCGGCACGCCGGCCGCCTGCATCGCGCATTATGGCGCCGCCGGGCTCGAAGGAGCTTTCCTGAGCGCGGTGACCTGACATGTACTTTACCCACTTCGGCCTGTCCAGGGCGCCATTCTCGATCACGCCGGACCCGGCGTTCTTCTATGGCGGCAACACGCGCGGCGACATGCTGGCGGCGCTGCTGTATGCCGTCACCCAGGGCGAAGGCATCGTCAAGGTCACGGGCGAGGTCGGCAGCGGCAAGACGATGCTGTGCCGCATGCTCGAGCGGCGCCTGCCGGGGCACGTGGACGTGCTGTGGCTCGTGAACCCCAACCTGGCGCCCGCCGAGGTCCCGTACGCCATCGCCGCCGAACTGGGCCTCGATGCCTCCGGCCGGCGCGGCGACCAGGTGCTGCGGCAATTGAACGACGAGCTGATCGCGCGCCACGCGGCCGGGCGGCAGGTCGTGCTGCTGGTGGAGGAAGCGCAGGCGATGCCGCTCGAATCGCTGGAAGCGGTGCGGCTGCTGACGAACCTGGAAACCACCCGTCACAAGCTGCTGCAGATCGTGCTGTTCGGCCAGCCCGAGCTGGACGAGCACCTGGCGCTGCCGCGCATGCGCCAGCTGGCCGAGCGCATCACGCACAGCTTCTTCGTGCCGGCCCTGCCGCCGGCGCAGGTGGGCGAGTTCCTCGCCTTCCGGCTGCGCGCGGCCGGCCATCCAGACGGTGGCTTGTTCACCGACGCGGCAACGCGGCGCGTCGCGCGCGCATCACGCGGTATCATTCGTCGTATCAACATCCTGGCGGACAAGGCCCTGCTGGCCGCGTACGCCGACGATGCGAACCTCGTGCAGGACCGCCACGTGCGCCTGGCGGAGCAGGAATGCGGTTTCACTTATGCGCACATCCGGCGCCATGGCGCCATCGCGCGGCTGCGGCCCTGGCTGCCGGCCGCGCTGGCGGCGCTGGCGCTGGCGCTGTGGCTGGCGTGGCTGGCGTGGCCCGTGCTGTCGGCCAGGCTGTCCGCCGCGTCTTCTCCGGAAGCCGTGGCGCAGGCGCCGGACATCGGCCACGGCCGGGACAGGCATGGATGAGGCTATTTGCACAACTGACGAATTTGTAAGATTATTAGCCCCCCTGTGAATATGTTTCCGGCATTGACAAGAATGAGAAAAATCGCGGCCACCATGCTTTGTTCCCTGCTCGGCGCCTGCGCCGCGCCGAAGCTGCCCGTCTCGCCGGCCCATGTGACCGAGGCGCCGCGCCCGGCCGGGGCGATCCCCGAGCCGGTACAGCAAAGCGCCGTGCTGCCGCCGCCGCAGCCGGCGGCCAGGGCCGAGACGTTCAGCGTTACGGTGCACCGCGCGCCGGTGGAATCGGTGCTGTTCGCGCTGGCCCGCGACGCGGGCATGAATGTCGACGTGCACCCGGCCATCGGCGGCGTGGTCACGCTGAACGCGCTCGACCAGACCTTGCAGCAGTTACTGGAGCGGATCGCGCGGCAGGTCGACATGCGCTACGAAATCGACGGCAGCACGCTGCTGGTGCTGCCGGACGAACCGCACTGGCGCAACTACCGCATCGATTACGTGAACATCGCGCGCACGACCAACAGCAACGTCAATATCGCCACGCAGATTTCGACCACCGGCGGCGGCGGTGCCGGTACCAGCTACACGGGCTCGAACACGGGCACCGGCACGGTGCAGGGGGCCGGTGCCTCCCCTGCCTCCGGCAATAACAATTCGACGACGGCGGTGGCGAACCGCGCCGACAATAATTTCTGGTACAACCTGGAAAAGAATATCCGCGACATGTTGCGGCCCACGAACCTGAACGACGCGCTCACCGATCCCCTGGCGCAGTTGCGCGAACAGACCGCCGCGCTGTCGCAGCAGGGCCAGGCCGGCCAGCAGCCGGGGCAGCAAGCCGGCCAGCAAGGAGGCGCGGCGCAGAACCAGCAGCCCGGGCAGTCCGGCGCGCTGCAAGCGGGCGGTTTCCAGAGCGCCTTCACGCCGGCGGCCGGCGCCACCCAGCCGACGGACGCGAACTATCCGGGCGTGCAGGCCGCCACCGCGCAAGGCCGCGCGGCCGCGCAGCGCAACGCGCCTTCCGTCATCGTCAACCCGGAGGGCGGCATCGTTACCGTGCGCGCCACCAGCCGCCAGCACGACAAGGTGCGCGAGTTCCTCGACTCGCTGCAGGCCGCCGCCAAGCGGCAGGTGATGATCGAAGCGACCATCCTGGAAGTGCGCCTGTCCGACCAGTACCAGCAAGGCATCAACTGGCAGCGCCTCGCCAGTGGCGGCGCCGTTTTCGGGCAAGGCAACATGACGACGACCGGCAACATGCCCTTGACGGGGACGCAGGTCAACGAGAACGGCATGTTCAGCCTGACCTATGCCAATCCGATGAGCGCGATCGGCAATATCCGCACGGCCATCCAGCTGCTCGAATCGTTCGGCAAGGTGCAGGTGCTGTCGAGCCCGAAACTGTCGGTGCTGAACAACCAGACCGCCCTGCTGAAGGTCGTGGACAACAGCATCTTCTTCACCCTGAAGGTGACGCCGGCGGTCACCAACTCCTCCGGCGGCGTGTCGGCGCCGGCCACCTACGAATCGCGCGTGGAAACCGTGCCGGTCGGCTTCGTGATGAGCGTGACGCCGCAGATCTCCGACGAGGGCGAGGTGACGCTGAACGTGCGCCCCACCATCACCCGCATCGTCGGCCAGGTGCGGGACCCGAACCCCGAACTGACGCGCCTCGGGGTAACGAGCAACGTGCCGGTCATCCAGGCGCGCGAGCTCGAGTCCGTGATGAAGCTGCACAGCGGCCAGATGGCCGTGATGGGCGGGCTGATGCAGGACTCGATCGACAATACAAAGAACGGGTTGCCGGTACTGTCGCGCATTCCCGTGCTGGGCGATTTGCTGGCCCATCGTGACGAGTTGGTATCGAAGACCGAACTGGTGATCTTCCTGCGCGCCGTGGTGGTCAAGGATGCCAGCATGGAAGGCGACTACAAGGACCTGCGCTACCTCATTCCAGGTACCGCTCCCCTCGGCCGGGAGCCGTATGGTGTTTCGACGCCGAAAGGGTCGCCATGAGCCTGTTGATGCAAGCGCTGAAAAAGGCCGAGCGGGCGCGCCAGAGCGGCCTGCAGGAAGAAGAAGTGCCCGATGCCACGCACGACCGCGAGGCGCCGGCCTCCGCCATGGGCCTGCACGATGCTGACCTGCACGATGCTGACCTGCACGATCCGGAGCTGCCGCCGGCCAGGGCGGCCGGGGGGCTGGAACTGAGCCTCGAGCCGCTCGACGAGCGTTCGGTGCCCCCGGCGCGCATGGAACCATCCATGGAGCCGGCACCGCCGCCGGCCGCGATCGAGCCTGCGCTGGAAGCGGCCCACAACCCCGTGCCGCGGCAGGCCCGCCATGAAGGCGGCCGCGCACGGCCCGATCCCGAGGCCATCCCCGTGGCCGACGCGCGCGCCGCGCCGCGCCCCGACAGCGAGGCCCCGCGGCGTGCGCCGGGCGCGCCGGAGCGGCGCGCCGTGCCGCGCCCCACGGTGGAGCGCGATGCGAAGGCGGCAGGTATCGACGTGGCGCGGCTGCGCGTCGCCGGCTTGTCCGGCTTGCTGGTCATCGTGGCGGCAACCTTCGGTTACCTGTACTGGCAGGCGCTGAACGGTCCCGGTCCCGGTGCCAGCCTGCCCATGGTGCCGATGCCGCCACCGAGCGCCACCGGCGCCACCGGTGCCACCAACGCGGCGGGTGCTGGCGGCGATGGCGGCATCGTCGTGGCGCCCGCGGGCCCGCCTTTCGGGCCGCTCGGTCCGGCCGCGCCGGCTGCGCCCGCCGCGCCGGCTGCCCCGGCCGCGCCCGCCGTGGCCGCGCAGGAAGTGGCCGTCGCGACGCCGGCCCCGGTCGAAACGCGGCCGCGGCCTGCCCCGCGGGCGCGCGCCAATCTGGCGCCCGTCGGCCCCACGGCGGAGCAGCTGGCGGCCATCCCGGATCCGGCCATGCGGGCTGAAGCCATGCGCGACGCGGGGGAATGGGCCGAGCGCGCCGTGCGCACGCAGGGCCTGCCTTCCACGCTGCCGCCGGGTGCCGACGCCGAGCCGGGCCCGACCGTGCAGCCGTCGCCGGCCGCCGCCGCGCCGGGGGCGGCCCCAGCGGACGTGCAGGTTGCCCGCAACGATGCCGCGCCGGCCGTCGCGCCCGCGGTCCAGGCGGGCTATGCCGCGTTCAACGCCGGCGACCTGGCGACCGCCCGTCAGCAATACGCGGCAGCCCTGCGCAGCAACCCGAACAACCGCGACGCCCTGCTCGGCAGCGCCGCCGTGGCGCTGCGCGAGCGGCGCGACGACGAGGCGGCCGGCTACTACAGCCGTTTGCTGGCCCTCAACCCGCGCGACGTCGAAGCGATCGCCGGCCTGACCGCGTTGCGGCCCGGTGACGGCGACCGTGCCGAGGTACGGCTGCGCGGCGTGCTGCGCAATCATCCCGAATCGGCCCCCGTGCTGTTCGCGCTCGGCAACCTGTACGCCCGCCAGGGCCGCTGGCAGGAGGCGCAGCAGGCCTATTTCCGCGCCTGGAGCGCGGCACCGGCCAACGCCGATTATGCGTTCAACCTGGCGATCGGCCTCGACCGGCTGAACCAGGGCCGGCTGGCACGTGATTATTACCAGCGAGCGCTGGCGCTCGCGGCCGCCGGTGGCGCCACGTTCGACCGCGCCGCGGTCCAGCGACGGCTGCAGGAGCTGGCTCCCGCCGGCGATGGGGTGCCCGCCGCACCGCCCGCCTCCGCCCCCGCGCCGGCGCCGGGGAATTGAACGCGATGGCAGAACGCATCAAGAAGCCTATCGGCAAGCTGCTGATCGACAAGGGTGTGATCAGCGAGGACCAGCTGCGCATCGCCCTGATCGAGCAGAAGCGCGAGCGCGAGCCGCTGGGCAAGCTGCTGGTCGGCATGGGCTTCGTCACGGAAGCCACGATCCGCCAGGCGCTGTCGGAAAACCTCAACACGCAATCGGCCGACCTGAACAGCCTGGTGGTCGATGCGATCGCGCTCAAGCTGATCCCGAAGGACGTCGCCAAGCGCTACAGCGTGTTCCCGATCGTCTACGAGCGCGACAGGGACAACCTGGTGCTGGCCATGTCCAATACCAGCAATATCGTGGCGCTGGACCAGATCCACGCGATGCTGGTCAAGGGCATCACGATCACGCCGCTACTCGTCAACGATTCCGACATCGCCCGCGCCATCGACCAGTACTACGGCTTCGAGCTGTCGATCGACGGCATCCTGCAGGAGATCGAAACGGGCGACGCGAGCTACCAGGGCACGACCGACGAATACAGCCATCCGATGGTGCGCCTGATCGACGCGCTGCTGGCCGACGCCGTGCAGAACGGCGCCTCCGACGTGCACTTCGAGCCCGAACAGAGTTTCCTGCGCATCCGCTACCGCATCGACGGCATCCTGCGCCAGATCCGCAGCCTGCACAAGTCGTACTGGCCGGCGATGGCCGTGCGGCTGAAGGTGATCAGCAACATGAACATCGCCGAGACCCGCGCCCCGCAGGATGGACGCATCTCGATCAAGTTCTCCGGCCGGCAGATCGACTTTCGCGCCAGCGCGCAACCGACTACGCACGGCGAGAACTTCGTGCTGCGCGTGCTGGACCGCCAGAAAGGCATCGTGCCGCTCGACGGCCTGGGCCTGGCCGAGCACGAGCTCGACCTGCTGAAGCTGATGATCGCCCGCCCCGACGGCCTGATCCTCGTGACCGGGCCGACGGGCAGCGGCAAGACCACCACGCTGTACTCGATCCTCAATCACATCAACACCGAGGGCGTCAACATCATGACGCTGGAAGACCCGGTCGAATACCCGATGAACATGATCCGCCAGACCTCGGTGAACGAGGCGGCCAAGCTGGGGTTCGCCGACGGCATCCGCTCCATCCTGCGCCAGGATCCGGACGTGATCTTGGTCGGCGAGATCCGCGACAAGGAAACGGCCGACATGGCGCTGGCGGCCGCGATGACGGGCCACCAGGTCTATTCCACATTGCACACGAATTCGGCGGTGGGCGCGATCCCGCGGCTGCTGGACATCGGCGTGATCGCCGACGTACTGGCCGGGAACATCATCGGCATCATCGCCCAGCGGCTCGTTCGGCGCCTGTGCATGCACTGCCGCGAGGGCTTCCAGGCCGACGACCTGGAGCGCCGGCTGCTGGGCCTCGGCGCGGAAGATCCGCCGGCCACCATCTACCGTGCCGTGGGCTGCGAGCGCTGCGGCCACCAGGGCTACAAGGGCCGCGTGGCGATCATGGAACTGCTGAAGATGAACGCCGAGCTCGACGAGATGGTGGCGCGCCGCGCCGCCGTGCGCGAGCTGCGCGCCGCCGCCCGCGCCGCCGGCTTCCGCTCGCTGGTCGACGACGGCATGCGCCGGGTGCTGCAAGGGGTGACGACGATCGACGAGATCTCGCGCGTCGTCGACCTGACCGACAGGCTGGCCTGACATGCCGCAGTACATCTACCGCGCGATGGATGCGTCCGGCCAGATCGTGCCGGGCAATATGGATGCGCTGAACGTGCCCGACCTGGAGCTGCGCCTGTCCAGGATGGACCTCGACCTGATCGAGTACCGGCAGTCGCGCCAGAAGGTCATCGCGCTGGGGCGCCGCCGCATCGACCGGCGCGACCTGATCAACTTCTGCTTCCACATGGAGCAGATGGCCAGCGCCGGCGTGCCGATCCTCGATGCGCTGAACGACTTGCGCGAATCGATGGACCATCCGCGCTTTCGCGAGATCATAACCGACCTGATCGAGAACATCGAGGGCGGCGTGCCGCTGTCCGCGGCGCTGGCCAACTACCCGGAGGCGTTCGACCAGACGTTCACGAGCCTGGTGAAGGCCGGCGAGGAAAGCGGCAAGGTCAACGAAGTGTTCCGCAACCTGGCCGACAGCCTGAAATGGCAGGACGAGCTGGCGGCCCAGGCGAAGAAGATCGTCACCTACCCGGCCATCGTGCTGGTGGTGGTCACCGCGGTGACGTTCTTCCTGATGATCTACCTGGTGCCGCAGTTGACGAGCTTCATCCGCAACATGGGCCAGGACCTGCCGCTGCACACGCGCGCGCTGATCGCGGTATCGAATGTCTTCATCCACTACTGGTACGTGCTGCTCGCCGCGCCGGTGGCGCTGTTCCTGGGCGGGCGCTGGTGGCTGCGCCGCAACGAGCGCAGCGCGTTCGCCTTCGACCGGTTCAAGCTGCGCGTCTGGCCGGTGGGCCCGGTGCTGCAAAAGATCATCCTGGCCCGCTTCGCCACGTTCTTCGCGATGATGTACGGCTCGGGCATCACGATCCTGGAATGCATCCGGCTCTCCGAAGGCATCGCCGGCAACCGGGCGGTCGCGGCCGCGCTGCGCCATGCCGCGCAGCTGATCTCGCAAGGCCACAGCGTCAGCGGCGCGTTCGGCCTCACCGGCATCTTCCCGCCGCTGGTGGTGCGCATGCTGAAGGTCGGCGAGGCCACCGGCGCCCTGGATGGCGCGCTGCGCAACGTGGCCTACTTCTACAATCGCGAGGTGCGCGAACAGATCGAGCGGGTCCAGGCAATGATCGAACCGACCATGACGGTCGTGCTGGGCCTGTTGCTGGGCTGGATCATGCTCTCGGTGCTGGGGCCGATCTACGACACGATCAGCGCGATCAGGATCTGACATGGCGGACAAGCAGCTCTTCTATCTCACCAGCGACCAGTTGCACGCGTGGCAGTGGCGGCGCAACACCTTGTCGGGGCCGGACGTGTTCCCCGCCACGCGGGCCGGACTGGACGATTTCCTCGCCTACCTGGACCAGCACGGCAACCGGCCGGCCTGGCTGCTCACCGACCTCATCGAGGAAGACTTCACGCGCCTGCTGCTGCCGCACGTGCGCGGCCGCGCCGGGCGCAAGCTGCGCCAGCGCCGCCTGGCGCAGCACTACCGCGATACGCCGTACCGCGCCGCCGTGGTGCAGGGGCGCAGCGAGGAGGGGCGGCGCGACGACGAGGTCCTGTTTACCGCGCTGACCAATCCGCTGCTGCTGACACCCTGGGTGGACGCGATGGAACTGATGCAGACGCCGCTGGCGGGCATCTATTCCTGCGCCATCCTGGGACGGGACGTCCTGCAGCGGCTTGCGATGCGCCATCCGCACGTGCTGCTGGTCAGCTGGCAGACTGCCGGCCTGCGCCAGACCTATTTCCGCAGCGGCACCGTGAAGTTCTCGCGCCTGGTGCAGGCAACACAGGAAGACGAACCGGTGTCCTCGCTGGCCCGGCAGACGGAGCGCACCCGGCAGTTCCTCCACAGCATCCACCTGCTGAACAGGGGCGACGTGCTGCACGTCGTCGTGCTCGCTCCCGCCGACCAGGTCGGGCCTTTGCCGGCCGACAGTGAAAACAGCCCGGAAACGATCTTTCACTTCGTGCCGCTGGAAACGGCGGCCGCCGCGCTCGGCGTGCACGCCGCCGCCGGCGGCGCCGCCACGCACGTGGCCGAACCGACGCTGCTCGCGATGCTGGGCCGGCATGCGCCCGCTAGCCACTATCCGACCGGCGACGCCGGCAACTACTACCGCCTGCTGCGCATCCGCCTGTCGCTGTACGCGTCCAGCGCGGTGCTCGCCACCGCCTCCGTGGTCTGGTCGGTGCTCAACCTGGCCAGTTTCGCGATCGCCAACGAGAACGCCAGTGCCCTGCGTTCCGAAACGGCGCACTACCGCGCCAACTACGCGCGCAGCATGTCGAACATGCCGCCGGCGGCCGACAAGACCGTGAACATGCGCGCCGCGGTATCGATCGAACGCACCGTCGCCCGGCAGGGGCCGTGGCCTGCCGCGATGATGCGCATGGTCAGCACCGCATTGGAGCGGTCGCCGCAGATCCGTATCGTGCAGATCGACTGGCGCGCCGAGGTACCCGACGCGCCGAACGTGCGCGCGCACGAAGGCGGGGCAGCCGGCCCGGCGCTCGCCGCGCCCGTTTCCTCCACGGCGCTGGGCATTCCAAAGGCACCACCGCAAACCCTGCGCCTGCAGGCTGAAGTGCTGGCAGGCCCGAACGACTACCGCCACGTGCTCGGCCAGATGAATGCCTTCGCGCAGCGCCTGGCGGGGATGCCGAACATCTCGGTGGAAATCATGGACTTGCCGATCGACATCCGGCCCACCGCCAAGCTGAGCGGCAAGGTGGGCGCGCCGGCTGGCGGGCAGGAGCAGAACAAGTTTACACTGGACGTGAAATGGAAGCCCTGAGTTCCCGCCCGACCGCCACGCCCGTGCGGCTGCCGCTGCCCTACTGGCTGCGCGACTTCGCCCTGATCCGGGCAGCCGTCACCACGTTCGTGATCACCGGCGCCATCGGCTGCGCGTGTGTCGCGGCCAGCTACCTCGAACTCGACCAGTCGCGGCGCGACGAGCAGCAGGCGCGCGGGCAGCGCGATGCGGCGCGCGCCCGCTTCCTGTACGCCGAGTCGGAAAAGCAGGAGATCCGGGTCTACCAGCCGCTGTTCGTGGAACTGCGGCAACGGCACTTCGTCGGCGCCGAAAACCGCCTGGACTGGGTCGACGCGATCCGCCAGATCCAGGAACGCCGGCGCCTGCTGCCGCTGACCTACGAGGTCGAGCCCCAGCAGCCCTACCGCATCGAAGGCCGGCTGGCCACCGGCGACTACCAGTTGCGCGGCAGCCGGATGAGCATCCACATGGACCTGCTGCACGAACTCGACCTGTTCAATTTCCTCGGCGACCTGCGGCAGCACGGCGTCTTCACCGTCCAGGAATGCAGCATCCGGCGCGTGGCCAGCGGCGCCGGCGCGCCCGGTGCGAACCTGTCGGCCGACTGCGTGCTGAACTGGCTGACGCTGACGCCGGACCCGCGGCGCGGCAGGGTGGCACGATGATGCGCCCGCTGTTCGCCGCGCTGTTCGCCGCCCATGCGGCGCTGGCGGCGCCGCCGGCTGCGGCGCAATACATGGAGCCGGGCCTCGGCCGCCTGTTCACGACGCCGGACGAGCGGGTGAACTATGAACGCCACCGCACCAGCGCGCCGGCCGCCGCGGCGATGCCGCAGCAGCCGGAGGCCACGTCCGTCACGCCGGTGCTTCCCGCGCCCCCGCCCGCGGCCACGCGCTTCACCGGCATGGTACGCCGCAGCGACGGCCGCGCCACCATCTGGATCGACGGCGAGCCGCGCGAAACGACATTGGCCAGGCTGCCACCCGGCAGCGCGATTCCGCTCGACACGCCGGCCGGCCGCATCCTCGTCAAGCCCGGCCAACGCTACGACCCGACCAATGGCACGATCCAGGACGCACGCTGACCCCCGGCGGCAGCGCGGCAGCGCCCTTCTCGTGCTGCTGGCGATCGGCAGCCTCGGCTTCGCGGCAGTGCTCATCGGCGCCTTCGGACGCAGCGACGTGGAACGCCAGCGCGAGCGCCGCACGCAAGCCATCCTCGCGCAGGCCAGCGATGCGCTGGTGGGCTTCGCGAGCACGCACGGCCGGCTGCCGCGCCCGGCCATCTCCGCGACGGATGGCCGCGAACGCCCCGAGCGCTGCGCCGGCGAGGCCGACTGCAGCGGCTTCCTGCCGTGGGTCACCCTGGGCGTCGAGGGGGCCGACAGCTGGGGCAAGCGGCTGCGCTACAGCGTGACGCCGGCTTACACGGTGACGCCGGTGCTCCGGCTGTCGGCCGTGGCCACCAAGCGCATCCTCACGCGCGACGGCGCCGGCAACTTGCGCTACGAGGCAGGCCAGGACCAGTGCCTGATCTATGCCCAGTGCCTGCCCGCCGTCGTGTACTCACAAGGCCGCGCCAACCTGGGCACCAGCACGGCCGGGCTGCCCCAGGCCAATGCCGCGCGCAACAACGTCGATGAAATCGCCAACGACATCGGCGTCGCCGAATTCGTGCGCCGCCCCGCCAGCGCCGATCCGGGGACGCCGGGCGGTCCGTTCGACGACCTGCTGATCGGGATTCCCCTCACCCCCCTGTATGAAAGGATGGCGGCCGCCCGGGCGCTGCCATGACCACCCCGATGCGACAGCGCACACGTTCCCCACATGGCTTCACCCTGGTCGAGATCGCGATCGTGCTCGTCGTCGTCGGCTTCCTGATCGGCGGCCTGATCACGCCGCTGTCCACCCAGCTGGAACAGCGCCGTGCCGCCGATACGCAGCGCGCCCTCGAGGAGGCGCGCGAGGCGCTGCTGGGATTCGCCGTGCGCAACGGCTACCTGCCCTGCCCCGCCATTTCCGCCACCAACGGCCTCGAGGCGCGCGACGGCGACCGCTGCGCCGGCGAGCGCCGCGCCGGCATGCTGCCCTGGGCCACGCTCGGCATGCCCAAGCTCGACAGCTGGGGCCATGTGTTCATGTACAGCGTGACGCCGGACTTCGCCGATAGCGCCTTGCGGTTCCGCCTGGCGACCGCGCGCGACATCACGGTCGCCACGCGCGACGCGGCGGGCAACCTGGTGGCCGCCACCGCGCCGAACGACATCCCGGCCGTGATCCTGTCGGCCGGCAAGAACGGCTATGGCGGCTACTCCGACCTGGGCGTGCGGGCGGCGGACGCGGGCACCGGCAACGTGGATGAAAAAGCCAATATGAATCCCGCGGGTACCGCCTACATCGCACGCGGCGCCAGCGACAACGCCGCCCTGCCGGGCGGCGCCTACGACGACCTGGTCGTGTGGGTGTCGCCGAACATCCTGTTCAACCGCATGGTGGCCGCCGGCCGCCTGCCATGAGGATGTGCCGATGAATGCGGCGATCCGGGCGATCGCCGCTGCCACGCTGAAGGAAGCGCTGCGCGGCCGCCTGCTGTGGCTGCTCGCGGCGCTGGCGCTGGGCGCCGTCGCGCTGGCCGGCTTCCTGCAGGAAGTGGTGCCGGCCGAGGGCCGCGCCACCGGCATTGCGCTGCTGGCCGCGCTGCTGCGCCTGGCCGCCGCCGGGGTGGTCGGCATCTTCGCCGTGACCGCCATCGTGCGCGAATACGGCGACCGGCAGGTGGAGCTGGCGATGGCGCTGCCCTGGCCGCGCGCCGCCTGGCTGCTGGGCCGCCTGGCCGGCTGCGCCCTGCTGGCGCTGCTGCCGGCGGGCCTGGCCGGAGCCCTGCTCGCCCTGGCCGCGCCGCCGGCGCAGGTGGCGCTGTGGACCTTCGCGCTGCTGGGCGAGCTGTGGATCGTGGCCGCGTTCGGCGTGTTCTGCACCCTCAGCTTGCAGCATGCGCTGCCCTCGCTTTCCGCCACTGCGGGTTTCTACCTGCTCGCGCGCAGCGTGACGGCATTGCAGCAGGCCGGGCACGGCGCGGCGCAGGACGCCGGCCAGCGGGTGATCGCGGCCGGCACCGACCTGCTCGCCTTCGTGCTGCCCCGGCTCGACGCTTTCGCGCGCACCGAGTGGCTGCTCTACGGCACCGGCAGCGCGCGCGACGCCGCCTTCGTGGCAGGCCAGAGCGCCATCTACCTGGCCTTGCTGGGCGGCGCCGCGCTCTTCGACCTGTACCGCAAGGAATTCTGATGCGCCGCCGGGCTCCCGCCGCCGTGCTTGCGCTGCTGCTGGCCGCCCTGGGCGCGCAGTGTGCTCTGCACGCCCTGGTTTCCGCCCCGCCGGCACCGGCGGCCGCGCTGCCGGCCGCGCCACCCGCCGTCGCGCTGCGCCTGGCCAGCCTGGGTGACGGCCCGGCGGCGGCCCGCGCCGTGATGCTGTACCTGCATGCCTTCGATGCCGGCATCCCGTTGCGCGAGCTCGATTACGGCCACGTTGCCGGCTGGCTGGACGGCGCGCTGGCACTCGACCCGCGCAGCCGGCAACCGCTGGTGGCGGCAAGCCAGGTCTATGCGGCGGTGCAAGACCCGGCGCGGGTGCGGGTCATGCTCGCGGTCGTGGAGCGGGCCTTTGCCGCCGATCCGGCGCACCGCTGGCCCGACATGGGCCAGGCGGCCCTGGTAGCGCGCCATCGGCTGCAGGACATGGCGCTGGCGCGGCGCTATGCGCAGGCCCTCCGGCTGCACGCGCCCGGCGCGCCGCCTTGGGCGCGCCAGCTCGAGCTGTTCATCCTGGAAGACATGAACGAACTCGACAGTGCGCGGGCCGTCGCCGGGGCGCTGCTGGCTTCCGGCACGGTCGACGACCCCAACGAAATCCGCTTCCTCGAGGGGCGCCTGCGCGCGCTGGAGGGGGCGGCCGCGCACCGGACACGCGGGCAGATGCGCTAAACCCACCGGGGCTGTAAGATGCGTGCTATTGGATAGTAGCTAGGAGTAATACTTTGCAACCTATTTCGCTCCACCCGGCCCGGTCACACGGGTTCACGCTGGTCGAGATCGCGATCGTGCTCGTCATTATCGGCTTGCTGCTCGGCGGCGTGCTGAAGGGCCAGAGCCTGATCGACAACGCCAAGGTCAAGAACGTGATCCAGCAGGCCACCTCGCTGCAGGCCGCCGTCAACGCCTACCAGGACAAGTTCCGCGCCCTGCCCGGCGACGATGCCCAGGCCGTGGCCCATGTGCCCGGCGCGAGCGGCAACGGCAATGGCGATGGCCAGATCGCCGAATACCAGCTCGCCCCCCAGCACCTGGCGCTGGGCGGCTTCATCACCGGCTCGTTCAACGGCACCACCGATTTCATGACGAGCGCGCACGGCGGCGCCGTGTACATCTACAACGACGTGGTCGGCGGCCGCGGCGGCAACGGCATCCGCTTCGACAACCTGCCCGACAGCTTCGCCGAGCAGATCGACGCCAAGCTCGACGACGGCAAGCCGGAAACGGGCGCCGTGCGCGCCACGGGGCCGTACACGAACAACGGCACGATCGTGACGCGGACCGCCGTGTTTTTCTGAATCCACCCGGACGCTCGAAGTCTCGATGCCTTGGTGTCGTACACCTTTTCTCCACAGGAGAAAAGGTGTACGACACCGGTTTTCCCTGCCGTAGTCGATGTCACAATGTCGGAGTCCGGCTTTCTCACCCCGCCACCCGGAACCCCTCCAGCCCCGCAAACCGCCGCACGTGGTAATCCACATCCCCCAGCGTCACCCCGATCGCCGTCAAGCGCTTGAACCAGTGCGCCGCCGGCAGCTCGTCCGTGACGCCCATCCCGCCATGCAGCTGCACCGCCTGCTGCCCGACGAAGCGGCCCGCCTCGCCCACGCGCGCCTTGGCGGCGGAGACGACGCGGCGGCGCTCTTCCGCATCGGCTGAATCGACCTTCACGGCGGCCAGCATGGCCATCGAGCGCGCCTGCTCCAGGTGGATGAACATGTCCGCCATGCGGTGCTGCAGCGCCTGGAAGCTGCCGATCGGCACGCCGAACTGTTTTCTCGTCTTGACATAGTCGAGCGTGGCGGCGAACAGCGCATCCATCACGCCCACGCTTTCCGCGCACAGCAGCGCCGCGCCGTAATCGGCCGCCGCCTCCAGCAGCGGCCAGGCATCGCCGGGGCCGGCCAGCAGCGTGGCCGGGGCGTGGTCGAACGTGACGCCGGCCGTGCGGCGGCCGTCGATCGTGCGGCCGTCGCGGATCACGAGGCCGGTGGTGTCTTCCTCGACCAGCAGCAGCGCGATGCCGTCGCGGTCGCGCTGGCCGCCATGGCCGCGCGCCGACACGATGAAGCAATCCGCCTGGCCGCCGCCCTCCACGCCGGTCTTCACGCCCGACACCGCCGGCGCATCGGCCGGCCCGGTCATCTTCGTGGCGATGTCGGAGAGGTCGTGGCGCGACTGCGCCTCGCCGAACGCGCAGGCCAGCTTCGCCTGCCCCGCGGCGACCCGTTGGAGCAGTTCTTCCTGGCCGCCGGCCAGTTGCAGGATGCGCGCCCCCAGCACCGTGGGGAAGTACGGCTCGACCACGAGGCCGCGCCCCAGCTCCTGCATCACCACGAACATGTCCACCGCGCTGCCGCCGAAGCCGCCCTGCGCTTCCGGCACCGGCAGCGCCGTCAGGCCCAGCTCGACCATCGTGTTCCACGCCTGCGTGGACGTGCCGGACGGCGAATGGACGATCTTCCGGCGCGTCTCGAACGTGTAGTCGCGTTCGATCCAGCGGCGCAGCGCGTCGGCCAGTTGCCGCTGTTCCTCCTTCAGTTCAAAGTCCATGCCGTCTCCTCACAGGCCCAGGATCATCCGGGCGATGATGTTCTTCTGGATTTCGTTCGAGCCGCCGTAGATCGACGTCTTGCGGTAGTTGAAGTAATACGCCGCCAGCGGCGCATGATCGGAAGCCGCGTCGCCGCCAGCCGCGTGCTCGTGGCGCCCTTCCAGGTAGTCGGCATCGAACGGCAGCGCCGCCGGGCCCGCCGCGTCGAGCATCAGCTCGGTCAACAGCTGCTGCACCTCGGTACCCTTGATCTTCAGCAGCGACGCCTCGGGCCCCGGCCCCTTGTCCTCGCGCGCGATGGTGCGCAGCACGGTCACTTCCAGCGCCATCAATTCGATCTCCACCTGGGCGACGCGGGCGGCGAACAGCGGATCGTCCAGCAGCGTGCCATCGCTCACGCACTGCTTCGCCGCCAGCGCCTTCAGGAAACCCAGCTCGCGCTTGCTGCGGCCCACGCCCGCGATGCCCGTGCGCTCGTGCCCGAGCAGGAACTTCGCATAGGTCCAGCCCTCGTTTTCGCGGCCGACCAGGTTGGCGACCGGTACCCGCACATTGTCGAAGAACACTTCGTTGACCTCGTGCTCCTCGTCCAGCATGGTGATGGGCCGCACCGTGATGCCGGGGCTTTTCATATCGATCAGCAGGAAGGAAATGCCGTCCTGCTTGCGCGCCGCCGGATCGGTGCGCACGAGGCAGAAGATCATGTCGGCATGCTGGGCCAGCGTGGTCCACGTCTTCTGGCCGTTGACGATGTAGTGCTCGCCCGTCTCGTCCCGTACCGCGGTGGTCGTCAGCGAAGCCAGGTCGGAGCCTGCGCCCGGTTCCGAGTAACCCTGGCACCACCAGTCGTCGCAGTTCAGGATGCGCGGCAGGTAATGGGCTTTCTGCCCGGCGCTGCCGAACGCCATGATGACGGGGGCCACCATATTGACCCCGAACGGCAGGATCTGCGGCGCGCCGGCCAGCGCGCATTCCTCGTCCCAGATATGGCGCTGCACGGCGTTCCATCCCGTGCCGCCGTATTCGACCGGCCAACCGGGGGCGGCCCAGCCCTGCGCGGCGGCGATCTTGTGCCAGCGCACGTAGTCTTCCTTGCCCAGCCTCAGGTGGTGGCGCACCTTGTGCCGCAGGTCCGGCGGCAGGTTCGCCGCCAGGAATTCGCGCACCTGCGCACGGAATGCTTCATCCTCGGCCGAATAGTTCAGGTCCATGCCGTCTCCTCGTGGAATAGCCGCTATTGTCTTAATAGCACGGTCGTTCCATCATACACGAGGCACGGCGGCCGCAGGTGCGTGGCGTCGATGCCGCGCATCGCCTCCCGCAGCGCGCCACCGTCGGTGTTCGAGGCCACCACGTCCGTGAACGGCGACGCGAGCACGTCGATGCCCACCGCGTGGTGGCCGATATCGCGCAGTACGCGCACCAGCGCCTCGCCCAGGTGGCCGCTGCTGCCCGTTACCAGGATGTTCATCGCGCCTCCTTCATGTGCACAGCCGCTGGCGGCTCTCTTCATACACCTGCGCCAGCCAGGCCGCGACGACCTTGAAGCGCCCGATCGCGCCCGCGTCGCGGTGGCTCAGCAGCCACAGCTCCCGGAACACCTCGGCGCGCGCGGAGAGCCGCACCAGGCCTTCATCCTCGCCGAGGATGCACGGCAGCAGCGCCAGGCCGGCGCCGGCGCGGCAGGCATGCACCATCGTCGACAGGCTGTTCACGCGCAGGGCGATACGGGGACTCGGTTCGAGCCGCGCCAGCCAGCGCATCTCCGGCAGGTTGGCCTTGGCTTCCTCGTGCGCGATCCAGGGCTGCGCGCCCCACTCCTCGCGCGGCAGGCCGGCAAAGCGCGGCGCGCCATAGACGGCCCAGCCGATCTCGCCCAGGCGGCGCATCAGCACGGCGGCATCGTCCACGGGCTGGGCCAGGCGCAACGCAAAATCGGCTTCGCGGCGGGTGAACGAGATGTTCTGGTTGTCCGCCATCAGCTGCACTTCCACTTCAGGGTGGCGCTCCGCGAATGCCGGCAGGTGGCGCACGAGCCAATGGTCGAACAGGAAGTCGATGGCGGACAGGCGCACCGGCCCGGCCAGGCTGTCCGCCTCGCGGGTGGAGGCGAGCAGCATGCTCTGCACGCTGCCGTACACCCCCTCGCCATAGCGCACGAACACCTGCCCCGCCTCCGTCAGGTTCCAGCGCATGGTGTCGCGCGAGAACAGCCGCAGGTTCAAGGCCTTTTCGGCCGCCGCGATGCGCCGGCTGATCGTCGAGCCGTCCACGCCCAGCTCGCGCCCGGCGGCGCTCATGCTGCCCGAGCGCGCCAGCGCCAGGATCAGCGGAATGTCGTTCCAGTCGAAGTCGGTCGTCATTGGCGCCTTTGGGTGGTGTTCTTGTTCTGCCTTCCGGCGGATCTGCATTTTTGCAAAG
Organism: Massilia sp. METH4; assembly: GCF_037094685.1. NCBI lineage: Bacteria > Pseudomonadati > Pseudomonadota > Betaproteobacteria > Burkholderiales > Oxalobacteraceae > Massilia > Massilia sp. METH4. The sequence continues at coordinate 5,018,256 of NZ_CP146614.1, read as the reverse complement.
CGGCTTTGCAGCCTTGCCCATTCTCAACATGCTGCCCGGTCCCCTACCATGCTCTTCATCGCGATGACGAACAGCAGGCCCGAGCGGGAATGCTGCGAATCTAGCACACGGAAAAACATCAACCAATTACCCGGAAGGAAGATCATCATGACCACGCAAGACGACAAGCAAGTGAACCAGTCCCGCCGTTCGGCCCTGTTGGGCAGCACGGGCCTTGCCGCCCTGGCCGCCCTGCCGCTGGCCGCCGGATTGGCCGGCGAGGCGCTGGCTGCGCCGCAAAAACCGCTGCGCAAGACGGCGAGCACGTTCACCACCCGCGACGGCGTGGAGATCTACTACAAGGACTGGGGCAAGGGCCAGCCGATCGTGTTCAGCCATGGCTGGCCGCTGAACTCGGACAGCTGGGAATCGCAGATGATCCATCTGGCCAACAACGGCTTCCGCGTGATCGCGCATGACCGCCGCGGCCACGGCCGCTCCAGCCAGCCGTGGGACGGCAACGACATGGACCACTATGCCGACGACCTGGCCCAGTTGATCGAACTGCTGGACCTGAAGGACGCGATCCTGGTCGGCTTCTCGACGGGCGGCGGCGAAGTCGCCCGCTACGTGGGCCGCCACGGCACGCGGCGCGTGGCCAAGCTGGCGCTCGTGTCGGCCGTGCCGCCGATCATGGTGAAGACCGCCTTCAACCCGAACGGCCTGCCGATCGAGGTGTTCGACGGCATCCGCAACGCCCAGCTGGCCAACCGCTCGCAGTTGTACCTGGACATCCCATCCGGCCCGTTCTACGGCTTCAACCGGCCGGGCGCCAAGGTCTCGCAAGGCTTGATCCAGTCGTGGTGGATGCAGGGCATGATGGGCGGCCACAAGAACACCTACGACTCGATCAAGGCGTTCTCGGAGACCGACTTCCGCGCCGACCTGGCGAAGTTCGACAAGCCGACCCTCATCATCCACGGCGACGACGACCAGATCGTGCCGATCGACGCGGCCGGCCGCGCCTCGGCGCGGATCGTCAAGGGTTCACAGCTGATCGTCTATCCGGGCGCGCCGCACGGCTTGACCGACACGCACAAGGACAAGGTGAACGCCGACCTGCTGGCCTTCGCAAAGGCGTGACGCGCCAGGTTTCCCGCCACGGGCGAGCGTAGCCGGATCCCGGCGACCGGCGCTCCCCGATCCGGCAACATTTCCCCCAACCGGGGTCAGACCCCGGTTCCTAGAAACATTTCCCAGAACCGGGGTCGGACCCCGGTTCTGGGCAACATCTCCGTCATCCCTTCCCCTCGGCGCTGGTATATCAGCAGCCTGCTTCCCGCTCATCTTGGTGAGAGCTTCCGGCTGCCAGATTGACACCCAACTGGCCGCTCCCGATACTCGATTGCCATTCACGCGGCCAGGCCGCCTGCCGGCAACGCATGCGCCGGCTGGCGCCGCAGCGTGACGGCTGGCCACCGGCAACCCGGCCCCGGCACGGGGAAGCGCGCCGGCGACGGCGCCCGCGCATGCACCGTGCATCCGCGGGCGCTCCCATCGTGGTACCAACAAGGTGAAAACACTATGAGACAAACCTTCGCACCGATCGCCCTGCTGGCGCTCGGCCTGATGCAGTCGGCCCATGCCGACACGGGACGCAAGCTGGAAAAACTCGATCGGGGCGCCGTCGCCATCGCGGCCGGCACCGACATCTTCGTCAGCTGGCGCGTGCTCGGCACCGACGCCCCGGATACCCGCTTCAATCTCTATCGCGACGGCGTGAAGCTCAATGCGGAGCCGCTCGCCGTCAGCAACTTCACCGACACGTCGGGCAGCGCCGGCGCGCGCTACCTGATCCGCCCGGTGGTCGACGGCAAGGAAAAGAAGGGGCAGGAAGAATACGCGCTGCCCACCTGGACCGAGCCGGTGCTGCGCATTCCGCTGGACAAGCCTGCCGACGGCGTGACGCCGGCCGGCCAGGCCTACACCTACGAGATGAACGATGGCACGCCGGCCGACCTGGATGGCGACGGCCAATACGAGCTGGTCGTGAAATGGCAGCCGACGAACGCCAAGGACAATTCGCAGAGCGGCTACACGGGCAATACCTATATCGACGCCTACCGCCTGGACGGCAAGAAGCTGTGGCGCATCGACCTGGGCCGCAATATCCGCGCCGGCGCCCACTACACGACGATGGTGGTGTATGACCTGGACGGCAACGGCAAGGCCGAGGTGATGCTGAAGACGGCCGACGGCACCGTGGACGGCCGCGGCACCGTGATCGGCGACCCGGAAGCCGACTACCGCAACAGCGCCGGCTACATCCTGACCGGCCCGGAATTCCTTACCGTGTTCGACGGCCGCACCGGCAAGGCGCTGGCCACCACCGACTACCTGCCGGCGCGCGGCAGCGTCGGCTCGTGGGGCGACAACTACGGCAACCGTGTCGACCGCTTCCTGGGCGGCGTGGCCTACCTGGACGGCCGCCGTCCGAGCGCGATCTTCTCGCGCGGCTACTACACGCGCGCCGTGATCGCCGCCTGGGACTACCGCGACGGCCAGCTGACCAGCCGCTGGGTGTTCGACACCGACAACGAAGGCGCCGAGGCGCGCGGCCAGGGCGCCCACTGGTTCTCGGTGGCCGACGTGAACGAGGATGGCAAGGACGACATCATCTACGGGGCCGCCACCATCGGCAGCGACGGCCACCTGATGTACAGCACGGGCCTGTGCCACGGCGACGCGCTGCACGTGGGCAAGTTCGACCCGGCCCGCCCCGGCCAGCAGGTCTACATGGTCCACGAGAGCCCCGCGTGCTACAAGGGCAATGGCGCCAGCTTCCACGACGCCGCCACCGGGGCCCTGCTGTGGGGTGCCCCGGCCACGGTCGACGTGGGGCGCGGCGTGTGCTACGACATCGATCCCGCCTACCCCGGCGCCGAGTGCTGGGCCTCGCGCGGCGGCCTGTTCAACGTGAGCGGCCAGCAGATCTCGACCAACCGGCCAGGCAGCATGAACTTCGCCAGCTGGTGGGATGGCGATCTGCTGCGCGAAGCGCTGGACGGCGTGACGATCTCCAAGTGGAACCCGGCGGCCTTCGCGTTCGAGACGGTGCTCAACGGCGCCGGCTACAATGCCGCGTCGAACAATGGGACCAAGGCCACGCCGGTGTTGTCCGCCGACATCCTGGGCGACTGGCGCGAGGAAGCGGTGTGGCGCACGGCGGACAACACGCAGCTCCTGGTGTTCTCCACCACGATCCCGACCGCGCACCGCATCCCCACGCTGATGCACGATGCCCAGTACCGCGTGCAGGTGGCCGGCCAGAACGCCGGCTACAACCAGCCGCCGCACACGAGCTTCTACATCGGCGAAGGCACCGCGGCGCCGACGCGGCCCGCCGTGAGCGTGGCGCCGCAGTAAGCGCTACCCGCCGTGGCCGCCCCGCTCAGCCGTTCGTGCGCGCGTGGCGGCCCGCTCGGTGATACAGTTGGTCACATCATGACGACCGACACCGTATCCGCCGACGCGCCCCTGTACATCGTGCTCAACGCCGGCTCCGGCGCGGCCGAGAAGGAAGCGCGCAAGGCCGCCATCGAGGAAGTGCTGAGCGCGGCGGGCCGGCGTTACCACCTGCACCTGGTCGAGGATGGCGGAGAGCTCGACAAAGCCGCGACCGCCCATGCCGGGCAGGCCTGTGCCAACGGCGGCATTCTCGTCGCGGCCGGTGGCGACGGCACGATCAACACCGTGGCGCGCGAGGCGGTCAGGCACGGCTGCCCGTTCGGTGCCCTGCCGCAGGGCACGTTCAACTATTTCGGCCGCACGCACGGCATTCCGGAAGACCTGTCCGAGGCGGTGCATGCGCTCGTCGACGCCACCATCGTCCCGGTGCAGATCGGCTCCGTCAACGGGCGCATCTTCCTCGTCAACGCCAGCATCGGCCTGTACCCGAAGCTGCTGGAAGAGCGCGAGCAGGACAAGCGGCAGTACGGGCGCAGCCGGGTCGTGGCATTCCTTTCCGCCCTGAAGACGATCTTCCTGCCGCACCGCAGGCTGAACCTCACGCTCGAAGCGGAAGACCGCACGCTGCACCTGCGCACGCACACGCTGTTCGTGGGGAACAACCGGCTGCAGATGGAACAGGTGGGCCTGACCGAGCAGGCGCCAGACGTGGCCGAAGGCGAACTGGCCGCCGTGGCACCGAAACCCGCCGGCAAGCTGGGCATGCTCGGCATCCTGTTCAACGGCGTGCTGGGGCGGCTGGGCGATACGGACGACGTGGTCGCCTTCGGCTTTCGCCGCATGACGGTGCGCACGCCGTTCTACGGCCGCAGGCGCATCAAGGCCGCCGTCGACGGCGAGGTGCTCACCTTGACGACGCCGCTGCATTTCGAGGCGCTGGATGGGCGCTTGCGGCTGCTGGTGCCGGCGCAGCGCCGGGAGAGCGGGGTCTGAGGCCCCGCCGCTAGCGCACTGGTGTCCGGGATGCTCGACGCGCTGGTGTCTGACACTATTTCCGGATGCTTGAACCGGAAATAGTGTCAGACACCGGTTTTCCCATGATGCATGTGCATCGGCCGAACACCGGTGTCGCACACCTTTTCCCCAAAAGCGGGGAAAAGATGTGCGACACCAATGCCTCTCCAGCGGAGCGACCGGCACCGGCCTACTCGACCGTGATCGGCAAGTCCCGCCCTTCCACCGCCACATTCCCCGCGTAATCCGCCGCGTGGATGCGCAGCGTGTAATTCCCGGGCTCGATCCCCGACACATCCCACGTGCCCGGGCTGACCTGCCCGTCGGCCAGCCGGTTGTTCAGCGCATAGGCGAAGTGGGTGGACGCGCTGCCGTACACCGTGATGCCGCTGCTGGCCGCGTACACGAGCTTCACGGCGTCGGGATTGCGCGGCAGCCGGTCGTAGACCTGGGTGATGCGCGGCTGCTCGTAGCCCGGCGCCGGCGTGCCGTCTTCGCGCAGCAGCTGGAAGCCCAGCTTGTACAGGCCCAGGCGCCGCCGTTCCAGGTTGCCGTCCATCTGGTCCCACGCGTCGACGACGATATCGACCTCGCGCACCGCGCGCGGCACGATCACGCGCCGTGCAGGGGGCGGCGCCTTCGACTTCCTGTCCCGCTTCACGCGCGGCGCGCCCAGCCGCTTGCCGCCATCGGCCAGCAGCACGATGCCCTGGATGCGCGGCGCCACCGTGTCGCGCAGGCCGACGAACGGCAAGGTCAACGGGTTTTCCACGCCGCCCGTGGGGAAGTAGTCGAGGTGCACGTGGGCCATGCCGTTGACGGTGCCCAGCGTGTCGCCGACCGCGAAGCGGGTGCCGCGCCGCACGCGCACGCGTTCCGGTTTCCCGTGCGCGCCGGCGAGCACGGTGAAGCGCCCGTCCAGCGGCATGTCGCGCCGGTCGCGGCCCACCTTCATGTGGATATAGGACAGCGTGCCCACGCTCATGCCTTCGCTGAGCGTGGCGTAGCCCCAGTTCGGGTAAGGATCGGTCACCTTCGCCGCGGCCACGGCCACCACCTTCGCGCCCACGTCCGCCCGCACGTCGAGGCCCATGTGGAAGTGGTCGCGGCTGTCGCCTTCGAAATTGCCGCGCACCTCGCCCATCACGCCCACGACTTCGTGCGGCGCGTCCTGCGGCAGCACGGGCCACGGCATCGGCTGGTCGCGGCGCGGCGCCGGCGGCCGCACCCGCTGCGGCGGGGCGGCCTGTCCTTCCTCCGCGGGCGCCAGCCGCACCACCGTGAAGCCAAGACCTTCGGCCACCACCACCTTGCCGTCCCGCTGCACGGCCACGCCGCGCGGGCTCGAGAGGTGCACGGTGCCGTCGCTGCCATACCCCGGCTCCGCCGGCCGATCGTAATCGGCCAGCGGGCGATACTCGCCTTCGGGCGTGAATTGCAGCACGCGGCCGGAACCGGCGGTCACGTACAGGAAGCCGTCGCGCGTGACGGCGACGCCCACGGGCCGGCGCAGCGGCGAGCGCCGTTCGCCCGGCGCCGGCACGGCCACCGTCGACACGTGGCCGGCGGTATCGATGCGGCGCACGGCGTGGTTGCCCGTGTCTGCCACGAACAGCGAGCCATCGGCCGCCACGGCAACGCCGGCCGGCGTATCGAACCGGGCTGCCGGTCCGTGCCCATCCGCGTCGCCGGGCTGCGCGCCTCCGGCGATCGTCGTCACCGCGCCGTCGGGGGCGATGCGGCGGATGCGGTCGTTGTAGGTGTCGGCCACGTACACGATGCCGGCATCGTCCACGGCAATGCCGACCGGACCGTCGAAGCGTGCCGCATCGCCCTTGCCGTCCGCGAAGCCGGGCGAGCCGTTGCCGGCCAGCGTCGTCACGGTGCCGTCGGCGGCCACCTTGCGGATCGCGTGGTTGCCCGTATCGGCCACGTACAGGTTGCCCAGGTGATCGAGGGCGAGGGCCGAAGGCGTATGGAACAGCGCGGCCGCGCCCTTGCCGTCGGCGAATCCCTCGCGGCTGCCGGCCAGCGTGGCCACCGTGCCGTCCGGCGCGATGGTGCGAATGCGGTTGTTCTCGCCGCCGTCCGCCACGTAGACCAGGCCGCGCGGGCTCACGGCCACGCCGAACGGATCGCCGAAGGCGCTTTGCCGCGCCGGCCCGTCGGCGAAACCGGCAGCGCCCGTGCCGCCCAGCGTCGCCACGCGCGCGGTCCAGAAGCGTTCGGTGCGGACCTGGGCCGGCGTGAGCACGGCGGGCGCCACCGCCTTCCCACCCGGCGGCGCCGCCCTATCGAGGTAATACAGGGTACCGGCACCGGCCAGCAGGATGGCGCCGGCCACGGCGCCGGCGATGAGCTTTCGATTCACGGGCAAGGCTTTCATTGCGTAAAGCGCAAGCTTAGCAGGAAGCCCAGGCGCGCGCCGGGTGCCGGGAGCGCCGACTACAATTCCTTCGCTCCGCCACATCGAAAGTGAAAGGAAAGCCATGAGCAGCAAGCCAAGCAACGAGGGAGGAGGCAACGAGCGCCCCATCCTTACCACCCGCCAGGGCCACCCCGTGCGCGACAATCAGGCGCTGCGCTCCGTCGGCGAGCGCGGCCCGGCCACCCTGGAGAATTACCAGTTCATCGAAAAGATCACGCACTTCGACCGCGAGCGCATTCCCGAGCGCGTCGTGCATGCGCGCGGCACCGGCGCGCATGGCTACTTCGAAGCCTACGGCAAGATCGGCAACGAACCGGCATCGAAATACACCCGGGCCCGCGTGCTGAACGAGACCGGCGTGCAGACCCCCGTGTTCGTGCGCTTCTCCACCGTCATCGGCGGCAAGGATTCGCCGGAAACGGCGCGCGACCCGCGCGGCTTCGCCGTCAAGCTCAAGACCGTCGACGGCAACTGGGACCTGGTCGGCAACAACCTGAAGATCTTCTTCATCCGCGACGCGATCAAGTTCCCGGACATGATCCACGCCTTCAAGCCCGATCCCGTGACGAACCGCCAGGAACCGTGGCGCTTCTACGACTTCGTGTCGAACTCGCCGGAAGCGCTGCACATGGTTACCTGGGTGAAGAGCCCATGGGGCATTCCCGCCAACTACCGCGAGATGGAAGGTTCGGGCGTCAACACCTACAAGCTGGTCAACGACGAGGGTGTCGCCCACCTGGTCAAGTTCCACTGGGTGCCGAAGCAGGGTGTGCGCAACCTGACGGCGGCGCAGGCGGCCGAGATCCAGGCGCACGACGTGGGCCACGCCACCAAGGACCTGTACGAGGCGATCGAGCGCGGCGACTATCCGGAATGGGAATTCTGCGTGCAGATCCTGAGCGACGACGACCACCCCGAACTGGACTTCGATCCGCTCGACGACACCAAGCGCTGGCCTGAAGACCAGTTCCCGCTGCTGCCCGTGGGCCGCATGGTGTTGAACAAGAACCCGGACAATGTGTTTGCCGAAACCGAGCAGTCGGCGTTCGGAACCGGCGTGCTGGTGGACGGCATCGATTTTTCGGACGACAAGATGCTGCAAGGCCGCACGCTGTCGTACTCCGACACACAGCGCTACCGCGTGGGCCCGAATTACCTGCAACTGCCGATCAACGCGCCGCAGCAAGGCGCGCGCGCCCGCACCAACCAGCGCGACGCGCAGATGGCGTATTACGTGGACGACAGCGGTGCCAATAAGCACATCAACTACGAGCCGAGCAGCCTGGGCGGCCTGCAGGAAGCGCCCAAGCCAGCCAGGGAGTACCGCCAGTGGGTCGAGGGCCACCTGGGCCGCTACCAGACCAGCCGCACGCTGGACGACTATCGCCAGGCGGGCGACCGCTGGCGCACGTTCGAGGACTGGGAGCGCGACGAACTGGTGAAGAACCTGGGCGACGACCTGCGCCAGTGCCCGGAACAGATCGCCCTGCGCATGGTCTGGCACTTCTGGCACTGCGACGAGGACTACGGCCGCCGCGTGGCCGAAGCGGCCGGCATCGACCTCGAAAAAGCCCGCGCCCTGGCCCCGCTGCCGGGCAAGCCGGCCCCGCACCAGCATCGCGAGGTGCCGGCCTATACCGACGGCAAGCCGGAAGAAGGATCGCGGCAGACGGAGCCGGCCCCGGCGAAATGAGGCCGAAGTGAGGCCGCAAGACCGGTGACAGGCACCGGTATATCTGGAACAGTTGTTGCAAAAAACCCGGTGCCTGTCACCGGGGTTCGCTTACTGCCTCACCAAAACCGGTGACAGGCACCGGTTCTTCTGAAACATGTGTTGCAAAAAGCCGGGTACCTGTCACCGGGTTCCACTGCCTCATGAGAAGAGCGGTGTCCAGATGGAGTGACGGCTTGCAGGCCATCACCGCCCGACAGGCGCGAAGCATGCTTCGCGAAACCCCTGTCAAGCCACCCTGTGGGTGTCCGACACCAGACCGCCGCCACCGCTGGCTGCGCCGGCCGCACTACCCCAGCAAATCCTCGATCTTCACCGGCAGCGAGCGGATTCTCTTGCCGGTCGCGTGGTACACGGCGGCCGTGATGGCCGGCGCGACGCCGACCAGGCCGATCTCGCCCACGCCCCGCACGCCATATTCGTTCAGCGCTTCATCCGGGTAGTCGAGGAAGGTCACGTCCACTTGTGGCGCGTCGGCGTGCGTGACCATCAGGTAGTCGGCCAGGTTGCAGTTTACCGGCGCGCCGTAGCGGGGGTCGTAATGGGTTTCCTCGAGGAGCGCCATGCCCACGCCCATCTGCACGGCGCCCTCGATCTGGTTGCGGGCCGTGCGGGCGTTGACGATCCTGCCGCCGTCGATGACGGACACGACGCGCCGCACCGCCAGCCGGGCGATGGATGGTTGCCACGCCACCTCGATGAAATGGCAGCCGAACGACTGGATCGACACTTTCTTCGCCTGCGGGTCCTTGAAGCTCCAGCCCCCCGTGCCCTGGCCTTCCACGTGCCCGACGCCGGCGCGCCGAAGCAATTCCTCGAACGGCTGCCCGCCGAGGCGCCCTTCCTCGAACGCCGGCTCCGCGCCTTCCAGCACGCGCGCCGCCACATCCTGCAACTGGCGGATCGCGTGGCGCGCGGCCATGGTCACGGCGGGCACCAGCGAAGCGGTCGCCATCGAGCCGCCGGACACGGGCCCGGGCGGCAGTTCCGTGTCGCCGATCTCCACCTTCACCCGCCCGATGTCCACGCCGACCGCGCGCGCCGTCATTTGGGCCAGCACCGTGTAGGTACCGGTGCCGATGTCCTGCGTGGCCGAACGCACCGCCACCGTGCCGTCGTCGTGCAGGCGGATCGCCACTTCGGCAGGCCGCCGCATGCCGAGCCAGGTGGCATTGGCCATGCCCCAGCCCAGGATCGTGTCGCCGTCGCGCATGGCGCCGATGGCCGGATCCCGGCGCGACCAGCCGAAGCGCTCCGCGCCCAGTTGCAGGCATTCCTTCAGGTGGCGCGACGAGAACGGCACGCCCTTCGATTCGTCCAGCTCGGGCTCGTTCGCCAGCCGCAGGGCCACCGGGTCCATGCCCAGGCGGTCGGCCAGCTCGTTCATGGCCGATTCCAGCGCGAACATGCCGGGGACGGCGCCAGGGCCGCGCATGGCCGTGTTCACGCCCAGGTCGCGCCGGATGGAGGAGCCGATCACGCGCAGGTTCGGGCAGCTGTACAGGTGGCCGGTCGCCTCGCCGCACGCCTCGAACGACATTCCCGCGCGCGAATCGTGGAAAATGAATTCATGCTGCAGCGCGACCAGCTTGCCATTGGCCTCGGCGGCGAGGCGCATGCGCTGCTGCGTCATCGTGCGGTGACCGACGTTGCGGAACATCATCTGCCGCGTGACCACCAGCTTCACCGGGCGGCCGACTTGGCGCGCCGCCTGGGCCGCGAGCAGCGAATGCGTCCATGGCCACAACTTGCCGCCGAAGCCCCCGCCCAGGTAGGCGGTGACGACGCGGATGCGCTCTTCCGGCACCTGCAGCATCTGCGACAGCACGCCGCGGTGATTGATTACGGCCTGGGTGGTTTCATACACGGTCAGCCGGTCGCCTTCCCAGCGCGCCACCGTGGCATGCAGTTCCATCGGGTTGTGCGTTTCAACCGGGGTGCGATAGGTCTCGTCGAGCTGGACCGCTCCCGTGCCCAACGCCTTCCCGGCATCGCCACGCTCGGTCTCGACCTTCGGCTTCTCGCCCGGCTCCAGCTCCATGCGCACATCCGGCACCGCGGCGTCGTAGTCGACGACGACGGCGCGGGCGGCGTCGCGCGCCTGCTCGAACGTATCGGCCAGCACGAGGGCCACGAACTGGCCGTAGTAGCGCACTTCATCGTCCTGCAGCGGCGGCACCTTCTCGTCCATTTCGAACTTCGTGTCTTCCGGCAGCCGTGCGATGTGGCCGATCGTCTCGCGCGTAAGGATCGCCTGCACGCCCGGCATGGCCCGCGCCGCATTGCAGTCGATACGGCGCACTCTACCCACGGCGACGGTGGCGGGGACCGGCACGGCCACTAGCATGTCCGGGAAATGGTGGTCGGCAGTGTACCGGGCGTGGCCGCTGACCTTCCACGGGCCTTCGACGCGCGGCAGCGCGGCGCCGATGATATCGTCTCTCATTGCAAGTCCTCCCCTGCCACGTTCCTGATCGCCTGCACGATGCAGCGGCGCGCCAGCTCGGCCTTGAAAGCATTGCCCGGCCGCGGCTGCGCATCCCGCAGCGCGACGGCCGCTGCCGCCTCGATGTTCGCCACGGTCAGCGGCTGTCCGGTGAGTATGTGCTCGGCATCCACCGCGCGCCAGGGCCGGGTGGCGACGCCGCCGAGGCCGAGCCTGACCCGCTCGACCCGGCCATCGGTCACTTGCAGGACGACGGCGCACGAAGCCAGCGCGAATTCGTACGATGCGCGGTCGCGCAGCTTCAGGTAACCGGAACGGGCGCCCGGGGGCAGCGGCGGCAGCGTGATGTGGGTGACGAGGTCGCCCGGCATCAGCGGCGTCTCGATGTGCGGCGTGTCGCGCGGCAGCAGGTGGAAGTTGGCGATCGGGATCGCGCGCCGGCCATGCAGGCCCGCGACATGCACGACCGCCTCCAGCACCACCAGCGCCACGTTCATGTCCGAAGGATTGGTGGCGATGCAATGTTCGCTGGTACCCAGCAGCGCGAGGTTGCGGTGGTAGCCCTCCAACGCATCGCAACCGCTGCCGGGGACACGCTTGTTGCAAGCCATGCCCGGGTCGCGGAAATACACGCAGCGCGTCCGTTGCAACAGGTTGCCGGCGGTCGTCGCCATATTGCGCAACTGGCCCGAGGCGCCCGCCAGCAGCGCCTCGCACAGCACGGGATAACCGAGGCGGACCCGCTCGTCATGGGCCAGGTCGCTGTTGCGCACGGTGGCGCCGATCGACAGGCCGGCATCCTCGCCGGCCTCGATCCGGTCCAGTCCCAGCCGGTCGATCTGCACCACGTGGGCGGGTTGCTCCACGTCCAGCTTCATCAGGTCCAGCAGCGTGGTGCCGCCGGCCAGGTAGCGCACGGTGGCCCCCTGCTGTGCGGTGGGCGACGCGGCGCCCAGCAGCACCGCATCGTCCACGCTCGCGGCGCGGCGCAGCTCGAAGGTCCTCATTTGCCCATCTCCTTGCGGGCATCCTGGATCGCCGCGACGATGTTCGCATACGCCCCGCAGCGGCACAGGTTGCCGCTCATGCATTCGCGCACCGTGCCGTCGTCCCGGCCGCAGGGTTCGTCCAGCAGCGCCACGGCCGACATGATCTGCCCGGCGGTACAGTAGCCGCACTGGTAGCCGTCGTGCCGCACGAAGGCGGCCTGCATCGGGTGCAGCCGCTCGGGGTCGCCCAGGCCTTCGATCGTGGTCACGTCGTCGCCCTCGTGCGCCAGCGCGAGTGCAAGGCATGAATTGATGCGGCGGCCGTTCAGGTGCACGGTGCAGGCACCGCACTGGCCATGGTCGCACCCCTTTTTCGTGCCGGTCAGGTGGAGGTGGTCGCGCAGGTAATCGAGCAGCGTGGTGCGCACATCCACGTTCATCCTGTGCTCGACGCCGTTGACGACGATGGCAGGCCCCGTGGGCGCCGCCGGCTTTACTGGGTGCATGGGGAGTCCTTTCCGCCCCTCTCGCGGGGCTGCTGAAACTCGACTACACGCAAAAATGGCAGTGCATGGCGCACGATTGCCGGCATGAAAATTTTGCGAGCCCATCAAGACTGCCGCGAAACAGCTGATCTGTCATATAGTGACGATTGGTTGTCAAATAGTTACTACTACAAAGGTAGTGACCTGGCAACCGCCCAGGGTCCGGGCCGGACCCGACTACCATTGGAGACGATCGATGAGACATCTATGGAGTTGTTTGCTTGCTGCGTGCCTGGCGTGGCATGCCACCGGAGTGCAGGCACAAGGGGTGACGTTTGAAACGGGCATCAGCGACATCGCCTTCGGCGTGGTGGACCTGACGCCCGGCGATAATGCCGCAGCGGCCTTCAGTTACACCTTTTCCGACAGCCGTTACGAAGTCTCCGTGTGGGGACCGGGCGGCAAGCAGGCAATCGACGATACCAGTTCGGGACTGAAGCCGGTGAACCATGCCCTCGCGGAAGGGCCCTCGTATGCCGCCGTGCACACTTCCGGCAGGCCAGGCGAGTTTTCGCTGGAAGGCGCCGCGTTCAGCAATCTCGACGAGGACGGTCGCGTTTCCGTGTCAGCCATGCAGGCATACACGTTCACATTGTCGGCAAACAGCGTCCTTACGCTCAGCGGCAACTTCTACCAGCGCGTATCGGAGGCGCAATTGCCCGGCTATTTTCAATCGGGCGTCAACAGGGTGGAACTGTCGTTCACGAGCCCGGACCTGCCCATCTATGGCGGCTACTACAGCTCGCTGGTCCTCAACAGGGAGTCCGACCTCCACGTGGACCGGGATCTGTGGCTTGCCTATGCCAATACCTCGAACCAGGCCGTCACCATCGACGTAACCTTCTCTGTGGAAAATTACTCGATCATTTATTCGGACCTCCCCATTGCCGCCGTACCCGAACCATCGACCTGGGCGATGCTCGCTGCCGGCATGCTCACCGTTGGCGCGATCGCGCGCCGCCGCCACCGTCACGCCTGAAAGGAATCACGCCATGAACAAGACTTTGCGTTCCGCCTTGCTGTGCGCCGTAGCGGCAGCCTGCGCCAGCACCGATGCTCTTGCAGCGACCGTGCGCCAGAGCGTCGGCTTCAACAACGTCCAGGTGTCCCTGACGGATCTGCGGCCGGACGACGGCATTGCGCCGTCCTTCACGGTCAAGCGGTATTTCACCGAATACCAGCATTACATGGATGACTATGCCACGCCAAAGTATGACGTTTACTGGACCGAGTTAGTACACGGCGAAGTACCCTCCGCTTACGAACATCAATACGGCCAGGCCATCACATCCGGCGAGACCAGCGGCACATTCGGGGAATTGAGCGCCTTTGCGCAATCGTCCGAAGCCAACCAGATCGTCAGCTCGGGCATCCGGCAGGTACTCGAAATTAACCTGAGCCCGCATACGATGCTGGTATTTAGCGGCGAGCTGTACCATACCCTGGAACTGACGGACGTCGGCACCGTGCCTTATTACGGCGCATTCGGGCAGCATGTCGCGGTGGACACGAAAGACACCCACTGGACCAAGATCCAGGGCGAAGTACCCGGCAGTCCGGGCGAGACCGTGACCGACCGCTTCTGGTACGCCATCGCCAACACCGAGGACACCGCCAACTGGGTCAAGCTGACGCTCGGCACTTCGGCGCATGCGACGGCACTGGCGGTGCCGGAGCCGTCCACCTGGGCCATGCTGCTCGGCGGCATAGGAATCCTGGCGGCGGTCGCGCGCCGGCGCCAAACCGGGGGAGCTGTCACGGGCACCGGCCGGTGGACCGACACTTCGCCCCTGCCATCCGGCAGGGCTGACAGCGCCACTGCCTGAAACCCGACTACAAGCTGCCGCCAATCCGGCGTATCGTCGCCAGCACGGCGTCGTTACCGGATCGCGGCGAAAAAAAAAGCCCGCCAAGCTGGCGGGCTGAAGTCTATTTCCTTGGAGGAGAATAGAGGAGACGAGTGAATTATGCTGCACCGCGCCATATTGCGCAACTCAAATGTAGTGATACTAGATATTGCCAAGCCCAATAACTGCAAACAGTCATCGTGCTGAGCAAAGCGGGTAACGCCGCTGCTGGAAGCGGTGGGCGGAAGGCTTCCTGCGCACGCGACGGCCATAAAAAAGGGGAGCCCGAAGGCTCCCCAGGTACATCCCTGCTTGGGAATGATCAGCGGTCCGGCGCGTACGGCAGCACGCGCGAGGCGAGACGGGTATCGGTTTTCAGCAAGCCCACTTCGTCGGCCATGATGTGCACGGCTTCGAGCAGCAGCACGTCCTTCGCGTTCTTGGCGGCCTGTTCCGCTTCCAGTTCGGCGGTCAGCGAGCGTTCGTCTCCCTGCAGGCCGTCGTCGGTGCGGCTGGCGCCCTTCACGGCCGCGGCGGCCTGCTTGGCCTGCTTCGCGCCGGCCGGCTTGGCGGCCACGGCGTTCTTGGCCGCGTCCTTCGCATCCGGCACCAGGATCGGATCGTCCGCGGACGGGGCGGCAGCCAGGCGCGCGTCACGCTGCTTGGCGCGCGCTTCCTGCTCGTCGCGCTCCTTGCGGCGCTCCTTCTCGTTCAGCGAAATCAGGTTTTCCTTGCGCTGCTTCTTCACGTAGTTCACGTCCTCGACGAGGAACTGGAAGTCCTTGTCCTTCGCCACGCGCGCCTCGTGCTTCTTCGTCAGCAGCGGAATGATGTCTTTTACTTCGCCGGCCGGAATGTACACGGCCGGCTTGATCACCGTGTACGGCAGCGCGTTGTCGTAGCTCGACTCGCCGAAGTTTTCCGCGTCAGTCAACTGCGGCAGCTTGATGTCGGGCGTGACGCCGCGCAGCTGCGTGGTGCCGCCGTTGATGCGGAAGAATTGCGCCACCGTCATCTTCAGTTCGCCCAGGCGCTGCTTGTCCTGCGCGAAGCGGTCGAGACTGATCAACGTCTGCACCGTGCCCTTGCCGAAGCTCGGCTCCCCGATGACGATACCGCGGCCGTAATCCTGCACAGCGGCAGCGAAAATCTCGGACGCCGACGCGGAGCCGCGGTTGATCAGCACGCCAATCGGACCATCCCAGGCCAGGCCGGGGATCGTATCCTGCTCCACCTCCACGCGCCCTTCCGCGCTGCGCTGCTGCACCACCGGGCCCTTGTCGATGAACAGGCCGGTCAGTTCCACCGCCTCGGTCAGCGAACCGCCGCCGTTGTTGCGCAGGTCGATCAGCACATTGTCGACCTTGTCCTTCTTCAGCTCGCCCAGCAGGCGGGCCACGTCGCGCGTGGCGCTCTTGTAATCCTTGTCGCCGCGGCGCCGCGCCTCGAAGTCCTGGTAGAACGTGGGCAGCGAGATCACGCCGATGCGGCGCTTCACATTGCCATCCTTGACTTCCATGATCGACTTCTTGGCCGACTGCTCTTCCATGCTGATCTTCTTGCGCACGAGCGAGATCACGACCGGCTTGGCATCAGGCCCGGCGTCGCCCGGCAGCACCTGCAGGCGCACCTTGGAATCCTTCGGGCCGCGGATCTGCTGCACCACGTCGTCGATGCGCCAGCCGAGCACGTCCTGCACGGGACCGTTGTCGCCCTGCGCCACGCCGACGATCCTGTCGCCCACCTTCAGCTTGCCGGACATGCCGGCCGGGCTGCCGGTGACGATCTCGCGGATCACCGTGTATTCGTCGCGCGTCTGCAGCACCGCGCCGATGCCTTCCAGCGACAGCCGCATCTGGATATCGAAATTGTCCGAAGCGCGCGGGCCCAGGTAATTGGTGTGCGGCTCGATCGACATCGCGTAGGCATTCATGAAGATCTGGAACACATCCTCGCCGTTGAGCTTGCGCGAACGGGACAGGTAGTTTTCATAGCGCTTGTCCAGCGTTTCGCGGATCGCCTTGTCGTCCTTGCCCGCCAGTTTCAGGCGCAGCCAGTCGTTCTTGACACGCTTGCGCCACAGGTCTTTCACCTCTGCATCGCTCTTGGCCCACTCGGCCTTTTCGCGGTCGTACTGGTAGCTTTCGTCCAGCGTGAAATCCGGCTTGGTCTTCAGCAATTCACGCGCATAGCCGATGCGCTCGTTGAACCGCTGCTGATAAAGATTGTAGATGTCGAAAGGCATCTGCAGGTTTTCGCCGACGATTGCATCGTCGAGCTTGGCTTTGGCCCCTGCGTATTTGTCGAGATCGGCTTGCACGAAGAACAGCTTTTCCGCGTCCAGCGACTTGAAATAGCGGTCGTAGATCTTTTCCGACATCGCGTCGTCCAGCGGCTGCGCCTTGTAGTGATAGCGGGACAACACACGCGACGCCCACAGGGCCGCTTGCGTCTGCTGAGCGGCAGGCTTGAGCTGTTCAACGGCGGCGGCCTTCTCGGCCGGAGCGGCGACACCGTAGGCGGACAGGAAAGCCAGCGACATCGCGGCCAGCAGCGTTTGCTTCTTCATCGGCATACTCCGAATTCTAAAATGACGATTTGCGGACTCGACGAATCATTTCAAGTCCGTGTCCGGCTTATTCTACAGGAGACCTCGCCGGGAAACGCCGCTTACGCTTAAGTGCGTATTAAAGAACGCGAAAAGCATGACCGGAATGCAAAAACTTGTAAATTCGGTAGCGGAATATATTAATGAAATTTAATGCCCGCCCGAATAGAAGCACCGGCCGCACGCCTGCCGGTAGCGCTCGTTACCGCCGATGGCGATCTGCGCACCCTCGCGGATGCGGTTACCGTGCTCATCCACACGGATATTCATCGTCGCCTTCTTGCCGCAAGTGCAGATATTCTTCAATTCCTCGATCGTGTCCGCCAGTGCCAGCAGGTAGATCGAGCCGGGGAACGGCTCGCCGCGGAAGTCGGTGCGCAGGCCGTAGCAGATCACGGGCACGCCCTTCACCTGCGCCAGCTGGTGCAGCTGCTGCACCTGGGCCACCGAGAGGAACTGCGCCTCGTCCACCAGCACGCAGGCGACCTTGTCGATGTCCAGGAAATTCGTGCTCGCGTCGTAGGTTTCCACGGTCCGTTGCAAGCCCAGCCGCGAAGTGATCTTGCCGACGCCGAACCGGTCGTCGATCGCCGCCGTGAACAGGCGCACGGTCTGGCCCTGTTCCTCGTAGTTATGGGCGACCTGCAACATCGCGGTGGATTTGCCCGCGTTCATCGCGGAGTAACGGAAATAGAGTTTTGCCACTGCCAGCCTGCTGTAAGAACGTTAATCGCGCATTATAAGACAGCCCGTTGCCGTGCCCGGCGGCCCGGCTGGCACCCGGCGGTCTTTCGGCGCATACTGCCACGACACCGTCCGCCGGCCGCACCACACTTGCACCGCGGACCTTTCGCGATTTTCCGATCCCACGAGGAGAGACCATGGCGAGCACAACCACCGCCGCGCTGTACGGGCTGATCGGCAATACCCCGCTGGTCGAAGTCACGCGCCTGGACACCGGCCCCTGCCAGCTGTTCCTGAAACTCGAATCCCAGAACCCCGGCGGCTCCATCAAGGACCGCATCGCGCTGTCGATGATCGAGGCGGCCGAGCGCGACGGCCGCCTGAAACCCGGCGGCACGATCGTCGAAGCCACGGCCGGCAATACCGGCCTGGGCCTGGCGCTCGTCGGCCGCATCAAGGGCTACCGCGTGGTGCTCGTGGTGCCCGACAAGATGGCCACCGAGAAGGTGCTGCACCTGAAGGCGCTCGGCGCCGAGATCCACATCACCCGCTCCGACGTGGGCAAGGGCCACCCGGAGTATTACCAGGACCAGGCGGCGCGCATCGCCGCCGACATTCCCGGCGCCTTCTATGCGGACCAGTTCAACAACCCGGCCAACCCGCTGGCGCACGAAACCACCACCGGCCCGGAACTGTGGCAGCAGGCGGGCCAGCAGCTCGACGCCATCGTCGTCGGCGTGGGCTCTTCCGGCACCCTTACCGGACTGTCGCGCTATTTCGCCAAGGCCAATCCCGAGCTGGAATTCGTGCTGGCCGACCCGAAAGGCTCGATCCTCACCGAGTTCCTGCGCACGGCGCGCGTGCCGGCCACCAGCGGCTCGTGGGCGGTGGAAGGCATCGGCGAGGACTTCGTGCCGTCCATCGCCGATTTCTCGCGCGTGAAACACGCCTATACGATCACGGACCGGGAAAGTTTCGACAGTGCCCGCGCGCTGGTGCGTGCTGAAGGCATCCTGGGCGGTTCGTCGACCGGCACGCTGCTGGCCGCCGCCCTGAAATACTGCCGCGAGCAGACCGTACCCAAGCGCGTGGCCACCTTCGTCTGCGACACGGGCACGCGCTACCTCTCGAAGATGTACAACGATGGCTGGATGTTCGACCAGGGCTTGATCGAGCGGCCCGCCACGGGCGACCTGCGCGACCTGATCGGCCGCCGCTACGACGCCGGCGAAGTGGTCAGCGTCTCCCCCACGGACACGCTGCTGGTCGCCTTCAACCGCATGCGCGCGGCCGACCTGGCCCAGCTGCCGGTGATCGAGAACGGCAGGCTGGTGGGCATCATCGACGAATCGGACCTGCTGCTCAAGGTGGGCAATGAGGCGCCGGCCTATGCAGGCTCCGTCGGCGACACGATGACGGCCCGGCTGGAAACGCTGCGCCCCGGCGACAGCCTGCAGGCGCTGCGCAGCACGCTCGACCGCGGCTTGACGGCCGTGGTGGCCGACGAGCAGCGCTTCTACGGCCTGATCACCCGCTACGACCTTCTCAACCACCTGCGCAGGAAACTATGAGCCAAGCCGACAACGACGACCACAAGACAGCAGAACGGCGGCAACTGGCCACCCGCGTGATCCACGCCGGCCAGTACCCCGACCCCTCGACCGGCGCCATCATGCCGCCAATCTACGCCACGTCGACCTTCGTGCAGCAAAGCCCGGGCGTGCACAAGGGCCTCGACTATGGCCGTTCCCACAACCCCACCCGCTGGGCGTTCGAACGCTGCGTGGCGGACCTGGAAGGCGGCGCGCAGGGTTATGCATTCGCCTCCGGCCTCGCGGCGATCGCCACGGTGCTCGAGCTGCTCGATGCCGGCTCGCACATCGTGGCCGGCGACGACATGTACGGCGGCAGCTTCCGGCTGTTCGAGCGCGTGCGCCGGCGCAGCGCCGGCCACACGTTCACCTATGCGGACCTGACGAACCCGGAAAACCTGCTGGCCGTGCTGCGGCCCGAAACGCGGATGGTGTGGGTCGAGACGCCGACCAACCCGATGCTCAAATTGGCGGACCTGGCGGCGATCGCGCGCATCTGCCGCGAGCGCGGCATCATCGCGGTGGCCGACAACACGTTTGCCAGCCCGGTCGTGCAACGGCCGCTGGAACACGGCTTCGACATCGTGGTGCACTCGGCCACCAAGTACCTGAACGGCCATTCCGACATCATCGGCGGCATCGCCGTCGTCGCCGGCGAGGAGCGGCAGGCCGCCTGGCGCGAGCAGCTGGGTTTTCTCCAGAACTCGGTCGGCGCGATCCTCGGGCCGTTCGACAGCTTCCTGGCGCTGCGCGGCGTGAAAACGCTGGCGATCCGGCTGGAGCGCCACTGCGCCAGCGCGTTCGAACTGGCGCAATGGCTGGAGCGGCAGCCCAAGGTGCGCAAGGTGTTCTACCCAGGGCTCGCCGCACACCCGCAGCATGCGCTGGCGCGGCGCCAGATGAACGGCTTCGGCGGCATCATCTCGGTCGACCTCGCCACCGACCTGGACGGGGCGCGGCGTTTCCTGGAACGGTGCGAGGTCTTCGCGCTGGCCGAGAGCCTGGGCGGCGTCGAGAGCCTGATCGAGCACCCGGCGCTGATGACGCACGCGACCATTCCAGCCGCGCAGCGCGCCCAGCTGGGCATCGGCGACGGCCTGGTGCGGCTGTCGGTCGGCATCGAGCACGTGGACGACCTGCGCCGGGACCTGGAGAATGCGCTGGCGGCGATCTGAGTGCCTACTGGTCGTCGCGCCGGCGCGGCTCATCGGTGCGGAACACGCGCTGGACGAAATTTTCCAGCGCGCGGAACACGCCTTCCACGCCGAAGCCGGCGATAAACGACAGCGCCGACCCGGACAGCGCCCACGCGTCCAGGATGCCCTGCGATTCGCCGGAAGCGGCGCCCGAAGGGTTGATGAACAGGCCGATGCACGCGCCGATCGTGCCGCCAAGCGCCAGCTGCAGCAGTGCCATCGTCGAGTCGCGCGGCGACAGCAGGCTTTCGCGCATGCGCTCCCACAGGCGCCGCACCACCGCCGCGCCCGCGCCGAGCACGCCGTAGGCCAGCGGCAGCAGCGAGGTGCCGGCCACCAGGGTGACGATGCGCGCCATCTCCTCGGTGCCGCGGCGGCGGATGGCGATGTCTTCGGGATCGGACCTGTTCTCCGGCACGTATTGGTAGAACAGGCCATAGAACGCGCGCCACGGCGCCAGCCATTCGCGCAGGTTCATGCGCACGGCACGGCGCTCTTCCCGCACGGCCTCGGCACGGTCGCACAGCTGGTATTCCTCGGTGGTGCGGTAGCGCGGACTGCCGTCGGGCCCCTTGAGCGTGCAGAATCGCACGGGTTCGGGGTCGCGCGCCAGCTTGCGGTTCGTGTCGGCGGCCATCAGCCGGGCGCGCTCGTCGGCGGTATATTTCAGTTCGGCCGTGGCGATCTCCGCACGCAGCTCGTTGGTACGGGTGCGGACGGCATCGAGGTGCTGCAACATCACGTTGCCGGCGGCCACGTGCCAGGACAAGGCACAGGACAGGGTCAGCGTCGACAGCAGGAACAGCACCAGCCACAGCATGCGGCGATTGAAGTTGATCGCCGCCCCGATCAAGCCCGGGTAGGCATAGCGCGCCAGGGTGACGCGCGTTGGCTTGTCCCACAGCGTGCCGCCCTGTCCGCGGTGCGGCATGCCGTCCACGGCAGGCTTGGGAGGCCGCCGCAGCACCTCGCAGACGAGCCGCCGCAGCGCATTCATCTTCTTGCGGCGGTCTTCCTCACCCACCACGAGGATCGTGAACGCGACGGTCAGGCCGGTCGCCGGTCGCGCGACGGCGTTGAGCATGTCCTTCGCGCGCATCAGCGCCACCGCCTGTTCCAGGCGCAGCTCGGGAGGCGCGGCGGGCGACAGGCCGATCTCGCAGATCGTACGGATGATCAGCAGCGGGTCGACACCCGTCTCGGCGCGCAAGTCCTTGTCCCAGCGGCCGGAGATGTGGTCGAGCAGCAGGAACACCTCGTACAGCTCGCGCACGAAGATGAACTCCTCGAGCCGGACCATCTCGGGATTGCCGGACACCGGCTCGGGTGCCCGCTCGTCGTCGGATGCGGCCATGGCGTCCTCCACCGTGCTGGTGAAGCCATTCTACGCCCGCGGTTCCCCCACGGCAGCAGTTATTGACGCAAAACCGGTGACAGGCTCCGATGTCAAAGAAATGTTGCAAAAAACCCGGTGCCTGGGCTGGATGATGGCTTGCAAGCCATCATTCGTTCCGCAGGCGCAGAGCATGCTCTGCGAAACCCCTGCTACACCACCGGGGTTCGCCAGCGCTGCTCCGCTCGTGTTCGTGCGCTACAGCCCTGGGTGATATTGCCGCTCCAGGTTCTTCAGCACGTCTTCCTTGTAGAACAGCACGTCCTTGAACTCGCCGCGGGCGTACATCTCGGCCTGGTCGTTGAAGTGCGGCGAGGCCGGGTCGCCGCTCTGGCCACCCGCCAGGATGCTTTTCGCGCGGATCTTGCGGCCGAATTCGACGGCGGCGACGAAGCTGTTGCCGCGCTCGCCGTAGATGCGCTTCGTCGTTTGCGGCGACGTCATGCCGTAGGCGGCCAGTGCGCCCCAGTTGCCCGAGGCGTACGGGACCGGGATGCTCGGCTTGCTGTCGTCGAACGGCTGGACGATGTCGCCGGTCAGGCGCTGGAAGCGGTTGATTTCCCCCCACGGCGTGCGCCAGGTACCGAAAGCGCTGTCCAGCTTCGCCGACGCCCGCGTCAGCGCCTCGAGCCGCTGCGCGGGCGTGATGCGCTTCTCGACATACTCCAGCACGGGCACGCCCTCCTCCTTCGCCGCCGGCCCATGGGTCTTGACGAGATCCTGCAGCCAGTAGATGCCCAGCGAGGTCGGCACCGACGCGAGCGAGTAGCGCATGTCCCAGCCGCGCAGCTCGGCGATCTGGGCGGACAGGCCCGCCTTGTGCAAGGCGCTGGCCGGCGCCTCGTCGTAGGCGCGCAGCAGCAGCGGCAGCAGCGGTTCGAAGGCCGTCAGCTGGCTGTCGTAGGCCGCGGCGATCAGCGACTCCAGCGTGAAGTCGGTCTTGTCCTGCAATACCCGCACCGCGTGGATGCCGCGCGCGTTTTCCGGATTCATCGACATGTAAGCCGGATAATCCTCGCGCCGCGGGCTGTAGGCGCCTGCCGCTGAATACGGCCAGTTGTTGGTGTTCTGGATCCAGCCGTTCTTCGGGTTGAACAGGCGGATCGTTTCCGCCACCGTGTGCAGTCCTTGCCAGTCGGTCGCCGGGTCGCTGCCGTCGACGGGCTTGGTGTAATCGAAGCGGGGGTCGCGCCGCGGGATGAAATTGCCGTGGAAGTAGGCGATATTGCCATCAGCATCCGCGTACACGGTATTGTTGGACGAATTGGTGCGCAGCTCCATCGCCTTCCAGAACGCCTTGTAGTCGCGCGCCTTGGTGCGCAGGTAGGATTGCTGCAGCGCCTTCAGCGGCTGGTTCATCAGCGCCACCGACACCCACTTGTCGCCCTCGCGCCGCACCACCGGACCATGGTGCGTGAAGTAGGCGGTGACCTTCTTCTCCGCCATGCCGCCGATGACCTTGAACGGCAGCGTGATCTCGATCTCGCGCACCGGCCGCAGCTCCTGCCCGTACCGGTACCAGTATTTGCCATCCTTCTGGATGACGGTTTCGAGGAACTCGTCGATGACGTCGCCCCCGCCGGAAGTGTGCATCCAGCCCAGCCGGTCGTTGAAGCCCTGGTAGACGAAGAACTGGCCCCAGGTCACCGCCCCATAGGCGTTCAGGCCCGCCTCGCTGACCACGTGGATCTCGGGGCGGAAGTAGAACGAGGTGTGCGGGTTGATCATCAGCAGCGCATTGCCGCTCCGGCTGATCTTCGGTGCGATCGCGAAGCCGTTCGAGCCACCCGGTTCCTTGTCGAGATCACTGCCGGACGATGCCGCCGCCAGCTCGGGGATATCCGCATAAAACCGCTGCAAGGACTTGACGTCGACTTCCTCGATGTCGCCGCCGATACTGCCCTCGGAAAAACTGAGGGCCATCCATGGCTCGAAGCGCGTCAGCAGTTTCGGCTGCACTTGCGGATGCGTCTGCAGGTACCAGTTCAAGCCGTCGGCCCAGGCATTCATCAGCTTCTTCAGCCACGCCGGGCTGGCCCGGTACTGGGCCTGCAACTCGTCCGGCCGGATGAAGAGCTTCATGCGCAAGTCTTCGTACAGCGCCTTTTCCCCTTCCACCTCGGCCATGCGGCCCAGCGCCGTGATGAAGTTGCGCTCGACGCGGTTGAAGTCGTCCTCGGCCTGCGCGTAGAGCATGCCGAACACCGCGTCCGCATCGGTCTTGCCGTAGATGTGCGGAATGCCCCACTTGTCGCGCAGGATCGTCACGCGCTTGGCCTGCGCCTGCAGCCGCAGCACTTCGGCGGGGCTCAGCTTGGTGGCCTGCTGGGCGGCGGGGGCCGCCAGGCTGGCGAGCGGAATCAGGCAGCCCAGGACGATGGAGACAGGTGCAACGGCGCTTCTCGGCATATCGGACCCTTCGATGGTTGGTGACGGTGATCTACGATGCGTCGACGAGCTGGGCGATGCGTTCGCGCAGCTCGGCATTCTCCGCGCGCAGCGCCGAGTTCTTCGCCTTCAGTTCGGCGACTTCGGCGCGCAGCAATTCCACTTCGGTCAGCGGCTGGTCGGGCTGCGACGGCGCCTCGCCGCCGTCGTCGAGCGCGGTCGGCTTGCCCGGCTTGGCGGGGCGCGACGCCGCGCGCTGTTCGCGGATTTCCTTGGCGGCCTGCTGCAGGAACTTCTTGCCGCCGGCGACGGCCGTTACCTGGTCTTCGGGAGGCAGCGTGGCGACGGTGGCGGCGGCATTGATCGAGATCGTGCCGGCGCGCACGGCTTCGACCAGCTCCGGCGTGGCCGTCTTCGTGATCTTCTCGATCTGCGAAATGGTATTGCTGGACAGGCGCGCGGCGCGGGCGATGTCCTCGCGCGAGGTGCGCACCTTCGGCGGCGCCGGCGGTTCCGCATCGGAATCGGGCGGCGCGATGGCCGCATCCTCGGCCTTGATGCGCGCGGCTTCGTCTTCCAGGCGCTTGGCCAGGATATCCTTCTTGCGCAGCGCCAGCACGCCGCGCTGGAAGTCGGACACGCTGCGGCGGCCCAGGTGATTGTCGATCATCCACAGCATCACGTCTTCCATGCTCTGGAAACGTTCGTTCTGCACGACGCGGAATGGAATGCCGTGCTTCTGGCAGATGGCGTAGCGGTTGTGGCCGTCGACGAGCACGTCGCCCCACAGCACGAGGGCGTCGCGGCACCCTTCGGCCAGCAGGCTGCGCTCGAGCGCTTCATGCTCGGCCTCGGTGAGCGGCTCGATATAGGCGCGCAGCATGTCGTTGATCTGGATTTGCATGGTTGGTGTTCCTTGAAAAGCAAGCGGCACGCCCCTGGGCGTGCCGTCCAGCATGCTACACCAACGGGGGGATGGACGGAAGGAAAGGCTGAGGTGTCCTGCCCCGAGGCCGGGATGCCAGATGGCTCTGGAAGTTGATGCCCAGGCATGTCATAATGCCGGGCTGTGCCCCTGTGGTGAAATTGGTAGACACACCGGACTTAAAATCCGTTGACCGCAAGGTCGTGCCGGTTCGATTCCGGCCGGGGGCACCAGGATTCACAGTCCGGTATGCGCCGTAGTGCGCCTCGATGTCGTCGCGCTCGAGCGCCGCTGTGACCTGCTCGACGAAGTACCTTTCGCGCCCGGTCACAAATTGCGTTTCAGCTCCTGTGCGATTGGTGTCAGGTGCTGCTGCAGCGTGTACCGCACGAAGCCAATTTCCATATTTTCGACGCCGGAGCCTCACAATGTGGTTTTGTCCGCATGAGCGACCATGTGCGGCGGCACACCGAAGATCTGGCAGATTTCCTCCATCATGAACAGCCGGGTAGCCAGGATCTTGGCATCTTGGTCGAGTTCACGCTGAGCTGCGCAGGCTCCAGGCCGCCCGACAGGATCAGCAAGCGCGCCCACCGCTCTGCACGTGAGCGATCAGCGAAGCTTTGAGCTGCTCCAGCTGCGCTCGGTCGAAGTTCGGCGCGGTCTTCTACGCGTAATCGAAGTTGCCGCCTCCAGTGAGGAAGCGGCCCGTGTATTCCTGCGCCGCCAGCGCGGTGCCAATCACCCCCAGCTGACATACGTCAGCGTGCTTGGGCTGACGAGCCCGTCAAAGCCCAGGCTCGGCAGGTGGATGATGTCGTCGCGGTCCAGCACGAACGACGGCGCATTGCCGGGCGTAATCCGATACCGGACGACCTTACTGACATTGAACGGCTGCACGGTGCGGCACAGCAACGGCTTCCAGCCGATCACCCGGTTGCTGTAATAGCTCGGCCGAAGCAGTTCGCCGAAGCTATTGCCGCGCGACAGCTTGGACAGGAAGATTGCAACCTGGGCGGCGGCCGACGTCCAGCCGTCGCTGGCCAGCTCGTTGAACATTCACTAATAGTCGTGGTTCGCCGAGTTCCGCTCGTTGCCCTTCCACTCGTGGATGCCGATTGGCAGCGTGCGTTGGCGCTGGCCGAGGGACATACAGCCGTAGGCGGCCGAGACCCAGATGCCGGCGGTCACTGGGCGCCCGACCACGGCCGGTGCACGGGCCTTTCATGCGCTCTAGGGCTATCTGCCAAGTGAGCTCTTCGGACTCGCGGGCGGCTGCCGACGGAAACCGCCCAGCATTTCGAATTGTTGACCTGAATTATTCTTTCGATCGGTGTCTTGTCAAGGAAATTTCTTGACTGTTGGAAGTTTGCACATAAGCAATCCTCATTTCTTGGCGGGGAGCGCGGCGACACGGCTCGCGCTTACAATGGCGTGTCATAGCCGTGTTAGCAACGACCAGACGAAGCTGAAAGGAGATTCGCTTGCAAAAATGGAAACACCCCCTTACGTGCCTCCCTTTGCTCCTGGCGATTGCCGGCTGCGCCAGCGCGCCGCCCTTTGTACGCGCCCCGCAAGAAGTTGTTGAGCAGAGCGAGTCGATTATGTCCCAACCGGCCATCGGCGAGGCCAGCACCGCCGCTACCGGCGACAACCTGTACAACGAACATCCCGTCACAAGCAAGCGCACGGTGACAGTTACGCTGGAACAGCCTGCGCAATCGACGATGGAGTTGGGGCACAGCATAGATCTCCCGGCTGGCAAGCAAGGCGTTCTGGCCAAGACTGCAGGCGGGCATCCGGCGGTCTGCTTCTTCCGCATCACGAAGCCTGGCGTCGGCGGGACAGCTGCGGCCTGCCTTGTCGACACTGACCGCGACGGAGCGCTTGACAGCTCGATGTTCCTGAACCGCGCTCGTTACTTCCCCCTGTCGAGCCCAGCCAAGTACAGCACGGCGAAGAGCGAGTCGAAAGTCATCTCAGGCGAGCCCACTCTGAAGCGGGAGATCCTATATCAGGGTGTCTCGAAAGGCACCGTCAGGCTGTCTTTCCGCGAATTCATGAACGACATGGCTCGACCAGCGTTCACACAGGACATTCTCTACGACCTGGAGCCTGACGGCACGGCGACTGTTGTCTTCAAGGGACTGCGCATGAAAATCCTGAAGGCGACTGGCACGAGCATCAAGTACGTCGTCGAAAAACCGTTCGCCTCCTGACGCTGTCCTTACGATCGAGGCGCTACTACTGCAGGAACGCCTCGACCGCCGCCCTTGCCTGCTCTATCTGACGCTCGAACCGCGCCACGTAGAAGCCTAGGGGCGCGGAAATCCAGCCCTTCCGCTGTGTCTCCACGTAGTGGAGGTCCAGCCGCAGCTGGTCGAACGTCACCTTGATCATCGCGCGCACTACGAGGTACGGGTCAGCGCTGTAGATCCCGCGCGGGCCGTCACCGCTGCTGGAGATTCGGCCGAGTTCGGGGCGCCGCAGCGTCACGCAGCTAGCACCCGTCATGCAGGCAGCGTGCCCTCCCCCCTCGCGGGAAGCGGCCCAAGCCGTCCTAGTTCACCAGGTGGCTTTCGATCTCGAGCTTCTCCGTCAAGGCTGGCCCCGCCACAGCGATCTCCTGCATCTCCTTCTCGAACTTGCTGCACACAACTGCCCGGCAGATTGCCTGGGCCGCGGCCGCGCCGTGCACGAAGCGCGAGTGCCCTGCGGCCGCCCACTAGAATTTCGTGACCATCCTGTTCCTGAACCCAAGCGACCATTCCAGCTACTCTGGTACGCCGACATCGCACCGCTGAGGACGAGAATACCGACGGCAAATATGATCAAGCGCAAGAGTGCCTCTCGCGCGAGAAGACCAACCGGCCTGATCAGACCGCTCCTACCCGCTGACACAGGGTTCTCCTACTTGTTTATCCAGGTCCGCCACTCAGATAGCAAGTGTTGGGAATTACCAAAATAAGCAGTTCTTAATGCTATTAAGTAACCAATTTTGCCCAACCGGCTCGCGTGTCGGGTAGTCTGGACACCAGGCCCAACCATTGGAGACGGCACCATGATCAAAAAGCACAGACTTGCCCTCGTTGGCGGTTATCACAGCAATGTGTCAGGTTCGGCGGCTTCACCAGCATTCCCGGGTCCCTGGGGACTCCTCTCACGCATCAAGAAAGCACTTGGCTGGGACCTTTCCCCGCTGACTCGGGCCGTTGCGGCGCCCGGCATGGAAGCGGCCGGGCCGGCGCCGGACGAAGAGAAATTCTTCAGCACGGAAGCCGAGGCGACGGCATTCGCCAGCACGATGCTCGGAAAGGGATTCCACGCCGAGGTGGTGCACGACCCGTACGATTTCTCCTGGTCGGTGGACGTGTACGCGCCGCGAGTGCCGGACCAGCCGCGGGAGCGCTAGGCGGCATGGCGCCGGCGGGATAATGCTGCGCTTTCCCAGCGGTTTGATTAATATCAAACAAGGTGTCGAATCTTCTCCTGAAATATTGGTACGGTTTAATCTGACGCCATAACAGGAGGAGACATGGGATTAACAGCACTGGCATGCCGGCGGCGCGATGCCGTCGGAGCCGCTTACGTGGAAGCGGCGATCAAGATATCCGGCAAGCTCGGCAAGGACCGGGCCGAATCGCTGCTGCGGCTGCACGGCATCGGCGATGCCGTGATCGGCCGCGTCCTGGCCGGGCAGCTGCGAACAGTCCGCAGGCGCGATTGACGCCGGGCCGGCGGCATTCCACCGCCTCTTCTTCGCGCTCGCCTGCCAGCATCGGTGTTATGCTGCGGCCATGACTACCGATTCCGATATTGAACTGTCCGGCCCGTTCCAGGTGACGGACAGCAGCGGCCGCAAGCACGACGTGAAGGCCATCCGCATCTTCGACGAAGGCTACGGCATCATCGATGTCTATGTCGACTTCGCCAAGCCCCATGAGGGCGGGCACAAGGATGCCACCGTGCTGCGGCAGATCGTCGACCGCCTGCGTGCGCTCGGCTATAAGGGCCCCGACTTCGGCCTTTCCGATCCCGGCTTGCAGGAAAGCCGCCTGATCGTGCTGGAAGCGCCGGAGGAATTCGCCGCTTTCGCCAAGAGCCGTGGCTGGAAGAACCTGGCGGAAGAATTCGACGAGTAACCGTCGCCGCCACCGGCACGCCGCGTCACCGTCGCCCGGCGGCCTCCTGCCCGAACCCGGACAAGGGTGGTCCACTCACCACGTGCCGCCCACCGGACGCTGAAAATCCCTTGCACGCTGTCTGGCCCCAGGGCTGGACGGGATGGCCGCGCGCCGGCACGTCGTGCCGGCTGCCCGGCGTCACGCGCGCGCCCGCCTCTTGCCTGATCGGCTAAGCTCTTTCCGACGACAAACAAACGAAAGGGAGCCATGCCGGCCGAGAACTGGGATTACGACGCCGTGACGGCGAGCGCGCTGCGCACAATTACCGCGATCGCCACGGAAGCGCGCGCCGCGCAGGGCCAGCAGGCCGAGCCGCGCTGGGCAATGGCCTACGGCGTGCTGCGCTGCTGGTGCGACCTCGTCGGCGATACGGCCCGCGCCGAAGACCGCGCCATGCTCGAACAGCTGTTCGAAGGCATGCCCGTGCCGCCGGAAGAGGATGCGGGCGGTTGGCACTTCACTTCCGTGCTCGTGCTGCCGCGGCAGTAGCTCCGTCAGGCCGGCACGCCAAGAGTTGTTGACTATTGGTTGACAAGCGGCGGGATTGTACGGGGCTGCACCGCGCCGTGCCGTCATGCGCGGGTATGTTGAGCCCGTACTTCCGGTAACACCCGGGCGCCCGTGCGCGGCTCCGGGCCAGCCGTGGCCTATACTGGCCCCGTCCCCACCCGCGAGCATCCATGATCTTCCCGAACGAACTCGAACAACTCGTCAGCCAGACCCGTCAAATCGTCGAAACCGACGTCGCGCCCCATGCGGCCGACGTCGATGCGCAATGCCGCTGGCCGGCCGCGTCGATGGCCGCCTTCGCCGAGGCGGGGCTGCTGGGCCTGCAGGTGCCGGCGCGGCTGGGCGGCCACGGCCAAGGCTTGCTGGCGCTGGCCGCGGTGAGCGCCGAGATCGCCCGCGCCTGCCCGTCGTCATCGCTGTGCTTCGGCATGCACTGCGTGGGGACGGCCGTGATCGCGGCCAAGGCCACCGAGGACCAGCAGCAGCGCTACCTGCGGCCCATCGCGGCCGGGCGCCACATTACGACGCTGGCCCTGTCGGAAGCGGGCTCGGGCGCGCACTTCTACCTGCCGGAAACCCGGCTGGCCCGGCTGGGCGACCAGTATGTGGTCGACGGCACCAAGCAGTTTGTCACGAACGGCGGCCATGCCGACTCGTATGTCGTCTCGACGCTGGCCAGCGACGCCGGTGCCGCGGACGGCGATTTCAGTTGCCTCGTGGTGGACGGCGCCACCCCCGGCCTGCAATGGCAGGGCGAATGGCAGGGCTTCGGCATGCGCGGCAACTCCTCGCGCGCGCTCAAGCTCGACAACGTGCACGTGCCGGCCGCCAACCTGCTGGGCGCCGAGGGCGACCAGGTATGGTACGTGTTCGAGGTGGTGGCCCCCTACTTCCTGATGGCGATGGCCGGCACCTACCTGGGCGTGGCGCAGTCGGCGCTGGACGCGGCGGGCGCGCACCTGCGCAACCGCCGCTACGCGCACTCCGGCACCGCGCTGCGCGACGTCGAAACGCTGCAGACGCGCTACGCCAAGATGTGGATCTCGTACCAGAAGACCCGCGCGCTCGTGTTCGAGGCCGCGGCGCGGGGCGATGCCGGCGACCCGGAAGCCCTGCCCTTCATCCTGGCCAGCAAGGCCGATGCGGGCGAGACGGCGATCGCGCTGGCCGGCGACGCCATGACGATCTGCGGCGGCTCCGCGTACCGCGACAACAGCCGCGTCGCGCAGATGCTGCGCGATGCCCGCGCCAGCCACGTGATGTCCCCCACCACCGACCTGCTGCACATCTGGGCCGGCCGGGCCCTGCTCGGCATCCCCCTGCTATGAGGGCGATGCAAACGGCCAGTGCGCTGCTGGTGGGCGACGAGCCCGCGCCGGACCTCGCCACCACGCTGGAACGCACGGGCATCGCGTTGACGCACGTCGCGCCCGGCGGCGCGGTGGCCGCCCTGTCCGCCGCCGTGCAGCGCGGCGATCCGCCCACGGTGTGCGTGGTGGCCGGCGCCGGGAACGGAACGGAGCCGCTGCCCATGATCCGTTCGCTGCGCAGGTCCTGGGCCGGCCCGGTATTGCTCGCCTGCCCGCCGGAACGCCTGCCCGACGTGCAGCGCCAGCTCAGTTATTCGCCCATGCTCGGCCCCCATGTGACGCTGGTCGAGGACGATGGCGCCACGCTGGCCGGCGAGATCGTCAAGGCCGTGCAGTCCGAGGTCCGCAGCCGGCAGTTGCGCGCCACGCTGCAGCGTGCCAATGCCGCGCTGGCACCGGCCGCGGCCGTCACGGGGAGCTTCCAGCGCCTGGCGACCGCCGAACGCTACCTCGCCCGCTTCCTGGAAAAATCGGCCGAGGCCATCGCGGGCCTCGACGGCGGCAACCGCGTGCTGTACTGGAACGAGGCGGCAACCCGGCTGCTTGGCCTGGATGCCCGCGAGGCGCGCGGCCTGCCGGCGCAGCAGCTGCCGTTCTGGAACGAAGATCTCGAGGGGGCGCTGGCCAGCCTGCGCGCCGGTTCCGACCATGGGGTGATCGAGGTCCACGGGATGGGCGGCAGCAGGCTCGACGTGCTGGAAGTGGCCCTGTCCGCCATCACCGACGACCACGGCGGCTATGCCGGCGCCATGCTGCTGCTGCGCGACGTGTCGGCGCGGCACCGCGAACTGGCCCAGGAACGCTCGCGCAGCATCGCCGCGTTGTCGGTGGCGAACAGCCGCTATCGGCACCTTGCGACGCTGTTCGACCGGGCGCCGGGCTTCCTCGCCGTCACGCGCGGGCCCGATCACGTGTTCGAGCTGGCCAACCGCGCCTACCTGTCCACCTTCGGTAGCCGCGCCCTGCTCGACCGCCCGATGCACGAAGCCTTTCCCGAATTGCGCGACCAGCCGTTCCTGCGCATGCGCGACGAGGTGTACCGCACGGGCGAGCCGCGGATCGGGCACGACGTGCCGGTGCGGGTGCGCGTGCGCCCGGGCGGCGAGCTGGTCGAGCGCTTCCTCGATTTCGTCTACCAGCCGCTGACGGGCAAGGATGGCCGGGTCTGGGGCATTTTTTGCCAGGGCAACGACGTGACCGAGCAAAAGCGCATGCGCGACCAGCTGATGGCCCACCAGAACGAACTGGAGCGCCTCGTGGCGGAACGCACGGGCGAGCTGCAAAACGCCCAGGCCGCGCTGCTGCACGCGCAAAAGCTGGAGGCGGTGGGCAAGCTCACGGGCGGCGTCGCGCACGATTTCAACAATATCCTGCAGATCCTGCGCGCCAACCTGGAATTGCTGGCACAGGAAGTGGGCAACGCCGAAGGGCCGGCGAAACGGCTGGACAGCGCGATGCTCGCCGTCGACCGCGGCACCAAGCTCACGACGCAGCTGCTGGCCTTCGCGCGCCGCCAGCCGCTGCGCCCGGAGCCGGTCGACCTGGCCGTGGTCGTGCGGGGGCTCGACGAGCTGCTGCGCCGCGCGCTCGGCGAGGCGGTCGTCATCGACACCGTGGTGGAGAATCCCCTGTGGGCCACGCTGGTCGACCGCACGCAGATGGAGAACGTGCTGCTGAACCTGGCGATCAATGCGCGCGACGCGATGGGCGGCACGGGCCGGCTGACGATCGAGCTCTCCAACGTGGAACTCGATCGCGACTACGCGGCGCGGCAGGAAGACCTGGCGCCCGGCCAGTACGTGATGCTCGCCGTGTCCGACACCGGTTCGGGCATGTCGCCGGAAGTGCTGGCGCGCGCCGTGGAACCGTTCTTCACCACGAAGCCGGAAGGCGAAGGCACCGGCCTCGGCCTGTCGATGGCCTATGGCTTCATGAAGCAGAGCGGCGGGCACCTGAAGATCTACAGCGAACCCGGCAAGGGCACCGCCGTGAAGCTGTTCCTGCCGCGCACGCTGCAGGCGCCGCTCGTCCAGCCGGTGCACCACGACGATGCCGTGCGCGGCGGCAGCGAGACGATCCTGGTGGTGGAGGACGATGCCGACGTGCGTGCCGTCGTCACGGCCCAGCTGGGCGAACTGGGTTACACGGTGCTGCAGGCGCCGCACCCGGAGGCGGCGCTCGCCGTGCTGCAAAGCGGCGCCCGCATCGACCTGCTGTTTACCGACGTGATCATGCCCAGCAACCTGCGCAGCCCGGAACTGGCGCGCCTGGCCTCGGCGCTGCTGCCCGGCATCGGTGTGCTGTTCACCTCGGGCTATACCCAGAACGCCATCGTGCATGCCGGCCGGCTCGATCCCGGCGTGGAACTGCTCAGCAAGCCCTACAGCCGGCAGCAGCTCGCGTTGCGCGTGCGGCACGTGCTGGACCGGCGGCCGGACGTGACGCCGCCAGCGCCGCCGCAGCGCAGGGTGCTGGTCGTCGAAGACAATGACGACGGCCGGGAACTGCTGTGCGAAATGATCGGGATGCTTGGCTGTCACGCCGAAGGGGCGGGGTCGGCCGAAGAAGCGGTAGGAAGGCTTGGCGAGGTGGACGTGCTGCTGACCGATGTCAGCCTGCCGGGCATGTCGGGCATCGAACTGGCGCGCCGCGCGCACCGCGACTACCCGCGCCTGCGCATCGTGTTCGCCAGCGGCGGTACGCGGCCGGAAGTGGAATTCCCGACCGCCGCCATCCGCAAGCCCTTCACGATGGCCGAACTGCAGGAAGTGCTGGCGGACGGCCCCTGAGGCGCCGCCCGCCAAGGCGCCGGCCCGACTGCAAGGCTTGCAGCGGGCGCGGCGTCAAGCCTTACTGCGTGATACGTTCCCAGCCGTGGCGCACGGCGGCCTTCATCTTTTCCCACGCCGACTGGGGGTACTGGGTCTCCCAGCTGCTGCGCAGGCCCGCTTCGGATTCATCCCACGAACGGCCCGAGTAGCTGGCATCGCGGCGCATCGAGGCCCCGTAGCGGTAGGCCGGCGCGTAATCGTCGTAGCTGCCGCCCGCGCTGGCGAAATTGCTGGTCCAGTGGGTGCGGAAGTACGCGTCGTCGTCCATGCCGCCCAGCTGCTCCACCTCGACTTCGGTGTGGCGAACGGTGTCGGAGATCTGGTCGGTGCGCTGCGTGACTTCCTTGCCCACCACCACTTCCTCGACCACGCGGGCCGTCTTCTGCACCACGGCTTCCTCGGCGTTCTCGCGCAGTTCGAACGAGGTTTCCTGGAAGGCGCCTACCTGCGACGGGTCGATCGGGCGGTCCACCGGGCGGCGTTCCACGTTCACGTGCTCCTCGCGCAGGCTCACGCTTTCTTGCACCGGCGTTTCCACCAGGCGCTGGTAGATGCGCACGCCGCCGCGCTGCACCATGCGCTTGCCGACCTTCAGTTCCTCCTCCATCACCGGGATCACCTGCTCGTCGGTGGTCGCGCGCTGCATCGAGCCGGCATCGCTGTAGCCTTGCGAGCCCGACAGCAGTGCACCCTGCGTGCCCGATACCGTGGTGCCGGACTGCGACGAACCCAGCAGGCTGCCGCTTTGCTGGGAAGCGGACAGGCCGGACGACGCGCCCAAGCCGCGCGCGGTGGCCGCGCTCCAGCCGCCCGCTTCCCACTGCGAGCGCTGTTCATCGATATCGAGCGGACCGAAACGTTCGATGATGTCGGCCGCGCGCTCCACTTCGTCCTGGGTCGGCGTCTGCACGGTCAGCACCACGTTGCCGCGGTTGACGGCTTCACCGTAGACGTGGCGGTCGTCGTCATCGTCGCCGAACATGTTCGAGAAGAAATTGCGGATGCTGTCGCCCATCGAATGCTCGCCGGTGCCGGACGCGCTGGTGCTGCCAGTGCTGGCGGCGGCAGAGGCGTCCGCCGTGGAGGAGCTCGTGGAGCTCAGCTGGATGGAATCGGCGCCGATGCCGGAGCTGATCAGCTCCTGGCGGGCCTGCTCGGCGGATGCGCGATTGTCGAAAACGGCTGCTAGCGTATGGCTCATGGTGCTTTCTCCTTTTCAGTTTTTCATGGTTTGGTCACGGGACACCATCCTGCGGGCCGTCGTCGAACGCTTCGACCTGCACGTCCTCGACCCGCAGGGGAACGGTTTCCCGGTACTCCTGCTGCCTGCGTATCCGGGTGATGCGCAGCTCCTCCTTGATGCGGTAGCGCTTCTCCATCACCAGGATCTCTTCGAGCACCGGAACCACCAGCACATCCCCCTCGTAGCGCGATGGCGGTGCCTCCGCCACCACGCGATCGACGGGAACGCGCTGCACGTCGAGTTCCTCGTGCCACAGCAGTTCACGCACTTCCTCGGAGCGCTCGCTCACGTTGCGGGTGACGCGCACCCCGCGGCCCGTGTCGACGACCCGCTTGCTGACCTCGACTTCCTCGCGGATGACGGGGACGGCCACGGTGTCATCCGCGGCCCTGGTGGTTTCCGGTGGTTTGTTCATGGACAAAAAGTCTACGGCGTTTGGCAGAGGGGTGGCGCCCCCTTGCCTCGCCGCATTAAATTGGCGCTGCAGGTTCCACTCCACAAGCGATCACAGCAGGCCCGAATGCGAGTATCCTTCTACCTTGCCGTGGCAAGCTGTGCCGCCATAAGCCGCATCCGCGCGCCACGCGATGTTTTCGCCTTTCACCGTACCAGATGAACAAGTTGAACCATCCTTACGACCCCAACCGGCTGCTTGCCGCGCTGTGCGGGCAATTGCAGGTCCACTCGGACACGAAGCTGGCCAAGACGCTGGGCCTTTCCACGGGCATCCTCGCCGGCCTGCGCGCCGGCCGCGTGCCCATCACCGCCACCATGTACCTCCAGATGCAGGAAAAGACCGGCCTGCCGCTCGAAACCCTGCGCACGCTTGCCGGCGACCAGCGCAGGCGCCAGCGGCCCACCGGCGCCTCTCCGGCGTTCGCCAGGCCGCGCCGGACAGGCGTCCAGGACAAGATGCATTAACAGCCAGCACCGGCTATTGCCCCCGCGTGCCGTGCGCCGTCCTCGTGACGGGGTACGGTCAGCGTGCTCTTTTGCAAGCGGCCGCGCAGCGGCTGGTCTACGTACCTCGCGGCGGACGCATGTCTCCATGCCTGACCGGCCGCACTGTCATCCACGAGCCGGAGAACATGAAATAGATGCCAGAGTTCCGCAAGGACATATCGACGGCGCAGAAGGTCGACATCGGCACGGTCTTCATGCACATGCTGCGCGACGAAGACGCCAAGGCTTGCCTGAGTGCCGAAAACGTGCCCGCGCCGGTGATCGACCGCGTGCTGGCCGGTGCCGGCTTGACGCTCAGGTTTCCTCTAGCGCATGCCGGGCGCGTGGCGCCAGCACCGACATCAGTTGCGGCCGCGCGAGCACGCCGCCCGCCTGGCGCGGCGGCAGTGGCGCGGCGAACAGGTATCCCTGGCCTTCGTCGCAGCCGAGCGCGATCAGCGCGGCGAGCTGATCGGCTCTCTCCACGCCCTCGGCCACCACGGCCATGTCCAGCGCCTTGGCCATCGACACGATGGCCTGGAACAGCACCCGTCCTTCCGGCGATACCGTCAGTTCCGACGTAAACGCGCGGTCGATCTTCAGCACGTCCATCCTGAGCCGCTGCAGCTGGGCCAGCGACGAATAACCGGTGCCGAAGTCGTCCACATGCAGCCGCACGCCCAGCTCGCGCAGGGCGGCCAGCTGGCCCTGCACGTCCACGCCCTCGGCCACCATGGCCGATTCGGTGATCTCGATCTCCAGCATCGTGCCGGGCAGGTGGTGGCGCGCCAGGTGCATGGCCAGGTGCGCGTGCACGCCGCCCTGCCCGAACTGGTGGGCCGAGACGTTGATCGACACCGGCACCACGGCCAGCCCGGCCGCGCGCCACAGCGCCAGCTGCCGGCACGCTTCCTCGATGACGAAGCGGCCGATCGGGCCGATCAGGCCGCTCTCCTCGGCGATCGGGATGAACTTCGCCGGCGGAACCATGCCCAGCTCCGGGTGGCGCCAACGCAGCAGCGCCTCCATGCTGCACAGCCGGCCGGTGGCCAGGTCGACGCGCGGCTGGTAATGCAGCTCGAACTGCCCTTCCGCCAGCGCGCCCTGCAGGCTGTGCCGCAACTGAGCGCGCGCCGTGGCGGCGATGAACAGCTCGGGGTCGAAGAAGCGCCAGCGCCCGCCCCGCTCGCGCTTGGCGGCCGTCATCGCGATGTCGCCATGCTTGAGCAGGGTGGCGGCATCCTCGCCATCGCGCGGGTAGCAGCTGATGCCGATCGACGCGGTGATGGTGTAGCGCGCGTTGCCCAGGTCGTAGGGGCGCGACAGCGCCGCCGCGACACGGCCGCCGATCGCGGCCAGTTCCTCGTCGGAGCCGCCGGGTGCGATCACCACCACGAATTCGTCGCCGCCCAGGCGGGCGACGATGTCCTGCGGCCGCAGCAGCCCGCCCAGCCGCAGCGCCGCCTGCTTGAGCAGGTCGTCGCCGGCGCCGTGGCCGTGGGTCTCGTTGACATGCTTGAACCCGTCCAGGTCGACCAGCAGCAGGGCCAGCGTGCCGCCCCGCTGGGCCGCCTCGCCGATCGCCTGCGGCACGAAGCGCGTCACCCAGGGCCGGCTGGGCAGGCCGGTCAGCGTGTCGTAGTTGGCCAGGTACAGCAGTTCGCTCTCGTAGGCCTTGCGCTCGCTGATGTCCTGCAGCGTGATCGCCAGGCCGTTGCCGACCCGGACGATGCGCCGGCGCCCCCAGGTGATCTGCATGCGGCGGCCGGCCGGCATCTGGCGCTCGTCCTCGTAGATGCCGGCCGCCATTGCGGTATGGTAGGCCTCCAGCGTCGTGCCGCCGTGCTCGCGCTCGATCGCCGACATGCGCCGGCCCACCAGGTCCTCGCGCCCGCCGCCGTAGAACGAGGCGCCCCGCTCGTTGCAATCGACCACCACGAAGTCGACCACGGCGCCCGTGGTGTCGCGCACGGCCTGCGCCATGTAGAAGCCGTCCTTGGCGTTCTCGGTGGCGGCGCGGTAGGCGATCCGCACCTCTTCCTCGCCGGCGCGCCGCCGCTGGTGGCGCCGCGTGGCCACGGCCAGCGCCATCGACGCCAGCAGCAGGCCGGCCGAGACGGCGGCCCAGGTGGCACGCATGGCGCCGGCCCTTTCCTCGGCCGAGGCCAGCGCGTCGACCAGGGTCTTCGCCGCCACGGCCACCACGGGATACACATTGGAGCGGTGCCAGGCGAGGAGACGCGGCGCGCCGTCCGTGAAGTGCGTGCCTGGCAGCCGCGTGCCGCCGTCACCGTCAGCCACGACCGGGGCATCGCGCAGCAGCGCGCCGCGCCGCTGGGCCGCCATCCCTTCCAGCCGCACTGTCAGATCGTCCGCCACCATCGCCACCAGGCCATCCTGGCCAAGCACCCGTTCGTTGTGGAATGCCGTCAGGTAGGCGGCGTCGATCACGATCGAGACGATGCCGGCAAAGTCGTTATCCGGGGTTTCCAGGCGCAGCGTCAGCCGCACCTGCTGCTGCGGCGCGGCGGCGCCGGGCGGCACGGCGCCGATCAGCAGCGCGCTGGAATTGTTTTGCCGGTGGTACGCTAGCGCTGGATCGTGGCGCAGCGGCGTGAAGCGCCCTCGCCGCGGAATCGATGACACCACCTTGCCGTCGCCGTCGACGATGGCGACCTCGAGGAAGGCGGCATCGATGAACATGCCGTCCTGGCGCAGCGTCTGCAGTTCGAGCGTGCCGCCGGACTGCTCCCACGCGTGCTTGAGCTGCACGGCCACCTGCTCCATCTGCGCCATCGAGCGCGTGAGGTACTGTTCGTAGGCCTCGGCATAGGAACGCACCTCGCGCAACGCGTCGCGTTCGCCCAGGCGGCGGTCTTCGCGGATCTGCGCGCTCATGACCAGCCAGTAGACGGCGATCGCCAGTACCGCCACGATCGGCCAGAGCGCCGGCAGCCAGGAATGCGGGGCAAACCGCGCGAGTGAGCGTGCGAAGAACATAGGTTGCGCATGGTAATCGTTCCATATGACAGCACCGTGACCGGGACCGATTTTCTTTCCGCTCGGAACCGGGCGGCGGCTGAGTTCGCTAGCTTGTATAGTACAAAGCACGAGATACCGACAGTCCATGCCGGCCGCGTGCCGGCGCTTTATTGGAGATGCGAATGGAAACTGAACTGAAGCTGAAGGTGGCCCAGGCCGATCTCGCCCGCCTGCGCGAACACGCGCTGCTGGCCGACCTGGCCGTCGCCACGCCCGAGGAGCACGAGCTGCTCGACACCTATTACGACACGCCCGGGCTGGACCTGTGGCACAACGGCCTGACGCTGCGCGTGCGCGCCGACGGCGGCACGTGGATCCAGACGGTGAAGACCGCCGCCGGCGGTTCGGCCGGCCTGCACCAGCGCGGCGAGTGGGAATCCGCCCTGCCCGGCCCCGATCCCGAGCCGGGCGCGCTGGCGCGGCAGATCAAGTCGAAACGCCTTGCCGAACTGCTGCGCGCGCCGGATATCGTCAACAACCTGCGCCCGGTGTTCAACAACACCACGCGCCGCACGCAGTGGAACATCCTGCTGCCGGACGGCCAGCAGGTCGAAGCCGTGCTCGATGCGGGTGACCTGCATGCGGGCGGCCGGAACGCGCCGATCGGCGAACTGGAACTGGAATTGAAGCGCGGCGACCCCACGCCGCTGTTCGAGCTGGCGCTGTCGCTGCACAAGGATATCCCGCTGCAGATCGCCGGCGACAGCAAGGCGGCACGCGGCTACGCGCTGCTCGATGGCGAACCGCCCGCCCCCGTGAAGGCCATGCCCGTGCGCCTGGCGCGAAAGATGCGCCTGGAGGACGCATTCCAGTGCATGGGCCTGAACTGCCTGCAGCAGCTGGAAGCCAATGTGCCCGGCGTGCTGACGGGCAGCGTGGAAAGCCTGCACCAGATGCGCGTGGGCTTGCGCCGGCTGCGTGCCCTGCTGGACATGTTCGAGGACCTGGCGCCGCTGCCTGAAATGGTACGCGACAGCCTGGAATGGCTGGCCGGCGCACTTGGCGCCGCGCGCGACTGGGACGTGCTGGCCGGTTCCACGATCGCCCATATCGAGGGCGCGGATCTGGGCGCCCTGCGCGCCACGGCCGAGCAGCGCGCCCAGGAGCTGCACCGCGCGCTCCTGCCCACGCTCACCCAGCCCCGCTACACGCAGCTGATCCTGCAACTGAACGGCTGGCTCCACGGCCGCCAATGGCGCCAGGAAGGCGCGCTGCCCAAGGATTCGCCGCTGCGCCAGCGCGCCGGCGATGCGATGGAGCCGTTGCTCCAGAAGGCGCAGCGGCGGCTGCGCAAGCGCATCGAAACGCTCGATGAAGATGACGCGGGCGCGCGCCACCGCGTGCGGATCGCCGCCAAGAAGGCGCGCTACGCGGCCGAGTTCTTCCACGACCTGCTGCCGGAGAAGACCGCGAAACGCTATATCCGCGCGCTGTCCGCCCTGCAGGACAAGCTGGGCCTGCTCAACGACCTGGCCGTGGCCGGCCACCTGCTGGACGAGCTGGAAAAGCGCGGCCCGGCGGACGAGATCCGCTACGCGCGCGGCTATGTGAAGGCCATCTCGGTGGCGGAAAGCCATCACCTGGGCGGCGCCCTGAAGGACATCGCGCGCCTCAGGATGGTGTAGGCGCTCGGCGGCGCGGCCGCCGCACCGGGCATGGCACAATGGGTTCCCGCCTTCGGGCCTCACGTTGTGCCATGCCCCCATACATCGCCGCCCTCCTGCTGCACGGCCTGCTGGCCGCCGTCGACGTGCTGCTCAACCACGAGTTGCTGGTGCGCCTGC
The DNA here is from genome assembly GCF_037094685.1 of Massilia sp. METH4. Lineage (NCBI taxonomy): Bacteria > Pseudomonadati > Pseudomonadota > Betaproteobacteria > Burkholderiales > Oxalobacteraceae > Massilia > Massilia sp. METH4. The sequence goes on along the minus strand of NZ_CP146614.1, from coordinate 4,977,116 downwards.
CGCACCGCCCCGGCGCAGCCAGCGAGGAATGGCTGCACAGCCTGCGCGAGCTCGTGTTCGCGGTGCTGTTCGTGGGGCTGGCGTGGTTCGCCTGGCATGGTGCCTTCGCGTGGATCATCGGCGCGCTGCTGCTGGGCGAAGTGCTGATTTCGGCCTGCGACGTGGCCGTCGAAGGGGCGATCCGCGAACTGCCCGCCACCGAGCGGGTCATCCATCTGTTCCTGTTCATGAATCTGGGCGCGATCGTCGTGCTGCTGGGCGACACGCTGCTCGCGTGGCAGGCGCTGCCGACGGCGCTCGTACCGGTCGAGCCCGGCTGGTGGAGCTGGGGGCTGACCGCGCTGGCCGTGCCCGCCCTCGGCTGGGCCATCCGCGACGGCCTGGCGGCGCGGCGGCTCGCGCCGGTCCGCGCGGCGTGAACCCATGTGGCCCGTATGTGGGCCGGTGCACGGACGACGGCGCGGGCGGGCCTAGAATGGGCCGATCATGACGCTTGCACCGAACAAGGGACCCGACCCGCCGCCGGCCGACATCACCCGGCGCTTGCTCGCGCTGCGCGACGATGTGATGGCGCACTGGATGGTCATGGCGCGCCGCGAGGTGCGGGGCGCGCGGCACTTGCCCGAACCGCTGCTGGCCGACACGCTGCCGGCGTTCTACGACAACCTGGCCAAGACCCTGACGCCGGGCTACCCGCGTGCGCTGGCGACTGAACACAACAATGCGGCCAGCCAGCACGGCGGCGAGCGCGCCCGGCTGACACCCTACGGGCCGGAACAGGTGATCCACGAATACCAGCTGTTCCGCGCCGCCATCTATGAAATGGCGGCGGTGGACGGCATCGCGCTCGACGCGGCCCAGCGCGCCCGGATCGAAGCGGCGATCGACACGGCCCAGCGCGAGGCGATCCGGGAATTTTCCGCCATCCACGAGGACCTGCGCCGCAAGCTGGCCGCCACGCTGTCGCACGACATGCTGTCGCCGCTGGCCACCATCGTCTCCGGCGCGGAACTGATCGGGCTCGCCACCGACGTGACGGCGGCGCGGCGCACGGGCCGCCGTATCCTCGAAAACGGCCAGCGCCTGGGCCACATGATCGCCCAGCTGCTCGACGCGTTGACCGTCACGGGCGTCGACCGGGTGCCCCTAGAACCTTCCGCCTTCGACATCCGCCTGCTGATGCGCACCGTGTGCGAGGAATTCTCGGCGCAGCAGGTGGAGATTGCCATCGAGGGAGAGCCGGTGGAAGGCTGGTGGGATTTCGCGCAATTGCAGCGCGCGCTGGAAAACCTCGTGCGCAACGCCGTCAAGTACGGCGACGGCAGCCAGGTCACGATCCGCTCGGCGACCACGCATGGCCGCCTCACGCTCTCGGTGCACAATACCGGCAACCCGATCGCCGCCGACCGCTTCGAGCACATCTTCGCCTACCTGCACCGGGAAAACGTGGTGCCCGCCGAAGGCTACGGCATCGGCCTGTCCTTCGTCAAAAGCGTGGCGGAGAGCCACGGTGGCTCGATCGTCGTCGACAGCTCGAGCGTGGCGGGTACCACTTTCCTCATCGACGTCCCGATTGATTGCCGGCCGTTCACGGGCGGATAAGCCGGCGGCGTTCGACAGCCCGGCGCCGGGCCACCGCGCGAACGGGCTTGGGCGCGATCGTCCGGATGGGGAGATGCGGCGCAACCGGCCGGCGCGGGTCAGTTCCCGCGGCCGCGGCGCCGTACCGCGAAGAACACCACCGCAAGGCCCGCCGCCAGCAAGCCGATCATGGCCGGCTCCGGCACGGGAGAAGGCTGCGTCAGCTCCGTGCCGGCGCCGGGAGTGCGGTCGGCCAGGTCGGGGGCGCGGCTGGCCGCGCCGAACGGCGACGTGAAAGACGCCGACGGGCCGCTTCCCGGCATGTCGACGGCCTGGGCCACCGCGTCGGCCATGGCCACGTCGTCCGCCGATGCGGAGCGGACCTCTCCGGGCCGGGCCGGGGGCGCCAGCGTCGCCTGCCCCGCAACCGGCGGCTGGTCCGCCGTCGCGCCGCTGCCATCGGTCCGCCGCACCCGGCTGATATTGCCGGAGGTTTGCGGAACGATCAGGCACTGATCCTCGACGCAATACACGGCGGCCGGTTCGCGCGCCGTCTCAGGCCATTCGTCACGGTTGACCGATGCGCATATCGTACGCTGGCCGAAGTGCACGTCGGTGATCTCGGAGGCATAGTCATATTTGCCGACGATGCTGTCGCGGGTGATGGCCGCCCTGTCGTCCGGCTGGCCGCGTTCGATCTTGGCGATCAGCTGCGCCCGCACCGGTGCCGGAATGTCGATGTAGCGCGACACTGCCTCCCTGACGCTGCCGCGGTAGGGATTACGGCCAGGACTGTTCCAGGAACAGCTCGACATCATGGCAGTGGCAACGACGGCGCCGGCAACAAGTGTGGACATAACGGCATGATAGTTGAATATTGGTAATACAGTATAAGGCAGTGACAATCTACTTACAATACTGCAATTGAATTCCTGGATGCATCATGCTAGCGATCACCGGAGCCGTGTTGCTTTTTGGTGATATCGATCATCGCAAGCGAATGACCCGTACCGGGGCAGCGCCACGGAAGCCGTTTCCCGCTATACCGATATTCGCCGGCCACGCGCGGCCGCCTGCTGGCCAGGATGGCTGGCGCCGGGGAACTGCCAGGGGGCGGCGTGCAGGCCCGCGCCGTCGTAGCCTGTCGCGGCCGGGAAGCTCGCGCTGCGTGCTCCCGAGCCCGCTGGCGACATGGATGCGCGCCGCGGCGGTCCGGCAGCGGCTACTCGTCCGCCGGCGTGGGTTCTTCGTTGATCACGGGCGACGCATGGACCTTGTCGATGCGCTTGTCGTCCATGCCGGCGACGACGAAGCGCCAGTTTTCCCACATGACCACGTCGCCGGCCGCGGGCAGGCGCCCCAGCAGCAGCATGATCATGCCGCTGATCGTGTGGTAGTGGCCCTTTTCCTCCTCCGGCACGACCTTCAGCGTGAGCCGGTCCTTCAGCTCGTGGATGGGGATCGTGCCGGCCAGCAGCCAGGCGCCGTCCGGCTGCTGCACGGCCCACGCTTCCTCCACGTTGCGAGGCGTGAATTCGCCGGTGAGCGCCTCGAGCATGTCCTGCACGGTGACGATGCCCTCGATGTCGCCGTATTCGTCGATCACGAACACCATCTGCATGCCGCTGGCGCGGAACTGCTCCAACAGGCCCATGCCGGTCAGGGTTTCCGGCACGTAGACGGCCGGCTGCGCGATCGCCGCAAGGTCCGGCACCTGTCCTTTCGCCACCACGGCGAGCGCCTGCTTGGCCGTCACGACGCCCAGCACGTTGGCCAGGCCGCCGTCGCATACCGGGAAGCGGGAGTGCTCGGACTCGAGCAGGCGGGCCAGGTTGTCTTCGATGGGCAGGCGGATGTCGAGGAAGACGATGTCCGAACGGGGGATCATCAGCGAACCGAGCTTGCGGTCGTCGAGCCGGAACACGTTGCGCACCAGGTCGTGCTGGTGCTGCTCGATCGCGCCACTCTCCGAGCCCTCCTCCAGCATCGCATGGATTTCTTCCTGCGTGACGGTGGACTGCCCCGTGTCGCGCACGCCCATGATGCGCAGGATGGCCTTGGTGGAGCCGGTCAGCAGCATGACAAAGGGCCGCGTCAGCACCGCCAGGCTGTGCATCGGCCGCGCCACCAGGCGGGCGATGACTTCCGGCGCGATCTGCCCGAGCCGTTTCGGCACCAGTTCGCCGATCACGATCGACACATAGGTGATGACGATGACGACACCGGCCGTCGCCATGATGCTGGCGGCTTCGCCGTCCGCGCCGAGCCCGATCAGCCACAATGCCAGCGGCTTGGCCAGCACGGCCTCGCCGACGATGCCGTTCAGGATGCCGATCGACGTGATGCCGATCTGGATGGTGGACAGGAAGCGGGTCGGGTCCTCTCCCAGCTTCAGGGCCGCACCGGCGGCATGGTCGCCCTCGCCCGCCAGCTTCACGAGCTTTGCCCGCCGCGCCGTCACGAGCGCGATTTCCGACATCGCGAATACACCATTCAACACGATCAGGCCGACCAGTATCAGCAACGACTCCACACACTACCCTTCATCGAACGAGAAGTCCTCATCGTAGCACGCCCCGGCAATTGCCCGCGCAGCAACACTTTATTGTCGAGCCCGTGTCATGGTGCGTGACCCCGTGACACGGGCTCGGCTGTTATGGGGCGCTGCCGGCCTTGCCGCGGTAGTAGTCCGCAAGCACGCCGAAGGCTTGCTTGCGGGCGCCGGTTTCGGAGAGGAGGCCCTTGCGGTTCCAGCCGTTCTGGAACACGGGGTGCTCGCGCCGCGGCGACTGGAAGTCCTTCAGGATCCACGGCGACATGCCGCGCAGCGTGGGGATCCGCTCGGCCATCGCCAGCGTCTTGCGGTAGTACTCGGCCTGGTACTCCTCGGTGAATTTCTTCATGCCGTCGTTGCGGTAGCCGGCCAGGGCGTCGGCGCCGAATTCGGACAGGATCAGCGGCCGGTCGGCGGGCACCCGCCACTTCAGCGACGGCAGCGCATCGAGCGTGTCGTTGCCGTACCAGCCGGCGTACGTGTTCACGGCCAGCACGTCGAGCTTGTCGACCAGCGGGTCCTTGATCGCCGTGACGTCCTCGCCGTTCTCGCTGTGCCGTTCGACGAGCAGCGCGGCGCTCACCAGCCGCGTGGGGTCGAGTGCCCGCACATTGTCGGCCATCGCGGCGTGGAACGCGGTGCGGGCCGGCGAGACCGGCGTCTCGTTCCCCACGCTCCACATCACCACGGCGGCGCGGTTGCGGTCGCGATAGATCGTCTCGGCCTGCATCGCCAGCGCCTTCCTCAGCACGGCCGGGTTGCCCCAGTCCACCGTCCAGTAGACAGGAATCTCGCTCCAAACCAGGAGGCCCATCTCGTCGGCCAGCCGCACCGTCGTCTCCGCGTGCGGATAATGCGACAGGCGCACGTAGTTGGCGTGCAAGCCGTGCTTGATCTCGGTGAGCAGCGCGCGCGACGCCTGCTCCGTCATGTTGCGCGCCGGGTTCGGCCCGAATTCCTCCTCGTGCAGCGAAATCCCGCGCAGGAACAGCGGCTTGCCGTTCAGGAGGATCTGGTTCCCCTTGACGGCGATGGTGCGAAAGCCCATGCGCTCGCGCACCGTGTCGCCGGCGGCCGTGAAACGCACATCGTACAGCGTGGGGCTGTCCGGCGACCAGCGCCGCAGCGCCGCCGGCGCCGGCAGGTCGAACACGGCGCGCCCGTTCGCATCGGTCTTCGCGCTGGCGGTCGCCAGGGCGCCGATGGCGACGGTGACCTCCTGCCCGGCCGCCCGCGCGCCCTGCAGGCGCACCTCGCCGGCAATGCGCCCGTCGGCCTGCAACGCCAGCGTGGCGTCATCGATGAAGGTGGCCGGCGTGCGGATCAGCTTCACGGGCCGCGTAATGCCGCCATACAGGTCCCAGTCCGTGATGAAGGTGGGAATCGATTGCGCATCGTGCGTGGAATCGACGCCGACGGTGAGCCGGTTCTCGCCGCCGCGCAGCGCATCGGTCACTTCCAGCACGAACGGCGTGAAGCCACCCTCGTGCCGGCCGATTTCCTTCCCGTTCAGGTAGACATGGGCCTTGTAGTTGACGGCCTCGAACCGCAGGAATGCGCGCTCGCCCTTCAACGGCCGCGCGTTGAACTTGCGCTGGAACCAGATCAGGCCGTCGTAGTAGCGCAGCGACGGCGTGGCGGCGTTCCATGCGCCGGGTATCGCGATCCGCGGCCCCCGGTCCATGTCGAACTCGTAGAAATCGGTGCTGGCGCGCGCTTCCTCGGCCGCCACGTCCAGGTCGCGGTGGCGCTGCATGCGCGACTTGGCCACCCAGCCGTTGATATCGGTGAGGCCGGTGCGGTACAGGTCCTTCGAATACGTCCACTGGCCCGACAGGTCCTGGCTGTCGCGCGACGCCGCGCCGGTCAGCAGGAAGGCGGGCCGCAGGGTTTCCGCGGCCACGGCGGCGGTGCAGCTGGCCACGGCCAGTACGGCGATCAGGAATCTCTTCATGGTTTTCGCTCTTTGGAGGTCAGGCAGGAATCAGGCAGGGGGAAGGAGCCCGGCAGCGCGCGCCGCTTCGTCGAGGGTGGCACCGCCCAGCGCCAGGTGCTGGATCGCGGCCAGGCCCCATTGCGCCGAGCCGTTGGTGCTGATGCCGGGCATCTCGTCCAGGGGGCGCAGCACGGCCGGGCCATCGATGCGCCGCGGGCGCGCGGGGCCGTTCCTCAGCCAGTCGGACTGGAAGAATTCCCGCCACGCCCGCAGCGCCAGCGCGCGGTCGCGCTCCTGCCGGGCGGCATAGGCGGTCATGCGCGAATTGGTGTCGCCCATGCCGCGCCCGCCCGGGTCGCGCCCGAACAGGGCCACGATCTCTTCCTTCGGGGCGTTATAGGTGCGGCAGTAAGCGATCCACGCCTTGCGGTAGGCCGGCTCGTCGACGAGCGTCAGCAGCTCGGAGTTCATCTCCACCACGCCGAACACGCCGTTCAGGTTGGAGAACGCCGGCTCGCCGCCTGGCCCGACGAAACTGCCGGTGCGGTGGTCATAGGGTGCACCGCCGGCGAACCATTGCCACTTCAGCGCCGCGATGCTGCGCATGCCGTTCACGATCTTGTCGCGCCACCGCGTGTCGCCGGTCCGTTCCCATTCGGCCAGCCAGGCCGCCACCAGCGAACCCCACACGGTACCGAACGAGACGTTCACGAATTCGCCGCGCGGCGCCCCTTCCTGCTTCGGCAGCTTGCGCGAAATGTCCACCTTGTCCAGGTCCCGGTCGGAATCGAGCAGCTCGCGCATCAGATCGCCCACGCGCTCGTCGGCCGTCAGGTAGTAATAGATGCGCCGGTAGGCGGCATTCGAGATGCGTGGCTGCTTCGACGAGTCGGACCAGTGCTGCACGCCATGCCGCGTGCCGAAGCCCTTGAAGCGCCCCAGGTGGTATACATCCACTTCGCCCGTGTGCCGTGTCATCGCCTCGGCGAAGCGGAACAGGTCGGCCCGGCCCGTGCGCAGGTAGCTGTACCACAGCCACAGGTCGGTCGACAGTTCGGAGTTGTCCCACGCATAGCCGCCGATATCGTAGCGCCACATGTGCCGGTCGGCGTCGTAGGCATGCATCACGTCGCCGTAATGCCAGAAGCCGTACCACCGGTGCTGTTCGGCCTCGCGCAGGTATTGGTCCAGCTGCGCAGTCAGTCGATCCTCGATCAGCAGGCGGGCGGGGCTCGCCGTGTCGACCGGGTCCCAGTCGCCGAACACGCCGCAGGCGTGGATGCGCTCCGGCGCCAGCACCAGCCGCGCCGGATAGGCCACCTGTTCGGCCATCGCCGACAGCGCCTCGTGCGACGGCGTGCCGGCCGTGATCCACAGCTGCAGCTCCGAGGTGCGCGCCACGCCCGTTGCCGCATCCCACCCCGGCTCGTAGTCCTCGTACGTAATGTTCAAGCCGGCGATCTGCTTGTCGTGGGTATCCATGCCATCCTCGCCCCGGTAGGAACGCATGTCCATGGCCGGCGCGGAAGGTGACCACAGCCACGCCGTCACGTCCGCCAGCGGCGTGGCGGCATTGCGCACGTCGAGCTGCACGGGCGCGCGCTGCCAGAAGTCCTTCAGGCCCAGCGCCACGCCGCCGGAGGCTCCCCCGGCATACACGAGCCCCCTGGCGCGCGTGCCGGCGTTCGCATCGATCCACGCCCGCCCGCTGCGTGTGCGCTTCTTCAACGTAAAACCGTCGGGCGCCAGCTGCGCCAGCGAAAAGTCGCTCCACTCGGGAATCCACTGCAGGCCGTCGCGCACGGGCTTGGCCATACCGGCCAGCGGCGGCAAGGCCTGACCAGCCACCTGCGCCAGCCTGAAGGCCTCGCCGGGATCGCGCCGCAAGCCGGTCACCGGGCGCACGGCCTCGCCCCAGATGCCCACGCCTTCCCCCGCGAACCGGATGTGCCGGTCGTACGTCGGATCAGGCATCGGCACCTGCGCCGTCACGCCCAGGCCGGCGATGAAATCCTGGTCGGGCACGCCGTCATAAATGAATGAGTGGACGATGCGCACGCTGTCCGACCCTGCATAAAAATACAGGCGCACGGAGAACGGGAGCCAGTCGCGCCCGCCACCCGTGTGCAGGCCGTCCAGTTTCAGTACCGCCCGCACCGGGCCGGACTGCTCGACCGCCACCCGCGTGACCTTGCTGGTGAACGGTTGCCGCGCCACGCTGCCGGCCCCCTCCGGCTGCGGTCCATCCTGGCGCAGCGCCACGAGCTTCATGTTCTGCATGGCCAGGCGGCCCGCGCGCGTCACCGTGGCGACCAGGTGTTCGCCCGACGTCGGCACGGTCCACGCGATGTCGCCCGCCGTGATCACGACCTGCCCCGCCCCCTGCCGCACCGCGACGCCGCCGCGGGACGATGCGCCGCGCCCCAATTCCCAGCCATCCGCGGGCGTGCCGCCGGCGATTGCGTGCGCCGTCCATTTCAGCGAGCCGTCCGGCCAATAGGCCAGCGGCCAGGACTGCACTGCCGGCCCATCTGCGCCGAGCGTGAAGTCGAGCCGGTTGCCGGCAGCCAGGGTGCCGCGCGGCCAGGGCACGCCCAGGGTAGCGCCATCGAAGCGGGACGGCGCCTTGCCGTCGAGCCAGCGCAGCGCGGTGCGCGCGACGGGCGCGGCCTTGCCGCCCGTGTTCGCCGTGGCGCCGGCGGACCACCCCGGCAAGGTGGCAAGCAGCGAGGCGGCAGCGGCCGATTGAAGGAAGCGCCTGCGCGGCGGGGATGCGTTGGTCATGGGTCTCCTGTCGAGCGGCTCGCGGCCACTGATATATTAGTGCCGGCGATGGTACCCGGCGTGATTCGGCACTGTCCATAAGCCGCGCAAAATGCTCAGTGCATTGATTGCCGGGCCCGGCCGCGCCGTGTGGCTGGATCGGCACAGCCGGTACCTCGCGGCTCTTTGCTTGCCAGCCGCATCGGCGCACAATGGCCGTGATGCCGTCGGCCAGAACGGCACCGGGAAGGAGACGACGATGACGACGGTGGCCCACCTGCTCGACCGGCTCGCCAAAAGCGGCCGCGGCCGCATTTTCCTCGTGAACTTGAAGGACACGCTCGACAGCGGCTTCGATGCCGCCCCGTTGCGCGAAGTGTGCCGCGAACTGGCGGCGGCGCTCACCGGCGCGCCCGGCGAGGGAGCCACGCCGGACGAGCTCGTCGACGACCTTGGCGGGCGCTGTGTCAGCCGCGGCCTGTGGCGGCACTCGGCCGAACCGCGGCTGCGACGTGATGCCGGCGCGGCCTGGAACGTACTGTCCCGCGTCACCACCTACGGCCGCTTCTACACGTCGGTACTGGACCGCCGCCCCACGGGACCGCGCCTCTCCGTGCCGATGCCCGTCGAACTCGACGGCACCGGCAGCACGGAGATCGCGCCGGAGCACGTTCACGCCGTACGCGACTATGTGGACAGCGGCCGCTGGAAGGAAGACGTCGACAGCGGCAAGGTGCGCTTCGGCGGCCATTGCGTGTGGCTGGCGCCGCGGGCCGAGTTGATGCGCCGGCAGCGGCACATGAAGAAGGCGCTGCCGGACTTTTACCGCGACATGATCGGCCTGTCCCACCTCGTGCCCGGCCACCACCTGATCCGGCTCGACCTGGACCTGGCCGCCTGGACCGCGGGCACCCGGCTGGTGCGGCGCCGCCCGCATGGCGCATGCAATGGCGGCCCGCGCTTCCGCATGGCATACGACGGGCCCGTGTGCAGCGCCGACTGGGGCCGTACCGTCAACCTGGCCGTGCTGGCCGCGCGCCGCAAGGCCTGCCTGGACGGCGTGCCCGAGATGGTGATGGAACCGTTCACGGTGCCGCTGGACGCCGTGACCGCCCATTACCTCGGCGCGGTGCAAAGCGTGCCGGAAACCGACCACGACTATTTCCTGAAGCGCATGACGCCCGAGCCCATCGAGCGCATCGTGCGCCAACTGACCGAGGCCCTGTCATGAACCACCGCTGCCTGCCCCACGACGTGCTGCTGCTGTGCGCACGCTGGACCGATCCCGAGCACTTCCCCGGCGACCGGGCCGTGACGGGCTGGGACTGGCGCAGCCACTACGAGCGCCGGCTGGAAGCGACCATGGCGCAATGGATCGGCAAGGCGATCCTGGGCTGGCAATTCGAGGTGCGCCGCCCCATGGCCTTCGCGCCGGTGGCGCACCTGGTCGGCACGGCGCGCGAGGACCTCGATCACATCGACTCGATCGCCCGCCTGTGCCGCGAACTCGATGCGGTGCCCGACCCGAATTACCGGCCCTCGCCCGATCCGGGCGGGCCCGGCACAGGCCACGTCTGCCTCGGCGTGTGCCTGGAAAACGGCATCGCGCTGGCGCTGAAGCTGCTGGTACAGCGCTCGACCGACCACATGCACGCGCCGGACGAATTCCTGGCCGCGCTGCACGACCTGCTGCGCCTGGTGCAGGCCGTGCGGCCCTTCAACGCGGCTGAACCGCTGTGCGATGCCTGGGACCTGCTGTTCCGCGACGGCCATGCCGCGATCTTCACGCCCGACGACGTGCGCGCCCTGCGCCACCAGTTCGTACTCGCCCTGTACCCGCTGGCGCACACGGGGGTGCAGCACGAGCGGATCGCACAACTGGTCAAGCGGCTCGCGGAGGACATACCGGTACTGGACCGTGCGACGGCGGCCGACGTCCGGGCCACCTACGACATGATCTTCGGCCCCGGCGACGCGGCCACGCCCGACGACGAACTACCGGTGCACAGCGCGCCCGCCCTGCCGGTCGGCTTCCCGGCCGCGTGGAGCCATGTCTTCGCGGCGGGAGCGCGGCAATGAGCCCCGCCAACCCCGCCGACGTGCAGCAGCGTGTCCATGGCGCCGAGCACCGCCTGAAGGAACTGATCGGCGACATGCACGACATCTGGCACAGTTCCGTGGCCGAGGGCGCGACGGACGGCCGGCTGAACCTGTATGCCGTCGATTCCGACGTGGTGTACATGTTCATGGCGCCGGACAAGCTGCACCACTACGGCGCCCTGCTGCGCTACGACGGCGAGGCGCGCCACCTGGAGGACCGGGAGCTGCAGTTACTCGAGTCGAAGCTCGTGGAATTCCTGGGCAACCTGATCTTCTTCCAGTTGCAGCCGGACTGCGCGCCGCTCCTGATCGGCGACCATGCGATCGAGCTGCAAAAAATCCTTACCGATGCCGGCGAGGAAGCGATGCGCAAGCTGCGCGACTGGGAAACGATCACGCTGCAATTGAAGCGCTCGGCCAGCGAAGTCACCCTGGTGAGCCGCGAGCGCCTGCACGACGCGGCCCAGATCGTCGAGCACGGCACGGCGGCCGCCCCGGCTGCGGCGGCCGACATCAATGCGCTGTTGAACGACATCCACGCCAGCCTGCGCGGCGACGGCGCCATCGGCAAGCTGTTCCGCTTCGACTTGCTGGCCGCCGCCGACCGCGTCAAGCACCTGGACCGGCTGGCCCTGCAAAACGGGGACGGCTCGCCATCGGCCCTGCCCTCGCCGGTCACCGCCGACGGCAAATACATCGCCCCGGTCAGCCGGCTCGCCGCCCGCCTGCTGCAGCGCATGACGCAGCTGGACACGATCCACACGCCGGCCCGCAAGCTGACGATGCAGGGCGACGCCGTGGTGCTCGCCCACCTGGCGTGGCTGAACGAGCAGCTCGACCGCGACGCCTATTACCTGGAGACGGCCCAGGGCCCGCGGCGCGTGGGCCGCCTGCTGCTGATCACCGGCTCCCAGCTGCTGCCGCGCGCGATCAAGGACCTCGGCCTGGCGGACCTGGACCGGGTGGTATTCAGCCCCCTTTCGCTGCTGGGGCACCGGCTGATGGACGAATACGTGCAATCGTCGGGCACGGACAGCGCGCTGGCGCCGCCGGGCGCTTCCGGCGTCAGCGCTTCCTCGCTGATCAACTTCCTCGACGCCATGCGCCTGTCGTTGGCCCAGGCGATCCGCGAAGGCGACTACAACAAGATCGGCGAGACGCTGGGGCGCGTGCGCGGCGAGCACGCGCGGCTGATCGATTCGTGGCAAGGCAGGCAATTGTTCGGCGAGCACAGCCGGGCGGACGGCGTGAGCGCCGCGATCGCCGAGCTGCAGCAGCAGGGTCTCGGCCTGGAAGCGCTGGAAGGCTTCATGCAGCGGCTTTCCGTGAAGGCCTGGCAGGCGTTCGCCCGCTCCGTCACGCTGCTGGGTTTCAAGAAGGCCGACCAGGCCGGCGTGGTGCAGCGCAACCTGCCGCCGCTGCTGCTGGATGGCTACCCCAAGGCGCGCCGCCTGGCCCAGGACCTGTATCGCTTCGTGCACCGGAGCGCCTTCGGCCAGGTGGAGGAAAGCCCAATGGGCGCCGGCACCATCCTCGCCGTCACGAACGAGGACCCGTCCCACTACACCGAATTCCTGTGCTACGCGCTGTGGGCGCTGGCGCACCGGCTGCTGCGCAGCGCGCAGGGCTGCGCGGAACTCGCCCTCTCGATCGCGGAGCAGGAAGCGCCCGGCCCCGCACGTTCGGCCAAGCGCCTCGAAGCGCTGTACCTGCGCGCGCATGTGATGAAGCTGCGCGCGCTGACGGCCGAGGAATTGCAGGGGGCCCGGCAGGGTCTGGACGAGTGGAGGCAGGAAGCGCAGAGCCTCGCCGGCGGCGAGACGGCCGCGGCGGTGCCACCCGCCACCGCAGTGCGCCTCGAAGGCGAACTATTCTCGGTCGCGTCGCACGTGTGCTTCGTGGCGGCGTTCGGTTCGTCCGGCAAGGTAGCGCCCGCGCCCCACGTACGCACCCGGCAGCAATGCCGCGTGGCGTTCTTGCGCGGAAAGGCATTGATGGCTTCGCTGAACGCCGCGCCGGACCGCGCCGAGCTATGGCCCTACCTGCACGAATTCGTCCGGCAGCAGGTGCTCGTCAATGTCGTGCAGCTGGCCCTGCTGTGCAAGTTTGGCGTGACATTGAAGGACGATGGCGCCATCGATGTGTTCGTCACGCTGGAGGAAGACCCGTCGATCGCCGCCCTGGAAGGCGACTTCGCCGCGGCCGCCGAGGAGCTCTCGGGGCAGTATCGCTACCTGGACGGCGACGAGTCGGGCGACCTGCCCCGCCCCTCCGTCCTGATCGCCTGCGTGGCGGATGCGGCCAATGCCGTGTGGGCGACGCAGCGCTCGGAACCGATCGGGGCCGAGGCTGGCACGGGGCACCTCGGGTCGTTCGATGACCGGCGGTTCAGGTTCCTGGAGGCGGTATGCCGGTATCGGGCGAGATAATCGCGAAGCTCACTGTCGGGAATTAACGCCGCCAGGATAAAAAATCATCGATACTGCTCGGCCGCTTAATGACTGCCGTCCGCTCCCTGTCATACATCGGGTAGCGGATAGACGTCACTATCGTGCCAACTGACCTCGCAATCGATCAGATTTTGCGCCTCAGCGCCCTTATACGATTAGCCTCCCTCGGCGGCAACGTTCGGTCCAGTACCTGGGCGAAGAGGTACGCCTCAATAAACGAATCGAGAAAGTCGTAATCGGCGTCTTTCCGGAATCGTGTCTCGTCCAGAAGGAATCGGGCGATCAATTCCGCGACCTCCTCCATTGTTGAATCCAGGCGGTCAGCAATTTCCTTCAGCGCTGAGCGGTTCAGGTGTGCGGAGGCGAGCAAAACGACCGAGGAGTGAATCCAGTTACCGTATTCCTGAGCGGCGGCAGGCTCCTCCGGGTTCAATCCGCGATGGGTAGCCAGTTGGAGAAAAGGGACACTGCTCAGTATTTCACCCACTTTTTGGACATAGACATCCCATCCACTTTCCGGCTTGATGATGTCAATAATTATGTCGCCAAGCACGCCATAGAGCAAAGCATCGGCAAACTTCGATGCCACGCCTTGCGGCCTGGTACCTTGGGGTACGGCACTCTGCGGCGCTGAGGTCTGCGGCGCTGTGGCTGCTGCACCGCCCCCTTCGGCGCCCCTGATCACCGCGGGGTCGTAACCGTCGGCAGCGTCCTGCCCGCCCGCGCCCTGCTCGCTACCCGGCTCGGAATGATTTTCACTCATGGAGGCAATATCCATGGTTAGAAGTGAAAAGGATCGATGGCAACCGGCCGCAAACAAACGCAATGCGCAGTGGCTGGACTCACCATTGGTATGTCATGCTCAACAACCAAGACTAAGCGCAACGCGCTCACTGGTCAACCAATGTTTTTTAAATTGTCGTAAAGAAGAGTGCACGAAGAGCAGGGAGTTTGATTGCAAAACGATAGCTAGTGACCGCTGACGCGCGCCTCAACAACAGTCGACCCCAATAGCTAGAATATATAGTTGCGATCCCGCTAGCAATACCTTTCTTCTGCAAGGTTTATCTCTAGCTCTATCGAATGTGATTAATTGGCCATGTTATTCTGTACATACACGACGGCCATGCTCGCATCATTGGGCTTATAGGGGCGGGAGCCATTCTTCATCTACACGCTCTCCTCTTACGGCGCTTGCCCGTGCGTTCCTGACGACGGTAGAAGAAGTTTATTCATCTCGCGTCGCCGTGGTGGGTTGCATTGACCCACATCTGTTGCGTCACCATCCCCTCGCCGGCAAACTCCACCTCGATCGGGCCTGCCTCCACACCCGCCCGCACGACCGCAACGAGCCGCCCATGGAACGTACTCCGCTCCCCCGACTGCAAGCTGGAAGCATCCATCGGATTGCCATTCCCCACCCCGGCCAGCGTACCCGCCCCCTTCACGGACACGCGAAACTTCCGGTCGCCATCGCGAGAATACACGGGCACCCCATCGGCATCGACCAGTTCCGCCGTCACGTACACGAGGTCCTCGCCATTCGCCCGCACCTGCCGCCGGTCGGCCGACAGCTTCACCGAAGCGGGCGCGCCGGCGGTGCGCAGCTCCCAGCGGTCCGTCGCCTTGCCATCGCGGTAGCCGACGGCGACCAGCCGCCCCGCCTCGTACGGCACCGAATACAAAGCCTTGTACTCCGTCTGCCGCCCGACCGGCCGCCGCCCCAGGCTGCGCCCGTTCAGGAAGAGTTCCACTTCCGGATGCTCCGAATACACGGATACCTTCAGCGGCTTGCCCTCCTGCCCCTTCCACGTCCAGCTCGGGTGCAGGTCGTGCAGCGACCAGTCCAGCTCCGGGTGCTCCTTGAAGTACTCGCGGTCCGGCAAGTCTTCCGTGCCGGCCGGCTGTTCCACGAAGGCCGCCACCGGGTCGATGCCGCTCTTCCACAGCACCTGCCGGTAGTAGGCGGCCGGGCGCTTGCGGCCCGTCGCATCGATCTCGCCGCAGTAGGCGAGGTGCCAGGGATACTGGCCCAGCTGCTTCCAGTCCTTCGAATAACCCATCCAGCCGATGCCGGTCTCGCCGATGTAGTCGACGGCCGTCCACACGAAATCGCCGATCACCCAGGGCATCGTCTCCACCGGTTCCCAATAGCGGAACGCGTCTTTCGATGTCGACTCGGACGTGTACATCACCCGCTTGGGGTGCGTGGCGTGATCGCTGCCGAACAGGTGGGCACGGTAGTTGTAGCCGGCCACGTCGAGCTCGGCGAAGATTGGAGCATTGTCGGGGCTGTCGACGTTCACACCCTGCGTCACGGGCCGGGTCGTGTCCAGCAGGCGGATGCGCGCCGCCAGCTCGCGAGTCGTCCGAACGCCTTCAGCGGACGCCTGCTCCGGGATCTCGTTCCCCACGCTCCAGAAGATCACGCTGGGGTGGTTGCGGCCGCTGATGACGAGGCTGTCGATATCCTGCTTCCAGTTCTCTTCGAAAAAGCGCGAGTAGTCGGCATCGCGCTTGGACTTGCGCCACATGTCGAAGGCTTCATCGATGACGAGCACGCCCAGCTCATCGGCCGCGTCCAGCGTCGCCTGGCTGGCCGGGTTGTGGCTGCTGCGGATGGCGTTGTAGCCCGCATCCTTCATCAGCTCCACCTTGCGGCGGTCCGCATCCGGTGCGCCGGCCGCGCCCAGCATGTAATTGTCGTGATGGATGTTCCCGCCCTTCAGCACGAACTTCTTGCCGTTGATGCGCAGGCCGTTTTCGGCATCGACCGTGACGGTGCGAATGCCGAGACGGGTGCGCCGCGTGTCCTTCAGCACGCCGCCGACACGCACTTCCTGTACCAGCGTGTACAGGTTCGGCGCGTCGGGCGACCACAGTTTCGGCCGGGCGACCGTCAGGCGGTGATCGATATCGGCCTTGCCGCGTGCCGGGATCGTCACGGACAGCCGCTCCCGTGCAGCCACCGTGCCATCCCCTGCCACGAGTTGCGAGGTCACCTCGACTTTCGCGGCGGACAGCGACCGGTTCACAACCGCCGCGCGCACGTCGACTTCGCCCCGCTCGGCCGATGCGAAGCGCGTGCTGGCAAAGACGCTGTCGGGCGCCACGTGCACCGGGTCCAGCAGGTCCAGCATCACCGGGCGGATCAGGCCCGAGCCGGCATACCAGCGCGACGAGGGGTCGACGTGGTTCACCCGCACGACGATCACGTTGTCGCCCGCTTTGGCCTTGCCCGTCAGGTCCAGCGTGAACGCGGTGTAGCCGTAGCGATGCCTGCCCACGTGCTCGCCGTTGAACCAGATGTCGGCATCCATGTAGACGGCTTCGAAGTTCAGGCGCAGCACGCGCGAAGCATCCGCCGCGTCCAGCACGAAGTGCTTGCGGTACCAGCCCTGGCCGCCCGGCAGATAGCCGGAGTCCTGGCCGCCCACTGCCTTCGCGTCGAAGGGCGGCGAGCCATCGGGCTTGTCCATGATCGAATAATCGTGCGGCACCGTGACCTTGCGCCAGCGTGCATCGTCGAAGGCCGGCTGTTCCGCGCCCTGCACCGCGCCGCGTTCGAACAGCCAGCCCTGCGAGAGGCTGCGCTGTTCGGCGGCGGCATGGCCGGCCAGCAGCGCGATGGTCAGTGCCAGCGGGGTGAGGCGAAGATTCGGCAGCATGGGCATCCCGGCAAGTCCTTATGAAAGAGTCAAAATTTTCGAATCGTAGCAGAGCGACGGCGCGCACAGGTATTCCATTTCGCGCGCGATCAATATCGACTTGGCATAGCGTGGCGCCGGGCGCACCCAGCTTCTCAAGACGGTGATTATTTGCCTGCCTGATAAGTCACGGGCGCTCACCTTTCTTACCATGCCCCTGCTCCCGACATGACGAATACCCCCGGCGAGCACTACAACTACAAGGAGAGGCATGAATACATCGATCCACAAGACCGGAGAAATCCGGCTGACCGCGCTGGCGCTGGCCGCGGCCGCGCTCGCGTCTTCCGCGTCGGCCCAGCAGGCGCCGGCCACCGAACCGGCCGCCGTGGTGACCGTGACCGGCTTCCGCGCCAGCCTGGACAGCGCCCTGAACGCCAAGAAGAGTTCCGACGGCATCCTGGACGTGATCAAGGCCGAGGATATCGCCAAGTTCCCGGACGCGAACCTGGCCGAATCGCTGCAGCGCGTGCCGGGCGTGTCGCTGGCGCGCGGTGAAGGCGGCGAAGGCCGCCAGATCACCGTGCGTGGCCTGAACGCCGGTTTTACCAGGGTGCGCATCAACGGCATCGAAGGCATGTCGATGACGGGCGCGTCGGACATCAACGGCAATTCGAACCGCGGCCGCGGCTTCGACTTTTCCGTGTTCGCGTCGGAACTGTTCAACAGCCTTGAAGTGCGCAAGACGTCCGAGGCGGCCATCGAGGAAGGTTCGCTGGGCGCGACCGTCGACCTGCGCACCGGCCGGCCCTTCGACTTCAAGGGCCGCACCATCAGCTTCGGCATGCAGGAATCCTGGAACTCGGTGGCGCGCAAGACCCAGCCCCGCTTCACGGGCCTGATCTCGGACCGGTGGGACACGGCCTACGGCAAGTTCGGCGCCCTCGTCTCGGCGGCGTACTCGAAACGCCGCGCCACCGAGGAAGGCTATGAAGCCGTGGACCTGTACCCGGCCAGCTTCGACGGCGGCTTCTGCTCGCCGCCGGGCGTGTCGCCCCAGGTGCCGGGCAACGACGCGGTGAAGGGCGTGGATGCGGCCAATTGCGGCTTTGGCGTACCGCGCACCAGCAACCCGGCCGCATACGGCGAGGTGCTCTCCCGCACGGACAATTTCGGCGGCACCGTCGCCACCCCGGCGGCCGGCTCGGGCGCCTTTGCCCCGCGCATTCCCCGCTACCGCCGCTCGCAGACCGACTACGAGCGCACCGGCATCACCAGCTCCTTCCAGTGGCGCCCGGCGCCCGGCACGGACGTGAACCTGGACCTGATGTACGGTAAATTCAGCAATATCCGCTACGACAACTACGTCGGCGCCATTTCGTTCGGCCGCAGCCTGGCGGCGGCAAACGGCAAGCCGCAAACGTCGATCCTGGAAGCGGAATTCGACGACAAGGGCAGCTGGACCTACGGCCGCTTCAACGGCGTGGATATCCGCACCGAGGGCCTGATGGACGTGTATGAAACGAAGTTCCGCCAGAACGTGCTGTCGGCCAGCCACCGCATCAGCGACACGCTCAAGGTCGATGTCCTGCACGGCATGTCGAACACGAACCTGGACAATCCGATGCGCGCCACCGTCATGTTCGACGCGCCGAACGTGAACGGCTTTGCCTTCGACTTCCGCCAGAACCGCAACGTGCCCACGCTCACCTACGGCATCGACGTGGCCAACCCGGCCAGCTTTACCTTTGCGCGCACGGAGCCGAACGGCACCTGGCACGGCCAGTTCTTCGGCCGCTACCTGCAATCGGATAACAAGCTCAAGACCACGGCCGCGAACCTGGCGTGGGAAGCGAACGACCATCTCACCTTGCGCACCGGCCTGTCGCACCGCAAGAACACCTGGGGCCTGTACGAAGTGGGCAACGGTTCGGACGGCGGCCTGAACCTGCCCGCCGGCACGACGATGAACGACATCTCGCGCCACATCGACGGCTTCGGCCGCGGCCTGGGCGGCACGGGCGTGCCCACCTCGTGGGCGGCGGTCGACCTGAACAAGCTGCTGGCCGTGCACAATATCGAATGCCACTGCGCCGCCGTGCCGGGCTCGGAATTCAA
The DNA here is from genome assembly GCF_037094685.1 of Massilia sp. METH4. NCBI lineage: Bacteria > Pseudomonadati > Pseudomonadota > Betaproteobacteria > Burkholderiales > Oxalobacteraceae > Massilia > Massilia sp. METH4. The sequence goes on along the minus strand of NZ_CP146614.1, from coordinate 4,957,967 downwards.
TCTGTCCACGCCGGGCGTGACGCGCATCGAGGAAAAGATCGATGCGCTGTACGGCATGGTGGACTTCAACTACGACTTGTGGGGCATCGGCTGGCGCGGCAATGCCGGCGTGCGCGGCGTGGACACGCAAGCCACGTCGATGACCCTGCAACGTATCGCCGGCCAGCTGCAACCGATCACGTTCACGAAAAAGTACCGCGACTGGCTGCCCGCGCTGAACCTGACCGCGCAGCTGCCGAAGGATGTGTTCCTGCGCTTCTCGGCCGGCAAGACGCTGGCGCGCCCGGAGTACGGCGACCTGCGCCCGTCGGCCAGCGTGAACCACCAGTTCCAGACCGTCACCGTCGGCAATGCCAACCTGGACCCGATCCGCGCCCGCACGTACGACTTGCAGGCCGAGTGGTACTACGACAAGAATGCCATGATCTCGCTGGGCTTCTTCCGCAAGGAGATCAAGTCCTTCATCCAGAACGTGCAGCAGCGCGAGGTGTACTCGTCGCTGGGCTTGCCGAACGAGCTGCTGACCGACGCCGGTTGCTCGATCACGGGTGGCCTGCCGGCCTGCAATGTGCAGCCGGGCACCGAGGTGGTGGTGAACCGCAAGTTCAACACGCCGGGTGGCCCGCTGAACGGACTGGAATTCAATCTGCAGGCGCCGTTCAACTTCCTGCCGGGCATCGGCAAGAACTTCGGCCTGCTAGCCAACTACACCCGCGTCAAATCGAAGATCAACTACATCGTGCGGCCCGATAACCCGGCCACGCCGGCAAACGAGTTCATCGGCGATACGGCCGACTTCACGGGCCTGTCGCCGCGCGCGCACAATATCACGCTGTACTACGATGATCCGAAATTCAGTGCCCGCGTGTCGGCGGCGCACCGGTCCAGCTACATCCAGGCCGTGCTGGGCGACATCAACGGCCACGACTATACGCGCGTGAACGGCATGACGAACATCGACTTTTCGCTGTCGTACAACGTGACGCCGAACCTGCGGCTGTCGATCGAAGGCCAGAACCTGACGGACGAGGCGCTGCGCTACGGGCGCGATACGGTCCGCAACGATACGCTGCTGTATGTGCATTCGGGGCGCACGTTCGTGCTGGGGGCGAATTACAAGTTCTGACCGGCGGCGCGCGTGTCGTTGGTGTCGGACATCATTTCCGGGCGCATCTTCCGGAAATGGTGTGCGACCGCTGCGGCGGACCGACCGGTTCTCCTGTGCCTCATCCGAAAACCAATGGGATGGACGCCCCCACCCTGAGACGGCATCGATGTGCCAAAGTGGAGCTGTCGAAGTTTCACTTAACCAGAGAGGGGCGTCACCATGAAGATTACGACATGCAGTATGGATCTGGCAAAGGAAGTTTTCCAATTCCATGGCGTTAATGCGAGCGGCAAGGTCGAGATGCGATGCCAGCTCCGGCGTGGCAAGGTGATGAGGTTTTTCTCTAACATGCCGCCGTGTCTAATTGGGATGGAGGCGTGTGGCAGCGCGCATTACTGGGCACGGCAGTTGCAGAGCCTGGGCCACACGGTCAAGCTGATAGCTCCGCAGTTCGTCAAGCCATACGTGAAGACCAACAAGCACGATGCAGCCGATGCCGAGGCAATCTGCGAGGCAGTGCAAAGGCCAAACATGCGCTTTGTGCCGATCAAGACTATTGAGCAGCAGGCGATTATTGCTGTTCACACGGCGCGTAGTGGGTTCGTCAAGCAGCGTACTGCTCAGGCCAACCAGATTCGCGGCCTGCTGGCGGAGTTTGGCCTCGTTGTCCCGAAGGGTTTGGCCGTGCTCAGGGAGCGAGTACCGGCACTGCTCGACGAAGCGAAGGATGAGTTGCCCGGCATTTTTCGCCAGACCATTCTGGAACTTCTCGATCACTTGAAGGTGCTGGATAGAAGAGTCAACGAATTCGAGCTGGAAATTCTGAAATGGCACCGCTCGAACCCGATGTCCAAACGGTTGGAGAAGATACCCGGCATAGGACCGATCACAGCCAGCGCTTTGGTCGCGGCGATCGGTAACGCGAGGAACTTCGCCAATGGCAGGCAACTCGCAGCGTGGATCGGCCTAGTACCCAAGCAGCATTCGACAGGCGGTCGCACGAATCTTCTGGGCATCAGCAAAAGGGGCGATACGTACCTGCGTACTTTGCTCATTCATGGAGCCCGAGCGGTGATCCAGCATGCAGTCAAAAAGGATCCAAGCAAGAGCGGCTGGCTTCACTCACTGCTTGGGCGACGGCACAAGAACGTTGCGGCAGTAGCATTGGCCAACAAGAATGCAAGGACTGTCTGGGCCCTATTGGCTCATGACAGAGAGTTCCGAGCCGATTACGCTGCCGCGTAATCGGCTCGGTTGAGGGCCTTCGCGGAGGGTAGCGGACAGTTTTTTGGAAGCGGAGCAGTACATTCCACCGATTGCACAAGCGATCAAGAAGTGATGGCAAACCAGGTAAGACCGTGGTCGGCTTAGCCCGCGCGACACCAAGCACCTTGAGTGCGTTAAACCGAGGGGGCGTCGACCAGCAAATCCCATCAGGGACAGTGGCATCAGCCACATCAAAGTCCGAATGTACGGGTGCAATCTTTACCTACAAACCATCACGAAAAGAAAGCTTGGCATACCGGGGGCGTCCATGTACGGTGTCGCACACCGGCGAGCCGGTGTGCGACACCAACGCCTCTCCGCCAACGATTCTCCCAGTAGCACCTTAGCAACGAATTCCCCGCTCCGACTCCCACCGCCCCGTCCCCCCGACGTAAGATGGATTGCAAACAAGATCCATCGGAGACACTCATGGCAGAACCCATCACTTTCCGCGTATTCGGCACGGCGCTGGACGGCGCTGGCGCGCAGTCGCTGGCGGGCGAGCGCAAGCTGGAGCTGCGCTGCGCCTTCGGCGTGCACACGCAGCGCGCCGCGGCGGCGGCCAGCGCCACCGTCGACGTCGAGCCGGGCAAGGATATCGTGGCGCTGCAGATCGCGGACGGCCCGCTGCTGCTGCTGCATCCCGAGCACGCGCGCGACCTGCTCGGCGCCGACGGAGCCGCCACCCGGGGCGCGGGAAGTGCCGTCGCGGTCACCGGGCAGCTGCCATGGACGGCCGGCGTGGCCCGGCGGGATGGCCGCCCGGGCCCCGCCGCCGCGCTGCTCGAATGGTTCGGGGTGGTCCGCGTGCCGGAAAAAGACGAAGAAACGGCCGAGGCGATCGCCGCCGCCATCGACGGACAGGTCACCGAAGGCCTGTATCGCGTCGACGCGGACGGGCTTCCCGCGCAATTCGGGCCCGAGCACCGCGTCGGCGGATGGGACGAGCGCGCCGATCCGGGCCCGCTGCTCGTATTCATGCACGGCACCTTCGTCGATACCGCCCGCACCTTCGGCAGGCTGTGGCTGCGCAATGCCGCGCCGCTGGAGGCGCTGCTGGCGGACTACCCGAACCGCGCCTTCGCGTTCGACCATCCGACCATCCTGAAAAGCCCGATCGGCAACGCCATCGCCCTGGTCGACAGCCTGCCGCACGGCGCCGTGCTGCACCTCGTCACGCATTCGCGCGCCGGCCTGGTGGCGGACGTGCTGCTGCGTGCGTCCCGGCTGGAAGCCGATGCGGTGCTGGAGCGGCTGTTCGCGGATGCGCCCGCCGCGCGGCGCGAGCTGGAGGAGCTGAGAAGCCGGCTGCGCACCAAGACCATTACCGTGCAGCGCGTGGTGCGCTGCGCCTGCCCGGCGCGCGGCACCCTGCTGGCCTCGCGCCGCCTCGACGCGTTCCTCTCCGTGTTCCAGTGGCTGCTCGGTCTGGCCGGCGTGAACGCGACCACCGAATTCGTCGACCTGATGGCGGCCGTGGCGCGCCAGCGCACCAGCGCCAGCGCGATGCCGGGCCTGCAGGCGATGATGCCGGACAGCGCCCTGGTGCGCTGGCTGAACGCGCCGCTGGATGGCGTGGACAGCGAACTGTACGTGGTGGCCGGCGATGCCGAGGGCGACGGCGTGGTGTCGTGGCTGAAGACGCTGGTGGCCGACGCCTTCTTCTGGACCGACAACGACATGGTGGTGCAGACCCGCTCGATGTATGGCGGCGTGCCGCGCGCGGCCGGCCCACGCGCGCCGAAGTTCCGCCTGTTCACGGGCCCGCAAGCCACCCACTTCAGCTATTTCGCCCGCCCCGACCTGGTGGCGCCGCTGCACGCCGCGCTGCGCGGCGAGCCGGGCGATGACTGGAAGGCCATCGGCGCGCAATCGCGCGCCGGGCTCGATTCCAGCGGCACCCGCGCCGTGCCGGAAGCCGCCGTGCCGCGCAGCGAACCGGGCCATCCGCACGTGATCGTGGTGCCCGACCTGTTCGGCTCGATGCTCGCGACGCCGGACGGCGACGTGCTGTGGCTGGCGGGCCACTCGCTGGCCCGCTTCGGCGAGCTGTCGCCCTCCCTCCATCCCGTGCTGAAGCCGGTCGGCCTCGTGCCCGGCCATTACGAGGACCTGTGCCGGCACCTGGCCGCCACGCACAACGTGACGGCATTTGCGTACGACTGGCGGCTGGACATCGCCGTCCAGGCGGACGCGCTGGCGGCGGCGATCGCGCGGCTGGCGGCGGCGCGCCAGCATCCCGAGCAGCCGATCCGCATCGTCGCCCACGGCATGGGCGGCCTGCTGGTGCGCGCCGTGCAGGCGCGCCACCCGGCCGCCTGGCGCCACGTTGCCGAGGCGCCGGCCGCGCGCATCGTGCTGCTCGGCGTGCCGCACGGCGGCAGCTGGCTGCCGCTGCGCATGCTGTGCGGCGACGAGACCTTCGGCCGGCTGTTCAACGCGCCGGGGCCGTTGTTCCAGGACCGCGTGGTGCGCGACACGCTGGCCGCCATGCCGGGCTTCCTGCAACTGCAGGCCGGCCTGGCCGATCCCCATTCGCCCTTGCGCGAGGTGGCGGGCTGGCGCGCCGCGGCCGAAGCCGAGGAGCGCGCGCTGGGCGCCAACGGCTGGCACGACCCGCAGGGCGGCTGGGCGATCCCGGACGCGCCGTGCCTCCGGCAGGCCGCCGCCTTCTGGCGGGAACTGGAACACGCCTTGCCGGGATTGCTGCGCGATGCGGACAAGCTCGTAACCGTGGCCGGCCACGCGCCCGGCACGGTGGCCGGCATGGAACACGGCAAGTGCACGGGCGTGGACCTGATCACGGTCGACAGCGGCGACCGGCACGTCACGCTCGACAGCGCCCTGCTGCACGGCGTGCCGGCCTGGCGCATGCCGGTGGCGCACGACGCGCTGCCGCGCACCACCCGGCATTTCGACGCGCTGGCCGACCTGCTGGCCACGGGCACCACGGAGCGCCTGCCCGCCCTCGGCGGCGCCAGCCGGGGCGGCCCCGCGCAGGCGGCGCGCGCGCAGCGCCGGCCGCTGTCGCACGGCAGCCGCCTCGGCCCCGAGCCGGACCGCGCCGCGCCGGATGGCGTGGTGCCGATGACGGCGCCGGCCGGCGACGAGGCGGCCGGGGACGATGGGCGGCTCACGATCCGCGTCCACCACGGCGACCTGCGCTTCGTGAAAGCACCCCTGCTGCTGGGGCACTACCAGTCGATGACGCTGTCCGGCACCGAGGCGGTGGTCGATACGCTGGTGGGCGGCCGCATGGCCAAGGCCCTGCGCGCCGGCGTCTACCCGGACCGGCTGGGCAGTTTCCAGATCTTCGAGAATGGCCGCCAGCACCATGGCGGGCGGCGCAAGCAGCGCATGATCCCCAGGCCCCGCGCCGCGATTATTGTCGGCCTCGGCGAGGAGGGCAAGCTCACGGCCCAACGACTGGCCTACACGATCCGCATCGGCGTGCTGGCCTTCGCCGAGCGGCTGACGGAAACCGGCGCGCCGCCGGCACGTTTCGAGCTGGCGGCCGCGCTGGCCGGCAGCGGCGGCTCCGGCGTCTCGGTCGGCGCCGCCGCGCTGGCGCTGGCGCAGGGCATTACCGACGCCAACGTGCGCCTGCGCGAGGTCGGCTGGCCGGTCGTCGAGTCGCTCACGATCGTCGAGGTATACCTGGACCGCGCCACCGACGCCTGGCGCGTGCTGCGGCTGCAGGCCGAGGCCACGCCGGAGCGTCTCGTGGTGGAGGGTTACCTGCAGCAGGGCGACGGCAGCCTGCGCCGGCCGCTGGAGAGCAGCTACCGGGGCGCCGCCTACGACTTCATCAGCGCCACCCACATGGACGGCGGCACGGCGCGCATGCCGCTGATCGCCTACAGCCTCGACACGCGGCGCGCCCGCACCGAGGTACGCGCTCAGCAGGCCCAGGGCGCGCTGGTGCGCGACCTCGTCGAAGGCGCGTCCAATTCCGCGCGCTCGGACGGCCAGATCGGCCGCACCCTGTTCAACCTCCTGATCCCGGTGGAGATCGAGCCCTACCTGGCCGGCTCGGCCAGCATGCTGATGGAGCTCGACGCCACCACGTCCACCCTGCCCTGGGAACTGCTCGACACGGACCCCGAACAGCCGGGCGTGCGGCGCGACGACATGGCGCCCTGGGCGATCCGCTGCAAGGTGATCCGCAAGCTGCGCGTGTCCGCCTATCGCGAGCAGGTGGTGGACGCGGGCACCGAGGACAATATGCTGATCATCGGCGAACCGCTGGCCGACCCGGCCTACGGCCGCCTGGCCGGCGCGCAGCGCGAGGCCGCCGCCATCGCCGCCACCGCCCGCACGGCCTTCGGCATCCACGCCGACCGGGTCACGAACCTGGAGCCGCAGGCGAACGCGCGCCGCGTGATCAACCAGCTGTTCGCGCGCAATTACCGCATCGTGCACATCGCCGGCCACGGCACCGGCCCGGCCTGCGCGGACGACGGGGACAAGGAGTATGGCGGCGTGGTCCTGTCGGGCAAGGCAACCTACCTGGGCGTGAACGAGATCATGGCGATGCGCGTGACGCCGGAGCTGGTGTTCCTGAATTGCTGCCACCTCGCCCAGGGCAGCCTGAAACCGCCGTATGACCGCGCCGCGTTCGCCGCGGGCATCGCCGGCGCCCTGATCGACATCGGCGTGCGCTGCGTGATCGCGGCCGGCTGGGCCATCGAGGACAGGGCCGCCGAACTGTTCGCGACCACGTTCTACGAAGAGCTGTTCTCCGGCCAGCGCTTCATCGACGCGGTCGGCACCGCGCGCCTGGCGGCCTGGGAGCTCGACCGCACCGGCAATACCTGGGCCGCCTACCAGTGCTACGGCGATCCGGACTGGAGCTGGAAAGCGGCCAGCGGCAGCCGTTACCCCCCGCCCCAGGAGGAATACGCGGGGGTGGCGTCGCCCATGACGCTGAACCTGGTGCTGCAAGCCATTGCCACGGAGGCGCTGTACTCGCCGCACGAGGATACCCGGCGCAACCGCGAGCGGCTGGCCTGGCTGGAAAAGAACTTCGAACCGGAAGGCTGGACCGCGCGCGGCGACGTGGCCCAGGAATTCGGCGCTGCCTGGGCCGCGCTGCCGGACCGGCAGGAAGCCCTGAAATGGCTGCACCGCGCCATCAACGCCCCGGACGGGCGCTCCTCGCTGAACGCGGTCGAAATGCTGGCCGAACAGGCCAGCCTGCCGGGCGCGACGCTCGAGGAACTGCAGGAAGCGATCGGCAACCTCGGCAAGCTCGTCAAGGAATTGCCGCCCACCCTGCCCCGCCTCAGCCTGCTCGGCAATGCATACCGGCGCGTGAGCATGCTCCAGCACCGCGCCGGCGACCCGGCCGCGGCGGCCAGCCTGGAGCTGGCGCGCCAGCATTTCGAGCGCGCCGTGCTGTGCCCGCCGCTGGAAAACCTGCACAAGTACTATCCGATGCGCGCCCGGCTGGCCTGCGAAGTGCGCGCCGGCCTGCTGGCCGAGGCGGCCGGCACGGTTCCGCCGCCCGGCCGCCCGACGGCGCAACTGATGCGCGACCTGGCCGAGCTGGCGCGCGAGATCGACCTGGCCGCCAATGCCGACCCGAAGTTCTGGTCGATCGTGGCCCAGTCCGAGCAGGATATCCTCAAGGCCGTATTGCAGCGCGACCTCGCCGCCCACGCCGCCGACATCGCCGAGTCGATGAAGGACTTGTACCGGCGCATTCGCACCAAGCGCTACTGGACCCACGTGGCGGACGACGCGCGCGCCCTGCTCGAGGCCTACCTGGCCGTGCTGGGCGCCGGGCAGGACGAGGAACGGCAGGCGTCGCAGCGCGTGCTGGAACTGCTGGATGGCTTTGCCACGACCGTGGCCGAGCGCACCTGACGGGAATGTCCGGCACCGGGTACGGCGCGCGGCCCGGCGCCCGGCGGCCGGCCGCTACAAGGGGTTGGCACATAATTAGAATTCGGATTATGATAAAGCTTTCCCGCGGCCTGTCCGCCGGGTCAACCGCTTCGCGCCGGAGATCTGATGCGTTTCAATAAGCTCGACCTGAACCTGCTGGTGATCCTGAATGCCCTGCTCACCGAACGCAATATCACGCATGCCGCCGAAAAAGTGTTTCTCAGCCAGTCCGCCACGAGCAGCGCGCTGGCGCGGCTGCGGGCCTACTTCAACGACGACCTGCTGGTGGCGTCCGGCCGGCAGATGACGCTCACGCCGCGCGCCCGCGAGCTGGTGGAACCGGTGCGCGAAGTGCTGATGCGCATCGACACCACGATCGCCACGCAGCCGCGCTTCGACCCGGCCAGCGAGTCGCGCGACGTGGTGCTGCTGGTATCGGACTACACCACGGCGGTGCTGGTGCCGCCGCTGCTGGCCGCGCTGCACGCGGAAGCGCCCGGCCTGCGCCTGCACCTGCGCGACCAGCACGACAAGCCGGCCGACCTGCTGGAACGGGGCGATGCCGACTTTCTCGTGATTCCTTCGCAATACCTGTCGAAGGAACATCCGTCGGCCGCCCTGTTCGAGGACGACTACCTGTGCGTGACATGGGAGGGAAACAGCCGCGTGCGCGATCGCCTGACCTTCGACGATTACCTGGCCTGCGGCCACGTGACGGCGGCCTTTAGCAGCGGCAATCCGCTGTCCTCCTTCGACGGCTGGTTCATGGAAAGCTTCGACGTGAAGCGCCGCGTGGAAGTGACGGCGCCCACGCTGACCGCACTGCCCTCGCTCGTCATCGGCACCGACCGTATCGCCACCGTGCACCGGCGCATCGCGCAGCAGGCGATGCAAACGCTGCCCGTGCGCGTGTGGGAGCCGCCGCCGCGCATCCCTCGGCTCGTGCAGATGCTGCAGTGGCACAAGCACCGCAACAACGACCCGGCGATCCGCTGGCTGCGCGAGCGCATCGTGAGCGTGGCCGCCACCGTCTGATCCTCTCCTGGAAGAAGCAATGAACGATACCGTCATGCGCACGGAGGGTAGCGCCTTCGCCGCCGCCGCCGCATTTACCCCCCGCCGCCGCCTGCTTGCCCTGGTGGCCGTGGCCCTCGCCTTCGTGATGGACCTGCTGGACACCACGATCATCAACGTGGCGATCCCCTCGATCGAATCGGGCATGGGCGCCAGCAAGGCCGCGCTGGAATGGATCATCGCCGGCTACGCGATGGCCTTCGCCGTGCTGCTCATCGCCGGCGGCCGGCTCGGCGACAGCCTCGGCTACCGGCGCATGTTCCTGGCCGGGATCGCCCTCTTCACGCTCACGTCGCTGGCCTGCGGCCTGGCGCCCGATGCCCTCGCCCTGCAGGTCGCGCGCCTGCTGCAAGGAGCCAGCGCGGCGCTGATGGTGCCGCAGGTGATGGCACTGGTGCAGGTGATGTATCCGCCGGAGCAGCGCTACAAGGTCTATACGGTGTTCGGCTTCCTGGGCGGCTTCTCGGCCGCGCTGGGCCCGATCGTCGGCGGCTTGCTGATCGACGCAAACTGGTTCGGCCTGGGCTGGCGCCTGACGTTCCTGATCAACCTGCCCATCGGCCTGTTCAGCCTTGCCGCCGGCTGGCTGCTGCTGCCGCGCGGCCGCGGCGTGAACGCCACGCGCGTGGACACGGGCGGCGCGGCGCTGTCGGTGCTCGTGCTGTTCGCCCTGCTGGCACCGCTGATCGAGGGGCCCACGCGCGGCTGGCCGGCCGGCCTGATGGTGCTGCTGGCGGCCGCCGTGCCGCTGGCGTGGGCCACGGTGCGCTACCTGCGCTGGCGCCAGGCGAAGCACGGCAACGCCCTGGTCGACCCCGCCCTGCTGAAACGCCGCAAGGTGGCGCTGGGCCTGCTGTGCACCCTGTGCATCAACCCGATCCTGCCGGGCCACCTGCTGGCCATGACCTTCGTGCTGCAGACGGGGCTGGGCCTCTCCGCCAGCGAGATGGCCTACGCGTGCGCGCCGATCGCCGCGGGCGCGATGGGCGGCATCGTGCTGCTCGGCCCCTGGCTGTTCCGCCGGCTGGGCGTGCGCGTGATGATGATCGGGATCGGCGTCTCGTGCGCGGGTCTCGCGCTGGCCGCGTGGTCCGTGCACGGCGGCCAGTTGCATTACGCGCCGTTGCTGGCGGCGCAGTTCGGCATGGGACTCGGCATGGGCCTGTGCGGCCCGCAACTGTCGAACGCGACCCTGCAGGACGTGCCGATCGCCGACGCGGGCGTGGCGGCGGGCCTGTTCACGGCCGTGCAGCAGGTCGCCGGCGCCGTGGGCGTGGCGTTGACGGGCCTCGTGTTCTTCGGCGTGGCCGGCGGCGGGGGCGATGCGGCCTTGCGCTACGCGGATGCCTACCTGTATGCGCTGCCGCTGCTCCTCGGCCTGCTGGCCGCCGCCTTCCTCGGCACGATGTGGCTGGCGAAGGTGATGCCGGCCACCGGCGGGCGGCTCGCAGCCGCGCACTGAAGCGCGCTGCCTAGCCGCCGGCCGGCGTGTCCTTGCCGATGTCGTAGCGCAGCTCGACCATGCTGGTGCCGATCTGGCGCACCGACTGGAGCTTCAGCACGGGGCTGAGCACCCGGCGCGGGAACAGCTGCCGGCCCTTGCCCAGCGTGACGGAGCCGACCTGCAGGATCAACTCGTCGAGCAGGCCGGCATCATGGAACTGGCCGGCCAGGTCGCCGCCGCCCACGATCCACACATTCTTGCCGCCGGCGGCGGCCACCATGTCGGCATGCACGCCGCGCACGTCGCCGCTCACGAAGCGGATGTCGGCGCCGGCGACGGCCTGGTGGGAACGGCTCGAGAAAATCCACGCCGGCTGCGTGTAGGGCCAGGGCGAACCGGTCTCCTCGGCCACCTTGTCGGCATGGCGCAGCATCCATTCATAGGTGGTGGAACCCATCGCCAGCGCGCCCACCTCGGCGATGAATGCCGGGTAGCTGGACGCGCCGATCTCGCCGAGGGGGAACAGCCAGTCGATGGAATCGTCCTCGGTGGCGATGAAGCCATCGAGGCTGGTCGCCGTGTAGTATTGGGTCTTCATCTGGTCGCGGCTCCTGGATCGCAAGTCGTGCCGGGCGCGGGCTCCCGGCGCATGGTCAACGGGGCGTACAGTATAGCGCGGCCAGCCCGGCCGGCATCAGCGCCTGGGCACGAACAGCAGGAAGGCCAGCATCATGTCCGACAGGTCGGCCAGCAACTGCTTCCAGCTGCCCGCTTCGTCGAGGCGCCCGGTGCTGTCCAGGCCCAGGAAGCGCGCTTGCGTGGCGTAGATCAGCAGCATGCCCGTTTCGACGGCGCGCTCCGGGTCCGGGTGGCGGATCTCGTCGCGGCACGACAGCACGAGCTGGATGAATTTGGCATGGTTTTCCAGCGCCGACTTCTTGCCGGCCGCGCCGATCACCTCGTCCACGGCGCCGCGCAGCATGAACGAGCGCAGCACGCTGGCGTTTTCCTGCAGCAGGTTGCCCAGGCCCGTGACGACGGCCGGCACCACCTGCGCCAGTCCTTGCGCGCCGGCGGCGATGCGCGCCTCTTCCTCGCTGAACTGCTCGGCCAGGCGTTCCAGGAAGCGCACCTGCACCACGCGCAGCAGGTCATCCTTGCCATCCACGCGGCCGTACAGCGAACCGGTGGACACGCCGGAGCGCTGGCAGATCTCGGCCAGCGTGATCTGGTCGTAGGCGCGTTCGCGCAGCAGCTCGATGGTCGCCTCGATGATGCGCTCGAACGACTGGCGGCTGCGGCCCTGCTTGGGCACGCGGGCATGGGCGATAGTGGAAGGCATGGATCTCATGGAAACGAGGGTGCCCGATTATAGCCAATGCAATGCCGTGAGGGAACGGAGCACGGTTGGATCGGCGCGGCGTGGGTTCACAGGTCGCCGTGCACCGGGCTGCCCGCCACGCCCGGCCACTCCATTTCCAGTTCCATGCCGATCGAGCGCGCCAGCCCGTCCAGGTCGGGGAACAGCGTGGCGTTCGTGATGTTCATGCGGTACAGCGCCTTCATTGCCTCTTCGCGGATGCCGATCGGCAGCACGATCTTCTTGAGCAGCGTGGCGCTGTCGGCATAGTGGCGCAGGATCTCGTCGAGCGGCTTGTCGAGCATGCCCGGCACCACCAGCGTGCCCGACTGCGCCACCAGCCGGCGGTCCATCTCGGTGGGCTCGCCCGTCCAGATGATCGCGTTCGTGTTCGGCAGGAACAGCCGGGCGAAATTACCGGACAGTCGAGGATCGATGGCATTGCGGTCCATGCCGGGCTGCCCGCGCGGCGCCGCGCTCCACAGGCGGGGCGTGTTCAAGGCATAGATGGCGGCGTCGCGCGTGGCCCGTTCCAGCGCGAAGAACATGGCCACGAACGGCGACTTGGTGAAGTCGAGCAGCCGCGTGGGCGCGCCGTGGTGCTGCATCAGGGCGAGGCAGCGCAGCGCATTGTCCAGCACGGCCGGGTTGTCGAGATAGTTGTGGGCCTTGCGACGAAAGATGCGGATGGCCCGCTCCTCGCGCATGCGCCAGCTGGTCCCGTCCGGCACATAGGCGTTCAGGTAGCGCGACAGCGAGGTCAGCAGCGGCCAGCGCGCATCCTGCTGGCCACGGAACGCCCAGCCATCGAGCTCGGCGCTGAGCAGCATGAAGTCGGTCCAGGTGGCGGCGGTGATTTCTTCCATGGCGGCGGTGGCGAAACGAGGTAGGAGAGTGTAACCGAGGCCGCCCGGCGGTTGCCGGCCCGGGTGCCGATTCGTGCGGCGGGTAGCGCCGTACCTTCGCGACAACGCCGAACCGGTCGCAAACCAATAATCATTGGCAACGAACAAATTGCCGAACTTATAATAACCAACAGTCCATCTCGCACCCCGAGGATCATGCTGTTCAATTCGCACGCGTTCCTGTTCGGCTTCCTGCCCGTCGTCCTGCTGGCGTACTTCGCCGCCGCGCGGCGCGGCCGCGAGTACGGCAACCTCGTGCTGGCACTCGCCTCGCTGTTCTTCTATGCGTGGTGGGACATGCGCTACCTGCCGCTGCTGCTCGCCTCGATCGCCGGCAATTACGCATGCTCGCTGCAGATCCGCGCGGCCGGGGGCGCCGCGCGTCAGCGCTGGCTGGTCGCGGCGCTGGCCGGCAATCTTGCCCTGCTGGGCTGGTACAAATATGCCGGGTTCTTCGCCGCCAGCGTGGCGCAAGCGACGGGCTGGCAACTGCCCGCCTTGCACATCGTCCTGCCGATCGGGATCTCGTTTTTCACCTTCACCCAGATCGCCTTCCTGGTCGACACCGCGCGCGGCCACGTCAGCGAAAGCCGCTTCCTCCATTATTTGCTGTTCGTGACCTATTTCCCACACCTGGTCGCGGGCCCGGTCCTGCACCACGGCGAGATGATGCCGCAGTTCGCCAACGAGAGGAACCGCTGGCCGCACTTCGACAACTTCGCGGTCGGCGCGACGATCTTCTTCATCGGACTGGCCAAGAAGGTCCTTGTCGCCGACAACCTGGCGCCGCATGCGAACGTGCTGTTCGCCGAGCCGCAGGGCGTGTCGCTGCTGGTGGCCTGGGGCGGCGTGCTGGCCTACGCCTTCCAGCTGTACTTCGACTTTTCCGGCTATTCCGACATGGCCATCGGCCTTTCCCGGCTGTTCGGCGTGCGGCTGCCGCTGAACTTCGCCTCCCCCTACAAGGCCGCCTCGATCATGGAGTTCTGGCGCCGCTGGCACATGACGCTGTCGCGCTTCCTGCGCGACTACCTGTACATCCCGCTGGGCGGCAATCGCAAGGGCGCGGCGCGACGCTCCGCCAACCTGATGGCGACGATGCTGCTGGGCGGCCTGTGGCACGGCGCCGGCTGGAACTACGTGATCTGGGGCGGCCTGCATGGCCTGTACCTCGTTATCGCCCAGGCATGGCGCGGCTTCGCGCAGCGCATGGGCTGGCGCGGCGGCCTACCCGGCAGGCTCGCCGGCTGGGCGCTGACCTTTGCCGCCGTCTGCGTGGCCTGGGTATTCTTCCGTGCGCCGGACCTGGCCACGGCCATGCCCATCCTCGCGGGCATGGCCGGCCTGCACGGCGTGGAGCTGCCGGCCACGCTCGGCGCCCATCTGGGCTGGCTGAAGGGTGCGCTCGACGCCATCGGCATCGGCTGGTACCAGGGGGGGACGGCGCGCTTCGTCGAGACCTGGTGCTGGGTGGCCGCCGCCGGTGCCATCGCCTTCGCGATGCCGAACACGCAGCAGATCATGCACCGCTTCGCACCCGCGCTGGATGCCCTGGACGCCGATGGCGCGCGGCTGGCATGGCGGCCCGCCCGCCGCCATGCGGTACTGGCAGGCGCGCTGGCCCTTGCCGGCGTGCTGTCGCTGAACCGGCCCACCGATTTCCTGTATTTCCAGTTCTGACATGGACGCACACCGTCATTACCTGCGCTGGATGTTCGGCACGATGGCCCTGGCCAGCGTCGCCGCCGCCGGGTTCGTCGCGCTCGTCGACCCGTATGGCCTGTACGGGCTTGCCGACGTGCCGGGCCTGAACCGCGTGAAGCCGCCCGTGGAACGGTACCGCAATGAAATCCGGCTGGCCCGCGCCGAACGCTTTCGCCCCGAGCTGGTCGTGACCGGCAACTCGCGCATGGAGGTCGGCGTCGATCCCGAGGGCGCGCCGCTTGCCGGAACCAACGCGTTCAACCTTGCGCTGGCCGGTACCAGCATGGAGGTGACCATCGGCCAGTTGCGCCACCTCGCCGCCGGCGGCCATGCACCCCGGCGCGTCATCGCCGGGGTAGAGTTCGTCGATGTGCTGACGGACCGCCCGGTGCACCCGGCCACCGTGGTGCCGCCTCTCCCGCCAGCCACGCAAGGGTGGCGCGCCCACGTGTGGCGCGCCGATGCGCTGTACTCGTTCGTCTCGTTGAAGGATGCGCTGGTGACGGTGGCGATCCAGAGCCGGCCGGAGGCCGCGATGGCCACCCTGCGTGGGCATAATCCGCTGCTGCAATACCACCAGGCGGCGGCGACGGAAGGCTATGCCGCGCTGTTCAGCCAGCGCGCCGCCGAGAACACGCGCAAGCTCGCCGCCATGGCGCAAGGCGGCTTGCACGGGGCGGCCGTGCGCGCGCATGTGGCGCAGCTCATCGACACCGCCGCGGCCGCCCAACCGGCCGTGGACGTCGACCTCGTCATCTACCCCTATCATGCGCAGTTGCTGGCGCTGTTCGAGCACGCCAGCGCGTGGCCCCGCTTCGAGGCCTGGAAGGAAATCCTCGTCCAGGAAGCCGAGGCGGGCCGGCGGCGCCACCCGGCCGCGCGCATCGCGGTGCACGATTTCTCCGGATTTGGCCCGATCCAGTGCGAGCCCATTCCGCCGCCGGGCAGCAAGGCACGCACGCGCTGGTACTGGGAAGCGGGCCACTTCAAGCCGGCGCTGGGCGACTTGCTGGTGGCGCGCGTGCTCGGCACCGCGGCCGACGGCGTGCCTGCCGGTTTCGGCGTGCGGCTCGAGCGGGAGACCCTGGCGGCGAACCGGCACCGCATCGCCGGCGAGCGTGCGCGCTGCGCGGCGCGCCAGCCATCCCTCTTCGACGGGGTAGCGCGCGACGCCGCCCGCGAGCTGGCACGGCGCCAGCCGGCGGCGCGGCTGCATACGGCGGCCCTCGAGTAGGCGTGCGCCACCGTTGCCGCGTGACGGCGGCAACGCCCCGTTCACGGTTTCCCCACGCCCGCGGTGCCTACGACGCCCTCAGGGCATTCCAGGTCGCCCAGGCCGCCAGCAGCCACACGGTCACGACGAGCGCGACGTGCAACCGCGCCTATTCCAGCGCCGGCCGCCGGCTGGGCCGGCCCATCCGGCGCCGTGAGCTGGTCTGACCACTCGTTGCAAAAACACGTCACTGGTCTGACAGAATCGCGTCTGGCCCGACCACATCGTTTTCCCAGCGATTTTTGTCGGCGCCCAAGATTGATAAACTTGCCAGCATTTTGACCGAAGTTAGCGCGAAAGGAAGGCTGGGTTATCGTTTTCCTTGTTAACTATTCGTTTTAGTTATTTGTATAAGCAAACGAGCTCCGCAATGATGGAGGCCGCGCACACCCAGGGTCGTGCGCGCCGCAGGCGTTGAAATCCGGAACAAAATCAGAACAGGAGACTTGGATGCACAGCAGCAAATACGCACTGAAACTGACGGCAATCGCTTCGGCCGTGCTGGCGATGGGCAATGCCCACGCGCAGGCGCAGGCACAACAGGCGCCGGCCGAAACGCAGACCGTGGTCGTGACGGGCCTGCGGGCGTCGCTGGAAAGCGCGCTCAATGCCAAGCGCACCGAGAACAGCATCGTCGACGTCATCAAGGCCGAGGATATCGGCAAGTTCCCGGACACGAACCTGGCCGAATCGCTGCAGCGCGTGCCGGGTGTGGCGATCGATCGCGATGCCGGCGAAGGCCGCAGCATCACGGTCCGCGGCCTGGGCCAGGACTTTACCCGCGTGCGCATCAACGGCATCGAGGCGCTGGCCACCACGGGCGGCAGCGACAACAGCGGCGGGACCAACCGGGGCCGCGGCTTCGACTTCAATGTCTTCGCTTCCGAACTGTTTTCATCGCTCACGGTGCGCAAGAGTTCCGCGGCCGAAGTGGAGGAAGGCTCGCTGGGCGCCACCGTCGACCTGCAGACGATGCGCCCCTTCGACCTGGCCAAGCGCGGCTTCAACGCCACGGCCATGCTCAAGGGCCGCTACAACGACCTGTCCAAGAAGACCGACCCGCGCGGCGCGTTCATGATCTCGGACACGTTCAACAACAACACCATGGGTTACCTGGTCTCGGTAGCCTACAGCCGCCGCAACCTGTACGAGGACGGCTTCTCGACGGGACGCTGGGACAACGGCCCTTCCGTGGGCGGCTGGTGCGCGCCGATGGGCGTGGGCACGTCCACGTCGCCCAATTGCAGTACCAGCGCGCCGGGCTTCCCCGCCTCGCAGCGCCTGCCGGGCACCCCTGAATACATTGCCGCGTACAACGCGGCCAGCAACCCGAACAACTACCACCCGCGCTTCCCGCGCTACGGCCGCATGGTGCACGACCAGGACCGCCTGGGCGTGACGGCGTCGTTCGAATGGAAGCCGCAACGCGGCACGCGCCTGTCGCTCGACCTGCTGTACGCCGACCTCGACGCGACCCGCGAGGAGAACTACATCGAAGGCTTCTCGTTCTCGCGCAACCTCAGTTCGGGCGGCAAGCCGCAGACTTCCGTGGTGGACGTGCAGTACGACGCCCTGGGCCGCATGACCTACGGCGTGTTCAACGGCGTGGACATCCGCTCCGAATCGCGCTACGACGAGATGCAGACGCGCTTCGTGCAACCGACGCTGAACCTCTCGCACCAGATCAACGAGGACTGGCGCCTGACGGCCGCACTGGGCCATGCGAAATCGAAGTTCGAGAACCCGATCCAGACCACCGTCACGTTCGATGCGCCGAACGTGAACGGCTACGTGGTCGACTTCCGCCAGAACGACCGGCTGCCCGTGATCACGTACCCGTTCGACGTGGCGAAAGCCGGTGTGCTGGGCATCTACGGCGTGCCGGCCGGCGCCACCACGGCGGCCAATGCGCTGCCCAGCGAGATCCGCATCCGCCCGGCGGGCACGGAAAATACCAACGACGTGCTGAGCGCCGACCTGGCCTGGCGCGCCACCGACACATGGACGTTCAAGGCCGGCGTGAACGCCAAGCGCTACAAGTTCAACACGTGGGAATTCCGCCGCGCGAACACGTCCGAGTCGATCTATGGCCTGCCGGCCGGCACCGACATCAACAGCCTGGCGACCGTGATGTCGGGCTTCGGCACCGGCCAGGACCTGCCGGCCGGGACGGCAACCAGCTGGGTGATGCCGAACATCGGCGCCATCACCTCGCTGTATGACGCCTACTGCAACTGCCTGAAGACCGGTCCCGCCAACGGCCCCGGCGACTTCACGCTGACCTCGCTGTCGAACGCCAGCGCGCGCGGCAACAACCGGGCGATCAAGGAACAGGACAACGGCGTGTACCTGCAGGGCGACTTCGACGCCGAGCTGTGGGGCCTGCCGCTGCGCGGCAACCTGGGCGGCCGCTACGTGAAGACGAAGCTCACGGCCACGGGCTACCAGGCCGCTGGCGGCGGCACCCCGGTGACGGTGGAACACGACTACAAGGACTTCCTGCCGGCGTTCAACGTGACGGCCAACGTGACGCCGGACTTCCTGGTGCGCCTGGCCGCGGCCAAGGTGATGTCGCGTCCGCCGCTGGGCAACCTGAATCCCGGCGGCAGCGTGAGCACCGTCGGCGCGCTGGGCGTCTCCTCCGGCAACCCGCTGCTGGCGCCCTTCCGCGCCAAGACCTTCGACGCCTCGTTCGAGTACTACTTCCCGAACAAGGCCTTCGTGGGCCTGGGCCTGTTCCAGAAGAACATCAGCAACTACGTGCAGGCCGTGCGCGAGTCGATGCCGTACAACCAGACCGGCCTGCCGCTGTCGCTGCTGCCGGCGAACTTCACCGGCACCGAGATGTTCGACGTGACGAGCTTCCGCAACACCCCGGGCGGCAAGCTGCGCGGCTTCGAACTGAATTACCAGCAGCCGTTCACGTTCCTGCCGGCCTGGGGCCGCAACTTCGGCGTGATCGCCAACTACACGAAGGTGTCGTCGAAGATCGACTACATCATCTCGGCCACCACCGCCAACAGCGGAACGGTGCGCAACGACCTGGTGAACCTGTCGCCGAAATCGTGGAACACCACGCTGTACTACGACGACGGCCGCTTCAGCGCGCGCCTGACCGGGGCCTACCGCTCGGCCTACCTGCAGACGGTGCCGGCGCAGAACAACAACGACGTGGCGGGCAAGAACGAAACCACGAACGTAGACCTGTCGATGTCCTACAAAATCAATGACAAGCTCGAGGTCACGTTCGAAGGCGTCAACCTCACGAACGAACCGAGCGACCAGTACGTGGGCAGCGTGCGCAACAGCGTGAACGTGCACAACGTGACGGGCCGCGAGTACCTGCTCGGCATGCGCTACAAGTTCTGAGGCCGGCACGATGGTTTCGCGACGCGATGCGATGAAGTCGGCGGGCCTTGGCACGCTGCTGCTGGGGGCGGGCGCGCCCTCCCCGGCCGCGGCGGCCTGCTCACCCGCCGCAACCCCCGCCTGGGGAAAAGGCTTCGAAGGCCAGCGCAAGCCGGATCTCGGAAACGGCACCTTCCTCAATCCGATCGTGGCGGGCGACCGTCCCGATCCGTCGATCCTGAAGGATGGCGACGATTACTACATGACCTTTTCCACCTTCGATGCCTATCCGGGCCTCGTGATCTGGCATTCGAAGGACCTGGTGAACTGGCGGCCCGTGACCGCCACGCTGCACCGTAACATCGGGTCCGTGTGGGCGCCGGAGCTGTGCAAGCACAAGGGGCGCTACTACCTGTATATCCCGACGAAGAAGACGGCGGTGCCCGGCTCCAAGACCACGTCGTGGGTGATCTGGGCCGAGCGGATCGAGGGACCCTGGTCGGACCCGATCGACCTGGACCTGCCGCGGCACATCGATCCCGGGCACGCCGTGGGCGAGGACGGCTCGCGCTGGCTGTTTCTATCGGGCGTGGACCGGGTGCGGCTGTCCGACGACGGCCTGAAGACGGTGGGGAAGCCGGAAAAAGTGTACGAGCCCTGGCGCTATCCGGACGACTGGGAAGTGGAAGCCTTCTCGCCCGAAGGTCCGAAGGTCTTGCGGCACAACGGCTATTACTACCTGATCCTGGCCGTGGGCGGCACGTCCGGCCCGCCGACCGGGCATATGGTGATCGCGGCGCGCTCGAAGTCGATCCACGGGCCGTGGGAACACCATCCACGCAACCCGCTGGTGCGCACCACCGACGTGGCCGAGAAATGGTGGTCGCGCGGCCATGCCACCCTGGTGCAGGGGCCGGCGGGCGACTGGTGGAGCGTCTACCACGGCTACGAGAACGGCTTCTGGACGCTGGGGCGGCAGTGCCTGCTGGCGCCGGTGACGTGGTCGGCGGACGGCTGGCCCGACTTCGGCGGCGGCGACCTGTCGCAACCTCTGCGCAAGCCCGTGGCGAGCTCGGATCGTATTGACGATACGGGGCACGGCATGCCGCTGTCGGACGACTTTTCGACCGACAAATACGGCATCCAGTGGAACTTCTTCAATCCGGCGCCGGACGAGGCGAAGCGCCTGGCGCGCCGCGCTGGCGCGATGCACCTGAAGGCGCGTGGCCAGATGCCTTCGGACTCGTCGCCGCTCGTGTTCGTGGTACCGGACCAGGACTACGAAGTGGAATGCGAGATCGAAGTCGATCCCGGCACGCGCGCGGGCCTGCTGCTGTTCTACGACCACAAGCTGTACTGCGGCATGGGCTTCGAAGAGAAGAACCTGATCCTGCACCGCTACGGCACCGAGCACGGCACCCCGGCCAACCCGTACGGCCGACGCGTCTTCCTGCGCGTGCGCAACCGCAGGCACGTGGTCAGCATCCACCTTTCCGGCGACGGCAAGACGTGGGTGCGCGGGCCGCGGGGGTATGAAGTGTCCGGCTACCACCACAACGTGCGCGGCGGCTTCATGTCCCTGAAACCCGCCCTGTACGCCGCCGGCACCGGCGAAGCCCGCTTCCGCAACTTCCGGTATCGCGCGTTCGCCTAGCATTACTGCCGAGCTCGTGTCACTGGGGTCTGACCCCACGAGACACGGGCTCGGCTGTGGCCTCGGAGGCCCAGCCCTGCATGGCTGGGGCGTTCGGCAGGCGCGGAGCGGTGCTCCGCGAAATCCTTGCCTCACCCGCGGCCGGCGCGCGGGGCGCTGCGCCGTTCGACGGCGGCGGCCTGGCTGGCGGCAGCGAAGCGGGCCAGCGCGTAGTCGAGCGTCGGCAGCAGTGCGCCGCGGCGGGTTTCGAGCACGGGGGCGACGTCCACCTCGTCGACTTCGTGCTGGACCAGCATGGCGCCCAGGCCCAGCAGCATGGCGGCGCGCGAGACCAGGTCGATGGCGGCCACGCCCGCGTGGTTGGCCAGGTGCCAGATACCGCGCTCGCCGTCCACCGCCAGGTCGAGGCACGCGTCGACGAGGTCCGGCAGGTAGCTCGGCGCGAGCGTCAGGTCGGGCGGCAGCGCCACCGGCTTGCCTTCACGCAGGGCGGCCAGCGCGCGGCCCAGCAGGCCGACGTCGCCGTCGGCACTGAAGAACTGGCCGCTGCGCACGATCAGCGCCTGCGGATTGGCACCCAGCACGCGGCGCTCCGCCTCGGCCTGGCAGCGGCCGAAGGCATCCAGCGGCACCGGCGTCGCCGCCTCGTCACGGCGCCCTTCCACCCCGGCCAGCACCGCCGTGCTCGAGAACACCTGGTACGGCAGCCCGTGCCGCGCCGCGGCCAGCGCCAGCACGACGGCGCCGTTGACATGGGCGCGATACTGCTCTTCCGTCTGCCCCACTTCCGTCATGCCCGGCTCCGGCGGCCGGGCCCCGGCCGCGTTGACGATCGCCCACGGCCGGTGCTGGCGGATCATCCGCTCCACGGCTGCCGGGTCGGTGGCATCCATCGAATCGCGCCCGGCCAGCACGCAAGGCAGGTTACGCGCCTTGCAGCGGGCGGCGAAGGCACGCGCCAGCGCGCCACTGGCACCGGCGACGAGGATCGGCGGCATCGGCGCCTTCGCCTGCTGCCGCTCGGTCAGCGACGCCGTCACGGCGGGTGCCGCTACCGGCTGGCACAGGAAACGCCCGGGACGGTGCCACCAGCCGCTGCCGCGCATCACCGGGTGGTCCAGTTCGCGGCCGCTCGAGAGGCGCCGCATCATGTCGGCCACCGCCGTGGGGCGCGGCTCGGCACCGCGCACATCGAACGGCCCCGGCTCGTAATAGCCGTGGCAGGCCGTCACCAGGCAATTCCAGTCGAAGGACCCCAGCAGTGCCCACACGGTGACGGCACGGATATCGGCACCGGCGGCGCGCTGGGCGTCGGCGGCCTGCCAGATCTCGCGCAGCCAGCGCATCTGGTCTTCGCGGTGCGCGTCGATGTGCGCCTCGGTGATCGCCACGGGCAGCTTGTAGCGTTCCCACACCTCGCCCAGCAGCGGCCCGATGCCGCGCGTGGGGTTGGCCAGCACGCGGGCCGTTTCCATGTCCGCATGCTTGACGCCCTTGTATTCGTGCACGTGGCTGGCCGGGAAGCCTTCGACGCGGTGGTCCAGCCAGCGCTCGCTGGTGATGTAGTAATTGACGCCGATGATGTCCGGCGGGCAGGGATTGTCGCGCAACCACTGCAGTTCCTCCGGATCGGCACCCGACTTGAGCATGAAGTCCCACAGCGCGTGTTCCGGCCCCACCATGCCGCACAGCAGGTCCCAGGACAGCCAGCGCCTTTCATTGAAGAACTCGACCAGGTGCGCCATCTCGGGCGTGCCGTAGGTGCGCGACAGGTCGTCCGTCTGCACCAGCTTCGCCTCCGGGTTCACCTCGCGGATGGCGCGCATGGCCAGCACGGTGGCGCGGCACTGGTTCATCAGCGCCCGCACGAACGCTTCTTCGGACTTGGCATGGGGATACCACACGCCGGACAGGCCCGAGAACCGCGCCGTCGTCAACGGTTCATTGACGGGGGTGTAATACGTCAGCCAGGGGTAGCGGCGCGCCACGGCGCCGGCAAATTCGGCCAGTTTCTCGGGGAAGCATGGCGAAATCAGACTCGTATGGCGCGGCCCGCTGCCGTGGTGCACCAGCCCGGCAATCGGTTCCACGCCCAGGTCGCGCAGGCGCGGCAGCCGGGCGTCGGACCAGGACCAGTCGGCCGATTCGGGACCGTCCGGCGCGGTGCATTCCCACAGTACCGGATACCGCACGGCCTTGATTCCCAGCGACGCGAAGCGGTCGATGTCCTCCAGTCGCCCGCGGTGGCCGTTGCGCTCCATCTGGCTGAAATACTGGTCCGACACGCGGTTGATCGTGCATTCGAGGCCGCCCCACAGTTCGAGGGGGGCGGAATTGTTCACGTCGTGACTCATGTTTTAATCTCCAGTGTTGACCCGCCCTTACTTTAGAACTGTACGGTACAGGCCGGCGTGGGCCGAGGGACAACACGCTTGTCGGACTAAACCCCGTGGGACGACGCGAACCTCTCCTATAAACACTTACAAAAAACTGACGTTCACAAGGCAACATCGCCTGATGGTCAACCCGCCGCCGCCCGCGCCGGCTCACTGTTCAGGACAGCGACGGCCGACCGTTCGTGCCGGATCAGCGCCACGGCCACGGTGGCAATCACCGCCGGCACGGCGATGGCGGCGAAATTGTGCTGCAGCGGCAGCGCCAGGCCGACCAGCGTGCCGATCGCGATCGGCGCCAGGATCGCGCCGCTGCGCCCCACGCCGGACGCCCAGCCGATGCCGGTGGCGCGCACGGCCGCCGGATAGAACTGCCCCGCATACGCATAGGTAACGATCTGCGTGCCGATCGTCGACGCCCCGGCCAGCCCCACCAGCAGGAACAGCACGGGCGTCGGTACCGGATAACCGAGCAGCGTGATCGACACGGCGGCGAGCGCGTACATCGCCACCAGCACGTACTTGATATGGAAGCGGTCGGCCAGCCAGC
Source organism: Massilia sp. METH4 (assembly GCF_037094685.1). Lineage (NCBI taxonomy): Bacteria > Pseudomonadati > Pseudomonadota > Betaproteobacteria > Burkholderiales > Oxalobacteraceae > Massilia > Massilia sp. METH4. Next base: position 4,933,999 of record NZ_CP146614.1, on the reverse strand, counting down.
CGCCGCCCACCGCGCCGATCACGGCGCCGAAGTTCAGCACCAGCACGAAGGTCAAGGCCGAACCGAGGCTGTACCCTGCCCCGGCCATCAGCTTGGCGAGCCAGGAACTCAAGGCATACACCATGAACAGGCACATGAAGAAGGCGATCCAGAACATCGCGGTGGAAAAGCCTCGCCCGTCGGCGAACAGTTGCCGGATCGGCGCACCGGAAGGCCGCTCCGCCGCCGGCAAGGCAAAGCTGTCGCCGCACTGCGCCGTGCACGACGGGTCGAGCCGCCGCGCAATGGACGCAACCTCGTCCAGCCGCCCCGCCCGCAACAGGAACGGCAGCGATTCGGGCAGCGACTTCAGCACGAAGGGAATCAGCACGATCGGAACGCCGGCGGCCAGGAACACGGATTGCCAGCCCCACGCCTCGATCATCCCTTTTCCCAGCAGCGCGGCCAGCATGCCGCCCACCGCGTAGCCGGAGAACATCAGTGTCACGAGCGTGGCGCGCAGGCGTTTCGGCGCGTACTCCGTCATCTGCGCCACCACGTTCGGCATCACGCCGCCGATGCCCAGGCCGGCCAGGAAGCGCATGGCGCTGAAGACATAGGGATCGTCCGTCATGCCCGCCGCCGCCGTGAAGCCGGAAAACAGCGCCAGGCAGATGGCGATGGCGGCGCGCCGTCCGATGCGGTCGGCGACCGTGCCCAGGAAGATGGCGCCGATCATCATGCCGAACAGGGCCGAGCTGACCATGAAGCCGGCGCTTTGCGCCGTCACGCCCATATCGCGCATGATTGCGGGCAGCGCGATCCCTGCCACGGCGAGATCGTAGCCGTCGCAGACAATGACGAGGGCGCACCACCCCAGAATCCTGGCGTGGAAGCGGTTGAAGCTGGCGTCATCCGCGAGTTGCTGCAGGTCGATTTGCCGCATGATGTGTCTCCTTTATGGTTGTGGATACTTGTGTGCGAATCGGCAGGATGGCGGCAGCGGCACGGCGCGTGCCGTCGCCGCAGCCTGGAAGTGGGGCCGCACGGCATCGGTCACGGCCGATATCAGGGTTGAAGAAAGCTCGACAATTCGCGCGTGAAGGCGGCGGGGACCTCGATGGCCGACAGGTGCGAGGCCGGCAGCGTGACCAGCTTCGCGTCGGGAATGCGCGTGCACAGGTCGACGCCATCGGCAACCGTCGTCACCGGATCGGCGTCGCCGGCGATCACGAGTACCGGCGCGCGGATCGCCCCGACCTCGTCGCGCAGGTCCGCGGCGGCCAGGGCGTCGCAGCAGGCCGCGTAGCCTTCCGCCGCCTGGTGCCGCAGGGCGCGCTGCAGGGGTTCGACGAGCGCGCGGTACTCGGCGGCGAAGGCCGGCATGAACCAGCGCGCCGGCGCGCTCGCGGCGATATCGGCCAGGCCGCCCGCCCGCACCGCCGCCGCCCGGCCGCGCCAGCCTTCCCCGGTGCCGATCCGAGATGCGGTGTTGGCCAATACCAGCCGCCGCACCCGGTGCGGCGCGTAAATGCCCAGGCATTGCGCCACCAGTCCGCCCATCGACAGGCCCACCACGTGGGCACTGCGAATGGCCAGGTGATCCAGCAGCGCCAACGCGTCGTTGGCCAGCATCTCGAGGCTGTAGGGGCCCGGCGGGCTGCCCGATCCGCCGTGCCCGCGCGCGTCATAGCGGATCAGATGAAAGTGGCCCGACAGCGCGTTCGCCTGGGCATTCCACATCGTGTGATCGGTGCCCAGCGAATTACACATCAGCAGTGCCGGCTTGCTCCGGTCGCCATCGACGCGGTAGCGGCATGCGTGACCGTTCAGGTGCGCCGTGTCCGTTCCATGCGTCATCCCTGGTCCCCCCCGCCGACGGGCAGCACGCTGCCCGTGATGTACGATGCCTCGTCGGAGGCAAGGAACAGGATGGCGCCCACCTGCTCGTCGATGGTGCCGTAGCGGTGCATGGCGCTGCTGGCGATCGTCTGGTCGACGATGCCCTGGTACCACGCCTGCTCCCGTGCGCTCAGCGGGTCCGGGTTGCGCGGCACCACTCGCGGCGGCGCCTCGGTGCCACCCGTGGCGACGGCATTGACGCGGATGCCATCCTGCGCATGCTCGAGTGCCAGGCTGGCCGTCAGCGCATTGATGCCGCCCTTGGCCGCCGAATACGGGATGCGGTAGATGCCGCGCGTGGCGATGGACGAGATGTTGACGATGGCGCCCTGTCCCTGTTCGATCATCGCCGGCAGCACGGCGCGGCAGCACCACAGCGTCGGGAACAGCGAGCGCCGGATCTCCGCCTCGATCTGTTCCTCCTCGTATTCCTGGTAAGGCTTGGCCCAGATCGTGCCGCCCACGTTGTTGACCAAGACGTCGACCCGGCCGAAACCGGCCAGTGCCGTGTCGATCGCAGCGCGCGCCCCGGCGTACGTCTCCAGATCGGCCAGCACTACCGATACCGGCGCCTTCAGGTCGGCGCATTCGACCGCCACCTGCCGCACCAGTTCGGCGCGGTCGGCCAGCACCAGGTGCGCTCCCTCGCGCGCCGCGCGCAATGCCACACCGCGGCCGATGCCCTGGGCCGCGCCGGTGACCACGACCACCTTGTCCTTGAAGCGCTGGTCCATCTCACACCCCCGTGGATGAGAATTTCTCGAAGTGGAAGCCGACCGGCGACACACCCGTATCCGTGAACCAGTTGCGCACCGCGTCCACCATCGGAACGGGGCCGCACAGGTAGACGTCGACATCGCCGCCATTCATCCAGCCCGGTTCCACGTGCGCCGTCGCGTACCCCTTGCGGTGATGCGTGCTGTCCGCCGCCGCTACCGTCGTGACGTAGCTGAAGTCCGGGTGCGCCGCGGCAATCCGGTCGAGCTGCTCGAGGCCAACGAGGTCGTGGTCGTTCGTCACCGCGTACACCAGCCGCACCGGATGGGTGAATCCTCGCCGCGCCAGCACGTCGAGCATCGACAGGAAAGGCGCGATGCCCGTGCCGCCCGCCAGCATCAACAACGGCCGCTGCACCGGGCGCAGGTAAAAGCTGCCGTACGGGCCAGCGAAGCCGATGGCCTGGCCCGGTGCCGCTTCGCGCGCCAGGTACCGGCTCATCCGGCCGCCCGGCACATTGCGCACGACGAAGCGCGCCTGCCGCCCGCCCGGCGGCGAGCTGAACGAGTACGAGCGGGTCAGGTCCGTGCCGGGAATCCGCACGTTCACGTATTGACCCGGCAGGAAATCGGGGATTTCGCCATCGAGGTCGATGGCGAACGCGATGGTCGAGGCGGACAGATGCTCGACCGAGGCGATCGTGCCCTCGAACATGCCGGCGCCGGACTTGCACGACGCCGACGTGGCGGGAATGCGGATCACGCAATCTGCAGTCGGCCGGCACTGGCAGGCCAGGATGTAGCCCCGCGCCGCGTCCTCCGCTTCCAGCGCATCCGCGATATAGCTTTCCTCCGGCATGTCGTAGCGGCCGGATTCGCAGAAGGCGCGGCAGGTGCCGCAGGCGCCATCGCGGCAATCGAGCGGGATATTGACCTTTTGCCGGTAGGCGGCGTCGGACAGTTTTTCGTTGTCGTTGCAGGCGATGAAGCGGGTGATCCCGTCCTCGAACTGCAAGGCGATGCGGTGCGTCTCCATCACCCGTCTCCTCGTTGTAAAGTAATCAAATGTGGTACACGTCGATGACCTGGTGGATGTAGTCGTTCTTCAGCACGACGTACTTGTCCAGGATGCGCGGCTGCGCGCCGCCAAAATCGATCACGTAGCGGGACATGCCGAAGTAACCGAAATCCGTCTGGTAGCGGTGGCTCAGCGTGTGCCAGTTGAAGCGCACGGTCACAGTGCTGCCCTCGCGCGACTCGACCTCGATATTGGCGATGTTGTGGCTCGTGCGCGTATCGGGCACCGTGGCGCTGGAGCGTTCCGTCTTGATCCGGAACACGCGGTCCTCCAGCCCCTGCCGGCTCGGGTAGTAGATCAGCGAAATCTCGCGCCGCGGGTCCGTCACCAGCCTGCCGTCGTCGTCCCAGGAAGGCATCCAGAACAGCGCTTCCGGGTGGTAGCACTCGAGCCACTCGTCCCACTGCTCGTCGTCCAGCAACCGGGCCTCGCGGTACAGGAATGCGGCGATATCCTCCATCGTGGCGTCGTTCATGGCTGTCCCTCCGGCATCAAAGCCTTGCTCATCACGTCCAGCCAGTAGCGGTGCTGCACGGTGTACAGCCCTTCATCCTCGGTGCGCACGCCGGACATCACGGGTTGCAGGCCGATTTCCCGGGCGGCTTCGTCCGGCCCCTTGATCCAGTGCTTCGCGCCGCGGCACATGTCGTTCCATTCCATCGCGGCGCCGGCGTAGCCGGTCTGGCAGGCCCGGAATTCCTCCAGGTCGTCCGGCGTGGCCATGCCGCTGACGTTGAAGAAGTCCTCGTACTGGCGGATGCGGCGGGCTCGCGCGTCGTCCGATTCCCCTTTCGGCGCGATGCAGTAGATCGTCACTTCGGTCTTGTCTACCGAGATGGGCCGCAGCAGGCGGATCTGCGATCCGAACTGGTCCATCAGATACACGTTCGGGTACAGGCACAGGTTGCGCGAGCGCTCGATCATCCAGCGCGACATCGGCTCGCCGTATTTCGCCGCGTAGTCGCCGCGCCGCGGGTAATTCGGCCGGTCCTCGGGATTCGACCACTGCGTCCACAGCAGCATATGGCCGTGTTCGAAGGCGTAGAAGCCGCCGCCCTGCCGCCCCCACTTGCCGGCATCCATGGCGCGAATCGCGTCGATGCCCGCTTCCTTGCGGCGGTTCGTGGTGGCCGCGTAGTTCCAGTGCACCGCGGACACGTGGTAGCCGTCCGCGCCATTCTCGGCCTGCAGCTTCCAATTGCCGTTGAACGTGTAGGTGGACGAGCCGCGCAGCACTTCCAGGCCGTCGGGCGACTGGTCGACGATCATGTCGATGATCTTGCCCGCCTCGCCGAGAAACGCTTCCAGCGGCACCACGTCGGCATTCAGGCTACCGAACAGGAAGCCGCGATAGCTGGCAAACTTCGGCACGCGCTTCAGGTCGTGCGAGCCTTCCTTGTTGAAGCACTCCGGATAGCCGGCGCCTTCCGGGTCCTTCACCTTCAGCAGCTTGCCGTTGTTGTTGAACGTCCAGCCATGGAACGGGCAGGTATAGGTCGCCTTGTTGCCGCGCTTGTGGCGACAGAGCTGCGCGCCACGGTGGCTGCACGCATTGATGAAGGCATTCAGCTCGCCCTGCTTGTTGCGGGCGATGAACACCGGCTGGCGGCCGATGTGCGTCGTGTAGTAATCGTTGTTGTTCGGGACCTGGCTCTCGTGGGCCAGGTAGATCCAGTTGCCCTCGAAGATGTGCTTCATCTCCAGTTCGAACAGGGCCGGGTCGGTGAAGGCGCTGCGGCGCAGGCGGTAGTCGCCTTTCGCTTCATCCTCGACCAGCAAGCCCTCCATGGAACGACGGGCGGGATGGATCGGAATAATGGCAGTCATGACGCTCTCCTTCAGGCGGCGGCGCGCAGGCGTTCGACTTCGGTGGCCGGCGCGGCGGCACTGTCGGCGTGCAGGCTGAAATCGAAATCGATCGAGGCGAACGGCTTGTCGAGCCCCTTCGCGGCAATGGCGGCCGGATCGCTGACGCGCACCACCGGGGGCACGAGGCCCTCCCGGCTGGCGAAGGCGAAGTCGTCCCACAGGTACTCGTCGCCATCGATATTGATCTGCGTGGTCAGCTTGCGGTGGCCCTCGGCGGAGACGAAGAAGTGGATGTGCGCGGGGCGCTGGCCGTGGCGGCCCAGCAGGTCCAGCAAGGTGGCCGTACTGCCGCCCGGCGGACAGCCGTACCCCTTCGGCATGATGGTGCGGAGCCGATACCGGCCCTGCTCGTCCGCCACGATCGTGCGGCGCAGGTTGAACGGCGATTGCGTGCGGTCGAAGTGCGAGTAATTGCCCAGCAGGTTCGCATGCCACACCTCGACTCGCGCGCCGGGTACCGGCGTGCCGTTGTCTCCGTACACGGTGCCCTGCATGAACAGCACCTCGCCCTGCTCCGCCTCGGTTCCATCGTCGAGCCGTGCGCAGCCGTGGCAAACGGGCGCCCCGGCCACGTACAGCGGGCCTTCGATCGTGCGCGGCGTGCCGCCTTCGATGCCGGCCTTCGCATCGGCCTCGTCGGCGCGGATGTCGAGGAAGCGTTCCAGGCCGAGGCCCGGCGCCAGCAGGCCCAGCTCGTTCGCCGCACCGGCGGCGGACAGGAATTCCAGGCCCTTCCAGAACTCGGCGGGCTGGATATCGAGGTCTTCGATGGCCTTGCACAGGTCGCCCACCAGGCGCACCGTGATGTCGCGCACGCGCGGGTCGGCCGGCCGGTCGGCCGCCGCCACGATCCAGCTGTGCACCAGTTTGTCGATGTCGTTATGCGTCATGCTCGTCTCCTTGATTTATCGGGTTACAGGTCGTTGGTACGGATCGAGGACGGGTGCCGGCACAGCGGCGCGACCTCGATCTTCATATAAGGGAACAGCGGCAGCGACATCAGCAGCGCATGCAGCTCTTCGTTGCCGGCCACGTCGAAGATGCTGACGTTGGCGTACTGGCCGGCGATGCGCCACAGGTGGCGCCATTTGCCCTCTTCCTGCAGGCGCTGGGCCAGCGCCTTTTCATCGGCCTTCAGTTGCGCCGCCTGGTCGGGCGGCATGGATGGCGGCAGGTGCACATCCATACGGACATGGAACAGCATCGTGGTCTCCTTACTTTCTCTGCAACGCGCGCAGCTTGTCGGTATCGATCGTCACGCCCAGGCCGGGGCCGGTTGGTACTTCCAGCATGAAGTCGCGGTACACCAGCGGTTCGCGCAGCACTTCCTCGGTGAGGAGCAAGGGGCCGAACAATTCGGTATCCCACGACAGGTCCGCGAACGTGGCGCACAGCTGGGCCGCGGCAGCCGTGCCGATGCCGCCTTCGAGCATCGTGCCGCCGTACAGGCCGATGCCGGCCTGCTGGGCCACGGCCGCCACCTGCTGCGCCGGCAGCAGCCCGCCGGACTGGGCGATCTTCACGGCGAACACGTCCGCCGCCTCGGTGCGGGCCATGTTCCACGCGTCGACGGGCCCGTGCAGGGCTTCGTCGGCCATCAGCGCGACGTCGAAGCGCCGCGCCAGGCGGCGCATGGCATCACGGTTCTCGGCGCGGACGGGTTGTTCGACCAGGTCGATGCCGCCGTCCTGCAAGGCGGCGACGCCGCGCATGGCCTGCAATTCGCTCCAGGCCTGATTGACGTCGACGCGCACGCTGGCCTTGTCGCCCAGCGCCCGCTTGATAGCCAGCACGTGCGCCACGTCGTCATGCACGGCGCGCAGGCCGATCTTCAGCTTGAAGATGCAGTGGCGGCGCTGTTCCAGCATCCGTTCCGCTTCGGCGATATCCTTCGCCGTATCGCCGGAAGCCAGCGTCCACGCGACCGGCAGGCGGTCGCGCACGCGACCGCCCAGCAATTCGCTGACGGGCACGCCCAGCCGGCGGCCCTGGGCATCGAGCAGCGCCGTCTCGATGGCGCACTTGGCGAAGCGGTTGCCCTGGACCGCCTTGCGCACCTTGGCCATGGCCTTGGCGACGGCGCTCGCCTCCATGCCGACGAGGAGCGGGGCGATATGCGTGTCGATATTGGTCTTCACGCTTTCCGGGCTTTCCTCGCCATAGGCCAGGCCGCCGATCGTGGTGGCCTCGCCCCAGCCTTCGATGCCATCACGGCAGCGGATCCGCACCAGCACCAGCGTCTGCACGTTCATGGTGGCCACGGAAAGCTTGTGGGGGCGGATCGTCGGCACATCCACGAGCAGGGTTTCGATATGGGAAATCATATTCATTCAGTATGGTTCGCGTCGGTATGGATACAATAGGCCTGCAAAAAGTCCCGGTCCAACACTGATTTGGTATATTTTTCATACCTTCAAGGTATAGTCATGGAATTGCGCCACTTGCGTTACTTCGTCGCCGTCGCCGACGAGAAGAACTTCACGCGGGCCGCCGAGCGGCTCAACATCGCCCAGCCCCCGCTGTCCCGTCAGATCCAGCAGCTGGAAGAGGAACTGGGCGTGACATTGATCGAAAAGGGGTCGCGGCCGCTGCGGCTGACGGAAGCGGGCCGCTTCTTTCACGCCCACGCGCAGGAATTGCTGGCCAAGGCCCAGGACCTGAAGGCGATGACGCAGCGGGTGGGCAAGATCGAGCGCAAGCTGTCGATCGGCTTCGTGGCCTCGACCCTGTATGGCCTGCTGCCGGAGATCGTGCGGCGCTTCCGCGAGCGCTATACCGGCGTGGAAATCAGCTTCCACGAGCTGACGACGATCGAGCAGTTGCAGGCCTTGAAGGAAGGCGTGATCGACGTCGGCTTCGGCCGGCTGAAGGGGGAAGACGCGGCGATCCGCCGCATCGTGCTGCGCGACGAGCCGCTGATCGTGGCGCTGCCCGTGGGGCACCGGCTTACACGCGTGCCCGGCCCCTTGAGGATGTCGGACCTGATGGACGATCCGCTGATCGTCTATCCGCGCTCGCCGCGCCCCAGCTTCGCCGACCAGGTGCTGGCCACCTTTCGCGAGCGCATGCTGGTGCCGCGCCAGGTGATCGAGGTGCGCGAGCTGCAGATCGCCATCGGCCTGGTGGGCGCCGGCCAGGGCATCGCCATCGTGCCGGACAGCCTGCAAGGGATGATCCGCACGGACGTCGTCTACCAGCGCATCGACGACCGGCAGGCCGTGTCACCCATCATCTTCAGCACACGGGCGATGGACCGTTCGCAGGAACTGGCCGACATGCTGGCGGTGATCTACGAGATCTACGACGAGCGGGGCATCGATTACGTGGCGGAAGTGCTGTGATGTCGCGCGGCGCGCGACCGTGGGAAACGGAAGGGAATCCGATCTTCAGCAGTATTTCCGCAGCTCTTCCTCCAGGGCCGCCATGACATCATCGACGGGCGGCGTCGCGCCTTTTCCGGCCGGCGTCGGCAAGATACCCGGCAACACCCCGTCGGACTTCAGCTTCGGCAACAAGCTCTCCATCAAGTCGCCGAGGGGAATCTCGCGCGGTTCGTAAGCCGCCCAGTCATCGAGCGCGCAGGCTTGCGCATACTCCTTCGCCGGCCACAGGGGAAACACCTTCGTGCCGTCGTCCGTGCACGCCAATGCCCAGCCATCCTGGTACAGGCCCCAGGCTTGTTCGCGGTCGGCCACCATGCCGGTGAAATGTTGGAACCGTTTTTCGGGAGGCAGCGCGAACACTGCGGCGAGCTGTTTTGGATGCATTCTTCTATTCGATCCTTCGGGGCGACGCGGGCGGGACTGGCCGGGATCACATGAGTGGCCGCCGCGCGTTTGCCGGCCATGATTATCGTTCTTTTTTAGCATCATGTGGGCAACCGATGTCCCCTTCCCTGTCGGCCTGCCGCCTGCGCAGCCGGAAGAGCGAGGCAGCCATTGCCAGGGAGCTTTCGGTTAGTTGCACTTATGCCTGTCGCGTCCCGCCAGGCGACAAAGTTCGCACACCATCGCGACAAATGGTGACACCACGGGTGCCGCGCCGGGCGCACTATCGTCCTGCAACCGACGCTTACGGTTGCTTGAAGCCACGCAAGGAGATTGCCATGAAGGCCTGTCATATCCCGATGCGCCGCCCGGCACCGCACGGCGCCGTGTTCGCGGCCGCGCTGCTGTTGCTCGCGGCCGCCGCGGTCCCCGGCCCCGCCCGCGCGGAACCGGTCAATGGCGAGATCATGCTCGTCAATGTCCAGACCTCGAAATGCATGACGATCGCCGGCGGCGTCAGCACCGCGAACAATGTCGACGCCGTGCAATTCACCTGCGACAGCGATCCCTCGCGCCGCTGGACGCTGCGGGAGACCCGCAGCGGGATCTATCAGGTCAGGAATGTCCAGACCGGAAAGTGCCTGACGATCGCCGGCGGTGTCAGCACCGACAACAATGTGCGGGCACTGCAGTTCGACTGCGACGATCACCCGTCGCGGACCTGGCGCATCAGCGACGTCTCCGGCAGTGGCCTGCACCAGCTGCGCAATGTGCAGACCAATAAATGCCTGACGATTGCCGGCGGCGTCTCGCCAGCGAACAATCTGCAGGGCGTGCAATTCGACTGCGACACGGATCCGTCGCGCCGCTGGGTCATTCGCCTGAAACTGCAGGGCTAGCCCCGCCGATCTCCTCGAGAAAGCCGGCCGCCAGGTAGCGCGGAATCCGCCCCAACTCGCCGAGCACGCGGGCGCGGAACTCGGCGTGCTCGTGCCAGCGCTCGACCGGCGTGCCGAAATAGTTGACGGGGCAGACGGACAGGCGCAAGCCGGGCCAGTGCCGCTGCATGGTCATCAGGTAGCGGCGCGTCGAGCAGACCTTGCCGATCACGAGCACGCTGCGCACCGTGGCCAGGTCCATCGCCTGCGCCACCCTGGCGCGCCCGAAGCGCACGTTCTCGCCGGTATTCAAGGCCGCCGTTTCCAGGATGAGCGCCTGCGCCGGCATGCCGAGCGCGAGCAGGCGCTCGGCGATGACTTCCGCTTCCGCGCGCGGCTCGCCTCCGGTCGGGCCGCCGGAAACGAGCAGGCGGCCGAACATCCCTTCCTGCCACAGCCCATGGGCGGCGGCGCAGAATTCCGGCACGCCGTGGCGGGTGCCGAACAGGAAACCGAGGTCGGAGGCGCGTGCGGGGAGCACCGGCATCAGGTAGTCGGCAATCGCTTGCAGCGCGTCGGGCGACATGGTCGGGCGTTCTGGCCGGTCGAAACGCCTACTTCCGGAGCGCGAAAAAGACGATCCAGAACAGGGAGAACAGCGTGACGCCGATCAGCTGGGCCGCCATCACGGGCACCACGATCCGGCCGTCGCGCGTGCCCGCGCTGACGCTCTCCGAGAATCCCTCGGTGCGCACGCGCCCGAACGAGAACACCGCGATGGCGGCCCTGCCGATGTTGTACATGATGACTTCCATCAGCACATTGAACATGAACCCGGCGACGGCATCCATGGCGATCCTCCTGGTGGCGCATTGGCGTGGCGTGCCGGCGGTACCCGGCTTCGGCGTTCCCCCGCTCGTGGACGAACGATCACAGTGTACATGAGCCGGCTGCTCAGTCGTTGCCGCTCAGTCGTTGCGGTAGGCGCGCAGGAATGCCTCGACGCCGCGGTCGGCCGCCTGGTGGATCGCGCGCACGGCCACGATCTTTTCACCGTACATGGCGCGGTCGAGCAACTCGCCCTGGATCAGGCCCTTCAGGTGCATCGCCGCCACCCAGCCGTCGCACGGCCGCAGCGTGCCGGCTTCCACGTGGCGCGCGAGGAACTGCTGCATGATCGTCCAGCCCACCTTCGGACCCGCCGCGTAGAACCGCGTGCCGCCCTCCCCGCCCTTGTGGGCATTCTGCTGGGCGATCCGCATGGCCGACAGCATCTCGGGCGTGAGCAATTGGGCGAGATAGGCGCGGGCGAAGTGGCGCAACGCTTCATCGATGGGCCGGGCCGGGTCGAGCGCCGCGAACGATTGTTGCAGCTTCAATTCGGACGATTGCGCGAGCACCTGCTGTACCAGCTCGTCCTTGGACGGGAAATAGTTGTAGATGGTGGCCTTCGAACCACCGAGACGCGAGACGATCTCGGACATCGTGGTGGCCTCCACGCCCAGCTCGGCAAACGTGGCGGCAGCGACGCGCAGGATGTGATGGCGCCGCTCGGCGGATTTGGTTCTCATGCGGACAAGGTCGGGGCGACGGTTGCAAAGGCCGGAGTATAGCCCTTGCCGGTACGCGATGGTGCGGCTCGCCAGGCTCGCCACCGGCCAGGCCGGCACAACAGTGCCGGCGGCCACGCACCGCGGCATGGCGGCACTGACTTGCATATCGGAATCTACCTATTGTCGAACGTGAAACATCGGCCTTATACTGTACCGCTGGGTACACAAAAGACCCGGTGCGGTCGCGGCCGCACGCAATTCACGAATATCGAAAGGTCAGTATGCACATCACACGCCGGCGCCTCATGGCGCTCCCAGTCACCCTGCTCGCCCTGCTCGCCGCGCCGGTCCATGCCGGCACGTCGAAGGCGGCCGCCATCGAAACTGCCGCCGCGAAGCAGGAACGAGCCGAGCGCGCCGCCTTCCTCGAAAAGCAGAAGGCCATCGCCGATGAACGCGGCACCGCCGTGGAGCCGCCAGCCAGGGGCGCGGTCACGGTCATCGACATGCCGCAAGACGAGACGGACGCACCGGGAGCCGTGAAGAAATGACGCACGCCACTCCCCTCTCTCGCGCGCGCCGCTGCCGCCGCACGCTGATCTCCACGCTCGTATCCACCACCGTGCTGGGGGCACTGGCCGGCCACGGCGCCGTTGCCCTGGCGGCCTATCCCCTGCAGGGCAATGAAGTCGAGGCGCGCGTGGGCGCGATGATCGACAATATGTCGCTGCAGCAGAAGTTCGAATTCATCCGGGTCAACGACGGCCGCATGCTGCCGCAATTGCCGTCGCAGGGACTGCCCGGCACGGTCGCCTACGATTCGTCGATGGGCGTGCATGTGGGCCTGGGCACGTTCGGCACCCAGTTCCCGTCGCAATCGGCGCTGGCGGCTACGTGGAGCATCAACCGCGCGCAGCAGTTCGGCCTGGCCATCGGCTATGAAACCCGGCAGGCGGGCGCGCAGCAGATGCTGTCGCCCGGCCTGAACATGTTCCGCACGCCATACAATGGCCGTAACGCGGAGTACCTGAGCGGCGAGGACCCGTTCCTGGGCGCCGTGCTGGGCCCGGCCGTGGTGAACGGCATCCAGGCGCAGGGCATCCAGGCCGCCGCCAAGCACTACATCGCCAACGACCAGGAAGCCAACCGCCACCTGCTGGACGTTTCCGTGGACGAGCGCACGCTGCGCGAAATCTACATGCCCGGCTTCGAATCGACGGTGAAGAATGCCCGCCCCGCCTCCGTGATGTGCTCGTTCAACAAGATCAACGGTGACTACGGCTGCGAGAGCCATCACCTGATCACCGAGGTGCTGAAGGGCGAATGGGGCTTCAACGGCTTCGTCATGAGCGACTTCAACTCGATCCACCATCCGCAGAAGGCCGCCTGGGCCGGCACCGACCTGGACATGCCGAGCGCGCTGGCCTACACGGACGCCGTGATGTACGACCTGGTGTACAGCAACCAGGTTCCGATGGTGGTGCTGGACGACAAGGTACGCCGCAACCTGCGCGCCATGGTCAGCTTCGGCTTCGACAAGGGCTTGCCGACCCCGACCGCGCTCGACACCACCTACGGCGACGTGGCGTCGCTGGCGGTGGCCCGCGAAGGCATCGTGCTGCTGAAGAACGACGCCGGCAAGAACGGCTCGCAGCCGGTACTGCCGCTGTCGGCCAATGCCCGCGTGGCCGTGATCGGCGACCTGGCCAGGCAATCGCCGCCGTCGCCGTTCGGCACCGCCTGGGCGCCGGCGAACCGCTACATCACCGAATTGAACGGCCTGCAGCAGTTGAACGTGGACCCGGCCAATGTCTCCTTCATCGCCTCGATGTCGCTGGACCCGGCCACGGCCGTGTGGTACCAGCCCGGCTCGACCGCGACAGCGCTGCAACCCGGCCTGAAGGCGGAGTATTTCGCCAACACGCAATTGGCCGGCCCGGCGGCCGTGACCCGCGTGGAGCCCGGCGTGGCCTGGGACTTCATCAAGGGCAGCAATACCACGGCGAACGGCAGCACGTCGATCGCCGGCTTCAGCCCGGCCCCCGGCGCCTTCTCGGCGCGCTTCACGGGCATGATCAGGCCGGCCGTCACGGGACAGCACGTGTTCAAGGTGCGCGCCGACGGCGCCTGCCGCCTGTGGGTCAACGGCGAACTGGTGATCGACTTCGACGGCACGCCGGTGGCGGCCGACGTGGTGAATGCCACCAGCGTCTCCGGCAAGACCGGCCAGCTCAAGGCGGGTACCCTGTACAGCGTGAAGCTGGAATACCGCCGCACCACGGGCGCCTACTTCCCGGTACTGGGCAGCATCAACGGTATCCAGCTGAGCTGGGCCTCGCTGGCGGCGCCGGACAGCCTGGCCGATTACGACGCGGTGGTGGTCGCGGTGGGCAAGAACGCCGAATACGAAGGCGAAGGCAGCGACGTGGCGTTCGACCTGCCGGAATTCCAGTCCGACATGATCGCCAACGTGGCCAGGGCCAATGCCAACACCGTCGTGGTGATGCACGGCGGCGGCCCGTCGGCCATGCCGTGGGCGAAAAAGGTGGCCGCGTCGCTGCTGGCCTGGTACCCGGGCCAGTTCGGCGGCCAGGCGCTGGCCGAGATCCTGTACGGGACCATCAATCCGTCGGGACGCCTGCCGGTCACCATCGGCAAGACCGCCGCCTCGTATCCGACCGCTGGCGGCTACGGCAGCATCGCCGAGTACCAGCCGTCGGGCAATTTCGCCGACGCGGCCACCAACCCGTCGCGCAAGACGCTGTCGTACAGCGAAGGCGTGTTCATGGGCTACCGCGGTTTCGATCATGCCGGCACCAAGCCGCTCTACGCGTTCGGCCACGGCCTGTCCTATTCGACGGTCGCCTACAGCGGCCTGCAACTGTCGGCGACCTCGCTGGCGTCCGGCGCGGCGACGGTGAATGCGACGTTCACGCTGACCAATACCGGCACCCGCCCGGGGTATGAGGTGGCGCAGCTGTACGTGAAACCGAACAGCGCCGCGGTGGCACGGCCGAAGCAGGAGCTGAAGGGCTTCGCCAAGGTGTATCTGCAAGCCGGTGAAAGCAAGACCGTGACGATCCCGATCGACGCCCGCTCGCTGGCGTACTACGCGACCGGCACGGGCACCTGGCAGGTCGACGCCGGCCGCTATGCGATCCGCGTGGGCAGCTCCTCCGAAACCCTGCCGCTGGCGGCGCACCTGACGGCGCCCGCCGCCATGCAGCTGTCGACGATCACGTCGAACCCGCTGCCGGCCCCGCTGCGCGAAGCGGTGAAAGTGTCGGACGAACGGGCCTACTAATCCGCGTCCCCGAGCCTGCAGGCCGGCCATTGCGCCGGCCTGCAGGCTTCCCGCCCTCCATCGTGGCTCCCTGCCGCCCATGCGGCGATCGCTCCCGGCACGGCCGCCGCCGGACCGCATTCGCCGGATTCCACCCGCACTTCAACATCGGACTTGCCCGTGTTTGCTCCGCAAGGCACCGGGAACGGCAGCCGGTCATCCGGGCCGTTGCGCATGCGCGCGGTGTCGCGGCCTGGCACCGGGATCGCCCAAGACCGCCCGGGCGTTCGCCGTCGGCACAAAAGCCCGATGGTTCGCCGCCTGCACGCCATTCGTAACTCATTCGTAAGCGGCCGGGCCGTACGCTGCCTCCAGACACCAGCCACGATGTTCCCAGGACCCAAGCGGCTCGCCGACGGGGCCGGCGCCAGCCGGGCAGGGCCGGGCCATATGCCGCGGGGTCACACAAATACCGTTCGCTGATCGAACAAGTGGTTGTCTATCGAACGCGTGTTCAGTATAGTTCCGTGGCGCCTGCCCGGCCGCCCCCTGCGGCAGGCCGGCTTGCCGCAACCACCCGGCCCCGGAAGGATGCTGCGTGCCCCGCCTGCCGGGGCATCGCCTTCATAAAGCAGCTCCCCGGCGGCGGGCTTCAAGAGTTCGCATCAAGGAGACTGCATGGAACATCAAGCGCTGGACGTCCGCGCCCACATCAACGGCCGGAGCATGTCCGGCTATCAATGGCTGCTGCTCGGCCTGTGCTTCCTCATCGTCGCCACGGACGGCATGGACGTGGCGATCATGGGCTTCCTCGCCCCCGACATCATTGCCGAATGGGGCATTTCACGCACCGCGTTCGGCCTGGCCATGAGCGCGACGCCGGTCGGGCTGGCGATTGGCGCCCTGTTCGTGGGCCCCATGTCGGACCGCTGGGGCCGCAAGCGCATGCTGCTGGGCGCCGTCGCGCTGTTCGGCGTGTTCAACCTGCTGAGCGCCGCGGCCGGCAATATCTTCGTGCTGGGGCTGCTGCGCTTCCTGACGGGCCTGGGCCTGGGCGCGGCCATGCCCTGCTGCACCACGCTGCTGTCGGAATACGTGCCGGAACGCTCGCGCAGCACGCTGCTGGCGGTGATGTTCACGGGCTTCAACCTGGGTTCGGCGCTGATCGGCTTTGCCGCCGCCGCCCTGCTGCCCTCCTACGGCTGGCGCACGCTGCTGCTGATGGGCGGCGCCATCCCGCTGGTCTGCCTGCCGATCTACCTGTGGCTGCTGCCGGAATCGGCGCGCTTCATGGTGGTGCGCAAGTTCCCCGGCGCGAAAATCGCGCAAACGCTGCGCCGGGTGTGCGGCGGCGATTTCAGCGACGACACCCGCTTCCATGTCAGCGAACCGCCGGTCGCCACCGGCCACCCGGTCGGCACGCTGGTGTCGCCGGCGTACAAATCGATGACGCTGTCGCTGTGGACCACCTACTTCATGGGCCTGCTGGTGATCTACCTGCTGGGCGGCTGGCTGCCCACGCTGATCCGCGACGCCGGCCTGCCGATCGAACGGGCCGCCAGCCTGACGGCGCTGTTCCAGCTGGGCGGCACCGTCGGTGCCCTGGTGGTGGGCTTCTACATGGACCGCTGGCGCGCCAACCGCGTGATCGGCCTGGCGTATGGCGGCGGCGCCGTGTTCATCCTGCTGCTGGCGATGAGCGACATCCATACGGCCACGTTCACGGCCATGGTGATGCTGGCCGGCTTCTGCATGAATGGCGCACAGACGGGCATGACGGCCTTCGCGCCGGCCTGCTACCCCACCGCCGTGCGTGCCACCGGGGTCTCGTGGATGCTCGGCATCGGCCGTTTCGGCAGCATCCTCGGTTCCTTCCTGGGCGGCGTGCTGCTGTCGATGGGCTGGGGCTTCTCGGCCGTGATCGCGATCCTCGGCATCCCGGCCGCCATCGCCGCCCTGGCGATCGTGCTGGTAAAGGCCGGCGCCCGCGCCGCGCCGAAGGCCGCCTGACCCGGCGGGGCGTGCGCCCTGGCGCGCGCCCCGCCTCGACCGTAGCGCCGCCGGTTCGCGAAACCCAATACAGTATTTGCAAGCGGCCATTCCGGCCGCCCCTTTTTTCCGGGGGATTGCCTTGCACATCACGACACCGAAATTCGTCAGCCTCGCCCTGCAGGGCGGCGGCACCTACGGCGCCTTCACCTGGGGCGTGCTGGACCGGCTGCTCGACGAGGAGCGGCTCACCATCGATTCCCTGACCGGTAGCAGCGCCGGCGCGATCAACGCCGTCGTCGCCGCCGATGGCTATGCCTACGGCGGCGGCCGCCGCGGTGCCCAGGCGGCGCTGCGCCGCTTCTGGACGACGCTGGGCCAGGTCACGCTGCTCAGCCCCTTGCAGCGTTCGCCGATCGACCGCCTGTCGGGCCGCTGGGTGATGGATTACACGCCCGCCTACCACGCAATGGAAATGATGGGGGCCCTCATCGGCCCCGTGACGCACGCGCCGATGACGATCAATCCATTGAAACAGTTCATCGCCACGATGATCGACTTCGAGCGGGTGCGCGGCTGCGAGGAATTCGAGCTGTTCATCGCCGCCACCAACGTGCGCACCGGCATGGGCAAGATCTTCAAGCGGCGCGAACTCGACGTCCAAAGAGTCGTCGCCTCCGCCTGCCTGCCCACTGTGTTCGCGGGCGTGGAAATCGACGGCGAGCTGTACTGGGATGGCAGCTATGTCGCCAACCCGCCGCTGTTTCCGTTGCTCGAACGGCCGGCGCGCGACATCATCGTCGTGCAGAACAATCCGATCGCCCGCAACGACCTGCCGCGCAGCCAGGCCGACATCGCCAACCGCTCCAACGAGATCGCCTTCAACATCGCCTTCATCCGCGAGATCAGCTCGCTCTACTACACCCAGCAACTTTCCGAGGAAGAGCGGGCCGCCCGCGTGGCGGTCAACCCGACCCGCCTGCACCTGATCAGCGGCCTCGATTCTCTGGTGGACGTGGGCATCTCCAGCAAGTTCAATTCCGAGGCGGGGTTCCTGGAAAAACTGCACGATGACGGCGCGGCCGCCGCGGAAACCTGGCTGCGCGAGCATGGCGACGCGCTGGGGCACCGTTCCACGATCGATCCGGCGCGGGTGTTCGCGCCGGACATGGTGGCGGAGGGCCGCGCGTAACGATCCTGTCACGTTGGCGGCGTATAGTCCGCCACCACGACTTCAGACCGCAGGAGCAGCCGATGTTGAATACCCCGCAAGACGTCATCCACCGCATGCAGCGCGATATCGCCGACAGCTACGACGAGGAACTGGAACTGGAGCTGGACGACCGCGAGCTGGACCCGGAAACGCTGCTGCCGGCGGGCGGGCGCAGCGACGAGGAGAAGGAAGCGCGCCGCGCCTACTTCCGCGAACTGTTCCGCCTGCAGGCGGAACTGGTGAAACTGCAGGACTGGGTGGTGCACACCGGGCACCGCGTGGTGATCCTGTTCGAGGGCCGCGACGCGGCCGGCAAGGGCGGCGTGATCAAGCGCATCGCCCAGCGCCTGAACCCGCGCGTCTGCCGCGTGGTCGCCCTGCCCGCCCCGAACGACCGCGAACGCACGCAATGGTATTTCCAGCGCTATGTGTGCCACCTGCCGGCCGCCGGCGAGATCGTGCTGTTCGACCGCAGCTGGTACAACCGCGCCGGCGTGGAACGCGTGATGGGCTTTTGCACCGATGCAGAATACGAGGAATTCTTCCAGACGGTGCCGGAATTCGAGCGCATGCTGGTGCGTTCGGGCGTCCAGCTGATCAAGTACTGGTTCTCGATCTCCGACGAGGAGCAGAACGCCCGCTTCCTGGCGCGCCTGCACGATCCGCTGAAACAGTGGAAGCTCTCGCCGATGGACCTGGAATCGCGCCGCCGCTGGGAGGAATACACGAAGGCGAAGGAGATCATGCTGGAGCGCACGCACATTCCCGAGGCGCGCTGGTGGGTCGTACAGGGCGTGGACAAGAAGAAGGCGCGCCTGAACTGCATCGCCCACCTGCTGTCGCAGATCCCCTACGAGGAAGTGCAGCGGCCGTCGATCGCGCTGCCCGAGCGCGAGTACCACGAGGATTATGTGCGCCGGCCCGTGCCGGAGGAAATCATCGTGCCGGAGCGTTATTGAGCGCCCGCGCCTGATGTGTCGACGTCCGTCGGGTACCGGTGTCGGACATCATTCGCTTGCGAATGGTGTCCGACACCGGTTTTCCCGAGAGGCATCCATATCCGTCAATGCCTCACGGGAAAACCGGTGTCACACACGTTTTCCGGGAAGGGCCCCGGAAAACGTGTCTGACACCGATGGGTACGACACGCACCTCGTCAGTTGATCGCCCGCTTCTCCGCGCCGGCCGCGTGATGCCACGCGGGCCAGCCTTCCTCGCGCGCCTGCGGCTGCTGAAGCTTCGCCAGCGCCAGCTTCAGCGCGCCGATCACCTCGTCCTTCGCCTCGACCCGTTCGCGCCACGTCACGTCGGCGGCCTGCCGGGCCGCCTTTTCCAGCTGGGCGATTCTTTCCAATAAGGCGATGCGGTGCTCGCAGGCCGCCAGCCGCTCGCGCAGCAGCGCCGCTTCCGCCTCGCCGGCCATCGGGCCGGTGCCCGCGTCCGGCGCATCGACCTGGCGCAGCACGGCCTGGATCGCCTTGTCCGTCGCCGCCGGCGATGCGCCGGGCGCACCCGGTTCCTCGCGGCGGCCGATTTCGCCATACGCGCGCGCCAGCGCGGCTGAATCGATCTTCAGCGCGCCGTCGGCCGTGAACACCTTGTCCAGCCTGCCCTTTTCCAGGTCGCGGTAGATCGAGGCGCGGCTGCGACGCGCTAGGCGTGCGGCTTCGGTGACGGTAAGAAGGGCCATGGCTTCGTTCGAAAAGATGAGCAGTCAAGTTGAGCAGACAAGGGGCCGCATGATGCGCCAGGGATGCCATTCCGTCAAGGCAAGATGGGCCGCGTGTGCGCCATGGCCTGGAAATCTGACGGATTTGCCGAACTGGGCCGGCCCGAGAAGCGTGGATTCGGCGTTAAAACGAATGTAACACCTGTTGTAAGTGTAAAACTTTTATTTACAGTTGTTACCAAGAAGACCAAAGCTGCTGTACAATCGGCAACACAAATATTTGAGTGGCAACAATACGGCCGCTCGTTCTTTTCCCGGCAGAAGCTGTACCCAATTCCTGTACCGCGTCCCAGGGCAACCCCGTCCGCTTTCGCATCGACCCGATGCGCCGGCTGGCATTCGAGCACACTGCATGAGCGATATCGCACTTTTCAGTACCATTCGCGTCGACGAAGACACCGCCGTCGAACTGTCCCTGCGCGACATCCTGGCCGACGCCGGCTACACCACGGCGCGCGCCATCGAAGTCATCGACCTGTCCACCGACCTGCCCGACGGCGAGACGGCCTGGGGCGATACTGCCCTGCTGGGCCTGGTCGGCGCGGACAAGATCTATGTGCGCCCCGGTGCCTGGCAGGCGAACTACAACGGCGAGTTCACCACCTTCCAGTTCATGGTCGAGGATGACGGGGGCAATTACCTGTCGCTGGAGCTGCGTGTCATCATCGATCCGGTCAACGACGCCCCGCTGGGCGTCGACAAGGACTTCACGCTGGCCAGCCATGACGCGCTGGTGCTGGACACGGCCGACTTCGGTTTTGTCGACGCCGTCGAGGGCCACGCATTCAAGTCCGTCATCATCGAATCGCTGCCGGCGGACGGCACCATCACGCTCGATGGCCAGGCCGTGGCGGCGGGCAGCGAGATCGGCGTGGCCGACATCGCCGCGGGCAGGCTCGCCTTCGTGCCGAGCGGCACCTCCGGCGGTGTCGTGGAACTGGGTTTCCACGTGCGCGACAACGGCGGCCTGGCCGGCACCGGAGCGCAGGACACCAGCGTGGCAACGAACTACCTGTCGTTCAAGGTGCCGGTGCCGGTCATCACGCCCCCCGGCGGCAATCCCGGCAGCGGCGGCGCGACCCTGGCCACGATCGGCGACACCGTCTGGGAAGACGATAACGGCAACGGTATCCAGGACGCGGGCGAAGCGGGCATCGCCGGCGTCGGCGTGGCGCTGCGCGATGCCGGCGGCAACGTCATCGAGACCACCACCACCGACGCGGACGGCCACTACCGGTTCGAAGTGGGCAATGGCACCTACGTGGTGGCGATCACGGCCCCGAAAGGTTATGTCGCCACCGCCAAGGGCGCGGGCGGCGACACCGCCGTGGACAGCGACATCGACGCGAGCGGCCTGACCGGCGCGATCACCGTCGCCAAGGGCGACGTGGTCAGCAATGCCGACGCGGGCCTGTACCGCCATGCCAGCATAAACAGCACGGTGTTCCTTGACGCCGATGCCGACGGCGCGCTGGACACCGGCGAAGCCGGCATCGCCAACGTGACCGTGAAGCTGCTCGATGCACAGGGCAACGTGGTCGCCACGGCCGCCACCGACGCGAACGGCCAGTACCAGTTCGGCGACCTGAAGCCGGGCACGTACAGCCTGCAGTTCGACGCCGCCACCCTGCCGGCCGGCGCCAGGTTCGCCTCCGGCAGCGGCACGACCAGCCAGGTGACGCTGGCGTCCGGCCAGGGCGCCGTCTTCGAGGCCCCGGCCGTGATCGAGCACGGCACCATCGCCAGCACGGTCTGGGAAGACAGGAACGGCAACGGCATGCAGGACAGCGGCGAAACCGGCGTCGCCGGCGCAACCGTGACCCTGGTGGACGCCAAGGGTGACAAGGTCGCCAGCACGACCACGGACGCGCAGGGCAACTACACGTTCACGACCGCCGCGGGCAATTACACGGTGCAGGTGGCCAAGCCGGCCGGCTACACCTTTACTGGCCAGGATGCGGGCACGAACGATGCAGTCGACAGCGACGTCGATGCCACCGGCACCTCGGCCCTCTTCACGGTGCGGGCCGGCGCGACGACCGATCCGGCCGATGCCGGCGTGTACCGCGCGGCCTCGCTGGGCAACAAGGTGTGGTTCGACTGCGATGGCGACGGCATCCAGGATGCCGGCGAGAGCGGCATCCAGGGCGCCAGGGTGACGCTGCTGGACGCGGCGGGCAAGGCGATCGCCGCCACCACCAGCGATGCCAACGGCCTGTACGCCTTCACGGGCCTGAAACCGGGCACCTACAGCGTGCAGTTCGATACCTCCGCCCTGCCGGCGGGCTACGTGGTGACGAAACAGAACGCCGGGAGCGACGACGCCCGCGATTCCGACATCGACGCCAGCGGCCGGTCGCAGCAGGTCACGCTGGTCTCCGGCGAGAACAACACGAGCGTGGACGCCGGCGTTGCGCAGGCCGCGACCATCGGCGACCGCGTCTGGCTCGACAGCGATGCCGACGGCGCGCAGGACAGCGGCGAAGCCGGCGTGGCCAACGTGCTCATGACCCTGAGAGACGCGGGCGGCGACGTCGTGGCGACCACCAGGACCGACGCCTACGGCTACTACAAGTTCTTCGCCGCCGCCGGTACCTACAGCGTGAGCATGCAGACGCCGGACGGCTACGCCGTGACCAGGCAGTATGCCACCTGGTCGTCCAGCGACAGCAATGCCGACGCGCGCGGCAACCTGGGCAGCGTTACCGTCGGGGCGGGCGACGTGGTGAAATCGCTGGATGCCGGCCTGGTGCAGGCGGCGATCCGCAGCACGGTGTGGGAAGACAGCGACTTCGACGGCGTGCAGGATGCCGGCGAATGCGGCATCGGCGGCGTGACCGTCAAGCTGTACGACGCCAACCACGTGCTGAAGGCCACCACGGTCACCGCGGCCGACGGCAGCTATGCGTTCGGCAAGCTGGCCGCCGGCGCCTACAGCGTGGAAGTGACGCGCGCGGCCAACTGGCATGTGACCAAGGCGAACGTGGGGTCGGACAGCCTCGATTCCGACTTCACCAACCTCTCCGCCACGTCTTCCGTGGCCGGCAGCGGCGTGTTCCAGCTGGCCGCGGGCCAGCAGAAGACCGACCTGGACGCGGGCCTGTACCGCAAGGCCAGCATCGGCGACAAGGTATGGCGCGACGCCAACCACAACGGCGTGCAGGACACGGGCGAGGAAGGCATCGGCAGGATCAAGGTCATGCTCTATGAAGCCGGCAGCAACAAGCTGCTGGCCAGCACCACGACGGATGCGCGCGGCAGCTACCTGTTCAGCAACCTCGATCCGGGCAGCTACTACCTGAAGTTCGACAAGACCGACGTGCGCTTCACCGACAGCCGGGGCTACACGTATGCCATGAACGACTGGAAGTGGGGCGTCAAGAACGCCGGCAGCAACGACGCCGCCGACTCCGACGTGAACGGCGACGGCATCGGCAAGGTGAACGTGACGCGCACCGATGCGACGTTCCTGTCCTCCGGCGAAAACGACATGAGCTGGGACGCGGCGATCACGCCGATCGCGATCGACCTGGATGGCAACGGCATCCACACCATCGCGCGCGCCGATTTCGCCGGCAGCTTCGACCTGCTGGGCACGGGCAGCGCGATCAAGTCGGGCTGGCTGTCGTCCGGCGACGCCTTCCTGGCCATCGACGCCAACGGCAACGGCCGGATCGACGATATTTCCGAGCTGTTCGGCGGCGCCAGCAAGGGCAGCGGCTTTGCCAAGCTGGCTTCGTTCGACAGCGATGGCGATGGCTTCGTGACGGCATGCGACGCGCAATTCGGCACGCTCACGCTGTGGCGGGATGCCAACAGCAACGGCGCCACCGACGCGGGCGAGCTGGTCTCGCTGGCCGCTGCGGGCGTGACATCGCTGGCCGTCGCGTTCGAGGAACTGCCGTTCCTGGACGCCAACGGCAACCTGCATCTGGAACGCAGCAGCGCCACCGTCAACGGCCACGACGTATCGATGACGGACGTGTACTTCAACGTGGCGGCCGGCGACGCGGCCGCCGCCGGCATCGACGCGGCGAACATGGCCCAGCTGATCGGCCAGACCGCCACCGTCGTCGCCTGACGCCGCATCATGACAGGCCGGTCCCGCGGGACCGGCACCACGACAACCATACCGATAACACACATGAACCACACCATCCTGAAACTGTCCGCCTTCGCCCTGGGCGCCGCCATGCTCTCGACCGCCAGCGCAGGCACTGTCCAGACGCACCTGGGTGCCTCCGTCTCGCTGCGCACCACCTCCAACTTCACCACCGCACGGACGATCAGCCTGCAGACCTGGGATGTGACGACCCCGGACGGCAAGGTCTTCCAGGCCCTGTGCGTGGAACCGGGCATTGCGCTGAACGTCGACACCGCCAACCATTCCTACGATGGCACTTTCAGCTTCGCGGCGAGCAAGCAGGGCGCGATCTCCCGGCTGTACTCGCATTACTACTCCGGCATCGGCGGCACCGACGCGGGTTCCGTCACCGAGAGCCTGAGCTTCCAGCTGGCGCTGTGGGAGCTGAACAACGACGACGCCAACCTGAGGACCGGCACGCTGTCGTTCGGGTGGGACAACGGCAAGGGCACCTGGAACGGCACCAACCGCTCCGAGAACTACGTGTACCTGAACCGCGCCGCGCAAATGATCGGCTACGCGACCACGTCGACCGATCCGGTCGAGCAAGATTACAGGTTCACGCAGTACACCATGACGGGATCGCAGACGATCGTGGTGGCGACGGCCGTGCCGGAACCAGCCACCTACGGCATGCTGGGCCTGGGCCTCGGCCTGGTCGGCTTCGCCGCGCGCCGCCGCGCCAGGGGCTGATACGGGACGCCGGCGTCGCTGGTGTCCCGACTGGTGTCGGACACCTTCAGGTCGGTCCGCCGCAGCGGTGGAACGCCGGTTTTCTCGTCCTCGATCAGGGATATTCGCCGAAAACCCGGCGCCGCCGGCTCCTGCGCATTTCGCCGACTCTTGAGGTTTCGCCTCAGTCGAGATCGGCCGCGCTGTGCCGCTCCGGCACCTGGCGCTCGCCCTGCAGCCGGTTAACGCGCCGGCCGCGCTGCACGGCCGGCCGCGCCGCCACTTCGTCGGCCCAGCGCCGCACGTTCGCGTACTCGTGCACGGCGAGGAATTCGCCGGCGCCATACAGCTCGCCCAGCACCAGCAGGCCATACCAGGGCCAGATCGCCATGTCGGCGATCGTGTATTCGTCGCCGGCCACGAAGCGCTGCGCTGCCAGCTGGCGGTCCAGCACGTCGAGCTGGCGCTTGGTTTCCATCGCATAGCGGTCGATCGGGTATTGCAGCTTTTCCGGCGCGTAGGCATAGAAGTGGCCGAAGCCGCCGCCGACGAACGGGGCGGAACCCATCTGCCAGAACAGCCAGTTCAGCGTTTCCGTGCGAGCCCGCGTTTCCTTCGGCAGGAAGGCGCCGAACTTCTCGGCCAGGTAGACGAGGATGGAACCGGATTCGAACACGCGCAGCGGCTCGGCGCCGCCGCGATCCACCAGCGCGGGAATCTTCGAATTCGGATTCACCTCCACGAAACCGCTGCCGAACTGCTCGCCCTCGCCGATGCGAATCAGCCAGGCGTCGTACTCGGCGCCCGCATGGCCGGCGGCCAGCAGCTCTTCCAGCAGGATCGTCACCTTCTGGCCGTTCGGCGTGCCGAGCGAATACAGTTGCAGCGGGTGCTCGCCGACCGGCAGTTCCTTGTCGTGCGTGGCGCCCGCCACGGGGCGGTTGATGTTGGCGAACGTGCCGCCGGACGAGGCCGGAGGGGTCCAGACGGCGGGGGGTACGTATTGCGTCGTGTCACTCATGCGTTGTCTCTCCTTGTGCGGGTGATGGCCGCGGTGGCGCGGCCGTCGGAATGCTAGTTTGGCATGGCTGGGAAAAACGCGTACGGCGCCGGATTTCGCCCCGTGGGCCGGTAGCGCATCCAATCACCCCGACAGCTCCGCCCGCGCCCCTAAGCCGCCCGCACCGCCCTTCGCTCCATCGTCTGCAAGTCCAGCGGCCGCGTCAGCCGGTAGCGCGCCAGCGCGGCGGCGCCCACGGCGACGGCGTCGGCGCCGAAGTGCGAGGTGCGCAGCTCGGGCGGGGTCAGCATCGCCGCATCCGCATAGCCGGCCAGCGTCGCGCGCGCCGGGCCGATCAGCGCGTCGCCCAGCCGCAGCGCGGGGCCGCCGATCACGATCGCCATCGGGTCGAAGCCGGCCCACAGGTTGTTCAGCAGGATGCCCAGCTGGCGCCCGGCCGCGGCGACCGCCGCGCAGGTCGAGGGCGCGCCGTCGGCCGCCCGTTTGTACAGCCGCTCCAGTGCCGCATAGCTGGGCGCTTCGTCGCCCAGCAGCGTGGCCAGGCCGATCAGCGCGTCGGCGCAGCCGCGCCGCCCGCACGAGCAGCGCGGGCCGTCGGCCTGCAGGATCGCGTGGCCGACTTCGCCGCCGAATCCGTTCACCCCCGTGAGCAGGCGGTCGCTGACGATGATCCCGGCCCCCACGCCGTAACTGATCGACAGGTAGATCAGCGGATCGCCCACTGCCTCGCCGGCGAATTCGAATTCCGCCAGCGCGGCCACATTGGCTTCGTTCTGCATGTACAACGGCAGGCCTTGCAGCACGGTGCCCGTGAAATGGTGTTCGACCTGGGCGCGCACGTCCACATTGCGCCAGCCCTGGTGCGGGGCGTGGCGCAGCACGCCCGTGTGTTCGTCGAAGGCGCCGTGCAGGCCGATGCCCAGGCCCAGCACGCGGCGCGCGCCGCCGGGGAACGAGGCGCGCGCCAGGCGCCGCGCCTGCCGTACCATCGCCTGCGCGGTCAGGCGAATGCACGATGCCGGGTCGTGCGCGTCGTCGTAGTCGATGATGCGGGAGTCGAGCACCTCGCCCAGCAGGTTGGTGGCCAGCACGCGCGCCTCGTCCACGCCCACCTCGGCACCGATCAGGGCCAGCCGCCCGGGGTCGAGGTGCAGCGGGGTGGCGCGGCGCCCTACTTCGCCCGTCACGAGCAATGCGCTTTCGGTGAGCCAGCCTTCGTCCATCAGTTCGCGCACCAGCTGGCTGACCGTCGACTTGGTCAGGCCCAGCACGTCCGCCAGCGCCGCGCGCGACAGGCCTGGCTGCGCACTGACCTGGCGCACGAGGGCCATCCGGTTCAATTGTTTCAGGAGTTGCTGGTCACCGGTGACGGGCATGGCGGGTGGGTGGTCGGTTGCGTTGTGCGGATTATGCAACACTCATCGCCCTCCTGCCAAAGGCCGGGTGCCGCGAAATTCGCGGACCGGCAAAAAATAGTACACAAATGGACACGTTTCCAGAAGTGCTTGATTTTGCGGTGAAATCGATTTCTTGGAAAACGTTTTTCGCCCTCAAGAGCCTTGTCCTGAACCCCCATCGATCACGTAAATCATTGGTCTATCGAGGCTTTTTCACGGAATTGACACAAATTTTATTTGTTCGCCCGATTGACCAAATACGACAATTTTCTTACTCTTGCGTAAATGTCGCCCGGTCGGCAATGTTGCGCAGACAGCATGCGGCCGGGCGGAGTCCCACGGTGATCGGAACGTTGGGACAGATGAGTTGGTAGTACCAATGCCGCCGCAACCTCGCCCTGGGGGGCGGCGTTCTACATCAGAGAGGAGACACCGTGCTGTACAGCAAGAAGGGCCCGCGCGCCCCCCATGAGACCCCCAATACCCGGCACCGCCTGATCGCCATCGCCGTTGCCGGCGCCTGCGCCACCCTGATGGCGCCGGTTCATTCGCAGGAAGCCACCCAGGCCACGCCCGCCACCGCCCAGGCGGCGGCAGCGGTACCGATGGTTGCCCAGGACGCGAACACCAGCGCGGCCGGCAATGTCGCCGACCCGACCAGCCCCGCGACCGTCGTCGTCAAGGGCATCCGCGCGTCGATGCAGTCGACGCTGAACCTGAAGCGCAATTCCGACGGTATCGTCGACGGCATCGTGGCCGACGACATCGGCAAGTTCCCGGACACCAACCTGGCCGAATCGCTGCAGCGCATTTCCGGCGTGTCGATCGACCGCAACCGCGGCGAAGGCGCGCAGGTCACGGTGCGCGGCGTCGGCCCGGACCTGAACATGGTGCTGCTGAACGGCCGCCAGATGCCTACCTCGAACCTGGGCGACCTGGCCGGCCGCGCGTTCGACTTCTCGAACCTGGCTTCGGAAGCCGTCTCGCAGATCCAGGTGTACAAGAGCTCGCGCGCCGACACGCCGCCCGGCGGCATCGGCGCCACGCTGAACATCATGACCGCCCGCCCGCTGGAACTGGGTAACCAGGCCAGCGTGGGCGTGAAGGCCGTGTACGACACGTCGAACGACAACCTGCCGAAGGAAGACGCGGCCAAGCGCTCGTATACCCCGGAGATCTCCGGCATCTACAGCACCACCTGGGGCGACGGCATGTTCGGCGTCTCCGTCTCGGCCAGCTACCAGGAGCGCAACCTGGGCGTGAACCAGGCGCAGATCACCAACGGCTGGAAAGGTCCGTACACGCCGACCCAGACGGGGATCACGGGCCCGATCCCCCTGCCCGGCGCCCCCGGCTCGGAGAACATCACGAACCGCCCGGACGGCAGCGACGTCTATTCGGTGCCGCAGAACATCTCGTACTTCATGCGCGGCTCGCAGCGCCAGCGCACCAACGGCCAGCTGACGTTCCAGTTCCGCCCCAACAAGGACCTGACGACGACGCTGGACTACACGTACTCGCAGAACAAGATCCAGACCAAGTACCACGAGCTGTCCGCGTGGTTCAATCACGGCCCTTCCGTGTCGAGCTGGACCGACGGCCCGGTGGCGTCGCCGATCTTCTACCAGGAGAACGTGGCGAACCAGGATATCGCCATGAACGGCGGCGACTTCGCCACCAAGAGCGAGAACAAGTCGATCGGCTTCAACGCGCAGTGGAAGGCCTCGCGCGACCTGCGCCTGACGTTCGACGCGCATCACTCCACCGCCGTGTCGCAGAAGGACAGCCCGTTCGGTTCCAACAACGACCTGGCAACCGTCAGCTTCAGCCGCGGCAACACCCGCGTGGACTTCACCAACGAGATGCCGGTGCTGTCGATCGAAGGTGCCGACTTCAACCGCGCGCCGATGCAGGTCACCGGTTCCTGGTTCCAGGACGGCTACCAGAAGATGGAGATCGACCAGGCCCAGGCCGGCGGTCGCCTGAAGCTGTGGGAAGCGTCGGAGCTGAACTTCGGCCTGTCGCTCACGAACGTGAAGAACCGCTCGGCCTTCCAGCAGGTGCAGAGCGACTCGTGGGACGGCGCCACGTCGCCGGCCGACTATCCGCAATCGATGTTCCGCCCCGACTCCCTCGGCCAGTACTTCGACAAGCTGGGCGGCCACGACAATCCGGCCCTGTTCCAGCAGATCCACCTGTTCGACTTTGCGGCGATGCGCCAGCGGGTGTCGGATGCGACGGGCAAGCCGGCGCTGTACCTGCCGAGCCTGGCCGATCCGGACTACGACCGCCGCACGACGGAGAAGAGCCGCGCGCTGTACTTCCAGCTGAACACGGAGTGGGATACCCCCATGCCGATGCATACCGGTATCGGCGTTCGCTACGAAAAGACCGACGTCTACTCGACCGCGCTGTCGCAGACCGTGGCCGGCGTGAACTGGCGCTCGCAGAACGAACTGCCGTTCGTCTTTGCCGGCAAGGAGTTCACGAGCATGAAGGGCAAGTACCACCACTTCCTGCCGAGCCTGGACTGGGACATGAACGTGCGTGACGACTTCAAGGTGCGCGCCAGCTACGGCTGGACCATCGGCCGCCCGCGCTACGACCAGATCCAGGGCGGCACGAACATCAGCCCGACCGGCAACATCAACTACGGCACCGGCACGCGCGGCAACCCGGCGCTGGAACCGGTCAAGTCGAAGAACCTGGACCTGTCGGCCGAGTGGTACTACGACCGCCAGAGCGTGGTCTCGCTGGGCCTGTTCCACAAGTCGCTGTCGAAGTATGCGGGCCAGAGCGTGAACATGGAAACGTCGCCGAACGTGACGACGCCGGTGGGCGGCGCCTACTGGAACGCCGCGCTGGCGTCGGGCTGCATCAGTACCGACACCACCTGCATCCGCAACTTCATCTTCCGCAATTTCCGTGGCCAGGAAGGCGTGGTGTGGGAAGGCACGAACGAGTTCGGCAACGAAACGGGCATCATCAGGGGCATCGCCGGCAATCCGCTGGTGCAGTACCAGATCACCTCGTTCGTCAACGAGAAGTCGGCCAACGTGAAGGGCGCGGAAATCAACGTGCAGCACATGTTCGGCAACAGCGGCTTCGGCTTGCAGGCCAACTACACCTACGTGAAGTCCAATCTGGCGTTCAACAACGCCGGCTCGGGCAACCAGTTCGCGCTGGTGGGCCTGTCCGATTCGGCCAACGTGATCGGCATCTTCGAGAACGACAAATGGTCGATCCGGGCGGCGTACAACTGGCGCGACGAGTTCCTGTCCTCGGTCACCGACCAGGCGGGTTCCAATCCCCAGTACGTGGAACCGTATGGCCAGGTCGACCTGTCGATCGGCTACAACCTGACCAAGAACCTCACCTTGCAGTTCGAGGGGATCAATCTGAACGACGAGACGCAACGCGTGCATGGCCGCACCAAGATGATGGTGCTGTCGGCCACGCAGGGCGGTCCGCGCTACATGCTGGGCGCGCGATACAAGTTCTGATGTCGTGACCGGAACGGGAGCGCCGCGCGCTCCCGGGAAACGGCCGTCGTGGGACGGCCGTTTCCGTTTTGCATCAATTGACGGAAAAGTACGTTACAAACTGATACTTATCAGTAAACCAATGTACAATGGTGGTGCGTAGCGCATGTTCCATGCGAGTTCGTCAACGCCAGAAAGACCCCGTGCCCTCCCACGACCTGCCCCACCCTCGCCTCGAGATCGACCGCCAGCGCGCGGAATTCGTCGACGCGGCCGTCGAAGGCCGTTTCAACCGCCACCACCTGCCGGAACGCTCCGCCCAACTCAAGCTCAGCCTGCTGTTCTGCGCCGCGTTCTACGTGGCATTCGGCGCGACCGACGTGGCCACGCTGGGCGCCACGCCCACGGCATGGCTGATGGTCGCGTTGCGCGTGCTGGTGGCGCTGGCGGCCGGCGCATGCTGGCTGGCGATCGCTCGCCGGCCCGAATCGGTGCGCCTGGCCGTGCTCTCGGCCTGTGCCGTCGAGATACTGGGCCTGGCGGTGTTCATGGTGCTGTGCTGGTACCAGCCCACCGCCATGACGTGGAACGTGATGTCCCAGGCGCTGATCCTGATGGCGATCTACATCGCCATCCCGAACCGTTTCGTGTATGCCGTGTGGATTGCCGCCGGCTCGTCGGTCGTGTTCTGCGCGATGCTGCTGTTCCAGGGTTTCCTGAAGCTGGACGACATCGTCGCCCTCGTGCTGCTGCTCGCGCTCGGCAATACCCTCGGCTACATCGGTGCGCGGCGCTTCCACCTGGCCCAGCGCGAGGAATTCCGTTCCGCCATCCTGCTGCAGCAGCTGGCCGACCGCGACCCGCTGACCGGTTGCTACAACCGCCGCGTGCTGCAGAAAGGCTTGCTCGATGCCGAGCTGGCGCGCGCGCGCCGCTACGGCACCGCGCTCTCGGTGATCCTGTGCGACATCGATCATTTCAAGCGCATCAACGACACCCACGGCCACGCCGCCGGCGACCACGTGCTGCAGGAATTCGGCGGCCTGCTGCTGGCCATGACGCGGGAAACCGTCGACAGCGTGGTGCGCTACGGCGGCGAGGAATTCCTAGTGGTGCTGCCCGAGACCGACCTCGAAGGCGCCCGCGCGCTGGCCGAACGGGTGCGCCATGCGTTCGGCAGCACCGGCAGCGCCGTCGAATTCGGCCAGTTCGTCACCGCCACCGCCAGCTTCGGCATCGCCGCCGTGCCGGCGCTGTACCCGGACGCGCCGGAAACCCCGGCCGTGCTGATCGAGGCTGCCGACGCGCAGCTGTATGCCGCCAAGCGTGGCGGCAGGAATTGCGTACGGGGCGCCGTGGTGACGGGAGAGCGCCTGCAGTCGATGGCGTGACGTGTCCCTGGTGTCGGACACATTTTCCGGGCGGGTTTCCCGGAAAATGTGTCCGACACCGGTTTTCCCATGAGGCGTCACGGCTGGTGTCGCACACTTTTTCCGGATGAAGCCCCGGAAAAAATGTCCGACACCGAGGCCTCAGACGTCCCGCGGCGGAATCGCTCCCCGGTGCGCCAGCTTGGCGGCGGCGACCCGGTTCGCGATGCCGGCTGCCGCCACCGGCGCTTCGCCGCGCAGCAGCGCGGCCAGGTAGGCGCCGTTCCAGGCGTCGCCGGCGCCGGTCGTGTCGACCACCGTGGCCGGCACCGCGGGCACCGCGGTGCGCTCGCCCCGCAGCCACACCTCGCAGCCGGCCTCCCCGTGCTTGACCACCACATGATCGACCAGCTCCTGCGGAGCGCCCGGCAGGATGCCGGCATCGGCCGGCAGGCTGGGAAGCAGGATATCCACCCAGGGCAGCAGCTCGGCGCAGGCGACGCGCGCGGCCTCCGGATTCCCCCACAGGCGCGGCCGGTAATTCGGATCGTAGGCGACCGCCACACCGTGCGCGCGGGCGGCGCGGGCGGCGGCCAGCGTGGCGGCCCGTGCACCCGGCGAGATCGCCTGCGTGATGCCCGACAGCAGCAGGCAGCGCGCCGATGCGATGAAGGCGGCGTCGATCTCGGCGGCCGTCAGGTGCGCGGCGGCGCTGCCGGCGCGGCGGTATGTGAACGAACGTTCGCCCTGCGCGTCGAGCGAAATGAAATACACGCCGTTCTCGCCCGGCACCAGCGGCGCATGGCTTGCATCGATGCCCTCCTCCGCCCAGGCGGCGCGCAGGCCGGCGCCGAACGGATCGTCGCCCACGCGGCTGAGGAAGGCCGTGCGGGCACCCTGGCGCGCGGCCGTCACGAGGGAATTGAGCACGTCGCCGCCATAGGCCTTGCTGAAGCGGACCGCGTGCGCCAGCGGCTCGGTGGCGTTGAATTCGACCATGCACTCGCCCAGCCCGGCAAGGTCGAAGCGGCGCCCGGCAGCCGCGGGAATGTGTGTGCTCATATGGTGGCAGTCGCTCCAGAATGGTGGCCGGCGGTAACGCTACCACCGTTTGCCGCCGGCGCAAAGTTTTTTGTGCGCCGGGCCGCCACGCAGTCGCGTATAACTGTCGTCCACAGGCCGCTGCCATCCGGCAAGCCGCCGCCAGGAGACGAACCATGAATATTGCCAACCTCGGTATCGGCAAGCGCCTCATGCTGGGCTTTGCCGTCGTGTGCGTGATGCTGGTCGCGATGGTCCAGCTGTCGAACGTGATGCTGGCGCACGTGAACAGTGGCACCGATGAAATCGTCAACAACCGCATGCCCAAGATCGAGGCGACGAACCGGCTGCTGGCCGAGGTGAACGATATCGCGATCGCGCTGCGCAACATGATGTTGAACGACCATCCCGAGGACAGGCAGCGGCAGACGGCCGAGGTGGCGTCGTCGCGCCAGGCCATGAACGACCTGTTGCGCGAACTCGACGCGACGCTGCAGCACCCCAAGGCGCGCGACCTGCTGCGCCAGATGCGCGCCGAGACCGAGCGCTATATCGCCGGCCAGGAAACGCTGATCGGCCATATCAACAGCGGCGCCGACGAGGCAGCGCGCGGCTTCCTCGTGAACGAGCTGCGGCCCCTGCTGGTGCGCCTGAAGGAAGCCGCCAACGAACAGGCCGCGCTGCAAAAGCAGATCAGCGCCGCCGCGGCCGCCGAGGCCGCGCGCACTTACGTCAACACGCGCAACCTGATGTGGGGCCTGGGCGTCACCGCCGTGGCACTGGCCATGCTGGTGGCCTGGTGGATCACCCGGTCCATCACCGGCCCCGTCAGCCAGGCGCTGGGCGTGGCCAACACGGTGGCGGCAGGCGACCTGACGAGCCGCATCGATGCCGACAGGCGCGACGAGATGGGCGAGCTGCTGCGCGCGCTGCGCCGGATGAACGAGAGCCTTGCCGCCACCGTGGCCACGGTGCGCCGCGGTACCGACATCATCGCCACCGCGGCGGCCGAAGTGGCCACCGGCAGCCAGGACCTGTCCTCCCGCACGGAGCAGCAGGCCAGCGCGCTGGAGCAGACGGCATCGTCGATGGAACAGCTGGCGTCCACGGTCAAGCAGAATGCCGACAATGCGCGCCAGGCCAACACGCTGGCAGCCGCCGCGTCGGAAGTCGCTTCGCGCGGCGGGACCGTGATCGGCCGCGTGGTCGGCACGATGGACGAGATCCGCGCCTCGGCCAGCCGCATCGGCGACATCACCGGGGTGATCGACGGCATCGCGTTCCAGACCAATATCCTTGCCTTGAACGCGGCGGTCGAAGCGGCGCGCGCGGGTGAACAGGGCCGCGGATTTGCCGTGGTGGCTTCCGAGGTGCGCGCCCTGGCGCAGCGCTCGGCCGCGGCGGCGAAGGAAATCAAGGAATTGATCGGCGAGTCGACCGGCAAGGTCGAGGCGGGCAGCCAGCTGGTCGGCGAGGCCGGCGACACGATGCGCGAGATCGTCGACAGCGTGCGGCGCGTTACCGACATCATGGCCGAGATCTCGTCGGCCAGCGCCGAGCAGTCGGCCGGCATCGAACAGATCAACCGCGCCGTCGTGGAAATGGATGCGGTCACGCAGCAGAACGCGGCGCTCGTCGAACAGGCCGCCGCCGCGTCGGAATCCATGCGCGAGGAGGCGGCGCGGCTGGCCCAGGCCGTGGCGGTGTTCCGCATCGAAGGGGGCGCGGTGGCGGCACCGCGCGCGCACCCCGCGCAAGCCTTGCGGCTCAGGTAGCAGCGCCGCTCAGGTGGCGGTGTTCCGCATCGAAGGGGGCGCGGTGGCGGCACCGCGCGCAAGCCTTGCGGCTCAGGTAGTAGCGCCGCTCAGGCGGCGTCGCGCGGCAGGAAGCGTTCTTCGAACGCCCGCGCATCCATCGGCCGCCCCAGCAGGTAGCCCTGCACCACGTCGCACCCCGCCTCGCGCAGCCAGGCCAGCTGCGCCGCTTCCTCGACGCCCTCGGCCACCACGGTCAGCCCAAAGCCTCGGGCCAGCGCCAGCACGGCATGGATGATGGTCGCGCCCCGTTCCGGCAACAATTGCACGAAGCTGCGGTCCACCTTCAGCTGGTTGATGGGGAACGTCTGCAGGTAGGCCAGCGACGAGTAGCCGGTGCCGAAGTCGTCGATCGCCAGGCGCACGCCGATGGTCCGCGCGGCCTGCATGAAGGCCACGGCCGCCGCCACGTCCTCCATCAGCTGGCTCTCCGTCAACTCCAGTTCCAGGCGCTGCGGCGGCAGGCCGCTGGTGGCCAGCGCGCGCGTCACCTCGTCGATGAAGCCCGGCTCGCGCAATTGGCGGGCCGACATGTTGACCGCCACCGTGAGCGCCGGCGCGCCCGCGCGCGTCCACCCGGCCACGTCGGCGCAGGCCCGCTGCAGCACCCAGCTGCCCAGTTGTACGATCAGGCCGCTCTCTTCGGCGATCGGAATGAATTCGGCGGGCGACACGGCTCCGTGTTCGGGATGGCGCCAGCGCAGCAGCGCCTCCACCCCGACCAGGGTGCCGCCGGCGCAATCGAACTGCGGCTGGTAGTGCACGTCCAGCTGCCCCGCGGCGACGGCGCGCCGCAGCTCGCGCTCGAGGGCCGCGCGGCGTTGCGTCGCTGCTGTCATCGCTGGCACGAACTCGGCCAGCCGGTTGCGCCCGGCCTGCTTGGCGTGGTACAGCGCCGTGTCGGCGCTCGAGACCAGGTCGCTCAGCGTGGCCGCGTCGTCGGGGTACAGGCAGATGCCCACGCTGGCGGTGGCGAAGAATTCGCCTCCCGCCACGGTGATCGGCTGGCGCAGCGCCTGCGTGACCTTGTCGGCGATCGCCACCGCCGTGTCGCGGCCCGGCACCGGGGCCACGATGATCGCGAACTCGTCGCCGCCGATGCGCCCCACCATATCGGTCGTACGCACCGCGCCGGCAAGCGCGGCGGCCACCTTCTGCAGCAGCTCGTCGCCGGCGGCATGGCCGGCGGTGTCGTTGACGGTCTTGAAGTTGTCGAGGTCCACCAGCAGCAGGGCAACCTGCGTGCCCCCGGCGCGCGCCTCGTCCAGCGCGCGTTCCAGCCGCGCATAGGTGGCATGCCGGTTCGGCAGCCGCGTCACGTGATCGGTGTGCGCCATGTAGTCCAGCTCGCGCTCGGCGGCGGCCACCCGCGCGCGCGTGGCGCGCCCCAGGGTGGAGACGACCAGCATCGCGCCCACCGAGGCCAGCACCAGCAGGCCCACGTAGCGAAACATCGCGCCCCGCAACTGCTCGGTGCCCACGTGCAGCACGGTGTGCCCGACGACCTGGCCGCGATAGCGCACCACCTCGGACACCACGATGTCGCCGCCACGCCCGGCCCTGGCCGCCGCCAGTTGCGGTGGGAGCCGGCTTTCCGGATAGGAAAATTCGGCGAAGCGCTGCCCGCCGCGGTCGTAGATGCCCACGGCCTTCAAGCCCTGGGCGTAGCGGAACGCGCGCAGCGTTTCCTGCGCCACCTCGCGGTCGCCGAACATCAGGGGCGCCGTCACGCTGTCGGCGACGATCGCCACCTGCACCCGCGCGCCATCGGTCAGCGCCTGGCGCGTCTCGTGCAGCTGGTAGGCGACCAGTACGGCGCCGGCAATCACGAGCGCCGCCATCGCGGCCCACAACTGGCCGCTGCGCAGCGCCGCGGCAATCGGCATGTTCGCGCCGCGTCGGGAAGAAAGAAAGATCATCGCACGTTCCTCGCCAGGCGGAGCAGTCGCGAACTGAAGCGCAGCCCGGCGCGCGCCGCTTCGGCGGTATCGATATCGAAGCGCAGGTGCTGGTCTTCCTCGACCAGCGCCACGGCGCCCGCATAGCCGCTGCCCGGCTCGTCCACGATCGCCAGCGTGCCGCCGTCCGCGGCCGGGCGCCGGGCGCCGGCGCGCAGCACCGCCACGTCGCACGGCGTTCCGGCCGCGGGCTCGACGACCGCCACCTTGCGATCCCCCACCAGCTTGCCCTGCAGCTGGCGCACGCTTTGCCACAACGCGTGGCCGCTGTCGACGCAGATGATCAGCGGCCGCGTTGCGGCCGCCGCGGGCCACGTCGTGAACTGCGCGATGTTGTAGATGTAGGCGGCCTTCAGCATGGCATCGTCCGTCTGCGCACGCGCGGACGGCAGGAAGGCCAATGCCAGCGCGATCGCGGCGAATGTCTCAGAACGCATAACCCATCTTGACCAGGACCGAGCGGCCCTCGCGCGGGATCGCTTCCTGCACGAAGGCCGGGCCGGCGGGATCCCCGTACTGGCGGTCGGTCGCGTTGTACAGGCTGACCGACCAGTCGAACTTGCCGGTGCGGCGGGCCGGCAGCAAGGTGAGGTTCCAGTTACAGAAGCCGCCGGTGCTGGCATGCTCGGTCAGGCGGCGCGACGTGCACTGCCCTTCCGTGCCGAGGCGCAGCCGGTCGCCCGGCAGCGCGAAAGTGGCGTTCAGCTTCATCAGATGGCGCGGCGAATTGACGATCCATTCGCCGTGCTCGCCCTGCGCATGCTGGTAGGTGTAGCTGCCGCGCAACCGGGTGCCTCCGGCGAACAGGCGTTCGGCGGACAGCTCGACGCCGCTGGCCGTGGCCCGTTCGGTATTGTCGAACATGAGGAGGCCATCCGGCCGCAGCGTTTCCGTGATCAACCCGTCGATCCGGTAGTGGAAGGCCGACAGAGATACCTTGCTGTACGCGTCGGGCTGGCGCTCCCACACGAATTCGCTGGTGGCGATTTCCTCCGGCCGCAAGTCCGGGTTCGAGACGGCGTAGGCGCCGACATCGTAGTACAGCTCGTAGGCATTGGGCGAGCGGTAGGCGGTGCCGTAGATCAGCTTGAACGTATCCTTCGGGTTCGCATGCCAGATCAGCGCGGCGCGCGGGTTGACGCGGCTGCCGGTGGTGGTGTCGCGGTCGTAGCGAGCACCCGCGTTCAGGATCAGGTCCTGCGTGAGGTGAACTTCGTCCTCGGCGAACACGCCAGCGCGGCTGTCGGCGCGGCGGTCGTCCATCAACGGTTCGTAGGGATCCGTGTTGAAATTGTACTGGTCGCGGCGTGCATTGCGCTGCACTTCGACACCGAAGAGCATCTTGTGCCTGGCCAGGCCGGTGTACGTGGCCGTCGCGTTCACGCCATACCAGGAGGCCTTGGCGCCGTCGACATTGATGCGCGGGTTGCCTTCCTCGTCCGGATACCAGCCCACGCCCACGTAGGCGATGCGGCCCCAGTCAAGGCGTGCCGCCAGGGCCAGGTCGTCCGTCACCTGCCTGGTATAGCCGAAGCTGGCGAAGCTCTGCGCGTCCCTGGTCTGGTTCGGCAGGTTGTACACGGCGCCGAACGAGGCGGTGGGGATGCCCTTCACGCGCGTGACATGGCCGGCGCTGAAGGACAGGGGGCCGCGCGAGGCCTTCACGAAGGCGCTGCGCGAGCGATCGTGATCCAGGCCCACGGCCACGCCATGGTTCTGCTCCGGCGTGTCGAATTCGGCCGCGTACAGATTGCCGCCGTCGCGATGGAAGCCGCTGACCGAGAGCAGCACATCGGTACCGTCCTGCGCGTGGTAGCCATGGCTGGCGCGGCCGCGGCGCTCGCCCTGGCTGCCGCTGGCCAGCGACACCTGCGGCCCGGCCAGCGCGCTGCCCGACTTGGTGACGACATTGATCACGCCGAAGATCGTGTTCGAGCCATACACGGCCGCGCCGGGGCCGGGCACGTATTCGATGCGCTCGACCAGGTCCATGTCCAGCAGGCCCTCGGTGCCGATGCCGGCCTGGTCGTACACGCTGTCGTTGACGCGCGCGCCGTCGATGAGCAGCAGGAAGCGGCCATTGTAGTCGCCAGGCCGCTGGAAACCGCGCGCGCCGATGTACGCGTAATTGCGGTCATTGGAGATATAGACGCCCGGCAGGCTGGCCAATGCCTCGGCCAGCGTGCGCCAGCCGTGCTCGCGCACATCCTGCGAGGTCAGCACGGAAACGGCCGAAGGGGCATCGCTCACCCGCTGCTCGAAGCGCGAGGCGGAGGTGACGACGGTGACACCCATCAGGCTTTCCAGCGGCATGCCGGCCAGGTCGCCTTCCGGCTCGTCCGGCGCGGCGGCATGGGCGAACGCGGCCTGCAAGGCCAGGACGAGGACGAGATTGCGGCGGAAGAATCGACGGGACATGGTATTGGGTCACGGCATTGACATCCTGCCGACGGATTATTTACTTAAGGCAATATGTTACCGCTGTCGGAAAAGGAATGTGTCGTAAAATGTTTTATATGTAACGTTTTGTGCGCAAATGCAACATCCAGGCCGTATATCGCACCAATGCTTGCGACAACGGCAATCCCTGATCATTCTGTTGACTGCTTCGCGGCCGCACCGCGCGGCGCCGCCGGCGCGGGTCATAATGCGCGGTCCCCGTTCCCCCCGCCCGCCCATGAAGCATCCGATCCTGCCGCCTTGCCGTGCCGCCTTCCGCCGCTCCTGCGCCGCCCTTCTGCTCTGCCTTGCCGGGCTGGTGCCGGCCCATGCGGGCCCCGGCGCGCAAGTGCGCGACCTTTCCGGCACCTGGCGCTTCGCGCTCGACCGCAACGACGAAGGCGTGGCCGCGCGCTGGTACGGGACGGCCCTGCCGGATCGGATCGCGCTGCCCGGCATCCTGAACGCGCAGGGTTTCGGCGACGAGATCTCCACGCGCACGCCTTGGGTACTGTCGCTGTACGACAAGGACTGGCACCAGCGCGAGGACTACAAGGCTTATACCCAGCCCGGCAAGGTGAAGGTGCCGTTCCTGTCGCAACCGCCGCGCCACTACCTGGGCGCCGCCTGGTACCAGCGCGAGATCGAGGTGCCGGGCGACTGGCGCGGCAAGCGGGTGGTACTGCACCTGGAACGGCCACGCTGGAATTCCACGGTGTGGCTCGGCGAGCGCGAAATCGGTGGCAACCGCAGCCTGGTGGCCGAACATGCCTACGACCTGGGCTCCCTCGCGCCGGGCCGCCACCGCCTCACGGTGCGGGTGGACAGCCGCATGCTGATGCCTTACCGGCCGGATTCGCACAGCGTCTCCGATTCGCTGGGCATGAGCTGGAACGGCATCGTGGGCAAGGTGGAACTGCGCGCCACCTCGCCGGTCTACATCGACGATGCCCAGGTGTTCCCGGACGTGGCGGCGCGCACCGCCCGCGTGCGCGTCAGGATCGGCAATGCCGGCGGCAAGGCGGGCGCGGGCACCGTGCATGCAAACGGACAGCGCATTGCCGTGACCTGGACGGCTGCCGGCGGCAGCGCCGAATTCACGGTGCGCTACCCGAAGGACGTTCCGCTGTGGGATGAATGGAATCCCGCGCTGCAGACCCTGGAGCTGGCGCTTTCCGGCCCTGGGGCACGGGACGCGCGGAACGTGAAGTTCGGCTTCGTGCAGATCCGCGCCGACGGCAAGCGGATGCTCGTGAACCGCCGCCCGACATTCCTGCGCGGCACCCACCACGGCGGCGACTTTCCGCTGACCGGCCATCCGCCGACGGATGTAGCGTACTGGAAGAAGATCTTCACGATCAACAAGGCCTGGGGCATCAACCACGTGCGCTTCCACTCGTTCAATCCGCCGGAAGCGGCGTTCCAGGCCGCCGACGAGGTGGGCATCTACCTGCAGCCGGAACCGGGCATGTGGAATGCCGTATCGCCCGGCACGCCGATGGAAGCGATGCTGTACGAGGAAACCGAAAGGATGATCCGCGCCTATGGCAACCACCCATCGTTCCTGCTGCTTTCGCCGAGCAATGAACCGAAGGGCAACTGGAAGGAGGCGTTCGACAGGTGGATCGCCCACTACCGCCGGGCCGACCCGCGGCGCCTGTACACGAACGGCACCGGCCACACGGAGCCGAACGTGCCCGATGTCGACAAGGGCACCGATTACCTGGCGATCCAGCGTATCGGGCCGAAGCCGCTGCGCAACAAGACCGGCTGGTTCGGGCGCGACTACGCCGCGTCGCTGGAGGGTATTGCCGTGCCGGTGCTGTCACACGAGAACGGCCAGTGGGTGGCCTACCCCGATTATGCGGTGATCGGCAAGTTCACGGGCTACCTGCGGCCCGGGAACTACGAGATCTTTCGCGATTCCGCGGCCGCGCGCGGCGTGCTGGACAAGAGCCGCGACTTCGCGCTGGCTTCGGGGCGCTGGCAGCTGGCCTGCTACAAGGAAGAGATCGAGGCGATCCTGCGCACGCCCGGCATGAGCGGCTACCAGTTGCTCGACCTGCACGATTACCTGGGCCAGGGCACGGCGCTCGTGGGCCTGCTCGACACGTTCTGGGAATCGAAGGGCTATGCCACGCCGGAACGGTTCCGCCGCTTCAATGGCGAGACGGTGCCGCTGGCGCGCGTGACACGCCTGGTGCTGACGACGGCCGACATGCTCGACGTGCCGGTGGAAATCGCCCACTACGGCCGAGAGGCGCTGCGCGGCGCGCGGCCGTGGTGGAAGATCGTCGACGGTGCCGGCAACAGCGTGGCCGGCGGCAGCTTCGCGCCCACCGACCTGCCGGTGGGCCGCAACGCGCAGCTGGGGCGCATCGCCCTGCCGTTGGCCGGCCTGCGCGCGCCGGCGCGGTACCGGCTCGTGGTGGGGCTCGCCGATACGGCGATCGAGAACGACTGGAACTTCTGGGTCTATCCGCAGGCGGTCGACGCGAAGGCGCCGGCGGACGTGCTGGTGACCCGCGCCTGGCCCGAAGCGGAACGGCGTCTGGCGGCCGGCGGCAAGGTGCTGTACCTGCCGCGCACGGCGGACCTGGACTGGACTTCGCCGCCGCTGGCGGACGTGCCGGTGTTCTGGAACCGGTTGATGAACCCCGGCTGGAGCCGCATGCTGGGCCTGTGGATCGCCAGGGACCACCCCGCCCTGGCGGGCTTTCCGACCGACGAGCACTACGACTGGCAATGGGCCGAGGTGGCCGCGCCGGCGCGCGGCATGAACCTGGCGCGGTTGCCTCGCGGCCTGCAACCGATCGTGCAGCCGATCGACGACTGGAACCGCAATTACAAGCTGGGCCTGCTGTTCGAGGCCCGCGTGGGCCAGGGCCGCCTCGTCGTTTCGACGGCGGACCTGGACAGCCGGCTCGACGAGCGCGTGGTGGCGCGCCAGCTGCGCAAGTCCGTGCTCGACTACATGGCCGGCCCGGCCTTCGCGCCCGTCACCGAGGTGGCGCCCGAGGCGCTGCGCGCTTCGCTGTTCGATACCCGGGTGATGAAGAAACTGGGCGCCACCGCCAGCGGCTGGCCCGATGCGGAGAAGGCGATCGACGGCGATCCGAACACGTATGCGCTGGAGTCCGGCAAGAACGACGGCCCGCGGCCGCAACCGGCACTGACCATCGCCTTCCCCGCCGCCGTGCCGTTCGACGGCCTGGTGCTGATGCCGCGCCAGAACCATCGCGACCATGAGGGCGACGTGCGCGAATGGCTCGTGCAGGTGAGCGACGACGGCAAGGCATGGCGCGACGCGAAGCGCGCCACGCTGGGGTCGACATTCGAGCCGCAGACGATCCGCTTCGACGCCGGCGTGACGGCCCGCTGGCTGAAGCTGACGGCCCTCGCCGGCTTCGGCGCCGACCGCGCCAGCGCGCTGGCCGACGTGGCCGTGTCGTACACCGGGCCGGCGCTGCCGGACGAGGAGAGCGAATTGCGGTACCAGCGGTCGCGATCGACGTCGGCCGACGTGGACGAGGCGGGGATGGACGATCGGCGGCCAAACGCGCCCGCAAAGCCCAGCCCGCGCCAGTAGCGATCGGTGTCGGACATTTTTTTCCGGACGCTTCACCCGGAAAAAAATGTGCGACACCGGTTTTCGCCCGAGGTCGCGACTATCGGCGAGGAAAACCGGTGTCGTACACTATTTCCCCTCGGGGGAAATAGTGTACGACACCAAGCGAGGCCGCGCCGCGGGCCTACTTCGGCAACGCCGCCTCGCCATCGACACGCAGCTTCGCTTCACCCGCTTGCACGAACTTGGGCTGCCCGCCGCCAGCGTACACGGTGTAATCACCCGCCCGCACCAGGCGCCTGCCCTGCTCGTCCACCTGCGACAATGCGCGCGCGTCGATGTCCAGCGTCACGGTCCGGCTGCCGCCCGCCCTCACATGCACGCGCTGGAAGGCGGCCAGCACGGGGTTCGCGCGGTCGCCCGGCCTGGCCAGGTACAGCTGCACGACCTCGTCGCTGTCGCGCTTGCCGGTATTGCGCACGGTGACCGTGGCTTTCACGCCCTGCCCCGCTTCCACTTGCGCGGCCGACAGCACGGGGGCGCCGTAGCGGAAGGTCGTGTAGCCCAGGCCGTGCCCGAACGGGTGCAGCACCGGGCCCGTGAAATAGCGGTAGGTGCGGTTCTTCATCGAATAGTCGGCGAACGGCGGCAGGTCCTGCTCGGAGCGGTAAATCGTGTACGGCAGGCGGCCGGCCGGGCTCACGGCGCCCGACAGCACGCGCGCGATCGCCGCGCCGC
This sequence comes from Massilia sp. METH4, assembly GCF_037094685.1. Classification (NCBI taxonomy): domain Bacteria; kingdom Pseudomonadati; phylum Pseudomonadota; class Betaproteobacteria; order Burkholderiales; family Oxalobacteraceae; genus Massilia; species Massilia sp. METH4. The sequence goes on along the minus strand of NZ_CP146614.1, from coordinate 4,890,399 downwards.
CGCCCTCGCCTGGATACCAGGCGTGCACGATGGCGTCGGCATTCGCTTCCACCCATGGGTCGGAGATCGGGCCGCCCGTCAGGTAGACCACGACCAGCGGCTTGCCGGTAGCCTTCACGGCCTCCAGCATGCGGCGCTGGGCGTCCGGCAGCGCCAGCGTGAGGCGGTCGCCGCCGCGAAAGCCGGGGAAATCGACCTTCATTTCCTCGCCTTCCAGGTCTGGCGACAGGCCGACCAGGGCCACCGCCACGTCGCTGGCCTTCGCGGCCGCCACCGCGCCATCGACCAGTGCATCGGCGGGCGCCACCCACTCGAACGCGCTGTGACGGTCGTTTTCGGTGCGCGCATAATCGATGCGCACGCGGCGCGGCCGCGTGTCGTCGAACGTGAACGCGATCCTGTTCATGCGTTGCTGGCAGTTGCCGGCCACGCATTGGGCCGTATTGCCCGCGCCGATGCCGGCCAGCTCGGGCGAGACCACCAGCTCGTCGTCGATCCACACCTTGATGTTGGGCAGCGGCCGGTCGCGCGGCACGATCATGCGAAAGCCCAGCTCGTACTTCCCCGGCTTCGGCGGCACCAGCACGCCCGTCCAGCGGACCGAGAAGCGGCGCGGCTCGAAGCCGGCGGGCGCGCTGTGCTCGAAATTGAAATTGATGACGGGATCGATGCGCGTGAGCTTCGGCGTGCCGGCAAATTCCAGGTTGTCGAAGTACTCGCCCTTCAAGCCGGGCTGTCCGCCGTCCGCCGCCGCCCTCAGGCAGCTTTCCGGAATCGGCATGCGCATGCCGTCGATCAGCGGCGCACCCGCCGCATAGGCAACCCGGGCGGCGCCGAAGGCCTTGCGCAATGCCTCCACCGGCAGCACAGGCTGGACGATGGTGCCGTTGTAGTTGCCTTCCAGGCTTTGCAGCAGGGCCGCGTTCGGGCCGATCAGGGCGATGCGCGCATTTGCGGCCAGCGGCAGCGTGTTGCCCGCGTTCTTGAGGAGCACGATGGCTTCCTCGGCCGCCTGTTGGGCCAGCGCGCGGTGCCGCGGCGAATTGATGGCGCTGTACGGCACCTCGTCGTACACGCTGCCGTCCAGCAGGCCCATGCGGATGCGCGCCGCCATCAGGCGCTCCAGCGAGGTGTCGATCTCGGCCTCCGAGATGCGGCCTTGTGCCACCGCTTTCGGCAGGCCCAGGTAACTCTGGCCGCACACCAGGTCGGTGCCCGCCTTCACGGCCGTCGCCGCGGCATGGGGGATGTCCGGCGACGTCTTGTGGCCGGTGACGAGGTCGCGCACGGAATCGCAGTCGGACACGATGAAGCCCGCGAAGCCCCAGTCGCGGCGCACCAGGCCATTCTGCAGAGGATGGGCGCACATCGGAATGCCGTCGACGGCGTTGTAGGCGCACATCAGCGAATACGCCTTCGCGTCGACGATCGCGTTGCGGAACGCCGGCAGATAGGTGTCTTCCAGGTCGAACGGCGACACGTCGACGTTGAAACTGTGGCGTTCGGGTTCCGGGCCGGAATGCACGACGAAGTGCTTGGGCGTGGCGACGCCCTTGTACAGCGTCGTGTCGGTGCCCTGGATGCCGCGGATGAAGGCCATGCCCAGCCGGCCCGTCAGGTGCGGGTCCTCGCCGTAGGTTTCCTGGCCGCGGCCCCAGCGCGGGTCGCGGTAGATATTGATGTTCGGGGTCCAGTAATTGACGCCGAAGTAGCGCGCAGTGCCGGTGGGGTCGCGCCGCAGCGCGGCATTGAAGTTGGCGCGGCCTTCCAGCGCGATCGCATCGGCCAGCCGCTCCATGAGCGCCGTATTCCAGGTGGCCGCCAGGCCGATCGCTTGCGGGAAGACGGTGGCGCGGCCGGCGCGCGCCACGCCGTGCAGCACCTCGTTCCACCAGTCGTAGCGCTGCAAGCCGAGGCGCTCGATCGCCGGCGCGCCATTTTGCATCTGGGCCGCCTTTTCTTTCAGCGACATGCGCGATACCAGATCCTTCGCGCGTGCTTCGGGCGAGAGCGAGGTGTCGCGGTAGGCGGGCACCGCGTCGGCCGTGGCGAGGCCGGGCGCGCAGGCCAGCGCAAGCGCCAGCGGCAGCGCGGCCATCATGGGATGCCGGTTGGTGTGCGCGGTGGTCGATAACGGGCGGCGGCGGTGGGATGCGAAAAGCATGGGTCTCCTGTGCGGTATATGGGCTTGTCCGGCAATTTTGCTGGCCCGCAGCCGCCGCCGCAATGCCGAAAACGCGCAATCCCCTTGCGATTTTGCTGGCGCCGCCGTCACACGGCCGGCACCTCGTCCAGGCTGAAATACACGGGAAGGCCCAGTTCGCGCGCTGCGCGCACGTCGCCGTCCGCCCCCCGCGAGGCGCCCGGAATACGGTAGATCGCGTCGCACTGCGCGATCGTCCGGCGCGCCACCTCGTACAGGAACTCGGCCGGCACGTATTCGGCCACGCGCCCGTGGCCCGCGTGCCCGGCCAGCGGCAGCGCCAGCCATTCGCCGATCAGGGGCACGTGCCCCTTCGCGTACACCTGCCAGGCCGCTTCCTCGAGCGTGTGCAGGTTGCGCGCGATGCGCTGCAAGTCGCCCTCGGTACCGCTGCGGTAGGGGCCGGCGATCAGGATGGTCATCGGTTTCATTTGTACCTCCATGGTATTGACGGAAGCGCAATGGTACTCCGATTTGCACGATTGTGCACGAAATTGCACGACACTGCCGGCATGCACGAAACGGATAGTGCGTATGAGAACTGACAATTGGCCGTGCCAAGGATGCGCGGCCATAATCGATCCGTCTCCTCCGAGTGTTCGGATCACATCGGAACTTCAGCCCGCTCCCGCAGCGGGCTTTCTTTTGCGCGCCGTTCGCCGAAGCCAGGCTTTCCCTCCATCACGGAACTTCCAGATTCGACGCCTTCATCCGGCACCGCTCAGCTGACGAGTCCCTCTTGCAGGCGAACGTCCTCGATGCGGGCGCGCGCGCCGTGATCGTCGTGCCCGCGCACGCTGGCCAGCTTTTCCGCGCCGACCACGTTCACCGCGTAGCCGTTGCGGCCGGCGGCCTTCACGCCGTACAGCGCATGGTCGGCCGACTGCATGATGCTCTCGGGGCTGGTCGGCACGCCCGCGATGGCGATGCCGATGCTGGCCGTCACGCGCAGCGTCGCCTCGCCGGCCTGGAACGGCTGCATCATCGCGGCGAGGATCTTGTCGCCCAGGTGGTTCGCCTCGCCCGTGCCGCGCACCTGTTCGAACACGACCACGAATTCGTCGCCGGCCAGCCGTGCCACGGTATCCGTGCAGCGCACGGCTGCCTGCAGCCGGCGCACGAACTCGGCGAGCACGGCATCGCCCACCGCGTGGCCGTGCGTGTCGTTGATCTGCTTGAAGCAGTCTATGTCCAGGAAGGCAACCGCCACCGAGTCGCCCGAGCGCCGTGCCCGCGCCAGCGCCGCGGGCAGGAACTGGTCGAACATGCGGCGGTTGTGGGCGCCGGTGAGCGCGTCGGTCGTGGCGAGGCGGTGCAGGTCGTCCGCCGCCTGCTTGCGGGTGTGCGACAGCCGGTACAGCGCGCGGCTCAGCACCCCGAATTCATCCGCATGGTCGACGTTGAAGGCGCTGATGTCGGTCACGCCCGCGTCGATCGATTCGACCACGTTCTGCAACTCGTCCAGCGGTTCCATCAGCACCTTCACCAGGCTCCAGCCGATCACGCCGGCCAGCGCGGTGAACAGCGCGGCCGCCACGAGCGCATTGGCCCACACCGAGGACATCGGCGCGAACGCCTCGCGCAACGGATAGGAAACGGCCACGGTCCAGTCCACGTGGCGCAGCCGCTTCCATGCCACCAGCGTGGGCTCCTTGCCGTCGGCGAGGTCGGTGCGCCAGCCTTCCTCGCTCGCCAGCGGTGCCGACAGGGCCGGCATCGTGGCGGCCGAGGGGCGCGTGAGGATCAGTTCCTTGCGCGGGTGGTGGACGATGGTGCCATCGCCGGCGACGATGAATATATAGCCCTGTTCGCGGGTGCGCAACGCGTCGATCTGCGCGGCGAAGGCGGGCCGAAGCAAATCCAGGCCGCCGGCAAGGATGCGTGGACATCGCCGCGCGCATCGATGAGCGGCTGCGTCACCGACACCACGGGCCGGCCCGACAGCGCGCTGCGGAACGGTGCCGTGATCACGCCGTCGCGCCTGCGCAGCGTGGCCTGGAAATACGGCCGTGCCGCGACGTTGAGCGGTCGCGCATCGCGCTGCTTCAGCGTGGCGATGCGATCACCGCGCGCGTCGAACGCCACCACGTCGGAGAACTCGTCACGCAGCAGCGGGTGAGAGTCCAGCAGCGCCTGCATGTCGCCGGCGCCGAGGCGGCGCGCCTGCGCTTCTTCCGCGATGCTGCGCAGCACGTCCTGCTTGGCGCGCACATCGTTGTCCAGGAAGGCGGCGGCGCCGGAAAGCGCCGAGATTTCCTGGCGTGCGATCATGCGCTCGACCTGCGATTGCGCGATGAGCAGCGAGATGCCGCACACGGCGACGGCGGCAATCAGTACCATGACCGCCACCAGGGCGGAAACCTTGAACTTGAAGCTCTTGAATGTGAGGGCAGCCGGGAACACGACGACTCCTGGCACATCGGCGGCACGTCGATACGGCGTCAATGCGCGTCAAAGGTGGTCCGGCGGGGGATTGGGCCAGGAAGGCGGAATGCACGTGGCATCGGGGCGGATCCGCGATGACACGATTATACCGGCGGCAATGGCCACCGGATGCGCCAAGGCGGCATTTGTTGTCTTAAGCCCACGATACCAAGAGTGAAGGCAGTGCCTGCATGCCGCACAGCCACAGAATGCATCTTTATGCCAACTGAGGCATTATGCTCGCTGTCGCCGGAAGGAAAACAAAACGCATGGAGACACGTTCCAGGCCACTCATCGCCACGGCCGGCAGGGTCATGTTGTGCACGCTCGCCTACCTGCTGGCCGCCGCGGCCTGCATCGCCGTGTCTGTGCCAACAGGAAACAACAGCCCCGTGTGGCTACCGACGGGGATCGCGCTGGCGGCCGTGCTGCGCTACGGGCGGCCCATGCTTGCCGGCGTGGCGGCCGGCGCCTTCCTCGTCAACCTGTACCTGCTGGCAGGGTGGGCGGGCGTCGCCGTCTCCACCATCTTCGCGGCGGTCGCCATTGCCGCCGGCAACACACTGGCCGTCGCGATCGCATGGCGGCTGATCCGCCACGGCGAACGCACCCTGCGGCCGGACAGCGCGCTGGTCGTCTATGGCTACGTACTGGTGGCGCTGGTGGCCGGGATGGTGGGCGCCGCGCCGGGCGCGCTGACGCTGGCGGGCGCCGGCCAGGTCCGGTGGGAGGCGCTGGCAACCGTGATCGTGCTGTGGTGGCTCGGCAATGTGATGGCCATGCTGCTGGTGACGCCGCTGGTGTCGGCCTGGACTTCCGCACCCGCCTTGCGTGCCTTGCGCCAGCCGCGCGCGGCCGGCGAGCTCGCCGCCCTGCTGGCGGCGGCGGCGCTGGCGACCCATGCCGTGTTCGGGCTGGCGCCCGAGGCGCTGCAAGCGTGGGGCGCCTTCCTGCTGGTGGCATGCGTGATCGGCGCCGCCTACCGGTTCGGCGCACCCGGCGGCTCGGCGGCGGCGGCCATCGTCGCCACCGGCGCGGTGGCCGCCACGCTGACGGGTGCGGGCCCCTTCGCCACGCGCGACCAGGTCCATTCGATGCTCACCCTCGCCGTGTACCTGGCGCTGACGGCACTGGCGTCCATGCTCGTCACCAACACGGCCGTGTGCCGCCGGCGGCCGACGAAGGGCCCGGGGCCGGGGCGCTGGCCGGTCGCCACGCTGGCCCTCTGCCTGGCCATCACGGCCATGGCATGGCGGGCCGTGACCGTGAATGCGGAGCGGCGCACGCGCGAACAGTTCGATGCGGTCATCGACATGACATGGCAGCAGATGGACTACCGGCTGAACAATTACCGCCGCCTGCTCGTCGCCGGGCGGGCGTTCTTCGAGGCCTCGGAGACAATCACCGCCGCCGAGTGGGAGACTTACGTGGCCACCCTGGACGTGGAACGGGCCTTCCCCGGCACCCTGGGGCTGGGCTACGCCACCGTGCTGCGCGACCGGGCCGAGGCCGCCGCCTTCGTGGAGCGGCAGCGCGCCGCGCGCGGCACCTACCGCATCTGGCCGGAACCGGGGCGCTGGCCCGCCGTGCCCGTGACCTACCTGGCGCCGATGAACCTGCCGAACCGGCGCCCGCTGGGCTACGACATGATGTCCGAGGCGAACCGGCGCCGCGCCCTGCAGGCGGCCGCGGCGGCTGGCGCGATCGGCAGCACCGGCGTCGTGAGGCTGGTGCACGATTTCGACCGGCGCGGCCAGCACGGCTTCCTGATGTTCCTGCCGCTGTACCAGCCGGGCGCGCCGACAGCGACCGCCGCGGAGCGCGACGCGGCCTTGCGCGGCTACATCTACAGCCCGTTCCGCATCAACGACATGGTCGGCAACCTGATCGGCGGGCGCCGGTCGTTCACGCTGCGCATCGTAGACCAGTACCCGGGGGCGCATGCCAACACCATTTACGCCAACGAGGGCGAAGTGCCGCGCGGCACGCGCTACACGAAGCCGCTGTCCGCCGTGCGCATGCTGGCAATCGACTCGGCCGGACACGGCTGGCGCCTCGAATTCACCGCCAGCCCCAGTTTCGAAGCCGGCGTGGACCGCCAGAGCCCGCTGCTGACGCTGGGCCTGGGCTCGCTGATCAGCTTCCTGCTGTTCGGCATCGTGCGCGGGCTCGCTTCCACCCGGGCGCGCGCGCTGGAGATCGCCCACCAGATCACCCGCGAGCTGCAGCTGCAGCAGCGCGCCGCGCGCGAGAGCGAGGAGCGGTTCCGGCTGTTCACCGCCAGCGTGCGCAGCCACGCCATCATCTTCCTGGACGCGGCTGGCCACGTGGAAGCGTGGAACGACGGCGCCGCGAACCAGTTCGGCCACGCGGACGGCGAGGCGATCGGCCGCGCCCTCGACCTGTGGGCCGACCCGGAACGCGGCCGCGCGCTGCTGGCCGAGGCGATGGCGCGCGACAGCGCCACCGCCATCACGGAACTGGTGCGCAAGGATGGCTCGCGCTTCCTGGGTGAGCTGACCTTGACGACCGTGCGCCGCGACGGGGTACCGACCGGGTTCGCCTGCATCGTCTACGACGTGACCACCGCCCGCGAGGCGGAAGAACAGCTGCGCCGCGCGGTGGCGATCGCCGAAAGCGCCAGCCAGGCCAAGAGCGCCTTCGTGGCCAATATGAGCCATGAATTGCGCACGCCGATGAACGGCGTGCTGGGCATCGCCGCCCTGCTCGAGCGCAGCGGGCTCGACAAGGAGCAGCGCGACCTGGTGCGCATGATCCGCACCTCCGGCGAGACCTTGCTGGCGGTGCTGAACGATATCCTCGATTTTTCCAAGATCGAGGCGGGCAAGGTCGAACTGCACCCCGAGGCGGTGGCGCTGGACGACGTGGCCCTGGCCTGCGCGCGCCTGATGGCCGTGCATGGCGGCGGCCAGCTGCGCCTGCTGGTCGACGTGGCGCCCGCCCTGCCCGCCACGATCGTGGCCGACGCGCTGCGCCTCGAGCAGATCCTGACGAACCTGATCGGCAACGCCCTGAAATTCACCGAGCGGGGCGCGGTCGAGTGCCGCTTCATCCGCGGCACGATCGCCGGCGGCCCGGCGCTGCGGGTCGACGTCACCGACACCGGCATCGGCATCGAACCGGAACAGCAGAAGCGCCTGTTCTCCGCCTTCGCGCAGGCCGACGCCTCGACCACGCGGCGCTTCGGCGGCACGGGCCTGGGCCTGACGATCGCGCGCAGCCTGGCCGAGCTGATGGAGGGCACGCTGGAGGTGGACAGCACGCCCGGCGTGGGCAGCACATTCACCTTGACGGTGCCGCTGCGTATACCGGGCGGGCCGGCGGTGGACCGCTACATGCTGCCGCCGGAACACCTGCACCTGCCCGTGCTGCTGTGCGAGCCCGCGGCGCGCGTGGTGGCGGCGCTGGCCAATGCCACGGCGCGCTGGTGCTGGCACCTGCACGTGGCCCACGACGCGGCGCGCGCCGGCCTGCTGCTTGCGGTACCGGGGCCGCTGCCCTACGAGCTGGCCGTCCTCGGACCCGGGGTGGATGCGCCGCAGGTGATCGCGGCGCTGGCCGCACGGCGCGCGCAGTTGCCCGCCGGCTTCGTCCTGCTGCGCATCCTCGACGGCTTCGACGTGCCGGCCGACGACGGCCCTGTGCCCTTCCCCGCCGCCGTGATGCATGTGCCGGCGACGCGCGCCGCGCTACACGCGGCCGTGCTGGAAGCGCGCTGCGCCGCCCTGGAGGCGCAGCCGCAGGCCGCGCCCGTCCTCGAGACGGACGAGGCCGCCCCGGCGCTGGACGGCATGCGCGTGCTGCTCGCCGAGGACAATCCGATCAACCAGACGGTGGCCATCGCGCTGCTCGACTTCGCCGGCGCCACCGTCACCGTGGCGGGCGACGGCGCCGAGGCCGTCGACCTGCTGTCGCGCGCACCAGGCGGCTACGACGTGGTGCTGATGGACGTGCAGATGCCGGTGATGGACGGCCTGACCGCCACCCGCGAGATCCGCAACGCGCTGGGGCTGAAGGTGCCGGTGGTGGCAATGACGGCCGGCGTCACCCAGGAAGAGCGCGATGCCTGCACGGTGGCGGGCATGGACGATTTCATCGGCAAGCCGATCGACGAGGGGGAGCTGATGGAGGTGTTGGGCAAATATCGCTAGCACTGGTGGCCTGGCAGGGGTTTCGCGGAGCATGCTCCGCGCCTGCCAGGCGGTGATGGCATGCATGCCATCACTCCTTCCGGACATGTTTTCCGGGTGCCGTTCCCGGAAAACGTGTGCGACACCGGTTTTCCTCGCCGGTACGCGCCGCGGGCTACTGCACCGGCAACACGAAATCCGGATACCTCGCGCGCAGCGCATCGAGCTCGGACAGCGTTCCCGACAAGTGCTCGCGCACCCACGCCTGGGCGCGCGCGGCGTCGCCGTCGCCGATGGCGCGGGCAATCGCGCCATGCTGTTCGAGGATGGACCGGGCCTTGCCGTTCAGCGGCAGATGCAGGCGGCGCAGGCGGTCCAGGTTGCCGCTGCCGTCGCGCAGGCGGTGCCACAGGCCCTCGAGCGAGGCGGCCTCGTACATCGTGCGGTGGAATGCCATGTCCACGGCCGTGAAGCTGGCCAGGTCGCCCCGCTCCAGGCAGTTCTCCTGCCGGGCCACGAGCCCGAGCAGCCGGTCGGCCAGTTGCCGGTCGGGCCGCCGGGCCAGCGCGTGCACGAGTTCCAGTTCCACCGACAGACGCAGGAAGTGCGCCTCGCGCGCCGACGACAGGTCGACCGCGCGCACCCGCGTGGCGTGCTGGGGGAACACCTCGACCAGCTTTTCATCGTCCAGCCGCGCCAGCGCGTCGCGCACCGGCGTCACCGACACGTCGAAATACCCGGCCAGCTCGCTGCGCGACAGCACGGCGCCGGGCGGCAGGGCGAGCGTGACGATCAGTTCACGCAGGTGCTCGTACACCTGCACGGCCGCGCTGCGGGCCCGGTCGAGCCGGAAAGTGCCTGGCAAGGAAGGTTCGCTCATCATCGGATATCGTTATGGCCCGCCGCGATTGTACCGGCCCGAGCCCGCCGCATGCACGCGGGCGCGCCACCGATCACCTTGATGAGCGTTTGCCGTTGCGCGTGGTGTCCTCGATCAGCCGGAACAGCTGCCGTACGCCGTCGCGGAATACTTCGCCAGCCGGCGTCAGCGACACGCTGCGCTGCCCGCGCACGAACAGGCGCACCCCGACCGCGTCCTCGAGACGGGCGATCTGCTGGCTCAGCGCCGGCTGCGCGATGAAGCACAGCTCGGCCGCACGGCCGAAGTGCAGCTCCTGCACCAGGGTCAGGAAATAATGGTTTTGCCGCGGCTCGCCGGTCCGGTTCATCACCCGATTGCAGACGCGCGAGTGCGCGCCGGGCAATGCGCCCGCCGGCGCATCTCCCATCGGGACGACCGCGCGTCACCCGCCCGTCAGCGGTTCAGCGCCCCACCTGCTGTTCGCCCGGCTGTTGCGCCGATTTCGGGCGGAACTCCTGGGGGCTCATGCGCATGCGCCCGCGCCGGTCGCCCATCAGGTCGCGCAGCTCCCGGATCGGGATGCCGCTGGCCTCGTGCATGCGCAGCAGGATCGTCGCCCCGACCGGCAACCGGCCGTGGCGGATCTTGCTGAGCACGGGCGGTGCCACTTCGAGGGCACGCGACAGCGCCGCGTCATTCTTCGCGCCGAGCCGTTCGGCCAGCGCATCGAGCAGGCGGCCCGGATTGTATTGACCGATTTCCTGATCGGCCCCGCCCTGGTTGAGTAGTGGTTCCATCATGTTCTCCTTGTCAATCGCTACCTGCTCGATATGCAGACGGATGCGGCACAAATCAACAGGCTGATGACGAAAAATCAGGGGTTTTTGAGTAACGATATAAAAGGTTTACTGTTTATATCCAGATAATTGACCCGCTCGAAATATTGCAGCGTTTTCAAGTAGTTAGAAAATATGTGGCCGCGAATGTGACAGCGGGTGAAAAGTCGCGACAGACAGGCTGGCAAAATAAATCACGGCCGGTCATTGTTCATCCGACATTGTTTTGCGGTAAAATGCCCGGCGTCGCGCGAGCGGCCCCCTTCACCGCGTCCCGCGACGCCCTTCGATGGAGCCCGGATGTACCCAACCCGATTTGCCGGCATGGCCGCCGGCCTGCTGGTCGCCTGCTGGGCCGCGCATGCCGCGCCGACGTCCGGCATGCCCGCGGACTCGGCTACGGTCTACCAGTTCTCCCCGGTGAACCAGCACAATGTGCAGATCACGGCAGCCTACTGGAATCCCATCATGGATTACGTGTCGCGCGCCAGCGGCGCCACGCTGCGCCTGAAACTGGGCCGCACCTCGGCCGACACCACCAGCTTCGTGCTGGCGCAGGAAGTGGACTTCGCCTTCACGAACCACCTGTTCGCGCCGGAACGCGCTCGCATGGGCTGGCGCCTGCTGGCGCGGCGCAACGGCGCGCCGGTGCGTTCGCAGATCGTCACGCTGGCCAGCTCGCCCGCGCGCGAACTGAAGGACCTGGCCGGCGCCGACGTGGCGTTCCCGGGGCCCGAGGCGACGGTGGCCTACAAGGTGAGCTATGCGGAACTGCTGCGCCGCCAGATTCCCGTCAACGTGGTCTTCGCCGGCAACATGGATGGGGCGTTTGCCCAGCTGGCCAGCGGCAAGGTGCGCGCGGTGGGCGCGAACGCCCAGCTCACCGCCTCGTACATCGCGCGCACCCGGCAACCGCTGCGGGTGCTGTGGCAATCGGAGCCGTTCAACGACCTGGCGCTGATGGTGTCGCCGCGCGTGCCGCCCGCCACGGCCGAGGCGGTGGCGCGCGCCTTCATCGGCATGGCCGACGATCCCGAAGGGCGCCGCGTGCTGGCCGAGGCGGCGGCGCTCGTGAAGACCGCGCCGTTCGCCTTCGTGCCGGCCGGCGAGGCCGACTACGCCGCCTACCGCGAATTCTACGGCCGCATTCCGGCCAGCCTGCGCTGACGATGGCTGCCGCGCTGCGCCGCCTGACGCCGCGTACCCTGTGGGGCCGCATGTTCGCGCTGTACAGCGTGACGCTGCTGTGCTTTCTCGTGCTGTCGCTGTGCACCTACTACCGCGTGCAGTTCGTGCGCGAGATCGAGGAAGTACAGGACATGGGCACCATGGTGGCCGAAGTGGCGTCGCAGGCCGTCGAGGATGGTGTCGTCGTGGGCGACTACGACACGGTGCAGCGCACGCTGGCCAAGGCGCTGCACTCCTCGCCATTCCGCTCCGCCGCCTTCATCGACGTGGGCGGCCACGCGCTGCGGATCTCCGCCCAGCCGCGCGAAAGCGCGCGCCCGCCCGGCTTCATCGTCGCCATGGTGTCGGACCAGCTGTTCGACGTGAACCGGCCGATCTCGGTTGGCGGCCGCGACTACGGCGTGATGCGCCTCTCCTTCGACGAAGCCGCGATCGCCGAGCGGCTGTGGCTCCTGATGCGCGACACGCTCTGGCTGGCCACGGCCTGCGTGCTGCTGTCGCTGTTCGCCATGCACCGGCTGCTGCGCCGCTGGCTCGGCCAGCTCACCCGGCTGCAGCGCTACGAAGCCGACCTGTCGGCCGGCGTCGCCGCGGCAACGCCGCGCGGCGGCGACACCCCGCTCGAGATCGAACAGGCGATGCGCGCGGTGGACCGCATCACGCACAGCATCCGCAGCAGCCTGGACCAGCGTATCGACACGCTGATCGATTCGCTGATCCAGCACAAGAGCGCCCTCGACGAAGCGTGCAGCGTGTGCGAGCTGGACCCGGCCGGCCGCATCGTCGCCGCCAACGACCGCTATGTCACCGCCTCCGGCCACAGCCGCGAGGAATTGCTGCACATGCCGATCGACCAGATCGGCGAACTGCTCGAACCGCGGCGCCACGGCCGCCACGGCGCGTCCACGCTGACCTGCGAAGTGCGGCTGGTGGACCATTCCGGCCGTCCGCGCTGGCACCGCCGTACCGTGGTGCCGATCTTCGACGCGGCGAAGAATGTCGAGAAATACATCTGCATCGAAATCGACATCACGGACCGCCGCCGCAGCGAGCAGCTGGCGCTCGCCCATGCGCGAAAGCACGAGCAGGCCGCGGCCTTCGCCCGCTGCGCGCTGGTGGAATCCGATTACGACACGCTGTGCCGGCTGCTGGTGCGTGCCGCCGCGGTCGGCCTGCAAGCCGATTACGCCGAGCTCCTGGAGCACGCCGACGGCGGCGCCGCCAGCGTGGCCGAGTGGCCGCCCATGCAGGCCAGGCGCGCCCCGCGCGGGGACGGCACCGACCGCGCCGAGGTGGCGCTGCGCTGGGGCGACGTGCGCGGCACGCTGGCCGTGCAGGGTGCGGACGACGCGGCGTTCACCGACCACGACCGCCACTTCCTCGACAGCCTCGCCGGCACCTTCGCCAACGCGGTGGAACGGCACCACAGCAGCCTGCGGCTGCGCTACCTGGCTTCCCATGACCCGCTGACGGCGCTGCCCAACCGCGCTGCCTTCGGCGAGCGCCTGGCCGGCATGCTGGGCGAGGGCAAGGCGGTGCAGCTCCTGATCATCGACCTCGACCACTTCAAGAACGTCAACGACACGCTCGGCCACGCGGCCGGCGACGAGCTGCTGCTGGAGGCCGCGCGGCGGCTCCTGGCGGCCGTGCCGGCGCGCGCCTTCGTGGCGCGCCTGGGGGGCGATGAATTCGCCGTGATCTGCCCGCCGGGCTACCCGGACGAGGATGCCGACGCCTGCGCCGACACGGTGGTGGCCAGCCTCACCAGGCCGTTCACGCTGGACGGCCAGCAGGTGTTCATCGGAGCCAGCATCGGCATCGCCTGCGCGCCGCGCGACGGCCGCGTGGCCGAAGACCTGGTGCGCAACGCCGACACGGCCATGTACGCGGCCAAGCAGCACGGCCGCGCCCGCGGCTGCCGTTTCCGCAGCGAGATGAACGAGCGGGTGGCGCGCCGGGTGGCGCTCGAATCCGGCCTGCGCGGCGCGCTCGACAGGGGCGAGTTCACGCTCGCCTATCAACCGAAGCAGGACGTGGCGTCCGGCCGGCTGACGGGCTTCGAGGCGCTGCTGCGCTGGCATGGCCCGCACGGCACCGTGCAGCCATCCGAATTCGTGCCCGTGCTGGAAGACACGGGGCTGATCCTGCCGGTGGGCGCCTGGGTGATCCGTTCCGTGTGCGCCCAGGTGCGCGCCTGGCGCGACGCCGGCATGCCAGGAGTGACCGTGGCCGTCAACCTGTCGGCCCGCCAGTTCCAGCAGGAAAACCTGGTGGACATGATCCTGGCGTCGGCGCGCGAGGCGGGCATCGCCCCGTCGGCGCTCGGTTTCGAGCTGACCGAGTCGATGCTGATGAGCGACCCGGCGGCCTCGGAAGCCGTGCTGCGGCGCCTGAAGGCATCCGGTATCGGACTGTCCATCGACGACTTCGGCACCGGCTATTCGAGCCTGTCGTACCTGAAGCGCTTTCCGCTCGACGCGCTGAAGATCGACCGCGCCTTCGTACGCGACCTGCCGGCCGACAGCGAAGACCTGGCCATCACGCGCGCCGTGATCGCCCTCGCCCACAGCCTGGGCTTGCGCGTCATCGCCGAAGGCGTGGAAGACGCCGCCCAGCTGGCATCGCTGCGCGCCAACGGTTGCGACGAGATCCAGGGGTATCTGTATGGGGAGCCGTTGCCGGCGGAGGTGTGCCTGGAGATTTTTGGGGGAGTGGCTGTGGAGTCGGTGGCCACGGCATGAGAAAACCGCTGGCTACGGCATGAGAAAACCGGTGTCGTACACCTTTCCTGGAAGAACCATCCAGGAAAGGTGTACGACACCAGTGCGCGGCCGGCGGCGGTGGAGTCCTTGGTGTCGAACACCATTTTCCCTGGAAAATGGTGTTCGACACCGGTTTTCCCATGAGGCAACCATGGAAAATGGTGTCCGACACCGGTTTCCCCATGAGGCACCCGCTAGAACAACGCCGCCTGCGGCTCCTCCACCCCGCCGAGCGGCTCCGGCCCCGCCGTCAACACCCCTTCTTCCGGCAGCGCCAGCATCCGCCGCGCCGCGTCCGGGTCGCGGCAGCGCAGCCAGTCTTCCCATTGCTCGGGCGCCAGCGGCACCAGTGCGCGCTTTTCGTCCCCGGGCCGGTGGAAGCGCGACAGCAGCGGATGGGCATCGGCGTTCACGGTCAGCTGGGTGAACGAGCACACCCGCCGCCCGTCCGGCTCTTCCCAGGCGCGCCACAGGCCCGCCACGGCAAGCGGCTGGCCGTCCGCGCGGCCGATCGACCAGCGCTGGTGCCGGCCGCTCTCGTAGTTCGGCTCGAACCAGCGTTCCATCGGCACCAGGCAGAAACGGCTGTGCTGCCAGGCGTCGCGGTAGCTCGGCAGTTCGGCCACCGTCTCGATGCGCGCATTCATCGTCGAGTAGGCGCGGCTGCCGGCGGGCAAGCGGTGCTGCGGGACCATGCCGTAGCTTGCCACCAGGCAGCGCCGCCCTTCCGGCGCCGCCACGACGATGGGGGCGGCATAATCCTGCCACACCTCGTGCTCCCACTCGCCGCGCGGCGCGAACGGCACGCGCTGGTCGAGCGCCGCGAAGCGCGCCAGGCTGTCCCTCTTCACGGTCACATAATTGACGCACATCCCCGCCGAAACCTCCTCACATGATCCGGGCGCATGGTAGCAGGCCGCGCGCGCCGCTTCCAGCGCCGCTCGCAGCACCCTTCCCCCTTCCATCCAGCCGTCCATCGCCGGATGCCCGACTCCGGTATAGTGGCGACAGCCCATCGGCACCCGAAAACCATGCTCAGCGGTCAATACCATCCCATCCTCGTCGCCGTCTCGATAGCGGTCGCCATGTTCGCGTCCTATACGGGCCTGAGCCTGGCCGACCGGGTGCGCAGCGCGCAGGGCCTGGTGGCGGCCGGGTGGACGGCCGGCGGCGCGGTCGCGCTGGGCACCGGCATCTGGGCCATGCATTTCATCGGCATGCTGGCGTTCCAGCTGCCGATCCCGGTCGGCTACGACGTCGGCATTACCGCCCTGTCGCTGCTGCTGCCCGTCCTGGTCACGGGGCTTGCGTTGTGGCAATTGCGCCACCGGGTGGTCTCCTCGAGCCGACTCGGGCTTGCCGCCCTGCTGATGGGCCTGGGCATCAACGGCATGCACTACACAGGCATGGCGGCGATGCGCATGCAGCCGGGCATCGTGTGGGATCCGCTCGCGTTCGTGGCCTCCGTGCTGCTGGCCATCGGCGCTTCCGCCGGCGCCCTGTGGATCGCTTACCGGCTCCGCCTGCGTACGCCGCGCGCCAGCGCGATACAGGCCGGCGCCGCGGTCGTCATGGGCCTGGCGATCGCAGGCATGCACTACACGGGCATGGCCGCGGCGCACTTCCCGGCCGGCAGCGTGTGCATGGCCGCCGGCAGCGGCGTCCAGGGCATGAACCTGGCGATCCTCGTCACGCTCGGCACGGCGGGCGTCCTGACTATCGCCCTGATCGTCGCCGTCTACGACGCCCGGCTCGAGGCGCGCACGCACGTGCTGGCCGCCTCGCTGGCCACCGCCGAGGAACGCCGCGAGCAGTTCCTCTCCGAACACGAGGCCCGGCTGCAGCTCGAGCGCCTGTCGCACCTGAAGGACGAATTCCTGGCCACGCTGTCGCACGAGCTGCGCACGCCGCTCAACGCCGTGCTGGGCTGGGCGCAGCTGCTGCAGCAGGGCGGCAAGGACGACGCCACGCTGCAACGGGGCCTGGCCGCGATCGAGCGCAATGCCCGTGCCCAGGTCAAGATGATCGACGACCTGCTCGACATGAGCGGCATCGTGTCCGGCAAGGTGCAGGTCGAGCCGGCGCCCGTGTGGCCTGCCGATTTCGTGACGTCGGCGGTGGAAGCGATCCGCCCGATGGCGCTGGCGCGCCGCATCGCCGTGATCGCGGACATCGATCACCAGACCGGGCCGGTGCTGGCCGATGCGGCCCGGATGCAGCAGGTGATGGGCAACCTGCTGTCGAACGCCGTCAAGTTCAGCGAAGCGGGAGGGCGCGTCACCGTCACGCTGTCCGGCGCCGCCGACTATCCCGGCTACGCGGCAATCCGCGTGGCCGACACGGGCACCGGCATCGACCCGGCCTTCCTGCCGCACGTGTTCGACCGCTTCCGGCAGGCCGACGCATCGACCACCCGGCAGCACGGCGGGCTGGGCCTGGGCCTGTCCATCGCCCGGCAGCTCGTCGAACTGCAGGGCGGGACGATCCGGGCTGACAGCGACGGACCCGGCCGCGGCGCCGCCTTCACGGTGACGCTGCCGCTGTCGGCCTTCGCCGCCCCGGCGTCGCGGGCGGACGCGGACACCGGCGCCGAGGCCGTGGACCTGGGTGGCGCGGTGATCGTGGCCGTGGACGACCAGCCCGATTCGCTCGACGTCCTCAAGCGCGCGCTGGTGGCGGCCAACGCCCGTGTGTACACGGCCGGCAGCGGCATCGGCGCCCTGAACCTTGTGGCCAGCGTGCGCCCCGCCCTGCTGATCAGCGACATCAGCATGCCCGGCATGGATGGCTTCGAACTGCTGCGCAAGATCCGCGCGTTGCCGAACTGCCGTGCCCTGCCGGCCCTGGCCCTCACCGCGCTGGCCGGCACGCGCGAGCGGGAGCGCGCGTTGCAGGCGGGCTATACGGATCACCTGGTGAAGCCGGTGGGACCGAATGCGCTGGTGCGGGCCGCGGCTTCGCTGCTGGCGCAGAGGGAGCGGGTTTGAGCGACAGTCAAACCCTCAGCGCCCCCGCCGGTGCCACCCGCATCGCTGCCCACGCATGGCGCGCCGCCGCCGCCAGCGCCACGACCGCCGTCACGCCCAGGGCGCACGGCAGTGCCCACTGCCCGGCCGGGGCTCTTTCCACATAACCGGCGAGGTAGCGTTCGATCACGAGCGCCGCCACCGGCAACCCGGCGACGCCCCCCAGCAGCGCCAGCATGCCCGTCTCGCGCAGTACCAGGAGTCCGATGGCGCCGCGCGAGGCGCCGTGCAGCTTGCGCAGCACGATCTCCTTCGTGCGCCGCTGTACCGTGTGTGCCGCCAGCGTGTAGCAGCCGGCGGCGGCCAGCGCCAGCGCCATGCCGGCGGCAATTGCCAGCAACCGGGCCAGCCGGGCGTCGTCCGCATAATTACGGTCCAGCACCGCGCCGGCGCGGTGGATGCGCGGCAGCGCGTCGGGGAAATGGCGCGGCCACAGGCGGCGTACCAGCGCATCCACCTGGCCCGCCGGCAGCGCCGAGCGCACCGTCAGCGTGGCGCCCGCGGTCGACAGTTCGAATGCCACCGGGCGCGGTTGCTCGCGCAACGACTGGAAGCGCAGCGGCGGTGCGATGCCGATCACGCGCCGCGGCGAAGCCTTGCCATCCCAGTCGCGGAACAGCACCGTCTTTCCCAGCGCCAGCGCCGGGTCGCCAAAGCCCAGCGCGCGCGCCGCCACCGCGTTGAGCACCAGCGGCGCGGGATCGTCCTCGCGGTCGATGCGCGGATCGAACAGGCGGCCGGCGGCGGCACGCACGCCGTACAGCGTGAAGAAATTCGCGCTCACCCAGCGCACGTCGAGGGTGGCGCCCTGCCCGCCCGGCCGTTCGAAGGTGCGGCCGAGCGTGTCCTCGTTGCGCCCGACGGCGTCCAGCGACACGGCCACGCCATCGATGCCCGGCTGGGCCACCAGCGCGGCCAGCAGCCCCCGCGCCCCGGTGGAATGGCGCACCTGCCCGGGCATGTCGACAAGGGTCAGCGGGGCCGGATCGAAGCCGGGCGCGGCCTGGGCCGCGTAGCGCGTCTGCCACGCGATGGCCAGTGCCACGCCGGCCACGCCCATCGCCACGGCCAGTTGCAGCACCGTGAGCACGCGGCGGGCCCGGGCCGCGCCGGGCGATTCCGTATCGGGTTTGCCGGATAGCACGCAGTCGGGCCGCACGCGCAGGGCCAGCCAGGCGGGATAGACGGCGGCGAGACAGGCGAGCGCGATCCCGGCGGCCAGCACGCCGGCGACGTGGCCAGGCGCCAGCATGCCATGCAGCGCGCGTCCGGCGAGCACCGCGAACACCGGGAGCGCCAGCCAGGCCAGCAACAAGCCGAGCAGCGTGGCGGCCAGCGTCACCATCATCGCCTCGGCGACGCACAGCGCCACGATGTCGCGGGCCCGCGCGCCCAGCACCTTGCGCACCGCCAGTTCGCGCTGGCGGCGCAGCACGCGCACCGCCGCCAGGTTCATGTAGTTGGCGCCGGCCAGGGCAAGGATGAGCAGCGCCACGGCGCCCAGCCCGGCCACCAGCGCCGGGTTGCTGCGCTCGCCAGCGCTCCACAGGAAATTGCTGCCGAGCTCATGGTCGAAATAGGCGCCACGCAGCGCCGCCAGCGCGATCTCGAGCGGCGGGCGGCCGCCCAGCCGGGCGGCGACGTCCGGCCCATGCTGTTGCAAGCCGGGCACGTGTTGAACGGCAGCCTGCAGGGCGGCGCTTACCGCTTCCGGCGGGGTGCCAGGCGCCAGCCGCAGCAGGACCTTGCCGGGCCAGCCCTGCCGTCCCGTGAGCACCTCTTCGCGGATCACCGGCTCCACCAGGGTACTGTGCACGCCCGTCAGCGCGTCGAACGGCAGCGTGGTCGGTCCCGGCTGGGCGGTCAGCACGGCGGCGACCCGCAGTACATGCCCTTCGGCCCGCAGCGTGCGGCCCACGGCGTCGGCGGTATCGAACAGGCGCAGTGCGGCATCGCTGGTCAGCACGATGCCGTCCGGCCGCGCCAGCGCGCGTTCCAGGTCTTCCCCGCCGGCGGCCCGCAAGCCGAGCATGCCGGCAAAGCCGGGCAGCACGGTCAAGCCCTGCAAGGGCAGCAACCGCGCGCCGGCCCGCACCGTCATGCCCTTCATCTGCGGGCGCAGGGGAACGAGCACGGTCGCTCCAGTCACGCCGGGCAAGGCCGCCGCGTGCCGGGCCAGGACCATCGGCGCCTGGTCGAACCAGGTCGCCTGGGCCGCCGTATTGTCGCGCTGCTTGATGATGAAAAGACCGTCGGGCAGGTGCGCATTGACGTTCAGGGCGTGGCGTACGAAGCCGCCCAGCAGGGCGAACACGGCGATGCCGACCGCAAGCACGCCGACGGCAAGCAGGGTCGGCCAGGGATGGCGCGCCAACGCGCGCCATCCGTCGCGCAGCACATGGGTATCCGGTCTTTCGCTCTTCGTCGCCGTGGCAGTCATCGTCTCCATCCCTCACTGTAGCAAATGAAATGATGGGCACTCTGCAACTTGCATGCCATGACGATCCGGCAGCCGCGGCGTGGCGGCGGCGAGCGGAAGCGGTCAACCGCCTGTCCGTTTCCGGACAGTGGGCGCGGTATTACCGCAGGTCGCGGCGCTGCAGCGCGCGGGCAACCTCGACCAGAATCGAGCGGGTCAGCGGTTCGTCGTGGTGTTCGAGGCGGGTGGCTTCGGCCAGCAGGCGGGCCGCCGCGCGCGCGTTCATGTCCGGCGCCACGGCGCGCAGCACGCGGCCGACGAGTTCGCAGGCCTCGAGCACGTCGTCCATGGCGACCTGTTCAAGGCCCAGCTTGTAGTGCGGCACGGCGCCGCTGGCTTGATGTTTTTCCATGGTGTGCATCCTCACCGCCATTTAATCAAAAGCGGTGATCGTGTTGCGTCAGCGTATGTCTCACGCGCGTGTCAGCCTACGCCGCATCGTCTGGCGGTGCCGGGATCATGGGGCTACCCGCTCCCGCCCCGCGTAGCAGGTGAACTTGTCGCCGCGCGCGAAGGCCAGCAGTACCAGCCCCGCCCCGTCCGCCATGCGCACGGCCGCCGCCGTCGGTGCCGAGACGCCGACGATGCCCGCGGCGCCGGCCATGGCCGCCTTCTGCACCATTTCCACGCTGACGCGGCTCGTCACGAGCACGAAGCCACCGTCGGCGCGCAACGCCGGGTCGCGGGCCAGCGCCCCCACCACCTTGTCGAGCGCGTTGTGGCGGCCCACGTCCTCGCGCACGACGGCCAGCGCGCCATCTGGCCCGCACCAGGCCGCCGCGTGCGTGGCGCCGGTGATCTGGTTGAGCGCCTGCCGGGCCGGCAGCGCGGCCAGCGCGGCGCGCACCCCATCACCGGTCAGCACGGCACCGGAGCGTTGCGCCGGCAGCGTTCGATACACCTGGTCCAGGCTGTCCACCCCGCACAGGCCGCAGCCCGTGCGGCCGGCCAGCGAGCGGCGCCGCTCCTTCAGCGCCACGAAGGCGCGGCTGGCGATCTCCAGCTGCACCGCGACGCCGCCGGGACCCGCCTCGATGTCGATGCCATAGCACTCGCCGGCATGGTCGATCAGCGCCTCCGTCAACGAAAAGCCGAGGGCGAAGTCTTCCAGGTCTTGCGGCGTGGCCATCATCACGGCGTGCGAAATGCCGTTGTAGACGAGCGCCACCGGCACTTCGTCCGCCAGCGCGTCCTCGCCGGGCGCCGCGATTCCGTCGCGCACGCGTAGCACCTCGCGCTGTTCCGTGGCGGGAGGCGGTTCCTGGCCAAACGTGGTGGGACAGGCGGGGGCGGGATTGTCGATCATGGCGAGGTTCTTTCAGGCGAGGCGGACATCATGCCATAAGCACGCGAACGCGTTTGATACCAACTGTTTACATGAACCGGGGGCAGAGCCCAAGTCCAGGAAATATTTCCACGAGTTGGAGTCCGGCCCCGGTTATTCGGAAACATATTGATGAGAATGATTCTCATTTTATTTCTTGGTCTTTTAGCCAAGATCATGCCGTCTGATCAAATATTTTGTCGTTTTTTGATAAGGGATAACACGTAGTCTTGTATCTGTGTGCTTGTTAATTTACGTTTCGCTGCGAAAATATATTCTCAGCGGTGATAACATCACTTCGCAGAACAAATAATCTCCTTACAGAGGATTTTCATGAACCAGATGTCAAGGCGCCAGTTCCTCAAGGTGACTGGCGCAACCATCGCGGGTTCGAGTATCGCAGCGCTCGGTTTTGCGCCGGCAACGGCCATGGCCGAAGTCCGGCAATACAAACTCGCGCGCACGACCGAAACCCGCAATACTTGCCCGTATTGCTCGGTGGGCTGCGGCCTGCTGATGTACGGCCTGGGCGATGGCTCCAAGAACGCCGCCGCCAGCATCATCCACATCGAAGGCGATGCCGACCATCCGGTGAACCGCGGCACGCTGTGCCCGAAGGGCGCCGGCCTGATCGACTTCATCCATTCTCCGAACCGCCTGATGGAGCCGGAATACCGCGCACCGGGCGGCACCGAATGGCAGAAGATCTCCTGGGACGACGCGCTCGACCGCATCGCCAAGCTGATGAAGGCCGACCGCGACGCGAACTTCATCGAGAAGAACGCCGACGGCCAGACCGTCAACCGCTGGCTGACCACCGGTTTCCTGGCTGCCTCGGCCGCCAGCAACGAAGTCGGCTACCTCACCCACAAGACTGTCCGCAGTCTCGGGATGCTCGCATTCGATAACCAGGCGCGTGTTTGACACGGTCCGACGGTGGCAGGTCTTGCCCCGACGTTTGGCCGTGGTGCGATGACGAATCACTGGGTCGACATCAAGAATGCCGACGTGATTCTGGTTATGGGCGGTAATGCCGCCGAAGCACACCCCTGCGGTTTTAAATGGGTCACCGAAGCGAAGGCACATAACAAGGCCAAGCTGATCGTGGTGGACCCGCGTTTCACCCGTACTGCGTCCGTGGCGGACTACTATGTTGCCACGCGTACCGGCACGGATATCGTGTTCCTGGGCGCCATCGCCAATTACCTGATCACGAACGACAAGATCCAGCACGAATACGTCCGCAATTACACGGACATGTCCTTCATCGTCCGCGAAGACTTCGCGTTCAATGACGGCATCTATTCGGGCTACGACGAACAGGCCGGCAAGTACACCGACAAGGCCAGCTGGAACTACGAGATCGGCGAGGATGGCTATGCCAAGGTCGACCCGACCCTGCAGCATCCGCGTTGCGTCTACCAGCTGATGAAGAAGCACTACGCCCGCTATACGCCCGAGATGGTGCAGCGCGTGTGCGGCGTGTCGCCCGAACAGTTCCACAAGGTTGCCGAGGCGCTCGCGTCGACAGCCGTGCCCGGCCGCGCCGGCACGATCCTGTACGCACTGGGCTGGACGCACCACTCGACCGGCGCGCAGACGATCCGCATGGGCGCGATGGTCCAGCTGCTCCTGGGTAACATCGGTATCGCCGGCGGCGGCATGAACGCCCTGCGCGGGCACTCGAACATCCAGGGTCTGACCGACCTGGGCCTGATGTCGAACCTGCTGCCGGGCTACATGACCCTGCCGTTCGACAAGGAACAGGACTTCAACGCCTACATCGATGCGCGTGCACCGAAGCCGCTGCGCCCGAACCAGCTGTCTTACTGGAGCAACTACAAGAAGTTCCACGTCAGCTTCATGAAGGCCTGGTGGGGCGACGCCGCGACCGAGGACAACAACTGGGCCTTCGACTACCTGCCGAAGCTGGACAAGCCGTACGACCTGCTGCAGACGATCGAGCTGATGCACCAGGGCAAGATGAACGGTTACTTCTGCCAGGGCTTCAACGTGATCGCGTCGGCCCCGAACAAGCAGAAAGTCACCGAGGCGCTGTCGAAGCTGAAGTACCTCGTGGTGATGGATCCGCTGGCGATCGAGACGGGCGAATTCTGGAAGCCGCATGGCGAATTCCACGACGTCGACCCGACCAAGATCCAGACGGAAGTGTTCCGCCTGCCGACGGCGATCTTCGCCGAGGAAAACGGCTCCCTGGTGAGCTCCTCGCGCGTGCTGCAGTGGCACTGGCAAGGCGCCGAGCCGCCGGGCAAGACCAAGGGCGACATCGAGATCATGTCGGGCCTGTTCTTGCGCCTGCGCAAGATGTACCAGACCGAAGGCGGCAAGTTCCCGGACCCGATCCTGAACCTGACGTGGCCGTATGCACGCCCCGCGCATCCGACGCCGGAAGAACTGGCGATGGAATTCAACGGCAAGGCGCTGAAGGAAGTGATGGATCCGAAGGATCCGACCAAGGTGCTGCTGAAGAAAGGCGAGCAGGTCGCATCGTTCGCTCAACTGCGCGACGACGGTTCGACGGCTTCGGGCTGCTGGATCTTCGCCGGCAGCTGGACGGCCGCGGGCAACCAGATGGGCCGCCGCGACAACAGCGACCCGACCGGCATCGGCAACACGCTGGGCTGGGCCTGGGCATGGCCGGCGAACCGCCGCGTGCTGTACAACCGTGCCTCGTGCGACACGCAGGGCAAGCCGTTCGATCCGAAGCGCAAGCTGGTGGGCTGGAACGGCACCACGTGGAGCGGCGCGGACGTGCCTGACTTCAAGCTGGACGAGGATCCGGCGAACGGCATGAACCCGTTCATCATGAACGCCGAAGGCGTGGCGCGTTTCTTCGCCCGTGGCCAGATGAACGAAGGTCCGTTCCCCGAGCACTACGAGCCGTTCGAGAACCCGCTGGGCTACAACCCGATGCACCCGAAGAACCCGAAGGCGACCAGCAATCCCGGCGCGCGCGTGTTCCCGGGCGACCGCGCCCAGATGGGCAAGCACACCGAGTTCCCGCACGTGGCGACGACCTATCGCCTGACCGAGCACTTCCACTTCTGGACCAAGCACGCCCGCCTGAACGCGATCGCGCAGCCGGAACAGTTCGTGGAAATCGGCGAAGGCCTGGCGAAGGAAATCGGCGTCGTGGCCGGCCAGAAGGTGAAAGTGTCGAGCAAGCGCGGCGTGATCGTGGCGAAAGCCGTGGTGACCAAGCGGATCAAGTCGCTCAACATCGACGGCAAGACCACGCACACGGTCGGCATTCCGCTGCACTTCGGCTTCACGGGCCTGACCAAGCCTGGCTACCTGACCAATACGCTGACCCCGGTGGTGGGCGACGGCAATTCCCAGACACCGGAATTCAAGTCGTTCCTGGTCAAGGTGGAGAAGGCATAAGGAACAACCATGGCATTACAATCTCTAGACATCAAGCGGGTATCGGCCACCACGGTGCAGCCTCCGGCGGCCCGTGAACCGATCACCGGGACCGTCGCCAAGCTGATCGACGTTTCGAAGTGCATCGGCTGCAAGGCATGCCAGACGGCGTGCTCCGAGTGGAACGACCTGCGCGACGACGTCGGCGAAAACGTCGGCGTGTACGACAACCCGATCGACCTGGCGCCGCAGTCGTGGACCGTGATGAAATTCACGGAACACGAGAACAACGACGGCAACCTCGAGTGGCTGATCCGCAAGGATGGCTGCATGCACTGCGAAGAGCCGGGCTGCCTGAAGGCCTGTCCTTCGCCGGGCGCGATCGTGCAGTACACCAACGGCATCGTCGACTTCCACGAAGAGAACTGCATCGGCTGCGGCTACTGCGTGACGGGCTGCCCGTTCAACGTGCCGCGCATCTCGAAGAAGGACAACCGCGCGTACAAGTGCACGCTGTGCTCGGACCGCGTGGCCGTGGGCCAGGAACCGGCCTGCGTGAAGACCTGCCCGACCGGCGCCATCGTCTTCGGCACGAAGGAAGACATGAAGGTGCACGCCGCCGAGCGGATCGAGGACCTGAAGTCGCGCGGCTACGAGAACGCGGGCCTGTACGACCCGGCCGGCGTGGGCGGCACGCACGTGATGTACGTGCTGCACCATGCGGACCGTCCGGCGCTGTACAGCAACCTGCCGGCCAACCCGTCCATCAGCCCGACCGTGGGCCTGTGGAAGGGCCTGACGAAGCCGCTGGCCCTGGCCGGCATGGCCGCGGCCGCGATCGCCGGCTTCTTCCACTACACCCGCGTGGGCCCGAACGAGGTCTCGCGCAAGGAAGAGGAAGAGGCAGTGCACGAAGCGAAGCGCATTTCGGAGGAACGCCATGAATCGCGATGACATCCTGCAGGACAAGGACGGCAACCCGGTCATCCAGCGGTACAAGCCGAATGAACGCACGAACCACTGGATCACGGCCATCAGCTTCGTGCTGCTGGCGGTGTCCGGCCTGGCCCTGTTCCACCCGGCCATGTCGTGGATGATGGTGTTCCTCGGCGGCGGTCAATGGACCCGCATCCTGCATCCGTTCATCGGCA
Organism: Massilia sp. METH4; assembly: GCF_037094685.1. Classification (NCBI taxonomy): domain Bacteria; kingdom Pseudomonadati; phylum Pseudomonadota; class Betaproteobacteria; order Burkholderiales; family Oxalobacteraceae; genus Massilia; species Massilia sp. METH4. The sequence goes on along the minus strand of NZ_CP146614.1, from coordinate 4,864,609 downwards.
TCGTGATGTTCGTGTCGTTCCTGGTGCTGGTGCTGCGTTTCTGGCACCACAACTTCCTCGACGCGACCGATCGCCAGTGGATGCGCCAGTTCAACGACGTGCTGGCCAACCGCGAGGAAAAGCTGCCCAAGGTCGGCAAGTACAACGCCGGCCAGAAGCTGCTGTTCTGGGTGCTGATCGTGTCGATGGTCGGCCTGCTGTTGACCGGCATCGTGATGTGGCGTGCGTGGTTCTCGCACCTGTTCGCCGTCGAGATCATCCGCATCGCCTCGCTGCTGCATGCGTTCTTCGCGTTCGTGATCATCGTCTCGATCATCGTGCACGTGTACGCGGGCATCTGGGTCAAGGGCTCGATGGGCGCCATGATCCGCGGCACCGTCACCTACGGCTGGGCGCGCAAGCACCACGCGCGCTGGTTCGAGGACGAGATCCGCAAGGCGAAGCGCTGAGTACGGAGTTTTCTGTATTCGACTAAAATTGGCCGGGCCCGCGTGGCCCGGCTTTTTTATTGGTATCCGTTGCGGAATTGCGCTGACGCCTGGTGTCTGACACCTTTTCCCGACGGGAAAAGGTGTCAGACACCGGTTTTCGGCGGATGCACAGGGCGCCTCGAGGGAAAACCGGTGTCGCACACCATTTTCTAAGAAAATGGTGTGCGACACCAAGCCCTCGAGCGCCAACAATGAATTTGGAGTTATCTTGGTACAGCGACTTTTGGAACCGGGCGAAATCGAATCGCTCGATCACACCGCCATCCCCCGCCTGCTGCTGCCGCGGCCGGGCGAACTGTACACGGCGCGCGCGGAGCGCCTGCGCCAGCTGGCACAGAACAATATCAAGGGCATCCCCGTCGAGGAAAACCTGGCCAGCTATGTGCGTCTGATGGCCGAGCTCGTCCAGGCACAGGCCGATGTCGTCAAGAACCTGCCGCCGGCCGGCGTTCCGCTGCCCCCGCAGGAAGCGCTGCGCGTGGCGCACGAACACAATATGCCGGTTCTGCCGGTGTCGGGCAAGCGCCCGGCCGAGTGGCGCGCCGTCTTTGCCGCCATCCTGGAAAAACTCGACGGCAAGACGGCCGAGTACCCGCAGCTGGGCACCGCGCTGGCAGCCCTGCGCGCGTTGACGGATGCGCAACTGGAAGGCGCCGCCGACGCGGTGCTGGGCGAATTCGCCGAAGGCATCGACCCGCTGCATGCGCCGTTCGTCGCCGCCGCTTTGCAAGTGACGTGGAGCGCGATGGCCGCCCAGCTCGACGAGCGCTGGGCCCAGCCACTCATGACGGGCACGCTGTGCCCCGTGTGCGGCTCGCACCCGGTCGCCAGCGTGATCCGCATCGGCGGCCAGTCGCAGGGCTACCGCTACCTGCATTGCGCCGTGTGCGCCAGCGAATGGCATATGGTGCGCGTGAAGTGTTCGTGCTGCGAGGACAATTCGAAGGTCGCATACCAGGGTCTCACCGATGCCGATGCCGACCCGGTGGCGGAAAACATCGCCGCCGCCAAGGAAGGCAAGACCCTGAACAAGGCGAACGACCCGACCCGCGTGGCGCGCGCCGAAACCTGCGACCAGTGCCACTCCTACCGCAAGATCTTCAACCAGGAACACGACTATAACGTGGACCCGCTGGCCGACGACCTCGCCAGCCTCGTGCTGGACGTGCTGGTCTCCGAACTGGGCTATGCCCGCGCCAGCGGCAACCCGCTGCTGCGCCTGGGTTCCCCGGCATGACGAAAGCCGTGCAGGACGATCAGGCGACGCAGCCGGCGCAGGGCGACAAATCGACGCAGCCAGCGCAGGTTAACAAATCGACGCAGCCAGCGTCGAGGTTCCGGCTGCCGGCGGTCCACGTGCTGCTGGCCGCCCCGGGCTGCCAGCCGCTCGTGGCGCAATACGGGCGCGAACAGACCGTGGCCGCGCTGCGCGACCTGCTGGGCGAGCTGCGCGGTAACTTGCTGGGCGGCGGCACTGCGGACACGTCGGAGCCGGCCGTGCTGGCGGCGCTGGCCCGGCGCCTGCAAGGCGCTAATCGAAGGGCGATGCGCCGCCTGTTCAACCTGACCGGCACGGTGCTGCACACGAACCTGGGCCGCGCCCTGCTGCCCGACGTGGCCGTGCAGGCGGTGGCCGACGCCCTGCGCTGGCCCATGAACCTGGAATGGGACCTGGAGACGGGCAAGCGCGGCGACCGCGACACGCTCGTCGAGGAACACCTGTTGAAGCTCACCGGTGCCGAAGCCGTGACCATCGTCAACAACAACGCGGCCGCCGTGCTGCTGATGCTGAACACGCTGGCATCGGGGCGCGAAGTGATCGTCTCGCGCGGCGAGCTGGTGGAAATCGGCGGCGCCTTCCGCATTCCGGACGTGATGACGCGCGCCGGCGCGATCCTGCGCGAGGTGGGCGCCACGAACCGCACCCATCCGAAGGATTACGAGGAAGGCGTCAACGCCGGCACGGCGCTGATGATGAAGGTCCACACCAGCAATTACGCCATCACGGGCTTCACGCGCGAAGTCACGCTGCCCGAGCTGGTGCCGCTGGCCCGCGAGCGCGGCATCCCGGTGGCGGTGGACCTGGGCAGCGGCACGCTGGTCGACCTGGAAAAATACGGCTTGCCGCATGAGACCACGGTGCGCGAAACCATCGAGGGCGGGGCCGATCTCGTCACGTTCAGCGGCGACAAGCTGCTGGGCGGCCCCCAATGCGGCATCATCGCCGGGCGCAAGGACCTCGTTGCCGCGATCAAGAAGAACCCGCTGAAGCGCGCCCTGCGCGTGGGCAAGCTCACGCTCGCCGCGCTCGAGCCGGTGCTGGCGCTGTACCACGCGCCCGACCTGCTGCCCGAACGGCTGACGACCTTGCGCCTGCTGACCCGGCCCGCGTCATCGATGCGTGCGCTGGCCGAACGCCTGCGCGGCCCGGTGCAGGGGGCGCTGGGCGACGGCTACAGCGTGACGGCCGAGCCCATGACCAGCCAGATCGGCAGCGGCGCGCTGCCCGTCGACGTGCTGCCGAGCTTCGGCCTGGCGCTGCGCGCCCCCGAAGGCACGCGCGGCAACCCGCTGGGCGTTCTGGAACGCCGCCTGCGCGCACTGCCCGTGCCCGTGATCGGCCGCATTGCCGACGACACCCTGTGGCTCGACCTGCGCTGCCTGGAAGACGGGCAGGCGGAAGAATTCATCAATCAATTGAAGGACCTGGAAACCGCATGATCGTCGGTACCGCCGGCCACATCGACCATGGCAAGACCACGCTGACCCGGGCGCTCACGGGTGTCGATACCGACCGCCTGAAGGAGGAAAAGGCGCGCGGCATATCCATCGAACTGGGCTACGCCTACCTGCCGCTCGCCAACGGCGAGATGCTGGGCGTGATCGACGTGCCCGGTCACGAGAAGTTCATCCGCACGATGGCGTCGGGCGTGACGGGCATCGACTACGCGCTGCTGGTGGTGGCCGCCGACGATGGCGTGATGCCGCAGACCGTCGAACACCTGGCCATCCTGCGCCTGTTGGGCGTGCGCCGCGGTGCCGTGGCCCTCACGAAGACCGACCGGGCCGATGCCGCCCGCATCGCCGCCGTCGAAGGCGATATCGCCGCCCTGCTGGCCGACACGCCCTTCGCCGGCGCGCCTGTGTTCCGCACCGCCGCCACGCAACCGGGCGACCCCGGCGTGGCCGCCCTGCTCGCCCATCTCGCCGAGGTGGCGGGCACGCTCCCCTCGCGCGACGACCGGCGCCTGTTCCGCCTGGGCGTGGACCGCGTGTTCACGCTGACGGGCCAGGGCACGGTGGTCACCGGCACGGCGCTGGCCGGCCGCGTGGCGGTCGGCGACACGCTCGTGCTGGCGCCGGGCGGGCAACAGGCGCGCGTGCGCGGCATCCATGCGCAGGGGCGCACCGCCGGCGAGGGCCGCGGGGGCGAGCGGCTCGCCCTGAACCTGGCAGGCGTGGCAAAGGAAGAGATCGAACGTGGCACGTGGATCGTCGCCCCGGCCCTGCAGGCGTGTTCCGAGCGCGTCGACGCGCAGCTGGCGCTGGCGACCGGTGTGTTGAAAGCCTGGTCGCCGGTGCACGTGCACCTGGGCGCCGCCCACCATACTGCCCACGTGGTGCCGCTCGATGGCGACACGGTGCAGCCGGGCCGGCCGGCCCGCGTGCAACTGGTGTTCGACGTGGCCGTGCACGCGGTGCCGGGCGACCGCTTCGTGGTGCGCAATGCGCAGGCCACGCAAACGATCGGCGGCGGCATCGTGCTCGACCCCTTCGGCGCCGCGCGCAAGCGCCGCAGCCCCGCGCGGCTGGCCTGGCTCGACGCGCTGCAAAGCTATGTGGACGGCGGCGGCGTGTCGGCCCTGCTGGCGCAAAGCCCCCTGGGCGTGCGCGCCGCCGCGCTGGTGCGCCTGACGCAAAGTCCTGGCGATGCGCTCGCCCTGCCGCCGACGTGCCTGCGCATTCCCCTGCCCGGCGGGGAGGAACTCCTGATCACGGAAGACGCGCTGGCCCGGCTCGAGCAATCCGTGCTCGATGCGCTGGGCGGCTTTCACGCGAAGCATCCGGACGATGCCGGCCCCGAACTGTGGCGCCTGAAACGCATGGCGCAGCCGGATGCCGAAGACGCGTTGTGGTCCGCGCTCGTGGCCCGCATGCTGGCCGCGGGTTCAATCGCCCAGCGCGGCCACAGCCTGCACCTGCCCGGCCGTAGCGTGGAGCTGACGGGAGAGGAGCAGGCGCTCGCCGCGCCGCTGCTCGCCGCGCTGGAAAAGGGCCGCTTCGATCCGCCATGGGTGCGCGACCTGTCGAAAGAACACCGGGTGCCGGAAGGCGAGGTGCGGCGCCTGCTGCGCAAGCTGGCGCGCGCCGGCGAGCTGTCGCAGGTCGTGCCCGACCTGTTCTATCACCCGCGCCCGCTGGCGGAGATGGCGAAGATCGTCGCCACGCTGCCCGACACCCAGGCGGCCACGTTCCGCGACGCGACCCAACTGGGGCGCAAGCGGGCGATCCAGGTGTTGGAGTTTTTCGACCGCGTCGGCTATACTCGCCGCGTCCGCAACAGTCATCTGGTGCGGCCCAATGCGAGCTGGCCCGAAGCGATCTAGAAGTGATCCGAAGCGATCCCGAAGTGATTCAGCTCCCGGTCCGACCCACGTTGCACACCACGGAAGGCATTCTCATCCGGTGATGGGGCCGGGCTTCAAACCCGGTGAGGGGCGTCAGCCGTTCCTCTGTAAGTTCGACTCTTTCTGCCTTCCGCCACTTCCTTTCCGGACCCGTTGCGAGATGTAACGCCGGTTGACCGATCGATGCCATTTCGGCATCTTGCGGGGATCTCCCACTCCCGAGGTCCGTCATGAAACCGCGCGTCTTGTTGCTTTCATCCTGCGCTTGCACTCTGGCGTTGCTGGCCGCCTGCAGCCAGCCGGTCGACCGCCAGGCGAGCGTGCCCGGGGCGGCGGCCCAGCCGGCGTCGGCGCCTCCCGCGCCTCAGGCCCCTCCAGCGCCCCCCTACGCAGCCGCCCCCATGGCGGCGCCCTACGCACCCGGCAATGTCATCGTCTCCGCTCACCGGAGCATGCACGGCAAGCGCACTCCCGCCTTCCCGTATCCCGTGCCGGTGCTGCCCGAAGGCGCCGACCAGTTCCCCGGCAAGGAAGCGAACAAGGCCGTGCTGGTCGCCGAGCAGCCGGTGTCCACCTTCAGCACCGATGTCGACACCGCGTCCTACGCCTTCGTGCGGCGCATGCTGACCGAAAACCGGCTGCCGCCGCCGGACGCGGTGCGCGTCGAGGAGATGGTCAACTACTTCCCTTACCGCTACAGCGCGCCGCGCGACCCGGCCCGGCCGTTCGCGATCGGCACGGAAGTCATGCCGAGCCCATGGACGGCCGGCAACCAGTTGCTGCACATCGCCGTGCGCGGCTACGACGTGAAGGCGGCCGAGCGGCCGAGCGCCAACGTGGTGCTGCTGGTCGACGTGTCCGGCTCGATGGCCTACCCGGACCGGCTGCCACTTCTGCAGCAGGCATTCCGGCTGTTCGCCCAGCAGTTGCGCGACGAGGACCGCGTGGCCATCGTCACCTACGCGGACGGCACCACTGTGGCGCTCGAGCCCACGGCCGGCAAGGAGCGCGGCAAGATCGTCGACGCCATCGCGGCCCTGAAGGGCGGCGGCGGCACGGCGGGCGGCGCGGGGCTGCAGCGGGCCTACGAACTGGCCGAGCGCCATTTCGACCCGAAAGCCGTGAACCGCGTGATCCTGGCCACGGACGGCGACTTCAACCTGGGCATCACGGACCCGCGGCAACTGGAGCGCTTCATCGTGGACAAGCGCAAGAGCGGCATCTACCTGTCGATCCTCGGGGTCGGCGCGGGCAACCTGAACGACGCGCTGATGCAGCGGCTGGCCCAGTCGGGCAACGGCAATGCCGCGTACATCGACTCGCTGCTGGAAGCGCGCAAGGCGCTCGGCGAGGAGCTGGGATCGACGATGTTCCCGATCGCCAACGACGTGAAGGTGCAGGTCGAGTTCAATCCGGCACAGGTGGCCGCCTACCGGCTGATCGGCTACGAGACGCGCATGCTGCAGAAGCAGGACTTCAAGGATGACAAGGTGGACGCCGGCGATATCGGCGCCGGCCACACGGTGACGGCGATCTACGAGATCACGCCGGCCGCCGCCGCCGCGGGTCTCGTCGATCCGCCCCGCTACGGCGGCAATGCCCGCGGCAAGCCTGCCGCGGCCAATGGCGACGAGCTGTGCTTCGTGAAGGTGCGCTACAAGCTGCCCGGCCAGGCCGCCAGCCGGCAGATCGACCACCCGGTGGCCGCCGCCTCGGCACGCAGGCAATTCGAGGCGGCGCCGGATGACCAGCGCTTCGCCGTCGCCGTGGCCGCGTTCGCGCAGCGCCTGCGCGGCGAGCAGCAGGTGGCGGACATGAGCTTTGCCGACATCGCCGCGCTGGCCAATGGCGCGCGCGGCCAGGACCCCGAGGGTTACCGCGCCGAGTTCGTGAAGCTCGTGCGCATGGCCGAGTCGCTCGACAAGGTGGGACCGCAGGCCGGCCGGGAGCCCGGTCTGCTGCGCCGCTGATCCCTGCCCGTAGATCGTTACTTCTTGCCGCTCTTCGGCGCCTCGTCCAGCGCGCGGCGCTCGGACGGGTTCACATAGGCGTCGGAGGGCTTGATCTCCATGGCGCCTTCCGCGCCGCGGTCGCCGTTGCCGGCCCCCATGCCGGTGGTGGCCGTGGCGCTGGACCCGGCGCTCACCCGTTCGCCCGTCACCGAACTGCCGCTGGTCTCGACCTTGCTGTCGCCCTGAACGGCGGTCGGCGCATTGCGGCTTTGGCCGGAATTCTTGTCTTCCTGCTTGTTGCTGTTGCGGTGCGCCGTGGCCGTCCGGCCCGGGGTCGCCTCGGTGGCGGCCTTATTGTCCGACTGCGTCTGCGGCGGATTCGCCATGTTCGACACGGAATGGCTCTGCGCGGCGGCGACGCCCGTGAAGGCAAGCGCGGCAACAGCCGCGATGAATTGCATGTGCATGATGTTCTCCTTCGGCCGATGGCCGTGCAACGTTCCGGCACGATGCCGGGATGACATGTCAATTTTGCCATCCTGCTCAGCAATAGCGTGTAGGAGCCGATCCCGTGCTTGGGTCGGTCCGGGCCGCATGACATCTTTCCGCCGCGCCATCCAACCAGCGCGCGCGGCTCCCCCGGCCGTGGCGCCGGGCCCTCTCCCTTAGTGCAGTGGTCCGGCTTGCGGCCAGCGCGGACAATGCCCGTATCGCAACAACGTTCAGAAAGGAACGCCATGACCGTGCAACGCACCATCAATACCGTCACCACCCGTGACAACGTCATCATCCGCTACACCGACTGGGGCGACGGCCCGGCGGTGGTATTCAGCCACGGCTGGCCCCTGCAGGGCGACGCCTGGGAAGACCAGATGATGTTCCTGGCCGACCACGGCTACCGCGTGATCGCGCACGACCGCCGCGGCCACGGCCTGTCCAGCAAGCCCTGGCACGGCAACGACATGGATCACTACGCGGACGACCTGGCCGCCGTGATCGAGTCGCTGGACCTGCACAGCGTGACGCTGGTCGGCCACTCGACCGGCGGCGGCGAGGTCGCCCGCTACATCGGCCGCCATGGCACCGGCCGCGTCAAGCGCGCCGTGCTGGTGGGCGCCGTCACGCCGCGCATGCTGGTGGGGCCGGACAACCCGGGCGGCGTGCCGATGGACGTGTTCGACGGTATCCGCGCCGGCGTGAAGGCCGACCGTTCGCAGTACTTCAAGGACCTGACGATTCCGTTCTACGGCTACAACCGCGACGGCGCCAAGGAATCCTCGGGCGTGCGCGACACGTTCTGGCTGCAGGGCATGCAGTGCAGCATCCGCGCCGCTTACGCGTGCATCAAGCAGTTCTCGGAAACGGACTTCACCGAGGACCTGAAGAAAATGACGATCCCGACGCTGGTGATCCACGGCGACGACGACCAGATCGTGCCCATCGCCGCCACCGCGCGCCGCGCCGCCGAGATTCTCCCGCAGGGCACCCTGCTGGTGTACGAAGGCGCGCCGCACGGCCTGCCGACCACGCACAAGGACCGCCTGAACGCGGACCTGCTGGCCTTCCTGAAGTCCTGATGCGCGTTCCACCCAGCGACCTGTTCCTCGGCATCTGCCTCGGGGCCCTGGCCGGTTATGTCGACACGGCCGGCTTCGTGGCGCTGTACGGCCTGTTCACGGCGCACGTGACGGGGAACTTCGTGCTGATCGGCGCCACGCTCACGCACCCCGAGCACACCACCCTGCTGCTGAAGTGCCTCGCCTTCCCCGCCTTCGGGGCGGGCGTGGTGGCCACGCGCCTGCTCGGCAACGCCTGCGAGCGCAAGGGCACGGTGCCGATCCGCCCGATGCTGGCAATGCAGCTCGTGCTGCTCGCCGCCTTCATGGCCACCGCCCTGGCCGCCGTGCCGATCACAAGCCCGGATGCGCCGCTGGTGCTCGTCACCGGCATGCTCGGCGCCGCCGCGATGGGCGTGCACAACGCGGCCGGCAAGCTGCAATTCTCGCGCATCGCGCCGACCACGGTCATGACCGGCAATGTCACGGAACTGCTGATCGACATGACGGACCTGGCCACCGGCCATGCCACCCCGGCCGCCCGCGAGAAATTCGTGCGCTTCGTGTGGCCCGTGCTCGCCTTCGCCGTGGGATGCATTCTCGGCGGCGCCGGCTATGTCACGCTCGGCTTCTGGTGCCTGCTGGCGCCCATTGCCGCGGTGGCGTTCCTGCTGTGCGTGCCGTGGCCGGTGGCGAACCCGGCACACGCCTGATCCGCCCCGCGGCGTTCGCGTCGCAGGTGTCGAACACCATGTTCGGGCGGTTCATGCCCGAAAATGGTGTGCGACACCGTACATGGACGCCCCCGGTATGCCAAGCTTTCTTTTCGTGATGGTTTGTAGGTAAAGATTGCACCCGTACATTCGGACTTTGATGTGGCTGATGCCACTGTCCCTGATGGGATTTGCTGGTCGACGCCCCCTCGGTTTAACGCACTCAAGGTGCTTGGTGTCGCGCGGGCTAAGCCGACCACGGTCTTACCTGGTTTGCCATCACTTCTTGATCGCTTGTGCAATCGGTGGAATGTACTGCTCCGCTTCCAAAAAACTGTCCGCTACCCTCCGCGAAGGCCCTCAGCCGAGCCGATTACGCGGCAGCGTAATCGGCTCGGAACTCTCTGTCATGAGCCAATAGGGCCCAGACAGTCCTTGCATTCTTGTTGGCCAATGCTACTGCCGCAACGTTCTTGTGCCGTCGCCCAAGCAGTGAGTGAAGCCAGCCGCTCTTGCTTGGATCCTTTTTGACTGCATGCTGGATCACCGCTCGGGCTCCATGAATGAGCAAAGTACGCAGGTACGTATCGCCCCTTTTGCTGATGCCCAGAAGATTCGTGCGACCGCCTGTCGAATGCTGCTTGGGTACTAGGCCGATCCACGCTGCGAGTTGCCTGCCATTGGCGAAGTTCCTCGCGTTACCGATCGCCGCGACCAAAGCGCTGGCTGTGATCGGTCCTATGCCGGGTATCTTCTCCAACCGTTTGGACATCGGGTTCGAGCGGTGCCATTTCAGAATTTCCAGCTCGAATTCGTTGACTCTTCTATCCAGCACCTTCAAGTGATCGAGAAGTTCCAGAATGGTCTGGCGAAAAATGCCGGGCAACTCATCCTTCGCTTCGTCGAGCAGTGCCGGTACTCGCTCCCTGAGCACGGCCAAACCCTTCGGGACAACGAGGCCAAACTCCGCCAGCAGGCCGCGAATCTGGTTGGCCTGAGCAGTACGCTGCTTGACGAACCCACTACGCGCCGTGTGAACAGCGATAATCGCCTGCTGCTCAATAGTCTTGATCGGCACAAAGCGCATGTTTGGCCTTTGCACTGCCTCGCAGATTGCCTCGGCATCGGCTGCATCGTGCTTGTTGGTCTTCACGTATGGCTTGACGAACTGCGGAGCTATCAGCTTGACCGTGTGGCCCAGGCTCTGCAACTGCCGTGCCCAGTAATGCGCGCTGCCACACGCCTCCATCCCAACTAGACACGGCGGCATGTTAGAGAAAAACCTCATCACCTTGCCACGCCGGAGCTGGCATCGCATCTCGACCTTGCCGCTCGCATTAACGCCATGGAATTGGAAAACTTCCTTTGCCAGATCCATACTGCATGTCGTAATCTTCATGGTGACGCCCCTCTCTGGTTAAGTGAAACTTCGACAGCTCCACTTTGGCACATCGATGCCGTCTCAGGGTGGGGGCGTCCATCCCATTGGTTTTCTTGTCCGGAGCCGACCCGGCCGCCTCAAGAGAAAACCGGTGTCGCACACATTTTCCGGATGAAGCACCCGGAAAAAATGTCCGACACCGATACCTCGGGCTATTCCCGTCCCTCCACACTCCGCTCCACCCGCGGGTCCGGCCGCACCCACACCAGCGCCAGCCCCACATAAAAGGCGGCCCCCACCACCGGCTGCCACAGCGACAGCGGCACCCCCACCGCATACAGCACGATCGACAGCCATCCCTTGGTATCGCGCCCGATGGCCCGTGTCAGCGCCGATTGCGGGCCGTGCAGCCGCACCAGGCTGCGCACCAGCAGGTCGTAGGCGATGGCGCTCATCAGCAGGACCAGCCCGTAAAGCGCCATCGGCCAGGCGGCCATGCGCTGCTCGCCCAGCCAGTTCGTCATGAACGGGATCAGCGACAGCCAGAACAGCAGGTGCAGGTTGGCCCACAGCGCACGGCCGTCGACGCGGCGCGCCAGCTGCAGCAGGTGATGGTGGTTGTTCCAGTAGATGCCCACATAGACGAAACTGAGCACATAGCTGAAGAACAGGGGCCACAGCGGCAGCAGCGCATCGAGCGTGGCTTCGTGCGGCACCTTCAGTTCCAGCACCATGATCGTGATGATGATCGCGATGACGCCGTCGCTGAACGCTTCCAGCCGCGACTTTCCCATCGGCGCCGTTGTGTGAATTTCCGGGCTGTCTTGTTTGCTTCCTTCGTGCATGCTTCCTCCAGATAAAAGGGACGGCCATCTTAGTGGGTGCCGCCGCTCCGCCGCATCGCCCGGATGGCAGAGCGGCGCGGCGGGCCAGCACGACAACGGTTGCGTCCATGACAAAACGTCCGTAAGCTTGGGCGTGAACGGATCGGAGGAACCACGGCACATGGAAACGCGGATCGAACAGGACGACTCGGAACAGCGGCGCGTGCAGGAGCTGTCGCGCTACGAGCTGGCGCTGGACAAGCCCGATCCGCAACTGCGCTTCATCGTGGAGCTGGCCGTGCGCACGATGGGCGCCGACATTGGCGGCGTCAGCCTGGTCTACCGCTCGCACATCTGGCTGCCCGTCACGGTGGGCATCACGGTGCGCGAAGTGGACCGCTGCGAATCGTTCTGCGGCGAAGCGGTCGCCTCCGAGCACGACTTCTTCGAGATCGAGGATGGCCTCGCCGAGGACTGGTCGGCCGCCAAGCCCCTGGTACGGCGGGAACCCCATTACCGGCATTACGCGGCCGTCACGCTGTACGGCAACCGCGGCTACCTGCTCGGCACCCTGTGGGTGATGTGGCTGGCGCCGGGCCGGCTCGACGACGCGCAGCGCACCATGCTGCACGGGCTGGGGCGCCTCGTCACCGATACGCTGGAACTGCGCTACAGCGATGCGATCACCGGCATGTGCAACCGCGGCGCCTTCGTGCAGCACCTGCAGCAGGCCAAGATCGGCGCCGAGGCGCAGGAAATGACGGTCGGCTACATCGACCTGTCCGGCTTCCACCAGATCAATGAGGTGTACGGCCGCGCCGCCGGCAATGCCACGCTGGCCGAGATCGCCGGCCGCGTGATCGGCTGGGCCGGCCCGGACAACCTGGTGGGCCACCTGGGCGGCGACCGCTTCTGCTTCGCCCTGCTCGGCCCGACGAGCACCGACCGCCTGCAGGCCCTGTGCCGCACGATCGACGTGCCCGTCATGCTGCCGGGCGAGCGCACCCAGGTGCTGCGCGCGCGCATCGGCTTCGTGCGCGAAAAGCTGCCCTCCCACATGGCCGCGGCGGCGCTGCTGGACATGGCGGAGACGGCGGCGGCCAGCATCGGCGACGTCGACAGCTTTTCCGTCACGCGCGAGTACGGCAGCGAAATGCGCGAACGTTCGTGCTTCCTGCACGACCTGGCCGGCGTGCTGGAAGGCCATCCGGACGCCGGGGAGCTGTCGATGCACTACCAGCCGCAGGTGAACTTCGCCAAGCAGAAGCTGATCGGGCTGGAGGCGCTGGTGCGCTGGGAGCACCCGGAGCGCGGCACGGTGCCACCCGCCACCTTCGTGCCGCTGGCCGAGAGTTCGGGCAACAGCTATGCGCTCGACCTGCACGTGATGCGGCAGGTGTGCCGCGACATGCGCGGCTGGGCCGACGCCGGCCTGCCCCAGGTACCCGTCTCGCTCAATTTTTCCCGCTCCTCGCTGCTGCACCCCGGCCTGCCGGAAGCCATCGCGGCCCTGCTGGAAGAACACGCGCTCCCGGGTGCACTGCTGGAAGTGGAAGTGACGGAAAGCCAGCTCCTCGAAGCGCCGGAGGCGCTCGGCGAACGGGTGGCCGCGCTGCGCGAGCTGGGCCTGCGCATCGCCATCGACGACTTCGGCATCGGCTACTCGAACCTCGACGCGATCGGCAGCCTGCCGTTCGACCGCCTGAAGGTCGATCGCCGCTTCGTGCACGGGGTGGCGGACAGCGCCGTGACGGCCAGCCTGTTCCGCCTGATCCAGGGCGTGGCCGAGGTGAGCGACGCGGAACTGCTGTGCGAAGGGCTGGAGCGGCAGGTCGACCTGGACTGGTTGCGCCACCAGCACGCCTATTGCGTGCAGGGCTGGTACTTCTGTTCCGCCCTGCCCCCGCAGGGGGTGGAACACCTGCTGCGCGCCTGGGGCCAGCGCGCCCGCCAGACGGTCCAGGATGGCGACGTGCGGGAGCTGTTCGCCAACCCTTGAGCATCAGCCAGAGCCGAGCCGTGCGCTGCTAGCTGCCGAGCTTGCCTATACTCGGCGCATGGCAACTGCGCGCGCACAACTGCGGATCGGCATTTCCGGCTGGCGCTACGAACCGTGGCGCAAGGTCTTCTATCCGCACGACCTGGCCCAGGCACGCGAACTGGACTTCGCCTCGCGCGCCCTGCCCACCATCGAGATCAACGGTTCCTTCTATTCGCTGCAGCGGCCGAAGAGCTACCAGGAGTGGTACGACGCCACGCCGCCGGGCTTTGTCTTTTCCCACAAGGGCAACCGCTTCATCACGCACATGCGGCGGCTGCGCGATCCCGTACCTTCGCTGTGCAATGTGTTCGCCTCGGGCGTGCTGGCGCTGCGCGACAAGCTCGGCCCCTTCCTGTGGCAACTGCCGCCCAACTTCCAGTTCGATGCGCAGGTGATCGAGCCATTCCTCGCCGCCCTGCCGCACGATACGCAAGGCGCCCTGGAGATGGCGCAACGCCACGAGGCCCGCATGGACGGCCGGGCTTACCTGGAGATCGACCGGAAGCGCCCGCTGCGGCATGCGCTGGAGATCCGGCACGAGAGCTTCAACGATCCCGCCTTCGTCAAGCTGCTGCGCAAGTACAAGGTGGCCCTGGTGGTTGCCGACACGGCGGGCAAATGGCCGGACTACGAAGACGTGACGGCCGACTTCATGTACCTGCGCCTGCACGGCGAGAAGGAACTGTACGCCGGCGGCTACACGGATGCGGCGCTGGACGACTGGGCTCGCAAGATCCGCGCGTGGAGCACGGGCGGCCAGCCCGAGGGCGCCCGGCTGATCTCCGCCGCGGCGCCGCCCAGGCGGGCGAGCCGCGACATCTTCTGCTACTTCGACAACGACATCAAGGTGCACGCGCCGTTCGACGCGCGGCGCCTGCTCGCCCGGCTGGATGCGGACGCGGGGCTTACTCCACTCGTCGATCCGCGCTGAGCACCGCCTTCGCGCCGCGCTGCGCCTTGTAGATGCCGGCATGGCCCGAGCACAGGTAAGCCACCACGCACGCCAGCGCGGCATACGGCCCGATCGCGGGGCCGAACAGTTCCAGTGCCATCACCGTGGAGGCCAGCGGCGTATTGGCCGCGCCGGCGAACACGGCCACGAACCCCACGCCGGCCAGCAGCGCGAACGGCAGGTGCAGCAGCGGCGCCAGCGCGTTGCCCAGCGTGGCACCGATATAAAACAGCGGGGTGACCTCGCCGCCCTTGAAACCGGTGCCCAGCGAGGCCACCGTGAACGCCAGCTTGCCCAGCGCATCCCAGATGGGCAGCGGGTGGGCGAACGCTTCCACGATCACGGGAATGCCCAGGCCGACGTAGCGCTGCGTGCCGACGGCCCATACGGCGCAGGCCACCACTGTCCCGCCAATCAGCGGCCGCAACGGCGGATAAGCCACGCGGCCCTTCATGAATGCCGACAGCGCGTGCGTGGCGCGGGCGAACAGCATGCCCGCCAGCCCGAACACGACGCCGGCGGCCAGGATGGCGCCGAGCGTCCATGCCGTCAGCGCGGGCACGGCGCCGACGGCGTAATGGGTGTGGTGCACGCCCCAGGCCAGGCCCACCTGGTCGGCCAGGATCGCCGCCGCCACGCAGGGGAAGATCGCTTCCATCCGCATGCGGCCGATCACGAGCACTTCGAGGCCGAAGATGGCGCCCGCCAGCGGCGTGCCGAACACGGAGGCGAAGCCGGCGCTGATGCCGGCCATCAGCACGATGCGGCGATCCTCGGGCCGCAGTTTCAGGATGTGCGTGATCTGGTCGGCCAGCGTGCCGCCCATCTGCACCGCCGTGCCTTCGCGGCCCACCGAGGCGCCGAACAGGTGCGAGATCACGGTGCCGCCCAGCACCAGCGGCGCCATCCGCAAGGGCACCACGTTCCGCGGATCGTGGATCTCGTCGATCAGCAGGTTGTTGCCCGCCTCGACCTCCCGGCCCCAACGCAGGTAGATCCAGCCGACCAGGAAGCCGGCCAGCGGGAGGAGCCAGATGATGCCCGGGTGCTGCTCACGGTAGGCCGTGGCGGCTTCCAGCGAGTGAAGGAACAGGGCGGAGGCCGTGCCGGCCAGGAGGGCGATCAGGGTCGCGAGGAGCGACCATTTGAAGAGGTAGCGGAGGGGTAGGAGCGACATGCGGGGGAATATAGCATGCAGCATTGTTGGCTTAAGAAAACCTGTGTCTGACACCATTTTCCTGCGGAAAATGATGTCGGACACGGATGCCAGTCAGCCGGGAGCCGGCGCAAGCTGAGGGAGTTGGTGTCGGCCGCAAGCTACGCCAAATGCGCCCCCGGCACCTCAATGATGCTCATGCCCTCCCCCACGCTTCAACTCCAGCGGTTTGCCCTGCGCCGGTGCCAGCTGCTGCATGCCCGGCGCCTGCGGCGCGGGGGGCAGCTCGCCCTTCCACTCGTAGGCGACGGTGCCCTTCGGATGCCTGTAATGCCCCGGGTCGCGGTAGTCGCCGCGCGCCAGTCCTTCGCGCACCTTCACGAGCGTGAACATGCCGCCCATCTCGATCTCGCCGTACTGGCCGGTGCCGGTCATCATGGGCAGCGTATTCTCGGGCAGCTGCATCTGCATGCCGCCCATCGCGCCGCCCTTTTCGCCCATCACCATATAGCCCGGCACCAGCTTGTTGATCTTCTCGGCCACGCCGCGGTGATCCACGCCGATCAGCGTGGGCACGTCGTGCCCCATCGCGTTCATCGTGTGGTGCGACTTGTGGCAGTGGAAGGCCCAGTCGCCGGGGTTGTCGGCCACGAATTCGATGGCGCGCATCTGGCCCACGCCGATGTCGGTCGTCACTTCCGGCCAGCGCGCCGAGGGACGCACCCAGCCGCCGTCCGTGCCCGCCACCTCGAACGTGTGGCCGTGCAGGTGGATCGGGTGGTTCGTCATGGTGAGGTTGCCGGCGCGGATGCGCACGCGGTCGCCCTGGCGCACCACCATCGGGTCAATCGCCGGGAAGACGCGGCTGTTGAAGGTCCACAGGTTAAAGTCCAGCATTGTGTTGACCTTGGGCGTGTAGCTGCCCGGCTCGATGTCGTAGGCCCCCAGCAGGAACACGAAGTCGCGGTCCACGGCATGCTGGCGGATATCCTTCGGGTGCGTGACCCAGAAGCCCATCATGCCCATCGCCATCTGCACCATCTCGTCCGCATGGGGGTGGTACATGAAGGTACCGGCATGTCTGGCGACGAACTCGTACACGAAGGTCTTGCCCGGCTGGATCGACGGTTGCGTCACGCCGGATACGCCATCCATGCCGTTCGGCAGGATCTGGCCGTGCCAGTGGATGCTCGTGTGTTCCGGCAGCTTGTTGGTAACGAAGATGCGCACGCGGTCGCCCTCCACCACCTCGATCGTGGGGCCGGGGCTTTGCCCGTTGTAGCCCCACAGGTTGGCCAGCATGCCGGGCGCCACCTCGCGCACCACCGGTTCGGCCACGAGGTGGAATTCCTTCACGCCATTCTTCATGCGCCACGGCAGGCTCCAGCCATTGAGCGTGACGACGGGGTTGTACGGCCGGCCGTTCGGCGGCACCAGCGGCGCGGCGGTGGCGGCCGACGGGCCGACCGGGGCTTCCGGCAGCGTGGCGGCGCCGGCGCGGCTGACCACGCCCGCGCCCAGCAGGGTAGTGGCGCCGGCGAGGAAACTCCGGCGGGAATTACTTGATGTCATGATGTGCTCCATGTGCTTGTGCGCTCGCGGGCAGCCGGCCGCCCAGGGCGGTTTCCAGGTCGGCGTCCGCCAGCCAGTAGTCCTTCAGCGCGTCGATCGCGGCGGCCACGGCCACACGCTGCTCGCGGGCGTCGGCCAGCAGTTCGAAGGTGCTGACCAGCATGCCGTTGTAGCGCAGCAGCGTTTCGTCGGACACCTGCTTCTTCAGCGGGATGACCACGTCGCGGTAATGCTTCGCCAGGTCGTACGACGTGCGGTAGGCCAGATAGGCTTCACGGGCCTCGCTGCGCGCGTTGACGGCCGTTTCCGCCAGGCGGTTCACGGCCTGCATGTAGACCGCCTCGGCACGGCGCGTGCGCGCCCCGCCCCAGTCGAACAGCGGGACTTCCAGCGTGATCTCGTAGCCCTTGCTGGCCGGCTCCCCGCCGTCGCGTTCGCGGACGGCGCCCAGTTCCAGCACGTTGATGAAGCGGGTCGCACGCGTCAGGCCGAACGAGGACGCGGTGTGCTCCGTTTCCTTCGTGGCCGCTTGCACGTCGAGCCGCTCGCGCAGCGCGGCCCGTTCCACCTCGGGCAGCTCGCGCGGCGCGGCGGGCAGGTCGGGCAACCGTTCCGGCAGGCGGTATCCGGCATCCTCGCCCCACAGGCCGAGCAGCCGCGTGAGCCGCTCGCGCGCCGCCGTGGCGGCTTTCGCAGCGCGCGCCACGTCGGCCATCGCCTCGGCATGGAACGCCTGTTCGCGGGCCTGGTCGTAGGCGCTCCAGTTGCCGGCCCTGCGCATGCGCTCGGCCAGTTCGGCGCTGGCATCGGCGGCGCCGGCCACCTGCCGGGCATAGTCCAGGGCCTGGGCGGCGGCCACCGCCTCGACGTGGGCACGGCGGGTGTCGGCCGCCACGCGCAGGGCTTCGGCCGTAACGCGCAGCTTCGCCCCCTCGAACATGCGGCCTTCGATACGCGAGGCCAGCGGCGCGGTGACCAGGCTGACGAGGTTGAACGTAAGCGACCGTTCGATCGACGTCTCGCCGCCGCCCCGCTTGTGCTGGTAGCCGAAGGCGGGGTTCTGCAGGCGGCCCGCTTGCACCAGGTCCGCCTCGGCGATGCCCAGCTCCCAGTACGTGGCTTGCAGGCCGCGGTTGTTCAGCAGCGCAATGCGCACTGCATCGTCGGCGGACAGTGGCTGCGCCAGCATGGCCCGCAGTTGCCCGGCCAGCGCTTGCCGGTCATCGTCCGTGCGCAGCAGCTTCGTTGCGGCGCCCGCCTTCGCCTGCGTGGCCTGGTCGACGGCGCCCATGCCGCCGTCGGCGGAAAAGGTGGCGCAGCCCGACACCGCGAGCGCCAGCACGGCGCCCGACGCCAGCCGCAGCGGCTTGTCAATGTTCATGCTTTTCCTCCCTGGGTGCCGTATTGACGCGCTTTCCGTGGCCCGCGTGGCCCTGGTGCATGCTGTGATCTTCGTGCCCCTGGCCAGCACCCTTGTTCCCGTGCTCCTGGCGGGCGCCATGATTCTCTTGTCCCTGGTGGGCGCCATGGTTCCCGTGCTCCTGGCGGGCGCCATGATTCTCGTGTCCCTGGCGGGCGCCATGGTTCCCGTGCTCATGGCGGGCGCCATGCTCCCCATGGGCGGCGTGGCTCATGTGGCCCTGCCCGGCCACGGCGGCATTGGCCGTGCTCCAGCCTGCCGAAGGGGCCTGGGTCATCGGCTGGGCCTGGCGGAATTGCGCCAGCGGCGACACATACCGGGTGGCGGGCACGGGCGCGTCGGCGCGTGCCGGATCGGCGGCGCCGGGCTGGGCGAGCGCGCAGGAGGCAGCCAGCCACAGGCCGGCTGCCATGGTGATTCGTTTCATGATGGACCTCGTTCGTGAACAACCCGCGGCAATGCGGGCCAAGCCGGCGTATGCCGGACCGATGGTTCAGGCGAACGGGGATTTCGGTGGCCGCTCCAGGCCGGCCAGGTCGACGGCCGCGGGGGGCGGCGTCACGAAGGGAACAGTGGCGCAGCGGCCGTCCTGCGATGGCGGGGCGGCCGGCGGCGCGGGCGCCAGCGGCGCGCCGATGCAGCAGGCGCCCGGGCTGGCGCACTTGGTATGGTTATCGTGGGAAGCGCCCGAGGCGTGATGCTCGCCGTCATCGCCCTGCTGGGCGGCGAGCATGGCCGCGTGGTCATGGTGGGCGTCCGCCCCCATCGCGTGCTCCGCCGCCGCGCGCCCGGCCGCCTGCGGCCCGCACAGCAGCATCGTGGCCGAGGCAAAGCCGCCGAACGGCACGGCGGCCAGCAGGAACCACAGCAGCAAGGTACGGAGCAGCGCTTTCATCGGCGCGATGGTACCACGGCGCGCACGCGCATGCAGCGCTTACTGGCCGGGCTGCCGGAGCTGGGCGCGGCGCTCGCAACGGGCCGCGAACGCCTTGCGTACGTCGGCATCGGCGATCTTCTCGAGCTCGGCCGGGGCGCAGGTCGCGTCCGTCATCGTCATCTGGTCGGCCGTCAGTTGCGGGTCGACCTTGCCGCAGCCGGCAAGCGCGGCCGCCAGAGTGGTCATCGCGGCGATCGTCATTAAGGTTTGCATGATGGTTCCATGAAAAGGAAAAGGCGGCCGCCAGCGCGGCGGCAACATCGCATTCTTACACAACTTACAATCTTGGCAAAGCGTCCATCGGCGCGCGCTGGCCGCCACGGCGCCGTTGATGCTATTGTGCGCATCCTTCATACCGATGGACATTCCTGCATGCCGAGCACTCCCGCCCCGCAGCCCTTCCTGCCCTTTGCCGCGCTCCTGATGTCGCTGGTCTCGCTGACCGCCGGCGCCTCGCTGGCCAAGGGGCTGTTTCCAGTAGTGGGGGCGGCCGGCGCCACGGCATTGCGCCTCGCCTTCGCGGCCGTGATCCTGGCCGCCGTGTTCAGGCCCTGGCGCGCGGGCTTGCGCGGGCAGTGGCGGCCGCTGGCGGTCTATGGCGTGTCGCTTGGCGTCATGAACCTGACCTTTTATTCGTCGCTGGCGTATATCCCGCTCGGCATCGCGATCGCCATCGAGTTTTCCGGGCCGCTGGCCGTGGCCGTGTTCACGTCGCGCCGCCGCATCGACTTCCTGTGGATCGCGCTGGCGCTAGCCGGCCTCGCCTTGCTGCTGCCCGTGTGGCACCCGGAGGGAAAGCCGGCCGCGGCGCTGGACTGGCGCGGCATCGCACTGGCCCTGTGCGCCGGCGCCTGCTGGGCCGTCTACATCCTGGCCGGCAAGCGGGCCAGCGCGCACCACGGCGCCGCGGCCGCTTCCTGGGGCACGCTGGTGGGCGCGCTGCTGGTGGCGCCGATCGGCGTCGCCCATGCCGGCACGGCGCTGCTCGACATGAAGGTACTGGCGATCGGCTTCGGCGTGGCGATCGTCTCCAGCGCCATCCCCTACACGCTGGAACTGGTGGCGCTGCGGCACATGCCGGCCAACACGTTCAGCACGCTGCTGAGCGCGGAGCCGGCGATCGGCGCGTTGATGGGGCTGGTCCTGCTGGGCGAGCGGCTGACGGGCATGCAGTGGCTCGCCATCGCCGCCGTCATCGCGTCGTCGGTCGGCGCGGCCATGACGAGCCGGGCCGGCAAGGAGCCAGCCACGGCCCAGCCGGCCGAGCCACCGTTGTAGCCTCTCAGCGCAGCTGTTCCGGCGCGCGGCCGATCGGCTGCTCCATGTTGGCCAGGTACCACGTCAGCGCCGACATCACGGCCACGTGGCGCTTGAGCAGGTTTGGGTCCACCTTGTCGAAGGTGTCGGCCGGGGTGTGGTGGTAATTGAAATAGACGCTGGAATCGACCAGCGGCGTGAACGACGGCACGCCGTCCGCCTCCATCGTGTGCAGGTCGCCGGCCCCGATCACGTCGCGGCGCTGCAGCACGCCGGCGCCGATCGGCACCAGCGAGGCCTGCAACGGCGCGAACAGTTTCTCGTATTGCGGGCGGATGCCGGCCTGCACCCCGAAGGTGCGGCCCGCCACCCCGCCATCGCTCTCGATCGCGGCGAACTGCTTGTCCAGCGCGGCCTTGTTGGCCTGGTGGTAGGTCTCGCCGCCACGGCCGCCGTTTTCCTCGTTCATCCAGGCGATCATGCGGATCGTGCGGCGCGGCTTCAGCTTCAGCTTCTGCAGCGTTTCCAGCACGCCCATCGACGCCGTCACGCCGGCGGCGTCGTCATGCGCGCCGGTGGCCAGGTCCCAGGAATCGAGGTGGCCGGATACGATCACGACTTCGTCGGCCTTGTCGGTTCCCGGCAGGTCGGCAATCACGTTGTAGCTGTCCGCGTCCGGCAGCGTCTTCGGCGTGAGCACCAGTTTCATCGTGACGGGGCCGCGCCTGGACAGGCGCGCGATCAGCATCGCGTCTTCCGCCGTCACCGATGCAGCCGGAATGCGCTTGCCGTCGCTGAGCGACGTGGTGCCGGTGTGCGTGAGCCGGTAGTCGGCCCCGCCGACGGCGCGCACCAGCGCGGCGGCCGCGCCCAGTTCCGCGGCCAGCGCCGGGCCGCGCGTGCGGAACGCGGAACCGTGGCGATAGGCCGGGCCGCCCAGGCCGGCGTTCGCCATGCCCTGGTCGAACGCCACCTCGAACAGTACGATCTTGCCTTTCACCTCGGCGCCGCGCGCCTTCAGCTCGTCGAAGTCGCGCACGATGATCACCGGCGCCGTCAAGCCTTCCGCCGGCGTGGCACCGGAGCCGCCCAGCGCCGTCAGCACCACGTTCTGCACCACGCCCTGCGGGCGGCCCGCGTACTCGACCAGCTGGCCGCGCTCCTCGCCGCGTACCCAGTGCGGCACCTTCACGGGCTGCAGCGTGACCTTCGCCCCCAGCTTGCGCATCGCGTCGGCCACCTGCTGCACCGCCGCGGCCGCGCCCGGCGAGCCGGACAGGCGCGGGCCGATCAGATCCGTCATGTCTTCCAGGCGCTGGTAGGCCCAGTCGCTTGCCATGGCGGTGTCGCGGATGCTGGCGAGGGTGGCGGCGTCATTGGCAGCATTGGCAGGGGTCGCTGCGTGCACGGGACCGATGGCGAACAGGCTGGCGGCGATGGCGGTGAGGACTGGCTTGCTGAAATTCATGCGTGGCGTTCCGTAAGTGGTATGAATGCGTGTTGTCGGGTTCAACACGATAGCATTTGGCAATATTGCAAGGCAACTTATACCATCCCGATCAAATAAAGCTCTTGTTTGACCTTGCGCTTTTCCTCGCATAGCATGATGACCATGCTGAAGGGACCTCTCTGCACCGTGCGGCACCTGCTGAACACGGACTTGAACACGTTTATCGCGCTGGTCAACGACCTGCCGTCGCGGGGCGACTATTTTTCCAGCCAGTTCAAGTCACCCGAGGCGATGCGCAAGGAATTCATCCAGCACGGTTTCGTCACGGACGACAGCGAACTGTTCGTGGTGGAAGACCAGTACCACCACATCGTCGGCGTCATCAGCCACTTCAAGAGCCGCACGCCGACCACCCGCGAGATCGGCTACCGCCTGTTCGACACCGAGCTGGCGGGCCGCGGCTACACGACCGAGGCATTGCGCATGGTGACCGACCACCTGTTCCGCGTGCATACCTGGCACCGGCTGGAAGTGCTGGTCGCGCCGGGCAATGTCGCTTCCGTGCGCGTGGCGCAGAAATGCGGCTTCGTCGCGGAAGGCGTGCTGCGCGACGCATTCTTCATCAATGGCCACTACCAGGATGTGCAGGTGATGAGCGTGCTGCGGCAAGAGTGGGAACAACGAATGGGCCAGGATGCGGAGCGGCGGCGGCACGGCTGAACCTGTAACAGCCGTGTTACATACTCGAGCCCGTTTGTAATAATCTGTTTATTCGCTGGCAATTCCTCCTGCGCTCGATAAAGTGGAGCCATATCAAACGGCAGCCATCATTTCGATGCCGCCGCGCATAAAAGGGGGAAATAATATGTTGAGCAAGAAAATCTTCGGTGTCGTGCTGCTGGGTGCAGCGATCACCACGTCTTCCGCCGCCCTTGCCGCCGGCGACCGTGCCTTCAACACCGCCGCCGGCGCCGTGGTTGGCGCCGCCATCGGCAGCCAGACCGGCAACGGCACCACGGGTACCGTGGTGGGTGGCGTGGTCGGCGGCCTGGTCGGCAATGCGCTCAGTTCCAGGGACCGCGACCGCCACGATCACCACGACCACTATTACCCGCGCCAGCGCGTGTATGCGCAGCCGCAGCCCGTGTACTACGAGGCGCCGCGCTATGTGCGTCCCCAGCGCGTGTACGTGGAGCGCCGCGTGGTGCACGAATACCGCGGCCATCCGGGCCGCGGCCATGGCCGGGGCCACCACAAGCATCACCACCACCACGACTGATCCGGTCATGGCCTGAACGAAGCCCGGCGTTGCCGGGCTTTTTGTTTGGCGCTGTTCGGCGAACAGCGCTTGCTGCTTTCCCCCTCCCCCCGCTAGCGGCCATCGATAACGTGAAAGTGAACGATGCCGGCACGCGAGACCACCATCGCCCTCGGAAAGGGCCATTACCAATTGCGGGAGCGGATCGGCGGGTCCGTGTACGGCACCATCTGGCGTGCCGCGGCACCGGCGGGCATGCCCGACGTGGCGTTGAAGCTCGTGAACGCGGAGCAGATGGAACGCGCGCAGCCGGGGCAGCGCGAGCGCTGGATCGACAGCGCGTGCAACGAGATCGCTTTCCTGGAAGCGCTGCGGCCATGGGACGGCCGCCACATCGTGCGCCTCGTCGACAGCGGCTGGCACGATGGCCTGCCGGTACTGGCGCTGGAGCTGATGGGTGGGGATCTCGGCCGCCATGTGGCCCGCCGCCGCGCCCAGGACGACGCACCGGACGTGCGCCAGGTACTGGACTGGATAAGCCAATTGAACGGCGCGCTGGCCAAGGTGCACCAGTATGGCTGGCGCTACCTGGACCTGAAGCCGGCCAATGTGCTGGTCGATGCCGCCACCGGCACCGTGAAGCTGGCGGATTTCGGCACCAACCGCCTGCTGGCGGCGGCGCAGGCGCACACGTATTGCGGGACGGCGAACTGGCAGGCGCCCGAACAGTTCTTCCCTGCCGCGGGCGGCGGCTATGCCACGGGCCGCCACAGCGATTATTTCGCGCTGGGGGCGCTGTACTTCTTCCTCGTCACCGGCTCTTCGCTGCGCTGGTGCGCCGCCTGTGGCGATGCCTACCGCGAGCACCTGGCTGATGGCGCCCGGGTCATGCTGGAACGCGGGCCGCTCCAGCCTGTTCTGGCCGACGATGAGGCGGCCACCTTCGCCGCCAGTCTTCCTGCCGCCGCGCGCGAGCCGGCGCTGCGGCTATTGACGGCCCTGCTGGCCAGGGAACCGGGCGAGCGGCCTCGCAACGCGCTGCACATCAGCCGCATGCTGGACACGGTGCGCATCGCCCTCGGTGGCCGCGCCGCCATCGTGCGCGGCTGCGCCGCGGCGCTGGAAGGCCGGGCATGACGGCGCCGGCGAGCCAGGGGCTCCTGTTCAGGTTGCTGCTCGCGCTGCTGGCCGCGCTGTTCGGGCTCCAGCTGTTCGCACTGTTGCGGGCCCCGGCCATGTGGCTGCCCTCCGCCATCGCGATCCGCCTGGAGCGGACCGGCACCGCCACGCTGGAAGCGGCGCAGCTCGCGGCCGTCGGCGCGCCGGGCACGCGCCTCGTGTTCAGCCGCGGCGCCGATGGCGCCTGGCGCGTCCGTGCATCGGGTCCGGCACGGCCCGTGCTGAGGCGCAACGGCAGCGACGACCGCCTGGGCACCGCCGACCCGGCCACGCTGCGCAGCTTCGGGATCGGCGCGCACCGGTTCGCCGTGCTGCCGGCCGCGTCTGGCCAGCTGGCGTTTACCGATGGGGCGACGCGCTGGCGTTTCGATGGCGCGACCGTCTTTCGCGATGGCGCAGCACAGCCGCAATGCCCCGGCGCGCCGTGGTCCGCGCATGCGGTGGCGCTGTGGAACCGCGCCGTGCCGCAGGCGTTGTCGATCGCGCGGCCGCTCGTCTTCGGCGGCAACCTCCATTGCGGCAATCGGGTCGGCCTGGTCGGTGTCGAGAGCGGCGGCCAGGTCGCGCGCCATGGCGACGGACTCGTGCTGGGGGGACAGACAAGCATGCAGGCTGACGGCGCCAGCCTGGGCGACGACGAGCGTGCGCTCGCCGGCGTCGGCGCGCTGACTGTCGGCCGGACGCATTACGCCATCGCGCTGCACGATGGCACCTTGACCCTGACCCCGGCGCGCCGCGTGGCCCTGCACGCGGTGGCGGAAATGACACTGCCGCCACAGGCCACGTGGCAATGGCGGCAGCGCGCGCTGTGGCAGGCGCCTGCCGCGATGTGGCTGGCGACGGGCGCCCCCGCGCTGGCTCTGTTCGCGGCAGCCCGGCTGGGCCGGGAGCCCGCCCGCCGGCGCGGCAATATCCTGGGACCGCTTGCCGACATGCGCCGGCAACGCTCGGCCCTGGCGCCGTTCGCCCGGCGCCTGCGGGCACCGGCCGCGGCGCTCGTGCTCGCGGCCGGGTGCGCCGCCCTGCTGTTCCAGCGTGGCGGCGAGCCGCCCTCGGCCGGCTGCTCGCTGTTGCTGGCCGCCTGCGCGGTGGGCGCGTGGTTCATGCCCACCGGCCGCGTCCCGCCGCCCGCCGCGGCGGCACTGCTGCTGATCGGCGCCGGCCTGCTGTGCCAGCTGAATTTGGGCCTGGCCGGCATGGACACCGGCTGGCTGCGCTACTACGGCAAGACGGCGGCGCTGCTGGCGATCGGCAGCGGCGCGATCGCCTTGTGGCGCCTGTATCCGGCGGCCGTCTCGCAGCGCCGCATCGAATGGCTGCTGGCCGCAGCGGCCGCATGCACGTTGCTGCTGCTGGCCGCGCAGGTCGTGTGGGGCGACGAGACGGGCGTGTTCGACATGCAGCCGGTGGAAGGGGCCAAGCTCGTGCTCACGCTCCTCACCGCGCACTGCCTGGCATTGCGCATGGGCTGGCGCGCGGATCATCGCGAACAGCCGGGCCACGGGGCGCGCTGGCTGCGGCTGATCGCGCCGGCCCTGCTGTTCCTGGCGCTGCTCGGCTGCGCGCTCGTGCAGGTGGACGATTACTCGCCGCTGATCCTGCTGCTGCTGTGGACCGGAGCAATGACGTTTGCCTACGCGCTGACCGCGCGGCGCTGGCTCGCCGCCGGCCTGCTGGGCTGCGTCGTGCTGTCCGGCATTGCCATCGTCGCGGCGCTGCGCACCGGCGGGCCCGAACACGTGCCGGCCTCGTTCTACGGCGATCGCTTCCAGGTGTGGCTGGAGCCGGCACGGCATCCGCACACGGGGCAGCAAGTGCAGGAAGGCGCGGCCGCCATCGCCGCCGGCGGCTGGCTGGGCAGCGACGGCATGTTCGGCCTGGCCACGCTCGGCCAGGCCGGCGGCGGCGTGATGGCACTGCCGGCCGTGCAGGACGACTTCGCGCCGGCGTTCCTGCTGCACCGCCACGGCCTGCTCGCTGCGCTGGCGCTGTGGTGCGCACAGGCGGCGCTGGTGGCGGGCCTCGTGGCGGCCGCGGTGCGCCTAGGTCGTGCCGGCGCCACGGCGCGCGGCTTCCGCCAGGCGTGGCTGCTGCGCCTGCAAGCGTTCACGCTGTGCGGCGGCGCGGCATTCGTGGCCGGGCACCTGTTGCTGTCCTGGGGGACGAACCTGGCGATCCTGCCGGTCATGGGCCAGCCGATGAGTTTTCTCTCCGCCGGTGGCAGCCATCTGCTGTTTTTCCTGCTCCCCCTGCTAGGGATGACCATCCATGTCGGTTCACCACAGGAGTAAACCATGCCGATCTATGTCCAACACGAAGTCCTGGGCCGCATTCCCGACGTTTTCAACGCGGAGGCGATCTGGCAGGCGCCGGGCCTGGCCCTGTTCGCGCGCCGCCCGCTGCTGCGCGACCTGCTGGAACGCTGCCCGCGCGAGCAGCGCGGCAAGGCCGCCACGCGCTGCTTTTCCCACGTGACGCTGCGGCTGCCGCAGGAAGACGTCGACGACGATTACCACCTCACGCGCGGCAACCGGGCCCGCGACCTGGCGCAGACGCTGGCGGCGCTGCACCAGAAGGACTTCGGCGACCTGCTGGGCACCGACCAGGTGCGCTACCACGTCGCCGGTGCCGACGAGCTCGAGCCGGGCGAGATCGAGGTGCGCTTCGGCCATGCCGTGTACCTGCCGGGGCCGGACGAAAAGGTGCTGTTCCATGTCAGCACGTCCATCGACTCGGCCGTATGGAAGAGCGTGTGCCCCGTCTACCCGAACCAGCGCCTGGCCGTGATCGACCAGGACAGCGCGCCGGGCTGGCCGTTCGGCACCGCGGGCACGCTGTTGTTGATCAACGAAGGTGCGGACGCGCCGCCGGTGATCCAGGTACGGCCCAAGGATGCCCTCGAATGCCGGCTGGATGAACGCCTCGGCTATTACGTGGTCACCCGCAAGGGCGACTTGCAGGGCAAGCGCCTGCTGCTGAAGGTAGCGCGCGCCGGCATGCCGGCAACGATGCCGCCGCCGGCACAGCCGTTGGCCAGGCCGGCCGTATGGCAAGCGCGCGTGCAAGCCCCGATGGCGGCGCCGGCGCCGCTGGACGAGCCGACGGCGGTGCCCCAGCCGCCCCGCCCCGCCGCGTTCCGGCCGGGCCAGAGCGACGCCACGTTCGCGCCGGGCGCGCGGCAACGCCTGACGCTGGCCGCGCTGGCCCTGCCCCGCCTGAGCCGCTATCGGGGCACCGGGGCCTCCGCGCTGTCCGTCCCGTTCGACCGCACGCTGGCCGTCGCGCCGGCCGCGGAGAGCGCGCTGACGTTGACCGTGGATGCCGAGGATGCACTGTACGCCGTCACGCCAGCCGGCCGCGAGCCGATCGCCTTGCCATCCAGCTTCGCCCCCTGCGGAGAGCGCAGCATCCGCATCGAAGCGGTGCCGCCGCAACTTGCCGAGCGCTACGCGGCCTTCGTCGCGCTGCCCGTGCCGGTGGCCGCGCCGGTCACCCGGGGCAGCTTCGGGCGCGGCACCCCGGCACTGGCCACCTTGCGCGTGCTGGACGTCTCGCGCCTGCTGGCACGGGAGGACGGTGCGGCCGAGGCCAGCCCGGACCGCATCGGCCTGTCCCGCACGGCGTTCGCGTTCGACGCGGCGCCCCAGGGCTTGACGATCACGCGGCAGTCCGCCACGCAGGCGCTGTACCACCTCGATGCCGGGCTACGCTTCGTCGCCGCCATCGAGGACGACGCGCCGGTCGTGCTGCCGCCGGGTCATCACCTGGTGGCGGGCCATTATGTGCTGCGCTTCGACGCCTGAAGCTCCGATGACCAAGCAGCAATCCTGACAACGGAGCGAAGATGACACTGCCGACCCTGGCCGACCATCACGGCGCCCTCGCCTACGCGCTCGGCCTGGCGCTGACGCTGGTGCTGGCCGCCTTTCTCACGCCGGAGCGCTGGTGGCGCCGGCCGACGGCGCGCGGCCTGGCGATTCTCGGCGGCGGCGCGTGGGCATGCGGCGCGCTGCTGCTGCACGCGGCTGGCACGCCGGCGGCGCAGGCCGAGGACATGCGGACCGCCAGCATGCAAGCTGACGTGCCGGCGCAACATCCATCCGCCCATCTGCCGGTGGCCGGCCAGCGCTACCGGGTGCACCGCGACCTGAACGTGCGCAACGCGGCAGGCGTGGGCTCGGCGCGGCAAGCCGTGGTGCCCGCCGGGTCGTACGTCATCCCCACCGGCGAACATGCCGGCGACTGGTGGCGCATCCGCTATGACGGCCCTGGCGCCGGCTCGGTGGGCTGGGCCAGCAGCCTGTGGCTGCGCAGGGCGGCCGAATAGGACGATGCAGGGAAGGCCATTGCGACAAGGTTGAGGGATCGCTACGGTTCGGCGCCGCGCGCCGCGAGATGTCGGCCAATACCGGTGAATACGGGCCTAAAAGCCTCCCTGTTCGAGGCACCGCCGAGTTGCCAAGGGGATGCAAAAGCGCGTACAGTCTTGCTTATCTCGTCCTTGGCCCCTCATGAACACTTGCCGCAACACCGAACACCCGCACTGCACCTTCTGGGTCGCGCCGGGTCAGCACGTCTGCGAGGGTGGCCACGGCCAGCCCGCGGCCGCGCCGGTGAACGCCTGCGCGACCATGCAGGGCAACGCGACCGCCGGCACGCAGCCGCCGGCACCACAGGCCGCGACGTCGAGCTACGAGCTGCTGTCGGCCATGCGCAATGCGCGCGCCGTGCCGGGTGGTGTCCAAGCCCCCGCCGCGGAGCCGGCGGCCAAGCCCATTGGCAATTACGCAACGCCGATCCGCGTGCGGCCGCAGCTGCACATCAGCGGCTTCGACCCCCGCGCGGCCGGCGGCCGCCAGACGCTGAAGATGGAATTGCGCGGCATGCCGAACGAGTGCGCGCCGCAGCTGGCGATCCGCCTGTCGTCGGAACTGATCCGTAACGGCGCGTCGAACCAGCAGTTCGTGCGCTCGGTCGACGGCGACTGGCGCCCCGTATTCGTCGAGTTTTCCTCGCGCGACCGCGAGCATGGCCAGTACCAGATCCATGCCGAGGTGCTGAGCCGCCAGCCCGGCCAGGCGGTGCGCAAGTGGGAGTGCACGTTCGTCATCCTCGTGCCGCGCCTGGATGCCACGCTGACCGAGATCCACCGCATCTTCCTGTCCACGCACAAGAACGTGCGCGTGATGGCGGACGACGCGTCGATCGCGCGGGTCAGCGCCCAGGGCATGCAGGGCGCCTGCAGCATGGACATCGACGTCACCGCCCGCAATGCGGGCATCGCGCACCTGGACCTGGGCGCGCCGCAGGGCAAGATCGACCTGGGCTTTTCGACCATCGCCTGGGACGAGGACCTGATCGAGATCGACATGCCGCACACGGGCCCGGCCCACCCGCACCCGAGCCGCGCCGCCACGTTCGTGAACGCGGCGCCGGAAGCGGGCGCGCAGCGCCATATCCGCCTGTTCGCGCAGGGCGAGTGCGTGTTCGGCCGCATGGAGATCGTCGACCCGGAAGCGGACGTGCTGCTCAATCACTACGGCCCGGACGGCATCGACACCGCCGGCCTCACGCGCCGCCTGTCCGGCCGCCACGCGGTGATCCGCCGCGGCACGCTGGGCTTCGAGATCGAGGACGTGTCGCGCTATGGCGTCCTGCTCGACGGCGTCTGGCCCGGCAAGCACAAGCCGGTGCCGCTGCGCCTCGGCATGAGGATCGAACTGTCGGCCAGCATCAAGGGCATCGCCGTGCTCGAGGTGACGGCGCTCATGCCGCACGGCGTGATCCTGCACCGCATCGACGAAGGGGCACGCGCCGAGTGCTTCGTCGTGCTGGCGCCGGACACGCATCCCGGCTACCCGCTGCGCCGCATGCAGGCCGCGCCGGTCGCCGCCGCGCTGCCGCTGCTGTTCCACCACGACGGGGGCTTCTGGCACCTCGACGCCGTGACCGGCAAGGAAACCGCGCTCGGCCCCAGCGCGCAGCTCGACAAGTTGAGCCGGGTGCCGGCGCACACCCGCTTCGCGGCGGATCCTTATCCGGAGAGTTACATCATCCGCACGGGCGGCGTGGCTTGCGAAACGGTGGCTGGGGAAATGCACACCGCCTGATTGGCGGACCAAGGCCTCGGCCATGGAGGCCGGTCCCACCTCATGCGTCGACCCGGCCCCGGTCGCCGGCGCCGGGTCGGCCGTGCCGCCGAGCGCGGAACATGGCGTTCCGGCCGACAATCCTACCGTTCGTCCGCCTCGATCCGGCCCGCCAGGTTATCGACCACCACCGGGCTGTCGAAATACGTCACCGAAGCTTCGGTGCCATATTTTTCCTTCACATATGCCCGCCACGCATCCGTGTACAGTGCTTCGGCTTCGGCCCGCGAATTCCACAGGTAGACGCCGCCGGCCGTACCGCCGTCTTCGGACAACACGTAATGCTTCCTGAACAGGCCCGGCACACCCTGGTAGGTGGGTGCCGTGCTCAGGAAGATGCGGCGCGCTTCTTCCCGGCTGATCGGCTGCGGCAGCTTGAAGGCGGTGATGGCGATGGTCATGGGTCCTCCGTGAATGGCGGCGCCGCGCGTGGCCGCGCCGCGGGGGAATCTACAGGTAAGTACCCTGCGGCTTCGGCCTGTTCGGCAGGGGAATGCGCTCCGTCTCGCCGGGCACCTGGTCGAAGCGGTCTGCTTCCCAGTCCTCCGCGGCCCGAGCCAGCCGCTCTTTCGACGACGACACGAAATTCCAGAACATGTAGCGGTGCCCGTCCAGCGGCGCGCCGCCGATGACGACGAAGCGCGCGTCGGACGTTGCCTTCACGCGCGGCGCGCTCGCCGTGTCGAGCAGCGCCATCGCATTCGCGGCCACGGCCACGCCATCGACCTCCACGCCGCCGATGACCGGATAGATCGCCGCCTCGGCAGGCAGCGCATGCAGCACCAGTTCACCGCCCTGCTCCAGCACCACGTCCAGGTACAGCGTTTCCATATAGGTCGGCACCGGCGACACCTGGCCGAACGCGGCGCCGATCAGCACGCGCACCGTCGCGCCATCGACGGTCAGCTCGGGGATGTCGGCGGCGGGCGTGTGCGAGAAGTTCGGCTCGTCTTCCTCGTTGGCCTTGGGCAGCGCCGCCCACAACTGCAAGCCGTGCATGCGGTGCGGCTGGCCTTTCAGGTCCACCGGCGCGCGCTCGGAGTGGACGATGCCGCGGCCGGCCGTCATCCAGTTGATGGCGCCCGGTTCGATGCGCTGGAAGGTGCCGATGCTGTCGCGGTGGTCCATCGCGCCCTCGAACAGGTACGTGACCGTGGCCAGTCCGATGTGCGGATGCGGGCGCACGTCGTGGTTCGCGTCGAGCGGCACGTCGAGGGGGCCGAAGTGGTCGAAGAAGATGAACGGTCCAACTGCCTGCTTGATCACGGAAGGCAGGTAGCGGCGCACGATGAAGCCGCCGCCCAGGTCCTTGTCGTGGCCCTTGATCAGGTGCGCGATGTTCATGGGCCTACTCCAGGTGCGTCGTGACTTCGGTGGTCACGCTCGTCATCAGCTTGTGGACCGGGCACTTCTCGGCCACCGACAGCAGCTCGGCACGCTGCGCTTCGGACAGGTCGCCCGTCAGGTGCAGCGTGACGGCCAGGCGGTAGACACCCTTGCGCTCCTCGCTGTCGTCGCGCGCGGTCGTCACCTGGATATCCTCCACCGGAATGTTCTTGCGCCTGGCATACCACAGCACGGTCAGCGCCTTGCAGGAAGACAGGGCCGCATCGTACAGGTCGTGCGGCGACGGCCCCGCGTCCGCGCCGCCCTCCTCGCCCGACACGTCGGCGGGAATCAGGTGGTTGCGCACGTGGACGAGGTGGCGCATCGGTTGGGTGGCATCGCGGCGGACGGTGATCGGCATCGGCTTTCCTTGCAGTGTTGTTTGCACAATTGATTCTTGCGCAATGTACACCTTTTCCCGCGGCCGCGCCTACTGCATAAAAGACAGACCCGGGCTGGTCGGGCAAGGCCCTCACCCCAGCTTGCGCGCCACCCGGAATCCCACCACGTCGTTGGCCAGCACGGCCGAATAGCCGTTGCGCGCGGCCGAGCGCAGGTAGCGCGGCTGGTACAGCCAGGCGCCGCCGCGCACCATGCGCCGGGCCGGGTCGCCATCCTCTTCCCACGCGCTGCCGTCCAGCGGCGCGCCTTCGTAGTTGTCGTGCGCCGGGTCCGCGGTCCATTCCCACACGTTCCCGTGCATGTCGTACAAGCCCCAGGCGTTCGGCTGGAAACTACCCACTTTGCTGGTGCCGCCGCGGAACCCCCCGCGCACCCCGGCACCGTAGGTGAAATGGCCATCGTAGTTCGCGTATTCGGTGCCGATCTCGTCGCCGAACGAGAACGCGGTGCGGCTGCCGGCGCGGCACGCGTATTCCCATTCGGCTTCGCTCGGCAGTCGGTACAGCGCGCCCGTCATCAGCGACAGCCAGCGCACATATTCCTGCGCATCGTGCCAGCTCACATTCACCACGGGGTGCCAGTCGTCCTGCTCGAAGCCGGGGGCCTGCGGGTCCACGCCCAGCTTCGATTCCCAGGCGGTGGCGCGCACGAAGCGGCGCCACTCTCCCACCGTGACAGGGTAGCGGCCCAGCGCGAACGAACGCTCGATGGCGACCCAGTGCGTGGGCAGCTCGCGCGCCAGCCAGGATTCCTGCGCGCCGGCCTTGCGCGCCACCACATGCTCGTGTTCCGTGCCGCCCATCTGGAAGCGCCCGGTCGGAATCAGCACCAGGTCCGGGCCGACGGCCGTGCCGTCGAGGAAGCGGTCGCGCAGCACGCCGCTGGGGTCGGCCACGGGACTGGCCGCCGTCGGCATCAGGGCCGCCAGCTCGGCCGCGTTGCGCGCGGCCTGGTCGCGGCGCGCGCGCTCCTGCTCGGCCTTGTAGGCCGCCTGCGCCTTCAGCAGTGCCGCCTTGCGCTGCTTTTCCTCCTCGATGGCGCGGGCCTTGGCGGCATCGGCCTCGCGGCGGGCGAGCAGTTGCTGGCGCAGCTGTTCCTTGCGTGCCTGGGCCGCCGCTTCCGCCTCCGCGCGGCGCTGCCGCTCCAGCTCGCGCCGCGCCTGGTCTTCGCGCAGCTGCTTCTGCGCGGCCGCCTGTGCCTCGGCGCGGCGCCGCGCCGTCAGCTCCATCTGCCGTTGCAATGCCTGTCGCTGCTGCTCCTCGGCCTCGGCCACGCGCGCCTGCTCCATCGCGCGCTGTTCGGCATGCAGCCGCTCCTGCGCCTCCTTCAACTGCGCGCGCTGGCGCTCGTGTTCGCGGCGTTCGGCTTCCAGCCGCGCGGCGTCGGCCTGCGCTGCCAGCTCTTCCGGCGACGGGCCGGCGGCGCGCCGCAGCGCGTCCAGCAGGCCGGTCACGGTATCGAAGCGCTCCTCGTGGTCGAAGGCGAAGCCGTTTTGCAGCACGGTCCATTGCGCATCGTTCAAGCCGGGCGGCGCGGCGGGGATCATCTGCTCTGGAACCTGCGCGGAGCGGTCGGCGCCGAACGGCATGGCGCCGGCCAGCATCTGGTAGATCATCACGGCCACCGCGTACACGTCGAGCTTCGGCGACGGCGTGCCCTGCTGCGTGCCGATCTCCGGGGCCCGATAGCCCGTCGTGCCCGCATTGGGCACCTGCGGCAAGCCCGCGTCGCTGTCGCGCGAGCGCGCGGCGATGCCGAAGTCCAGCAGCTTGATGTCGCCCTGCGCCGTGAGGAACACATTGCCGGGCTTGAGGTCGCGGTGCACCAGGCGGTGGCGGTCCCACGCGTATTGCAGCGCGCTGGCCACGGGCCGCAGGATGCGTTCCACCTCGCCGAACGGCACGGGGCCGTGCTCGGCCAGCCAGGCGTCGAGGTCGCGGCCCTCCAGGCATTCCATGATGATGAAATAGCTTGCCGTGGCCGGGTCCTGCGCCCATTCGTAGACGCGCACGATATTGTCGTGGGCCAGCCGGCGCGCCTGCGTGGCTTCCTCGACCAGGAGGCGGGCATGCAGCGGGCTTTGCGTGAGCTGCGGCGGCAGGATCTTCACCGCCACCTGCTCGCTGTGCCCCAGTTCCGCGTGGGTGGCGAGGTCGGTGGCCTGCCACACCTGGCCCATGCCGCCCATGCCGATCAGCCGTTCCAGCCGGTAGCGGCGATGCTGCGGGCCGATTTCCTGGCCGGCCATCAACCCCAGTTCGGTCCCCTGCCGCGCCGGCACGGGCGGCGGCGCCGTGCCGCCGGGGGTGTATTCGGCATCCAGGATCGCGTTCTTGCGCCGCTCGAACTCTTCGGCGGAAAGCAGGCCGTCGTCGTGGAGCGCGCGCAGTTCGCGGATCTTTTCCCTGGCCGTCTGCATCGATACTGCCGAGTCTCAGCGCCGCAGCGGCACGCCGCATTCCGCACAGAATTTCGCTTCCGGCTGGTCCGCCGGCACCGGGTGGCCGTTCACGCATACCCGCGGCCCCGCCGGCACGGCCGCGTGATGATGATGGACGGGCGCGCCGGCCTGCGCCACACCCACGCCGAGCTGCATCTGCGCCGCCAGCGCATTGGCATGCGTGGCGTTCTGCAGCTTCAGCAGTTCGAGCTGGTGCTGGCGGTCCTTGTCCTGCTGGGCGTCGGTACGGGCGCGCTCGTCGGCCACGCTTTGCTGCGCCATGCGCAGCGCGTCCAGCGGGCTCACGCTGTTTTCCGCCCCCACCACCAAGGCCAGCGCCTGCAACTGGTCGGCGCCCATTTCCGACTGCGTCTGCACCTTCAGGAGTTGCGCCAGCGCCTGCGCATTGGCGGTGGGCGCCAGTGCCACCTTGCCGGTGTCGGACAGGTTGCCGATCGCGCCGATCCGCTCGATGTCGATCCGCGCCAGTTCGGCGGCGTGGTTCTGCCGCGCCACCAGCGCTTCATACTCGCTGCGCGCGCGCGCATGGCGTTCATCGCGCTCGAGCTCCAGCCGGCGCAATTCCTGCTGCCACTGGGCCTCGTGCTCGCGCAGCTTCAGCGCGAGGCGGTTTTCCTCGGCCTCGTGGGCGACCGCATTCGCCTGGCGCTGGGCGATGCCGTCCGCCTCGATCGTGCGCAGCAGCTTTTCGTGCTGGGCGATGGCGTCAAGGCTGGCGCCGCTGCGGCGCAGTTCGTCCAGCCGCGCCGTGATGCCGGCCACCTCCACCTGCGACGAGGCATCCTTGGTTGCCTCGCCGCGCGCCAGCTCGCGCCGCCTTGCCACCTGCAGCTCTTCTTCCCATTCGCGGATGCGTTCGGCCTCGCGGCGGCGCGCCAGGTTCGCCAGTTCCACGGCCTGCAGGCGGCCCGCGTGGTGCTGGGCCTCGATCTCGGCCTCGCGGCGCTCCGCTTCCAGGTGGGCCTGGTGCAGCCGCTGCGTCTCGGCGCGGCGGCGCGCTTCGTCCTCGATGGCCAGGGCCTGCTCCATCTGGTTGCGGATCTGTTGCATGTGCAAGCCGTGCGCGAAGCGCTGCCGGGCCAGCGCGCGCTGTTCCACCGCTTCCTGCTGCGCCACCTCGAGCTCGGTGCGCATGCGGATCTGGGCCAGCCGGCGCACGTGTTCCCAGTCGGCCGCCTCGCCGGCGTGGCCGGCCGCCGTCTTCGCCAGCTCATGTTCCAGCTCGGCCGCGGCGGCGCCGGCGCCCCGCTCGACGGCCGCCTTGCGCGTGCGCGACTCGACGATGCGGGCATACAGGTCGATCTCGCGCGCGCGGATCGCCTGCATGCGCTCGGATTCGCGCAGCGCCAGCTCGGCCTTGTCCACCGCCGCATCCTGGCGCAGCTCGGCGCGGCGGTACTCGTTACGCGCCTCCTGCTCCGCGCGGGCCAGCGCGCGCCATTCCTCCTCGTCGTACAGCTCGTCGAGGTGCTTGGCGTGCTCCAGCTGCACGTGCCGCTCGTCGGCCACCAGCCACAGGGTACCGACGCGCGCGCGGTTGGCGTCGTACTTGTCGTGGCGCAGTTGCAGCGTTTCCACCTGCACCGCGGCCAGCCCGAACTCGGCCAGGCGCAGTTTCAGGCCCGATTGCAGGCGCTCGTCCAGTTGCAGCCGCAGGTCGGGGTTCGTGCTCATTTCGCGGATCGAGCGCGCACCCACGAACTCGGCGGCGATCTGCCAGACCGAACGCTGCAACAGTTCCTGCAAGTGGCGCGCGGTGACGGTGCCGGGCGCCGTCATGAAATGCTGGGCGAATGCCGGGACGTGCTCGACCTTGATGCCGACCGTGAAGCTGGCGCTCACCTTCAGGTGCTCGGCCGTATGCAGCTCGGCCAGCTCGAACGCGACCGGCAGCGGCGTGGTGCGGGTGATCAGGATCTCGGCGTGTTCGCTGCGCAGCAGGTTGTTGAGCCGCTGGAAGAAGCCTTCCAGCTCGTATTCTCCCTGGGGCACTTCGGTGGCGGTGCTGCCCTGCAGGATGTAGGCGCGGGTGGTGGGCGGCACGCGCAGCGTCTTGGTAAAGATGCCCGACAGTTCGCGCACGCCGAAGTAGACCGCCAGTTCGTCGCCGGCAGGTACCCAGCGGTTGTCCTGCAACACCGCTTCGCCTCGTTTTCCCCTGCCGAACATCTTGAACATGTCAGTCTCCTTCCTTTCGCCAAGGACCGCCCGCCGATTTTAACAGGCACGGCTTCCTTGCAGATTTCATATCGGATTTCAGATCAGGCCGATCCGCTCCACGCAGGCGCACGAGGCGCCTTTCGCCCGCAGGGCCTCGCGCCAGCCCGGCGGCAGCGCGGGCTCCCAGGCGGCCGGCAATAGCACCCGGTCGCCGGCCGCCGCTTCGGCCAGGATCAGCGCCAGCTTCGCCTCGTGCCCCGCCACGCTGTCGACCTGGCCGGCATGCCAGGCCGCCGAAGTGCCGGTCGCGATCAGCCGGCCGCGCGGCACGAAGTCCCGGCCACGCGCCAGCCGGTCCGCCATTACCAGCGCCAGCTGGTAGGAATCGCCCGTGAAGCGCGGCACGCCGAAGCGCACGGCCGTGCGCCAGCGGCCCAGGGCGCGGCCATCGAAATGCCGGGCGCCGGCCAAAGCCTGGCGCACGGCCAGCTGCACGGCGGCGTCGACGCCGGGAACCGCGATCCGGTCTTCCTCCTCGCCTTCCTCGCCCCCCTCGCTACCCCCGCCGCCGGCCTCCAGCCCGGCCAGCGGGCTGACACTGACCTCGACCCAGGCCAGTGCATCGTTGACACCGCCGCTGTGCAGCGGGAACCAGGCGCGCACGGACGAGACGGCGGCCGCCGGATCGGCATGCCCCGCCAACGCCCCCAGGTGCGGCAGGCCGCCGCCGCCGAGCAGCACGTCCGGCCCGGCCGGGAGCACGGCTGGCGCATCGTGGCCGTCCACGCGGCCCAGTTGCCAGGCGTCGGACCAGCCCAGCGCGCACGGCACGGCCACCCCGGCGGCGGGCCGCCACAGGCCGCGTGCCATCCGGTCGGCCAGCACGGCCGCCAGCTCCCAATTGCGCTCGCCGCCTCCCGGCACGCCGTCGATGCCCAGCACGACCTGCACGCGGCTGTCGAAGCGCGCTTCCGTCAGCCGCGCGAGGCGCACCACCTCCTGCATGCGCTCGGCCAGCGCGGGCGCGCCGGGTACGGCGCATTTCACGTCCGCCCGGTTGGCGCGCGGGCGCACGGTGGCGGTGATGGTGAACTCCCGGCCGTCGCGCAGCACGGTGCGGCACGTCGCATTCATGGCAAGGGCTCCCCGCGCTCATCGGTGGCGTGGCCGCGCCGTGCCACCAGGTTGAAGGCGAGGTTGCAGAGGATGCGGTCCAGTTCGTCGTCGCCGCCACCCGCCCCCTTCATGCGCGCCAGCAGCGCCCACAGCTCGTCCAGCGCCCGCATGGCGGCCGCCGCGGCCGAGGCCAGCCGCCGGCGTTCGTCCGGCGCCCGGGCCAGCCCGGGCGCCGACCAGGCCAACGCGGGCATCGTGTTCACATCCAGCGCCGCCAGCGCCAGCCGCTGGAGCTGTGCCTGCCGGGTGGCGAAATCGGGCGCCGGCAGCTGCCGCAGCGTGCGCGACGCGTCGGGCAGTTCCAGGAACAGGCGGCGCAGGGCGACGGCATCGTCGGGCTCCCCGCGCGCAAGCGGCGCGGGAGCAGGTGCCGGTTCCTCGTGCGGTGCCATCGCGGCGGCGCGGCCGCGCAACACGGCGGCGAAATCGACGTCCGCCAGCTCCACGGGCACGCAATCATCCACCGTGATGCCGAAGCGCGTGTAGAGCAGCTCGTCCAGCCCGGCCCGGAAGGCGTGCCACTCGTCCAGCGAGGTACAGGGTGGCAGCTCGACCGTGCCCTGCTCCAGCGCGGCGCGCAGCGCCGCTTCCAGGCGGGCGGCCAGGTCCGCCAGCGCCAGGCTGGCGGCCTGGCCGGCCACTTCGCTGAACAGGAACAGGTCGAACCGCTGGCGCGGCAGCCGCGGGTCCGGCGTGTCGACCACGAAGGCCAGCCGCAAGCCCACTTCGGGCGCGGCGGCGAACGGCACCAGCTCGACCGTGTGCGGGCCGGGCAGGAACCACCACGCCGTTTCGCCCTTCGCCGGCGCGGCCGCCTTGCCGTTGAACGCGACGGGCCGCCGCGCCTGCCCGTCGGCGGCGAAGTAGACGACCTGGGCGCCCGGCGGCACATGGCCGTCGCCGCAGCGGGCGGCAACGGCCACGCCGGGTTCCCGCAACGATGGCTCGCGCTTTTCGTTCATCGGTGGCTCATTCTCCTCATGTTCTGCTCAGGCCAGCGCCGTCACGGCAAAGGTGGCGCCGTGTCGCTGGAAGTGCTCGGCCGGCGTTTCCTCGAACGGCCACGGGCGTTCGCACTCGCCGTCCGCATCCAGCCGGCCTTGCATCACGATGCCGCCGGCACCGTCGGTCACGCGCAACAGCGTGCGTTCGCGCAGCAGCGCCGCGGCCGGCGGCGCGGCCACGTCCACCGCAAGCACTACCTGCCAGAGCGTGCCTTCGGGCACGAAATGCAGGGTCCACAGGCCGTCGTCGGTCGTCAGCGCCGGCAGCTCTCCGCTGTCGGCGGCGCGCAGCATGCCGGTCGAGGCCTGCCACGCGCCGCGCCGGCGCGCCAGCGCCAGGTGACGGAAGCGCCGCAGCGTGACGGGCGAGCCGTTCAGCGCGGCCAGCTCGCCCGCGGAGAGGGGCCGCGTGCCGTCCAGCGCGGCCAGCAGCGTGGCGTCGGCCAGCATCAGCCGGTCGCCCGGCACCGCGCGGGCCAGCAGCAGCCGCTCGCGCAGCTTTGCATCAAGATTCATCATGTTCTCCAATGGGGCGCCCGCCGCCGTGCATGCCCTGCATGCCATACAGGCGGTCGAGCGCCGCGTTGCGCCGCTGGCGCAGCGTGGGCACGGACATGCCGCCCCGCTGCGCCAGCCGTTGCAGCGTCGGCAGTTCGCCCGTGTCCTCGTCCAGCCAGTCGTCGGGATAGCTGTCGTCAACCGGGCCCAGCAGTTTCAGGCAGACGGCCTGCCGCACCGGCAGCGTTTCCTCGTGTAACGATGCCAGGGCGACCGCCGTGCCCGGCGAGGCAATATAGCCGGGGGCCGGGCAAAATTCCCCGATCTCCTCATCGTCCGGGAGTGGCAGGATGCGGTCCGGCGCCTCCGTCGCGCCGGCCGCGGCGGCCACGCGGTCCAGGTCTTCCAGCCAGGCCGCTGTATCGCCTTGGTCGTGACGCCAGTCCTGGCCGTCGCGGTTGGCCGAGAGTTCCTCGTAGTCGCCGATCTCGACGAGCATCGCGCCGATCTTCTGCGGGCTGTTGCGCAGGCTGGCGAAGCGCTTGGACTTGGTGTGCAGCGGGCCGGGAGCGCCCGTGAACCGTTCCAGCGTCTCGCTCCAGTTGATCACCCACGCCGCCCTGCACTGGGCGATCGACTTCAGCTGCCGCACCTCGATGGGAAAGCCGTCCGGCTCGCGGCCGAGGATCGCGGCGACCTGCTGCGCGGTACCGGGCCAGCCGGCGAACACCTGGGCGATGGCGGCGTAAGCCATGTCGAGCATGCGGTAAGTGTAGATGCGGTTGGCCGTGCACGGCTGGCCGGTGGCGGCCTGGTAGTTGTCGGCATCGGCCTTGTCGCGCAGCGTGGCGAACATGTCGTTGACCTTCTTGCGCAGCAGCGCGTCGCCGGCCGCGTGCTGCCAGAACGGCCCGGCCTTCGCATGCTCGGCCGCGATGGCACCGGCGAAGGCGGTGAAGAATGCCGGCTGCGCCTGCAGTTCGAACAGCAGCGCGAGCGCCAGGTCGCCCACGCTGTCGCCATAGCTGTTGCCCGGCGCCGCGCCGCGCAGCGATTGCCCCGCGCCGCGCAAGGCATGGGCCACCGCGTCCGTGTACCAGTCCAGCATGGCCGCGTGCCGGGCCGGGTCGAGCAGGTGCGCCAGCTCGCACTGCCGGAAGGCGACGAGCGAAGCATGGCCGAGGAGTTTCCTCACTTGTTCCCAGCCGGGTTCCTGGTAGCGCGTTCCTGGCAGCCTCATCATGCGTCCCTGGCCACCGGGTTGCCGGAGATCGGCGGGCCTGCGGTGGCCATTCTCGCATCATGCCATGGTTGAGCAGATTTCAATCGTTCGTGGATGCTGCCATTTCACCTCCTATTCGGGCTACCTGCAACGGAAGCAAGGCTCGGACGCTGCTGGCGCCGACGGCTACCCAAAAGCCAAAGCTGGGGTTAAACCCGACGGTTTGAGCCTGGATGTTAGCGCTGGGTTTCGCTTTGGCCCGCCAGCGCGGCGAGGATGGCGGCGATGGCGGGGGCCGCGTGCCTGCCCCCCGTGCCGTCGGAATGGCTGGCATAGACGGCGAAGGCGAGCCGGTGCCGCTGGCCCGGCAGGGTTCCCGGTTCCAGCCAGCCGGTGAACCACACCGTGGCGCTGCCGGTCCCCGTGGGCGCCGTGCCGGTCTTGCCGTACAGGCCGGCGCGCACCTGGCGCGGCAGCGCGCCGAAGGCGCCCGCCGCCGTGCCGGCGTCGATCACGCCTTTCATGCCGGCGCGGATGCGGTCGAGCCGTACTTCCAGCTTCTGGGGGCGCGGGTCGGCGGCGGCGCGGCCATCCAGCTCGAGCAGCAGGCGCGGCGCAACGGTGGCGCCCTGGCCGATCGCGCCGGCGGCCAGCGCCATCTGCAAGGGCGTGGCCTGCATACGCAAGCCGATGCTCATCTGGCGCAGCTCGTGGCGCGTATGGATCGGATCGATCCGCGCGGGCGTCGCCTGCAAGGCATCGTAGTCGCCCCAGCGGAAGTCGCGCGGCAGCAGGCCGCCGTCGAGGCGCAGCGGCCGTTCGAAGCCGAGCCGGCGCGCCGCCGCCAGGATGGGCCGGGCATCGTCCAGCGCGCCCGTCTCGAGCGGCTGCACGCCGGGCGCGCCGCCATCGGCCCGGCCGAACAGCGTGCGGTCGGACAGCTCCCCGGTCCAGGCGAACCACGTGTTCAGGCTGTACGTGAGCGCCTGCGCCAGGCCGAGCCGCCCCTCGTGCGCACGCCGGTCGATGCCCTGCTCGCGGTAGTTGGTCACGTAGGCGCCGCGCGCCGCCGCCGGGTAGGTCGGCGCGCCGGTCGCGAAGTCGAACCCCAGCTCGCGCGCCGCCGCATTGATGGCCGGCAGCGACGGGCCGGCCAGCAAGGCATCGAGCCGCCGGTCGCCGCGCGCGGCCAGCTCCAGGCCCAGCGCGCTGACGACCTTGAACGTGGAACCGGGACTGTGGTGCGCGCCGCCGTCGTGCTGGAAGGCCGGCAGCCGCAGCGCGCTGTCCGCCGGGCTGGCGCGGTCCAGCGCCTGGGCTTCCGCCCAGTTGCCGGCATCCACGTGCGGCTGGCCGGCCCCGGCGGCGGCCAGGATATCGCCATTTTCCGCGTCAAGCATCAGCACCCCGGCCTTGCGGCCCGGCGGCGGCGCGCTGCCACCTTCGCACATGCCTCCCTGCCAGCGCCCGCGCCGCAAAGCCACGCAGTCGAGCACGCGCTGCGCCAGCGCCTGCACGGGCAGGTCGAGCGACAGGCGCGCGTGGCCGCCGCCGGCGCGCGCCAGCATGCCGGCGATGCCGGATGCGTGGCCGGACCCAAGGCCGAGCAAGGGCGCGAGGCCCGCCGCGGCGGCCGCGCCGCTCGTGGCGTCATCGGCCCATAACGTCGTCCCGTGGCGATCGGCAAGGAGCGCCGGGGCCGCCCCGCCGCGCGGCGAGGCGGCCGGCGCCGGCTTGGCCAGCGGTTGCCAGACAATCCGGTTCGCCACCACGCGCAGGTGGCGATACTGCCGGTCGCCCGGCCGTTCGAACGTGCGCGCATCGAGCGGCTGCACGGTCAGCACGATGCGCCGGGCGCCCGGCCGCGGCGCCAACTGCAATCGCTGCACATCGTCCGGCGCCGTGCACGCGCGGCCGTCGCATGCCGGGTACGCATGCACGATGGCGCCCTCCACGGCGGACAGGCGACCGGCCAGCAGCAAGGTGAGGGGCGCGTCGCCGGGCTGTCGCGGCAGGTCGAGCGCGAGCCGGGCGGTGGCTGCGGTACCAGGCAGTGCGGCCAGCCGCGTCCACGGCTGCCAGCCCTGCGGCAGGGCGGCGAACAGCCGGGCCGCCTGCGGCGGCGGAGCGTCCGTCACCGGGCCTTCCGCCTGCCAGCGCGACGGGTCGCCCGCGCGCACGCGCCACGCCAGCAGGGCGCGCTCGCTGTTGTACAACGCCACCTGCTGGCGCACGTAGCTGCCGTCGGCCTGGCGGTACAGGCGGCGCAGCAGGCTGGCAGTGGCGGCGTCGAGGCGCACCTGGCGCCACGCGCCCAGGTCCGCCGCGCGCAAGGCCGGCGCGGCGGCGCGCCAGGCCGGCAGGTCCGGCGGGGCGAGCAGGATGGCACCATCGTCCGCCAGGCGCACCAGGCCGTGCGCCTGCAGGGCCGCGAACAGCGCCTCGTCTTCCAGTTCCGGCGCCGGCAAGGAGGCAACCGTGTAGCTGCCGGGTGCCAGCCACGCCGTGGCGGCGGCACCGCTCGCGGCCACCGCCGTCACCAGCGCCCTGCCCTGCGCGGCGGCGTCGGGCTGGTACAGCCGCGCCACCAGCTCGCCGGCGCGCGCGCACTCCGCCGCCGGACGGCGCACCACGTGCAACGCGCCGCCTTCCCAGGCCAGCCAGCCTTCGTCGCGCAATGCCACCCGGCCCGCCGCGCCGCGCACGATGCCTTCGCCGCCATCGCCGAGCCAGCGCGCCGCCGCGCCGGTCCACGTCAATTGCAGCGGCAGACCGGCATGGCCGGCCAGTTTCACCTGCGGCATCGCCGCCGTCGCCTTCGATCCTTGCGCCACCAGCAAGACGTTACGCACCGCCAGGCGTCCCGCCGCAGTGCGTTCCCATTGTTCGACGTCGGCTAACCGGTGCCCCAGCCGCAGTGGCAGCAGCCGGCCGGAGGCGTCGGCCATCTGCCGGCACAGGTCGACGCGCACCGGCAGCCCGGCCCGCATCCGGCTCGCCACGACGATGGCGCCGCCGGGCTGCGGCAGCATCGCCAC
Source organism: Massilia sp. METH4 (assembly GCF_037094685.1). Taxonomy (NCBI): domain Bacteria; kingdom Pseudomonadati; phylum Pseudomonadota; class Betaproteobacteria; order Burkholderiales; family Oxalobacteraceae; genus Massilia; species Massilia sp. METH4. The sequence continues at coordinate 4,820,346 of NZ_CP146614.1, read as the reverse complement.
GCCCGGCGCCGCCGGCACGGTGAAGCGCGCGCCGGGCACCAGCGGTTGCAAGAGGGTTGCCGCGCGCAGCGCGTCGCCTTCCGCCTTCGTTCCCGCGGCCTCGCCCAGCCTCAGCGCATGCGCAGCGAGCAGCGCCCCGCCAGCCACCACGAGCACCGCCGCGCCGACCAGGCCCCACGGCACCGCACGCGGACCGCGCAGGTTCCTGCCGCGGCGCCAGGCGCGGCGGCGTTCTTCGACGAGTTGGATCAACCGTTGGCTCATGCGGCCGGCTAGCGGGGGGAGATGGAAAGAATCACCACCGCCTCTGCAGCTTCGGTGTCGGACATCATTTCCTGGACGCCTCATCCAGGAAATGGTGTCCGACACTGGTTTTCGTTCGCGCTTGCCTCTTAAGAACCCCGGTGACGTACACTTTTTCCGGAAACTGCCCCGGAAAAAATGTCCGACACCAGCTACGGTTACCGCCCCGATACACAAGCGAAACAAGCCGTAGCAAACTCTGCGCCATTTGTAAGAATCTGAAATCGCTTTTCTCGTGCGGAAACGGGCGCGCTATAGTGCATTCAACGGGGCGCCAGGCGGCCCGCCAGCAGATAACAGATCCCTTGCGGAGAGAGAAATCATGATCAGGACATCATTCATCGCAGTAGCGGCCATCGCCTTCGGCGCCGCGGCGTTCGCCCCCGCGCCGGCCCTGGCCCAGGTAGACGTGAACATCGTCATCGGCTCGGCGCCGCCACCGCTGCGGTGGGAAGCGCAACCGCCGCCGCGCCACGGTTATGTGTGGGCGCCCGGCTACTGGGACTGGAACGGCCACCGCCACCTGTGGATGGACGGGCGCTGGCTGGCCGAGCGGCCCGGCTATGTGTACGCGCCGCCGCGCTGGGTCGAGTACGACGGCCGCTGGCGCTACGAGCAGGCGCGCTGGAACCGCTTCGGCCCGCGCGGCGACCTCGATCGCGACGGCGTGCCGAACCGCTTCGACCGCGACCGCGACGGCGACGGCCGGCCGAACTGGTCGGATCGTGACCCGAACCACTACAACCGGCGCTACGAGCGCGGCTATGACCGGGGTTATGATCGCGGCTACGACCGGGGCTACGGCCACGGCGGCCAGGCCTACTACGGCCACGGCCCGCGCCGCGACCAGGACCGCGACGGCATTCCGAACCGCCACGACCGCGACCGCGACGGTGACGGTGTGCCGAACCGTTATGACCACCGCCCGGAGAATCCGTGGCGGCGTTAACAGCAACAGCAAGACAAAAATGCCATCCGCGCGGATGGCATTTTTTTTCGAACCGTCCCGGCGCGCTGTAGAATCGGCGCTTTTTCGCGCCGCCCGATGACCAGCTCCCCCACTCCCCGCGCCCTCGCCCAGGCCCGCGCCGCCGCCGAGAAGCTGGCGCGCCGCGCGGTAGCGGCCTCGCCGCTGCTGTGGCGCGGCTGGTTCGACGGCTCGGCCACGCCGAATCCCGGCCGCATCGGAATCGGCGCAGTGCTGGTGGGCCCGGCGGGAGAACGGATCGAGATCAGCCGCCGCGTGGGCGTCGGCAGCAGTGGCGACGCGGAATACCTGGCGCTGATCGCGCTGCTGGAAGCGGCCGTGGCGGCCGGTGCGCGCGAGCTCGCCGCGTATGGCGACAGCCAGGTGGTGGTGCAGGATGTGCTGATCGAAGGAATGCCCGGCGCGCGCGGGCTGGAAAGCTACCGCGCCCAGGCGCTCGGCCTGATGGCCCGGCTGGACAGCGTGGCGGTGCGGTGGCTGCCGCGGCACCGCAACGGGGCCGCCGACGCGCTGTCACAACAGGCGATCGGCGGCGCCTGAGGATCAGGCGGCCAGGCGCTCGACCAGGCCCATCTCCTCGCTCGACATCAGGCGGTCGATGTCCACCAGGATCAGCATGCGCTCGTCGATCGTGCCCAGGCCGACAATGTGTTCCGTGTTCAGCGACGAACCGATGTCCGGTGTCGCCTTGATCTGGTCCGGCGTCAACGTCGTCACGTCGGATACGGCGTCGACCACCATGCCGACCGTGCGGCCACCAATGTTCAGGATGATCACGACGGTGAACGGGCCGTATTCCGGCGTGCCCAGCGCGAAACGGATACGCATGTCCACGATCGGCACGATGGTGCCGCGCAGGTTGATCACCCCCTTCACGTAGTCCGGCGCGCTGGCGATCCGCGTGGGCGCTTCGTAGTTGCGGATCTCGCTCACTTTCTGGATATCGATGCCATATTCTTCCTTGCCCAGGGTGAAGGCGAGGTACTCGGCCGGGCTGTGAACGCTGGCATTGCTGCTGACGGTATCGGTCATTGTTGTTCCTGTTGATGTACGGCTAAACGATGCGAAATGTTACCTCAGGCCAAGTTTCGATGCACCAGAAATTCCACAAGGCAACAACAATAGTCCAAAAAATTGCTCAAATTACAGCAAAAGCGTTTCATTCGTGGCACAATGCATCGATTGCCGTATTGATCAGAACATGACAACAATGAATCCCTCGCTGGCCAGCTGGCAGCCGAAGCTGGTCGCGATCGCGGCCGCCATGCCCGGAGACGATGGCGCGCACGACACCAGCCACCTGCACCGCGTGTGGCGCAATGCCACGGCGCTGCTGGCCGAGCATCCCGATGCCGACGCGCTCGTGGTGCTCGCGGCCTGCTACCTGCACGATATCGTCAACCTGCCGAAGAACCACCCGGAGCGGCACCTGGCCTCGCGGCATGCCGCCGTGCAGGCGGTGCGCGAGCTGGAGGCGGCCGGCTTCCCGGCCGGTTTGCTGCCCGGCGTCGCCCACGCGATCGAGACGCACAGCTTCTCGGCCGGCCTCACGCCCACGACCATCGAGGCGAAGATCGTGCAGGATGCGGACCGGCTGGACGCGCTGGGCACCGTCGGCCTGGCGCGCATGTTCTACACGGCTGGCCGGATGGGTTCCGGCCTGGCGCATCCCACCGACCCGGCCGGGCTGCACCGCCCGCTGGACGACAAGGCCTATTCTCTCGACCACATCGCCGTGAAGCTGGCCACGCTGCCCGGTACGATGCAGACGGCGGCCGGCCGCCGCCTCGGCGAGGAGCGCATGCGCGCGCTGATGGCGTTCCGCGAGCAGTTCGTGGCGGAGTGGGCGCAGCCCGCGTAAGGCCATGGCATTCCGGCCGGCACACGCGCTCCTGCTTGCCCTGCTCGGCACTGCGGCGCACGGCGCGCATGCCGATGGCGAAGGCCACGTACGGGCGGTACGCGAACGCACCGATATCGTCATCCGCGCCGACCACACGCTGGAACAGACGGTCGACTACACGTGGCGCGCCATCGACGCGGCGGGCGCCGGCACGCTCGGCCAGCAATACGTGAACTGGGATGCACGGCGCCAGACGCTGGAGCTGCTCGCGGCGGAAACCATTTCCGCCGACGGCGCAACGATTCCCGTCGACCCGGCGGCGATCCAGGTGCAGGAAGGCATACTGGGCGGCGTGTCGTTCCCGGAAAAGCGCCTCTTGCAAGTGACATTCCCACGGCTGGCGGCCGGCGACGCGATCCGGCTGCGCTACCGCCTCGTGCAGAACGTGCCGGAACTGCCGGGCGGCATGTCGCACGTGATGTTCCTGCAGGACGACGTGATCCGCGACGACAGCGAGATCACCGTGCGCCATGCCGCCGCGCTGCCCCTGAAGGTGGCGCAGTACGGGCTGGCCCAGGAAGCGGCCGTGGAGGGCTCCGAACGCGTGCTGCGCTGGCGCTATCGCAGTACCGGCACAGCCACCGCCGAACCGAACGCGGCCAACGGCTGGCGGCGCACGCCGCACCTGATGCTCTCCACCTTCGCCGACTGGCAGGCGGTGGCCGGCGCCTACGAACGGGGCGCGGCCCCGAAGGCGGCACTGACGCCGGCGATCCGCGCGCTGGCGAAGGAAGTGGCCGGCGAGGCCGCCGCACCCCGGGAACAGGCGCGCCTGCTGTACGACTGGGTGCGCGCCAACGTGCGCTACGTGGCCAGCTACGTAGGCGATGGCGGGTGGGTGCCGAACGATGCCGCCACGGTGCTGGAGCGCCGCTATGGCGATTGCAAGGACCACGTGGTGCTGCTCGAAGCGCTGCTCGCGGCGCGCAGCATTGCCGCGTCACCGGTGCTGCTGCGCGCCGATGGCGAAAACTTCACGCTGCCGGACATTCCCGTGATGTGGTTCGACCATGCGATCAGCTACCTGCCCGCGCTCGACATCTACCTCGACGCGACCGACGACGCGATGCCGTTCGGCCTGTTGCCCGACAATGACGCGGGCAAGCCCGCACTGGCCACCCGCCTCGCGCCGGCGCTGCGCCGCACGCCGCTCCCGGACCCGGCGAGCATGCGGGTGGAGCGCAAGGTCACGCTGAAGGTGGCGCTGGACGGCTCCGCCGAACGCGTGACCGACATCGTCGGCCATGGCCGCAACGCCGTGGCGGTGCGGCAGTTCATCGACGGCGTCGCCGCCGCCGGCACGGCCGACTGGGTGCGCCGCACGATGGCCGCCAACGGTTACGAAGGCGACGGCAGCGTGGAAGCCCTTCCCCAGGCCGGGCCGGGGGTGCTGGGCGTGCGCTACACGGAGCGCATCCGCAACTACGTCAGCCAGCCGGAAGCCGGCGTGCTCTCCTTCCTGCCCGGCATGAACGGCCCGGTGCCGCTGGCCGGTTTCGCCGGCCGCTTCACGGAAAGCGCGCGGCAGTACGACGCGCGCTGCGAACCGTTCGCCGTGGAAGACAGCATGACGATCGAGCTGCCGCCCGCCATGCAGGTGCTGTATGTGCCGAAGAACCTGTCGATCCGGCAGGACAACGTGGACTACCAGGCGACTTATTGGCGCGACGATTCGCGTGACGATTCACGCGACGGCATGCGCTACCACCTTGCCCGCCGGGTGGTCGCCGGCAATCCGCGCGGCTGGTGCACCCCGCAGGAATACCAGGCGCTGCGGCCCGCGATGAACCGCATCAGCCGCGCCATGCATGGCCGGCTGGTGTTCGTGCTGAACGATACCGAGGTGGCCGCGGCCGCCGTCAAACCATGAAAGACGTCGCTCCCGACACCGCCGCGCCGCCCAAGGCGGTGAACCTCAACTTCGTACTGCTCTGCGTGTTCATCGACATGCTCGGCGTCGGCCTGATCATCCCCGTGCTGCCCGTGCTGGTGGGCGAGTTCGTGGGCGCGCGCGAGCAGCAATCGCTGTGGTATGGCTTGCTGGGCGCCACCTTCGGCCTGATGCAGTTCCTGTTCATGCCGATGCTGGGCGCGCTGTCGGACAAGGTCGGCCGGCGCCCCGTGCTGCTGTACTCGATGGCCGGCATGGCGCTGAACTTCCTCGTCACGGCATTGGCGGCGAACCTGGCGTGGCTGCTGGTTGGCCGCGTGATCGGCGGCATGTCGGCGGCCAGCATGTCGGTCGCCTCGGCCTATGCCTCGGACATTTCCACGCCGGACAATCGGGCGAAAAGCTTCGGCAAGATCGGCGCCGCCTTCGGGATGGGCTTCATCGCCGGCCCCATGCTGGGCGGTGTGCTGGGCGGCATCGACCTGCACCTGCCGTTCTACGTGGCGGCCGGCATGTCGGCGGCCAACTTCATCTACGGCTGGTTCTTCCTGCCCGAATCGCTGCCGCCGGAACGGCGCGGCGCGTTCGCGCTGCACAAGCTCAACCCCGTCGGCGGGCTGGTGAAACTGTGGCGCCGGCGCGCCACGCGCGGCCTCGTGATCGTGTTCGCCCTGGTCGCACTGGCGCAGACGATGCTGCACACCACGTGGGTGCTGTACACGACGTTCCGTTTCGGCTGGTCGACCACGCAGAATGGCGTGGCGCTGTTCTGCGTGGGCATCGCATCCGTGCTCGTGCAGGCGTGGCTGCTGGGCATCCTCATGAAACGCTTCGGCGAGGTGCGGCTGTCGCTGCTGGGGCTCGGTTCCGGCGCCATCACCTACCTGCTGTATGGCCTGGCCACCGAGGGCTGGATGATGTATGTGCTCATCCTGTGCAACCTGCTGGCCTTCGCGGCGGGGCCGGCGCTGCAGGGCATCATCTCGAAGGCCACGCCGCCCACCGAGCAGGGCGAGTTGATGGGGTCCCTGCACGCGATCAACAGCGTGGGCGTGGTCGTGATGCCGCTCGCCGGCGGCTTCCTGCTGGCGAAGGTGAGCCACCTGCCGCCATCGGACTGGCGCATCGGCGTCACCTTCTTCGTCAGCGCGGGCATGCAGGCCGTCGCCATCCTGTTCGCGCGCCGCTGGTTCCGCGACCACCATCGCACGCTGTGACCCTTCAGGCGGCGCAGGCCTCGGCCAGCAGCACCGGCCGCGACCTGGGCCTCGATACCCCCGCCTCGATCGCCGCCGCCACCGCCGCCGCGCCGCCCGGCACGTCCGGCGCGACGACGGTGACCTCGATCGACGGCTCCTCTTGCCGCAGCGCCGCGGAAATCGCCTGCACTGCGTGGGCCGTGGCGCCCTGCACTGCCGCGCCGGCACCGGGCGCGGCAGCCGAAGCCAGGTTGACGACGTGGCCTCCACCGGCCCGCTGCATGAGCGGCAGCACGGCCGCGATCGCGTACAGGGCGCCGCGCACGTTCACATCCAGCATGCGGTCCCATTCCAGCAGCTTCAGGGTATCGAGGCGGGACGGTGCCGCGACGCCGGCCGCGTTGACCAGCACGTCCACCCGGCCGAACTTCGCGAAGGCGGCCAGCACGAAGGTCTGCGCGTCGTCCGCGTCGGTCACGTCCACCACGTGGCAGTCGGCGCTGCCGCCGGCGGCGCGGATTTCAGCGGCCAGCATCACCAGCCGCTCGATGCGGCGCGCGCCCAGTACCACGTGATGGCCCTCCTCGGCCAGCCGGCGCGCCGCCGCCGCGCCGATGCGTCCCGTGGCGCCGGTGATCAGGACGATTTTCTGTTCCACCATCTGATTCTCCTGGCTGATCGGTTGCGAGATCGACAGTGTAGGCCGGGCGCCGCGCGGCGGATTGCGGGAAGGTTTCGAATCATTGCCTGATCCTCCACGCGATGCCAATTTCGCCGCCGATCGCGGCATAATCGGTGCCGAAAACGATGGAGGACACATGATGGCAATGGCGACCACTGAGCGGCAGGCGCGGATGGTGGAGCTGATGGGCGTGCTGGCGCCGGACGAAGGCTATACGCTGTGCGCACTGCCCGGCGTGAAGTTCATGCGAGCGCACTCGGTACGCCCGCGCAGCCCGGCGCTGGTGGAGCCGTGCATCGTCGTCGTCTGCCAGGGGCACAAGCGGGGCTACCTGGGCGGCGAGGCGTTCGACTACCACGCGCAGCAATTCCTCGTGCTGTCCGTGCCGCTGCCGTTCGAAGGCGAGACCGTGCGCGCCAGCGCGGCCGAACCGATGCTGGCGATCTCGATCCCCATCGACCTGCAACTGGCCGCCGAGATCGCCCTTGCCGTCGACGAGGCGCAGCCCGGCAATACGCCGCCGCCGCCGGCGCCGCGCGGCATCATGGCCTCGCACCTGGACGATGCGCTGGGTGACGCCGTGCTGCGCCTGCTGCAGGCCCTCACGTCCCCGGTCGAGACGCGGCTGCTGGGCCAGGGCATCCTGCGCGAGATCCTGTTCCGCGTGCTCACCGGCGAACAGGGTGGCGCGCTGCGCGCCGGCCTCGCCCACCAGACGCAGTTCGCCAAGATCGGCAAGGCACTGCGGCGCATCCACAGCGACTACCACCGGCCCATCGACGTGGCCACCCTCGCCCGCGAAGCGGGCATGAGCCAGGCCGCCTTCCACGCCGGCTTCAAGGCGGTGACGACGACGTCGCCGATCCAGTACCTGAAGTCGACGCGGCTGCACAAAGCGCGCTTGTTGATGGTGCAGGATGGCGTGACGGCCGCCACCGCGTGCGGGCGCGTGGGCTACGAGAGCACGTCGCAGTTCTCGCGCGAGTTCAAGCGCTTCTTCGGGCGCACGCCGGTCGAGGAAGCGCGCGAGATGCGCAGCCTGCTGGCGCAGGCGCCCGGGGGACGCGGGTCGCCATACGTCAGCGCGCCGTAGCTGGCGGTAGAGAAAACCTGTGTCTGACACCATTTTTCTGCGAAAAATGGTGTCAGACACAAATGATCATCGCCGCCAGCAGCAAGCCTCGGTGTCGGACACCATTTCCCGCAGGGAAATGGTGTCCGACACCGGTTTTCCCGTGAGGCTACCGCTGGCCGGCCGGCACCACCGGCAACTCGATCGCACTGCGCAACTCGCCGGTGCGATAGATTCGCTGCGTCGCCTTCACATAATCCCTCGGCTGTGCGTGAAAAATATTGGCCACATAGCGCTGCGGATTGCGGTCGTACAGCGGGAACCAGCTCGACTGGATCTGCACCATCAGCCGGTGGCCCGGCAGGATCACGTGGTTCACGTTCGGCAGCGCGAAGCGGTAGCGTTCCGGCTTGCCGGCGGCGACGGGCTCGGGATGCTCCAGGCTGTTGCGGTAGCGGCCGCGGAAGATATCCATCGCCAGCGGCAACTGGTAGCCGCCCAGTTCTGGCTGCGACGGCACTTCGTCCGGGTAGACGTCGATCACCTTCACGACCCAGTCGGCATCCGTGCCGGACGTCGAGGCGAACAGGTTCACCACGGGCGCGCCGGCCAGTTGCATGGGCGCCTTCAGCGGCTCTGATACGTAGGTCAGCACGTCCGGCCGGTCCGCGACGAAGCGCTGGTCGCTGACCAGCCACGGGCGCCACACTTCCGGGTCGCCCATCCGCACCGGGCGCGGCACGAACGGTACCGGCTTCGCCGGGTCGGACACGTATTCGTCGAAGCCATCGGCGGACGCGGCGGGCGCCGTGAACGAGAGCTTGAAGCCGTCGTGCAGGTAGACGGTCTGCGCGGGCGCCGGGCAGCCGCTGGCGCAGGCCAGCGGCCAGCGTTGCAGCCGCTGCCAGCGGTTGCTGCCGCTCTGGTAGGACAGCACCGGCGGCGTCTCCGCCTTCGGCGCGCCATCCTTCAGGTACTGGTCCAGGAACGGCTGCATCACGTCGCGGCGGAATTCGAGCGCCGTGTCGCCGGTGAACTTCAGTGCACCCAGCGAGGAGCCGTCGTAGTTGACGCCGCTGTGGCGCCACGGTCCGACCACCAGGTAATTGAGGTCGTTGTTCCGGTCCTGCGGTTCGAGCGCCTCGTACACGGCGTAGGCGCCATAGATGTCTTCCTGGTCCCACTGGCCGACCACCGTCATCGTCGGCACCTTCAGCTTGCGCGCGCCCAGCAGCCGGTCCAGCGCCTGGTGCTGCCAGTAGCTGTCGTAGGCGGGGTGTTCGAACAGCTTCTTCGTGTAATTGAGCTTGTCGAGCCCGAACTGGCGCGCATAGCCGGCGGCCGACCCGCCGCGCAGCACGCCCTCGTAGTCGTCGTAGACGCCGGTGGGCAGCGCTTCGCCGCGGCCGCGCACAGTGGTCTGGCTGGCGATATAGGCCAGCGTGGGCATGCGGAAGGCGCCGTTGTGGAACCAGTCGTCGCCGCGCCAGCCGTCGACCATGGGGCTCATCGGCACCGCCACTTTCAGCGCCGGGTGCGGGTCGGCCAGCGCCATCAGCACGGTGAATCCTTCGTACGAGGAACCCAGCATGCCTACCTTGCCATTCGATTCGGGCACGTTCTTCACCAGCCATTCGATGGTGTCCCAGGCGTCGGTGGCATGGTCCGTCTTCGTACCGTTCAGGGGGCCGCGCAGCGGGCGTGTCATCACGTAGTCGCCGTCGGAACCGTACTTGCCGCGCACGTCCTGGAACACGCGGATGTAGCCTTCCCGCACGAACGTCTCGTCGCCCTGCGGCAGCGTGGCAAGCATGCTGGGGCTCTTGTTGCGCTGGGTGCGGCCGGCCGCGTTGTATGGCGTGCGGGTCAGGATGATCGGCGCATTCTTCGCTCCCTTCGGCACCACGATCACCGTGTACAGCTTCACGCCGTCGCGCATGGGGATCACGACTTCGCGCCTGACATGGTCGGCCGCGTCCGCGGGCACGGCGAACCTGGTGCCGATATCGGGCGCCATCGGCGGCGTCTGCGCCACGGCGTTCGGCGCGATCAGGGACAGGGCAAGTGCAAGGCGCAGCGGCATCGGTTCCTCCAGGGACAAAGATGGCCGATGGTACCCCGCTATTTCCTTTTAAGCAACGAAACAATTGCTTACAGAGAAGTTGGCTGTGGGAATAATGCAGTAACAAGTTCCGCCAATAATGGAGCCTACCGTTCACCACAAGGAGTACCAAATGAAAAAACTGCTGATCGCCGCGATGTTCGCCGCTTCGCTGGGTGCCGTCGGCGCGCCCGCGCTGGCCGCCACGGAAATCGTCGTCGTGCGCAAGGCGCCGCCGCCACCACGTCACGAAGTGGTGCCGCAGGCCCGCCACGGTTATGTGTGGACGCCCGGCTACTGGAACTGGAACGGTCACCGCTATGCATGGGTAAGAGGCAAGTACGTGAAGGCGCGCGCGGGCTACCACTGGGCCGCACCGAGCTGGCGCGAGCGCGACGGCCGCTGGCAATTGACGCGCGGCGCCTGGCAGCGCGGCGATCGCGACCACGATGGCATACCGAACCGCTACGACCGTCACCATGGGGTGGGCAGCGATCGTGGCGGCATCGCCAGCCGCCACGACCGCAGGATCGATAGCGATCGCGACGGCGTGCCGAACCGCCTCGATGCCCGGCCGGACAACCCGCGCCGTTACTGATGGCGGTGGCGGGCCTGTCTCGACGGGCCCGCGCCGAGCAACGCCCGGCGGGCCGGTTCACATGACGCGGATGAATTTGGCCACTGACGGAACCCCGGTCGCGTTCAGGACGAACAGCATGTAGTACCCGGGCGGCACCAGCGATGAGGATGACGGGATCGTCACCTGCACCGTGCGGCCGAGCGTTCGCGATGGCAGCTTGATCGCACGCTGGTGCATGTCGTTGCCATGCGTGGTTGCGCCTGGTGCGATCAGCATGGCGCCCGAAATCCTGGGGGTATCGGTCAGAATGGCAACCGCCTGCCCCCAGGTGACCGCCGGGGGAGCGAAAGTGATACGGGGACGGCTGCCCTTGAACAGGTAAGGCGGAGAGTAGACCTGGACGTGCTGCGCCGCGGTCGGTGACTTGTCCTGGTCGTCCTGCGCGAGCAATACCGTGGCGTCGGGCAGGAGGATGGCCGTGGAGTGATAGGCGGCTTGGACGGTGTGTGGCATCACCTTTACCCAGCTTCCGGTGGCGTCGGTGGGCGGCCTGGTATACAGCTCCGTGTCGAACACCGGATCGCCATAGGACGAGGTCGCGCTGTTGCCGCCGACGGTGAGCAATGTTCCGTCCGCCAAGATGACCGTATTCGAATTATGGCGCCGCTGCGCCCAGCGCGGAAACGCCTTCCATCCCGCTGCGGGGTTGGTACCGTCCAGCATCTCGATATCGCCCGTTACCGCGGGGCCCGCGGTCACGCCGCCGGCGACCAGCACGACCTGACGGACCGGCGTTACCGAGGCATCCGCGTAGACGAGTCCGTTCCCATAATCGTAATGCCACGCCTGCATCGGCGGAAGCGCACTCCAGCTCAACAGATCGACGTCCAGCAAGGAGCTGTTGTACCGGCCGGGGCCCGCCTGCAGCATGTCGCCCGACGCCAGCACGTACTGGAAAGGATAGAGACCGCTCGGGTTGTGCGGTGAAATTTCGGTGATGCTGCCATTCCCGTCCATATCCGGCGACGGCGTGAATATCTCCACCTGTTGGGTAACGTCGTTGCCCCCGTTCTCGTCATAGCCGCTCGTGATCACCACCCGGTCGTCGCCGAGCTGGGTGACGGTCGGATACCAGCGGCCGGTGATCATGTCCGGATACTGCCTGGTGAACGAAGCGTTGTTGGGATTGAACGTGTAGTGCGTCAAGGTGCCTTGCCATCCGCCCTGCCCCGGCTCGGCGGAGGGATCGGGATAGCGCAGGTTGCCGCCCGCGATATACACCCGCCCATCGCCCAGGATCGTCTGTCCGGCGCACCAGATGTTTTCCGGCGGCGTGATGGAGCGGCCGCTCCTCGTGGCTGGGTCCCACAGGTAGGCCACGCCGGTATTGGACCCGTTCGGATTACCCCAGCTGCCCGGCTCATAGGACCAGAACAGGACCTTGCCGTTGTGCAGCAGGACGGCGGTGACACCCGCCACGGGGATACGGATCGGTGAACCCCAGCGGCCCATCACATTGGCGGGTCTTACCGCGGCGGCGGAAAGGGCCGCCGGATCCACGGTACGGGCGGCTTCCAGTCCTTTCGCGGCCCGGCATTGTCTTCGGCGAGCGTCCGCATGCTCCGCCGCATGCCTTGCGCCCAGCACCGCCGTCTCGCGTTCCCGCAGGCGCGCCTCCGCGCGCGCATCGTTGCAAGCAACGGGAACGGACGGCGCCGCAAGCGCCGGAACACCGGGCGCCAGCGCCATGGCGCCGATTCCCATGCAGAGCAATGCGACCCGCGACTTCCCGTGCAAACTCGTCTTCTGCTGCGTTTCCATCGCTGCCTCCTTCAATCAGGTTTGCGCCAAGCCGGCTCGGCCAACATCAACGATGCCGTGGTGAGAGTCTTGCCATGACGCCGAGCGCCGCCCGGCAGAGTCGGACATGCCGTCCGATTTTCTCCTACAAGGTAGCAGTTCCCGAGAGGATAGCCAGCCGAACGTCGCGCCGCGTGCGCGCAAGGCGGGCCATCGCCACGCGCACATGGATGGGGCGCCGGTCCCTGGCTGCCTTGACAGCTCGGCATGAACCTGCGACCATCGCGGGATGATTTTTCCCCTATCGCATCCCTTTGTCCGCGCTTGTCACGGTCCCTGGTGGCGCCGCTCCACGTCGTGCGGCCCCCGTTTGAAGTGATGTGATTTCAATGACGCCGCCTCTGCCAAGGTGGCGTTTCGCATGGCGCATCGGGGCGGGGGCCAACCCGAAAGAAGCCTATGAGCCAGCCTGAAAACACCCCTGCCGCCTCTCCCGCTGCCACGCCTGCCGTGATCCTCACCGGCGACCGCCCGACCGGCCCGCTGCACCTGGGCCACTACGTGGGCAGCCTGCGCAACCGCGTCTCCTACCAGCACGAATACAAGCAGTTCATCATGCTGGCCGACTCGCAGGCGCTGACGGACAATATGGACGACATCGACAAGGTGCGCCGCAACGTGGTCGAAGTGGCGCTGGATTACCTGGCCGTGGGCATCGACCCGGCCAAGTCCACCATCCTGATCCAGTCGCAGATCCCGGAACTGGCCGAGCTCACGTTCTACTACCTGAACATGGTCACCGTGGCGCGGCTGGAGCGCAATCCCACGGTGAAAGCGGAAATCGTGATGCGCGGCTTCGAGCGCGACATTCCGGCCGGCTTCCTCACCTACCCTGCTTCGCAGGCGGCCGATATCTCGGCGTTCAAGGCCACCATCGTGCCGGTCGGCGAAGACCAGATCCCGATGATCGAGCAGACCAACGAGATCGTGCGCCGTTTCAACCGGATCGCGAATCGCGACATCCTCGTCGAGTGCAAGGCCCTGGTGCCGGAAATCGGCCGCCTGCCGGGCATCGACGGCAAGGCCAAGATGAGCAAGTCGCTGGGCAATACCATCAACCTGGGCGCCTCGGCCGACGAGATCACGGCCGCCGTGAAGAAGGTCTATACGGACCCGCTGCACCTGCGCGTGCAGGACCCGGGCCACCTGGAAGGTAATGTGGCCTTCATCTACCTGGACGCCTTCGACCCGGACAAGGCGGCCCTCGAAGAAATGAAGGCGCATTATGTGCGCGGCGGCCTGGGCGACAGCATCGTCAAGAAGCGCCTGGAAGCCGTGCTGCAGGAGTTGCTGGGCCCGATCCGCGCACGCCGGGAAGAATACGCGAAGGACAAGGGCTACGTGATGCAGTTGCTGAAGGAAGGCACCGCGCGCGCCCGCGAAGTGGCGGCGCGGACGGCCGACGAAGTGAAGGCCGCGCTGGGCCTGAACTACTTCTGAGCCTCGTCGCCTCGCTGGTTGTGGCCGGCTGGTACGCGTGTACCAGCCTGGCCTGCTTCATCCTGTACGCCATCGACAAGCGCGCCGCGCGGCTGGGGCGGCGGCGCACGCCCGAGCGTACGCTGCTGCTGCTGGGGCTGGTGGGCGGCTGGCCGGGTGGACTGCTGGGCCAACGCCTCCTGCGGCATAAGTCGAGCAAGACATCGTTCCAGGTAAAGTTCTGGATCGGCACCGGCGTCCATCTCGCGCTGGCGACGGCGCTTGCGTACTACGCCGGCTGACACGACTGCGGCAGAAGAAGACCGGCGGCCGGAGCCGGCTCCTCCCGCTAAAATTCAGGTCCAGCGCGGCCGCAAACCTCCGCGCACCGATGTTGCTTCAAAAATGGGGACAGACCCCATTTTTCGGGCAACTATTTCATGGGTTACAACCCGCTCGGGTACGTCTCCGGTACCTCGTCCTGCTTCCACAGCGCCGACCGTTCCAGCGGCGGTAGCGCCGTGCTCCGGTCCACGTGAACCAGCGCATCGAACTGCTTCGCGGCGTCCGCGTAAAAATAATGGCTGTAGCGCTCCGACTCCGGCCGGTAGATCACGCCGATGGCGCGTTCCAGGTAGCGTGACGGCAGCCGCGCGAGCATGCTGTCGCGGCCGCGCAGCGGCAGCAGGAACTGGTCCATGCCGGTGGCGACCGACGTCTCATGCATCAGGCGTTCCACGCTGTCCGGGCGCGACGGCACCACGGGCTTGAGCTCCGCCGGACCATCCCATTCCGTGGCCGCCGTCACCGTGCCAGTATGCGTGGTAAATCCCAGCAGGAAGATGTCCTCCGGCCGGTAGCGTTCCCGCACCAGCTGGCCCAGGTTCAACTGGCCGTGCTCGCCCATCTCCGTGTAGCGCGCGTCGCCCAGGTGCGAATTGTGCGCCCACACGACGATCTTGCCGGGGCGCCCCGTGCGCTGGCTGATGTGCTCGCGCAGCGCTTCCAGCGTTTCCGCCATGTGCGAGTCGCGCACGTTCCACGATTCGTCGCGGCTCTGGAACATCGAGCGGTAGTAGGTTTCCGCGTTGCGCGCCACGCGCGCGTTCTGCTGTGCGTAGAACAGTTCGTCGGGCACCTGGCCGCCCAGCTGCTGGACGTACAGGTTTGCCTGGCGCGTCAGTTCCATCAATTGCCGCACCACTTCCTGTTCGCAGTGCGGCTTCATGCCGAACGACGTGGCGTAGCCGTAGCGCTGCGGGTCCTCGGCCATGTGGTCGATGCAGCCATAGCGCTGGCGCGCCCGCTCCGCCGCTTCCGGGTCTTCCTGGTCAAGGTAGGCGATCACCGCGTGCATCGATTGCTGCAGGCTGTACAGGTCGACCCCGTAGAAGCCCACCCGCCGCGCATTGCTCGCCACGTGCGCGTTGTGCTCGCGCAGCCAGTTCACCAGGTCGACGATTTCATGGTTGCGCCACATCCACTGTGGGAAACGCTTGTAGCCGGACAGCGCGCCCTCGGCCGTCATGTCGTCGCCGCCGTGCTGCACGTAGCGGGACACCCGCAGCGCATCGGGCCAGTCCGCCTCGACGGCGATGGCGTCGAAGCCCTTCTCCACGATCAGGCGCTTGCTGATTTCCGCGCGCAGGCGGTAGAACTCGCGCGTGCCGTGGGTGGCCTCGCCGAGCAGCACGATCGAGGCGTCGCCGATCGATTCGAGCAGATAGTCGATATCCTCGGCCGCCGTGAATGGCCGCGCCTCGCCCTTCAATGCAGCGATGATCTTCTTGTCTGTCATGATGGTCTCCTGCTTCCTGCTTGATCGAGTGGTCTGGCCACCATAGCGCACTCTGTGCGACACTGGCGCCCCTTAAAAAACGAGAACTGGATCGGCATCGGATGTGGACTGGCGTACTGTGCGGCCTGCTGGCCGGAGCGATGTGGGGCATGGTATTCATCGTGCCGGCGCTGCTGGCGGCCTTCTCGCCGCTGGAGCTGGCCCTGGGCCGCTACACGGCCTATGGCGCGATGGCCTTCGTGCTGCTGCTGCCCAAGCTCTCCGGCCTGGCCCACCGGCTGGACCGCGGCGACTGCGCGGCGCTGCTGCGCCACGCGCTGGCCGGCAACATCGTCTATTACATGCTGCTGGCAAGCGCCGTGAAGCTGGCCGGCGTGGCGCCCACGTCGCTGATCATCGGCATCCTGCCCGTCACGGTCACGCTGATGGGCCGGCACGATCACGGCGCCGTGCCGCTGGCGCGCCTGGCCCTGCCCCTGCTGGTGGTGGCGGCGGGCATCGCCTGCATCAATATCGACGTCTTCACGCATGCGCGGGAATCCGGCCGGCCGCTGTGGCAGACCGCCGTCGGCCTGGCATGTGCCGCCGGGGCCCTGCTGTGCTGGACCTGGTATGCCGTGGACAATGCCCGCTACCTGAAAGCCAATGCCCACTTCAGCAGCGCGGAATGGTCGGCGCTGTACGGCCTGTCCACCGGCATCATCGCGCTCGGCATCGCGGCCGCGACGTTCGCACTGCGGCATGAGGAGTTCATCGGTACGGCCACGGTCGCGGGCCGGCGCGACTGGGCATTGTTCTGGACCTGCAACGCGCTCCTGGCGCTGGGCGCCTCGGTGATCGGCAACCAGTTATGGAACGTGGCAAGCCGGCGCGTGCCCGTCACGCTGTCGGGCCAGCTGATCCTGTTCGAAACGCTGTTCGCCCTGCTGTACGGCTTCGTCTACCGCCAGGCCTGGCCACGACCGCTCGAGGCGGCGGCGATCGCCCTGCTCGTCGCCGGCGTGATGTGGTCGGTGCGCGTGCATGCGGCGGAAGAGGAACTCGCGCCGCAATGAATGGATCTGCGCTTCCCTAGTTCAGGTAGCCGCTGTCGGCCAGCGCATCCTGCACCAGTTCCAGGCGCAGGACAGGGTTGTCCTGGGCCAGCAGCAACTGCTTCTGCGCCAGATCGAGCTCGAGCAGTTCGCACCAGCGGTTCGCCACCCAGCCGCTTTCATCGAGGCGATACGGCGGGCTCATCGGCATTTGCGCCGGCGCCACGCCGCGCTGTTGCAGGGAACGGATCAGCGAACCGAGCGCGTTCGCCACGTCCTGCTGCTCGGCCGGCACGGGCACGGTCATGTCGTCCGGCAGGCGTTCGATGTCGGCCATCCACAGGCCATGCTTCAGTTGCTCGGCGGCTTGCACGCGGAAGCGCTGCGTGCCGAGGCAGGTGATGTGCATCAGGCCCGGCAGCGGCGCCGTCCAGTCGACGATGCGCGCGAGGGTCCCGATCGTCACGATCGCCTCCGCCTGGCCCGGCTTGCGCACTTCCTCGCCCTCGGCCAGCGCAACCACGCCGAATTCTTCCGACGACGCGATGCAGCGCTTGATCATGTCGAGATAACGCACCTCGAACACCTGCAGCGCGAGGCGGCCATCCGGGAACAGCACGGTGTTGAGTGGAAACAATGGAATCATGCGGCATCTTCGCACACATCCGGCGGGCGCGGCGCTCACCTGGCATCCGCCACCGCGCCGCCTATCATGGAAACTCACCCACCACGGAGGACACCATGCTGGCAAATACGGAAGCAATGGCGACGATCGCCGTACGCGATCTCGCGGCGGCGCGCACCTTTTATGGCGATACGCTGGGATTGCAGGAGAGTGCCACCGGCGGCGACGCCGAAGGCGAAGTCCTGTCTTATCTGAGCGGCAGTTCGCGGATCATGGTTTACCGGTCGCAATACGCCGGTACCAACGAAGCCACTTCAGCGACCTGGGCAACGGGCGACGAGATCGAGGAAATCGTGGCCGCGCTGAAAGCGAAAGGCGTGGCCTTCGAACATTACGAGATGCCAGGCTTGCGGCTGGAAGGCGATATCCATGTCGGCAATGGCATGAAAGTGGCCTGGTTCAAAGACCCGGATGGGAATATTCTGAGTATCACCGGGAATTGACAGGCAGGCGGCGGCATTTGCACAGGCGGCAGTGCCGTGTTCGGCATCGGTGCCGTCAACCGGGCGTTTCGTCATTACAGCATATATATGAGCAAACGCACGGGTACGGCGACCACCTGGAGCGGGCCGGAATCAGGAAGGCGCTATCGCGCTTTTCCCGATATTATCACCGGCGGAAACGGGCAGGTGGAACTCGCTTCGCAAAGTGAAGCAGCGGCGATGCGAAAGCCGCCTCGCCCGCCCGTTCTGCTGAATAAGCGCAGCCGGCCAGCGCGCCTTGGAGCACCTGACAAAACCCGCAGGGCAAGGCGCGGCGTCGAAGACAGTACACCTGTACGGCGAGACGCTGCAACGCAGCCATGGGGGTTTTGTTAGGCGCTCTTATTACAGTCCAGCACGCTTAATCCATGCATCGCCAGGTTCGCGGGCAACGCATGGGCCGGCTTATTGCTTGATCAGGAAGTCTTCCTTGTTACGGCCTTCCAGCCATTTCGGCGCACGGCCACGACCCGTCCAGGTCTGGCCCGTTGCGTCGTCACGATATTTCATCGGCACCGGGGCGCGCGTCTTGACCGGCTTGGCCGATTTGACGGCCGGACCCAGGTCGGCCAGCGTCAGGTTGTGTTCACGCATGATGGAGGCGATGCGCTCCTTTGCTTCCGCGATCTCGTTCCGGCGGGCCAATTCAGCCTGCTTCTGCAATTCGGCGATCTTGGCCTGGTATTCCTGGTAAGTCGTCATCTCTTATCCTTCGTAGGTGAAAAAGTGCCCGTGACAATCTGTGAGAATTCAATGTCCGCCAATTTACCATAAGACCGCGCGCGCTTTCCACAATTATTCACATTAAATGTGGTGTAAGCTTACGCGAGAATAAAATTTGTCCACTTAAACTCACAACCATGAATACCAACCCGCTAGCAGTGATTGCGCAGGATGCCCCGCCGCGCAGCAAGCCATCGTTGATGCCATCGCCGTTCGCCGAAATGACGGCGGGCCGGGTGAAGCAGCCTCTCGGCGATATATTCGGGCTGAAGAATTTCGGCGTAAACCGCTGCACGCTGGCGCCAGGGAGTATCTCGGCGTTGTTGCACCGGCATACGACGCAGGATGAATTTATTTATCTGCTTGCCGGCGAAGCAGTGCTCGTTACCGATGACGGTGAAATGGTGCTCGAGCCCGGCATGTGCGCCGGCTTCCCGGCCGGCGGCCGCGCGCACCGGTTGGAGAACCGTTCGTCGGCGGAGGTGGTATTCCTGGAAATTGGCGACCGCTCGCCCGGCGATACCGCGGTTTATCCACGCGACGACGTGGCCGCCGTATTCGAGGACGGCCATTGGCGGTTCACGCACAAGGATGGCACGCCGTATTAAGAGCGCCTAACAAAACCCGCAGGGCAAGGCGCGGCGTCGAAGACAGTACACCTGTACGGCGAGACGCCGCAACGCAGCCATGGGGGTTTTGTTAGGCGCTCTAAAGCAGGTGTGGGCCCCGCCCAGGGGCCCGTTCAGAAGCGCATTTCGAGCGTGGCCCGGCCCTGGGTGTAGCCGGGGTAGCTGCTGGTGCGCCGCAATGTGCCGCTCTCGTCCGTATAGGCGGAATCGCCGACCGAATCCTGGCCCAGCAGGTTCGAGACGGCCAGGCGCAGCTGGTATTGCGGATTGAATTTCCACAGCGCGTACACGTCCAGGTCACGCCGCACGCTCTGGTAGCCCGTCTGGTTGAGGTCGATGCGCACCGGGCCGCCGTCGCGGAAGGCGAAGCTGGCCCCCGTCGTCAGCTTGCCGTCGCGCGAGCGGTAGTCGGCGCCGAACGTGGCCGACAGCGGCGTCTGCTGGTCCAGCCGGTTGTCCGGACCCGGCACCACGTCCACGCGCGACCAGTTACGCGCCACGCTGGCGCGCAGGTCCACGCCCGGCGCGTCGGCGAACACGGCCGCCAGCGGGAACTTGGCTTCCAGCTCGATGCTGCGGGTGACGGCGCTGCCGTCGTTGACCGGCGTGGCGATCCAGCGGCCGTTTTCGACGAATAATCCCTGCCGCGTATAACCGCTGATGCGCCGCATCGACGCGGCCGCCGACAGCAGCGCATTCTCGCCCCAGTAGTGCTCGTATGAGGCGTCGATGCCCGACGCCAGCTCCGGCTGCAGCTCCGGGTTGCCGCGGCGATCCGGCTCGGTCTGGCTGTTGTTGGTGGACGTGAAACGGCGCGGCACCAGGTTGTTCGCGGCGGGCGCCTTGAACGTGCGGGTCAAAGCCAGGCGCACCTGGTCGCGGCTGTCCGGCAGCTTGTACAGCGTTTGCGCCAGCGGACTCCACACGCTGTTGGTCTGGCTCACCGCGGCGAAGCTGTCGCCCTCGCTGGTGGTCTCGATGCCTTCCCAGCGCACGC